>NZ_JAHWRG010000003.1:0-753163 GCF_024539785.1 Ochrobactrum sp. BTU2 | reverse complement strand
CGTCGCCGTCAAACACTTTCAACCAACCCAAGGGACGAACCAACCTGCCGCTAGCAGCGTCGCCGCCCTCGTTGTGGCGCCATATAGACCCCATCATTCCAAACTGTCAACGCAGTTTCGTAAAAAAGAAGGAATTTTCTTTCCACAGCCAATATGGTCCTTTTTAACCAAATTTCAACTGGGAAAAACCGGCGATTCGCACGGTTGCGACGATTCCATGACAGTTACCGTGACAATTGGATGAATGAGCATGAAGCCTATGCCTTATATTCTGGCCGTCGATGGCGGCGGCACCGGATGCCGGGCGCTGCTTGCCGACAGCAATGGTGACCCCATAGGCCGAAGCACGAGCGGCCCTGCCAATATTGGTGCAGATCCGGCGACGGCTCTGGATAATATCATGCGCGCAGCGACGCTGGCCGTGCACGATGCAGGACTGGATGTCTCTATATTGAATGAGACCTGCGCCGTGCTCGGGCTCGCAGGCGCAAACTCGCTCCCGGACAAGGATCGCGTGGAACAGAGCCTGCCCTTCGGCAAGGTGAAGATCGTTTCCGACGCTGTTACCGCCCTGCAAGGTGCGCTCGGTCAGAAAGACGGCGCCATCGTTATTCTCGGCACCGGCTCGGTGTTCGTCAAAAGAGAAGAAGACGCCTTCGAGATTATCGGCGGGCGCGGCTTCATGTTGAGCGATCATGCGGGCGGCGCGCGGCTTGGTCGTGAACTTCTTGAAGAAACGCTGCTTGCTCTGGACGGCATGGCGGAGCACACGGAACTTGCCGATGCCGTGCTGGCACGGTTCGGCGGCGAACTTCGCCAGATCATAACCTTTTCGCGCACGGCGACGGCTGCAGACTATGCCGCCTTCGCTCCTATCGTTTTCGACTATGCGCATAAGGGCGATGCGCCCGGCCTTTCGATCCTGCAACGCGCCTGCTCTTATATTGCCCGCGGTCTGGATCGGCTCGGTATAGAAACGCTTGGCCGGTTCAGCCTGACGGGAGGCCTCGCCTCATCCTATGCAGCCCTGCCATTTCTACCGCATCGGGAGCGCTTTCGGCCCGCGCTTGGCGATGCGTTGCAGGGAGCATTATCGCTCGCCTTGCTGGCCAACGGACGAGATTAGCCGCGTGAACGCCATGCGCCATCGCGGATGTTCCACACTATAGAAGTCACGCATCGTGCATTCCAAAATCGATTCCGATTTTCGGGCCGATGCTGTAGCGGCAAAAAGACTTGTCGCGGCGGGGTTTACCCCCTAACTTCTTATATACAGGCACTCACAGATATTCGGCCTGATCTTGCGAAACGGTGCCAGCTCACGCTGGCGGCGTGTGTGGCGTATTCTTTTCATGCATTTCCGGACGGAAACCGGTTTCCGTTCCCAGAGGAAATGCTCCACAGGGGTGGCATGCTGACTAAAAAGGGCAAATATGGCCTGAAAGCCATGGTGCATCTGGCGGGCGTTACAGATGGACAGCTGGTTTCGGCCAGCGAAATCGCCGAGAAGCACCATATACCGCGCAAGTTTCTCGACAATATTTTTACCGAACTTCGCAATGCCGGCTTCGTTCTTAGTCGCAAGGGCAAAGGCGGTGGCTTCTGTCTGGCCCGCCCGGCCCACGAGATTGCCATCGGCAATATCATCCGCGCGCTCGACGGCGCGCTTGCCCCCATCGCCTGCGCCAGCAAGACAGACTATCGCCCATGTGACGATTGCGATGAGGACGAATGCGAGGTGCGCCATATGATGCTCGATGTGCGCGAAGCCATCGCCAGCGTTCTGGATCATCGGACGCTAGCCGACAGCAAGGCCCTGGATATAGCCTCACTGTCAGAATAGGCCTCAAGCCGCGGCGGCCGACCAGTTCGGGAACGGATCGTTCAGCCCCGACCAGCGCTCTGGCACGAAGTCTTCTTCCTCAAGAAGACATTGATCCAGCTCATCGATGAGCGCATCTTCCTGCATCGGATCGACACCGATGAACACAATCTCCTGACGCCGATCGCCCCACACCTTATGAAAATATGGCTCCATGGCGCGCTGCCATTCGGGTTCCGCCGGCCAGTATTGCTTCGGCACGGATGACCACCAGCGCCCCCTTTTTCCGGTGCGGACCAACGCGCCCGCCTGACTGATTTCACCGACAAAATCCGGACGGGTGGCAAGCCAGAAGAAGCCTTTCGCCCGCACGACACCCGGCCAGCCCTTGTCGATGAACGATTGAAACCGTTCAGGATCGAAGGGACGTCGCGCACGATAGACAAAGGAGCGAACGCCATACTCCTCGGTCTCGGGCGTATGCGAGGCAAAGCCATGCAACTCCTTGTACCAGAGCGG
Organism: Ochrobactrum sp. BTU2; assembly: GCF_024539785.1. Taxonomy (NCBI): domain Bacteria; kingdom Pseudomonadati; phylum Pseudomonadota; class Alphaproteobacteria; order Hyphomicrobiales; family Brucellaceae; genus Ochrobactrum; species Ochrobactrum sp. BTU2. The sequence goes on along the minus strand of NZ_JAHWRG010000003.1, from coordinate 750,822 downwards.
ATGCTCATGCGCCTTGTTGAAGTCGAAAAGCTTCGTGTCCAGTATGGCGTCGAGCGACACTTCACCGAAATCGACCTCCTCGATGCGGGCATCGGGATTGAGCGAGCGGATGACCTTGTGCGCCAGATCGCGCTCCTCTTTTGAAGCGGTCGATATCTTGTTCAGCACGACGACATCGGCGAACTCGATCTGTTCAACCAGAAGATCGACAAGCGAGCGCTCGTCATCTTCACCAAGGGATTCGCCGCGATCGCGCAGAAAATCGCTCGATGCATAATCCTTCAGCAGATTGGCGGCATCAACAACTGTCACCATCGTATCGAGCCTAGCGACGTCCGAAAGACTGTTGCCCTTCTCGTCGCGAAACTCGAACGTGGCGGCAACCGGCAGTGGCTCGGCTATGCCGGTCGATTCGATCAGCAGATAATCGAAGCGTCCCTGAGCTGCCAGTTGTGAAACCTCCTTCAGGAGATCATCGCGCAACGTGCAGCAGATGCAGCCATTGGTCATTTCGACCAGCTGTTCATCCGTGCGGGAGAGATTGGCGCCGCCCTCACGAACGAGGGCGGCATCTATATTCACTTCACTCATATCATTGACGATCACCGCGACGCGGCGGTTCTCGCGATTATTGAGCACGTGATTGAGCAGTGTCGTCTTTCCGGCCCCGAGAAAACCGGACAAGACCGTAACGGGCAGTCTCTTTCTCATGACTCCGTTCCTCATCAAACTGGGTAGAATCAATCGTGATGGTGGTGATCGAGGTTGAAGGTCAGCGTGGTGAAATAGCTGAGCTTGTCAGCTTCCTTTGAATCAGACAGCGGCCTGGAATAGCCCGCCCCAACGACATTGAGACCCGCGTTGCGGATATTGATCCTGGCGATGCCTTCCGCGTCGGTTTTCACCGGCGCTGCGTGACTGTCATTGACATAATCCGCCGTGACCTCGACGCCTTCCACCGGCTTTCCGTCAAACAGAACCTGCACGGGAAGCTCGTTGCCCGCCTCTAATATTGTCGGGTCCATCAACGGAACGATTTCGAAAGGCAAACCCTGGGCTTCTGGCTTTTTGCGCAGATGATCCAGAATGGCGACAGCAAATTTCTGACTCTGGCTGGACTGTTTTGCGCCCGGCACTTCCGATTTCGGCTTGTTGACCCACTTGCCGTCCGGACCCTCGGCCCAGAAACCATTGTCGAATGTGCCGCTGACCACGACTGCATCCTTGGGCACGCTCAGCAGGGCATGATCTTCCTGTCGTTTGATCTCGACGGCGACATCCTTGCCCTCTCCATTCTTGGCCGTAACCGTCTTGAGCTTCTGCGGGTCATAGGCCTCATCGCTTGCGCCGTGACCGTAAACAACCGCCTGCGTTCCGTGACGTTCTGCAATCCAGATTCCATGAGCACCCGCGATTGCGGGAGCAAGAAAAGTCAAAACGGCACCAGCCTGAAGCGCCTTCACAAAGCTACGCATTCTCTTCTCCTTAATGTTATATCATAACAGATTTAGTGGTGAAAATAGGCGGCCTGAGCCGCCTTTGAGTGTCGAAATGCAAGTTTCGATCCGCTTCAATCAGGTCGATGCGCACTCATTAGAGCATGTCTCCCGAAAGTGGGAACCGGTTTCGGGATAAAGACATGCTTAAAAACAAACAGATAGAGCATTTCCAATGATTCAATTAAAACATGAAATGCTCTAGTGCCGGGCTGCCCGTAAGTTAAAGCAGGGTCCAGCCCGGCACCGTTGCGACCGCTACCAAGTTATGGGCGTGCACCTGGCGAGGGCGCGGTCGCAGCTGTTGGCCCTATTTCGACAGACAGTCCTTCAACGAATCCGCCAGATTGCGAATGAGCTGCGGATAGAGATCCGGACCATCCTTCAGTTCTGCCCCCAGCGGATCGAGAACGCCTGTCCTGGCATCCGTTCCTTCGATAACTGTATTCACCAGCTTCGGTTCGAACTGCGGTTCGGAGAACACGCAGGTTGCGCCAAGCAATTTGATCTTCTCGTGAATTTCCTTGATGCGCGCGGCACCCGGCGCTTTTTCCGGGCTGACCGTGATCGATCCGGCCGCCTTCACACCGAAACGATTTTCGAAATACTGGTAGGCATCATGGAAGACGATAAACGGCTTGTCCTTTACCGGCTCCAGTTCGCTGGCGACTTCCTTGGTCAGCGCGTCAATCTTCTCGCCATAGTCCTTGGCGTTCTTTTCATATTGCGCAGCGTGTTCGGGGTCGCTTTCGCCGAGCGTCTTGGCGATATCCGCCGCCAGAACCTTTCCGTTTTGCGGGTCGAGCCAGAAATGCAGATCATATTCACTGTGACCATGGTGATGGTCATGCCCGCTTTCCGATGCTTCGGCGGCATGATTGTGCCCCTTGTCGGCATCGGCGGCATCCTTCTTGTCATCGTGAGCATGGTCATGACCTTCGGCACCATGGTTGTGACCTTCATGGCCATGGTCATGCGCTTCGAACGGACCACCTTCACGGAACTTCAGCTTGGTCAGGCCATCCGCTTCACCAAGAGCGACAACCTTTGCGCCATCGCCAAGTGTATCGATGGGCTTGTCGAGGAAGGTTTCCATCGACGGCCCAGCCCAGAAAATCACCTTGGCGTGCTCGATTGCTTCGGCATCGGAGGGTTTCAGGCTGTAGACATGTTCGGAACCCGCACCCTGAACGATCAGTTTCGGCTCGCCCACACCCTGCATGACTGCGGAAACAATGGAATGGAGCGGTTTGATCGAGACCACGACGCCGTCGCGTTCTGCCGCAAGTGAGACATTTGCCGTACTAGCCAGAAATGCCGAGGCTAGGAGGAGGGAGCGGAGATGTTTCATAGTCTCTCTCTTGTACGATTGGGGAGGGGCACCACATTCTTGTGATATGTTATTTTATTACGTCAGTTGCGTTATGCTATAACGTCTGTCATAAGGTGAGGCAACCCCCATTTTGGAAAAATCACAGCGGCGGTTGCGCAATAGAGCGGCAACGGAAAAAGACGCTGGGAAAAATTTCGAATCGGCGGATGATCCGTGCGTGGGACACGAACATACAGGCATTGAAAGCCCGGAATAAATGAGCAGGAAGACCGCCCTCCCCGCCGAAAAAGCGCGGGAAACATTGATTGAACTGAAAGATGCCGGCGTCCATCGCGACGGGCGCTGGCTCGTGCGCAATGTCGACCTGAGTGTTGAGCGCGGGGAGATCGTCACCCTGATCGGTCCGAATGGCGCGGGCAAGAGTACCGCCGCCAAGATGGCGCTGCGCATCCTGAAACCAGACGAAGGCAGCGTGATCCACGCGCCGGGCCTGCGCATCGGCTATGTGCCGCAAAAGATCAATATCGACCGCACGTTGCCGCTTTCGGTCGAGCGCTTGATGACCCTGACGGGGCCCCTCTCGCGCAAGGATACCGAGACGGCCTTGGAAGTGGTGGGCATTCCGCATCTGGCCAAGGCGGAAATCGCGAATCTGTCAGGCGGCGAGTTCCAGCGTGCGCTGATGGCGCGCGCACTCGCGCGCAAACCGGACCTCATGGTGCTGGACGAACCGGTGCAGGGCGTCGACTTTTCCGGCGAAGCTGCATTGTACGAACTGATTGCGAAACTGCGCGACGACACAGGCTGCGGCGTGCTGCTGATTTCGCACGACCTGCATCTGGTCATGGCGGCGACCGACCGCGTCATCTGCCTCAACGGGCATGTATGCTGCAGCGGGACGCCGCGCGATGTGACGGCGAGCCCTGAATATATGCGGCTGTTTGGCAGCCGGGCCGTCGGACCGCTTGCCGTTTATGAGCATCATCACGATCACACGCATCTGCCGGACGGGCGCGTGCTTCATGCCGACGGTTCCGTGACGGATCACTGCCACGCCGATGACGGCCATCATCATGACCATGAACACGGGCATGATCATGAACATCATCATCACGAAGGGAGCGCGCCGCGTGCTTGACGATTTCTTCACCCGCGCCATCATCGCCGGTGTCGGGCTTGCGCTCACGACCGGACCGCTCGGCTGCTTCATCGTCTGGCGGCGCATGGCCTATTTCGGCGATACCATGGCGCATTCCGCCCTGCTCGGCGTGGCGCTGGCGCTCATTTTCGACATCAATATGATGATCGGCGTGTTCGCCGTTGCCGTGGCGATTTCAGCCATTCTGCTGCTCTTGCAGCGCCGACACACATTGTCGGCGGATTCGTTGCTCGGCATCCTGTCCCATGCCACGCTGTCGCTTGGCCTCGTCCTCGTTGCCTTCATGACATGGGTGCGCGTCGACCTGCTGTCGTTCCTGTTCGGCGATATTCTGGCTGTCTCGCGAATGGATATCGCCTTCATCTATGGCGGCGGGGTGTTTGTGCTGGCGGTTCTGGCCTGGTTGTGGCGTCCTTTCCTTGCTGCCACCGTCAGCGAGGATATTGCCCGCGCCGAAGGCATGAACCCCGCCCTGTCGCGCATTGTTTTCATGCTGCTTCTGGCCATCGTCATCGCCATTGCGATGAAGATCGTCGGAATTCTATTGATCACCTCGCTGCTGATCATTCCGGCAGCGACGGCACGCCGCTTTTCCTCCACACCCGAACAGATGGCCATTCTGGCCTCACTGATCGGTGCTGCGGGGGTTATCGGCGGACTTTATGGTTCCATTCATTTCGACACGCCATCCGGCCCTTCAATCGTGGTCGCGGCGCTTGCCATTTTCATTTTGAGCCTGCTACCCCTACATAAGAGGGAACAGGCATCACCGAAACGGATCGCTGGACAATGAGCACGCATCACCATCATCACGCCCCGCAGGACCTCACCCGCAATCAGACACTGGTTTTCGACGTTTTGTCCAAAGCGGAAGGCCCACTCAGCGCCTATACGATCCTCGACCAGTTGCGTGACGACGGTTTCCGCGCGCCGTTGCAGGTCTATCGCGCACTGGAAAAGCTGCTCGATTACGGGATGATTCATCGCCTTGAAAGCCTCAACGCCTTCGTTGCCTGCGCGCACCCGCAATGCCATCAGCAGGGTCTGGTGGCTTTCGCGATTTGCGAGAAATGCGGTCAGGTGACGGAATTCTCCGACGCGGCGATCGAGAACCTTGTCAGCGCCTGGAGCCTTCAGAACGGTTTCAAGTCGCGCAAGACGACACTGGAGCTGCGCGGCCTCTGCGAAGCCTGTGGCGAGCACTGACAAACAGGAACCTGTTCAAGGTAACCATGTCCGCAAAATCCCGGTTTAAAAAGTAACGCATCGGCAATCGAAACCTGCTAGATTAGTCTCAGGGGAATAGCAGGTAAGATTTTGATATGGCACGGGTTAAGCCATCCCATGAACGTCGTAGGGAAGAGAGACAGCGTACAAGGCTGCGCTCCGGAAAGATCGTGGGGCTCGATGGGCGTTTCATCATCGAATGCCAGTTCAGCGATATCGCGCCCCATGGCGCCAAGCTGAGAACTGTCGAAGTCCCGACCCTGCCCGAACGCTTCTGGCTGTTTGACGATTATTACGGACGCGCGCTTCTGGCCCGCGTGGCCTGGCGGGATGGTCGTGAAATGGGTGTGGAGCTTGTATCCGACCCGGCCGTCGCACCGCTCGACGACGAGCGCCTCGCCCAGCTTGCAGGAAAATACTATTCGCTGTGACTGACAGGCTCTGCGTTGGCCTGCTTCTCTGACTGCTTGGCCGGTGCCGTCGGTGTCGGCGTGCCGCGCATGTTCATGGCACGGATTTCTTCCGCTGAAATATAGTTGAACTGCTCGACCAGAAGGTCCTTGATGACCGGCTCGGGGAACCGCGCATTGAGATCGGTGATGATCGAGGCACGAACGTCCTCGAAACTCACCTTCTCAACCTCTTTCGTATCCGAATAGCTGCCATAGAATTTACGGAATATCTCATCGTTGATGAAGAATTCGAGCGGCACGGTCAGCTTCTTGCGAATGTTCGAATCGACCGTATAGACAAGCTGCGTCACCACATAACCGGCGACGCCGCCATTCGAGATGATCGGCACGCTCATCACATCTGTCTTGACGTAATCCACGCCGCCAAATCCACTGGTCGCCGCCTGCGCCTCACCCGAAGATGAGACGTTCTGGCGAACCGCCAGGAAAAGCGAGCCGAAAGCGACGGCACAAATCCACAGACCGATGGCAATGATGCGGATCATCGTGCGTGACCGAGCCTCACACTCTGCATGCTGTACGTGCCGTCCGCTTCCTGCGTTTCCAGCGCACCGCGAATGAGATCAGCCAACTCACCGACGGCCCGCAGATGCAGCTGCAGCGCTTCGCAATTCTTCTCGAGCTTCTGCTTCAGGCTGTCGAGCAGCGGCTGAAGCCGCTTCATCGTCGCCGGTTCGGCAGCACTGGCCGCTTTCTTGATCGCCTTGTTGAAATCATAAAGCCCACGGCTCTTGCGGGAGTTGATTTCCGCCAGATCCGGATTGCCGCCCTCCAGAAGAAGACGCGTTTCAGTATCGATGACATCTTCCAGACGTTGGATTGCCCGCACGACCGGCTTCAATGTGGGGTTCTCGGCCGGTTCCTCTGCCAGCGCCTGACCCGGTTCGCTCGTGACAGTGACGATTTGCGAATCCTCTGGCGGCAGGCTGTTTTCAGAGTTTGTCTCGGTCATTTAGGGGTCCTCAATTATGAAGCATGGCGGACGCTATGGTTGCGGGCCAATCAGCCGCGCGCGCTGTCCGTATCGCTGTTGTTGTCGAGTTGCTTTTGAATGAGCTTGCGTTCGAAGCCATGCACAATGTCCTTCGATACGCCGTTCTGGCCCACACTTTCTCCCAGATTATTGATCACGTCTCCTAACGCTATCGTCGTCGGCGCGTCTGCCCGCCCGTTGCGCGCCGCCTGTTCCTCAAGCAACTTGGCAATGCCGACACCGCCGCCATCCGCCATCTTGTTTGCCATGGCTTCCGCCATCATGGACTTCCAGTATTCACCGGCAATCCCCTTCCCGAAGGTCGCCGTCGTGTCACTGGTGAACATCGACTGCACGAAGGATTGCAGCATGAAGGCCTCGAACTTGCGATAAGCCGGACTGGCCGCATTCTGCGCATCCGGTCGCACGCTGACCCCAGCCGCAAGGCTGTCGGAAAAGCTGGCGAAATTATCCCGCGTCAGTCCACCACCGGCGGCGGGTGCCGCCATTGTGGCTGCCCCAGTGGATGCCACCATGGTCCCGGATGCGGACGGCGCTCTCAGCCGTTCCGCCGCCATGCGATAGGCTTGCGGATCGGCGGCACGCGCCACGTCCATCACCAAATCTGACGGCGGGTTGATCGCCATGCATCTCTTCCTTCTTTTAGAGCGCGTTTCGATCTGATTGCATCAGATCGACGCTCTAAGGGCTAATTCTGCCGCGCATCCTATCCAAAAACCGCTTCGCACTTTTTGGGACGCGTTCTGATCGTCCTTGCGCGCATCTTGTCCAAAAATCGCTTCGCACTTTTTGGGATGCGCTTTGTTACTTGCACCATAATGGGTCAAACTTGACTGAAACTTGTGCGTGCGTTCAGCCTCGATTTTGCGCTCAATCAGGGTTTTGCGAGCGATTTGTCGTTTTCCGGCTAATAAATTCCTCGATCAGGCTGGAAAGTTCGCGCCGTTCGCGATCATTTTCAGCATCCGTCAGCCGCTCTTCCAGCAACCCGACACGTCTTTGTTCCTGCAAAAGTGCTTTGCGCTGTGATTCGAGACGCTGCCCGAGCTGCTGCGATTCGGCGGCATTGGTTCCAAGACGCTTGATGAGCAGCGATGGATCGATATCGAGCGTATCGCCATCATAGCGGCGATTCTGCATGGCGATGAGCGCCTCCCGCTCCTCATCCAGCGCGTCCTTGCGTGCATTGGCTGCGGCAAGAGCCTGTTCCAGCCGGGCGCTTCCGAGTTTTTGCAGTTCAATCAGCTTTTTCAGATTGCGTGGATTCGTCATGGCCACCCCTAAAACAGCTCGCGAAGCTGCGTCGCAGTTTCGTTGGTGAAGAAGCGCAGGAGTTCCGGCAGGATGAAATAGACCACCAGCAGCCCTCCCCCCAGCACGAATGGCATCGATACGAAGTAAACCGGTATGGTCGGCGTCAGCTTGTTCACCAGACCGATGGCGAAGTTGACGAGAATCGCAAAAACGATGAACGGCGCTGCAATACGCAGTGTTGCCAGAAAAGCCGCCGAAAGCGCATCGGTGAAATCGATCATCGCCGCATCGGGGCGGAACTGCCCGTCAACCGGAATGGCCACATAGGAATTGAGCAGCGCCCGGAAGATTTCCAGATGCATATCGGTAATGAAGAACAGGAACAGTGCGCTGAAGGTGACGATGGTGGCAAGTGTCGCCTGCGGTTCGCTTTCGGTGATGGCATCGGCAGGCGAGCCGGAATATCCGACTGAAACCGCCATCGTGCTGGCCATGAATTGCAGCGCCCAGAAATAGATATGCGCCAGAATGCCGATCACCGCGCCGACGAACATTTCGCTCGCCATCAGGCGGAACAGGGTCCACGGCTGCCCGGCATCGACAACGGTAACGATACGCTGCAACACCAGCGGCAGGACCGCGAATGAGCAGGCCAGTGCGATGTAGAGCCTGACCTGCAACGGAATGCGCGCACTCGAAAGCCCCGGCATCAGCATCAGGCACGCGCCAATGCGGCAGAACGCCAGAACGGCGGCCAGAATGATTTCGTTGAGCGGCAGTTGCGCGACAGGCACTCAAGGCCCTTCCATTATATGAAGCAATAACTAATCCCCTCGCCCTTCGAGACGCCAAGCCTCGACAAGCTCGGCATGGCTCCTCAGGATGAGGGGTGTGGACGCTAGAACTCTTTCCTCATCCTGAGGAGGTGTCCTGAGCGCGGGCAGGGCGTCTCCAACCCTCGCTCCCTCATCCTGAGGAGGTGTCCTGAGCAAAGCGAAGGGAACCGTCTCGAAGGATCAGAGGATCGACGAACGCTGTCCTCTTACGAAATCGCGCCGAGTGACTTCACCTCCACGCCACGTGCGATTTCGACATGGGACAAGACAGGCAGGGTGGCGAACAAGCGCTCGATAATCATGCGAATGTATGGCCGCGCTTCCGGTGACGAAACCAGCACGAAACGTTCGCCATTGTCGAAATGCTTACGAATGACGGTGGAGGCCTCGGTGCCGAACTGTTCCAGCAGGCGCGGATCGATGTCGAATTCGACGATTTCACCTTTGGCATCACGCTTGAGGCTCTGGTGGAAGACCAGATCCCAGCGATTGCCGAGACGCAGAACGTTCAGCACGCCATTGTCTGAAAGATCGCCGCAAATCTGCTGCGCCATGCGCATACGGACATGTTCCACGATCATTTCCGGGCGGCGAACGAGCGGTGCGATTTCCGCAATGGCTTCAAGGATCAGATGCAGGTTGCGGATAGAAATGCGTTCGGCGAGCAGCAGCTTCAGCACCGCCTGCAGGCCCGAATAGGAAATATGCGTCGGGCAGATATCTTCCAGAAGCTTGCGATATTCAGAGCCGAGACGGTCCAGCAGAATGCGCATATCTTTGTAGGAAAGAAGCTGGGCCAGATTGTTGCGGACGATTTCGCTCAAATGTGTCAGCAGGACTGAGAGATTGTCCACGGTCATATAGCCATCGCGGCGGAGATCGGACGCAAAGGTTTCCGGCACGGAATAGGCGCGCATACCGAAGGCCGGTTCGCGCACTTCCTCACCCGGAATGGATGGGATCGGGCGGTCGCCAAGCACGACAAGCGTTTCACCGACGCGCAGCTCGTGGCTGGCAACGGCCGTACCGTGAATCTTGATGCGATAGCTTTTCGGCGGAAGCGCGATATCGTCCGTGACCTTGATTTCAGGGATGACGAAACCGTATTCCTGCGCGAACTTGCGGCGCATCTTGTTGACGCGATGCGCCAGCTCCTGCTGCGATGCGATCAGGCGGGCGGAAAGCTGCTTGCCGAGGCAAAGCTCGATCTGGTTGGTTTCGAGCGACGCCTTGACGGAATTGCGCTCCTGCTCTTCCGCTTCGCGCTGCTTCTTGCCGGCCTCGTTGGCTTCCGCCTCACGCTGGCGCGCTTGCCGACGGGGTACGGCAATACCGATGAAAGCCATTGCGCCACCGAGCATAAAGAACGGGAAGGCTGGCAGGCCCGGCATGATGCCGAGGACGAAGAGCAGCATCGCCGCAACCAGAAGCGCCTTCGGATAGGCACCCAGCTGACCGAAGATCGCCTGATCGGCGGAGCCGCGTGTGCCGCCCTTCGACACCAGAAGACCGGCGGCAAGCGAGACGATCAGGGCCGGAATCTGCGTTACCAGACCATCGCCGACCGACAGCTTGGTGAAGACATCGGCTGCGTGCGCAATATCCATATCGTGGCGCGTAGCGCCGATGATGATGCCGCCGAAAATATTGACGGCGGTGATGATGAGACCGGCAATCGCATCGCCACGCACGAATTTCGAAGCACCGTCCATGGAGCCGAAGAAGGAGCTTTCCTCTTCCAGTTCGCGACGGCGGCGCTGCGCTTCCTTTTCATCGATCAGGCCGGACGACAGGTCGGCATCGATGGCCATCTGCTTGCCGGGAATGGCATCGAGGGTGAAGCGCGCGCCCACTTCCGCGATACGCGTCGCGCCCTTGGTGATGACGAGGAAGTTGACGATGATGAGAATGCAGAAAACGACCAGACCGATGACGAAGTCGCCGCCCATCACGAATTGCGAGAAACCGTGAATCACGTGTCCTGCGGCGAGATAGCCTTCATTGCCATGGGTGAGAATCACGCGCGTCGTCGCGATATTCAGCGACAATCGCATCATGGTGGCGATCAGCAGTACCGTCGGAAAGGCGGAAAAATCGAGCGGGCGCTGGATCCAGAGCGCAACCATCAGGATCAGAACCGAGAACGCGATCGAAAATGCCAGGCCGATATCCAGCACGACAGCCGGAACAGGCAGGAAAAGCACGGTCAGGATGATGATGATGCCAACCGCCAGCCCCATATCGCTGCCGGTCAGAAGTCCGCTTTTCATCAAGGGTTTAGCCGCTGCCTGCTGCACATCCATCTCCTGTTTCGGGACGGACCTTAGCTCGCGAAGCTTGCGCGAAGGCTACGTGCTAGAACCCCTTCTCGATACGAGAATAGGCCAGCAGCGTGAAGGAGTTGATCTGCGCACCGACGAACGGCGCGGTGAGGGCCAGCACGACGAAAATGACGATGATCTTCGGCACGAAGGTCAGCGTCATTTCCTGAATCTGCGTCAGCGCCTGGAAAAGTGCGATGCCGATGCCTGCAAGCATGGCGGCAAGCACCGCCGGACCGCTTGCCATAAGCACGGTCCAGATCGCAGAATTGACGATATCAAGCGCGTCGGCTTCGTTCACCGCATCGGTCCTAGCTGATCTTGACGCCTGCACCGATCATCAGCGTCTTGCCGTCTTCCAGTTCGGCCAACATGCCGTTTGACTGGATGGTAACGGATTTCACGACGCCCGATATGCTGCCATCGGCATTGGTCAGCGTGCGACCGATCCAGCCTTCGGCCTGTGTCAGAGACGTATTGGCGATCAGCGTTTCAAGCTTGCTGTTCATCTGCACGGCCTGCTCGACATTGGAGAAGGTCGCAAGCTGCGAAACATATTGCGTCGCGTCCATGGGCTGCGTCGGATCCTGATTTTGCATCTGGGTCACCAGAAGTTTCAGGAATGAATTGTAATCGACGCTCGCCTTGTTGGCCGCGGAATTGCTGTTGTTCGTCGTGTTGTTATTCGTCGTATTTGTGCCAATCGGCGGTGTCGTGGTCATGGGTTTGCCTCCGCAGATTTCCGGGTCGCAGCCACGGGCAAAACAGGGCTCTCAAGGCCCATCAGTTCGGCCTCGCGTGGATATTGCGCGCGAATTGTCTTGAGCGCCTCGAAAATGCGCCCGTTATGCACCAGCTCGTCGACCAGCTTCAGCGCATTCAGGATTTCCGCATCCTTGAACGTCGAGAACATGCCTTTCAGCATCTGCGCGAAAGTGGAGTGGGCCTGTTCGCGCATGGCCGGTTCGATCAGCATCATCTGCGCGGCGAAATAGAGCTGGCGCAGCGGCGTGGTTGTGTCTTCCGGCTGGAGAACATGGTTTTCCAGAAGAAAGGTCGCATCGTTCAGGAGTTCGAGCGAGACCTTGCGGTCGGCTCTCAGTACGGCACCGTTGATGAAGATTCGTTCGCCCGCGCGCAGCGAAAGGCGAATGGCCGGTTTTCCGTTTGGGGTCATCTCAAAGCCCATCCCGGATCGATTGTGTGATCTCGATCAGCGTGGCGTAATCATTGCTTTCGCCCTGACGGATGCGCTCGATTTCCTTCAGCACGAAAATACCGACGGAAATGATCGCGGCCTTCAGTTCCTTCGGCAGCACATTTTCCTCGGACCCCAGATCATCGATGATCGTGGTCCAGAGCTTTGTCGTGAAATAGGCCGCGTCAATCGCCTCACGCGAGCCGCTGCCATTTGCCTTCGCTGCCTCGAGCATTGCGATGGAACGGTCGAACAATGCCCGTTCCCGTTCCTTGGCGCTCGCCATATCGTCATTCATGACATCTTCGTAGCGCATCTGATACATGGTTTCTCCGTCTATCAGTTCGGACGGGCTCGCATCATGCTGCGTCCGTCCTCATTTCATCTCAACTATCTGAGATAGTTGAGCAGGCTCATATTCTGCAGCTGAACCGTCAGCGAATAGGACGTTTCAATCTGTGTCTTCAGAGCGTTGACGCGTGTCGCCGCTTCATAAGGATCGACTTCTTCGAGATTGAGCACAGACTGGTTCAGGATTTTTTGCTGTGCCGCGATGCGCGTGGTTGCAGCTTCGGTGCGCGACTGGGCGAGACCGAGCGTCGTCTGTTCCGAGGTGGTTTCGGTGATCGCCGTCGTCGTCGTCTGCATGGCCTGATGCGTCAGGGCTTCAAAAGCCGAGTTATTGAGGCCGATGGTTGCGAATTCGGCCACCATGACCGCCGACATGATGGTCTTGCGGAAACCGTCAGCATTGGCCGAGATCGATGTATCCGCCGTTTCTGTCGGCGAAATACGGCTCTTGATCACCGTGTCCGATGCATCCGACCAGTTTGCGGCCCAGTTGGCATCGTTGAACTCGTCAGCGAAATCACCTTCCAGAAAGGCCTTCATTTCGTCGCCGGTGATGTTCGCCACCTGCGGATCGTCGATGGCAAAACCGAAATGCGTCTGAAACGCCTGGCGCACCGCTGTCTGCGCGGCGCTGCCTTCGGTATAGTCGGCAACCGGCTTCACATCAGTGTTTACACCGGCAAAGATATATTCGCCGTTATAGCTGGTGTTGAGCAGACCGGTGACGGAGTTGAGAATAGACTTTGCCGACTTCGCAATCGTGGAGGCACTTTCGGCGGTATTGTTGGCGCCCGTCAGGTCGCCCAGAAAGTTCTGCGTGTTCTCGATGATCGTGCCGGCAGCGGTCTGCGTCGCATTCATGCGCTGCTGCACCAGCTTGTTCATGTCTGTAAGCACGCTCAGGCGATCATATTCCTTGCGCAACGATACGGTCTGGCCAGACTTGGAGCCAAGCGACAGACCAACATCGAACACGGTTCCCGTGGTCGCTTCCTGCTGCGCCTTCAACATTTCGGCCTTGTTCTTCGCCACAAGGGCTCGCAGGGCTGACGTTGCGCCATAGGTGGAAATCGATTGCGCTTTCATTGGCCTCACACCGCGTTGAGAAGATCGTCGAGCATTGCGCTGATCGTGGTCAGCACCCGGCTCGATGCCTGATAGGAATGTTCAAGATCGAGAAGCAGCGCCATTTCGGTATCCATATCGACACCATTGGCGTTGGAAAGGGCTGCGTCTGCCTGGCTGGCAATCGTCGCATTATAGGAGAATTCGCTGTTGGCCTTCTGGCGCTTGCCTTCAAGCCAGCTGATCGATGATGAGCTGTAGTCCGTCAGGCTGGAGTTTGTCGCCAGACCCGCCACCGAATTGAAAGTCATCGGCTCGGAGAATGCTTCGTTGAGCGCACGCAGGCGATCGCTGAAACCTGCCCCACCTTCGCTATTGTACTTGTAGTCAGCCCCGTTGGCCCCACCGTCGCGCAGAAGAAGTGAGCTGCCGCCTTCCGACGTAACGAAGGCCGACGACACCTTGATAGTGCCTGCAATGCCTGCCGAGACGCCCGCACCGGGAACATCCGGCGAACCGGCCCAGCTGAACAGGCCCGTCTTGTCCGCGCCAACGCCGGTCTGGTCGCTTTCGGCGAACATCGTCACCAGATTGCGCGCAATCTCATCAAGCTGCATCTGATATTGCGGGGCGATCTGGTCACGCAGCTGCAGCAAGCCGCTCAGGCGGCCCGTTCCATAAGGCTGGTCGAATGTCTCGTGGTTGAGCGGAACGCCATCCACCAGTACCGCCTTGCCGGCAATACCCGGCGCCAGCACAGTCGATTGCTCGAAGCTCACCTTGCGCGCCGTGGTCTCAAAGAGTGTCACGCCGTTCTCGGCAAAAATGACCATGTCATTATCGCCGCGCATCATGGTGGTGATGCCGATCTCGCCGGAAAGCTGCTTCAGGATCGAGTCGCGCTGATCCATATAGTCGGAGACATCGCGATTGGCGCGCGTACCCCCGACGATCTCCTGATTGATCTTTTCGAACTTGGCGAGAAGATCATTGATGTTGGCGACGGAATCCGCGATTTCACGGTCCGCATCATTGCGCAGCGACTGAACCTGCTTGGTTCCGGCATTGAGCGCATTGGCAAGCGATTGCGCCGTGGAGACAACACTGTCGCCAAGCGCGCTGTTGGACGGAGAAGCGGCAAAGGTCTGGAGTGCATCGCGCAAATCGCCGATCAGTGCCGATGGCGAACCTGAATAATTATCTGCCGAATAAAGCGACGAAAGGCGGTCAAGCCCGCCTGCGAGAATGGAAGAGGAAGAAGCCGTACTGTTGGACTGGATGAACTTGTTGAACAAGGCTTCATCCGCCGACCGGCTGATGCCCACGTAAAGAGAACCGTAGGGCCCCGATACGAGAGAAGCCGTGCGCCGGGAATAATCCGGATCGTTGGCGCCCGCAATATTGCGAGAGACAACGGAGGTCTGCTTGGACGTTGCCGCAAGCGAACTTTTGGCCGTCAGAAGAGCAGAACTAAGCGACATCTTACCCCATCCTACAAGTGCATCCCCGAAAAGCGCGAAGCGGTCTCGCGTCCGGAAATGCGGCTAAAACAAACACCTGGAAAGCCCCTGATGATTCCGCTGATATCGGAACTGCCCCATGTGCGGACCGTGTCTGTTGCCTGAACGGTCCGTATTCTCAATGCTGCAATTCCGGGGAAGACTTTTTCGCCATCCCCGGAATCGTCTCGATTTATCTCTTCAGATTGACCAGCACGTCCATCAGTTCGGAACCGGTCTGGAATACTTTCGAATTGGCCGTATAACTGCGCTGCGCCTCGATCATGTCGGTCAGTTCCTGCGCAATATCGGCGTTGGATTCCTCCAATGTGCCCGACATGACCTTGCCCATGCCGTCGCTCTGCGGGAAACCGAGGCGGACATCGCCCGAGTCCGCGCTCGGCAGGAACACGTTGCCGCTCACAACCGTCATGCGATCAGGGCTTGCCACATTGGCCAGCGGAATACGCGCCAGAACCTTCTGTGTGCCGTTTTCGTAGATGGCGACGACCGAACCGTCATTGGCCACATCCACGCCCTTGACCGCAGATGGTGCCTGACCGTTAATCTGCGCCTGCGAAATGGTGTAGTCACCTGCGCGCTGCGTGGATGCACCCAGATTGAGATTGAGATTCTGACCGCCATAGGGTCCAAGATCAACCGCAACACCACCGGCAGACGTCATGTCGCCTGTTGTCGGATCGAATGTCAGCGTCGTCGGACCACCGACCACTGCATCGTCGGCAGCATTCTTGACCGTGACGCTCCATTCATCCGCACCGGTCTTGGTGAAATAAACGTCGAGCGTGATCTTCTCGCCCTTGTCATTATAGGAAATCAGCGACGTCTTGTGATTGAACTCACCCGCCGCCGGGATCTGATCGGTAGACGGCAAATTGACCGTGAAATTGCCAGACGTGCTGGCCTCCGGCGGAAGTGCTGCACTGTTGACATTGATGATGTTCAAACCGGCCATTGTCAGCGCGCCAGCCGGGTCGTTCGGGCCCGCGCCCAACAGATAATAGCCGGCTGAGTTGACCAGATTACCGTTCTTGTCGGGAACGAAGGAGCCAGCACGGGTCAGGAAGGTCGAGCCGTCCGCCCCCTGCACCACAAAATAGCCGTTGCCGTCGATGGCAAGGTCTGTCGTGGACGATGTGGAGCGGATGCCGCCCTGGTCGGAAATGCCGTAACGAACATCAGTCAGAACGCTGCCGGAATTATACTGTCCGCCAGTGCTGGGCAGAACGAGCGACGAAAACTGGGTTTCCGCACGCTTGTAACCGACGGTGCTCGCATTCGCGATGTTGTCAGCGACCGCCGACAGGCGGTTCGCCTGCGCGTTCATTCCCGAAACACCGGTCCGCATCATACCGTAGAGGCTCATTGGCAGCTCCTGATTAGTTGTAGCAACCAGCTCAAAGTCCGAAACCATCGGGCTGGAATTCGTGAAACCGAGCGACTGAATCGGCACACCGATCCAATCATCCGCGGTAAAGCTAATGGACCACGCTTGCGTGAAACTGTAGCCTCGGGATTTTCTACGCTTTTACTGAGGGGACCGGCACGATTTCAGAAATCCGCAAATGCGCTCGAAATCGCGATACTGGGGATTATGGAGATGCAGCAATATCATTCGATATTGATGCAGTAGCCGAGGAAGCGCTTGGAATCGATCGGATCGAAACCCATCTGCTCACGCAGCTTCTTCCGCAACTTGCTGATATGGCTTTCAACGACGTTTTCTTCGACTTCACTGTCGAAGATGCCGTAGATCGCGCTGAAAATCTGCGCCTTGTTGAGGCGACGACCGCGATTGGCGATCAAATATTCCAGGATGCGGCGCTCGCGACGCGGCAGTGGAAAATCGATGCCATTGATCTGCGGATCACGACCATCGGAGAAAACACGGATCGGGCCGAGCTCAGTGCCGCTGTCGTTGGAAGCAGCTGATGCACCTGCACGGCGGCGGATCGCATTGATGCGCGCAAGGATTTCACGCACATGCACCGGTTTGCGAACAACATCGTCAACCCCGGATTGAAACAGCTCAAGTGTATGTTCAAGCGAGGGGCGATCGTTGACGGCGATGACGGGCGCCTTGCAGCGTTCACGAATCCGGGCTGGAAGGCGATGCTGATCTGCACATTCGCCGATCAGAAAAGCTTCGACAGCCATAATATCCTGTTGTGGAACGCTCTCGACCCATTCGTCGAAATCGGTAGGGGTAAAACCTGTTGTCGTGATGCCTTCGCGACCGAACCAGGAAGAGTATCCTTCAGTCACTATGTCCCTGTCGTCTACGACAACAATCATCGGCCCGCCTTCCGAATCAATATGTTAGCCCAAGCACGATAGGAATAACTGGCAGGAGGAATCAGCAACAATGGCAATTAGTTGCCCGCAATATATTGGGAGGCAATTTAGTATATTCTAATTTAATGGGAATCGCACTGATTGCAATGCGCCTACCTCTTTAGCCGTAAGAACCTTAACCAGATGTTAACGGCTCACGAACTTTTACGATTCTTTACAAGGGCTTAAAAATCCGCGTGCTAATTTAGCTTCCACCGGACCCGGCAATCACAGGTTGAACATAGACAAACCGGGTGTATCTGACGTTCTGTTACAACCTGTAAAATTCCAAGGGATCCCTGTTCAGCCGAAGCAGAAGCTTCGTGCCTGTGGCGTCCAGTTTCCGAAGCCGGTGGCGACCATATTCGTCATCACGCGACAGACATAACGCTTCTGGGCGGGGTCGTTGTTCGGGCCTGCGTGATAGCGCGCAACCGCCATCGTCCAGTTGCCTTCGCGCTGTCGAAGCTGCCGCAGAAAACGCGCCGCATAATCAACATTGAGGCTCGGCATCAGCATCGCGGCGACCGACGGAAATTCCTTGCCGTGATAATAATAGTTGATCTGCATGCAACCGAGGTCGACCAGCTTCGCACCTTCGGCCCGCACTTCCTCGAAGCGTCTCACCGCCGCCATTTGCGATGGCATAAATTCGGCACGGCCTTCAATATTCATCGCATAAGGTTGCAGCGAGTTCTTACGACCGGTTTCCGTGAGGCCGACCGCGTAGAGTATGCCAAGCGGCACATCGTAGCGGGCGGATGCCCGATGCATTTCACGCTCGCAGATATTTTCGGCGCGGGCCGGGCTGCTATCAGACAACCAGACCGCGGCCGCGGCCATCATTGCGAGAAATACCGTTCCCGTTGTCATGAGCGGTTTGCATGTCTGAACGCTCGCGTCCTGCCTGACCGGATTCGCCATTTTGCCTGCCCTCACCGCCCATAAAACCCGCCTGTGCCTCAGCACCGTTTCGCCCGTCGAAGCCCTGCTGCATGTTGAAAGCTTGCTGCTGGCCCGGTTGCTGGCCACTGGCCTGTTGCTGGCCCGCATTCTGCGATGCCTGTGCCTGCTGCACGGCACCTGCCACGTTGCGGTCGGCGACGGTCACCGAAATTTTCGCATCGTCTGCAATGCCCGCCGCTTTCAGTGCTTTCTCAATCATCGAGCGGTCAGCGGCGAGCGCTTCCGCCGCATGGGTCTTTTCAGCAACGAGATGCACCTCGATACCTTCCGACGCCACACGGATACGCGCCGTCACTGCTCCAAGCTCAACCGGATCGAGCCTGATCTGCAAGGTCTTGACCGTTCCGAAGCTGCGCTCGGAAACAACCTGAATGTCGGCTATCCGGGCTGCTGCCTGCGATGGCGTGGTGGCTGCCTTGATGTCTGCAGGCGCGTTACCCTTTGCGGGTGGCTGCTGCTGGATATCAGTTCTGTCAGGCATTTGACCCGACTGCTGCTGTGCCGACCCCTTATCAGTTTTCAGAAGGCTGGCGAGATCGTCTGGAGCGTTTTCGGCCTGATTGTCGCCGGTAGCCTTCGGTGCGTCCTGATTGATTGCCTGATCCGGTTTGGTGCTGGCCGTTGGGATTGCTGCAGCCTTCGAAGGCACTGTTTCAGGCGTGCGCTTCTTCAGATCGGCCTGCAGCTCGCCCCCCTGCCCCTCGACCTGTTTCGGATCGATGTCTTTAATTAAGGCAGAAAGCGGATCGGGGGCATTTGTGTCGTTTTTCGCAGTATTCGGCGTGGAAAAACTGTGATTTGCCCCTTTCAATTCAGGCGAAGAAGCGTCCAAAGAAAGGAGATTTTGTGGCAGGGCAAACAGAGCGACCGGCTTTGAACCTTCCTCATCCTTCGTATCTGTCTCATCCGAACCCGCATTGGCTTCGCCGTCGCTCTTCTTTTCGACCTTGCCCTGAGGCTTTTCGAGAAGCGAACTGAACAATTTTGCCGGGTCAGCATTATCCTGCGCCTCACCCTCGGCTTTTGCCTGGGAAGGACCTGAATTTCGGGCGAGCGAAGCAAGTCGGCTGGTGGAATTCAGCAAAATATCAATGCTCATTGAACGGTCTTTCCTAGCAAGGCATCGATCTCGGCGAGCTTGCGCCGCGCATCTTCCATCGTTTTCTGCAAGTCGTCTTCCGGCTGGTTCTTGACCGGCTTCATGCTAACCGCCGCCGGGGTCGGCTCAGGTTTTACGGCCTCATGCTCCTGCGAATCCGCCACTGCCATTGGCGGCACATCCCGTTCGGTGAGAGCCGGTTTTGCAGGCGGCAAAGCATCTGGAGTGCGTGTAACCACCGTGCCGACCGCTTCAGCGGCCTTCAACAATTTCCGGTCACGCTCCTGCAATTTGTCGGGTGAAATCTGCGACAGTTCACGCAGCGCGCTGCCCGCCGAATCCGAAGCCACATCGCTTGCAGCAGCATAAAGATTGGCGCGGGTAGGGTCGGCCTTCAGCCTGTCAGCAAGCTTTTTTGCCTCTGCCGACATGAAACGCGCCCGCTCCGTCTGGCCATCTACAAGCGCACCGCGCGCGATTTGTAGATAAAGCGAATATTGCATCACCGGATCGGCAGAGCCGATCAGTTTTGCCAGCTCCGCATTGCCGATACGGTCGTTGAGTTTCACCGCAGCATCGACAAATTGCGCCATGAAATCACGCATATAGGGCGAACGCGGAAAGCGCTGGAGATAGTTTCGCGACAGGAGCCTGATCTTGTCGGCATCGCCGAGCTTGGCCGCAATCGGCATCGAACGGCGGATTGCCGCCTCCTCAAACAAGGTGCCCGGCGCATCGAGTCGCACCTGATCAAGCCGCATCAAGGCCGTCGCTGGGTCGAAGGCGGTCATCTGGCTAGCGGTGACAAGCACGATGGATGCCTTCAGTTCCGCCGGAACATCAGGCGAAAGCGGGACCGAGAAAAGTTTCACCACCTCAATCGTCTGGCCGGAAGCATAGGCCAATGCGCCCTTGACCAGCTCCGGCGGCACCGCATCGGTCTTGAGGTCGGCAAGAACCTTGCGCACCGCTTCCGGATTGCCGCCGTTGAAGAGATAGATGATCGCCGCATAGACATTTTCCGGATTGCTCCAGACGTCATTCGACGCTCGGCCCATATCCGCGCTGACAAAGCCCAGAAGCTTGTTCAGCATCACCACTGCTTCCGGTTTTCCGGCGACGACCTGATCCTGCAGCATGCGCAGCGAACGCACGAGCTTGTAAGGCTCCAGCACCGGCAGCGCGCGGGTCTCAGCCAGTGCCTGCGTTTGCGCAAAGACTGGATAGGCCGCTCCCATCAGGGAGAAGCCTGCAACACATGCCAGCAAAGAGCGCATGGCGAGCTGCATCATGGAGCGGATTTCAGGAAAATATCGATGCGGCGGTTTTCAGCCGCATTCGGATCGCTGGCGTTCTTGGGCTGGCGGTCAGCATAGCCTTCAACGCGCAGCACACGCTTTTCATCGAGCCCGCCGCGAACCAGCATGTAATAAGCCATCTGCGCCCGCGCCGAAGACAGACGCCAGTTATCATAGGTCGCGCTCTTGAACGGGCGCGCATCCGTATGCCCACTGATGATGACTTCACCCGGCTGGCGGGAAATCACCTGCGCTATACGCTCCAGCATCTGCACCACGCGGGCATCCGGCTTGGCCGAGCCGATGGTGAACATGCCATAATCGATCTTGTCGGTGAGCTGGATCATCACACCGCCATCGACCGGGACGACCGTCACATCCGGCATCGGCTCGGCCTTCTTCGCCTCAACCCCGTCTTTCGCGGCTTCGCCCTCAGCCGCCTTCTTCAGGTCGGCAATGAGCTGCTCCTGCGTTTCTGCGGGTTTTGCAGCCTCTTCCGGCTTCGCCTGCGCTGCTTCTGGCTTGGGTGGCGTGGCAGGCGCAGCATCAGGCGGGGTCAGGTCATCGACAGCCTTGCTCGACCAGTAATCCGGGCTGAACGGATCGCGATAGGCTTCACCGCCTTCGGCACCCGTTGCCGGACCGGATTGCGAGGTGCCGCCATCGCCCTTGGCCGACTGGTTCTGCAGAACACCGGTTTCATGAGCCAGTTCCGAGAGGACTGCATAGGGTTCGCGGAAAAGCTGGCGCTCTTCCTGGTCGCTTGGCGGCGCAACCGTCGTATCGTTGATGACCTTCGTGCTGTTTTCGATCTTCTGGTCGCTCTCATAGCGAACCTTGCCGTCTTTTTCCTCGACGTCCTGCACGCCTTTGGAGCTTGAATGCCGGTCCATCAGCTTGACGGGGTTGAAATAGCTGGCAACCGCTGCCTTGGTTTCCTCATTGGCGGCATTGATGAGCCACATGACGAGGAAGAAGGCCATCATTGCAGTCATGAAGTCGGCATAGGCAATCTTCCACACGCCACCATGATGGCTGTCATGATCGTCGTGCCCGCCCCGGCGAACAATGATGATCTCACGTTTGGTTTCGGGATCGATGCTCATTGAACCGCAGCCTTCAATTCTTCAAGAAGCGGCGCGATGCGCGTTTCAAGCTTCCGGTCGCCAAAGGAAAAGGAAAGTTCTTCCGCCCCGGTTTCTGAAAACCGGCAACCTGACGGCAGCAGAGCCGCATGATCGCGAAGCGGCACAATCAGTCGCGCCGGACCGGAGATTTCCGGTGCTTCGCCATCGAGCGCCAGCGCCGCAATGCGCCGCGCAAATTCCGCGACCGCCTCACGCTCCATCTTTTCCGCCAGCAAAGGCATCAGGATTTCGGCGATCTGACCGGAAAAGTTTCGTTCAAGCGCGGTCAGCGCTTCGGTCAGACTACCCGCCAAGAGCAAGGCCTGCTCACGCGAAAATGCAGCGCGCAATGTCTCGATCTCGGCCTCATGCTCGCGCAAAAGCCGCGTCTTTTCAGCGTCGTAAAGCGCCTGGGCTTCCCGGTGGCCGTCCTCGCGCCCTGCTTCGAATGCCAGGCGCTTTTCTTCCTCGATGGCGATGATAGCGGCGACTTCGGCCTGCTCGGCAGCGGCGGCTTTCTCAGCCGAGACGGGGCGCTTCGCTCCATCGCCGCCTGCCTGTGGCGGGGGTGTGTCTTTCAGCGGCATCTGCGGCGCAGGCGCAGCAATGATCTCGATCGCCTCATCCTCAATATGATGGGTCGAAAAATCGGGAAGATAACGGCTGAGGGAAAGCGCGCTCATCGTCAGGCCGCCTCAAGCTCCGGCATGGCCGAAGCCTTTACGGCCGATTCCCTCAATGGTTGGGCTTCGCGGCTCGCGGCGGTTTCGTGAATCCACTGCTTGAGAATGGAGGCGACGCGCTCCTCATCCATGTCGATCATCTGCTCCAGACGTAGCTTGGCAGGCATGCGCATGCGCTGGCGAAGATCGCTGAGGCTGGTCTTCATCTGATCGGCATAGGCCTCCGGCCCACCGATGACAGCCTGCACGCCTTCACCAGCCGCCTGACCGCCGACGAAATTCGGCATTGCCACTTCACTCGTCTCGCGGACGGCCACTTCCGTGCCGGTTGGCTTGGCATTCTGGTCACGCAGCAGCGGACGCAGACCGAACCAGATCAGGAGACCAACGGCGGCAAGGATTGCAAGCGCATTGACATAAGAGCCGCTCTGGCGAAGCACAGTATCGGTCCACGGCGTGGAGACCGGCTCCATATCGGCACCGGCAGGGTCGAGGAAGTTCACCGCCGTCACATTAATGACGTCACCGCGATCCGCATTGAGACCGGCAGCCGTTGCAACGAGGTCGCGGATCTTGGTGATCTGCTGATCGACGAAATTGGCAGGCGGCGGTGTGGTACCCGCAGTTTCCAGAAGGCGCGCCTGATCGATGACCACGGCAATGGACAGCCGCTTGACGGTATAACCATCGCTGACGGTGGAGACAGTCTTGCTGTTCATTTCGTAATTGGTCAGTTCCTCGCGGCGGTCGGTCTTTTCCGTCGAGCTTTCGCCGTTGCGGTTCTGGATTTCTTCCTGCGGAATGTTCTGTTCCACACCGGTTGCATTGTCGTTACGATTGTTGCGGGAATCGCCGCTTTCACGGACAACACGTACGGAACGCTCGACGCGGGATTCAGGATCGTAGGTCGTCTCGTTGATCTGGCGGCGGTCCGTATCGAGCACGGCTTGAACGCTCGTCTGGAAATGGCCAATGCCGAGATAGGGCGCAAGCGCCTTGCGGATGCTGTCGTCTACATTGCCTGCAACCTGCTGTTCCAGCGAGGCGGTCATGAGGGCTGCGCCATTGGCAGCTTCGCCAGCCGATGCCAGCAGACGACCGTTGGTGTCAAGAACAGTGACGGCGGAAGCATCGAGCGATGGAACGGCGGCAGCGACCAGCTGGCGGATGGACTGTGCAGATTCGGCAGCAAAGCCGCCTTCGGCGCGGATGACGACCGAGGCGGACGGCTTCTGGTCGCCACGACGGAACGAGCCTTTTTCTGCCATGACTATGTGAACGCGCGCGGCTTTCACACCACGAATGGCCTGGATGGTGCGGGCGATTTCGCCTTCAAGCGCACGAACGCGGGTGATTTCCTGCATGAACGATGTGAGGCCGAGCGAACCCATATTGTCGAACAGCTCGTAACCGGCATTGTTCGAGGTCGGCAGGCCCTTTTCAGCCAGATACATGCGGGCATTTTCAGCCTTGCCGATGGGCACGAGGATGGACGAGCCGTCAGCCTTCACGTCGAAAGGAATGCCTGCTTCACCGAGCGCAAGGCCCATGCGGTTCACGTCGTCACGCGAAAGGCCGACATAGAGCGTCTCGTAGGATGGGCGGCTCAGATAGATGCTCGTATAGAGGATCGCGCCCATGAGTGCCGCGCCCACCAGTCCGAGCGCGATGAGTTTTCGCGCGCCGAGCTTGCCGAGCGTACCCTTGAGCTGTTCGATCAATTGCTGGAAATTCTGCTGCATCCACACCACCGCCATAATGATGCATGCAAACTAGCCCGCGAAGCTTGCGCGAAAGTGGCGGCTGATGAAGCAAGTGCTTCCGGAAACTGGTATTGAGCGCAAAGAATTGGGGCGCGGAATAAATCCCGCGCCCCGTTTTCCGCCCAAAGACATCCGATCCGATCAGGTCGGTTCGGATGCGAACCCCTGATTTACCTGAGAACTCGCGAGCGCCGGCAACCCGGCGCCCTTGCTGTCTACTCAGATTAGCCGCGGAACAGCGACAGGATGTTCTGGTTCGACGAGTTGGCAATCGACAGAGCCTGAACGCCGAGCTGCTGCTGAACCTGAAGAGCCGACAGACGTGCCGATTCCTTGTTCATGTCAGCGTCAACGAGCTGGCCAACGCCCTTTTCGATCGAGTCCGAAAGGCTCGAAACGAAATCCTTCTGCATGTCGATGCGTGCCTTTGCGGCACCCAATTCAGCAGCAGAAGTTGCCATCGAGCCGAGAGCGGCTTCAATGTCGGTCAGGAGGTTGTCGAATGCCGCGCCTTCGGTCCCAGCCACGTCCGTAGCGTCATAATCCGTAACGCCGGTCAGATCAGCGACATTGATGTCGAGGATCGACTTGGCAGATGCACCGCCGTTCTTGTCGAGAACGCCGGCAGCCGTGCCGGTGCCGGAATCGATAAGGCGCGTCGTGGAGTAATTCACGGAAATCGTGCCGGTCGTTACCTTGCCCGAAGCATCACGGTTGTAAGAGGTGATGACGTTGAGCGAATTGCTTTCAGCTACTGCCGGGGTGGCAGTAGGATCAGCGGTGTCCTTCGACGAATCCGAGGTCAGCAGGTTGGAGCCGGCATAGTTGGCGCCGGAAACATTGTCCTTGAGCTGAGCAACATAGGTTGCGATTTCGCTCTGAATCTTGGCGCGATCTTCCGCACCAGAAGTCTTCGCAAGAAGAACCTTCTGCTTGATCTGGTCAACAACTTCGATGGCCTTGTTCATGGCCGTATAAGCTGTGTCAACCTTGCCAGCACCGAGGCCGAGCGAATCCTGCACAACCGAGTTGGCTTTGTTGTCCGAACGCATGGTCGTTGCGATGGACCAGTAAGCAGCGTTGTCGGATGCACCGGCAACCTTGAGACCGGTCGAGATACGGTTCTGGGTTGATTCCAGTGCCTTGTTGGTCGAAGAAAGCGTCTGGAGAGCGGTCAGAGCCGACGAATTTGTAAGAATGCTAGCCATAGTTTTTTGCCCCTTGGGAAAAACAATCTGAGGGACAGGCCGGATTTTTATATTACCGGCATGGTGGAGCGGCATCATGCCTGTTGCCGCGTAACGCGCGGAAACCCACCATGAGGATCGTCGTAAGCTCGAAATATTAAGAGATTACTAAATAATCCGCTCAAATTCTAATTGAGGTTTTCTTTTTCATCAAGTGGGTTCCTGACAGATCGACGCGACCCACCGGTCCAAACTTATCCCCACTCCATATGTTCGCCTTATGTTCCACAAGTGTTAACTAATGGAAGGAAGATCATGCTTCGTTTTTCAATTCTGGCTGTTTCGCTCGTCGCCGCTTCAGCTGCATTGGCCGACAATCAGATCACAGTGAACTGGATCAACAATGCGGGCAAGTCCATCAATTATACACAAGGCGCCTGTAATCCCGACGGAAAGTGTACACGACCATCGACAATTGCGAATGGTGCAACCGGCGTCCTCACACACAAGGCAGAAGATGATACTTATCTACGTTCGATGATTGCGAGGTACCGCTATTCCGATAACACCGTTTATAAGTCGTGTCAGTTGACGGTTTATGCTGAAGGGCCAAGCTTCACCAATCCTGCACCTGGATGCAAGGCGTCGGGCTATAGTCGGCATTTCATCAAGTCCGACGGTACCGGCAGCAGCCCCACCTGTACTCTTGTGGCCGAAGAGGTCAATCATGACACCTGCGACTATAAGCTGACAGTCCGCATCAACAACTGAACTTTCGGAACGAGCTGCGGTGTGTCAGCTCGTTCCAGTCTCTACGAAAAGGATCGTATGAGGCTTCCGACCAGAATATTCCAGCCGTCGATCAGCACGAAGAACAGAATCTTGAACGGCAGCGAGATCACCGTCGGCGGCAGCATCATCATACCCATCGACATGGTGAGCGTCGCCACGACGAGGTCGATCACCAGAAATGGCAGCACGATCAGGAAGCCGATTTCAAAACCACGCCGCAGTTCCGAGATCATGAAGGCTGGAACCAGCACGCGGAAATCGACGATACCGTCATCGCCGGTGCGGAACGATGGATCAGCGAGATCTTCAAAGAGCCGCAGGTCCTTGTCACGCACCTGCCCCATCATGAATTCACGGAAAGGCTGCGATATTTCACCGAAAGCAGCTTCCTGCGTGATTTCATTGCGCATCAGGGGCTGCACGCCATTGTTCCAGGCCCGGTCGAAGGCGGGCGCCATGACATAGAAGGTCATGAACAGGGCAAGCGAGATCATCACCATGCTGGCAGGCGCGGTCTGGAGGCCAAGCCCCGAACGCAAAAGCGAAAAGGCGATGGCAAAACGCGTGAAGCTCGTCACCATGATGAGCAGGCCCGGCGCAATGGAAAGCACCGTCAGAAGTCCGAACAACTGCACGATCTGACCGCTCGCAGCACCACTGCCTGCAGGCAGCAGATTGTCGAGCGTCAGCGGCTGCTGCGCCTGTGCGGAAACGGTGAGAGCGAGCGTCAGGAGAACGCCAAGACCAAGAAGTTTTTTCATTCTACGACCAATGCCGAAATGAAAACGCGTTCGACAGCGCCTTCCGAACGCAGGCGCGCACGTTCTTCCAAATCGGAGCGCAAATAGGCAAGCCCGGCCGCGCCCTGCAATTGCATGAGGTTGACACTGCGCAGGAAGCTCAGGAAATCATCGCCGACGCTTGCCGCCACCGCCGCCGGAATTTCATGGCCCGGCTTTGCCACCAGCGAGGCTTCGAGACGCACCCAGGTGTTCTGCGGAATGCCGAGATTGGTGATGATCGGCTGCAGGGGCACGACGGTGCCGATGGAACGCGATTCGAAGTCGCCCTGCTTCGGCTTGTCTTCCTTGCCGGAAGGTTTGGCCGATGCCAGCTGATCGGCGGAAATCATGCCGCCCAGATACCAGCCGCCACCGCCCGCGATGACGGTCAGAACCGCGACAGCCGCCAGCAGCCCCGTCAGGGAGCCTTTCGCCTTACCGTCTTTTTCCGTTACCGTCGTATCACTCATGCTCAGCGCCCTAGAACGGAGAAACCTGATCGAGAATCTGCTGGCCGTAAGGCGGCTGCTGAATCTCGCTCAGACGTCCGCGGCCACCATAGGAAATGCGGGCCTCGGCAATCTTGTCGTAGGAAATCGTGTTATTGCCGGAAATATCGCGCGGACGCACGACACCGGCGACATTCAGCACGCGCAGCTCATTGTTGACGCGCACTTCCTGAGACCCGCGGATGATCATGTTTCCATTGGGCAGCGTATCGGTGACGATGGCAGCAACCTGCAGGCGGATATCTTCACTGCGCTCGATGGTGCCCTTACCCTTCGACTTGCTGTCGGAATGGGTGTTGAGCGAAGCATCCATGTCGCCGCCGGCACCGGCACCCGTGCTGCTGCTCGTGGCAAACGAACCACCGGCACCGTAAATGCCCTTCGACACACGCTCGCGATCCGTCTTGTTATCGAGATTGGCGCGGTCGTTGATTGAAATGATGACGGTCAGGACATCACCCGGCGTCGCCGCACGCGGATCCTTGAAGAAATTGGTCGAACGCTGGTCCCAGAGCGAATAGGTCGCCTTGCTCGGACGCGCCGGATAGCCGTTGGACTGCGGATTGTTCTGCATACCAAGATGGGCCGCAACCGGGGACAGATCGGGTGCCCGACCGATTTCCTCCGGCTTGGTGGCACAACCGGCCAGAAGAACCAGTACTGCTGCTGTAAGGGTTGCTTTGTTCATGCTGTTTTTCATTGAACCGTATTCCCGGACTGCGCCGCGGCGCGCTGATCCCTGCCCGACTGATCCTTCACAGCCTGCGGTGCAGTCGTCGTGCGCTGCGAACCGACGATGACGCGTGCCAGCTTGGCGGCCTTTTCCGGCGGCATTTCATTGAGGATGATGCTGGATACGCGCGGGTTGAGCTTGAGGATCAGGGCTGCCGCCGCTTCGTCGCCAATCAGCGCCATCTGCGCCGCCGCTGCATCGGGCTTCATTTTCGAGATGATGTCGACCAGCGAATCCTGCGCCTTGCTGACAAACTCGTCGCGGCGCTTCAGCCACATTTCATATTCCCGGCGCTTTTCCTCAAGCGCACGCATCCGTTCCTCGACATCGGCCTTCAGCTCGGTCAATTGCTTGGCCTGCAGCGCGTAGCGGGCGTCCGCCGCCTGATCGTCGATATTGCCGCAGAACTTGCGGATTTCATCGAGGTTGCCAAGCGGCGGCGAAGAAGCAAGCTGCTGTGCCGCCGATGCCTCTACTGGTGCTTGAGCTGGCGTCACCGCCTGCTGCGCCAATGCCGGAGCGGAGGCAGCCAGAAGCAGCGCTACTGCCGAACCATACCGGATCATTTTATGAGCCATGGTCATTGCACCACCAGTTCCGCATGAAGCGCGCCGGATGTCTTGATAGCTTGCAATATTGCGATGATGCCGGTCGGCTTCACGCCGATCTGGTTCAGGCCCTTCACCAGATTTTCAAGATTTGCGCCGGTCAGAATGCCAATCTTGGCGTTCTGCTGGTTGACGGCGATATCGGTGTTCGGTTCGACAGCCGTTACACCATCGCTGAACGGCTCTGGCTGAACGACCATCGGGGTTTCTGTTACACGAACCGTCAAGCTGCCATGGCTGATCGCCACTTTGGAGATACGCACCTTCTCGCCGATGACGACAGTTCCTGTCCGTTCGTCAACCACCACACGCGCCACTTCGTCAGTCGTGATCGGCAGGCCTTCAAGCTCTGCGAGGAAACGTGCGGCAGGCACGTTCTTCGGACGCGACAGGCGGATCGTCTTGGCGTCGCGCGCAATAGCGACACCGCGACCATAACGGCGCTTGGCGAAGACATTGATCGTGTCGGCAGCGCGCACGGCAGTGGTGAAATCAGGATCGCGCAGCTCGACGATCATTTCGGTTTCCTTGCCGAAATTACCCGCCACTTCGCGTTCGACCAGCGCGCCATTGGGGATGCGACCGGAAGTCGGCACACCCTGCGTCACGCTTGCGGCTTCACCTTCCGCCGCAAAGCCGGACACGATCATGTTGCCCTGCGCAACGGCATAAATCTGATTGTCGGCACCCATGAGCTGGGTCATGACCAGTGTGCCGCCCTGCAGCGACGTCGCATCGCCGAGTGACGATACCGTCACATCGATGCGCGAACCGGCACCGGCAAAGGCGGGCAGGTTCGCTGTCACGATGACCGCAGCCGTGTTTTTAGAGCGGGTGGAGTTGCGCGGCGCGCTGATGCCGAGATTGTCCAGCATGGCGCGCATGGACTGTTCGGTGAACGGCGAATTGCGCAGGCTGTCACCGGTGCCCTTGAGGCCGATGACAAGACCATAGCCCACAAGCTGGTTTTCGCGCACGCCCTGAATGGTGGCGATATCCTTCAGGCGCGCAACCGCGCTTCCCCGGCCAAGTTCGGCATAGGCCATTTTCGACGGATCGCCACCCGAGCCAAGCCAATCGGCATCAGCATCCACTGCGGAACCGAATTCCCGCGCATTCTTCGACGACTCGTCCGCAAATCCTGCAACAGGCTGGAAAACGAGCGCCAGGACGGCGAACAAAGTGGCGATCTGGGCGGCGCAAGTTTTTCTCACTGCATCCCCACCTGAATGCGCCCATTGGCCAGCACCGTGCCGGACACGATGATGCCGCTATCGACGTTACGAACCTTGATGAAGTCGCCAACCGCGCCGGATTCAAGCGGCGTGCCCATGGCGGTTATGGTCAGCGTACCGGCGGTAAAGACCAGCGGCGCCGGTACACCGCGTGTAACCAGAGACGGCTCCCCCAATGCGGAAACGAGGATCGGCTTGCCGGGGAGCAGCGTCTTGCGCGCCACCTTGCCTGCCGCCTGATCCGGGGACAGCACATATTGGGTCGCCGCCGGCGCATTGATGAAGAACTGCTTCTCCAGCAATGCCGTATCGCTTACGATCTGGCCGGGATAGACGGTGGCCTAAGGCACCACAAAGGCGATGCGGTCTGCCGCACTTGCACCAGCCATTGCGGCAAGCAGGAAGCCACCGGCAAGAACCAGCCTTTTCTTTTGAAAGATCGCCTTCACACAGCCCATCGCCATCACCGTCAGCGCAAGTTCTTCGATACGGTTGCCGCCATTTCGTCGGCAGCCTGAATAACCTTGGAATTCATTTCATAGGCACGCTGCGCCGTGATGAGATCGGTGATTTCCTTCACCGGATCGACATTCGACGCTTCGAGATAGCCCTGCTTGATCGAGCCGTAGCCCGGATCGCCTGGCACGCCGACCAGCGGACCGCCGGATGCTTCCGTCTCGCGATAGAGATTGCCGCCGAGCGGCTCCAGACCCGCTTCATTGGTGAAGTTGGCGAGGGTCAGCTGGCCGAGATCGACCTGATTGACCTGATCCTGCAGCTTGGCGAAAACCTGTCCCGTATCGGTGACCGTCACTTCAACGGCGTCTGGCGGAATGGTGATCGCCGGTTCGACAGGATTGCCATCGAGCGTCACAAGCTGGCCATCGGCATTCTTGTTGAACGCGCCAGCGCGCGCATAAAGCGTCTCGCCGGTCGGGCTCTGAATCTGAAACCAGCCCTTGCCGGTCAAAGCCAGATCGAATGGATTGCCGGTCTGGTTGAAACTGCCCTGCATATGGAGATTGCGCACCGCTGCCGTCTGCACGCCAAGGCCAACCAGAGCGCCTTCCGGCACGATGGACTGGTTAGCCTGATTGGGCACGCCTGCCGTACGCTCGGACTGATAAAGAAGATCGGAAAATTCCGCACGCGCGCGCTTGAAGCCCGTTGTGTTGATATTGGCGATGTTGTTGGCAATCACTTCCAGATTGAGCTGCTGGGCGTTCATGCCGGTGGCGGCGATCGTCAGGGCTTTCATGGCTTATTTATCCTTGGCTACCGCAAATCAGATGGGCATACGGCTGATTTCGAGATAGGCCTGCACGATCTTGTCGCGGATCGCGATGGCCGTCTGAAGCGACTGTTCGGCTTCCATGACTGAGCTGACCACATCGCGCACCGGCGCATCGCCCTTGATGCCCTGAATGGACGTCGCTTCAGCCGTCTGCAGCTTCTGGCCGACGGAATCCGTCATCTGAGACAGAACTTCGCCGAACGAGGCACCCGGAGCTGCCGGAACAGCCTGCGGCGCGGAAGTGGAACCCACGCCCTTTTCGGCTACGGTTTCCGAGAGGCGCGACAGGGCATTGCGCGCCGAAATGCTCATGATCGAGTCGTACATTATGTGCTCCTCAAGAGATCGATGGTCATGGAAATCAGCTCACGGGCTTGTTTCACGACCTGCAAATTGGCTTCATAGGAACGATTGGCTTCGCGCATGTCCGCCATTTCGACGACCATGTTGACATTGGGGTAACGGACATAGCCGCGCTCATCCGCTGCGGGATGGCTCGGCTCGTATTGCTCGATAAAGGGCGATGTGTCCTTGCCGACTTCGGCAATGCGAACTTCGGCGGCTCCTGTGCCCTGTTCCAGCTCGGTACGGAAGGACACCGTCTTGCGGCGATAGGGATCGGCGTCGGCAGTCTCGGCGGTGGACTGCGCATTGGCGATGTTTTCGGAAACGATGCGCAGACGCGTCGATTGGGCTGAAAGGCCCGACGCTGCGATCTTCAATGTGCTTTGCAAGGCATCGGAAGACATAACTACCCCTTCGCGACCGAAAGCATCATGCGATGGAACGCTTTGACGATGCTTGTGTTGAGCGAATATTCGCGGGCGATCTCACCGGCCTTCATCATTTCCTGTTCGACATCGACCGTATTGCCGGAATGGGTCTGCTCGGTGATGTCGTCCGGCCGCAGGCGCGCACCGGTAATCCCGTCGGCCCCGGATTCCAGATGCAGGGGGCTGGTGGCAGCCATGGTAAGCTGCGTCTTGTCCAGTACATCCGCGAAAGGCTGCACGTCCCGCGCCCGGAAATCCGGCGTGTTCGCATTAGCGACATTGCCCGCAACAGTGGCTTGTCTCACCGACAACCACTGCGCCTGCCTTGCAGCCAGATCGAAAAGATGAATGGAGCTCATGGAGTTTCCCGCCTTTACAGTTGATTAACTTAAAGGCCGGAACTTGCGTCAAGCTTGCGGGAGGATAGGGCAGGAGGGCCTTATTGCCTTCCCCCTCACCTCCGCATCTCAATCACATCGCCCGACGATGTCGTGAGCTGCCAGGTGCCAGCACCGCGACCGATTGAGACAAGGTGACTGCCATCCGGCAGCAACGAGCCTTTTTCGACGAACCAGTAGCCTGACGTATCCTCGATCATCGCCATGCCGCCGACGACTTCGCGCAGCGCGAAAACCGGCTTCGGGAACGCCTGCCCATCCCCGCTTCCATCGCCGCCATTGCCCATGCCGGTGCCCGGAAGCCCCTTGCCGTTCGACATGACCGAGCCTGTCATCGTGTTGTCCACATCGGCATTCGGCGCAACCTGCTCCGATGGTCGGAAGGACGGAAAACGACGCACCGTTTTCTGTTCCGAACGGTCCAGCGGATCGATGATCTTGCGCTCGGCCTTCTCGGGCGAACCCAGATCGACGCGCTGAAGATAGGTGACGAAAGGCAGCATCGCACTTCCGGCGGCGAGTGTGATGGCCGCGATCTTGAGGTAGCGATCCACCTTGCTCTGCGGCTTCTTCATGCCTTCCTGTCGTGCAGCGGCCTCGACCTCCGCCGTCAGATCTGCAAGGAGTTTCTCTTCCTTTGTCTTGCGAAAGCCCGTCATCATGCGTGTTGCGCCTGTCTGTCGCCGCGCAGTGCTGCGGCAAGGTCGTTATAGGGATCGTCCGATAGGCCGGTTTCCGGCGATTGCTGCAAGGCGTCGTAAATGCGCGGCACAAGATCGACCGCCTGGTCCAGAAGGCCGTCATGGCCTTTCTGGTACGCCCCGATGGCCCGCAGGTCGCGCGTTTCCTCAAAACGGGCAACCATGCCCCGCAATTGGCTGACCAGCTTGCGTTGTTCCGGCGTCCAATTGTGTTTCGCAAGGCGCGAAACCGAGCCCGGAATATCGACCGCCGGAAAGCGTCCCTGCGCTGCAATCGCGCGGTCAAGCACGATGTGGCCGTCCAGCGTGCCGCGGATCGTGTCGGAAACCGGATCATTGTGATCGTCGCCGTCGACCAGTACCGAATAGATGCCGGTGATGCTGCCTCCCGCTTCCGTGATACCCGGCCCCGCGCGCTCCAGAAGACGTGGCAATTGGCTGAAGACGCTTGGCGGATAGCCACGCGAAACCGGCGGTTCCTCAGCGGCAATCGCCACTTCACGCGCTGCATGGGCAAAGCGCGTGACGGAGTCGACGATCAGCAGGACATTCTGACCAAGATCGCGAAAATATTCGGCGATGGCCGTCGCCGTATTGGGCGCGAGGCGGCGCATCATCGGGCTTTCATCGCCCGTTGCAACCACGGTTATCGTTTTGTCCAGGTGACCTGCCATGGTCTCTTCCAGCATCTCGCGCACTTCGCGTCCACGCTCGCCGGTCAAAGCCAGTACCACCGTGTCGAAATCCGCCGCACGCGTCATCATCGCAAGCAGCGTCGATTTGCCGACACCCGATCCTGCAAAGATGCCGATACGCTGGCCGAAGCAAAGCGGCGTGAAAATGTCGATGACATTGACGCCTGTACGCAAGCCGCGATCCACCCGCCCGCGGCGCAAGGCAGCCGGTGCAAGGCTCTCGGATGCCATTGGCCGGGTACCGGGCTGCAACGCGCCCTTCCCGTCAACCGCCTCGCCCAGCGCATTGATGACACGTCCGCGCCATTCGAGTGCCGGGCGGATGCGCATCGGCCCTTCCTCGAAAACCGCAGCGCCAAGCGACGGAATGATGCGGTCATCGAAGGGTTTGACCAGCACCTGCGTGTCAGCCACCCGAATGATTTCGGCAAGGCTCTGGCCGCCTTGCGCGTGGATCGCCACCGCATCGCCCAAATGCGCATCACGCGAAAGCCCGCGCACGGCAATCGCCGAGCGTGACACGTCGCTCACCGTTCCGCCGATACCGGTGAGCGGCTTTGGCGCCACCGATTGCTGACGGGCAAAAGCGGCCAGACGGGAGAGCGGCAGATCAGGCGTCATCCGTTTCTGGAGCCCAGGGTCTTGATGGCTTCAGAGACGGTGCTTTCCTGCTGCGACAAGAGATTGTTGACCTGCTCGAAGGCGCGGCTCACGCTGATGAGGCGGGTCATCTCCGTCATGGCATCAACATTCGATCCCTCGATCATGCCCTGCACGACGCCCACGCTGTTGTCGTCGGCCACCGGCTGGGCAGGCTTGTTCGGGATCACGCCGGATGTGCCTGCATAGGTCAGGTCGGCATCGGCCGGGATAGTGTAAAGACCGATGGCACCGATCTGTGCTCCGTTCTGGTAGATTGCGCCGTCGCTTGAAATCTTCGGTGCGCCGCCGCCGGGATTGAGTACGATGGGGGCACCGCCGACATCGAGAACCGGATGGCCGGTGATGGAAACGAGATCGCCCGTCGGCAGCATGTTCATGCGCCCGTCACGCGTATAAATCTGCCCCTGCGGTGTCGAGACCGACATCCAGACATCGCCCTTGACCGCAACATCCAGCGGATTGTCGGTCTTGATCATAGGGCCTGCTTCGGTACGGATGAAGCTCTTGCCCGCCGTAGCGAAACTCACATCGTCGCTGGCCTTGTTCGAAACGATGGTATCGAACTTGGTGCCCTCGCCCCGGAAACCGACCGTTGAGACATTGGCGACATTATGAGCAATGGCATCCATCCGCCGTTCCAGCGTGATGAGCGACGAAAGCCCGACATAAATCGAATTATTCTGCATCGCCTAACGCCCGCCCGGCTTGAAGTTCTGCAAGGTGCTGAGAATATCCATCGAAATGCCGACGGACGAGGTTCCGCCCAGAAGCAGGGACGCAATCGACGCCGGGCTGCTCGCCGTTGGATTGTTCATCTCATACATGGCGGTAAAGCGCGAAATGAGCTTCGATACGTAATCGGGATCGGACATCTTGGTGAAGTCGATCTTGTCCTCGATCATCTTCGCCTGCTTGTCGACATCGGCGTTGGATATGCTGGATGGCCAGCCGAAGGTCGTCTGGATCATCGACACCAGCGCCTTGTCGCCAAGGATTTCGTAGGCATTGGTGATCGTCGGCGCCTTGCGTGCGAAATAGAGTGCCAGCCGCACGCCTTCGTTCTGGCTTCCGGCTTCCGTTTCCAGCGTCTGACGAAGATATTTGTCCACGACACCTTGTTGGGCCGCAGTGCTCTCAGTCGCCTCTGCGCCCTTGCCTGCAAAGTCGAAGACGGTTGCAAATTCCTTGTAGCGTTTGTCGGTCAGCTTGTTCGCCATGGCATCATCGCTCGTGATGCCTTCGGTCAAAATCTTGCGGACAAACGCCTTGGCGAAGGCCATGTCTTCCAGACCGAACGCCTTCATCGCGTAATTATAAAGGCGGCTATCGGCCATGAAATCATCGATGGATTTCACCTTGCCGATATTCTCCTTGTAGTAGGCGGTTTCCCGCTCCACCATCGGTTCCTTCGAAACACGCTGCAACGACCGCGCCATATCCGACGCGATCAGGCGATAGCTCGTCATCGTATCGACCATGCGCATGACCCCCTTCCGGTATTTCGATCCTTTATGAAAGACCAAGCTTGTCCGAAGCTGGCTTCCGCCCGTGCCAGTTGGCAAGCTTCGCGCAAGCCGCGATCCATAAGGTGCAATGAACGAACTTGTACGCGGGAGTCTCGAGCTTTGGGCATTATCGTCGGTCTTGTCATCACACTGGGTTGTATGCTGGGCGGCTTTATCGCCATGGGCGGACATGTCAGCGTGCTCATTCAGCCCTGGGAATTCGTCATCATTCTGGGTGCGGCACTCGGGACCTTCTTCATCGCCAACCCTTTTTCACTCGTGAAAGACACCGGCCGCGCCTGCATGGAAGCATTCAGCAATGCCGTTCCAAAACAGCGCGACTATCTCGACGTTCTGGGCGTGCTCTACAGCCTGATGCGCGAGCTGCGCGCCAAATCGCGCAACGAAGTGGAAGTCCACATCGACAATCCGAAAGAATCGTCGATTTTTCAGGCCTATCCGAGCGTATTGAAGAAAGAAGACCTCACCCATTTCATCTGCGACTATTGCCGCCTCATCATCGTGGGCAATGTGCGCTCGCATGAAATCGAGGCGCTGATGGACGAGGAAATCCACACCATCGCCCGCGACAAGCTCAAGCCCTACCACGCCATGGTCAGCATTTCCGAAGCCCTTCCGGCACTCGGCATCGTTGCCGCTGTTCTCGGCGTCATCAAAGCCATGGGCGCGCTGGACCAGTCGCCGGAAGTGCTGGGCCATCTGATCGGTGCCGCCCTTGTCGGCACCTTTGCCGGCATCTTCTTCTCTTACGGCGTGGTCGGCCCGATCGCAGCCAAGATCAAATCGACCCGCGAAAAGAACAATCGCCTCTACATCGTCGTGAAGCAGACGCTTCTCGCCTATATGAACGGCTCCCTGCCGCAGATCGCCGTGGAGTATGGCCGCAAGACCATCTCCGCCTATGATCGCCCGACCATCGATGTGGTCGAGCAGGAAACCATGGCGAGCGCGCCGACCCAGCAGGCAGCGTAAGATGACTACCCCCGACACAGCCACATTGGGGCAAAACCGCAAAAGCGATGTTCTGGCCGAGAACCTGCTGCGTGCAGCGGGTCTTTCAGGCGACGACCTGAAATCGCTTGCCCATGTGTTCAAGGATGCCTCGACCCATTTCTGTGACCGGCTGAAACATGGCTGCGCTGCCGCATTCGACGTTGAAGCAGGCCAGGTGGAAAGCACTGACGATGCTGCCTTTGCCGATATTCTCGACAAGGCTGCGATCATCGCACCTTTGAAGGCCGAGCGTTGGGGCAGCACACTTTATCTCACCGCCGATGCGACGCTCGTTTTCTCCGTGATCGAAGCCATGTATGGCGCACAGGGCCATGTCGGCTCTGTCGATGAGGACCGGCCTTTCGGCATGCTGGAACAGAAGATTTCCGCTCTTCTTGCCGGTCATCTCGCCAGTTCTCTCGATCAGGTTTTTGCCGCAAACGGGCAAGCGAACGGGCAGGCGCTTTTTGCCGCCGGTGAATGCACCGACACAGCCGAATTCGACCGTGAGAATTTCGAGCGCTCGCGCCTTTTCGCCTGCCGCATCGATGTTACTGCCGCAGGCAAAACCGGGCAGGTTCATCTGCTGCTGCCGCGCAGCACGCACAAGCCGATGCAGGATGCCGTGGCAGCCTTTTTGCGCCGTCCGATGAACCAGACCGATCCGAGCTGGGCGAAGAAGATGCGGCAGGAAGTCAGCCGTGCCCGCATCGAACTCGAAGCTTTCATCCAGCAGGGATCGATGACGCTGGACGCATTGTCGATGCTCGAAATCGGTCAGGTTCTCAAACTGCCTGTCGATGCCATGGAGCAAGTGCGCCTACGCGCCGGCGATCAGCAGCTTTTCAAGTGCACGCTCGGCAAATCGGGCATTCATTTCACAGTCAAGGTCGGCGACCCGGTCAATCAGGAAGAGGATTTCATCGATGAGCTTGTTGCTGGCTAACGTGCTTTCCACATTGATGGCTCTTGCCTCGCTTGCTGCGCTCATCGTGGTTGGCCGCAAGGCCAACGAGACGATCAAGCTTGGCAAGCTGCTGGCGCTGCGCGTTGCAGCCGCCTCCAACGGTTTGGAGCGCGCCGTCAAGGCGATCCAGAGCGAACGCACCGACCTGACGGACGAAAACAACAAGCTCGAAGCCCGTCTTGCCGAAACGCAGCGCGTGCGCCGCGAAATGGAAGAAGCCATCGAAGAACTGAACAGGCTGCGCAAGGCCCTGACCCGCGACATCCGCCATGCGCGCAACGTCGCTGACAACTCGCCGCGCACCGAAGACAAGATCGCCACTGCCACCGAACAATCGCTCCCGAAGGAAAAGAACGCGCTGCCGGTTTTCGTGCGTCGCGCGGTTCGTAAAGCTACCGTCGAACTTGCGGGGCAGGCATGAGCGCTGACAACAAGGACAAGAACATGCAGCAGGAACTGGACGAAGCCATTGAGGAACTGCGCGAGGAAAAGCCGCGCGGCACGCAGAAGGGCGCATCCAAACCCAATCTCGAACTCATCATGGGCATCCCTGTCGATGTTCAGGTTGTTCTTGGCGGCACGACCATGCCAGTTGCCAATCTGATGAAGCTTGGTCGCGGTGCGGTTATCACCCTCGACAAGCAGATCGGCGATCCGGTCGATATCGTGGTCAATGGCCGCGTCATCGCCCGTGGCGAAGTGATCGTCCTTGAAGACGATTCCTCGCGCTTCGGTGTCAGCCTCACCGAAATCATCGGCAAGTAACGGACGTGACCATGGCCGACAATGAACAGCAAGCCCTCGCGGAAGATCTTGAAGGCGGCGCTACGGGGCTCGTCGATACGCTGACCGGCCCGCAAAAGGCGGCAGCGATCCTCGTCGCCATCGGACGCCCCGCTGCCTCACGTCTTCTGAAGCATTTCAATGCCGAGGACCTGCGCAAGCTTGCCGGTCATGCCCGTACGCTGGAACCGATTTCTCCGCTCGACTTCGAACAGCTGGTCAAGCAGTTCGAGGATTCCTTTGCCGAAGGCGCGCCAGTTTCAGAAGCCGCCCAACGGTTCGAAGGTCTCTTGCGGGAAGCTCTGCCGCAGGAAGAAGTCGATGCAGTTCTGGAAGACCGCGTTCAGCCGCAGCTCGTTCAGGAATCGGTCTGGGTGCAGCTTGGGCGCCTGCCGGTTGATAACCTGCAGGCCTATCTGACCGACCAGCATCCGCAGATCATCGCCTATATCGTGTCGAAGCTGCCATCCGACCTCGCAGCCCGGCTGTTCGTCGTCTTGCCGCCTCAGCTGCGCAATGCCGTCGTGCAGCGCTCGCTTCATATTGGCAATGTGGCACCGGCGGCTGCGGAACTTCTCGAAGACGTGCTGCGGCGCGATCTTCTCGGTCGCAGCGATTCCGGTCCGGTCAAGGCGCATCACGGCCAGATCGCCAACATCTTCAACCAGCTCGACAGAAGCGAGATGGAAGAACTGATGGCGAGCCTGGAAGATCTCAACCGCGACGATCTCAACCGCATCAAGGCCAAGCTCTTCACCTTCGAAGACATCGAGCGCCTGTCGCAGCGCGCGCGCCTGCTGCTCTTCGATGAAGTGCAGACGGAACAGATCGCAACCGCACTTCGTGGAGCAGACACAAGGCTTCAGGAGCTCGTTCTCTCGTCGCTCTCGACCCGTGGTCGCCGCATGGTGGAAACCGAGCTTGGCGCCGAGCAGGGCAACATAACCGCGCAGAACATTGCCGATGCGCGCCGCACGATAGCCCGTATCGCCAT
Source organism: Ochrobactrum sp. BTU2 (assembly GCF_024539785.1). Taxonomy (NCBI): domain Bacteria; kingdom Pseudomonadati; phylum Pseudomonadota; class Alphaproteobacteria; order Hyphomicrobiales; family Brucellaceae; genus Ochrobactrum; species Ochrobactrum sp. BTU2. Next base: position 710,692 of record NZ_JAHWRG010000003.1, on the reverse strand, counting down.
CGATCTTTCCGAGCGCGGTATCATCACCCTCGACGCAAGCGAAGCTTCGTCCTGATCCTGTGTGACCCATGGCAGATGATGCTGACAAGGAAAGCAAAACAGAAGAAGCCACCGAGCAGAAGATCCGCGACGCCTTGGAAAAGGGCAATATGCCCTTCTCCCGCGAAACGCCGATCCTCGCCGGTATTGCTTCCTTTCTGATTATCGCGGTCTTTGTCGCAGGGCCTGCCACCACGAAGCTCGCCGTCTTCCTGCGCGAACTAATCGACCGCCCCGAGGACTGGCTCCTCAACAGCGCGGAAGATGCAAGCCGCCTGTTTGGCGTGCTGGCGCTGGCAGTCGGTGCAGCCCTGGTGCCAGTGTTCATCATCATTCCGCTTGCCGGTATTGCAGCCTCCGCATTCCAGAATGCGCCGCGCTTCGTTGGCGAACGCATCCGCCCGCAGGCATCCCGCATATCTCCGCTTAAAGGCTGGCAGCGGATTTTCGGGCGCGCCGGTCAGGTGGAATTCCTCAAATCGCTGGCGAAATTTCTGGCGGCAAGTGTCATCGTCTTTGTCGTCTTCTTCAACGGCAACAGTCTTTTCACAGATGCGGTCGCTTCCGACCCGAGCGCCTTGCCGGAGTTTCTGCGCGAGAACATGGTGCGCCTGCTCGTCGCCAATGTTCTGGCCATTACCGCAATTGCGGCATTCGACCTTGCCTGGTCACGCATTCACTGGCGGCAGGAACTGCGCATGACGCGACAGGAAGTCAAAGACGAACTGAAGCAGTCGGAAGGCGACCCGCTGGTCAAATCGCGCCTGCGTTCGCTTGGCCGCGACCGTGCGCGCCGCCGCATGATCAACACCGTTCCGACGGCAACGCTGATCGTCGCAAATCCGACTCATTTTTCCGTAGCACTGCGCTACAAGCCCGATCAGGATGCAGCCCCGATCGTTGTAGCAAAGGGACAGGATCTCATAGCACTGAAGATAAGAGAGATTGCAGCGCAGCATTCCATCCCGATATTCGAGGACGTTCCGCTGGCGCGCGCGCTCTATAAACAGGTCAATGTCGACCAGATGATCGCGCCCGAATTCTACAAGGCTGTTGCCGAGCTTATCCGGGTGATCAATGCACGGCACGCGATACATTGATGAATAGCCATGATTTTTATATATTTCAGAACAGTGACAGCCTGTTCCCCCAGATCGGCGGTGAAACCATGAAGAGCCTGCAATTCTCGAACGAGCGCGAGGCGATTATTGCCCAGAACCTGGTTGAGGTCGCAACCGATCTTCGTCTGGTCGATCCGGCGGATTACATTGCTTTCATACGCTGCGAGCTTTTTGCCAATATCGCCGATATCGTCAGTTCAGCTACCGAGCTTTATTTCTTTCCCGGCACGCTGGAACTCGGCCATGGCGGCGAATATCTCTGCGACTGGCAGTCGGCTCCAGCCATCGTGCTCGACATGGAATTCCGCAATCAGGGCGTCTATGCCTATTTCCGCCTGACGCTGACCGACAAGACTGCCGGAGTAGAGCTGAACCATATCGCCTTCGAAGATGCGGATGAAGACCCGGCCAAGAATACGGCGAGGCTTGCCAACGCATTCGACGCCGCACGCCTGCCGCTCAGAAAAAGGGCCTGAAGCATTTCCAGCAAAAGTGCGGAGTGGTTTGCGCAAGGCAGATGTGGCGAGAAGAATAAACAAACACCGGATGTCTCAGCATCCGGTGTCGTTATAATCAGGTCTTTATACTGCGGCTGAACTACACCAGATGGTGAACTTCCGGCATTTCGATGATGCCGAGCGACAGCGCCGTCGCGACAGCCGACGTGCGGTTGGAACAGTTGAGCTTGATCTTCGCATTCTGGAGATAGGTCACGACGGTCCAGCGCGCGATACTCAGGATTTCCGCAATCTCTCCGTCCGTCTTGCCGTTCGCGGCCCAACGCAGGCAGTCGACTTCACGCGGGGTGAGAAGGCTTGCGACCGTCGCAACATCCTTGCAGCCGCACAAGGCTGAATGAATGATCCCGGACAGACTCAGCAGGCGCGGTCGAAGCTTGGCCACAAATTGCTCGCGATCCTCGTCGGGGCTCATCTCGAACATGAACAAGGTGCATCCCACAGCACCTTTCTGGCTCCGGGCTGACACGGCGACGAAGATGTTGCCCAGTCCGTGCTTTTCCGCATCCTGCAGCAGTTCAGCAATGGACGGGCACTCATTGGCATCTTCCTGAAGATCGCGAACGATACCGCTGGCATCATTCTGGAAATAAGGCGCGTCTTCCTGAAAGATCGGATCGATGACGAAATAATTCTTGGTGGAATAACGCGCAGTCCAGGAGGTCGGCACGGTCATCACGACTGTCAGATCGGAAGAAGTGGTTTTCGTGCAGTCACCCATGCGCCCGCGATAGGTATGCATGATGTGGCGGCAACCGATCTCATCGCGAATTCGCGTCAGGAGAGCAAGGGTGTCGCTTTGGAAGGCCGTTCCAAAGAAGGTCTTTTTGAAATTCGGAAAATGAATGAGATCGAGTGTCATTTTTACAATATCCTTGGTACGCAAGTCCGAGGGTTACTTTGTTGCCGTCTTGAAATATCAGCGAATCGTGTCCCTAGAACTTTTCAATCGTTTATAAGTGACATAAAAAATGTAGTCTCTGGCAACCCGCAATTAATGGATTGCAATCCTTTACACACAAGAACAGTGCGTAAATTATGGCCCTCAAGCAAAATTTATAGATTGAGCCAAAAATAAAATTTTCTAAATCGATTTGTAAAAATCAACTGTTCTCTTTTTGAACACTTCGCTGCTCCGTGCCATAGGCACGGTAGAAAAAGTCGATGGCGAGCTCAACGTTTTTACGAATCGTTTCCGCCGATGGCGGTTCCGGCAAAACGCCAAACAGGCGAGGCCGATAGAGGCCAGACAGGAACAAATCGGAGAGCTGATAGGCCATTTTCTCGGGATCGAAAGGCTCCAGTTCGCCATTCTTAATCATATCATCGAGATACTCGGCCATGAGAACGAGGCTGCGCTTCGGTCCGCGCTCGTAGAAGCGGGCTGCAAGCTCGGGCTTGCGCTCGCTGACACCCAGAACAATGCGCTGTGCACGCACTGCCGTCGGCGAGGTTATCAGCGTGACCAGCGCCACGCCGAAGTCGGTCAACTGCTGGCGCGAATTAAAACCCTTGTCGAGTTTTTCGATCAGTTCACGAAACATTGTATCGCGGTAATGCTCGCATAGTGCGACGAACAGATCTTCCTTGCTGTTGAAGTAAACGTAGATCGTTCCCTTCGACACGCCAGCCTCGCGCGTGATGTCGTTCATGCTGGCTGCGTCAAACCCCATGCGCAGGAACACATCCTGAGCGCCTTCAAGGATTTGGCGGCGTTTTGCAGGGTCCTGACCGGCGCCGAGCCGCGTGCGACCGCATTCCGTTTCGGAGCAGGACGATTTGCTGTTTCCGGGTCGGCCGACACCTTTTTCATCATGCCGGTTCCGGTCATGCATCATCGTATCCGGTGTTCCTTTGGTGTTGCGATCAGGCTTCATTCTTCGAGACTCTTAACTTTTTTCGAACCAAGCGGTTCGATATCCTCTTGATATGCGCATCTTATTGATCTATGTCAACATCGAACCGAACGGTTCAATCCGAAGGATGTGCAGAAAGTTTCCCCTATGTCCGCCCCGAAGTCCGTTGATAAGGCCGATATTCATCCGTTCCCCAACGCCAAGAACTTCGCCTCGGCAACCCAGCCAGCGACAAGTGAGGCGCCTCTGAACGAGAGATCGCAGCCCCATACCGTACCGACCCCGCAGGAAGCCGCCCCAAAGGAAACTGCCAAAGAACCTGCAAAGAAAAAGGGCTTCGGCAAACGTGTCCTTCTTCCCGGCATTCTGACGGTCGCGGTCGCCGGAGGCCTCTGGTTTGCCTATGACTGGTGGACAGTTGGACGTTTCATGGTTTCAACCGACGACGCTTATGTGCAGGGCGATATTGCGTCCATCGCGCCGAAGGTTACGGGCTATATCGAAAACATCCCGGTGGTCGCGAACCAGCAGGTCAAGGCTGGCGACGTCATCTTCCAGCTTGACGCGGGTGATTACCAGATCGCGCTCGATGAAGCAGAAGCCAAGCTCGCAACCCAGAAGCAGACCCTCATCCGCATCAAGGCTGAGACCGATGCTGCGCAGGCCATTCTTCTGCAGGCCAATGCCGACAAGCAGGCCGCAACAGCAGTCCTGACCAATGCGCAAAACACGATTGCACGCGTGCAGAAGCTGCACGAAACGCGTTTCGTCGCGCAGGCTGATCTCGATACGGCGCAGTCCTCACTGGACCAGGCACGCGCCAAGGTCGCTGGCGGCGATGCGCAGGTCGCTTCCGCCAAGGCCAATATCGAAGTGCTCAACGCTCAATATAGCGAAGCCGACAGCACGATGAAATCGCTGGAACTTGCCCGCGATAAAGCCGCGCGCGATCTTTCCTTCACGTCGCTGCGCGCGCCGTTCGACGGTGTGATCGGTAATCTTGCTGGCAAGAAGGGTGATCTCGTTTCGCCGGGCCAGAAAATCGCGGCACTTGTTCCGGTCAATGAGCTTTATATCGACGCGAACTTCAAGGAAACGCAGCTCGCAAAGATCAGGACCGGTGAAACCGCGCATATCTATGTCGATGCAATCGACGGCACGAAATTCGACGGCAAGGTCGCGTCCATCGCCCCGGCCTCGGGTGCAGTGTTCTCGCTGCTGCCTCCGGAAAATGCAACCGGCAACTTCACCAAGATCGTGCAGCGCGTTCCTGTTCGCATCATGATCCCGAAGGAAGCGCTCGAATCCGGCAAGATTCGCGCGGGCCTGAGTGTCGTGGTTGATATCGATACGCGTACGGCACCCGACGAAAAAGCCGACTGATCGAAATCGGCAGATCCTATTGAAGTAACACATGGCGGCGCGGCGAAACGGATTTCGCGCCGCCTTTCTCTTCCATTCCGGAGTGCGCCGTCATGGCCGCAGATACGACAATGGGGCCAGTAGCCCCGGCGGATGACCGCATCGACCCGAAGAAGGCCGTAGCCTTTCTGGCCATGGTGTTCGGCATGTTCATGGCGATCCTGGACATCCAGATCGTCTCGGCATCGCTTGCTGAAATTCAGGCGGGTCTGAGTGCCAGTTCCGACGAAATATCCTGGGTTCAGACATCCTACCTGATTGCCGAAGTCATCATGATTCCGCTGTCGGGCTTCCTCGGACGCCTGATGTCGACGCGCGTTCTCTTCACCCTTTCGGCGGCAGGCTTTACCCTCGCAAGTATGCTCTGTGCGACAGCGACGAACATCGAGCAGATGATCGTCTACCGCGCCATTCAGGGCTTCATCGGCGGCGGCATGATCCCCAGCGTGTTCGCGGCTGCCTTCACCATCTTCCCGCCTTCCAAGCGCTCGATCGTCTCGCCGATGATTGGCCTTGTGGCAACGCTTGCGCCTACCATCGGCCCCACGGTAGGCGGCTATCTGAGCCACGCCTTCTCCTGGCACTGGCTGTTTCTGGTCAATGTCGGTCCTGGCATTCTGGTCACCATCGCCGCATGGAACCTCATCGACTTCGACGAAGGCGACAGTTCGCTCCTCAGCAAGTTCGACTGGTGGGGCCTTGCCGGCATGGCAGCTTTCCTCGGCTCGATGGAATATGTGCTTGAAGAAGGCCCGCGTAACGACTGGCTGCAGGATGAAGCCATCTTCATTCTGACCGGCGTCATGATCATCGGTGGTATTCTCTTCTTCTTCCGGGCCTTCACGGCTGAAGAACCCATTGTGGACTTGCGCGCCTTCAAGAACGTCAACTTTGCCTTTGGCTCACTGTTTTCGTTCGTGATGGGCGTCGGCCTCTATGGCCTTACCTATCTTTATCCACTCTATCTCAGCAGCATACGCGGCTACGATGCCCTGATGATTGGTGAAGCGCTGTTCGTCAGCGGCCTTGCCATGTTCTTCACCGCGCCATTGGCAGGCTTCCTGTCAAACCGCATGGATCCGCGTCTGATGATGATGATCGGCTTCCTCGGCTTTGCGGCAGGCACATGGATGGTGACCGGCCTCACTGCAGACTGGGATTTCTACGAACTGCTGCTACCGCAGATCCTGCGCGGTTGTTCACTGATGCTTTGCATGGTGCCGATCAACAATCTGGCGCTCGGCACGCTTCCGCCTGCTCTGCTGAAAAATGCGTCGGGTCTTTTCAACCTGACCCGTAATCTGGGTGGCGCTGTTGGCCTTGCCGTGATCAACACGATTCTGACCCGTCGCGGTGACATGCACTATGAGCGTCTGGCGGAGCATGTCCGCTGGGGCAATGCCGAAGCGGAGAAAATGATCGCCAGTCTGACAGCCAAATACAATGCGGCTGGCATGGACGGCGCAACAATCGCCATTGCCAAGCTTTCCGGCATTGTGCGCCAGCAGGCTACCCTGCTCTCCTTCATCGATGTGTTCTTCATTCTCACGATGATGTTCTGCTCGCTTGCTGTCTGCGCCGTTATGCTGCGCAAACCGAAGCAGGTCGCCGGTGGTGGTGGAGGGCATTAAACCTTCCACCTCACAACTTCATACGAAACCCGCAAGGGTTCATTCAACTTTCGGAAGTTTTCGTTTATCCCCGATATCCGACATTGATGCCGCGCTGGGACAAACCCTTGTCGCGCAGGGAAAAGCCTCTCGCAGAATTGTGACAGCGGTGAATTTGCTGTCACATTTCCTGTCATAAAAATGCTGCTCCCGCTAACGGATGAATTGCTAAGTCCCTGAAAACGTGTTTCACTTTCCACCGCTGACAGTTTGTGACAATCCATAAACTGTCATCCAACCGTCATGTAGGGCGGGTATCGGGAATGCGCGAGCACCGGAATCGACCGGGGGCGTTCGCCGGACCTTAAACAGGGGAGTCAAACAATGCTTGCTTACACAGCGCGTCTGCTGTCGCTTTCGACGGCAATCGCCGTTGCCGGGGTTTCCATCGCCGCTGCTGAACCGTCAGCCGAACTGATCGCCGCTGCCAAGGCAGAAGGCGAACTGACCACCATCGCACTCCCGCATGACTGGTGCGGCTATGGCGAAATCATCAAGAGCTTCAAGGACAAGTACGGCCTCAAGGTCAACGAACTGAACCCGGACGCCGGTTCGGGCGATGAAATCGAAGCCATCAAGGCCAACAAGGACAACAAGGGCCCGCAGGCTCCTGACGTCATCGACGTCGGCTTCGCCTTCGGCGCATCGGCCAAGAAGGACGGCCTCATCCAGCCTTACAAGGTTGCAACATGGGACGAAATTCCGGACAGCGCCAAGGATGCTGAAGGCTACTGGTACGGCGATTATTACGGCGTTCTGGCCTTCGAAGTGAACAAGGACATCGTCAAGGACATCCCGCAGGATTGGGAAGACCTTCTCAAGAGCGACTATGCCAACTCTGTTGCGCTTGCAGGCGATCCGCGCGTTTCCGCACAGGCCATCCTCGGCGTTCATGCCGCCGGTATCGCCCGTGGCGGTGAACCGGGCGAAGCTGCAGGCAAGAAGGGCCTTGAATTCTACAAGGAACTGAATGCCAACGGCAACTTCGTTCCGGTCATCGGCAAGGCTGCCTCGCTGGCACAGGGTTCGACCCCGATCGTCGTCCGTTGGGACTATAACGCTCTCGCCGATCGCGACACGCTCAAGGGCAACCCGGAAATCGAAACCGTCATTCCGAAGTCGGGCGTCATCGCTGGCGTGTATGTTCAGGCAATCAGCGCCTACGCACCGCATCCGAACGCTGCGAAACTGTGGATGGAACACATCTATTCGGATGAAGGCCAGCTCGGCTATCTGAAGGGCTACTGCCACCCGATCCGCTTCAATGCAATGGCGAAGGCTGGCAAGATCCCGCAGGAACTGCTCGACAAGCTGCCGCCGGCAGAAGCCTATGAAAAGGCTATCTTCCCGACCCTGGAACAGATTGAGGCCGCACAGACCACGATCACCAAGGAATGGGACAGCGTCGTGGGCGCAAACGTTCAGTAAGGACCTGTAAGCGCCAAGTACACACTTGTCGCATCGAACACATATCGCGTCGGCCTTAGAGCGCATCCCGAAAAGTGTGAAACGGTTTTCGGAAAAGATGCGCGGTGCAGAACAAAAGTTGAGATACATTGATCTGGTTTATTCAGATCGGCGTATCTCAACGGTCGGCGCGATATCAAAGCGGCTTTCATCTGAGCCGCCGGTCCTCTTTTCCAAACAGCGTCTCGCTCTTTGGCAAACAGGATGCGCAGTTCAAAAAGAATACTAGCTATTTCCGGCAGGGGCGAATGGCAGCCTGCCGATCGCAAAAAACAAGAACAAAAGTCGAAACGGTTCTGTCAGTTCCGTTCTGGCGGGAACCGGTCTAAAGAAAGAACGTATGAGTTCAATAGCCGAAACATCAGCCCCCAGCGGAGTGCGCAAGCGCCGACTTCCGTTGTCATGGCTTGGCGTGACACCGTTTTTCATCTTCGCCATTTTGTTCCTGATCTGGCCGACGATGTATCTCATCATCGGTGCATTTCAGGACCCGGCCGGAAACTTCACGCTCCAGAACATCCACGATCTGTTCCAGCCGCAAATCATGAGCGCGTACTGGGTATCGATCAAGGTCAGTCTCGCATCGGCCATTGGCGGCGCGATCATCGGCTTCTTTCTGGCCTGGGCGGTCGTTCTCGGCAACCTGCCTTCGTGGCTGCGCCCGACGGTATTGACCTTTTCAGGCGTAGCATCGAACTTTGCAGGCGTGCCGCTTGCCTTCGCCTTTCTGGCGACACTGGGGCGAACCGGCTTTGTGACGATCCTGCTCAGGGAGTGGTTCGGTTTCAATCTCTATTCGACAGGTTTCAACCTGCTCTCCTTCTTCGGCCTGACGCTGACCTATCTGTTCTTCCAGATACCGCTGATGGTGCTCATCCTGACGCCCGCGCTCGACGGTCTGAAAAAGGAATGGCGGGAAGCCTCATCCATTCTGGGTGCGACTACCGCGCAATACTGGCGCATGGTGGCCTTCCCGATCCTGTGGCCGAGCCTGCTCGGCACGACGCTTCTGCTGTTCGCCAATGCCTTCGGCGCAATCGCAACCGCCTACGCTCTGACGGGTTCCTCGCTCAACATCGTGCCGATTCTGCTCTATGCGCAGATCCGCGGCGACGTTCTGCATAACCAGAACCTCGGCTACGCGCTGGCACTTGGCATGATCGTCATTACGGGTGTTTCGAACCTCATCTATATCTGGCTGCGCATTCGCGCCGAGAGGTGGCAGCGATGAAAAAGAAAGGCATTAATGCCCAGAAGATTGGGGCCTGGATCGCCTTCCTGATCGGCGCAATCTACTTCCTCGTCCCACTGATCGGCACGTTCGAATTCTCGCTGCGTATGCGGCGCGGCGAATATTCCTTCGATGCCTATCGGGTCGTGTTCTCCGATCCGAACTTCCAGGCCACCTTCGGCTATTCGATTCTGCTTGGCTTGCTCACCATCGTTTTCGGTGTTCTCCTGGTGGTGCCTACGGCCTATTGGGTGCGCCTGCGCCTGCCGCAACTGCGCCCGGTGATGGAATTCATCACGCTGATGCCATTGGTCATTCCGGCCATCGTCATCGTGTTCGGTTACTTGCGCATCTACAACTCGTCATCGTGGCTGCCGTTCACGGCATCCACCCGCGCGACCGACCTGCTCCTGATGTTCGGCTATATGACGCTGTCGCTGCCCTATATGTATCGCGCTGTCGACACAGCGATGCGCACGATTGATGTTCGCACGCTGACCGAAGCAGCCCAGAGCCTCGGCGCGGGCTGGGGCCGCATCATGTTCAAGGTGATTTTCCCGAACGTCATCTCCGGTGTGATGAGCGGTGCCTTCATCACATTCGCCATCGTCATCGGCGAATTCACGCTAGCTTCGCTTCTGAACCGTCCGGCCTTCGGTCCCTACCTGCAGCTGGTCGGCGCAAACCGCGCCTACGAACCGTCAGCGCTGGCGATCATTTCGTTCGGCATCACGTGGCTCAGCATCATCATGCTGCAGCTCGTCTCGCGCCTCAATAAATTCAAGACAACCGCCGGGTAACATTCATGGCTTTTCTCAACATCAAAAACCTGAAAAAGAGCTTCGGCGCCAATACCGTCGTCCACGATTTCAACCTCGCCGTGAAAAAGGGCGAATTCGTTTCTTTCCTCGGTCCATCGGGCTGCGGCAAGACAACCGTTCTTCGCATGATCGCCGGTTTCGAAGCACCCGATAACGGTGCCATCGAAATCGACGGCAAGGATGTGGTCGATCTCAAGCCCAACCAGCGCAATATCGGCATGGTGTTTCAGGCCTATGCGCTCTTCCCGAATATGACGGTGGCGCAGAATGTTTCGTTCGGCCTGCGCGTTGCCGGAAAGCCGAAGGCGGAAATCGACGCCACCGTGCAGGAGATGCTCGGCCTCATCCGTCTCGACCATCTGGCGGATCGTTATCCCTATCAGATGTCCGGTGGCCAGCAGCAGCGCGTGGCACTGGCCCGCGCGCTTGCCACCAAGCCGCAGGTTCTTCTGCTCGACGAGCCTCTATCGGCGCTGGATGCGAAAATCCGTATATCCTTGCGCGAAGAAATCCGTGCCATCCAGCAGAAGCTTGGCATTACCACCGTCTTCGTCACCCACGATCAGGAAGAAGCGCTGTCGATTTCCGACCGCATCGTGGTCATGCACGAAGGCCGCGCCGACCAGATCGGCTCGCCGTTCGACATCTATAACCGCCCTGCCTCACGCTTCGTGGCATCTTTCGTCGGCACACTCAACATGCTGGAAGCCTCGGTTAGCGAACCCGGCAAGAACAGCATCGAACTCGACGGCCGCACCATCACCGTGCAGGAAAAGCTCGACCATCATCCGAAGGGCAAGCCTGTCACATTGGCCTTGCGCCCGGAAGCTGTCAGCCTCGAAGCACGCAAGAGCCACGATACCTCGCTGGATGCGACGATCGAGGACGTGCACTTCCTCGGCTCTGTCATCCGTACACGTGTGGCACTTGGCAAGAACCGCCTGTCGTTCGACACGTTCAACGACCCCACCCAGCCTCCGCCGCAGCGCGGTGACAAGGTGACGGTGCATTTCGCCTCGCATGATCTGCTCGTGCTGGCAGATTAAAATAAAAAAGCCGCCCGATGGGTGGCTTTTTCAATTATAGCGAATTTTATTCGCCCCAGGGACCGTGGAAATCACCATCCTTATCGATACGCTTGAAGCCGTGCGAACCGAAGAAGTCGCGCTGGCCCTGAATGAGATTGGCCGTGCCGAGCGCCTGCGTGAAGCTGTCGAAATAGCTGAGCGCTGAGCCAAGCGCTGGCAGAGGCAGGCCAGCGAGTGCCGCCTTGGCGACGATCTGGCGAAGGCCCTTGGAAGCCTTGCTCATGCGTTCGACAAAAGCAGGTGCCAAAAGCAGGTTGCGGCTTTCGCTGTCTTCAAAAGCATGGGCGATATCGTCCAGAAGCTGCGAACGAATGATGCAGCCTGCGCGCCAGATGCGCGCCGTTTCGGCAAGCGGAATGTTCCAGCCATGCTCCTGCGAGGCGGCTTCCATCACCGCGAAGCCTTGAGCATAGGCAGCAATTTTGCCAGCAAGCAGGCCCTGCTCCAGATCGGCAAGGAATTTAGCCTGATCGGAAATGTCGAGGCTGCGCGAACCCGGCTTGTAGGCCTTTGCGGCAAGCTCACGCGTAGCCTTCAGCGAGGACAGCGAACGCGCGGCAACAGCGGCTTCGATTGCCGTTGCCGGAACGCCAAGCATCTGCGCTTCGATGGCCGCCCAGCGGCCAGTGCCCTTCTGACCGGCTTCATCGAGGATCATGTCGACCATCGCCTTGCCGGTTTCCGGATCGGTCGCTTTCAGCACCTTGGCGGTGATTTCGATCAGATAGGAGTTGAGCGGGCCTTCGTTCCACTTCTCGAACACATCACCGATGGCCGGAGCCGAAAGCCCGAGGCCGTCCCGCAGGATGCCGTAGATTTCGGCGATCATCTGCATGTCGGCATATTCGATACCATTGTGGATTGTCTTGACGAAATGACCGGCGCCATCCGGGCCGACCAACGCGCAGCAGGGCTCGCCCTTATATTTGGCGGCGGCAGCAAGCAGGATCGGTGCGATGCGCTCATAGGCTTCCTCAGTGCCGCCGACCATCATCGACGGGCCATGGCGTGCGCCTTCCGCACCGCCGGAAACGCCCATGCCGACAAAGGTCGGGTCGTTGGGGCCAAGTGCCTTCAGACGGCGCACCGTATCGCGGTAATCGGAATTACCGGCGTCGATCATGATATCGCCCTTCTCAAGATAAGCCTTGAGGCGGGTGGTTTCGGCATCCACGGGAGCGCCTGCCTTGATGAGGAAGATGATGGGACGCGGCTTGCGGATATTGGCAGCCAGATCCTCGAAAGTGGGGCAAGGGATGATCTTGTCGCGCAGCGGGCCAGCCTTTTCCATGAAGGCTTTGAGCACAGGCTCATCACGGTCATAGACGGCTACCGTGTAGCCTTTCTCGGCTATGTTCAGCGCCAGGTTGGAGCCCATGACGCCAAGGCCGACCATTCCGATATCTGCTTTTTCCATTTTGTGCCCTTCAGAAATGCAACCGACCGGCCGTCGTCTAGACACATGCAGAACATCGAACGCCGACAAGCCGAACCGATAAGAATAGGCTGCAGCCGGATTTCGGCAGCAGCGCATGTCAATCTGTATCCTATTGTGGGATGATCTAGGGCATATGACGCAAAGTTGATAGACCTCCCATGACGAAAATCACCGGTTTTGCCCGTGGAAGCGTCTGGTTAAATCGGTTAGCTCACCCCAAAAACCTGTATTTCACGCACTTCACACCCGTTCCAGCTTGCGATGCGGCAGCGGCGGCAATTCGACAATTATCGCGTCATCCGCCTTCACCGTGCCGCCTGCAAGAACGACGGTCATGATGCCGGACTTGCGAACAAGTTCGCCATCGGGCGTGCGATCCAGCACAGCATCGAGAAGCCCGGTCTGGAAATTCTCTATCTGGGAGCAAGGGTTGCGCAGGCCCGTTGTTTCCAGAACAACCTCGTCGCCAATTCGGATCAAAGCGCCCTGCGGCAGCCCCAGCAGATCGACCCCGCGCGTGGTGACGTTCTCGCCAAGATCTGCGGGCGCGACATCAAAACCCTTTTCCGCAAGCTCGTCGAAAAGCTCAGCATGAATGAGATGCACTTGCCGCAGATTGGGTTGCGTCGGGTCGGCCCGCACGCGTGAACGGTGCTTCACCGTCACGCCTTGATGCGCGTCGCCTTCGACGCCGAGTCCTGTGACGATGCGGATTTCCGGCACAACCTGCTTTGAAAAACGATGCTCGCCATCCCGCGCCACAGCCACGACAAATCCACGCATCACGTCCACCTCCCCTGACAGGATAAACAAACTTCGTTAGCCGCATTAGGGGCTGTCGGGTATTAGGTTTCGGGCGTGGCGTGAGACGGATTTTGTTCCTGAACAGGAGGACAGACCGCGGTGGAGTAATTCTCCACAAGGGCTGTTCGACGCATTCAGGGAGAAAATCCGCCACGTCCCGAAGGGATATGGTGAAAATGGCCCAGTTTCGCGTCGCAAAACCTTGATGGAGAACTACTCCACCTTCGGTTTTGCTCCTAAACCTGTGCAATTTTCATCCATACCGCGCTCCAAAACTAATACTCGACAGCCCCTACATGGGTTATATAGCACCTGTATGAAGCGGTGGGGCAAGCACGTGAATCGCGACAAGCAGGTAAAAACGGATTTCCGCTGGGGCATTTGGGGCACAGGCACGATAGCCGCCGCCTTTGCTGCCGATATTCAGGCAAGTACCGGAATGCGCGTTACCGCAGTCTGCTCGCGAGCATCAGAGACCGCCGGAACATTCCGGCGACGTATCGGCGCCGACAAGGCGTTTGGCGATTCAGGTGAATTTCTTTCCGACGCCGATATCGATGCCGTCTATATCGCGACCCCGAGTGCCATGCATGTGCTGCAGGCCATGCAGGCAATCGCAGCGGGCAAGCCCTGCCTGATCGAAAAGCCGCTCTCGCTGGATGCCGCTGGTGCACGCCAGATCGAAGCTGCGGCAAAAGCAAAAAACGTCTTCGCCATGGAAGCCATGTGGAGCCGTTTTCTGCCAGCGATCCGCGCTGCCAAACAGCATATCGATAATGGTCGCATCGGCACCGTGACGCGCATCGAAGCCGATCTTTCCTATATCCGTGCCTACGACCCGCAAAGCCGCTTCTTCAGCCCGGACCTTGGCGGCGGCGCAGCATTCGATCTGGGTGTGTATCCGGTTTCGCTTGCATTGTATTTTCTCGGTCTGCCGGATCATGTCGATGGCCGCTGGCAGCGCGCCAAAAGCGGCGTGGACATGCGCACCGAGTTCCAGCTTGGCTGGCAGGGTGCCACGGCCAGCCTCTCCTGCGGCTTCGACCGCGACGGCGACAATCGCATGCTGATCGAGGGAACCAGGGGCACGATCCTGATCCACGCGCCGTTTCTGAAAGCCCAGAGGCTGACCCTGTTTTCAGCCTTTGCGGCGCGGTCGTCGCTCGGGCCGAATGGCGGCAAAGGCTTTGTCGGCAAGGTTATGAACCGCCTGTCTCTGCCGGGCCGCACAATCGAAACTTATGCCTTTTCCGGCAACGGGCTGCAGTTTCAGGCCGAAGCGGTCCGCGATGCGGTGCGCAGCGGCCAGATTTCCAATGCGATCATGCCACTCGACCAGAGTGCAGCCGTTGCCGATATCGTCCGCAAGGTGCTGGCTAGAGCATGATTCCGAAAAGTGGGAACCGGTTTTCGGATAAAATCATGCTCAAACAAAAGTTTAGAGCGGGATAACAATTCAACTTAAAAACATCACGCTCTAAAGGCTAGAAGCTGCTTCTCATCCTGTAAGGCTGTGCATTTTCGCCAGCATTGTTCAAGGCAAGTGCGATTTCAGTGATATGCAACGCCACATCACCGGAAAAGAATGCTTTGTCGCCGGTTTGGATAGCCCGAGCCTGATCGGCAATACCGCGCACGAAATCGATCTGCGAAGGATACATCGGCAGCGACCGCTTGTCGGCCTTCGGATAGGAGAGCTTTTGACCGACGGTCGGTTTCCATGACAGGAACTTGCCGATGCGCATTTCCAGAATACCGAACAGGCGCGCCAGAAAACGGCGTTTTTCTTCCGTGCGCTCAAGACGGACAGCCGAGCGATTATCCCAGAGATCATCCACCACAATCGAGCCCTTGTCGGCAACGATTGTCAGGCTGCGATCCTTCGGCATCGCAAGCCCGGATGTGAGGCGTGCCACCAGCCCCGACCTGAAAACAAGACAGCCAACCGAAAAATCGGGCGCCATATGCAGATGTTCGGTCCCCGGCCCCTTGTTGGGAAAGGTTATGGCGGAAAATGCCGAAACGCTCTCGACCGGGCCGAACAGCGACACCAGCCATGACAGCGCATAGCCTGCATGCTCCAGCGTACAACCGATCTCGAACTCGTGCAGGCCCGGCCATGGCGCACCAGACTGCGAACGCCAGGTCGACCATTTGTCACGAAACACCGGGCCATCTTCCATTTCGGCATAAACCAGCCGCGGCATGCCGATGCCGTTGATCACGCTTGCCACCAGACGATAGGCTTCGCTGAGGCCATTTGCCGGGGCTGCCGCCAACGTGAGGCCGGCTTGCCGTGCAAAAGCGACCAACGCTTCCGCATCCTCATAATTCATAGCCAGCGGTTTTTCGGAATAGACATGTTTTCCGGCGGAAAGCGCTGCATGCGAGATTTCAAAATGGCTTTCAGGTGTTGTCAGATTGACGACGATCTGCACGTCTGGATCGGCCAGCACGGCCTCGAAACTTTCATAGGCGCTAACTGAATAGTGCGCGCAGAACGCTTTCAGTCGCTCAGGTGACCGATCATAAACCCCGCGCAGCTTCAGCTCGGGATAATTGCGCAGCGTGGTCATGTAATAGTCGGCAACAAACCCGGTCCCGACGATTGCGATATTCATGAAGTGGCTCCGGCTACCCTTTTAGGAATGATAATTTTCGCAATCAGTCTGAGGCCGAAAATCGCAAAGACGAGCGTAAGCCAGACCGGGTCCATGCGGCGGAAGAAAAAACTTTCCAGCATGGCATTCAGCGTTCCGAAGAACACGATCATCAGGAAGAAATCGGCAAGCAGCAGATTTTCGCGAACCGGACGGCACCGCACATAATTGACCAGCGGCATCACGATGATGACCAAGATCGCGCAGATCAGCGCCGGAATCCCCATCGATACCGCAATATCGAGATAGCCATTGTGTCCATGCACGATGCCGCGCACATCCCAATCCAGATAATAGGGATTCGCCGCCTCTTTCACGATTGGCGTGCCCCAGAAGCTTTCATAGCCGAAACCGGTCCAAGGGCGATGGGAAAGCGCCTCAACGGCAAAGGCCCAGATGGAAGTGCGTCCGGTGAAGGTCGGATCAACATCAAGCTGCAGAACGAGCTGGTGCATCGGCTCGAAAAGAATCGTACCGAAGGTGAACAGCGCGAGCAGAAACTGGATCGTGAAAACTGCCACTGGCGCAAGAAAACGGAGACCAAAAATGCCGGGGCCGATCACGAGCAGCATGGCGAGCGGCACCAGTGCCGCAGTGGTTTTCGATCCGGTCTGCGAAACGAAGATCAATGCAGAAACCGCAATCAGAAAACCGCTTACGCGCCAGCCGCGCCGCCACAGATAGACACCGGCAAAGGCAAAAGCGGCCATGACCGGACCGGCAATGTTCTTGTGCGTGAAGACACCGCGCCAGAGATAGGCGTTTTGCGGCTCCAGAGCGTCGGCGCCGTGTGTCCCGAGATTTGGCAGGAGGAGGACGCCCGCATAGGAAATGACAATCACGACCGAAGCCACCGCGACCAGCATCGACGAATAGGCATCGCCATCCTGTGGCAGGCTCAAAACAGCGATGACGGTCAGAATGCCGATCATCGTCAAAAGCACGCCGCGTATGGCGGTTGACGGATCGGGGCTTGCGAAAACCGATGCGAACAGGAAGGCGAACATCAACAGCCATCCGGGGCTGACGATTTTGACCACTTTTTTCGGGTCGGCAAACATCGCAAGCGACAGAAGCGCCACCGCGCCGAGGCAACCGAAACCAAGCTGATTGATGACGTCGCCGCCGCCCGATGCGGCACCGTCGGCTGCGGCACTCAGCGGATTGAACGGGCGGAATGAAATCAGAAGGATGCAGAACGTTATCGTGGCGATAACAAGCGCAATCGTACGGATCGTCGCCCGCATATCGGTTTGCGCTGCAACGTCGGAGCGGGTGTCAGTTCTTGTCCGGGTTGCGATACTGCTCATTCAGATATCCAAAATGGGCCATGACCCGGCCCAACCCGATATGGATGAAATAGGTCCCGACCGGCACGAAGCGCGCCGCGAATCCGCGCCGCAGCGCCTTGATTGGAGAATAACCCAGAAGTGCAACGCTTTTCAAAAAGACACGGACCTGACCGAAAGGCTCGTCCTTGCGCTGGCGCTGTTCGATCAGTGTCGACAGAACACCGTTGCGCAAGCCGCGCGCCGTGATCCAGTCGCTCTCCAGCCGCCGCGCCGGAATGGTTTCACGGACAATGCCTTCATTGCACCATGCGATATTAAAGCCCTTGGCCCGTGAACGATTGATGAAATCTGAATCGCCGCCGCCGGTGAAGTTGAACTTCAGGTCCATGAACGGATAGCCAATGGCTTCCAGAACCGGACGCGCAATGAGCAGATTACCGGATGAATAGATGATCGGAACCGGGCCGGTCTTGTTATAATGCGGCAGGAAGACAGGATGTCGCGCCCATTTTTCTGCGCCCGGCTTTTCAAAGATCGGATATTGCGGGCCACCGACGAGGCTGGCGTTATAACGCTCGGCAGTGGCTACCATGTTTTCGATCCAGGCCGGATCAGCCAGTTCATCGTCATCGATGACGATGACATATTTGAAGTTCGGAAAGTAGGTCATCGCCGTCAGCCAGCCCGCATTATATGCGTTGCAGTTGCCGCGATGGGATTCGACAATCAGCATGCCGGTATATTTTCCGGCCTCGAACTGAGGCGCCGCAACCTTGGCGCCTTCCTGGTCCTCCGCCTCGTTCTCGATCACCACGACCGCGAAGCGGCGACTCGTGACCTGAGCATTCAGCGTATCCAGCGTCCGGATGACATGCTCCGGACGGCGGAACGTCGGCAGCGTTACCACCACCTCGACTTCATCGAAACGAAGCCCAGGAGTTTTAGCAATTACTTGTATATGACTAGGTAAATCAGACATAAACGCTACCGGATATTTCGAACTTCTATATTTGTTTATCCGCCACTATTGAAAAACATTTAAAGAAAAGTTCACCGCAGGACTATAAACACTGGTCAAAACTATCATAGAGCATACCGACCCGAAATGTTAAGGGTTTTAAGATGAATAATGCATTAGGAAAAGCTTGAGCGCGCACCATTATTTTTGATGCTGCCAGCGCGAAAATGATTGTTCAGGAGTTGAATTGCCGTCCCCTCACCTTGTTTTCGTGACATCGATTGTTCCGCACGGAGTACCGACCACCGGCTATGAAGTGGCAAACGCCGCCGTGGTCGACGGCTTGCGTCGTTCGGGAGCAAAGGTGACCGTCCTTGGCTTCACATGGCCGGGCGTGAAAGCCGATGCTGCAGATACTGTCGTTCTGGGCGAAGTCGAAGTACGGACCGAAGGCGCGGGTATCAAGCGCAAGATCGGCTGGGTGCTGAAATCCTTCCTGACCGGCCTTACGGTTTCCTCGGCGAAGCTGCGGGTGATACCAGCTGAGACACTGCGCGCGGCCATCGCCAAGATCGGCCCGTTCGATGCCTATGTGCTGAACGGCGTGACCTTGCCCGGTGCATTTGAAGACATCTTCAAGGACAAGCCCTCGCTGTTCGTGGCGCATAATGTGGAATATCGCTCTGCGGAAGAAAACGCCGCCGACGCAGGAAGTTTCATCCAGAAATTCCTGTTTGGTCGCGAAGCCCGTATTCTGAAGGGATTGGAAAGCCGTCTCATCGGGAATGCCCGCTTCGTTTTCACTTTCGCCGAAGATGACGGACCGGCGCTCGGCCTCGGCCCTGATCGGTTTGCGACAATGCCGCTCGTCACGCCGGGCGGAATGCAGGCCGCGCAGCAACGCCCGATGAAATACGACCTTGCCCTGATCGGCACATGGACATGGCACCCGAACCGCATCGGGCTCGAATGGTTCCTGCGCGAGGTAAAGCCGCAACTTCCAAACGATATTTCCATCGCGATTGCAGGCAACACGCCCGCCGATCTGATTGCTACATGGTCGGGTGTGGGGTCCAATATCAATTTCGTCGGCAAGGTGCCGGACGCGACTGAATTTGTCGAAAGCGGCGCGCTTGTACCGCTCATCAGCCGTGCGGGAACCGGCGTGCAGCTCAAGACCATCGAGACATTCGAACTGGGCATGCCAAGTGTCGCGACATCGCATTCCGTGCGCGGTATCGGCAATATTCCGGACAATTGCACCATTGCCGACGACCCGAAGGCATTCGCTGCGGCAATCGTCGAGCGCATTGAAAAGATAAGGTTGGGGGATCGCCAGAGACTGGACGGCAAAGCCTTTACAGGGTCACAAATCGAAGGCATGGACCGCGCAGTTGCCAGAGGTCTGCAAGCACTTCATGGCGAAGAGAAAAATACGGACCAGGCATGATGCATACCGAAAATGTCACTTACCGGAATATCCTTGGCGTGAAGGTCGCCTGTTTCGACTGGGCCGGCGCCTTTGCCTTTTTCGAGAACCGCATCAATGAAGGCCGGTTCATGAAACAGGGTTGGCTCAATGCCAACAATTCCAACATTACGGATACCGACCCAGCTTACCGCACTGCATTGCAGGATTTCCTGATCCTGCCCGACGGTGTGGGCGTCGATATTGCAAGCAAGGTCGCCTATGGCAGCAAGTTCCCTGCAAATCTCAACGGAACAGACTTCATTCCGGGCCTTCTGCAGCATATGAAACGCCCGCTGAAGGTTGCACTTCTCGGTGGCGGTCCGGGCGTTGCCGCCGATACCGCGCAGCTCTTCATGCAGCAGATACCGCACCATGAATATCGCGTCATTTCCGACGGCTTCTTCAAGCCCGCAGATCTCGACAGCATTCTCGGTCAGCTCAAGGAATTTCATCCCGATATCCTGCTCGTCGCCATGGGCGTTCCGCGCCAGGAACTCTTCATCGACAAGCATATCACGGCGGAGCATTGCACGGTGGCGAGTGCGGTCGGCGCGCTGTTCGATCTGCACACGGGTCGTGTGCAACGCGCCCCGCACTGGGTGCGCAAGATCCAGATGGAATGGGTGCACCGGCTGCTACAGGAACCGCGACGGCTCGCAAAACGCTATCTCATCGGCAATCCCGTATTTCTGTGGCGCGTTGCCAAAGGCTGGATGAAGGGAGAACCCCGGTGAAAACCGCAATCGTCACAGCCAGTTGGGATCAGGATTTCGAGCGCTGCAAGCTGCTTTGTGAAACCATAGACAAATATGTCAGCGGTTTCACGAAGCACTATATCCTTGTCGACAGCAAGGACGTTGCCCTGTTCCGCAAACTCGAAAGCACTCAACGCGTCATCATCGATGAACGCGATCTGCTGCCCTCATGGCTCCACGCCTTCTGGGACCCAACCTATCTGTGGCGCAGGCGCGTTTGGCTCTCACTCAGAACCAAGCCGCTGCGCGGCTGGCATGTGCAACAGCTGCGCCGCATCGCACTTGCCGGTGCCGTGGAGGAAGATGGATTTCTCTATACGGATTCCGACACGGCTTTTCTGCGTCCCTTCGATTGCGGCACACTCTGGCACCACGAAAAGCTCCGGCTTTTCGTGCGCCCCAATGCGCTTGCAAACCCGGAATGGCCGGAGCATCCAGTCTGGGCGGCCAATGCGGCAAAGCTGCTCGGCATCAGGAAAGGAAAAAGCGGGCTGAACGACTATATCGGCCAGCTCGTCTCATGGCGGCGCGATAGCGTGATTTCCATGTGCGAAAGGATCGAAGCCCATACCGGACAACATTGGGTGGCAGCCCTTGGCAATATACGTCGTTTCTCCGAGTGCTTCATCTATGGTCGCTATGTCGATGACGTCCTGCACGGCTCCGGTCACTACAGCGACACCCATGATCTGTGCCGGATGCAATGGTTCGCACCACCACCGAGCGAAGAGGAATTTCGCACCTTCATCGCGGAAATGGAACCGCATCAGGTCGCCATAGGCATGCAGTCCTTCCTCGGCCTTTCGGTCGATGAGATTCGGCGGATTATCGGAGCCTAAATCTCAAACACGTTTTGCCGGCAAACGAATGCTCGTATAGGTGAAAACCAGCGACAGCAGATAGAGCCCGGCGAATACGACGTTGAGGCCGAGAATCCAGTCGTGATTATCGGCATAATTCACGAGCAGAAGCCAGACGAAGAATGCCTTGGCAGCGGTCATCAGCACCATGCTCAATGTCCTCAGACCGGACTGGCCGCGCGCATAGAGAATTTCGGTCTGATACTCGATGAGGTTGCGAAAACCCGGTACGAGCAACACCAGCGGCAGCAGCCCGACAATCGGGGCAACGCTTGAACCGAGTGCGTTCGGGAAGATTTGCAGGAACACGACCATAGCGCCAAGACCTGCCACCGAGACGGCAAAGACTGCAAATTCCAGCCCGGCGCGGATGCGCAAAGAGGACAACATGTCCGGCGTACGCATAAGCTTTTGCACCAGCATCATGTTGAAGGACCGCACAGGCAAAGCTGTCAGATCGACAAGCCGCATGATGATCGCATAAAGACCCGCCGTCGCAGGCCCGCCAACGGTCAGCACAAGAAGCTTGTCGAGCTCGGCCTGAATATAGAACAGCAGTTCGGCCCCCATGACTGCAATCGCATCCGAAAGCCGCCGCATATAGAGAACCGGTTTGAAGCGGAGCCGGATAGACGGATAGAATTTCAGCGCCGTCAGCAGCGCAACGCCATTGGCCGCCGCATACCACCACGCCCAATGGGCGATGTCATGAACACTCGCCAGCCACATGAACAGGACAGCCGCCACAGCGCGCGTGGCTGTTCCGAAAATCACCAGCCCCGCCGATATGCCGAACCGGCGCAGGCCATTGTTGACGATGATGATGATTTCCGTCGAACGCCAGAGCAAGGCTTCCGCAAATACCACCACGGCAAAAGGCAGAAATGAAATGTCGCGGCTGAAAAAGACGAAATAGACCAGCCAGGACGCCAGTGCGAACAGTGGCAGGGAAACCAGAAGAGCGACAAGAAAACCCGCCGTATAGATGCCGAGCAGGCGCGGCTTCACTGTCGATATGCGATAAAGCGGCGAACTGAAGCCCAGAGAAACGATGCGTGACAGAACCACGCCTGTGCCCGACGCAGTGGCAAATATGCCGAAATCACCGGTCGGCAGTGTGTTTGCAAGCGCAATGAAATAGACAAGCGAGACGACCAGCCTGCCAGCGGATCCGGAAAACAGGGACAGGTAATCGCGCACCATTCCGGCGTTATTGCCTGACAGTTTCCGGAGCGCTTTCGCTATCAACAGGGAGCCTCGCCTATCATAGTCTGGTGCATGTGCCTGTTCGTTGGAACGGAGGCATAATCGGGGTTTAGCTAAAAAGACTTAAACTCTTCTTTGCAAGCTCAAAGAGTAAACAAGCAAAAGCTAAAGTTGCAGATTCAAGGAATTGGCACTTCACCTCGACATTATTTTAACGTTTTGTTTTCTATAAAAAATTACATTCGGCCTTGAGGTGCGAGCCAATCGGATTCCCGTTTGGCATGCGGAAGCCTTGGCTTATGGATTTCAAAGCAGCCGTTGGCGCCGGAAACGGTTGAGACGGCTTACAGACACGGACGATTTCGGCAATGAGCGATCACGAGGAGCGCAGAAAGGCGGGAGTTGAGAAACCTCTTCTCGCATTCTCCGACGCTCGCCCCGCTGGTCGTTTTGACAGCGAAACCGCACCACCCTGGACACCACCGGCGACGCCGGATGAACGCGCCGCGTTCTTTCGCCAGCACGATCATGCTGCGCAGGAAACACCAGAACCGGCGGAACCTGTTCTCGAAGAGGAACTGGATGATGCCGATGTCGCCGAGCTGCAAAAGCGCGTCGCGCTGATCGAGGCGGAACTGGAACGCAAGGTTCAGGAACGCGAGCGCCGCAAAGTCACAGTCGAAACTCCCGTTCCAACGCCAGAGCCGACCCGCGCGCCGGCCCCGGAGCCGATCAAGCGCCAGCGCCCTGTCATTGACGGACCGGCACCTGATGCGGAATGGAAACCACTGATCGATCCGCGCATCGCTATCGACGTGCTGCGGGGATCGCGCAAGCTACTGCTTGTCAGCACACTACTGGGTGGTGTGGTCGCCGCGCTCTATGCATTGTCCTTGCCGCAGATGTATGTCGCATCGACGGATATTCTGGTCGATCCGCGCAATATCAAGACCGTTGGAGACGAACTGACGCCAGGTCAGCTCCCGACCGATGCGTCACTTGCCGTTGCGGAAAGCCAGGCACGCATCATCGATTCCAGCAGTGTGCTGCTGAAAGTGATCGACAGGACCGAACTGACAAAAGACCCCGAATTCAACGGCACTCTGGTTCCGACCGGCATTGCCGGGCTGTTTGCACAGATCAGGGATATGCTGTCGCCCAAAAAGGCAAGCGACAGCCAGACACTGCAAACCCGCGTCCTGTACAATCTGCACAAGAGCATCGCCATCGGTCGCGACGCCAAGACCTTCATCTATTCAATCTCGGTGAAAACGCGTGATCCGCAGAAATCGGCATCGCTTGCGAACACGATCAGTTCCGTGTTCCAGAGCGAGCTTGCATCCGTGCAATCCGATGCTGCACGGCGCACCTCGGACGAACTGTCGAACCGTCTTGCCGATATGCGCGCCAATGTCGAACAGGCGGAGCGCGCAGCAGCTGATTTCCGCGCCTCACGCGATCTCGTCAATGTCGACGGCAAGCTGATCAGCGATAACGACCTGACCCGGCTCAACGACCAGTTGACCAACCAGCGCGCTGAAACAATGCGGCTTCAGGCCCGTGTGCAGGTACTGAACAGCGCCACATCCGACAGTGTTGTATCCGGTACCTTGCCGGAAGATCTGCGTTCCAACACGCTGACCGCGCTGCGCGCGCAATATGCGCAGGCGCGCCAGACGGCAAGCGGCCTGTCCACCCAGCTTGGGCCGCGCCATCCGGCACTCATTCAGGCACAGTCGCAGGCAGGCACGGTCCTGAACGACATCGATGCCGAATTGCGACGCATCCGCTCCTCGTTGCAGGTCGAGGTCGCCCGGTCCACGCTGCAGGAAAAGGACCTCACTGCCCGCCTGGCGCAGCTAAAATCGCAACAGGCGAACAATAGCGGCGATCTGGTGAAGTTGCGTGAGCTTGAGCGCGAAGCCACAGCACGGCGCTCGGTCTACGAAGCCTTCCTCCTGCGCTCGCGCGAGACGAACGAACAGGAAGGTCTGAATACGGCCAATG
The DNA here is from genome assembly GCF_024539785.1 of Ochrobactrum sp. BTU2. Lineage (NCBI taxonomy): Bacteria > Pseudomonadati > Pseudomonadota > Alphaproteobacteria > Hyphomicrobiales > Brucellaceae > Ochrobactrum > Ochrobactrum sp. BTU2. The sequence continues at coordinate 686,008 of NZ_JAHWRG010000003.1, read as the reverse complement.
TCAGGGTTTTGTCGGAAGCTCGCCCGCCGCTCGATCCCGCAGGCACATCGCGCAAGCTGATCGTCATTGCCGGGCTGATTGCAGGCTTCCTTGCAGGCCTTGCAATCACAGCCGTCCGCAACTTCGGACGGCTGCTGCGTCTATCTTAGAGCGCGTTTCGATCTGATTGGATCAGATCGGCGCTCTATCTCTTTGTTTTGACGCGCATCTTTTCCGAAAACCGTTTCACACTTTTCGGGATGCGCCCTAATTCACGCGGACTGCCGCAAAGAGGTCTCAACGCGCGGCACCTTGCGCCCGCTGGCACGCAGAATGCCGTGCGCCCCGTCAAGATGGCCGGGCTTCAGCTCCAACGCCAGAAAGCGACGCTTTTCATAAGGGCCGGGCATGGCAAGCTCGCCGGTCTTTTCAGCGGTGAAGCCGAAACGCTCGTAGTATTCCGGATCGCCGACAAGGATGATCGCGCCATGGCCGCGGTCTTTTGCTTCATCGATCGCACGACGCATCAACGCCGAACCGATACCGCAACCGGCAGCGAACGGATCGACCGCCAGCGGGCCGAGCAGCAAGGCAGGCACCGGAAAGCCGAAAACATCGAGACCGGCATGGACATTCCATAGCCGCACAGTACCTGCAAGCAATCCGTCTTCGCCAAGCGCGGCAAAAGCCAGACCGTCCGCAGGCAGGCGACCGCGACGCAGCTTTTCCGATGACTTCCGGCGACGGCCTTCACCCATCGCGCGATCCAGCAGCGATTCACGCGCAAGCACGTGCTCCAGCGTTTCGCCCGCTATTGTGAAAGCCGGAGCGACGATGGTTGCAGTATGTTCCTGAATTTCCAGAGTTACATTCATGACATCTATCCCCGCAAAGCGGCAGCAGCACACCCCACCCAGCGCCTTGCAGCACTGGGCGGATTGAGAGGATCATTCGGGACTTTTGAAGATATGATCTAATCCGAAAATCGGTTCCCACTTTTCGGGATCATACCAAGTCTGAATGATCAGATGACGTAGGATCGGAGCGGTTCGAAGCCGTTGAACGCCACCGCCGAATAGGTGGTGGTGTATGCGCCCGTGCCTTCGATGAGGATTTCATCACCGATGGTCAGCGAGACCGGCAGCGGGTACGGCGTCTTTTCATAAAGTACGTCCGCGCTGTCGCAGGTCGGGCCAGCCAGCACGCATGGTTCGGTTTCGCTGCCGTCATGCGGGGTCACGATCTGATAGCGGATCGCCTCGTCCATGGTTTCGGCGAGACCGCCGAACTTGCCGATGTCGAGATAGACCCAGCGCACATTGTCGTTGTCTGCCTTGCGCGAGACCAGAACCACTTCGGTCTTGATCACGCCTGCATTGCCGACCATGCCGCGACCCGGTTCGATGATGGTTTCCGGGATACGGTTGCCGAAATGCTTGGACAGCGCATCGAAGATCGCCATGCCGTAGGCCTGAGCAGTCGGCACGTCCTTGAGGTAACGGGTCGGGAACCCGCCGCCCATATTGACCATGCGCAGGACAATGCCTTCGTCAGCCAGGGTGCGGAACACCGATGCTGCATCGCCAAGCGCGCGGTCCCATGCAGAGAGGTCCGTCTGCTGCGAGCCGACGTGGAACGATACACCGTAGGAATCGAGACCGAGCGACTTTGCATGGCGCAGAACGTCGATGGCCATCGCAGGCACGCAACCGAACTTGCGCGACAGCGGCCACTCAGCACCTTCACCATCCGTCAGCACGCGGCAGAACACGCGGCTGCCGGGAGCGGCGCGAGCAACCTTCTCGACTTCTTCAACGCAGTCGACCGCATAAAGGCGAATGCCCAGCTCGAAGGCGCGCGCAATATCGCGCTCCTTCTTGATGGTGTTGCCATAGGAGATGCGGGTTGGCGTTGCGCCGGCTTCCAGAGCCATTTCGATTTCAGCAACCGACGCAGTATCGAAGCACGAGCCGAGCGAAGCGAGCAGGCGCAGGATTTCCGGCGCAGGATTTGCCTTCACCGCGTAGAAGATGCGCGAATAGGGCAAAGCCTTCTCGAAGCTCTGATAGTTGTCGCGCACGACGTCGGTGTCGACGACGAGGCAAGGACCGTCCGGACGGCGGGTGTTGAGGAAGTCGATGATACGCTGCGTTGCCATGGTCGTTCTCCCGCACGGCTTGATCTTGCCGTATTCTGGTGCGTAACCCCGAAAAGTTTCAGACTTTTCGGAAAGGATTACGCAGAAAAGGACTTAGAGAATTTCGCAGGTCCTCTTTGGACCAAGAGAAACTCTAAGGACAAAGTGTGCATGAACGCATCCGCCGTGAGGCCAGCCTTTGGAGGTGCTGATGTCACGCGAAAACTCATGCGGCGATGGAACAACGCTAAACCCGCGTTACTCCGCTTTGTCTGCCTTGGATTGGAATTGGAGAACCGCATCCGCACTTCTGGCAATGAAGGTGTGCCTCTTCAGTAATTTCGGCTTTTGGACAGCCGAAAGACACTAGAAAGGCCCGCACCGTCGTTGCTTCAAGATGTCCTCGATCTGGCGGTTGGCCAACAGATCGACTGGAGCGGTTAGGTCCAGGTACCGTACCGAATTCCTCACCATTCGAGGATCGGCGGACACCCACAGGCACGTGCGACTTTGGGCAAGCGCGATATAAGCGCAAAGTCGTGTCCATTCAATGACAAAAATTCCTCCGGACGAATTTATTTTGGCAGGATCGCGTTGAACGGCACGCTTGCCATTGTTCAATATAAGTGAAACATTCGCAGCTCAGACCTGCCTCGAAAGAGCGTAAATAGACCGTTAATTGCTGCATGTTGTGAACAATGGCCAGTTTCGATCCCTTCAACGCCATCATTGCAAAACCCGAAAAGTCACCCGTTCACACAACGGACGGACCGCTTAAAGGTGAACGGCTGGCCGTAAAAGACATTTATGACGTCGCCGGAATGGCGACCGGATGCGGGAATCCGCAGATCGAGGCCGAATCACCTCGCGCCGAAAGATCGGCTCCGGTGGTGGAGAAGCTCCTCGCCGCCGGTGCCGAATTTGTCGGCAAGGCGCAGACCGACGAGCTTGCCTTCTCCCTGATGGGCCAGAATTCGCATTTCCCCTATCCGATCAATCCGGCAGCACCGGACCGCGTTACCGGCGGCTCATCATCCGGTTCGGCAGCAGCAGTGGCGGGCAAACTCGCCGATATTGCGCTCGGCTCCGATACGGGCGGCTCCATTCGGGCACCTGCAAGCTTTTGCGGTCTCGTCGGCCTGCGCACCACCCATGGCCGCATTCCGCTCGAAGGCATCATGCCGCTTGCGCCTTCGCTCGATACGATTGGATGGTTTGCACGCGATATCGACCTTTACGACCGGGTTGGCGATATCCTGCTTGGCGACGATACTGAAGAATTCAGGCTGACGCAGCTTCTCTATATGCCGGTTCTGGAACAGCTTCTGCTCGGTCAGCAGGAAACAGACGCCTATCGCACCATGTTCGCCCAAGTGCGACCGCACTTCTCGGGTCTCAAGGCGGCGAGCCAGCCGACGCTCTCGATAGACGAACTCTATCTGGTCTTCCGCCACATACAAGGCGCGGAAGCCTGGGCGACACACGGCGGCTGGATTTCCTCCGGCGATCGCAAGCTCGGCCCCGGCGTCGCGGACCGTTTTGCCTTCGGTGCGGAAATCGCCGCTGATCTCGTTGCCAGCCAGCGTATGCGCCGGGCACAATTCACGCAGGAACTCGAACAGATCGTCGGCAATGATGCCGTGCTGGCGCTACCGACCGTACCGGGTGCAGCTCCGCTGGCAAAAGAGCCTTTCGAGACATTGCAGGCCTATCGCGAACAGGCTTTGCGCCTGCTTTGCCTTTCGGTACTTTCCGGCCTGCCGCAGATCACATTACCTTTGGGACAGGTGCAGGGCGCACCTTTCGGGATTTCCTTCATCGGACCACGCGGCAGCGACCGGGCGCTGATCGGGCTGGCCAAAAACATCATCGGGAAGCGGGGCTAGACCATGGACACACTCACACGTATGCGCGCCTTCATCGACGTGGTCGAGGCGGAAGGCTTTTCCGCCGCTGCGCGAAAAATCGGACGTTCCAAGGCGCTTCTTTCCAAATATGTGCGGGAATTGGAGGACGAACTCGGCGCACGCCTTCTCAACCGTACCACGCGGCAATTTTCGCTGACCGAAGCCGGTCACACCTATTATCACCGAGCGGTGGAGATCATTCGCGAGATCGACGCGCTGCAGGATGCTGTCAGCGAAACCAGTTCTGACGCGCGCGGGCGTATCAAACTGTCGGCCCCGCGCACTTTTGCCGATGCCGTCATTGGGCAGTCGCTGATCGACTTTTGCCTCGCCCATCCGGACATTGTGCTCGATGTGCGGCTGGATGACCGTTTTGTCGATCTTGTGGAGGAAGGCTTCGATCTTGCGATCCGCATCACGCGTTTGCAGGATTCTTCCCTCATTGCCAAGCGCCTGTCGCCATTCCATTCCATCCTGTGCGGCGCGCCCGAACTCATCTCCCGCGTCGGCAAGCCCGAACGTCCGGAAGATCTGGCCGATCGGCCTTGCATCATCGACACCAATGCACGCTCGCGCAACAATTGGCATTTCCGCAATACGGATGGCTCGATGATGACAGTTCCCGTCAACGGTCCCATCGAGGTGAACAGCCCCGTCGCCACCAAGAATGCAGCACTCGCCGGGCTTGGCTTCTGCATGCTGCCCGCCTTCATCGCCGAAGAAGAAATCGAGCGCGGCAGGCTGGTTGCGTGTCTGGATGAATTCATCGTGAAGGATGGCGGCATCTATGCCGTCTATCCACATCGGCGCTATCTGCCGGCAAAAATCCGGGCATTGGTCGATTTTCTGACCCAATGGTTCAAGGAGCGGGAATAGAATGCATCCTGAAAAGTGTGAAACGGTTTTCGGGACTAAGATATACGATAAAGCAAATAGAACGTCGCACTTTCGCCGCCTTCGGGCATAAGCGTGGGAAAACTCTAACGGAAAGTTTTATGCTGGTTTCGTCGTCTTGGCTCAAAAGCAGGTTCGTTCGGTCTGCCGCAGCTGCACTGCTGGCCGGTCTCGTGCCGACGGCTGCGCTCGCTCACCCGCATGTCTTTGCCGACGCACGACTGGAACTGACCATAGCCCCCGATGGCACAGTGCAACAGCTTGCGCATGTCTGGCGTTTCGATGACGTTTTCTCCTCCACCGTCCTGATGGAATTCGACAAGAATGGCGATCTGCAGCTCGACAAGAATGAATTGATCGACCTCGGCCATGTCATCAACGGCTCGATTGCCGAGTTCAAATATTTCCAGACTGTTCTGGACGATGGCAAGGACGTGAAAATGGCGAGGCCGACCGACCTCGCAGCAGATTTCACCGACAATCGCCTGCTCATCATCTTTACGAGCAAGCCTGAAAAGCCGTTGAAACTCGCCCCCGGCCACAAGGTCAGCTTCGGCGTCTACGACCCGACTTTCTATACTGCCATCGATTACATGAACGACAGCGATCTGGTTGTGAAAGGCCTGCCCGCAGGCTGCACCTCCAAGGTCGTGCGCCCCAATCCGGATGAAGCGCTCGCCCAGAATCAGGCGACACTGACCGATGCCTTCTTCAACGATCCGGCAGGCACGGACATGTCGAAAATATTCGCGACCCGTCTTGAGATAGACTGCGAACCGAAAGGGAAAACAGGCTGATGAGAAAACCGGCTACCTTCATTCTAACTCTTTGCCTTACGATGATCGTTGCGCAGGCCTATGCGCAGTCATCGCTCGGTATCGGTGCGAATGAGGTGGCGATGAAGCCAACCGGGCCTTTCGCGCACATCATTCTCTGGATGAACGAACAGCAGCGCTCGTTTTATCTCGCCATGACCAATGCGTTGAAAGCCATGCGTGAAGATCCTTGGCAGGCTTCGGTTCTGGTCGGACTTTCCTTCGTCTATGGCATTTTTCATGCGGCAGGGCCCGGCCACGGCAAGGCAGTCATCTCGTCCTACATGATCGCCAACGAAACGGCGCTGCGGCGCGGCATCTTCCTGTCGTTCATTTCGTCGCTTTTGCAGGCGATTATGGCCATCGCCGTGGTCGGTCTGGCATGGTTCCTGCTGCGTGGCACCGGCATTTCCATGAATCAGACCGCGCGCTACATGGAAATTGCAAGTTTTGCGCTGGTCCTGTTTTTCGGCCTTTGGCTTCTGGCGCGCAAACTACCGCTACTTTTCAAGAAGCAAGACGATGCAAGCCCCAGCCCGGCCTCGTCGCTTTTTGCCGCAGCACCCGAACCGGCAATGGCTTCCGGTCCGGCATGGCAGGGCAGTATTTCGCAGACCACGCGCGCGGCGGCTGCCACCAGCACAGTAAAGCTCAATTACAAACCCGCAACCGCTGCTGCATCGGATCATATCTTCATTGGCGAGGGCGATGTGTGCGCCGCGTGCGGCAACGCCCATATTGCCGATCCGTCGACGCTCGGCGACGACTTCAACTGGAAAACGGCGTGGTCGGCGATTTTCTCGGTGGGCCTGCGTCCCTGTTCGGGTGCGCTGATCGTGCTGACGTTTGCGCTTTTGAATGGCCTGATGGTCGGCGGACTGCTTTCAGTCTTCGCCATGGCGTTCGGCACATTCATCACCGTGGCTGTTCTTGCCACGCTGGCTGTCACAGCAAAAAACACGGCCTTGCGATTTGCAGGCAGCAATGCCATGTCCGGACGGCTGAAGGCGGCAATCGAAGTTGCCGCCGCCCTGTTCATCGCGCTGACAGGTGCGCTTTTGCTCAGCGCTTCGCTGGTTGGTTAATCCTTGTTCTGGCGGCGCGAGCGCAGCCAAAAAATGGCGAAGAAGCCCAGAACGAAAACTATCGGGAAGATAATCGCCGCGATTTGCGAGCGCTCGCCCAGCGCCAGCATGATGCTGGGCACGAAATAGGCAAGCACCCCGAAGCCGATCAGGATGATGGCGGCAGCAATTGCCGGATTACTCTTCTTGCGCTCAGCCAAGATCACGAAACTCCTCCAGCTTCTTCTTCTGCTGACCGTCACTATCAAAGTTTTCCGGCGCAAGCCATGCCTGATAGGCTTTCTTCAAGGCAGGCCATTCGCTGTCGAGAATGGAAAACCATGCCGTATCGCGGTTCTTGCCTTTCGCCACCATATGCTGGCGGAAGATTCCCTCGAACGAAAAGCCGAAGCGCTCCGCAGCCCGCTTGGACGGCAGATTGTCGTTGTTGCACTTCCATTCGTAGCGACGATAGCCAAGCTCGTCGAAAATATACTGCATGAACAGAAATTGTGCTTCGGTGGCGGCAGGCTTGCGCGAAATCAGTGGTCCCCAATAGATGTTGCCGATTTCAATCGCGCCGTGAGCGGAATCGATGCGCATCAGGGTCTGGCGTCCGGCAACCTTGCCGCTTGCCTTGTCGATGACGGCGAAAAACTGCGGGTCTTCGCTTTTCGCCACCTTTTCCAGCCAGGGCTCGAATTCCTCGCGGGTTGCGGGCGGAAACTCGAACAGCCACGTAAAGCGCTGATCCGCATCGGTGACCGAAGAAGCGGCGAAAAGTTCGTCCCCATGCTTCTTCGGGTCCAGCGGCTCCAGCCGCACATAACGACCTTCAAGCACTTTGCGTTCCGGCTTGGGGCGCGGCGTCCAGTTCTGCAAATCAGTCATGCCTATTCTCCCATTCGGCCGAGACAGGAGCATAAAACAAGCGGGGCGAAAACCGGATTATTGTCCCCGCGTCATTTTTCCCGAATAGCCGCCCGATCAACGGAAACCGCCTTCACCAGCGCAACCACATGGTCACCTGTTTGAAGGGCCAGTTCATCTACAGAACGCCGCGTCAGCCGCGCACCAAGACGACGTCCCTGAAAGTCCAGCGAAACATAGGCATTCGGGCCATCATCCGCCGTAACGGCAGTGACGGTCACCGGCAGCACATTGCGGATGCTGATCGCTTCCGGCACCTTACGTGCGATGGAGACGTCGCGCGCACGCACGCGCAGCCGCACACGCATATTCTGTTCCAGCCCCGCATCGCTGAGCTGGAACGACGCGCCGCCGAGATCGATTTCCGCCAATTTGTAGCGCTCGTCATAAGACGAAACCATCCCTTCCAGCAACACGCCGCCGCCCTCGCCCTCGGCGTCGATCAGCGGAAACACATCCGCCGCCGCACCACTTGCCGTCACCCGGCCAGCGGAAAGAAGCACGATTTCGTCGGCAAGCCGCGCAACCTCATCGATTTCATGGCTCACATAGACAATCGGCACATGGCTTTCATCGCGAAGACGCTCGATAAAGGGCAGAATTTCCTGCCGGCGCGCATGGTCGAGTGAAGAAAGCGGCTCGTCCAGCAAAAGAAGTGCGGGATCAGACAACAGCGCGCGACCGATAGCGACACGCTGGCGTTCGCCGCCGGAAAGCGTCGATGGCCGCCTGTCGAGAAGATCATCAATGCCGAGCAGCGCCACCACCTCGTCAAAGCTCCGTGTCGCCTGCCTGTGCCCGGCCCAACGCGCATAAGTCAGGTTCCGCTTCACGCTCATATGCGGAAACAACCGCGCTTCCTGAAACACATAGCCGATGCGGCGCTTTTCCGGTGGTAGATTTACGCCCTTTTCGGCATCGAACAGCGTGAAGTCACCCACGGCAATGCGTCCGCTCTCCGGACGGAGTGTTCCGGCAATCATTTTCAGAAGCGTCGTCTTGCCGGCGCCCGAATGGCCAAACAATGCAGTCACGCCCCAGTCGGCGGCGAAATCGGCCTCGACAGGAAACCTGCCATTGCGCCCTTTGATCGAGACAGCAAGCCCGCTCATTTTGTCGCTCCCGCAAGCCTGCGCTGCAACCACTCGGAAAGGACCACGGCGGCAATTGAGATAGCTGCAGATATGGCAATCAGACGGAATGCTTCGGCATCACCCGTTGGCGTCTGCATCAGGGCATAGATGGCAAGCGAAAGGGTCTGCGTTTCGCCGGGAATGTTGGATACGAATGTGATCGTAGCACCGAATTCACCCAGCGCCTTGGCAAAACCAAGCACTGCGCCTGCAAGCACACCGGGTAGCAAGGGCGGCAGAATGACCGTGAAGAAAGCCGTGAAGCGGCTGGCGCCAAGCGTGCGCGCCGCTTCCTCAAGTCCGCGATCCAGCCCCTCTATCGAAAGCCGGATCGGCCGGACGAGCAACGGAAACGCCATGACACCGGCGGCAAGGGCGGCGCCCGTCCAGCGAAAGGCAAAGGAAAGACCGAACAATTCCTGCAAAGGCGCTCCCAGAGCACCCCGCGCGCCAAACAGGATCAAAAGCAGATAGCCCGTCACCACCGGCGGCAGGACCAGCGGCATGGTGACGATAGCCTGCGCCAGAGACTTGCCCGGAAAATTGAACCGGGCAAGAATCCAGGCGACGATAAAGGCAACTGGCAGCGCAACAATGATGGCTATTCCGGCAACCCGGAGCGACAGAGACACAATCTGCCAGACATTACTCTCAATCATCTTTGGCCATCATTATTCAGCAGCCTCCGCAGCTCCCACGAAGCCCTTGTCCTTGATGATCGCCTGACCGGCATCGCTTTCAAGGAAAGCCAAGAAAGCCTTGGCGGCATCGGTTTCGTTCTTCGCAACAAGTGCCGCCGGGTAAAGGATCGGGGCGTGGCTGCTAGCAGGGAAGCGATAGGCTTCGACCAGTTCCGGTGCCGCGGCACGGTCCGACGCGTAGACGATGGCCGCCTTCACTTCCGCGCGGCTGACATATTGCAGCGCAACGCGAACATTCTCGGCAAATACGCCATTCTTCTCGACGTCTTTCCAAATGTTGAGCTTTTCAAGCGCTGCCTTGCCGTATTTGCCCGCCGGGACATTTGACGGATCACCCATGGCAAAACGACCGGCGCTCAAAAGCTCCTTGGCGTCACCCTTCGGCGTGTCTTTCTGCGTTGCAATCACCAGCGCATTGCCGGCGATCACCTTGCGTGAAGCCTTGTCGATGGCATCGGCCTTTTCGACATAATCCATCCAGTCGAGATCGGCGGAAATAAAAATCTGCGCCGGAGCGCCCTGCTCGATCTGCTTGGCCAGAACCGACGAAGATGCAAACGACGCGACCACTTCGGTACCGTCCTTGGCCTTCATCTGTTTGGCTGCTTCTTCGATAACGTCTTTCATGCTGGCGGCAGCGAAAACAGTCACCTTCTCGGCAGCATGGGCAACCGAGGCGGCACCCGCAGCAACGGTGATGAGAAATGCGGCGATCAGTTTCTTCATGAGTATCCTCCATATTGCCTGCGACGACAGGCAAACCATCATCCGCCGGAAAACCGGCGCTGTTTCTGTATGAGCATTGGAGATTTCCTATGCCCCGACTTGCGATGATGGGTGTGATGGAGGCAAACGCGACCCGGATGCCGTCAAACCCTTGATGCACGGGCGTCCATGCAAAAGCCGCCCAAATTCCGTAACGAATTCAGATCGTTCCGGAACCAGAGCCACCATAATGGGATGAAATCTGTTTGACCAGCCCTGTGGGGATGCATGCGGCAATAGATCATTGCCGCAAAATGGCGTCAGCTGCCGATATGTTTGTGCGCCCCGCGCATTTCGGCGAGCTTCACCTGCTTCTGGCGTTCTGCGTAGCGGGCGCGATCTTCCGGCGTGCGCTCGTCATAGCAACCGGCACAGGAAACGCCTTCCTCGAAAAACTGTGAAAGCTTGTCCTCCGGCGAAATCGGACGGCGGCAAGCGCGGCACAACTCGACATCACTTTCAGCAAGGCCATGGCCCACGGCCACGCGCTCGTCGAACACGAAGCACTCGCCGTTCCACATGCTGTCTTCACGCGGAACTTCCTCAAGATATTTCAGGATACCGCCCTTTAGATGAAAGACATCGTCGAAGCCCAGCCCCTTGACGAAGGCCGTTGCCTTTTCGCAGCGAATACCGCCTGTGCAGAACATGGCGATCTTCTTGCCTTCCAGCTTGTCGCGGTTCTGCTCGACCCATTCGGGGAACTCGCGAAAAGTCTTGGTCTGCGGATCGAGCGCCCCTTCGAATGTGCCGATGGCATATTCATAATCGTTGCGCGTATCGACCACGACGGTGTTCTCATCGGCGATGAGTGCGTTCCAGTCCTGCGGCGCGATATAGGTGCCGACGCTTTTCAGCGGATCGATACCATCGACACCCATGGTGACGATCTCACGCTTCAGCCGCACCTTCATGCGATGGAACGGCATTTCGGTCGCATGGGAATATTTGAGCTCCGGGTCAGCCAGACCGGGGATAGCCGTGATGTGCTGCACCAGCTTTTCAATTGCCTGGGGTGTGCCTGCAACCGTCCCATTGATGCCTTCCGCCGCCAGAAGCAGCGTTCCCTTGATGCCATTCGAACAGCAAAGCTTGGCAAGCGGCTCGCGCAGGCTTTCATATTGCGGGAGCGGCGCAAAGCAATAAAGGGCGGCAACGGTGAAAGGCAAATTGCTCATCGGTTCTATCTTCTTTGAAAACTATCCCGCAACTAATCCCCACAAACGGCGAATTCAAGTCAACTTTATCCTCATGCGACCAAGACGCCCCAAAATCCGCCTCGAAGACCACTTTTCGAGGAGAGAGATATGTTCGACAGCCAGACAATTGCAGCCCTGACGACAATGGCAGATGAGACGGAGATTAACCCGGCGGCTTTGCTGGCAATTGCGGAAGTGGAAAGCGGCGGGAAGGCGCTATTCGATATCAGCGGAGGCAAAGAACCGGCCATCCGGTTCGAGGGCCATTATTTCGACCGCAGGCTGTCCGGTCGTCTGCGTGACTACGCGAGGAGCAACAGCCTGTCCGCACCGGTCGCAGGCCAGATACGCAATCCGAAATCGCAAGCTGCGCGCTGGCTTCTGCTTGAACGTGCGATGGGCTTGAGCAAAAAGGCAGCGCTTGAATCCACCTCCTGGGGGCTGGGGCAGGTTATGGGTGCGCATTGGGAATGGCTTGGTTATGCCACCGTCGATGAACTTGTGGCGGAAGCACGCGGATCGATTGCCGGGCAGGCGCGGCTGATGCTGCGCTTCATCGAAAAGGCAGAGCTTCTCGACGTGCTGAAGGCCCGTAACTGGCGCGAGTTCGCCCGACGCTATAACGGTCCGGCTTTCGCCCGCAACGAATATGACAAACGCATGGCCGAAGCCTATCAGCGCTGGCAAAAGCGGCTTGAGAACTTTAAAAGAGCCGCGTGATCAAGCCTTCTTCAATGGTGGACAAACCGACGAAGGAGATTTAAATCGATTTATCCACTCAAACAGCCGAGCAAGCCGATGTCCCAGAAAACCGATCTTCTCGTCCCCATCATGACAGGCCAGCCGGTCATTCCGGTTCTGTTGATCGACAAGGTGGAACATGCTGTTCCGCTGGCACGCGCGCTTGCCAAAGGCGGATTGCCCGCCATCGAAATCACCCTGCGCACGGCTGCGGCACTCGATGCCATCCGCGCGGTCGCATCGGAAGTGCCGGAAGCAATCGTCGGTGCCGGGACGATCCTCAATGCCAAACAATATGAGGATGCAGCGAAGGCTGGTTCGCGCTTCATCGTCAGCCCCGGCGCAACGAAATACATCGTCGCTGCCGCCAATGACAGCGACGTGCCACTTCTGCCCGCCGCCATTACACCGAGCGAAATGCTGGCGCTCCGCGAAGAGGGCTATACCCATCTGAAATTCTTCCCCGCTGAACAGGCTGGCGGCGCATCGTTCCTGAAGGCGCTGTCCTCTCCGCTGGCCGGAACCTTCTTCTGCCCGACAGGCGGCATCAGCCTTGCAAACGCCAGGAATTACCTGTCGCTGCCGAACGTCGTCTGCGTCGGCGGCTCCTGGGTTGCACCGAAAGAACTCGTCGAGGCTGGCGACTGGGATGCAATCACCGACCTTGCAAGTGAAGCAGCTGATCTGAAAAGCTGAGTAAGCTCATATGGCATGTAAAAAGGGGCCTCGAAGGCCCCTTTTCTTTTGGTTTGTCATCGTTTGGATGGCGATCAGTTGGTTTCCGTGAACTTGGCCACCGTCAGGAAGGTAACGGCATTGCCGCTGAACTGGTTGGCGCGTTCGGTCGGCAGATTGCCACGCTGGAAACCTGCCGTGTAGACCATGGCCGGTGCGGAGCGCATCGCATCGTTGCGGAGAACCGGATTGGTCACCGGTATGGTGCTCGACACCGATTCCGTCGACATGGCGACTTCCGAAGTTGGCATTACCGCAGGCTGGACAACTGCACGCGGTTTGGACTGGGCCTTGGCTACATAACGCCCGCCCTTCGCGGTGGTACGAACACCAGTTTCTGCTGCCTTGCCAATCGCTGCGACCTGTTTATGGACTGCCGCAGAAGCAGTGGCTGTCGGCTTTGCCGGTGCCGTGCGGGCAACCGACGCTGTCTGCACAGCTGCTGGAGCCTGTTTTGGCGCAGCGTCTGCAACCGGCTTGCTGTCGTAATAATCGTCAGAAGGCGGTGCGATCAGTTCGCCGATCTCATCCCTCTTGGAAAGCAGGGCAAGCTGCGTGTTGGCACGCGGCGCTTCCTTCGGCAGCGGGAACGCTGCCGTTTCGCCCGGCTGCGGCACAGCCGCATTGCCTGCATCGGCAAGCTGCGTCGGTTCGGCCTGCTGGCTATTGACCAGCGCGGCAATCGCATCCTGACCGTTTGTGGCAGTGTTTTCACCCGGACGCGTCGGACGCGCTGACGGCACCACTGCAGCTGCAAGCTGCATATTATCCGTTTCAAGCTGCGGGCGAGCCGACGGGATTGGCACAAAACCATTCATCAGCGGCGAAGGCGTGCCAGCATCGGCAACCTGAACCGTATTCGCATCCACGGCGGCACGGGCGGCAGCTGCCGCATCGGCGGCAGGTTCGGCTGCGGCGAGTGCAACGGCATCCTGTGGCGCCATTGCGGGTTTGCGAGCCGGGATAGGAACGTTTAGTGCGGCGACCGGGACTTCGGCTGCGGCCTGTGCCTGTGCATCAAGGCCCGTTTCCGGACGCGGTGCCTGTACCGGAAGCGGAGCATCGCGGGCAGGCAGAGCAGCAACCATAGTTTCACGCGGCTGCTGGACCGGCTCTTCCGGAACCGCTGCCGGAGTCTGACGCGCAGGCGCTGCACGAGCTGGCCGTGCCGTGGCCGGCGGGGCGCTCACATCACCAGTGTCTTCTTCTTCGTCGGCACCGCCGCCAAACAGCGCACCGAACAGGCTCTTGCTGCGACGCGGCGCGGAATTGCTGGCCATCAAGATCTCGCCGCCACCGGCCTTGCGCTTCTCGATCATGGCCAATGCCTGCTCATAGCCCGGCAACGGCTTGCCGTCTGCGGGAAGGTGAGCGGTCTTGCCATCCGGGAAGAGTGCGAGCAGTTCGCGGCGGCTCATGCGCGGCCAGGAGCGAACATTGCCAACATCCATGTGGACGAATGGCGAGCCGGAACGCGGATAATAACCGACGCCACCGATCTGATAGCGCATGCCGATGCCGCGCAATTTTGCCAGAGGTACGCCAGGAATATAGAAGTCCATCGCTCGGCCGAGCATATGCTGGCTCTTCTTGGCAACGCCGGTCTTCGCGGAACGCGAGCGCAGCATGGCATTGGTGGCCGGTGAACGATAAGCGGAAACGACGGTGATATACTGGCTCGATCCAGTGGAGCGATAGACCTGCCAGACCAGATCGAACAGGCGCGGGTCCATCTTGGTCGGCTCGTTGCGGCGCCAGTCTCGCAGGAAAACGTTCAGCTTCTTCAAACCCTGGGCGTCAAAGCGACCGTTTCTCTTGAAGACGATTTCCGCTTTTTCACCGGTGTGAACGTAATAAAGCTTGAGAGAGCGGGTTTCAGCCGAAGCCTGCGAAGGAGACAGCGCCATGAGAACCGCAGCAGCGGCAAGGGCAGACGGAACGGACATAGATGCCTTCATCCCGGTCCAAACCTTCGCAAAGCGCGCTTTAATGGTCGATATGCTGTTCATCGAATCGTATCGCCTTACCGTTTTTCCGCCCCAGAAGCATTCTCCAGGCATCCCTCGGGACTTTCTTTGTGGTGCCACAAAAAGCCTGCGTCCCAGTTCCGCTCGAGCTCCGATTGTCGGATTTAATGGTTAATGGACGCTTAGTGAACAACAAATGAGGAAACACCATGGCAAAAAAGCCACACACGCGCATCTATTTTTGTCATGGTTAAAAAATTATTAACAGTCTTTAATCGGCAACAGTACCTGCCAAGCGTGACAGCCAATCTATTATAAACGACTAAAATTCAATTGGTTACGCAGAGTTTCATCAACTGGCAGCACGGTTGAAAGGGGTCGTTTCCCCCTCCTCATCGGCACCCGGCCCCTTGCCGGAAATCGACGTCACATCGATGCCATATTCCTTCAGCTTCCGGTAAAGTGTGGTTCTTCCAATGCCCAAACGACGAGCAACTTCACTGATTTGCCCGTCATAATGAGCAATCGCGAACCGGATCATTTCTTCTTCGGCTGCGGCAAGCGTGCGTACCTCGCCTGCCCCATCGATCCCGCTGAACAAGCCCGACTGACCACTCACCGTCGGATCGTGATCGACAAGGTTGAACCGAACCGATTGCTGCACTACCCTTGCAGCCTCTGCCCCCGCACCGATCTGTGCGAAATCAGCTGCCGTCAGTTCGCCAGTCTCGCAGAGAAGGACGGCACGATAAACGGCATTTTTCAGCTCCCGCACATTGCCGGGCCAATGATAGGTCTTCAGCTTTTCCAGCGCATGGGTGGTGATGCCGGTGATATGCCCCATCCGTTCTTCGCTGACATAGCGCATCATGAACTGATGCAGCAGGATCGGAATATCTTCCAGACGGTTGCGCAACGACGGCATAGCAATGGCAA
This sequence comes from Ochrobactrum sp. BTU2, assembly GCF_024539785.1. Lineage (NCBI taxonomy): Bacteria > Pseudomonadati > Pseudomonadota > Alphaproteobacteria > Hyphomicrobiales > Brucellaceae > Ochrobactrum > Ochrobactrum sp. BTU2. The sequence goes on along the minus strand of NZ_JAHWRG010000003.1, from coordinate 670,105 downwards.
AGGAGCCGAGCAGATGGTAAAGCCCTGCATGGAAGCGCCCCATATGGACAAGATCGGCCAGAGGGCGGCTGTTCGATGCCATGATGCGGGCGTTGGACAACGTGCGCTCGCCTCCGCCGCCGGCCTCAAACTGGCCGGACTGCATGGCGGCAAAAAGCTTGATTTGCGTGTGGCGTGGCAGCGCACCTACCTCATCCAGAAAGAGCGTCCCACCATCGGCTTCCACGAGTTTTCCGAGGCTGCGGATGACATCATCCTCGCGGCGGTCGCGCCGTGCAGTCGAAACGCCGAAGAAAACTTCGTCGGCATTGTCGACGGTCAAGGTGCGGCAATCAACGGTCACGAAAGGGCCACGCCAGCGGGCACCGCCGCTGCAAATAGCGCGCGCCAGTGTTTCCTTGCCGCTGCCGGGCTCTCCTTCGATCAGAAGCGGTGCATCCAGCGCCGAGGCCCTACGTGCCAGAATGCTGACCCGCTCCATTTCCGGGCTTTTGATCGCCATGTCGGAAAGTGTCAGATGAGCTTTCAGGGATGAGCGGGCGCGGCGGATTTCCTGCGTCAGCGCATCGATCTTCAGAACATTGGAAACCGAAACCTGCACACGCTCGAAGGCGACCGGCTTGGTCACAAAATCGACCGCGCCCATTTTCATTGCCTGCAGAACCGGCTGGAGATCATCATTCTGAACGAGAACAATCACGGGAACATTATTTCCAGCTTCGCGCATCCGGCGCAAAACGGTCAGGCCATCCATGTCCGGCATCGATAGATCAAGCAGCATCAGGACGATGTCCTTACGCTGGCTTACGAAACCGAGTGCGCTTGCTCCACCGTCAGCAAGAATGGTCCGATAGCCCATGCGCATGACTATCGCTTCAAGATTGCGCCGATGAATCGGATCGTCATCCGCTATGAGTATGCGCGTGGCCATTAACAGCTATCATCAACCTATGGAGTTCCCACGCCCAAAATACTTAAACAGTTTAAATGTCTCATATTCCAGGCGCGTTATTTGGAGGCAAGCCTTCGTCGAATGCAAGGTACTAAATGTACCTAAGCGTCCCATTCACAAAAATTGTATCCTGAATCCACTTCCTGATTCAGGTATTTGCTTTTCTGCAATCTACCACGGGACAGGCCATCACAAAATTTCGAGGCGCTTTTCCCACCTCTTGGCGATCCTGGCAAGACATGCGAGAAGAGGCCTAGTAGAGCGGTTCCGGTTAACGCGGAATCGTGGAACCGCTCTATCTCTTTGTTTGTACGCATTATCCGACGAAAAACCGTTTCGCACTTTTTCTGGAAATGCTCTTGGAGAATGTTCATGACCCGCTTTTCAGAATCCGTTTCCTTCAACAAGGTTTTGCACGCACCGGCCAGTGATGCGGTTGCTGCCGAAACGACTGACCTCGGCAACCTGCCGGAATGGAATCTGGGCGATCTTTATCCGTCTGCGGACAGCGCAGAACTGAAAAACGATATCGAAAAGGCGATGAAGGACGCTGCAGCCTTCGAGGAACGCTGGAAAGGCAAGCTCGGCGACGAAGCAGCCAAGACCAATGGCGGAAATTTTGTCGATGCAATCAAGGAATTCGAGGCTCTGGACGAACTGATGGGCCGTATCGGCTCCTTCGCAGGCCTCTACTATTATGGCGACACATCTGACCCGAAGCGCATGAAGCTTTTCGGTGATGTGCAGCAAAAGCTGACCGACGCCAGCACCCATCTCATTTTCTTCGGCCTTGAACTGAACCGCATCGATGATGCAGTTCTCGAAAAGGCGATGAGCGATAACGAAGCCATTGGCCATTATCGCCCATGGCTGACCGATCTGCGCATGGACAAGCCATATCAGCTCGATGACAAGCTGGAGCAGCTCTTCCATGAAAAGTCGATTACCGGCTACAGCGCCTGGAACCGGCTGTTCGATGAAACGATGTCAGGGCTTCGCTTTGAAATCGATGGCAAGGAACTCAGCATCGAGCCGACGCTGAACATGCTTCAGGACGCCGATGGGGCCGTGCGTAAAAAAGCCTCCGATGCACTGGCAAAGACTTTTGCCGCCAATCTGCGCACATTCACGCTGATCACCAACACGCTCGCCAAGGACAAGGAAATCTCCGATCGCTGGCGCGGTTTTCAGGATATTGCCGACAGCCGCCACCTTGCCAACCGCGTCGAGCGGGAAGTGGTGGACGCGCTGGCCAAGGCGGTGGAAGACGCCTATCCACGCCTTTCGCACCGTTATTATGCCCTGAAAGCCAAATGGCTCGGCCTCGAAAAGCTTGAAAACTGGGATCGCAACGCGCCGCTGCCGGAAACGCCGCAGGCGCTTATCTCGTGGGATGAAGCGCGTGAAACGGTGCTGTCCGCCTATGGCAATTTCGCGCCGGAAATGGCCGCAATCGCCAAGGATTTCTTCGACAAGAACTGGATTGACGCGCCGGTGCGCCCCGGCAAGGCGCCGGGCGCTTTCGCGCATCCGACCGTGCCGTCTGCGCATCCTTATGTGCTGCTCAACTATATGGGCAAGCCGCGCGATGTGATGACGCTTGCCCATGAGCTTGGTCACGGCGTGCATCAGATTCTGGCTGGCGGTCAGGGCGCGCTGATGGCCTCAACCCCGCTGACGCTCGCCGAAACCGCCTCGGTCTTCGGCGAAATGCTGACCTTCCGCTCGCTTTTGGAGCGGACGAAGGACAAGCGCGAACGCAAGGCCATGCTGGCCCAGAAGGCTGAAGACATGATCAATACGGTCGTGCGCCAGATAGCCTTCTACCAGTTCGAACGTCGCGTCCACACCGAGCGCCGCGAAGGCGAACTGACCGCAGAACGCATCGGCGAAATCTGGATGGATGTGCAGCGCGAAAGCCTTGGCGATGCCGTCAATCTCAATCCGGGTTACGAGACCTTCTGGACCTATATCCCCCACTTCATCCATTCACCGTTCTATGTCTATGCCTATGCTTTCGGCGATTGTCTGGTGAACTCGCTTTATGCGGTCTACCAGAACTCGGAAAAGGGCTTCCAGCAGAAATATTTCGACATGCTGAAGGCTGGCGGCACCAAGCACCACAAGGAATTGCTTGCGCCGTTCGGTCTGGATGCAAGCGATCCGGATTTCTGGAGCAAGGGCCTGTCGGTGATCGAAGGCATCATCGACGAGCTTGAAGCCATGGAAGACTGAGCACTTGCGTGACTCACCAAAGCAATAAGCCGCTTATCCTGTTCCGGGATGACAAGGCGGGCCGCGATGTGCTTTTCACGGCCCCCTCATCGATCATTCGCGCCGACACACCTGATGAATTTGAACCCGCATGGGATGCGATGCAGGCGGCCCATAATGCCGGAAAATGGCTTGCGGGTTATCTATCCTATGAAGCCGGCTATCTTCTCGAACCCAAGCTGAAGCCGTTGCTGCCAGAGGGACGCAATGCCCCGCTTCTCTGCTTCGGGGTGTTCGATGGCCCTTCCGACCAATCGATGCACGGCCGCGGCGAAGACAATGCCACCTTTCTGCGCGATCCGGTCGCGCAATGGTCGTTTGACGACTATGCGCCCCGCTTCGAACGCTTGCATCAGCACTTGCGCGAAGGCGATTGCTATCAGGGCAACCTCACATTTCCGATCCATGCGGAATGGGGCGGCGATCCGCTGATCCTGTTCAACATGCTCGCAAAACGTCAGCCGGTTCGCTACGCGACCTATTGCGATCTTGGTGGACCGATTGTCCTGTCGCGCTCGCCGGAACTTTTCTTTGAAGTCGACGGCGACGGGTGGATTGAAACCCATCCGATGAAAGGCACCATGCCCCGCGGTGCCACGCCTGAAGAAGACAAGCAGAACCGCCAGTTTCTGCTGAACGATCCGAAGAATCAGGCCGAAAACCGTATGATCGTTGATCTGCTTCGCAACGATATTTCGCTTGTCAGCGAAGTGGGATCGCTCGACGTGCCGGAACTCTTCCGCATCGAAACCTATCCCACCGTCCACCAGATGATCAGCCGCGTGCGGGCCAGACTGAAAGAAAACCTGCCGCTGCGCACGCTCTTTGCAGCCCTTTTCCCGTGCGGCTCGATCACCGGCGCACCAAAGATCAGCGCCATGGAAATCCTGCGTAAACTGGAGGCCGGGCCGCGCGACGTTTATTGCGGCTCGCTCGGCTGGATCGAGCCAAGCGGGCGGATGCGTTTCAACGTTGCCATTCGCACGATCTCGCTTCTCGATGAAAATCGTGCGATCTTCAACGTCGGGGGTGGCGTGGTCTTCGATTCCACGGCGCAAGCGGAGTACGAGGAATGTCTTCTGAAAGCACGGTTCGCGGCACTGTCGAGCCACACGGGGCGCAGGCTGTGATCATGGAGCCGGATTATCAGCTGATCGAAACCATGCGCTGGGAGCCGCTCTCGGGCGTTTTACGCTTCGATTTGCATATGGCGCGCCTCGAAAATTCCGCCCGTGAACTCGGTTTTTCCTGCAATATGGAAGCTGTCCGGCAGAAGGTTTCAGAAAGCGGAACCGGTGAGCAGGCCCTGAAGGTGCGGCTGACACTTGCGCCCGATGGCGTGACCACTGTCTCGACCATGCCTTTTGAACCACTCTCCTGCCAGACGATCTGGCGAATCGCGATTGCCCGCACGCACCTTGATCACAATGATACTCTGTTGCGCCACAAGACGACGCGACGGCAGGCCTATATCGCAGCACGCGAAGAGTATTCAACGGCAGAGATCGACGAAGTCATCCTGCTCAATGATCGCGGCGAAGTCTGTGAGGGAACCATTACGTCGATATTTCTCGATGTAGGCGGCACGACCTGCACGACGCCCGCCCTGTCATGCGGCCTCCTCGACGGGGTTCTGCGCCGTGAATTGCTGAACAACAATGTTGTCGAAGAGGGTATCGTTACCGTCGAAACGCTCAAAAATGCGCGCAACATTCTCGTCGGCAATTCGCTGCGCGGCATGATCCGGGCACAGCTGATCGAGGCTTAAAAAGCCAATCCGCATTAAACATGTATTGATGTCATAGGCTTGTGACGTTTCTTTCTTTCTATGAAGTTGTGTTATCGTTCCCGCGCATAAGCTAAATCGGGCTAAGGATAACCCAACACCGCAATTCTGCGGCACCTCAGAGGAAGAAAATGGCGAAAGCGAAATGGCAAGTCTATGGCGAGATAACCGGCCCCGTCATCATGATCGGCTTTGGGTCGATCGGGCGCGGTACCCTGCCGCTGATTGAACGTCATTTCAAATTCGACAAGTCGCGCATGGTCGTTATCGATCCGAGCGAAGCCAATCGCAAAATCCTCGATGACAAGGGCATCCGCTTCATCAAGGAAGCAATCACCAAGGACAATTACAAGAAGGTTCTTGGACCTCTCTTGAAAGAAACGGAAGGCCAGCCTTTCATCGTCAATCTTTCGGTCGATACCGGATCACTCGATCTGATGCGTTACGCCCGAGAGCATGGCGCGCTTTATATCGACACCGTGGTGGAACCCTGGCTCGGCTTCTATTTCGATGAAGAAGCTGACAATGCCTCGCGCACCAATTATGCGCTGCGCGAAACGGTGCGCGCTGAAAAGCGCAAGAATCCCGGTGGCACGACCGCGGTTTCCTGCTGCGGCGCCAATCCGGGCATGGTCTCGTGGTTCGTCAAGAAAGCGCTCGTCGATCTTGCGACTGAACTGAAGCTCGATTTCACCGAACCGGCAGCGGATGATCGCCACGGCTGGGCGAAACTGATGAAAAAAGCCGGCGTCAGGGGTATCCACATCGCCGAACGCGATACTCAACGCGCAAAAGAGCCGAAACCTTTCAACACATTCTGGAATACATGGTCCGTCGAAGGGTTCATCGCCGAAGGCCTGCAACCGGCAGAGCTTGGCTGGGGCAGCCATGAAAAATGGATGCCCAAGAATGCCCGCAAGCAGAAGAAGGGCAACAAGGCCGCAATTTTCCTTGAACAGCCGGGCGGCAATACCCGTATTCGTACCTGGTGTCCGACGCTCGGCGCGCAATATGGCTTGCTCGTCACCCACAATGAAGCGATCTCCATCGCCGATTTTTTCACGCTGCGCGACAAGAAGGGCAAGCTTGATTTCCGCCTGACCTGTCACTACGCCTATCACCCGAGCAATGACGCCATTCTGGCCCTTGACGAAATGTTCGGCGCGAGCGGCAAGGCGCAACCCGTGCAGCACGTTCTGGAAGAGCATGAAATTCTGGACGGCAGCGATGAACTTGGCGTGCTGCTCTATGGCCACGACAAGAATGCCTATTGGTACGGCTCGCAGTTGACCGTAGAGGAAGCGCGCAAACTTGCGCCTTATCAGAACGCGACTGGCCTGCAGGTTTCCTCAGCCGTTCTGGCGGGCATGGTCTGGGCGCTGGAAAATCCGCGCAGCGGCATCGTCGAGACCGACGAGATGGATTACCGCCGTTGCCTTGAAGTCCAGATGCAATATCTGGGTCCGTTGAACGGCTATTACACTGACTGGACACCGCTGGAAGGTCGCGGCCATCTGTTCAAGGAAGACCTCGATACCAAGGATCCGTGGCAATTCCGGAATATTCTGGTTCGCTAATCAAGCTGGCCCGGCTTCGACCGGGCCATTCCATGAGGAATATGTGCGTTTATCGATATTTGCCCGCAATACGATAAAGCTGGCTGTAAGCCGGTTTCCTGATCTGATGGCTCTGATCTGCGGACTTCTGGTCTTGCCCTGGATTCTAGGTGTGCCGGGGCATCCCAGCCAGACGGTGCAGTTTGGATGGACGATCGGGCTAATCTCGATTGTCCTCTATCTCGCTCTCTACCAGTTAACGAAATCCATTGCCTCCATGGTCTCGTTCAAGAACAATACTGCGCTCAAGCACTATCTTCGTCGCGCACTTTCAGCGTCGTCGGTGATCGTCGCCGTCATGATGTTTATATCGGCAATGCTGATTTTCGGGTCGTGACAGCGAAACGGAAAGATCGGGCACAGCCTTCCACTCTGCGCGGCGATCTTGCATCATTGTCAACAAATCGACAAACGGAGGCCCATTCCTCACAATGAGGGCTTGTTTTCGTGCAAGTTTCAATACATCAAACTAACCATCCCCGAGCGGTTCCAATCGGCACGGAATCGTTGAAGCCGCTCTAAATACTTGGTTTTACGCATTTCAGACGCCAGCCATTTCGCAGTTCTGGCCCGAAAATGCTTTAATGGAGAGCATGGATATGAAACGCTTCCGCATCATTGCCCCTCTTGCAGTCATGTCGCTGGCGTTGGCCGCGTGTGAAACGACTGGCCCGGTCGGCGGCAATGTCCCGACCGTATCCCGCGCCCCTGCCGGCATCGAAGGCAGCTGGGTCGATCCAAACGGCATCGTCTCGTCGTTCAACGGCGGCATTTTCGAGACCCGCTCCACTGACACAAACGAAAAGCTTGCCGAAGGCAACTACCGTTACCAGTCGCCGCAGCTTGTCGAGATCGACATGCGTTCCATCGTGCGCGGCACATCGTCAAAAGTGAACTGCGCACTTGTTTCTCCGACGCAGCTCAACTGCACGTCGTCGTCGGGTTCGCGCTTCTCCCTGACACGGCGCGCGGCAGCATAAGCACCCGATATCTTGCGTAAGTTTCAAATATTTACGGCGCGAAAAACATTCGCGCCGATAGAATTGCGCCAGCGGCAATTGTCAGGATTGTAATTTGTCTTTTTTTCTCTAGTTTTCCGGCTGAACAGGAGTCGGAAGATGAGTGAGATGGATAAAGTGCAGGAGAAGCCCAGCCAGACAACCAAAACTGAGGTGCAGGCAAAACTGCCCAAGGTCGGTGTTCTGCTGGTCAATCTCGGCACACCGGATGGCACGAGTTACGGCCCGATGCGCCGCTATCTGGCCGAGTTTCTCTCGGATCGCCGCGTCATCGAATGGCCGCGTCTTATCTGGTATCCGATCCTTTACGGCATCGTTCTCAACACTCGCCCGAAGCGTTCCGGCAAGCTTTACGACCGCATCTGGAACCGCGAGAAAAACGAATCTCCGCTGCGGACCTATACGCGCGCGCAGGGCGAGAAGCTTGCCACGGCGCTTGCCGACTATCCGAATGTGGTCGTGGACTGGGCAATGCGCTATGGCCAGCCCTCCATTGAAAGCGTGACCGACCGCCTGCTGCAGCAAGGTTGCGAGCGGATCGTCATGTTCCCCCTCTATCCGCAATATTCGGCAACGACGACAGCGACGGTGAACGACAAGTTCTTCGAAGCGCTCATGAAAAAGCGCTTCCAGCCAGCGGTGCGCATCGTCCCGTCTTACGAGACGGAACCCGTTTACATCGAAGCACTGGCCCGCTCCATCGAGAAGCATCTGGAAACACTTTCCTTCAAGCCGGAAGTGGTCCTCGCATCCTATCATGGCATTCCGAAAAGCTATTCGGACAAGGGCGACCCCTACCGCCAGCAATGTCTTGAAACATCGCGCTTGCTGCAGGCCCGGCTGGGCCTTGATGACAGCCAGTTTCGCTCCACATTCCAGTCGCGCTTCGGCCCGGAAGAATGGCTCCAGCCTTATACCGACGAAACGGTGGAAGAACTGGCCAAGCACGGGGTCAAGTCGATGGCCGTTCTCAATCCGGGTTTCGTGGCCGACTGTCTGGAAACAGTGGACGAGATCGGCAATGAGGCTGCTGAAGAATTTCTGGAAAACGGCGGCGAGAGTTTCAGCCATATTCCGTGTCTCAACGACAGCGAAGACGGCATGAAGGTCATCGAGACACTGGTGCGCCGCGAATTGCAGGGATGGGTGTAAGGCAATAGGCGATTAGGGCAGTATGTTTGCCGCGCTAAAGCATCTATTGTCATATTGCCCTACTGCCTTAATGCCTTAAAAGGGAAACAATCAATGACCGGTTTCGATATCACGCTGCTCATTCTGGCCGCACTGGTTCTGGCAACGCTGTTTGCCGGTATCAAGACCGTGCCGCAGGGGTTCAACTACACAGTCGAGCGGTTCGGACGCTATACGCGCACCCTCAATCCCGGCCTCAATCTGATCGTGCCATTTTTTGACCGCATCGGCGCGCGCCTCAACATGATGGAGCAGGTGCTTGATGTGCCGACGCAGGAGGTCATCACCCGTGACAACGCCATTGTCGGCGTTGACGGCGTGGCTTTCTATCAGGTGCTGAACGCAGCACAGGCAGCCTATCAGGTCGCGAACCTGCAATATGCGATCCTCAATCTCACCATGACCAACATCCGTACCGTCATGGGTTCGATGGATCTCGACGAGCTGTTGTCGAACCGCGATGCGATCAATGATCGTCTGTTACGGGTCGTCGACGAAGCTGCCCATCCGTGGGGCCTCAAAATGACCCGCGTGGAAATCAAGGATATCAATCCGCCGGAAGATATCGTCACCTCGATGGCGCGCCAGATGAAGGCAGAGCGTGACAAGCGCGCGCAGGTTCTTGAAGCCGAGGGCGACCGCAACGCGCAGATTTTGCGCGCCGAGGGTCAGAAGCAGTCACAGATTCTCGAAGCTGAAGGCAAGCTGGAAGCGGCCAAGCGCGAGGCAGAGGCACGCGAGCGCCTCGCGGAAGCCGAAGCGAAAGCCACCACCATGGTTTCCGATGCCGTTGCCAACGGCAATGTGCAGGCGCTTAACTACTTCGTTGCGCAGAAATATACGGAAGCTCTCAGCAATATTGCCAGCGCCAAGAACCAAAAGGTCGTGCTGATGCCGCTTGAGGCGAGTGCCCTTATCGGCTCGCTCGGCGGCATTGGTGCAATTGCCAAGGAAGTCTTTGGTGATGGCAGCAGGCCGGTAGACCCGGCACCGCAGCCGCCGACCCCTTCCCGCCCGCGCAGCGTTCCGTCCGCAGGGCGCTAAAGCTGCTCAAAAAAGAAGAGAGGGCGCCATGATAATTGAATATCTGTCCGGTCTCGGCATATGGAACTGGCTTGTTTTCGGGCTGATCCTGCTCATTCTGGAAATCTCGGCACCCGGCTTCTTCTTCATCTGGTTCGGGCTTGCAGCACTTGTAACCGGTGCGCTCGCCTTTCTCTTGTCTTCGACGACAGGGTTTGGCTGGCAGTTTCAGACGGTTGTGTTTCTGGTTCTGGCCGTCATTTTCGTGCTGGTGGGGCGTCGCTTTTTTGGCTCACGCAGCACCGATGCCGACGAGCCCTTACTCAATCGTCGCGGCGAGCAGCTGGTCGGCCAGCGCGCGACATTGACCGAACCGATCATCAATGGTCGCGGGCGTATCCGTATCAACGATACGATGTGGCGCGTGAAAGGCCCTGATCTGCCAACCGGAACAGAAGTCCGCGTTGTGGCTTTTGATCCGGTCTCGCTGGAGATTGAAGTGGCAGAATAAGGCAGTAGGGCAATATATCTGCCCTACAAAACATAATGCCTCAATGCCCTATCAAGCAGCGCCGATCCGCAGCAGGTCGTGGAAATGCACGAGCCCGATCGGGCGCCCGGCCTCGGTGACGATCAGTGCGCCGATGTGATTTTCATTGATGGTGTTGAGTGCCGCCGTCGCCAGCATGTTCTGGTCGACCGTCTTGGGCTTGCGTGTCATGACGTCGTCAACTGCCAAAGCCGCAAGGTTTCGGCTCAGATTGCGCGATATATCGCCGTCTGTGACGATGCCTGCCAGATCACCACCACCGTCGACAACCACAACACACCCAAAACTCTTCTGCGCCAGAACCTTCATCGCGTCCGGCAGAGAGGTGCCCACTTCCACCAGCGGGAGGCGTTCGCCGCGATGCATGATATCGCGGATATGGATAAGACTTGCCCCCAACGAACCACCGGGATGAAATGTCTTGAAGTCACTCGGGGTGAAGCCGCGCGCTTCCAGAAGTGCTATTGCCAGCGCATCACCGATGGCAAGCTGCATCATGGTTGAGGTCGTGGGCGCCAGACCATGCGGGCAGGCCTCGGCAGTTTTCGGCAAGAGCAGCACGACATCCGCAGCACGACCAAGCGCAGAATCCTCACGTGAGGTAATCGCGATCAATGGAATGCGGAAGCGCTGCGAATAATTGACGATCCCCTTCAATTCTGCCGTTTCACCCGACCATGAGATGGCCAAAATAACATCGTCGCGGTCGATCATGCCGAGATCGCCGTGATTGGCTTCCGCCGAATGAACGAAGAATGCCGAAGTACCGGTCGAGGCAAAAGTAGCAGCGAGCTTGGAGCCGATATGACCGCTCTTGCCGACGCCCGTAACGACCAGACGTCCGCGCGAGGCGACGATACGCTTCACCGCTTCGACAAAGGGGCCGGAAAGGCCGTCATTCAGCGCTTCTTCAAGCGCTGCGAGGCCCGCATTTTCGGTCTTTATGGTGCGCAGCGCCGAAGCAATAGTCGCTTCCGCATCTGCCGGAGGGATGATCTGATCGAGCTTTTCCATGGCGGCAAGGGTTAACTTTTTCACAGTCGGTTGTCCAAACATTTGTGCAGCGAGCATCGCCATGAATTCAGCCGCAGCAACCAAGAATTAACCATGTGCCTTTACCGTTCATCTACCACGTTGCGACGGTTTGAAAACACGACATGCTATTTGCCAAGACCCCTTCTGGCGGTTCGACGCCCATTGCCCGCAGGCTGCAATGCCTGTTTTTGTCGGGCGTGGCGATAGCAATCTGGCATGGTTCTGCATTTGCTCAGGAAGCCTATCTGCGCGGAAGCGTTGCCGAGGACGTGCTTTCAGCCTCCTCGCCGGAAACGCTCGCAAATCGCGGGCTTGCCGCGCCCGGATATGATGACGGCGCCAGCGAGACGACCGACGACAGTTATACCCCGCCTGAAAACACGACAGCGGCAGACCCGACCACCACAACACAAACCGCTCCGACCGTTCCCGTGCCGCAGGACCGTCAGCCGCTTCGACCCGACAATATTCGTGTTGGCTCGGTCGATACCGACGCAAGCGACGAAACGGGCCGGGCACAGCGCGAAAATCTCCGGCAATCGCCCGAGCAGGGCCGAAGCTTCACGCAGGAAACCGACCCGTTCGCGCCGGTCGGCATTCGCACCGGTTCGTTCATCCTGCGACCGTCGCTGGAACAGGGTATCCGTGTCACGACCAACGGCGACAACAGCGCAAGCGGTTCCAGCGCCGTTCTCAACGAAACCACGTTGCGGCTCAATGCACAGTCGGACTGGGCGCGCCATCAGGCAACACTCGATGCTTCGGGCACATGGGCCAAGTCCATTTCGGGCGAAGACGTTTCCGAACCGCAGGTCGATATTCAGGGCAAACTGCGTTTCGATCTCGGTGACCAGACGACCGTCAACACTGGCGCAGGCTATCGGCTGCGCCGCGAAAGCGCGTCAAGCCCGAACGGGGTCGTCGGCGCATTGCAACGGCCTCTGGTTCACACACTCAATGGAAGCCTCGGCGTCGAACGAGACATGGGGCTGATCTTCGGCAGCGCAACCGGACGGGTCGAGCACAATATTTATGGCGATGCGGAATTGTCCTCCGGCGGCACGGTCAGCCAGAAGGATCGCGACAACACCTATGCCAGCATTACGCTGCGCGGCGGCTTCAGCCTGTCCCCGGCAATCAAGCCCTTCACTGAAGTTGAGCTGGGCAAGCGCATCTTCGACGAGAAGGTAGACAGCAACGGCTATGAACGCAGCGGATCACAATTTGCCCTGCGCGGCGGTATGATGCTGGATATGGGCGAGAAGCTGAACGGCGAATTCGCCGCCGGTTACATGCGCGCCAACAGCGATGATTCTCGTCTTGGCGACATCAGCGGACCGTCGATCAATGCAGCGCTCAACTGGTCACCGCTGCGCGGAACCGATGTGAGCCTCTATGCGCAGACAATGGTCGATACTTCGACCACGCCCGGCATTGCAGGGTCGCTCCTGCATTTTGCCAGCCTCGATGTGACGCACCGCATACGTTCAGACCTGAGCCTCAACGGCAGGCTCGACGCGAATATCCGGCAGAACAAGGATGGCACCGGAACCGATTACACGATCGGTGCGCAGATCGGGGCAACCTACTGGATCAACCGGTTTGTCGGGCTGGATGCGCGCCTGCGTCACGAATTCCTGACAAGCAAGATTTCCGATCGCGAATATACCGCCGACAGCGTCTATCTCGGCGTGAAGGTGCAGCGCTAGAGCATGTCTCCCGAAAGTGGGATCCGGTTTCGGGATAAAGACATGATTAAAAACAAACAGATAGAGCATTTCCAATGATTCAATTAAAACAGGAAATGCTCTAGTGTGGAGATAAAACGGCATCCCTTTCGGGATGCCGTTTTATCGTGAGTTTAAGCGAGCCAGAACAGAATACACGCCATGCCGAAGCCCAGAAGCCCGATAAGGGTTTCCAGAACCGTCCAGGTTTTCAGCGTTGTCTTGACGTCCATATTGAAGAAACGACCGACGAGCCAGAAACCGGAATCGTTGACGTGGGAGAGCATGACCGACCCTGCAGCAAGGGCGATCACCACCGCGGCGGTCTCAAGCCCGTGATATCCGGCAGCCTGAACGGCAGGCTGGATAAGCCCGGCAGCCGTTATCAGCGCTACCGTTGCCGACCCCTGTGCTACGCGCAAAATCGTTGCGATCAGGAAGCCTGCCACGATGACAGGCAGTCCTGTATCGGCGAACGCATTTGACAAGGCGTCACCAATGCCGGAAGCACGCAGAACACCGCCAAACATGCCGCCTGCGCCCGTAATCAGGATGATGGAACACACCGGACCGAGCGCCGAATCGAGAATGCGTTCGACGCTGGCTGCATCTCTGCCGCGCCGTGGCCCAAGCACATAGGATGCCACCAGCACTGAAATCAGGAGAGCAACCGGCGTCGATCCGATCATTCGCGCCAGCTGATACCAGTTTGCATCAGCACTGACCCAGCCTTGCGCGCGGGCAAAATCGAGCCCCGTATTGATGAAGATCAGAACCAGCGGCAGCAGAAGCAGCAACATGACCAAGCCGGAACTCGGGGGATTGACAGCTTCTTCTCCGTTTTTCCCGGCATCAAAACTATCGGGGATCGGAAGTACGATCTTCTTGCCGATCCATGCACCAAAAAGGTGCCCGGCAATGAACCAGACAGGTATGACGACCACGATCCCGACGAGGATGAGAAGCCCCACATCTGCACCCAGAAGCTCGGATGCGGCCACCGGGCCCGGATGCGGCGGCACAAAAACATGCATCACCGAAAAGGCCGCTGCGACCGGAATACCGTAGAGAAGCAAGCTTCCTTTCAGGCGCCGTGCGACGGTGAAGACCACGGGAAGCATCACGACCAATCCCGCATCGAAGAAGATGGGGAAGCCGAAGATGAGCGACGCGATGCCAAGCGCCATGGGCGCGCGCTTTTCGCCGAACCGTCGGATGAGATCGTCGGCAAGCGCCTGGGCGCCACCGGATATTTCAAGCAACCGGCCCAGCATTGCGCCAAGACCGACCAGAAGTGCCACCCCGCCAAGGGTTGACCCGAAGGCGGAAGTGATTGTCGTCAGAATATTGCCTGCCGGGATGCCGGTCGCGAGCGCCGTCAAGAGGCTGACGATTATAAGCGCTACGAAGGCATGGACACGAAACCGGATGATGAGCAAAAGCAATAATAGAACAGCGCCCACCGCTATCGAGATGAGCGCGCCTGCACCCATCGTCTGCTGGAATTCCTGCATGCTTTATTCCTTATGAGGGGGGAGGAACCTGTTGGACCGATTGCACCCAAAAGATGTTTCACACTTTTTTGGGTACGTACTAGGCCAAAAGCCTATTGTCATTGTCAAAAAAAGCAAGTTTCACGGAAATAATACCCGCGACCATAAAAAAACGCCCCCTTTGCAGGGGGCGTGACCAGAGATTTGACTGGTTATATCAGGCTGGTTTGATGGTGTTCAGCAGATTGCCGATCGAGCTTTCGACCGAAGGCCGAATGTCGTTGCGCCACAACGCGAAGGCAACGTTGGCTTCGATGAAACCAGCCTTGGAGCCGCAGTCGAATGTCAGGCCCTGATAATCGAAGCCGAAGAATTTCTGTGCGTCGGCAAGCTTCAGCATGGCATCCGTCAACTGGATTTCGTTGCCAGCGCCCTTTTCCTGCTTGCTCAGAAGTTCGAAGATTTCCGGCTGCAGGATATAGCGACCATTGATGTAAAGATTGGAAGGCGCCGTGCCCTTGGCAGGTTTTTCAACCATCTGCGTGATTTCGAAACCGCTGCCGATGGCTTCGCCCTTGCCGACGATACCGTATTTATGCGCTTCTTCCGGGTCGCATTCCTGCACGGCGATGACGTTGCCGCCGGTCTTTTCGTAAAGCTCAACCATCTCCTTCAGGCAGCCCTTCTTCGACTGCATGACCATATCTGGCAGCAGGAGAGCAAAGGGCTCATCACCGACGAGCTCACGAGCGCACCAGACTGCATGGCCAAGACCGAGCGGCACCTGCTGGCGGGTGAAGCTTGTCGTTCCCGGCTGCGGCTGGATATCCTGAAGATGCTCCAGTTCCGCCTTCTTGCCGCGCTCTGCGAGCGTGGAATAAAGCTCAACCTGCGCATCGAAATAGTCTTCGATGACCGCCTTGTTGCGCCCGGTGACGAAAATCAGATGTTCGATACCAGCTTCGCGCGCCTCATCGACCACATACTGAATGACGGGCTTGTCGACGACCGTCAGCATTTCTTTGGGGATGGATTTGGTGGCGGGCAGGAAGCGGGTGCCAAGACCTGCAACAGGGAACACGGCCTTGCGAATTTTTCGGATCGAACTCATTCCTCTCCTCGATTTCACTATTTCAGATTTACTATCAAAGCATTGAAACGACTGAATTTCAAATAAGGCCTTTTCATTAAAGAACGACGAAATTGCGTGACCCATCCCATCACATTCAATGACCCGACCTTAATGTTGCTTGATTCAAAAATTTTTCGAAACTTTAGCGAATTTTAAAGCAAGGCCGCGATGGTAAACCAATTGCTAACCGACAGGTTCTAAATTGAACGTTCAACGGTTCGATCCGGAATTTTCTGCTGGCTCAAATTCAACACAGGATGGTATTAATTGAATAATGCAATCCGGAACGGGCAGAATCCAGGTCGAAGGGAAACGCGCCGGTATCGGCTAAATTTGATTGCAGAAGGGAAACACAGAATGCTGCGATTTCCATTCACGGTGGGCCAGACGATGAAGCTGAAAGCAGCTGCAACGGTTGCGATAGCTGTGCTCGCCTCAACGCTGACGACCGGTTCCGCACTGGCTGATGCGAAATTTCGCCAATGGGTCGCCAGTTTTCGCCCTGTCGCCATAAATGCAGGTGTTTCGCCTTCCACGTTCGACCGCGCATTTCGCGGCGTGGATGCGCCAGACCCGGTCGTGCTGCAGAAGGCCCGCTATCAGCCCGAATTCACCGAACCGGTCTGGAACTACGTCGATAACCGCGTAAACGAACATTCCGTTTCAGTCGGCCAGAACATGGCGCGCAAATGGGGTCCGTGGCTCCAGCGCATCGAACAGCGTTTCTCGGTCGATCGCAATATCCTGCTCGCCATCTGGTCGATGGAAAGCAATTACGGCGAAATTCTCAAGCGTGATGACGTTATGCGCGATGCCGTCCGTTCGCTGGCAACGCTTGCCTATGCAGACCAGCGTCGCGCCAAATATGGCCGCACACAGCTGATTGCTGCAATGAAGATTCTCCAGACCGGCGATATTGACCGCGGCCATCTTTCCGGTTCCTGGGCCGGCGCGCTCGGCCACACACAATTCATCCCGACGAGCTATCAGGCCTATGCCGTCGATATGGATGGCAATGGCAAGCGTGACATCTGGAATTCGATCCCCGATGCGCTGGGTACAGCGGCCAACCTCCTGCATCGCAATGGCTGGCAGCCGGGCCGTAGCTGGGGTTACGAAGTAGCCTTGCCACAAGGACGCAAGTTCCCTTCCGGCTCACTCTCGATTGCCGAATGGCAGAAGATCGGTCTCGTTCGTGCCAACGGACGCGCCTTCCCCGATCCGAGCGAAAAAGCAACGCTGAAAGTGCCGGATGGTCGTCAGGGGCCCGCCTTCCTGATGACAAAGAATTTCTTCGTCTTGAAGCGCTATAACAACGCCGACAAATACGCACTTGCTGTCGGCCTGCTTGCCGATCGCATCGGCGGCTATCAGGGACTTCGTCAGGACTGGAATCGCCCATTCACGCCGATTACCATGGACGAGAGGCAGGAATTGCAAACGCATCTGAAAGCGCTCGGCTATTATGACGGCAATATTGATGGCAAGATCGGCTCCACTTCGCGGGCGGCCATCGAAGCCTTCCAGCAGCGCAACGGACTTCAGCCGGACGGTCATCCGAGCAAAGAAGTTCTGTCGGTCCTGCGCCGTCGCTAGACTGTCGGGTAAATTATCGAATGGGGCGCGCTTCTGATCAAGTGCGCCCCATTTTGTTTTTCCAAGCAGCCAAGCTAATATAAAGGCCATGAAGGCAAGACTGATGCGCCAAAATCGGATTGGGAGACGAATGGTGAACGCTGCTGGTGTCCTGCTGGCAGTCGCAGCTCTGCTGTTCTCAGGCATCATCACGGCTTCTGCACAGGAACGTCCGCGCACGCTTTTCGATCTCTTGTTCGGCTCGCGGCAGGCACAGCCACAGCGCCAATATCAGCAGCCCACTCCACAACGCGCCCGGCCAAAGGCGAAGCGGCCCAAGACCACCTCTCCCGCTTCACGACCGACGCCGCCACCGGCTGCGACCCCGGCAGTCGAGTTCGTCGAGAAAAAGCCAGATGCCAAAAAGGTTCTTGTTGTCGGTGATTTCATCGGCAACGGTCTGGCCGAAGGCCTTGATGTTGCTTTCGCGTTGGACCCCGATCTTCAGGTTGTAACCCGGATAAATGGCTCCTCCGGCTTTGTGCGCAACGATCATTTCGACTGGCCCGACAACATCGGAAAGATACTGGACGAGGAGAAACCGGCTGCTGTCGTCGTGATGATCGGTTCTAACGACAGACAGGCAATCACCGAGAAAGGCGTAAGTCTGCCAGCCCGATCTCCGGAATGGAATGAAGAATATCAAAAGCGCGTCGCCGCCTTCATCAAGGTGATCAACGACAAGCATTTTCCTCTGGTGTGGATAGGGCAGCCACCCTTTCGCCCGAAAGGCATGTCGCAAGATATGCTGGCGCTCAATGAAATCTATCGCACTGCCACTGAAAAGGCGGGCGGAAAATTTGCCGATGTCTGGGATGGTTTTGTCGATGAGGATGGTAATTTCACCCAGACCGGCTTCGACATTAACGGTCAGACCGCGCGCCTGCGCGGCAATGACGGCATCAACATAACTTCGGCAGGCAAGCGCAAGCTCGCCTTCTATGCGGAAAAGCCGCTTCGCGCCTATCTCGGCGGCGCAAAGGAAGA
This sequence comes from Ochrobactrum sp. BTU2, assembly GCF_024539785.1. Lineage (NCBI taxonomy): Bacteria > Pseudomonadati > Pseudomonadota > Alphaproteobacteria > Hyphomicrobiales > Brucellaceae > Ochrobactrum > Ochrobactrum sp. BTU2. The sequence goes on along the minus strand of NZ_JAHWRG010000003.1, from coordinate 651,685 downwards.
AGATCAGCCCCTGCCCGCAGCAGGCACGCATGACCCGTCCAAGCCGGTTGATCGCGTGGCACCGGTCAGCATTCGGGACGTTGATAAGGACGATAGCGGTGTTCTACTTGGTGGCAACATCGCAGCGCGTCCGCAAGCCACACGGCCAGCCCGGACTGAGAGCAAACCTTCACCCGGACGAGCGGACGACTTTTCCTGGCCACAGAAGAGCTCAAATCCCTAAATTATTGCCGTTCCTCAATAGGATTGAGCTATCAGCTGATTGATAGCCCGCGCCTTTCTCTATCCGATATGATTCTAATTGCTACATTCTGCGCTGTTCACAGGAGCGTTCGCATCGTCTATCAGAAGGCGCCGTCAGCCTGAAAGGGCTGGACAGGAAGGGCGCTTTTCCTCGCGCGAGCGGGAGTAGTTTCCAGCGTCCGCCAGAAACAAGAGGCGTTTGAATGAATATCGCATCAAAGCCTTCTGTCGATCCACATCGGGAGGAGGAACCCCATCTTGCACGCAATCTGTCCAACCGACACCTGCAGCTGATCGCCATTGGCGGCGCTATCGGCACCGGCCTTTTCATGGGTTCGGGCAAGACCATTTCGCTGGCAGGCCCTTCGATCCTGCTGGTTTATGCCGTGATCGGCTTCATGTTGTTCTTCGTCATGCGCGCATTGGGCGAAATCCTGCTGTCCAATCTCGAATATCGCTCCTTTGCGGATTTCGCAGGCGATTACCTCGGGCCGTGGGCACAGTTCTTCACCGGCTGGACCTATTGGCTTTGCTGGATTGTGACCGGTGTGGCCGACGTGGTTGCCGTTTCGGGCTACGTCTCGTTCTGGTTCCCGGAACTGGCGCTCTGGATACCGGCGCTCGGACTGATCTTCACGCTTCTGGCGCTCAATCTGCCGACCGTGCGCAATTTCGGTGAAATCGAATTCTGGTTTGCCCTCATCAAGATCGTCGCCATTGTCGGGCTGATCATCGCAGGCGTGTATATGCTCTCGACCGGCTTTACGCTTCCGAATGGAAGTCAGGCATCGGTCGCCCATCTTTGGAACCATGGCGGGTTCTTCCCCAATGGCTTCCTCGGCTTCGTTGCCGGTTTCCAGATCGCGGTTTTCGCCTTCGTCGGTATCGAACTGGTCGGCACCGCCGCCGCTGAAACCAAGGACCCGGAGCGCAATCTGCCCAAGGCAATCAATTCCATCCCGATCCGCGTGGTACTGTTCTATCTCGGTGCGCTGTTCGTCATCATCACCGTCATTCCGTGGGATCAGGTCGATCCGAATTCAAGCCCGTTCGTCGCCATGTTCTCGCTCGCCGGTCTCGGCATCGCAGCCCATGTCGTGAATTTCGTCGTGCTGACTTCGGCAACGTCGAGCGCAAATTCCGGCATCTACTCGACCTCGCGCATGATCTACGGCCTTGCCACTTCCAAACTCGCACCGAAGGCGCTCGGCAAGCTGAACAAGCGGAAAGTACCGGTCAATTCGCTGTTCTTCTCATGCGTTTTCCTGCTTGCGGGCGTGGTTCTGCTTTATGCTGGCCAGAGCATTATCGAAGCCTTCACCATCGTCACGACGATTTCGGCGCTGCTCTTCATCTTCATCTGGTCGGTCATTCTGGCGTCATATCTGCAATACCGTCGCAAGCGCCCCGACCTGCATGAAAAGTCCACTTTCAAAATGCCCGGCGGACGCGCAGCCGTCGTGATGGTCTTCGCCTTCTTCGCCTTCATTCTCTGGGCGCTGGCGCAAGAGCCGGACACCGCAGCCGCACTGAAAGTCACCCCGCTTTGGTTCGTGCTTCTCGCCATCGCCTATCTGGTGATGAAGTCGCGACGCAGCCAAGGCTAAAAACAAAAAGCCCGCCAATCTGGCGGGCTTTTCATTTCTTTGGGTCTCTCTTAGCGCGGTAGAACCGAACTCCCCATCAGATCAGCATCGATGGCGTGTGCAGCCTGACGGCCTTCGCGGATCGCCCAGACGACCAGTGACTGTCCACGGCGCGCATCACCGGCTGCATAGAGCTTGTCGACATTGGTGCGGTAGTCACGCTCATTGGCCTTGACCGATTTGGAGCCGCGACGGTCGGTCACGATGTCGAGCTTTTCGCCCAGTTCCTTGACCACACTGTCTTCTGCCGGTCCGGCAAAACCGATTGCGATGAAGGCCAGATCGGCCTTGATGAAGAATTCCGTTCCGGCAATCGGCTTGCGCTTTTCATCAACCTGACAGCACTTCACATGGGTGAGGCGGCCGTCTTCGCCGATGAACTCCAGCGTTGCCACCTGAAACTCGCGGGAAGCACCTTCCGCTTGGCTGGAAGAGGTACGCATCTTGGTCGCCCAATAAGGCCAGACGCTGAGCTTGTCTTCCTTTTCCGGCGGCTGCGGACGAATATCAAGCTGCGTGACATTGACCGCACCCTGACGGAACGCCGTGCCCACGCAGTCCGAGGCGGTATCGCCACCGCCGACCACAACGACATGCTTGCCGCCTGCCAGGATCGGAGCCGAAGTCCAGGCAACGGATTCGATATTTTCGCGCCCGACGCGACGGTTCTGCTGAACCAGATAAGGCATGGCATCATGCACGCCTTCAAAATCTGCACCCGGAATACCCGCCGGGCGCGGCGTTTCCGAGCCACCGCTGTAAAGCACCGCATCATAGGTATCGAGGAGACCGCGCAGCGGCTTGTCGACGCCGATGTTCACACCGCACAGGAAGCGAACGCCCTCGCCTTCCATCTGCGCGACGCGGCGGTCGATGAGGTGCTTTTCCATCTTGAAATCTGGAATACCGTAACGCAACAGACCGCCGGGGCGGCTTTCGCGCTCATAAACATCAACCATGTGACCAGCACGGGCCAGCTGCTGAGCAGCGGCAAGGCCAGCCGGTCCAGAACCGATGATGGCGACCGACTTGCCCGTCTTGTTGGCGGCTGGTTGTGGCACGATATGGCCGAGCTCATAGGCCTTGTCGCCCAATGCCTGCTCGACCGTCTTGATCGCAACCGGCGTATCCTCGAGGTTCAGCGTGCAGGCTTCCTCGCAAGGCGCCGGGCAGACGCGACCGGTAAACTCCGGGAAGTTGTTGGTCAGATGCAGGTTACGGATCGCCTGATCCCAATTGTTGTTATAGACGAGATCGTTCCAGTCCGGGATCTGGTTGTGTACCGGGCAGCCCGTCGGGCCATGGCAGAACGGAATGCCGCAATCCATGCAGCGCGCCGCCTGCTTCTGCACTTCGCCATCCGTCATCGGAATGGTGAACTCGCGGAAGTGGCGGATACGATCCGACGCTGGCTGGTACTTCGCTACCAGCCGGTCGATTTCAAGAAAGCCAGTTACCTTACCCATTCTCTTACTCCCCTCGGCCTGCGACCAGCGCATGGTCGGCTTTGCCGGAAGTTGCCCTGTCCGCCGCATCATCTTCCAATGCGCTGGCATACAAGGACGTTGTTATCTCTCACATGGCGAAGGGTGCCCGACCTGAAGGCCGGGCTCCACTTTTCAGGATCATGTCCTATTCAGCAGCAACACCGATCCGCATACGCTCCATATCTTCCAGAGCACGGCGGTATTCGACCGGCATGACTTTCACGAATTTGGGACGATAGCTCTCCCAATTGTCGAGAATATCTTTCGCCCGCGTCGAGCCGGTGTAATGCAGATGATTGGCGATCAGCTGCACCAGACGTTCCTCGTCATGATGGGTCATGTTGGCCGAAACGTCCACACGGCCCTTGTGCATGAGGTCGCCGCCATGGTGATGCAGCTTTTCGAGGATGTCGTCCTCTTCCGGAACCGGTTCCAGTTCGACCATCGCCATGTTGCAGCGCTGGGCGAAATCGCCTTCCTCGTCAAGCACGTAGGCGACGCCGCCCGACATGCCCGCCGCAAAGTTGCGACCCGTCTGACCGATAACCACGACGACACCGCCGGTCATATATTCGCAACCGTGGTCGCCCACGCCTTCGACAACCGTGACCGCGCCGGAGTTGCGGACGGCGAAACGCTCGCCTGCAACACCGCGGAAGTAGCACTCACCTTCAAGCGCACCGTAGAGCACGGTATTGCCGACGATGATGGAGTCTTCGGCAACGATGCGCGTGTCTTCCGGCGGGCGGATGACGATACGACCACCCGAAAGTCCCTTGCCGACATAGTCATTACCATCGCCGATCAGTTCGAACGAGACGCCGCGCGCCAGGAACGCACCGAAAGACTGGCCAGCCGTACCGCGCAAGGTAACGGCGATGGTGTCTTCCGGCAGGCCCTTGTGACGGAAACGCTTGGCAACCTCACCGGAAAGCATCGCACCGGCAGAACGGTCGACATTCTTGATATCGATGTCGATCTTGACCGGCTGGCGGTCTTCAAGTGCGGGCATAGCCTCGGCAATCAGCTTGCGATCAAGGACATCCTCAATCGGGTGATGCTGACGCTCGGTCCAGTAGATCTCGTGCTTCTCGGCTTCAGGCTTGTAGAAGATGCGGCTGAAATCGAGACCCTTGGCTTTCCAATGGTCGATCATGGCCTGCTTTTCCAGAAACTCGGTCTCGCCGATAATCTGTTCCAGCTTGGTGAAGCCCATCTCTGCCAGCAAGGCACGCACTTCTTCCGCCAGATAGAAGAAGAAGTTGATGACGTGTTCCGGCGTGCCCTTGAAGCGCTTGCGCAGAACCGGGTCCTGCGTTGCCACGCCCACCGGGCAGGTGTTCAGATGACACTTGCGCATCATGATGCAACCGGCAGCAATCAGCGGAGCGGTCGAGAAACCGAACTCATCCGCACCGAGCAGCGCGCCAATAATGACGTCGCGACCGGTGCGCAAGCCGCCATCGACCTGCAATGCCACGCGGGAGCGAAGCCCGTTCAGCACCAGCGTCTGGTGGGTTTCGGCGAGGCCAATTTCCCAGGGACTTCCGGCATGTTTCAGCGAGGTAAGCGGCGAGGCGCCCGTACCGCCATCATACCCCGACACGGTGATATGGTCGGCACGCGCCTTGGCAACACCAGCAGCAACCGTGCCCACACCCACTTCCGACACCAGCTTGACCGAGATATCGGCAGCCGGATTGACGTTCTTCAGGTCGTAGATCAGCTGCGCCAGATCCTCGATCGAATAGATGTCATGGTGCGGCGGCGGCGAAATGAGGCCTACCCCCGGCGTCGAGTGACGGGTCTTGGCGATAGTCGCATCGACCTTGTGACCCGGCAACTGTCCGCCTTCGCCGGGCTTTGCACCCTGCGCGACCTTGATCTGGATCAGATCGGAGTTGACGAGATATTCCGTCGTCACACCGAAACGGCCCGATGCCACCTGTTTGATGGCAGAACGTTCAGGGTTCGGCTTACCATCCGGCAGCGGATAGAAGCGATCTGGCTCCTCACCACCCTCGCCGGTGTTCGATTTGCCGCCAATCGCGTTCATGGCGCGCGCCAGCGTTGTGTGGGCTTCTCTGGAGATCGAGCCGAAGGACATCGCACCCGTCGAGAAGCGCTTGACGATTTCCGTCGCCGGTTCGACCTCATCAATGGAAACCGGCTTCAGACCGCGCTCTTCAGCGAAACGAATATTGAACAGGCCGCGAATAGTCTTCGCCTGCGCCGACTTGGAGTCGAGCATGCGCGTATATTCGGTGAAGGTCTCCGGATTGGAGGTGCGCACCGCATGCTGCAGCCTGGCAACTGCATCCGGCGACCACAGGTGAGCCTCGCCGCGCATACGGTAGGCATATTCACCGCCAACTTCCAGCGAGGTCAGGAGAACCGGATCACTGCCGAAAGCGTCGGTGTGGCGACGTACGGTTTCTTCCGCGATTTCATCGAGACCAACGCCTTCAATACTCGTTGCCGTGCCGAAGAAGAACTTGTCGACAAAGCCCGTCTGCAGGCCAACTGCATCAAAAATCTGCGCGCCGCAATAGGACTGATAGGTCGAGATGCCCATCTTGGACATGACCTTGAGGATGCCCTTGCCGATGGACTTGATGTAGCGCTTGACGACTTCATTCTCGTCCACTTCCGGCGGGAACTCGCGACGGCGATGCATGTCGAGCAGCGTGTCGAAGGCGAGGTAAGGATTGATCGCCTCGGCACCGTAGCCAGCGAGGCAGCAGAAATGATGTATTTCGCGCGGCTCGCCCGATTCCACCACCAGACCGACCGAAGTGCGCAGGCCCTTGCGGATCAGGTGATGGTGCACGGCTGCCGTCGCCAGAAGAGCCGGGATCGGAATGCGATCCGGACCAACCTGACGATCCGACAGGATGACAATGTTGTAGCCGCCGTGAACAGCCGCTTCGGCACGGTCACAAAGGCGCTCGATTGCGCCGTGCATACCGGCTGCCCCCTCACCCGTATTGTAGGTGATGTCGAGCGTCTTGGTGTCGAAGCGGTCTTCCGTGTGGCCGATGGAACGAATCTTTTCCAGATCGCCATTGGTCAGGATCGGCTGGCGCACTTCCAGACGCTTGCGGCGTGACGTGCCGACAAGGTCGAAAATATTCGGACGCGGGCCGATGAACGAGACAAGGCTCATCACCAGTTCTTCGCGGATCGGATCGATCGGCGGGTTGGTGACCTGCGCGAAGTTCTGCTTGAAATAGGTGAACAGCATCTTCGACTTGTCGGACATGGCCGAAATCGGCGTATCCGTACCCATCGAACCAATGGCTTCCTGACCGGTCGTGGCCATGGGCGACATCAACAGCTTGGTGTCTTCCTGCGTGTAGCCGAAGCTCTGCTGGCGGTCGAGAAGGCTCACATCCTTGCGCAGCGCACGTGGTTCGACCGGATTGAGGTCTTCCAGAATGAGCTGCGTGTTGGCGAGCCACTGCTTGTAAGGGTGCTTTTGCGCAATCTGGGACTTGATTTCCTCGTCCGAAACAATGCGACCCTCTTCCATATCGATCAGCAGCATGCGGCCCGGCTGGAGACGCCACTTCTTGACGACTTTCTTTTCCTCGACCGGCAGAACACCGGCTTCCGAAGCCAGAATGACGAAATCATCGTCCGTCACGATATAGCGCGCCGGACGCAGGCCGTTGCGGTCGAGCGTCGCGCCAATCTGGCGACCGTCCGTGAAAGCCACCGCTGCCGGACCGTCCCATGGTTCCATCAGTGCTGCATGATATTCATAGAACGCGCGGCGTTCATCCGACATCAACTTGTTGCCTGACCATGCTTCCGGGATCAGCATCATCATCGCATGGGCAAGGCTGTAGCCGCCCTGATGCAGGAATTCGAGCGCATTGTCGAAGCAAGCCGTGTCCGACTGGCCTTCGTAGGAAATCGGCCAGAGCTTGGAAATATCGTTGCCGAACAGTTCCGAGTCCACCGAAGCCTGACGCGCAGCCATCCAGTTGACGTTACCGCGAAGCGTGTTGATTTCACCGTTATGCGCAACCATGCGGTATGGGTGCGCCAGACGCCAGGACGGGAAAGTGTTGGTGGAGAAGCGCTGATGCACCAGCGCCACCGCGCTTTCGAAACGCGGGTCTTTCAGATCCTGATAATAGGCACCAACCTGATAAGCGAGGAACATGCCCTTGTAGACGACCGTACGCGCCGACATGGACACGACATAGAAGCCCTTATCGTCGCCGTCATTTTCCTGATAGATGCGGTTGGAAATGACCTTGCGCAGAACGAACAGACGGCGCTCGAAATCGTCGTCCGTCTCCAGCATCGGATTGCGTCCGATGAAAACCTGAACGTGAAACGGTTCGGTTGTGGCAATATCCGGCGCCTTGGACAGGGACGAATTGTCGACAGGCACTTCGCGCAGGCCGATAAAGGTCTGGCCTTCGGCAGCGATGACTTCCTTGACGATCTCTTCAATATGGGCACGCAATTCTGGATCGCGCGGCATGAACAGATAGCCGACGCCGTAATGACCAGGCTGCGGCAGATCGATGCCCTGGCGCGCCATTTCCTCGCGGAAGAAGCGATCCGGAATCTGCACGAGAATGCCGGCGCCATCGCCCATCAGCGGGTCGGCACCAACCGCACCACGATGGGTGAGGTTTTCCAGCATCTTGAGGCCGTTTTCAACGACCTGATGCGACTTCTTGCCCTTCATATGCGCAATAAAGCCAACGCCGCACGCATCATGTTCGTTGCGCGGATCGTAAAGTCCTTGCGCTGCGGGCAAACCCGCCGCTGTCGTTTTTCGCGTCGTTCGGTTGGGAGCGGTCGTCGCAGCTTTGACCGTTCCGTTCTGTACGTTGTGAGAAACCACATTCGATACAGATGGCGTCAAATGCGTCATCGTCATTCCCTCCGTTTGGCCCTCATCATGAGGTGCGCGATCAGTATATACCGAGATGGTGTGACAACCATCCCGCCGTTGCTTTACGTATAAAGGAAGCCTTATCGACAAGGCGTTGGACGAGGTCCCGGGCGAGCGGCAAAGCCGGTGCGAGGAACGATGTTTAGCGCCTTATTCTCATCAGGCTTGGACAGACGACACTCAGCCCACCAGAAAATGGCGCACTAGAATTCCTCCTGTCGCGGTCGGGGCGCCTGTTACCGCCAGGCTATGTGCCTGCCAGTACGGCGCCTCTTTCTGAAACTTTTCGGAGAGCGTTGTGTCGCTTCCGTCTGCATCAGCGTTTAATTGGACAGCATTGCTGTCCTAATTACGTATGACAGAATTCAAATTGCCTCACAAGATGGAAACGCAATTTTTCTCAGCAGCTTCCGTAATAAAATATCAAAAGCCGTGATTCTACTGGATTTTAATTGCGTTTAATGGCCATTGCGTCAGTTTGGCGCGCTTTTGCCCGCCCCTCGAATGCCTAAAAAATAGGCATGTTGATGACATTTTTCGCGCAAGTCGGACCTTAACCGCTTCTGTCAGACAGGTTATAGAAACATCGACTGTGCGACAGCCCATTCAACCCATCTGGAGGAACACGTGCATTTTGCGTCAGACAATTGGGCAGGCGCCCACCCGAAAATCGCCGAGAGCCTTTCGTTGCATGCTGCAGGTTTTGCGGCAGCCTATGGCGCAAGCGAACTCGACAAGCGCGTCGAGCAGCGCTTCAACGAATTGTTCGAGCGCGAAGTTGCCGTGTACTTTGTCGGAACAGGAACAGCCGCCAACTCGCTGGCGCTGGCCAGCGTCAACCGGCCCGGCGGAGTTTCGCTGGTGCACCGCGAAGCGCATGTGATCGAGGACGAGTGCGGTGCACCTGAATATTTCACCGGCGGCGCACGTCTGCATCCGATTGACGGTGCGCATGGCCGCATCGACCCCGAACTTCTCAAGCGCGAACTGAGGCGGTTCAATCCGGCTTTCGTTCATGCTGGGCAGCCCATGGCCGTCAGCATCACGCAGGCGACCGAAGTTGGTACGCTCTACCAGCCCGAACATATCGCCACCATTTCCAAGATCTGCCGCGATGCCGGTCTGCCACTGCATATGGACGGCGCACGCTTTGCCAATGCGCTTGTTTCGCTGGACATGACACCAGCCGAAATGACCTGGAAACAGGGCGTGGACATCGTTTCCTTCGGAGGTACGAAAAACGGCTGCTGGTGCGCCGAAGCATTGGTCTTCATGGACCCGGCCCGCGCCAAGGACCTACCGTTCATCCGCAAACGCGCGGCACAGCTCTTTTCCAAGACACGCTTTGTGGCAGCGCAATTCGATGCTTACCTGCGAGACGATCTCTGGCTGGAACTGGCACGTCACTCCAATGCACTCGCCGCGCGCCTCGCCGGTCATATCAATGCGTCGAGCCAGATGCGCCTTGCCTGGAAACCGGAAGCCAATGAGGTCTTCGCCATCATGAAACAGTCGGTCTATGATCGTCTGCGCAATGCCGGAGCGATTTTCTACGACTGGAACCCCCCGCATTCGGAAGTGAACCGCATCAGCGACGGCGAAATTTTCGCCCGCTTTGTGACGAGCTTCGCCAACACGGAAGAAGATGTCGACCGGTTCGCTGACTTGATCGCCTGACGCTCTTTCGTATCTGTCAAAATGAAAAAGGCGGCGCTTCAAGCACCGCCTTTTCTTATTCATTCTCAACCAAGCTTAATGCGCGGTTTTCGCCTCGATCTGCTGAGCGCTGTCGGAGCCAGCCTTGGCAACTTCGATCTTGCGCGGTTTCATCTGTTCTGGAATCTCGCGCTTGAGATCGATGTGCAGGAGACCGTTCTTGAGGCTCGCACCGGCGACTTCAACGAAGTCGGCAAGCTGGAAACGGCGCTCGAAAGCACGTGAGGCGATACCACGATAGAGAACTTCACCGATATCGGAAGCATTTTCATCCGCCTTCTGACCCTTGATCGTCAGCAGGTTGCGATGCGCTTCGATTTCGAGTTCACTTTCGGAAAAGCCCGCGACCGCCATGGTGATGCGATAGGTGTTCTCACCCGTGCGCTCGATATTATACGGCGGATAGGACTGGTTACCTTCCGGCGAAGCGAGCGTATCAAGCATGGAGAAGAGCCGATCGAAACCGACCGTGGAACGATAGAGCGGGGAAAAATCTACGTGACGCATGTATTAGCCCTCCTTTAGAGCGACATGATGCTTGTTTCAGCATGATCTGTTCCGAAGAGCGCTGAGCGCATTCGGGACCATACACGGCGGCGAAACTCCCTTATGGCGAATTCCTTGATGCCGGCGGCCCCTTCCAGGCGACCGCAAAACTCATTTGGGAACGGTTCTTTTTCATTTCAAGGCCGCGTGCGCGCGAAGCTTGCGAAACACGGGCTGTCACGCCGCGTAATAACTCCTGATCAATAGGGGCCTACATTTTGGGGGATTCGCCGCACAATGAACCCAAAATGAACATCATCTTTGGCGAGCGTTCAGCCGCTTGGGGCTAATGTCCCACCATGCCTGCTGCAAAGCGGGTTCATTAAAGGATCACGGTTATGAGAAAAGCTGTTCTCGCTTTTGCCGCACTTGCCACCGTCGCGACAGGGATTGCGACACCCACCCTTGCAGCCGATAGCGGCCTGCGCGTTCAGATTCAATATTACGATGATGACGGCTATCGTCCGCCGCGTCCATATCCGGGTCCACGCCCTGATTGGGATGGTGGCCCGGATCGCCGCCCGGGCTGGGGCGACGATTATGGTCGTCGCGACATCATGGGACCGCGTCGTATCGCACGCTCGCTGGAACGCCGCGGCTATGATGTCGGCGACATGCGCCTTAACCGCGACACCTATTTCGTGCGCGCCACAAGGCCGAACGGCCGCCGCGTCATCGTCATGGTCGATGCCTATTCAGGCCGCATTGTTGGTGAACGCCGCCCTGGCGGATACTGAGCGCCTTCTTCAAATTTTCTCTACAGACCAGCTGGTGTAACGTCCCTTGCATCGGCTGTTCTTTGAGCCGGAAGTTCGTTCTCGAACTTCCGGTTACTTTTTATCATCAATTGCCCCATTATGCTGGAGCCACATATCCCAATCTGAAGCAGAAAGGTTCGCAATCGGATGTCGGAACTACTTTTCGAAACCGATGCGAATCCTATACCGCACGGGATCAAGGCTGGCCTGCTTGAAGCGAAGGGCGGCAAGACCCTGCGCTATGCCATTCTGAAAGCCGACGCGAAACCGATACGGGGAACAGTGGTCCTGCTTCAGGGACGCAACGAGTTTATCGAAAAATACTTCGAAACCATGACCGATCTGACCGCGCGCGGCTTCACGGTCGTAACATTCGACTGGCGCGGACAAGGCGGCTCGCACCGGTTGCTGAAGGACCGCCAGCGCGGCTATGTCCGCAGTTTCGAAGATTATTCCGACGATCTCGACCTTATCCTCGACCAGATCGCCTTGCCCGACTGTCCCCCGCCCTTCTACATTCTCGGCCATTCCGCCGGTGCGCTTGTGGCGCTTTCTTCGATGGGCAGACTGACATCGCGCATCAGTCGCATGGTGCTGTGTGCGCCCTTCATGGGGCTTGATGGGCAACGGCTCAGCGATGACAATGTACGCCGCATCGCCTCCGCCTTTCGATGGCTCGGCCTCGGCCAAGTTTACGCATCCGGCGGACGCAGACTGGCTTCGCGTCCCTTTGCAGGCAATCCGCTGACCAGCGACCCGGCACGCTTCATGCGTAATATGGAAATTCCACGCCTTCACCCGGATCTTGCGCTTGGCGGTCCGACCGCCCGGTGGCTCTGGAGCGCTCTCGAAACGTCTCGGCGCATCAATCAGCCGGATTTCTATAATGGACCCACAGTACCGGTCCTCATCGTTGCCGCTGGCGCAGACCGCGTGGTTTCCACATCGGTGATCGAGCGTTTTGTCGCCCGCACGCGCAATGTCTCACTGACCACAATTACCGGCGCACGTCATGAGATGCTTCAGGAAGCCGACTTTTATCGTGAGCAGCTCTGGGCCGCCTTCGATGCCTTCATTCCGGGCTCGTCAGAGGTCGAAACCATGCCGGAGACCATTGAGCCCCTAGCCTCCGGTATTTAGAGCGATTTCGCCTGCGGTAGAAGCATTGAAATCGCTCTAAATGTTTGTTTTTACGCATTATCCGACGCAAAATCGCTTCGCACTTTTGCTGGAAATGCTCTTATCAGCTATTCAGCAGATCAAGCGCTGCCCTGTGCAGTTCAGGAGAAGCTGCGGCGACAACATCGCCGCCCTTTTCCGCCGGACTGCCATCACGTTGCGTCACCACACCGCCAGCCTGCTCAATCAGCGGAATGAGAGCGACAATGTCATAGGGCTGGAGACCCGCTTCAACGACAATGTCGGCAAAACCGCTTGCGAGCATTGCGAAGGCATAGCAATCAACTCCATAGCGGGACAGACGCACCGCGCTTTCCAGCCGATCAAATCCCTTGCGGCTTTCACCCTTGAAAAGAGCAGGCGTCGTCGTAAACATCGTGGCATCGGCCAAGGTTGCATTCTTGCGCACCGACAGACGGCGAGGCGCGTCTTCGCCGCCATTACGCGCGAGATAAGCACCATTACCATCGCTGTAGAACAACTCGCCGGTGAAGGGCTGCGACATCATTCCCGCCGTGGCATCGCCATCGACAGTCAGTCCCAAAAGCGTGCCCCAGACCGGCAGGCCAGAAATGAAAGCACGGGTCCCATCAATGGGATCGATGACCCAGACATGGCTGCGGTCAATATTCTCCGGCCCGTATTCTTCCCCAAGAATACCATGGTCGGGAAAAACGCTGCCAATAACCGCACGAATCGCACGCTCCGCCGCCCTGTCCGCTTCGGTCACCGGATCGAAACCAACGCTATATTTGTTGTCGATTTCCGTCAGCTGACGAAAACGCGGAAGCGTCTGAGCAGCTGCCGCTGCAGCCACTTCGGAAAAAAATGCCTTATCGATCAGCAACCCCGAACTCCTGTTTCCAACACATGGCGCATACTTATGCAAACCATGCTAATTTTGCCTACATAATGAGCATAATTAAATTAGCCCAAAAAATATGCGCATTTTCTTGACGTTACCGCCATTCGGACGTAACTTAAATCCCAGACAGGTTTTCCTGTCGATGCCTTTCGGGGCATTTCCTCCCTAGTCTTTGACCGCGCTCGTATCGTTCGGGCGCGGTTCTTTTTATCTGCGAGAGGCGCTCGTCGGAACGGATTATTCTGCGGCCAGAGGTGGCGCGATAAAGAGATCGTCCGGCAGGGATGTCAGGTCGCTCAGAAACCCATGCAGATCGGCACAGAGCGTTTCGAAACCGGCAAGCTTATGCAGGTTCTGCTCGTTCACATAAAGACTGCGATTGATTTCAATCTGCAGGGCATGACACGCCATAGCAGGCCGCCCGTAATGCTCCGTGATGAACCCGCCCGCATAGGGCTTGTTGTGCGCAACAGTGTAGCCCAGATCCTGCAGCAGATCGATGGCAGCCTGCGTCAGCCTTTCGCTGCACGAGCGACCGAAACGATCACCAACGATGAAATCCGGACGCGATCCGACTTCGCCGGGCCGTGCGCCGCCGGGCATCGAATGGCAGTCAATCAGAACCGCATAACCGAAACGCTGACGGGTGGACTGAAGCAGTGTATCAAGCGTCTGGTGGTAAGGCTTGTAGAGGTCTTCGATACGGTAAAATGCTTCGGCGAGTGGAATGCGCCCCGGATAAATCAGCTGCCCCTCACCGACCAGACGCGGCACCGTTCCAAGCCCGCCTGCAACGCGCGCCGACTGGCTATTGACGAAAGGCGGCAATGGCTCGGCGAACATGCGCGGATCCAGTTCATAGGCTTCGCGATTCACATCGAGAAACGCACGCGGAAAATGCGCCTTGAGCAAGGGCGCACCGAGCCGCATGGCGGAAGCAAAAAGCTCATCGACATAACAGTCTTCCGAATGACGTATGCTCAAGGCGTCGAGACGCGACGCTTCGACGAAAGAATGCGGGTAATAGCGTCCGCTATGCGGTGAATTGAAGACGAACGGAATGCGCTGTTCCGCCGGAGCGCATATCTCGAAGGGCGGTATCAGACTAAAATCGCGCTCCAAACTCATTCTTCACCCGTTTTCGGCCGGAACATCCAGGCCATTCGACGACGATCCACGTCAGTATTATAACAAATTACGTCAGACGGCCCATGCGTGCAAACGGCTGGCAGCCGAATCTTCCGGCCTTTGCATGGCGTGCATATGCGACAATCCTGTCACACTGAACAGCTTGTTGCCAAATACGCGCCATAACAATTAACATTCGCGCGAGCATTCATTCCATATTTACCAAAGAAGCGTTTTCTACGGTGGATATTGAGTCGTTAAGGGTCAGCTTTTGGGCGATGAACACGACACAGAATTCGGACGGAACAATGAAGAGAATCCTTCTAGCTGAAGATGACAATGATATGCGCCGCTTCCTCGTCAAGGCGTTGGAAAAAGCCGGTTATCACGTGACGCACTTCGACAACGGCGCGAGTGCCTATGAAAGATTGCAGGAAGAGCCTTTCTCCCTTCTGCTGACCGATATTGTCATGCCGGAAATGGACGGCATCGAACTGGCGCGGCGCGCGACAGAAATCGACCCGGATCTGAAGATCATGTTCATTACGGGCTTCGCCGCTGTCGCCCTCAACCCCGATTCGGACGCGCCGCGCGACGCAAAGGTGCTTTCCAAGCCGTTCCACCTGCGTGACCTGGTGAACGAAATAGAAAAAATGCTGATCGCCGCCTGAGGCGATCCCACTGATTTGCGGCCCTTTGTTTTGTCATCAACAAAAAGACGAAAAAACTTCATAAAAGGGCATTGACGGGCGCAACGCGATATGGTGTATGCGCCACATCGAATGGGCGTGTAGCTCAGCGGGAGAGCACTACGTTGACATCGTAGGGGTCACAGGTTCAATCCCTGTCACGCCCACCATTCGATCTTCTTGGAATTATTGCGATAACTTGGCTCGACAGAGCGCTGGTTCCAGAACAGGTTTCAGTCTGGCAACTTAAAAAAGCATGACTGCGCGACGGTGCTTGTATCGGCAAATGCCGATTGCTCAGAGTTTCCTGACATTCATTCTAAAGATCAAAAAAATCTCATCGCCACGTTCGCATAAGACGCCCCGATTCATAGAAAACCGCATCGTTTTTCCGCCCCTCTGAGTATCAATCTGCTTCGGACGGGATGCGCCTGCGATCAGTACGATAACGCCGCTCATTACCTAAGAACCCAGGCCTATTCGTTCGCCAGAGCGTGTCTGTGCAATCACAGACATATCCTGTTGGCTACCGATAACTGCTTCGATCTGATTCTTGTCCATGAGGCTGAACGCAGTTGCCCAGGCATCGGCTCGCGCCGCATCGCGGGCCACGACAGTCACCCGGCGATAAAGTGCCGCTGAAAAGCCAGTTTTTGGGTTGAGCAAATGGTTAAACCGTCCGGACTCATCGAACTGAAAGCCCGTGAAGCTGGATGTCGCGAGCGCCTGATTGCGGATATCAACATACTCTTCGGCAGCAGCTCCGGCTTCCAGATCGGCGATGCCAATGCACCATGCCGTGCCGTCAGCTCTTGAACCAAGAGCGCGATACTCCCCCATATCGACCAGTGCATATTCGACTCCTGCCCTTTGCAACAATGCCGTCACGCGGTCGGTGACATAGCCCTGCGCAATACCATTTAAAGTCAGAGACATAGATGGCTTGGAGAATGCAATGCGGTTATCATCGAACAGAACATAACCGAACCCTACCTTCGCCAGCGCTTCATCCCAAAGCTGTCGCGATGGTCCGTCGGGAGAAGGATGTTCTTGCGAGAAATGCTTTTTCAGACAGTTCCAAAGAGGCTGTACGGTCGGATCGAAAAGGCCATCACTGGCCTGCCAGCATTCATGGCAGATACGCAGAACCTCAACCAGATCAGGCGAAGGCGATGCCAGCGCCCCATCGCGATTAAGTTGGGCAAGTTCTGAATCTTCGCGATAGAGGCTGAAGATGTTCTCCAGCCTTTTGGCCTCTTGAGCCGCTTCGCGCAGCAACCGTTCAGCGGTCGAACGATCCGGATGATAGAGTATGATCTTGGCAGGTGCCCCCATCGCCTGACTACGCCAGATGACGGGCTCCGGAAGGTCGAGTGAAACTGCGTGTTTTGGAATGGCCCAGAACACTACTCCAGCCGCACCACCCGCAAGTACAAGCCGACGGCTGATACGCTGACCACCTTCAATGCGCATGGCTTTCGGCTCCAAGATCGGAGGGCCGCACCGACTGACCGCCGAGAACGTAATCCTCCGGTATTTCGGTAAAAGTGCTAATACGGCCGCCCTTTTCCGCAACGAACTTCTCCGCTGCTTCTCGTGTCGAAAACGGTACGGCCTCCTGTGCCCCCATTCCACCTACAGCAGCGCTTTCAATCACGAAAAAGGCTTTGCGCGCATCGACCCAGTTTTCCGCTCCCGGCTCTTCCCAGCTTGGCGCTTTCGCCATATCTGAAACGTAGATCGCCGCGATCCCTTTTGGCTCCTCAGGCAGCATCGTAAAAGCGAGCGTATCACGGGCGGAAGAGAACCATACTGCCTCGTTTGTCGGCTCTAGAATGATTTGCCCCTTGGGGCCGGGGTGCTCCAGAACATTCATTCCGCAATATCGGCCCATTGCGCTTTCCGTCAGCGCGAAAGGAGCCATCACGGCATCATTCTTTTCATCCGGAGAACACCCTGCAAGCAGAACCAGAAACAGGGGGGCAAGAAACAGAGCGTGTTTCATAATTCTTTCCTCGAGAAAACCAGCATGGAAAGGGACAGCGGCAGCATGACCCAAAGGCCGAGCGCTAGCGTCAGAGCTGGAGCAGAGAGCGTAGCGTTACCGGCTATTCCGCCCATGCCAGTTAAAGATCCGGCCTGTCCGAGACCGAAATTGAGAAGCCGGTAGGAATCGGCTGGATTGAGAAGAAGCAGACCGTTGAGTACCCCACCGCCAACAATACGGCCTTGATCGAAAACCAGCAGAGCAAGAAGTGCTGCGTCATAGATCAGCACGAAAAACAGCCAGACGCCGATGGCGATACCTGCTGCCGTGCTCCGCTCCCGCACCAGCGTACTTGCGAGAAAGCCGATGGCGATGAACACGGCTCCCAGCAGGACCGACGAGATAATGAGTTTGAACAGCGACAGCCAGCTTCCCGCATCCACGCCGGACCCGGTCACGATCAGCGCCACAGCCGCCGCGCCGTACCCGAACAATGTCGCAAAGGACAGAATAGCAAGCTGACCAACGAATTTTCCAAGAACCAGCTGAAATCGGCTTATCGGATAGCTCAGAAGCAGCAGCATCGTGCCGCGTTCCATTTCACCGACGATTGCATCATGCGAAATGAGAAGGGCAATAAGAGGGATGAGGAAGATTGTCAGGCTGGAGAGACTGACGATCACAACGTCCAGCTTGCTCGCGGCAACCGAACTGCCGGTGGGTGCGCTGCCGAGAAAAGTCATGCTTAGGGCCAGTGCCGCAAGCAATAGCGTGGTCGCCAGAACCCAGCGATTGCGCAAGCCTTCCTGAATTTCCTTGGAAGCGATTATGAGAATATTGTTCATTCCGCTGCCTCCGCGAGGGCCTCTTCCCCGGCATTGAGGAAGTGGGCGTAAAGTTCGTCCAGCGTCGGCGGAACGAGATCAAGTTCTGTGAGATTGTCGTTCATGGCCACGATTTCACGGACAAGAGCCATCTTACCTTCCGTCGGAGCTTCCGTTTCGAAGATATCCGGGCCGAGACGATGCCAGCGCAATGCAGTATTGGCGGTTGTCGAAGGCAGCCGGGAAACGTCTGGCGTCTGCACCCGTATGCGAAGCGGTAATTGTGAAATCCGGCGCAACGCATCGATGGAGCCATCGGCAATAATCTTGCCTTTGTTCGCGATGATGACGCGCCCGACTTTGGTTTCCAGTTCGGTCAGGGCATGGGACGACATGAGGATTGTCGTGCCTTTGCTCCGCAATTCTTCAAGGACTTCATAGAAGCTCTGACGCAAGGCGGGATCGAGACCGGTCGTCGGCTCGTCAAGCAACAGAACGGACGGTTGCCCGAGCAATGCCTGAGCAAGCCCCAGTCGCTGGCGCATCCCCTTCGAATAGGTGCCAACCCGCCTGTTCGCAGCATGGGCGAGGCCGACGCGCTCCAGCAGCTCTACATTTTGGGCAACCGGCATTCTCTTGAGCCGCGCATAGAAACCGAGCGTTTCGGCTCCTGTCAGCGCCAGATTGAAAGAGACGTGCTCAGGCAGATAGCCAAGCCGCAATCTGGCGGCAAAGGCACCGGTCGCCGGATCTTCGCCCAACACGCGAACCGCGCCCTTGGTCGGGCGGATCAGCCCGAGCATGAGCTTTATCATCGTCGTTTTTCCAGCACCATTATGGCCGACCAGCGCAATGCTTTCTCCAGCGTGGAGGCTGAAACTTGCATCGCTGATGGCGTCGAACCCGCCATAGGACTTTGTGACCTGATCAAGAATGACAGTCTCAGTCATTTGGTTTTCCTTTCGCCGGATCGGCCGGATGCGGCGGCTTCATAAGGGGATAGCTATCGACAACACCGCCCGGCAAAAGCGCCGGGAACTGGGTCTGTGCCCAGCGGATTGTCTCGATTGCCGGACTATTGATGAGAATTTTTGCCTGTGGCGCAGTCCACAAAACCTTGTCGATCAGATCATTGGGCCGGTAAGGACTATCTGCGATACCGTCACCATTGAGATCGAAGGCCGGATTGTCGCTCCAGTAATTGCCGCGCCCATTGACCGACCAGTCGAGGTTGCGCGTGCCGACATATTTCACCTGATTGCGGTTGTTTATGAAGGCGTTGCCGCTCATGGCATTGCCCTCGGAACCGGCAGTAAAGTGAATGCCTATGCTGCAGTTCTCGAAACTGTTTTCGGTGAACTTGTTCTTGTTGGCATTGTAAATAAAGACGCATTTTTCCGGACCGAGCCGCGAGGTTGCGCCCGTCTGGGTTTCCGTCTGGTCGTCCGCAGGAAGGCCGTGTTCAGCCTTCTGGACACCGGCATCGAGCCAGCGATCTATCGGTTGCATACGCCCGATCACGCGATTGCCGGAAATGACCGAGCTATTTGCATAATTGAGCAACAAGCCATGATCCCGGTCGCCGTCGGACAGGTTATCCTGCACCTTGAGACGGTTGGTGTACATGATCGCGAAACCGACCGAATTGTTGCGCGAAACATTGCCGATGACCTGGCTGTCATCCGTGTACATGTAATGAACAGCGAACCTGACATCCTCCATCACATTGTCGCGAAAGATATTTTTGCGGCTGGCATTGGTATAGATGCCGTCGCGCCCGTAGCGAATGACGTTGCCAATAACCTGTGCGCCGGGCGCATTCCAGATGGAAACGCCGCTGCCGGTTTGCGCCATGCGTACGCCTCGACGGCCAATGATCTCATTGCCGCTCGCGATGGAATTTGCGGCGCCATGCAAATAAATCCCGTAGAGGTTATCGATTAGTCGATTGTTCTCGACGCGTGCGCCCGTGGCGGTTTTGGCCACGAAAATTCCGGAGTTGAGGTCGGGCATGTTATCGCCCGAACCGCGCACTTCCAGCCCGCGCACGATAGCATCCGGTGCGTTGACCGTTATGGCATTGCCCGAGCCAAGTCCGTCCACAATGGCGCCCTGCTCGCCGGTCAGTTCAATGGCGCGGTCGATCGTAACCGCGCCATTGTGCTTGCCTTTCAGAAGCCGGACGACATCGCCCGGCTCCGCTTTGTCGATAGCCGCCTGTACGCCTTCGCCTGCTACGACATCGATCTGCCGTGCCTGCAAACCGTCGCAAAGAACGACGGTCAGCAGCATTGCGGCACTGAAGGACTGAAACCGGCGGGGGAACCTCATGGCAGTCAGGCCTTCTTCGGTTCCACGAGCATCCGGCCCTTCATTTCCATGTGCATGGCGTGGCAGAACCACGAGCAGTAATACCACCACACGCCCGGCTTGTTGGCCGTGAAGGTGACAGACGCGGTCGCCTGTGGCCCGATCTCCATGTTGACCCCGTAATTGATGATGGCGAAGCCGTGCGTAAGATCTTCGATCTCGTCGATATTGGTGACATACACCGTCACCTCATCGCCCTGCTGGACGGTGAACTCGGTTAGACCGAAGGCTGGCGCGGCAGACGTCATATAAACGCGCACCTTATTGCCATCCCGGATCACCTCATTCGCGTCCATCAGGTCGAGGCCATCGGCTTTCGCCTGAGTGACAGCATCGGCGAAGAATGGATCCTCACGGCTCCAGAAGTTGACGGGATTGATCTTGGAACGATGAACAATCGTTGCATCGTGCGGCTCAGCAAAACTTGGCCCGTCATGGACAATCATCATCTTCTCACCGGAAATATCGATGAGCTGGTCATTTTCCGGCTTGAGTGGGCCGACATTGAGATAGCGATCCTTGGAGAACTTGTTGAGCGAAATCAGCCACTGACCGTCGGCTTCCTTGGTTTGCCCCATGGAAGTGTGATTGTGACCGGGCTGATAATGCACATCGAGTTTCTGACGGATCGGATCGACCTTTTCACCCTTGAAGGCTCGCTTGGCGTCCTCGATATTCCATTTGCAGATCTGGCTGTCGATGAAGAGCGTTGTATAGGCGTTGCCCTTGCCATCATAAGCCGTATGCAATGGCCCAAGTCCGAGTTCAGGTTCCGCAACGACTGCATCGCGGGGCTTGATCTTGTCGTCGAAAAGCTCATCGAACTTGCGAACGTCGAACACGGTAACGGTCGGCGAGAGCTTGCCGTTGGCAACCACATGGATACCGTCTGGCGCAGTGTTGATGCCATGCGGGCTGTTCGGCACAGGAATGTAACGCGTATATTTGGAACCGTGACGTCCATCGATGACCGGCACACCGTTGATTTCCTTGAAATCACCCTTGGCAACCGCTTCTTCGATACGCTTCAGGTTGAAGATGACGATCCAGTCCTGCTCGCTCGACATCATTTCGGCGAGCGTCGTACCCTCTTCCGAATTGTAGCAGGTGGCAAAAGCATATTTGCCCTGATAATCGCAGTCGACATTGTCGAGATTGCCATCGACCATGATCTGCCAGGCAACCTTCATGGTCTCGCCGTCAACGGCCGTGAAGATCGCGTGATATTGCTTGGTATCGGTCAGATTGCTGCCGTCGTTCGGGATCGGCGCGCGATCTTCACCGTTGCAGAAGACATATCCGGTTTTCGGATATTTCTGCACGCGCAAGCCATGCACGGTGTGCTGGTTCGGGAGCTGAATGATCTTGTCGCATTTCATCACATCAAGACGGATGCGGCAGACACGCGTATTGGCCTTGTCGTTGGCGTAGAGATAGCGTCCGTCATAGGTGCCTTCCGTGAAGGACGGGTGCGGGTGGTGCAAGTCACCATTCAGGAAAATGCCCCCGCGATCTTTGAGGAACTCTTGGTCCTGCGGCAGAAGGCCTTCGGTCAGCACCTTAAGGCTTTCATTTGTCTGGCCCCAGCCGGTCGCGCTATCGCGATTGAACACCGGAATGCGCATCAGTTCGCGCATCGACGGCAAGCCGACAATACGGACCTCACCGCTCTGACCGCTGGAAAAGAAGACGTAATATTCGTCCAGTTCTCCAGGCTTCACCTCTGCACTGTGGCCAGCACCGCCGGCAGCAGCTATTGCCGGTTCGGTTGAACCTGCAAACAGCGCTCCACCAAGACCGCCTGCACCGGCAGCAGCCACAAAGGCTGACGAGCCGAGCAGCTGTCTTCGACTAAGCTGCGTTTTTTTGGTTTCTTCAGACATGCTTCTCTCCTTTAGAAAAGTCAGACAGCAGGACCGGTATCGGCAATGCCTTCAACCGGCTTTCCTTTGACTGAGATGACGGGTCTGGCCGGTCCACCGCCACGTTCGGCAGCCGCTGCGAGGGGGGCATTGCGGGCTGCGAATTTTTCACGCTTCACGCGCACCTGGATCATGTGCGGGCAGCGTTGGTCGTCGTGATAGAGTTCCTGACAATGCATGCAGTAGATGCATTCATTGACGTTGATCTGCCCCTCCGGATGGATCGCCTCGACCGGGCATTCCTTGGCACAACGGTGGCAGGGCGAACCGCATTCCGGCCAACGTTTCAGCCATTCGAACATGCGGATGCGCCCGGGGATGGCGAGAGCCGCGCCGAGCGGGCACATATAACGGCAGTAGAAGCGCTCGATGAACAGGCCTGCAGTCAGAAGTGTCAGCGCATAAATGACGAACGGCCACTCACGTGCGAATTTGAGAATTATCGAGGTCTTGAACGGCTCGACTTCCGCGAACACTTCCGCCAGTGCGACCGAATAGAGCGACAATCCAAACAGGCCGAGGAAGATCATGTACTTGAGAGGCCAGAGGCGTTCGTGCAGTCCCCATGGAAGCTTGACCTGCGGCACCTTCAGCCATTGGGCGAGATTGTTGGTAAGCTCCTGCAGGGCGCCAAACGGGCACAGCCAGCCGCAGAAGGGTCCACGCCCCCAGAACAGCAGCCCCGCCGCCACCGATGCCCACAGAATGAAGATCAGCGGCGATGTCAGGAAGAATTCCCAGTTAAAGCCGGTAATCAGGGAGTTGGTGAAGGTCAGGACGTTGACGACCGACAATTGTGCATTGTTGTAGAAACCGAGCCAGACAAGGATGAACAGAAGATAGCTGCGCCGCAGCCAGGTGAAGAAGCGCGGATGCCTGACCAGACTGTTCTGGAAGAAGAAGATGCCGACAAGAACCGTGATGGCAAAAGCGGTGATGATCACATTGGCACGATTCATCTCCCACATCCGGACCCAGAGCGGATTGCCCTCGCCCAGAATGTCGGCCGCATTGGCTTCGCCGACCGGTTGCGGCTGACGCGGTGCATCTGCAGTCGTTGCTGCAGGCTGCGCGGGAGCTGGTTCCGGCTGCTTCGCCAGATATTTTTCCGGCAAACTGTAGCCGAGATCGTAACTGATATTGGCCTTGTCCCGCGCACCGAAACCGCGCTGTACCAGAAGCTGCAAATCCCACGGTTCCGTCACGTCGAAGGCAAACCCGTCAGGCACCTCGAACAGTGCTATCTCGCGCAGACGCGGTGCGCCTTCGGCCATGATATCGCCGATACGGGTATGGTTCTTGTCGCGGAAACGTACGCCCTGCCCGTCCTGCATCAACTCGATGCGGTCAAAGATACCGCCGCGCACATATCCGGAGCCCTTGAAAGAATAGGCTCCGTCGCCCGCAACCAGGATCGCCTGATGTCCTGGCTTCAGCCGCTTTTGCAAGCGTTCGAAGCCATCCTTGCCAAGCAGGCTGATACCGATCGACGGCACTGATACCGGCGCAACATAAAGCTCGATGAATTCGTCTTCGGGATTGGTTGTTTCAGGATTGTCGGCGGCGCGATCGTGCTTTGCGTCACGGAATGCCTGTGTCACATCACCAACCGACAGTTTCAGGCTGCGGACCGAACCGTCACCGATCAGTGCCTGCCAGTCCTGCTCGTCGCGGATCTCCAGATCAACCGTGCGCTGCGCATCAGCTGCGGCGACCTGCACAGGCGCGTTGCCAAGACGCCCGCTGCGGACAAGCCCAACGGCCGAGCGAACGACACTGTCTCCCATGACGAGCACGGTAACCGTGGCACCGCTGACGATTTCCACCTGCGGAGGCTTGTTCTGGCCAGCCGCGACAGCACTCATGTCACTGTCGACCAGCGAGTTCAGCGCAGCCACAACCTTGGCTTCGGGAATGCCGATCAGCACGATCGGCTCTTTGTGGTCGACCAGTTTTATGCCGCGTATGACGCCTTTGGTATCAATGCCGACGACGATATGGATGGGTTTGCCGGAATAACCGATGGAACTGGTGAAGTCAGAATTCAAATAAGCATAACCGATCACCTCGCCCCGCTTCATCAGTGGTGCGATTGGCGGCTCGCCCTGCGGCTTGCCGATAGCATCGGCCTCTTTGAAGAGAGCGCCTGCCTCAACCTTCGGAAGGTATTTTTCCAGATCAGCAGCGGATGCTGTGGTCTGCCAGCAGAGCGCCAGAACCATCGCCGCCAACGCGACGACCCTGGCGGCTTCTAGTAAAAATGAAAATGGCTGACTGACACTTGGAAAACCCTGTTCCGGCAGTCGGAAAGCTGGAGCGACCACACGGCCCAATAATGCTATTTTCACGTCCAACCTGCATTTGCTCTGCTATTATTTGCGAGCATGTCTTTCGGTTGGAAATTATCCGATCAGACAGAGAGTTCATTGATTTGGAACAAATACAATAAGAAATCACCCAACAACACGACAAACAGAAATCCAAAGTGTTAAAGGCTCGCCGACACCAAGCCGGGCAAAGCATCCGAACGCGGCTTTCTAGAATCCTGCCACGCACCTAAGGTATCTCGCCGCGCAGATGGCTCGACAGGAAGCCCAGATTGTCCTGTCCCCAATAAACTTCATCTTCATAGATGTAGGTTGGAAATCCGAACACGCCCTTTTCGACGGCAATCTCGCGATCATTTCGCCATTTTCGCAGGACGTCCTCGTCCTGCTCCCGTGACAGGAGATAGGCCCCGTTGAAGCCTGCGGCGTCAGCCACCGCGCGGCGGACATTCGGTTGCCCTATATCCTTCGCTTCTTCCCAAAAGGCATGTTGCAGCGCCCGCGCCAGCTGCAACCAGTTCTCGCCGTCAAGATAGGCGGCGATCACCAAAAAGGAAGCAGACGTCGGGTCGCCGAGTGCCGGGCGATTTTCCACCAGCAAAGGTTTACCACGAAACTTCGCCCATCGTTTCAGATCACGCGTGCCATAGGCACGACGCGCATCGGGACGGTTTCTGGCGAATATTCCGCCATTCTCCTCGATGACAGTCGCCAGATGAGGCTTGATTTCAACCAGATGTCTTGAGGACAGCTCCTCCAGCGTATCCAGCCCGAGATATGACCACGGCGATCCGATGGAGAAGAAATATTCGATAGTTTTTGGCACCTTCGATCCTTCAGTTGCGGGGAAATAATGTCCGGCTCAGTTGAACTTCGGCAGTCCCGGCGGGTTTGTTTCGGAGCGGGGCAGCGCTTCTTCCTCCAGCTGCCAGCGCTCGAGAATTCTGGCATAGGTTCCATCCTCGATCAGACCATTGGTAGCTACCGTCAGTGCATCGGCCAGACCGCTCCCCTTGCGGGTTGTGATCGCGACATCGGAACGATCCGGCCAACCTGCGCTCAATGTTCCGACCCGCTTGATATTCTTGTCACGCGCTGCAATGAAAACGAGCTGCGCATGTGGCTGCACAATCACGTCGGCCCGTCCTGACCGGAGCGCAAGCAGGCTTGCGGCTTCATCGTCGTAATATTGCAATTCAATCGGTTTCAGACCGGCGGCAACGTTTTCCTCGCTCCATTTGACGAGAATGCGCTCCTGATTTGTCCCCGCACCTACAATGATGCGCAAACCCGCAGCATCCTTCGGTTCCTTAATAGAGGTGACCGGACTGTCCGACTTGACGAAGAACCCGTGCAGACCCTGCCGATAAGTCGAAAAGTCGAATTTTTCCTTGCGTTCCTCGGTCACGCCAACGTTTGAAATGACGGCATCATACTTGCCGGAAGCCAGCCCCAGCGGCCAGTCGATCCACTCCACCGGAACGAGCTCCAGCTGCAGGCCCAGACTTTCAGCGATCGCAGAAGCATATTCCGGATCGGCGCCGACGACCGTTCGCGCATCAGTGGCATAAGTCGCCAGAGGCGGGCCACCGGGAGCCACGGCCACGGTAAATTTACCCGGCGCAACGAATTTGAAGTCAGAGGGAATGGCTGTGGCAGCCGTCTCATTTTTCTTCGTATGAATACGACCCGGTTGCTCCGGAGAAAGGTCGAAACCGTCCCCTGCCACTGCCGTCAGAACCGGAAATGTTACCCATGCAAAGGCCGCGATCAACAGAGCTCCTGCTCTCATGTAAATTTTCTCCAATATCTCAGAAATATGCGGGTCAGTTCGCGTCCCCTCAAACCAACCCGCCCCTCGCCTTTCAACTCACGAGCCGCTCTTCGGCAGTCCCTGCGGGTTGGTTTTGGCTTCGGTGATTGCTTCCGGTCCAAGATTCCAGGTTTCCAGAACCTTCTGATATGCCCCGCTTGCGATCAAATCATTCAGGACATCGGTCAGCGGCTGGGCAAGGCCACTTCTCTTGCGCGTCGTGACGGCAATTTCAGCCGTAATCGGCCAGCCCCCGCTCACAGTGCCGACCAGCTTCGTCTTGCCGTTAATGCCTGCAGAGTAAGCTTGCGTCGCATTCACGCTGAAAACGGCGTCGGCGCGTCCGCTCTGGACGGCGAGATCCTTGACCGCATCATCATCGTAATACTGCACCTCAACGGCTTTCAGACCGGCAGCTACGTTCTGGCGGTCCCATTCCAGCAGGATTTTTTCCTGATTGGTGCCCGCATCTGTGATGACCTTGAGACCGGCAATATCTTTCGGAGACTTGATCTCGCCGATCTCGCTGTCGGATTTCACATAGAAGCCAAGCTCATCCTTGCGATAGGTGGAGAAATCGAATTTCTCCTTACGTTCTTCCGTCACCGTCACATTCGAAATCACTGCATCGAACTTGCCAGAGGAAAGCCCCAGCGGCCAGTCAGCCCATGCGACAGAAACCAATTCCAGCTGGAGGCCCAGACTATCGGCGATGATCTGCGCCAGATCGACATCGTAACCGATGACGGTCTTGGAATCCGACGCATAGTCATGCAGTGGCAGATGACCGCTGGTGCTGATGCCGATAGTCAGAACGCCGTCCTTGACGAACTTGAAGTCCTTGATCTCCTCGACACGCTTGGCGATCTTCTCGACGCGCAGCCGGTTCGGCTGTTCCGGGCTGAGATCGAATTTCCCCTCGCTGCGTGCGGCACCGGAACCAAGCAACCCAATAGCGATAACTCCGGCGGTCCAGTAGCTCGCTTTTCTGATAAATGTCATTTCCCGTCTCCTTGTTGTGTCGGTTCTTCCAGCACCGGTTCAAAGAACCTTGGCCAGAAATTCACGTGTGCGCGGATGCTGCGCGTCGTTGAAAATGCGGGATGGCGGACCGGCCTCTACGATCTGCCCGGCTTCCATAAAGACAACCGTGTCGGCAACTTCACGCGCAAAGCCGGTCTCGTGAGTGACGATCACAAGGGTGGTGCCAGTACGGGCAAGTTCCTTGATGACGTCGAGCACCTCACCGACCAGTTCCGGATCAAGCGCCGAAGTCGGTTCGTCGAACAGGATGACCTTCGGACGAAGCGCCAATGCCCGCGCTATCGCCACGCGCTGCTGCTGTCCTCCGGACAATTGACGCGGATAGGCTTCAACCTTGTCACTGAGGCCGACACGGGCGAGCAGATCGAGCGCCAATCGGACCGCTGCATCCCGCGCAAGACCGCGTACCTGGATCGGCGCTTCGATGATGTTTTCAAGAACCGTCATGTGCGGAAAGAGATTGAAGTTCTGGAACACCATCGCGATATCGGCACGGCGTTTGAGAATGTCCTTTTCCTTCAACTCATAGAGCGTGTCTCCGTCCTGACGATAACCGACCAGCGCGCCATCAACGGAAATGAAGCCTGCATCCACACGCTCCAGATGATTGATCGAGCGCAGCAGCGTGGACTTACCGGAGCCGGACGGGCCGAGAATTGCCGTCACACTGCCTGCCGGAAGGGACAGTTCCACATGGTGCAGCACCGTGTTCGTGCCGAAGCGCTTGGAAATATCGTGGATATGAATAGGTGCGCCCGCAGCCACTGTGCCGACATCGCGGAAACCCGCGACCGGAACCGTCTTATGCACTTGTCCCGACAACTCCGAGGTCAGCGGCAAGGAGCGCTTGTAGCGATTGAAGAATGCCTGGAATGGCAGGGGAACCGGATTGCGAACCGCGCCCTTGGCGAAATATCGCTCGATATAATACTGTGCCACCGAAAGCACGGTCATGATGACCAGATACCAGACCGTCGCGACCATCAGCAGCGGAATGACTTCCAGATTGCGCCGGTAGATCACCTGAACTGTGTAGAACAGCTCCGGCAAGGCGAGCACGTAGACCATGGAAGTGCCCTTGGCGAGACCGATGATCTCGTTGAAACCCGTCGGAAGGATAGAACGCATGGCCTGTGGCAGAACAATTCGCAAGGCTTGACGGTTGCGCGGCAGGCCAAGCGCGGCAGCAGCTTCATGTTGACCCTGATCGACGGAGAGAATGCCGCCGCGTACGATTTCGGCGAAGAAGGCTGACTGGTTGAGGGTCAGGCCGAGAAAGGCAGCTGCAAACGGTGTCAGCAATTGTACCGTCGGGTAATCGAACAATACGCGATCTGTGAAAGGCACACTCAGCGTGATGTTCGCATAGAGGTAACCGAGATTGTTCAGGATAAGCAGCAATACGATCAGCGGTATGGAACGCAACAACCATATATAACCCCAGGAAAGGCCTGAAAGCAGCGGCGACCTCGATACACGGGCTAAGGCCAGCAGCGTGCCGAGAATAGAACCTGATACAGCCGCGAGTGCTGTCAGCAGCAGCGTCCGCCCGAGGCCAACGAGCACCGGTTCGGCAAAGAACCATTCAGCAAAAACGTTCCAGCCCCACTGCGGATTGGTAAAGATCGAATAGAGCACAAGCCCGATCACGAGGGCCGCGAACACACTACCCACAAAGCGTGCTGGATGCTTTGCCGGAACGATCCTGTAGCGCGAATAGTCCTGCTTGCGCTCCACGGGGCGGATTGCAATCTGCACGTTTGAGAATTCTGTCGTTACTGCCATCTGGTCATTCCTTGGCCTTCAGCTCTGTGATGATGTTCACTGGCTGGCGATATGTTGTCGGTCCGTGATGTGATGATCGTTGCCGCGCCCAAGCGGAGCGGCCAGATGGCCGATCTCCTTTTCAAAAGGCAGCGTCTTGTAAATTTCAGGATCCGCACCTGTGTCGAAAAGCGCCGTATAGCCGTTGTGGAGATAGAGACCGACGGCTTCAGGCTGGCGGAAGCCGGTCGTCAGATAGATGCGGGAATAGCCCTGTCTTGCCGCCTGTTCTTCCAGTTCCACGAGAAGCTTGCGCGCCAGCCCCTGTCGCCGCAGATCCGACCGCGTCCAGATGCGCTTGAACTCCGCAGTACGCGCATCAAAAGCCTTAAAGGCACCGCCGCCGATGGTTTCACCGTCCCGGATCAACAGCACAAAATTACCGCTGGGTGGCGCAAACGCCTCGGGCGGATAGTGGTTCATTTCTGCCGCCGCACCTTCCGCGTTGAAATATGTGCCGTAACGACTGTCATATTCATACAGAAGCTCATCGATGAGCGGCTTCGCACGTGGATCAAGAGAACTGGTGTACAGAAAGATATCGCTCATCATCATCACCATCTGTTTTCGTTGAGAAAGGCTTCGGCAAGCTGCACCCAATAGAGGGCAGCTGGCGCGATGATCTGATCGTTGAAGTTGTATTCGGCGCTGTGCAGTGGCGCGCTATCGCCGTTACCGACGAAGAGATAGCTGCCGGGCTTTGCCTGCAGCATGAAAGCAAAATCCTCGCTGGCAGTGCGTGGCGCAAATGCGCTGTCTAGGGCACCATCGCCGAAGGCGTCGACTGCAACCTTGCGGGCGAATGCGGTTTCCTCAACCGGATTGATGACAGAAGGAAAGCCCAACCTATAGTCGACTTCCGCAACGGCACCAAAACTTTCAGCCTGAGCGCGAGCAAGCGCCGGGATGCGTATCTGCAATCCGCGCCGCACCTCTTCGCTGTAGGAACGGATCGTCAGTTGCAGTTCCACCGAACCAGGAATGACGTTCGAAGCTTCACCGCCATGAATGGAACCGACCGTGACGACCGCCATTTCACGTGGATCGACATTGCGCGAAACGATGCTCTGCAAGGCGGTAACGAGAGACGCAGCGGCGACAATAGGATCGACAGCATTGTGCGGTTCCGCCCCGTGACCACCCTTGCCGACGATCCTGATGACAGCCTTGTCTACAGATGCCATAGCCGGTCCCGCGACAAAGCCGAAACGTCCTGCACTGACACCCGGCCAGTTGTGCAATCCGAACACCGCATCGGCGGGAAACCGCTCGAAAAGCCCTTCGCTTATCATCTTGCGTGCTCCGGCACCGATTTCTTCTGCCGGTTGGAAAACAAGATCGAGCGTACCGCTGAAATTCCCCTCCTTGGCCAGATATCGCGCAGCCGCGAGCAGGATCGTCGTGTGCCCGTCATGGCCGCAAGCGTGCATTACACCTTTGTTTCGGCTGGCATAGGGAAGTCCCGTTGCCTCTTCTATCGGTAGAGCGTCCATATCTGCCCGGATCGCGAGACGGCGCTGACCTTCCCCCCGCACCAAGGTTGCAACCACGCCGGTTCCCGCAACTCCCGTCGTAACGTCATAGCCCCAGGAGGCGAGTTTTGAAGCAATGAGGCGGCTCGTGCGATGCTCGTTGAAGGCAAGCTCCGGATGCTGATGAATGTCATGACGAAGCGCTATGAATTCATCGAGATGCGCGGCAATGCCTTCTCTCGCGGCATCAAGCCTGTTGCGGGATCGGGAGGTAACATCCATGAAACCGGCTCCTCAGGCCCGTGCGGCCTTGTTTACCGGTTGATCTACCGCCGACGAATAACGGCTTTCGCGGAACGGCAGCCCCAGATGATCGCGCAGCGTTTCACCGCTCAGTTCCGGGTTGAAATAGCCACGCTCTTCCAGGATCGGCAGTACGTGTTGGATGAAATCATCGAGACCTTCCGCAATGACGGGAAAGCCGAGAATGAAACCATCGGCGGCTTCGCTTTCCACCCAATCGATGAGTTCATTGGCAATGGCCTCCGCCGTTCCAATAAAGGCAGTGCGTGGTGTCGCGACGTCGAGTGCGATCTCGCGTAATGTGGCGCCGGTTTCCCTTGCCGTCTTCTTGATGCGATCTGTCGTGGCGCGGAAACTGTTCTTGCCGATTTCGCCGAGTTCAGGGAAAGGCTCGTCGAGCGGATAGATGCTGAAATCGTGATGATCGAAGAAGCGACCGAGATAAAGCAGCGCCTCTTCGACCGACACCAGATTACGGATCGCCTGATACTTCGCGTCGGCTTCCTCCTGCGTCCGCCCGACAATCGGGCCAATACCCGGGAAAATTCCTACATCGGAAGAACTGCGCCCCTGCGCAACGGCACTTTGTTTGACCTGTCTGTAGAAAGATCGCACGTCCTCAATCTTGGCACCGTTCGTGAACACTGCATCGGCATGTTTACCGGCAAGCCGGATGCCCGAATCCGACGATCCGGCCTGAAACACCACTGGCTGCCCCTGTCTGGAACGGCTGATATTTAGCGGTCCTTCGACATTGAAAAAGCGCCCTTTGTGATTAATGCGACGTAGCTTGTTTTTATCGACATAGACGCCGTTTTCGCGATCGCGGACGAAGGCATTGTCATCCCAGGAATCCCAGAGTCCTTTGATGACGTCGAGATATTCGTCCGCGATTTCATAGCGTAGTTCGTGTTCCGGATGCGGGCGCCCGTAATTACGGCCTGACCCTTCGAGTGGGGAGGTGACAGCATTCCATCCGGCGCGTCCGCCAGAAATAAGATCCAGCGAAGCGAACTGGCGCGCGATGGTGAAGGGGTCGCTGTAGGACGTCGATACCGTACCTACCAAACCAATTTTTGAGGTGGAAGCAGCGAGTGCCGAAAGGATCGAGATCGGTTCGAAGCGATTGAGGAAATGCGGTATCGACTGTTCATTGACGTAAAGTCCGTCAGCAACAAAGGCAAAGGCGATCCCCGCCGCCTCTGCCTTACGCGCGGCATTGACGAAGAACTCGAAATTGGTGCTTGCATCGACGGGTCCACTTGGATGCTTCCATGCGTTCATATGGCCGCCAGCCCCCTGCAGCATGACGCCAAACGTGATTTGTTTTCGTTCACTCATGTCTTTTCTCCAAGGAAGAGTTCGACGCCATGCGTCCATCTTGCAGTTTCCGGTCGTGCTGCATTCGCACCGAGCAGCTAGACGTTTTCCATGGGGAGCAGCGTAAGCACCCCTTGGCCTGCCGATAAGAAAAGTAATTCTATAATTTTTGTATACTTTAAAATTGCAATGCAGCTTAAAACGGCACAATACAGAATATGCCATAGAGTCAATTAGATAGCGTGGTTATGACGTCATTCATTCTTGTCAGTGACAAGCTCAAAAGAAAAATCTGACTGAAAAGAGGTGGATTTTGAGACGTCTGTTCCTTGAGGAAGAATGTTTGGTGGCCCACCATTCAAACATGGATACGAGCTATACCTATATCATCATCGCCCTGCTCCCGTTTCTGCTTTGGAGCGCGATTATCTTCGTATTGTCGGAAGCCGACATCCAAGCCGATTGCCGGGACTCCGAGGATATGAATGACGATCGCCCGACCGACGATCAGATGGCCGATATCGTGACCATTCCCTACGGTCTAATTTTCCCGCTTTATTATCATACACCGACCGCATCGCGCGAAATCGGTTAAAACAGCCACTATACTGCGACACTCGGCCAGCCACCGTAAGCTATTAATTCTCTCGATTTCATGCAAAAGCATTCCGGCGAAACATCGGCGGAGTGGTTATGCTTACGAAGAAGGGCAAATACGGTCTGAAGGCTCTGGCTCATCTCGCCGCACTTGAACCGGGAGAAAGTGCGTTCGTCGCCGATATTGCCACCCAGAACAATATCTCCAAGAAATTTCTCGACGCAATCCTGCTGGAATTGCGCAATGACGGCATTCTACGGTCGAAGAAAGGTCCCGGTGGCGGTTATAGCCTTTCCAAGCCTGCGTCGGAAATTACCATTGGTCAGGTCGTCCGTGTTCTCGACGGACCACTGGCACCAATCCGTTGCGCCAGCCGCACAGCGTACGAGCCGTGCAACGACTGCGTGGATCATCGCGCCTGTCAAGTACGTCGATCCATGCTGCTGGTGCGCGAAGCAATAGCAGGCGTTCTCGATAGGATGACGCTGGAACAGTTTACCCGCAACGGTGGGTTGGAAGACGACCGCTCTGCGCCCGCTTGGGCGCAGTTAAGCGCCTGATATAGCGTCCAGAAGGCGATAGCCGCCATTGTGATACAGAAGCGGTTCACCGGAACCCGTAACGATTTTCAGAACGCGACCGATCACGATTGCATGTGTATGGCGTTCGATCACGTCTTCCACGGCGCAATCAACGGAAGCCAATGCGCCAGCAAGTGCCAGCGCACCGCTTTCTAGTGCATACCATTCAGCATCCGCGTAACGTTCAACACCCTTGATGCCACCCTTGCCAGCAAAACGATCGGCAATGGACTGATGGCCGGAGGACAGCACATTCACGCAGAAATGGTTATGGCGACTAATCGCCGACCAGACCGATGAACCACGATTGATATTTACGATAATCGTTGGCGGCTCAACCGAAAGCGCTGTGGCTGACGTCACAGTCGCCCCGGTGCGCCCTTCATCGAAACCCGCCGTGACAACACTCACGCCACCTGCAAGCTGTCTCATGGCTGCTTTAAGTTCGCCAGGAGAAACCTCGATATCTTCAGGCTCTTCAACATATTGCGGAATATTCTCGCGGAGATATGTTACCGTTGATCCCATCTCTGTTTATTGCTCCAGATTTATCAATCTGCCATACGGTAGCAGCGCTCGGCAAATTGGCCGAGAATGCCATTTCTATAATCGACTGATTTTGTAGAAAATTAGAACCCGCCTCTAAAACGGAAGTAGATGTGCGGCGGTGTCACTATGTGCCACTGATTAATGCTCGCAGCAGTTACGCTGAAAGACCCAAATTACTTACAATGTTGGTTCATTAGAATCATCTCGAAACATACTCAGAAACAGATCTTGAGATTTGTTTCATGACTTTATTCCAATCGTAAGTGAATTGATCGGAGGGCTAACCTGCCCGAACGACACTGAGTTCCGGTTTCCTTGTGCCAGATGCGGGAAGCAGCCGCCCAAAGTCCGTGAGGATTTGTGCATAATCCTCTGCGTGAAATTCATAGGGCAGCTCCAGGCGGAATTCAGACACAAGCGGCAGAACCGGGTCGACTGCCAGCTTTTCGAGAATTTCTTCCGTCGTCCCGACAATATCAGGCAAGAACAGCGTGCGGCGTGGACCATGAGAAAGCCCCGTCCGCTTATCACGTTCAGCCGCAAATTCCGCATAACGACGACGCGCGTCCGGGCTGGCGCCATCTGTAGGCAATATTACACGCCCAAGTGCGACGCGCGGCGCACGTTCATGCGCCCATTCCTGACGGAAACGTTCAATCAATGCTTTCTGCGCAGTCAGAAAACTGTCGGTGTTTTCACCGCTGACAATATTTCCAGTCAAAAGATTAAAGCCGGCTTGTCCCGCCCATTTGGCAGAATTTTGCGAACCCCCGCCATACCACAGGCGTTCGGTCAGCCCTTCCGCAAACGGTCTCAAACGCGGGATTTGGGCACCAGCGGCATTGCCTGCCTCCGTCTTGCCGGACAGTGGCTCTGAACGTAGGGCACGCGCCAGCTTTTCAGCCCGTGAGTGACTGTAATCTGCAATTGGAACGGCATCGACAAAGTCCGCGATCAGATGAGCGAAGGGCGGTTCGCCGACTGAAACACCAACATTCAGCCTGCCATTCGAAAGCAGATCGACCGTCGCCAGATCCTCAGCCAGACGAAACGGATTTTCATAGCCAAGCTGAATAACCGCGGTGCCTAGACCAATCCGTTTCGTCCGCTGCGAAGCTGCTGCGAGAAAGGTGGCCGCGGATGAAATACCGCGCTCCAGATGGCGCTGCCGCACCCATGCACTGTCGTATCCCAGCCGCTCTCCATGCTCGAAAAGCTGCAATGTGTCCTCCAAACCCTGCGCGGGATCATTTTCGCGATGACTGCCAGGAATGAGGAAGGCAAAATGTCCAATGTGTGAAAGGGGCATGGTTTGTTTCCCTGCTCATGCAGCGGCTTCGCGATAGCTTTGAAGCCGCGCCAGAATGTTTGCTTCCTGCGCCGCCTTGCGCTCCTGCACACGCTGGGTTGCTTCTTCGAAGGAGGCAGATGCTGGATAAAGTGGCGAGGAGATCTGCTGGCCCAATTTGGTGCCAATGTGCTTTTCAAAGGGCAGTGAGCGATATTGCAGAACATCGACGGATGTATCGAAAAGCGGACGATAGCCGAGTGCGATGTAGAGCGCAGTTGCTTCTGGTTGGCGGAAGCCCGTAGACAGATAAGCGCGCGTATAGCCCAGATTGCCCGCACTTTCTTCGAGCGCCAGCACAATGCGGCGCGCCAGCCCCTGCCTGCGCAAATGCGACGCGGTCCAGATACGTTTGAGCTCCACGGTTTCATCGTCGTGGCTCATATAGGCGCCACCGGCAATGGTTTCCCCATCGCGTTGAAGCAACAGGAATCCGCCAAGCGGCGGCGCAAATGCGTCCGTGGGGTAACGCAGAATTTCTGCGCGCGCGCCACCGGATCGGTCCAGATCGGCATAACGAAGATCATATTCGTGAGCCAGGCCATCGATAAGGGGCTGCGCTGCCGGATTCAAAAGAGAGGACTGGACAATAATATCAACCATGGAAAGCCTCCGCTGAACAAATGCTGCCCGACTTTGTTGAGTGGGAGCAAAAAGCCGCCGTCGAACAGTATCTTCCCTTAACGGTGCCTCTTTGCTTGCACGTTTGCACGGCATGAACGTTTAATGAGCGTGCAAATATTGGAAGATCGTTGCTCGATTAATATTCTACAAAAAACATAGATTACTCCTCATCAAATTGTTGATGAGGATGAAATGCCCTACGCGCTCAGTTTTCTCGATAAAAGTCCCATTCATGACGGCGAAGCAGCTCAAACGGCACTGGCCCGCACGATAAAGCTTGCGCAGAAAGCAGAAACCGCAGGTTTTCATCGCTTCTGGGTGGCTGAACATCACAACTCACCAGAGCTCGCCAGTTCATCACCGGAAGTGTTGATCAGCTTTTTGCTGGCACATACCAAACATATCCGAATTGGTTCAGGCGGCGTTATGCTGCAGCATTACAGCACCTACAAGGTCGCAGAAAATTTCAATCTCCTGTCTTCACTTGCGCCCGGACGTGTCGATCTGGGTGTGGGTAAAGCCCCTGGGGGACTGCCGCTTTCAACCCGTGCCTTGCAGGGCGCCTATGACCCTGATCGGAAACCATCCTTCAATGAGCAACTGATTGAGTTAGATAAATTTCTCGACCAAAGCCCGGAAAATACCGCCGACCGGAACGGCCTTGCCGCTTATCCGGTTCCGCCACAAAAACCTGAACGTTTCCTGCTGGGTGCGAGCGTCGAAAGTGCTGAGCTTGCCGCACGTCTCAACTGGGACTTCGTCTATGCCGGTCATATTCAGGGTGACCCGACAGCCATAAAGGAAGCCGTTGACGCCTATCAGGCAATCACAAACCGTCCTGCCATTTTAGCTGTCGGCGTAATCGTTGCGGAAAGCGATGCCGAGGCAGAGAGGCTTGCTGTTGATATTCGGCGCTTCCGTGTTTCAGCCGAAGGTTTGCAGCCGGTCAACGTCGGCAGCCACGAACAAGCGCTCGAATATGTAAGGCAGGCAGGCGCCACGCAATACACGATTGAAGAGCGCACGCCACGTGTGATCCGTGGCACGGCCATCCACGTTCACATTGAGCTTCAACGCCTGCACCGTGAGTTTGGCATCGCTGAGTTTATCATCGACTGCCCGGTTTCCGAAGGAAGCCATCGGCTCAAAACGATCGAACTTCTCGCCGAAGCGCGCCCGGCCATAGCGGCATAACTCTGCCACTTTCCCGACACCGGATGGTGGTTACGCATCGGTTGACGCTATGGGAGAATAGCCGTGAGTTCACCAAAATCTGCTTATTTGCTCATTCATTATCGGGCATGCCGTTCTGCTTGAGTTCGGCAAACTTGATAGCCATCGTTGGGTTACCGCGCGTGAGCCGCTTTACCGTCAGGTCCTCTGCCTTGTCGTTTGCAAGCCGCAAGTTGTTGGCCGACTTGTGAAGCGCTTCCTTCGTTTTCTCCAGATCCTTGATGGCCTCGTCGATGCGTTTGACTGCTTCCTCAAAGCCATCTGAAGCCAGACGCCAGTTGCGCCCGAATGCGGCTTTAAAGTCATCAAGCTGGGATTCGAAGTTTGTTATGTCGACATTTTGCGCCTTCACCAGTGCCAGCTCATTCTTGTAGTGGAGCGAGTTCATCGCCGCATTGCGCAGCAGCGTGATGATCGGGATGAAAAACTGCGGTCGGACGACGTACATTTTCGGATAGCGGTGGGATACGTCAATGATCCCGGTGTTGTAGAGCTCATTCTCGGGCTCAAGCAACGAGACCAGAACAGCGTATTCACAGCCTTTCGCGCTCCGGTCCTTGTCTAATTCTTTGAAAAAATCTTCGTTCTTCTTCTTGGTAGCCGTCTCGTCATTTTCGTTCTTCATCTCGAACATGATCGAGACGATTTCAGAACCTGCATCGTCCATGTCGCGGAAGATGAAGTCGCCCTTGCTACCGTTGCGCGCGTCGTTATCCTTCTCAAAATACGCACGGGGGAAAGCCGTCGCACGAATGCGGTCAAACTCGATTGAGCAGTGCTGTTCCAGCGTCTCGCCGATCATTTTTGTCGATAGTTTCGCTTTCATATCCCTCAGACGCTCGATTGCGTCGTTGCGATCCTTCAGCTGCGTTTCGTACTTGTCCCTGAGTGCAGTTTCAGCAAGCTGTTTTTCGAGCGTGATCCGAGCAAGCCCATTCTTCA
Organism: Ochrobactrum sp. BTU2; assembly: GCF_024539785.1. Taxonomy (NCBI): domain Bacteria; kingdom Pseudomonadati; phylum Pseudomonadota; class Alphaproteobacteria; order Hyphomicrobiales; family Brucellaceae; genus Ochrobactrum; species Ochrobactrum sp. BTU2. Next base: position 613,429 of record NZ_JAHWRG010000003.1, on the reverse strand, counting down.
GTTCGTCACGCTCTTTCTCAACCGTATTGACGGCTTCGGTGACCGCGAGCTTCTGCGAAAGCTCCCCTGCATCGAGCCTGGCCTTCAGGCTCTGGATCTCCGCGTCTTTAGTGGTGGCTGCTTTCTGTAGTTCGGCAATAAGCTTCGCCTCGGCCAGTTTTGATGCAGCCTCCTGCTCCCGTCTTGCTTTCTCAAGCTCATGCAAAAGAGTATCGCGTTGTTTTTCGACAGCACTCAGCGCCTCAGCAACTGCGAGTTTCTGCGCGACTTCACCGGATTCAAGTCTTGCCCTCAGTTCCTGGATTTCAGAATCCTTGGCTGCGGCAGTCTTCTGCAATTCATTGGCAACTTTAGCCTGTGCAAGCTCAACAGCGTTACGCTTGTCCTGATCAGCCAACTCCAAGCGCTCATGCAGCTGCTTCTCGAAATCACTGTCACGCACCTGCTTCAGGATATCGGCATAGCCCGTCTCATCGATCTTGAATGCCTTGTTGCAATGCGGGCAGATGATTTCATGCATGATTATTTCCATTAGCCTTGGCCAGACGCTCTTGGAGAAACTCCGGGAGCTGCTATTGATCCGTCATCTTGTGAACGATCACTGTCTACGCGGTCAAGGTCATTTACGGTTGCTTAACCAGGCCTGCGGTCTAGCGAACCGAAGAACCCGGCTGAAACAACATGAAGCAGTGCTCGCCGACTGACAGCACAGATGACCGGTTGATGGTCAAACGGCTGTACCAACGAATGGATAGCGCATCCGGCTTGCTTGTAATTTCAGCTATCGGCTTTAAACCAATAAATACGTCGTGGCCTGCGGGTCGAAGCCAACAATACGCTTACCTTCGTCGAAGGCAGTCAGCAGCTGTTCGCGAAGCGACAACCTTGCATTCATTGCCGCCGCCGGATCAACTGCAAGCAGGTGATCGATATCGCCCGGTATTTTCACGCGTCGAGCATCTGCGGGAAACTCAAGTTTCTGGCCTCGAGATCGAGCCTCTACACGCAGATCGTCCAATTGCCAGTCAGCCACGATCCGGTCCGAAGGCAACCCAGAATTGATGCCGACCATAGGGCCGTAATAGTCGATATGATAAGTGGACGATGTGGCCCCGAGGCTCGCAATGTTCAGACTGGCATTGACCGCCCGGATCGGATCATAGGTCCAGCGCACATGCGTAATGCCTCTCGCAAGGCACCAATCGCGCTGGAACCACTTCATCCGCGCGCCAAGTTTCAAGCCTCTTGCTTCCGGAAGAACCGCCAGACGGTGAGAATGCTGAACGCCCGGCGTTGCGCTTGGGAAACCAAAGATGAAGCCTATCATCTTCCCGCCATCGAACGCTCCGGCGACAAGGCCGCCTTCGTGCTGGATCGCAAGCAATAAGTCTGAGGCATCGACAGGATCGTCCTCTCCCCACACCAGCCGCTGCACGTTCTCCGAATCCTTCATCTCGTCGAGAGAGGCGAGCTCGCGGACCAATATTTCGCTCATACGACGAAATCCTCGCGATGGCTGGTGACCGTATCGAGAAATGCATAATCCAAGGTCACACCGATACCCGGGCCGTTCTTGGGAACGGCCATTCGTCCATTTTCGGCTTCCAGCGGCTCGTTGACAATATCGCGCGGGAAGTAGCGGCTGGCGGACGATGTGTCCCCCGGCTTGGTGAAATTTGGCAGTGTGGACAGGTGAATATTGTGCGCCCGACCAATGCCTGCTTCAAGCATCCCACCGCACCATACAGGCACATCAAAGGCTGCGCAGACATCGTGAATTGCGCGTGATGCACTATGTCCACCGACGCGACCCACTTTGATATTAATGACACGGCAAGCTCTTGCGACAAGCGCCTTGCGCGCATCCACCGAAGACCGGATGCTCTCATCCAGGCAGATGGCAGTCAGCAGCTTTTCCTGCACATGGACATGATCGGTAATGTCATCGAAAGCCAGCGGCTGTTCGATATAATCGAGTGCAAAAGCATCCATCGCTTTCAGAAGCGGCAAGTCGGAAAGCCGGTAGTCTGTATTGGCATCAACCGTCAGCTTGGCTTCCGGGAAACGCTCGCGCACCGCCTGAATCATTGCGAGATCATGACCGCGCTTGATCTTCAGCTTAACGCGCTTGTAACCGGCATCGAGCGAGGCCGCGACCCGGTCAATCGTCGTTGGAATATCGGCAATGCCAAGGCTGACACCCACATCGATAGCATCGCGAACGCCACCAAGCGCAACGCTCAATGGCAGGTTCAGTGCTTTCGCCCACAGGTCCCACACGGCCATTTCGACCATGGCCTTGCTCATTCTGTGCCCGCGCCACGGATCAAGAATTGCGGAAAGATCCGCCGGACCGGCGAAGCGTTTCCCAACGATTTGTGGCAGCAGGACGTCGCGCAGGAAAGAGAGCGAACCGGAGATGGTCTCCTCCAGATAATCCGGCAACGGATCCATCACGCCTTCAGCATAACCTTCCAGGCCTTCAGCCCGCAGGGTGAGGATCGGAATGATCTTTTCGGTCATTGTTCCGGTGGAAATCACGAAAGGCACGAGCAGCGGCAAACGTATGACCCGTATTTCAGCCGCCTCGATTTTTAACCCGGCGAAGATTGGCGCTGCGTGCATCGGACACTCCATCCGTGAGTACAAATGATCAATCTGGTCCAGGAGTTCCATGGTGACGAAACGTCATCCTAATTGTTCCCCTCGACCGAATTAAATTCCCTGTTCGCTGTCAAAAGTCCAATAGTTTCGTCAGCACTCTTACTGATGCTGATCCGACAGTGTGTCCAGGGGGAAAACCGGACGCCGCAGGCGAGCGTAGATCCGTTTCGACAGGTCCGGTGAGCTCAGACCACCAGCATCGGTAACAATAATCTGTGTTGCAATCGGGCCGAACGCCCCTTTGAAATGCTGCATTGATTTGACCGCCAGAACGGATTTTTCCTTCGGCTCGATGCCGACGATACGGAAAATGTTCTGATCGAGCATCTGCATGCGTTCCGACACGATCATAATATCGATCCCCTCCACACGCAGGCACACGGCTTTTCCGGTCGTTCCAGGCAAACCTGTAAACATCGGCCCTTCAAAGACGAAGGTACCGTCGCTGACCGACATGACACGGCCTGTCACAGTCAAAGGACCGCCACCAACAGATGGATCGGATTTGCCGCCAATCGTCACCGTAACAGTCTCGCCTATCGCCTTGGCTGCAATCTCTGCCACCGCTTCAGGATCGAGAAGCGCGCCTGCAGCGGCATTGGTCACACCCGCCTGAAGCATCGCCGCAATGAGCGCAGTGCAATCGCTATAGGCCCCCGAACCGGGATTGTCGGAGAAATCAGCGACGACAATCGTACCTTCAGCACCCCGAACCTCCTTCAATTGCCGAATACATCCATCGAGAGGCATCGGCTGCGACCACTGATCCTTATAGGCCCAGATTTCATCGCACATCTTGTCCGCGACATCGCAAGCGGTTTGTCGGCTAACGCATTTACGATCGAAGGTCACGATCACACTCGGCCCGGCCGCCCAGACATCAGCATCGGTAAACCCGGCATTGACCGCCACATTCAGGATTCCCGGTTGTTGCATCTCACGGCCTGCACTTTCGAGCAGGCGGCACATCGGACCGTTATCTGTCGTGCGACCATCATCACAACCGAGAAGCATTGGTGGGCGCCCAATGGCCAGCGCAGGTTCGATTTCCCCTTTCATCGCTTGATCCAGCAACGAACAGGCCTCAACTCCGACCTCACTCATATCGATATGAGGATAAGTCCGGAATGAAACGGCGATCTGCGCCAGATCAGCCAGTTCATCAAAAATATTCGCGTGAAGGTCTAGGGTGATGGCGATCGGAACATCGTATCCGACCACGGACCGGATCTCCCGCAGGAACTGGCTGTCGCCATCCTGATCGGTCTCCGTCACCATGGCACCATGCAGGGCAACAAATATGCCGTCAAAAGGTCCGGCTTCCTTTAGCCGCCGCAAGCACTCGCCGGTGATTTCCTGACGCGCAGTTTCAAGCACCGGTCCGTTCGGCTCCGCATGGGCTGCGGTGATATAAACAGGCGTCCAGCCCTTTTCATCCGCGACCTTTATCGCGCCACCGACCTCAGAGCCTGTACCTCGGAAATTGGCTGGAATCTCATCGCCCTTGAAGTAATGCGACGCCCGAAAATCGCTGATGCTCGTGCGATTTTGCGTGAAGGTATTACTTTCATTGATGAGTTCGATGATCGCAACACGATAGGACACGGATCGACCTTTCTTTTGTCGGCGAAGACCACTCTGTGTTGGTCGAAACGAAATGGCTGAGGCCTGACTATGCCACACGCAGTGAGCACCTGATCTGATGTGGTGTCTCAAATCAGGCACTCTGTATGTGAGGGTGGAGCGAACTACTTCGCGAAGATTTCGCTCGCGAATTTCGGCTTTTCCCTGATGTCAAAATCAAAGTACTTGGCACTGATCTTGTCGTAGCTACCGTCCTGGATGATCTCCGCAAGCGCCTTGTTGACGCGCATGCGCAGTTCTTCGTCATCCTTGCGGAATGCCATTCCAGCACCCAGGGTTCCATCTAGAAGGAACTCGTTGCCGACAAATTCGCAGCAATCCGCACCCTTCTTAATCCAGTCGCTGAGCGCGAATTTGGATTCCAGCAAGAGGTCAATGCGGCCGTTCTCGATATCCAGGAAGGCTTCTTCCAGTGTCGGATAGAGCTTCACCTCATTATCCGGGAAAAAGCGCTGCAAAGCATCGACGGCGATGGAGCCTGTCTGGGTGCCTATGACCTTGCCCTTGGCACTTTCAGGCGTCACATCCTTCAGGCCAAGCTCCTTCAAAGCGACAAACCGCATGGTGTTGTAGTAATACGGATCGGAGAAGCTGACCTGCTGCATACGCGATTCAGTAATAGCCATCGAAGAAGCCATGATGTCGAACTTCTTTGACTGAAGCGCCGGAATAATCCCGCTCCACTCGTTGGCGCTCCATACGCAATCAGCTTTCAGTTTTTCACAGATCGCATTGCCGACGTCGATATCAAAGCCTTTGAGCTGCCCGCTCGGGTCCAGATAATTGAAGGGCGCATAGGCACCTTCGGCTCCCATGCGGATTTCCTCAGCATGGGCTGGAAGGGCACCGCATACAGCGACAAGAGCGGCAATAATTCCCATTTTAGCTTGCTTAAGCACGTTTCGTTCTCCTGTTATATGCCCTTACCGGGTTCGTCGCCTGCGCGCGCCGTCATCCATGATCAGGAACAGCAGAGCTCAAACACCCAGGGGCGTTTTTTTGTTTATTGACGATTATGCTTGTGCCGAGGGTCGATCAATGCAAAAGATCTATTCAATGGTATTAGAAAAATTCATAGTGTTATGACGTCAAGGGCGAAGCGGCGAAAACTCCCAAGCTTGAGAGCCTTAAGGGCTTTTGAAGCCGTTTCGCATTGTCAAAGCTTCACTGCCGCCGCAGAAGAGCTTGCAGTCAGTCAGGGTGCTGTGAGCCATCAAGTCAAGCTTCTGGAACAGGCTTTGGGTTGTCAGTTGCTTATTCGCGGCTCGCGCGGTGTATCCGTTACCGCAGAAGGTGCGCTGCTGCTGGAGGTTTGTGCTCGGGCATTTGATGAAATCGGCGCGGTTACGACGCTGATCGGACAGGACAACAAGACCCAAATTCTCCGGGTTCGCGCCGGTCCTTTTTTCGCAATGGAAGTGATCGCAAGCAGGATTGCTGGCTTCTTGAAGCAAAATCCAGGCATCCAGCTTCACCTGAATAATCTCGATATAGATTCCATCGCTCAGGATAGAGAAGACGCACAGATAAAGTATTGTCTGCATCCGCCTGCAGGCATGTACAACATCGAACTTCTAAAAGAAAAACTGGTGCCTGTCTGCAGCCCCTCACTTCTGGCCAATGTGACAAATCCAGAAGATCTTCTCGTGAACCCTGACATTCCTCGCTTGCATTATCGGGACGTAAACGACTGGAAAAGATGGATATCCCACCACGGATTTGATGATCTAACCGCCAATTCAAACCTCTTTTTTGACGACCAACACACATTGTTGGCGGCTGCTCGTTCCGGACAGGGCATTGGTTTTTCTCATCGGCCTCTGGTCGAAAACGACGTGCAGCGCAGAAGCCTCTGCATCGTGTCCGAGCGATATTTCGAGCCCAAAGAATCCTACAAATTTATATGCAGCCACGAAAACATTGCCTCCAACCCGGCGTTGCAGCTCTTCCGCGACTGGCTTGTCAAAGAGGTTTCGACCATCAGTTAGGTTCAGACAATTATTCCAGATGGAGGAGGTAGCGGATTCACGCTTGTCCAGCGGCAGTCGTTTACGATCTGCTGACGCAGATATGCATCTCGAACCGCTGCTCGTTTGCAATTGCAAGGCTGCCGCCACTATGCGTGGCGGCCGTTTGGTCATGCTCAGAGGTTTTCCTTGTAGAATGGAATCAGCTTCGCCAATGCCTTTCAAACCGGCTCCGGCTAGCAATCAGAACCCGACGATGCGTAACCAAGTGGTTTAGCGCGATGTCGGGGTCTGCCAACATTTCCTTCAGATTGTGAAGGGCCGATCAGCTGATAAAGAGTCGGAGGACCAGAGTCTTCGTCGTGGGCAGAACTTTATCAGCCATTCGCTGATCTTCTTATGTGTTTGCCGAAACGAAAGCCGACATGCTGGTGATCAGCAGCATACCGACAGTTGCGCCTGCATCCTGAAGACCGATGGTCTTTTCCTGAAAAGCTGCGGCCTTGCCGTGCTGGGCAACCATCGTTTTGGTTGCTTCAAGCGCATCTTCTGCAGCTTTGGCTGCGGCTGCAAGCGCATCAGTAAGTGAGGCACCCGCTGATGCTTGTGCTTCAAGCGTTACGGCGATTGGATCAAGCACATCGAGAAGTGTCTTGTCGCCAACCTTTGCCTTGCCGCGCTCGGCGATACCATCGCGATAGGCACGCCAGAAGGCGGCAATCTCTGCAGTGCCCAACTCGTCGATACCATCGCAGGCCTTGCTTGCACGCAGGAAGCCCGTTGCGGTCAGCGTACCCATGGTCGATGGCGCAACGCGCGCCATGGTGGCGCCAGCTGTGCGCAGAAGCTTCGCGATGCCTGCAGCTTCACCTTCCACATGGACAGCCTCTGCCGCTGCTGCAAAGGCCTTGCTCATGGTGATGCCGAGATCGCTGTCGCCAACCTTACCGTCCAGCGCGATAAGGAATTCGCGCTGTTCTGCAAAAAGCTGCTTCCAGCTGTCGAAGAGATTGATCAGATCAGATGCTGTGATGACGTTCATGACTGCACCTCAACCCGCAAAATGCTTGAAGAATGGGGTGTTGGCGGAAGCGGCAACCAGCGGTTCCAATTCGTCATCGAGATGCAGCACGGAAACTGACGCGCCAGCCATTTCCATGGAAGTGGCAAACTCGCCGATCCAGACATGCTTGACCTTGACGCCACGCTCGTCAAAGAGCTGCGAAACGCGACGGAACATGATGTAAAGTTCTTCCAGTGGTGTGCCGCCAAGACCATTGACCAGCACGGCAACTTCATCGCCCTTGGCATAGGTCTGCTCGGCGAAAATACGTTCCATCAGCTCGTCGATAACGGCGTCGGCACTGGCAAGCTTCTTGCGGCTGATGCCGGGTTCGCCATGGATGCCCATGCCGATTTCCATTTCATCTTCGCCGATGGAGAAGGTGGCGTGACCGATTTCCGGCACAACACAGCTGGAAAGCGCAACGCCCATGGTGCGGGTGCGCAGACGTGCCTTGTCGGCAAGGCGTGTTACTTCATCAAGCGACAGACCGTTGGCTGCAGCTGCACCGGCTGCCTTGTAGACAAAAAAGATACCGGCAACGCCGCGACGTTTGTGTTCTTCGCCGACAACGGAGGACGCCACATCATCATTGCCGACAACCTGTTTGACTGCAATGCCATCAAGATCGGCAAGTTCTGCAGCCATATCAAAATTGATGATGTCGCCGCTGTAGTTGCCATAGATGTAAAGAACGCCAGCGCCCTGATCGATAGCCTTGGTGACCTGATACATCTGTTCCGAGCTTGGCGATTGGAAGACGCCGCCGACAGCTGCTCCATCGATCATGCCTTCACCGATATAGCCGAGGAACAGCGGCAGGTGGCCGGAGCCGCCGCCTGTTGCAATGCCGACCTTGCCGGATTTGGTATTGGCTGTGACCATGCAACGCTTGTCGTTGTCGACAAAGGTAAGCTCGGGATGCGCCCGATAGATGCCTTCGAGCATCTCATCCACGAAATTGACGGGATCGTTCAGGAATTTCTTCATGATTTCCTCTTGAGAGTATCGGGTTATTTCTTGCGTTGGCGGGTGACGAAGAAGGCAGCAGCCAGCAGGATGAAGCAGCCGACGACGAGACGCTGCCATGTGCTGGGGATGCCGACGAGCACGAGAACACTGTTGATGACGGTGATGAGCAGCACGCCAAGAAGGGTGCCGAAGACGGTGCCGGTGCCACCGGTGATGCGTGCACCACCGAGAACCACAGCGGCGATGACCGCAATTTCGGTTCCGACAAAATCGAAAGGGCTCGACTGGCGATTGGCGCAGACATGGATGATGCCTGCAAGGCCGGCCAGACCACCTGCATAGCCGAACAGGAAGATATGGATGGTGCGTAGATTATAGCCGAGGCGGCTTGCGATCTGGCTGTTACCACCCATCGCAAAAATCGCGCGGCCCATCAAAGTGCGGTTCAATATCCACCAGGTCAGGATTGCAGCCGCAGGCAGCACCAGAAAGTAGAATGGCATGGTGATGGTGGCACCGGTCGCCGATTCAAACTGGAACAGCGGCAGGCGACCGAAGGCGCTCATTGTCGGGGGCAGGGACATGATCCAGACCGTGCCGACAAAGGCCAGCAGGAAGCCACGGAAGAGATATTGCGTGCCGATGGTGACGATCAGTGACGGTACGTTGAGGTAATGCACCAGAAGACCATTGAGGACGCCGAGGAAAATACCGCCCGCAATCGCCATCAGAATGATGAAGATGATCGGCAGTTCCGGCATATAGGCCTGCACCAGAAGCGTCAGCGAATAGACTGTCGTGGCAGCAATTGCCGTAAAGGAAACATCAATGCCGCCAGCGGCGAGAATGATGAAGACGCCAAGCGCAAACAGGCCCATCACCACACTGGCACGGCCAATATCGATCAGTGTCGAGGCTTGCAGGAATGCAGGGTTGATGATCGAGACAATCGTGCAGATTGCCACGAGCAGGAAGAAAGTGATCGATTCCGGGCGCCTGCGAATGAAGTCACCCAGTTTGAAAGATTGGACTCGACCCAGATCCTGTTGATACTGCGACGCACTCATTAGGCAACTTCCTTCTGCGACGACATCATGGCTTGATAGAGCTGATCTTCGGTGGCCTGTGCAGCATCCAGTTCTGCGACGATGCTGCCTGAGTTCATGACGAGAATGCGGTCTGCATTCTGCAGAAGCTCCGGCAAATCATCGCTGACGATGATGAGGCCCATGCCAGCTTCGGCCAGCGCCTGAATTGCGCGGTAAATTGTGTCTTTCGATCCCACATCAACGCCGACGGTCGGACCGTGCAGGACCAGAAGCTTCGGGCCAATGCTCAGCCAGCGACCAATCAAAACGCGCTGCTGATTGCCGCCCGAAAGCGCGCCAACCGGCAGGTCGAGATTGGTTGTATTCAGCCGCATCTCTTTCATCAGCGAGGCGGCGATGTTGCGGCCCTGTTTCTGATCGACGATGCCAAGGCTGTTGCAGAGCTTTCTGAAGATCAGAGCGATCTCGTTTTGAAAGATCGATTTATCGAGGAAAAGGCCTTCTGCAAGGCGGTCTTCCGGCACATAGCCAATGCCACGCTCGATGGCTTCCGCCGGGCTTTTAACTTCGGTCTTCTGACCTTCGAGGCGGATTGAACCTCTATCAGCAGGTACAACGCCGGTGATTGCCATGGCCAGCTCGTTGCGGCCGGAATCTGCAAGGCCGGTAATGCCGAGGATTTCACCCTTACGAAGGGTAAAGCCAATGTCCTTGAAGCCCGATGCGGTAAGGCCGTCGAGTTTGAGCAGTTCGGTGTCGCCAGGCTGTGCCGTGCGATAACGCTCGGCATCAATTTCTCTGCCGATCATCAGCTCGGAGAGCTGCTTTTTGGTGTAGTTTTCGATCGGGCCCTGTGCCACACACTGGCCGTCGCGGAAGACGACTGCATTGCCGCCGATGCGATAGCATTCATCAAGCTTGTGGGTGACGAATAGCACCGCGACGCGTTCTGCGCGCAGGCGTTCAACGACTTCAATCAGATTGTCCACTTCGCGACGGGTCAGCGATGTGGTCGGTTCATCCATGATGACGAGCTTGGCACGGGTTGCGATTGCGCGTGAGATGGCAACCAGCTGGCGCATGGCAAGCGGCAGCTCGGAAACGATTGTGTGTAGAAAGGCTTTGTCAGTTGGCAGGCCAACCGTGCTCAATGCCCGTTCTGCAGTTTCGCGGAGCTGCGAAAGCTTGACACTGCGGAACAGTCGGCCATTGCCTTCAACAAGCTGCTCATTCAGCGCTACGTTTTCAGCGACGGTCAGATTGGGGATAAGTGACAGATCCTGATAGACGGTCTCGATACCGGCTGCCAGCGACTGGATCGGGTTCAGCGAAGTATAGGTTTTGCCATCGAGAATGATCTCGCCTTCGCTGGGTGCATGTGCGCCGGACATGATCTTGATGACCGTGCTCTTGCCGCAGCCATTTTCACCCAACAGGTGATAGGCCTGGCCAAGATCGATTGTCAGATCAATGCCGCGCAGCGCGTGAACGCCGCCAAACCGCTTATGGATGTTGCGCAGTTCGAGAAAACGATCCGGCGACCGGTCGCTGCTCGTCCCATTCTTCGTCGTAGTTGACACGTTAAATTCCTTTGTCGCCGCACCGCTCGCCAAAGCGATTGGGCTGGCTGTAGGACCGTTGGCTTTCGTTCGCCACGCGCTAATGTCTTGATTTTAGATAGTTCGTTTGGTTCAGGCGCCCGGATGCAGTGAAGCATCCGGGCTTTTGACACCACCGCGTGCGGCTGAACGATGTCCGCACACGATGGTCAGTCAGCCTGTAGCAGCGCTCTTAGAACAGGTGTTCCTTGTAGGTCGCCTTGTCAGCGATAACCATGCCGTTACCGATTACGAGCAGGCCTTCACCGGCACCCTTTTTGACGCTGACCTTGTTATAGCCTTCAACGCCGAGGTCGGTGCCTTCCTTGACTTCCTTCTTTTCGAGCAGAAGCTTGGCAACCGCATTCATCGCCATGCCAGCCTTCTGCGGATCCCAGAAGCCGATTGCGGTGATGGCGCCGGATTCAAGAAGATCTGCCGATGGGTTCGGAAGGCCGGTGCCGACCAGGCAAACCTTGCCGCTCAGGCCAGCTTCGTCGATCGCACGGCCAACGCCGAGAACGTCGTTACCGGCAGAGGTCTGGAAGCCCTTCAGGTCAGGATGCTTGCGCAGGATTTCCTTGGCCTTTTCATAGGTGCCGTTGGCATCGTCGAAGGATTCGTTGTTCGGATCGACGAGCTGCATGTCAGGATACTTCTTGGCGTTTTCTTCGCCCGAACCAACCCACTGCATATGCGTACGGCTGCCGAGCGAGCCAACAAAGGTGGTCCACTTGCCGCTCTTGCCCATGCATTCTGCCAGACGTTCGTTGAGCGCCGTGCCGTAATCGGCATTATCGAAAGCTTCGACGTCGGCCATGGTGTTGACCTGGTTGTCGGCTTCATGCGTCACAACAATGATGCCGCGTTCCATGGCGCGCTTGAAGGTACCTTCGAGAACAGCCGGGTCCATCGGGACGACTGCAAGTGCGTTAACGCCCTTGGCAACGAGATCCTGCACGATCTGAAGCTGCTGTGCTGCGTCTGCCGTTGCCGGTCCGCTCTGTGTTGCAACCACGTCCGGGTTGGCCTTCTGATAGGCTTCAACACCGGTGTTCATGCGGTCGAACCAAGGAATACCGCTGATCTTGACGACAGTTGCGATAACCGGCTTTTCCTGTGCGACGAGCGTGCCCGCGCTGCCCGCGACGATCGCTGCACCAATGATGGTTCCGGTGAGCAGTTTTTTCGTTGTTGCTTTCATCATTTCCTCCACACTTACCATCCCCCAAAGTCTATGTTCGGGTGCCTGAGGGTTGAGCACCGATGTTTCCCTTTTGGCGATTGCCGAGGGTAAAGAATCCCGCGATGTCGTATTTGCCGATTGCAAGGAAGGCGAGCAGCAGCAAGCCCCAGGCGAAGTCGCGGACAAAATTGGAAAGGCCGCCGAAGTTGAGCAGGCTGGACATAAGCTGCAAAGCAATAGCGCTCAGCACCACGCAGATGACACGGCCATAACCACCTTCAGGCTTCACGCCCGCCATGACGGCGATGAGAATGGCGACCAGCAGATACGAGCTGCCATAGTCGAACTTCACGTTGACGTTGCGTGCTGCAATGATGATGCCTGCAATCGCTGCCAGAAATCCGCTCGTTGCATAGGTCGCAATCAGCACGCCATTGCGCGGGAAACCAGCGAAGACAGCGGCTTTTGGATTGGTGCCCATCAGCATCAGCCAGTAGCCGTATGGGGTAAAGCGCACGACCGCTGCGATCAGCAGGGCAACCGCTATGAAAATCAGGAAGCTGATTGGCACGGCGAGGAACATGTCATTGCCGATGCGCGACAGAAGATCGGGGCTGCCGACCATGACAGCGCGACCGCCAGAGACAACAACGGCAAGACCCGTAAACGCCATCTGCGTGCCAAGCGTGCAGAGGATTGGCGTGATGTTGAAGCGCGCAATCAGCACACCGTTGACGATACCGCCCGCAAGGCCGATCACCAGTGCCAGTCCGATGAAGGCAAGGCTGAAGCCAAGCTGGTTTTCGGCGCTTGAGATGAACATCGAAACGATGACGGCTGAAAGCACACCGGAAAGGTTGGCCAGCGCAATACCCGAAAGATCGATCCCGCCATTGCCAGCGCACATGGCCAGCATGACGCCGATTGCCAGCAACCCGAGTTCAGGCACCTGACCCGCCATCGACTGCAGATTGAACAGGGATAGGAAAGATCCTCCCGAAATATACGCGCCAAGCACGAGCAATCCGAGATTGATGACAACAAGCATAGCAAGCTGATTGCTTGTCTTCTGCATGGTCTCCTCCTACCACGTTTAGTAAACAAAACTGTTATTCACTAAATAAATGACGAGATGGCATACAGCTGTCAAGCGCAATATCGGCAAATTTCCGTTGCCTGTGGATCGATTTTACCCTAATCGGTTTAATTATCGCTCATATTGTTTACTAAACATATGATTCATACCAGGATGCAAAATCGAACGTTTGCCGTTGAAAAGATGGGGCCTGTTAATTCTTGATCTGAGACCAAAACCGGCAACATATTGAATCTGGCGCCAATTGCGGATTTGAAGTTCCCGAGAGCAGATGCCATACAAATGGCAGCTGTTTTCAATCCCGGAGCCAATGTCCTTAACCGAATTCCTATAATCGTGCGGAGCATATGAAAAAGAAAAAGTCTTTTACGATCAGAGACATCGCAGAGACTGCCGGCGTTTCTCCGGCAACGGTTTCGCTTGTGCTCAACGGTAAGGGCGAAATTTCGGGCGAAACGCGTGCACGTGTCCTCGAAGCCGTTTCCAGACTGAACTATGTTCCGCGCGCGTCAAAAACTGCGCCAAGCACCGGGGAGACGATCCGCTTTCTCAAGATTGCCAAGCATGGCGAGACGGTCAACCGCGATCACAGTGTTTTTGTCTCGGATTATATTGACGGCATGTCCTCGGAAGCGACGCGCCGAAACTATACGCTGGAAGTGGTAAGTTTCGACGGGCAGCCGATCAGTGCAGTAGCAGAATCGCTTGCCGGTGCGCCGGTGCGCGGTGTGATTGCGCTTGGGACCGAGCTTTCGGCGGCAGACATCCATATGATCCAGGGCCTTGGCCTGCCCACAGTCTTCATCGATACCTTTTATGAGGTCATTGAAGCCAATTTCGTCGACATGAACAATGAGGACGCCGTCTTCAAGGTTCTGTCGCGCTTCAAGCAGCTTGGTTTTTCTCGGATCGGTTTTGTCGCCAGTCATACGGAGACAACAAACTTCCGTCTTCGTCGCGATGCGTTTTTCAAGAATATGCAGCGTCTGGACCTGAAGGTTCAGGAGCGCGATATCCTTTCGGTTGAATCGACCTATGAAGGCGCCCATCGCGATACTTGTGCGATGCTGTATTCAGGACTCGATCTGGCCGAGTGCTATTTCTGCACGAACGATATCATCGCCTATGGCTTCATCCGCGCACTGAAGGGCAAGGGTCTTCGTATTCCTGACGATGTTTCGGTGATTGGCTTCGATAATCTGCCGCAAAGCGCCACCATGGAACCGGGTCTCACAACGGTTGACGTATCCAAACGGAAAATCGGAAATCTCGCGGTCACCGTGCTCGACGATTTGATCAACACAGCGGAACCGCAACCGCCGGTAAAGATACTGGTTGGGGCAAACCTGATCCTGCGGGCGAGTGAGACTGCACTTACCCCGAAAGCTGCCAGAAGCCGTGAATTCGGGTAGCGTAAGGAAATGTGCCTGATAGAGCTGGAAACCATACTATGAAACCGGTGAGTAGCTGGTAAGCAATCCGGGTCCGACAGACCAACTTCAGAAAGACAGAAAATTGTCCAGAAACCCTCCTCGCAATCAGGCCGGTTTTGCAACACGTGCGATCCATGTCGGTCAGGAACCTGACCCTTTGACCGGAGCTGTGATCCCTCCGATCTATCATGCGACGACCTACGTGCAGGATGGCATAGGAGCGAGTAAGGGGTACGACTATACCCGCAGCGGCAATCCGACCAGAAACGGTCTTGAACGCTGCCTTGCCGATCTCGAGGGCGCGGCAGCGGCTTTCGTTTTCCCGAGCGGGCTTGCCGCGGCCGCAACATTGCTGGAGGCGCTTCCGGCCGGTTCATCGATATTGGCCCATAACGATCTCTACGGTGGTGTCTACCGACTGCTGGCCGATGTCAGACCAGTCACCGCCGCGCACAATGTGAATTTCGTGGATTTTTCCGACGAAGCTGCACTGCGCCAGGCTGTCCTCGACCATAAGCCAGCTCTGCTTTGGTTTGAGACCCCGTCCAATCCAACGCTTCGCATTGTCGATCTGTCGCTGGTTGCTGAACTTGGCAAACAGGCCGGTGCAATTACGGTTTGTGACAGCACCTTCTCATCGCCGGCAGGCCAGCGTCCTATCGATCATGGAATTCATGTGGTTGTACATTCGGCAACGAAGATGCTGAACGGGCATTCGGATCTTTTGGGGGGCGTGGTCGCGGTATCAGCAAACGCACCCGCCAAGCTTGCCGAACGGGTTGGTTATCTGCAGAACGCCCTCGGCTCGGTCATGTCACCGACAGATTGCGCTCTTCTGCACCGTTCGCTGAAAACCCTGGAAATCCGCAGCATAAGGCAATCGGAAACGGCACTGAAGCTGGCGACCAGTCTCGAAAAAAGAGCTGAAGAACTGGGACTGACCAAGGTTGTATATCCTGGCCTTGCCAGCCATCCGCAGCATAAACTGGCCGCTGAACAAATGATCAACTTCGGCTGCGTCATTTCTATCGAGGTTGCAGGCGACCTGACACGCGTCGAACGTATTCTGACTTCGACCCGTTATTTCCACTTTGCAGTCAGCCTTGGAAGCGTGGAAAGTCTCATTCAGCATCCATATTCCCTGACCCACGCGGTTGTGCCTGAAGACCAGAAAAACCACCTGGGAATTGGCGCTCAGCTCATTCGCATATCGATCGGCCTGGAAGATCCGGAAGATCTGGAAACCGATCTGGTGCAGGCACTCTCAAGCAACCGGTGATCGCCCCCATCTTGAACTTTTGCAACTGAGCCACTGTGCCGGGTGGCTCACACGCTTCTTCGATCGCAAGGAAAATTCCCGCCTTATTTGAGATACAACAAATCCGGTTTGTGACTGTCACTCTAGAATGGCTCGAATGATGATGCGGCTGTCATCATCATGCTTCGAAGCCTGACAGCCACGGAACAATCAGATGTCGGCAGAACCTGTCTCACTATCCCCCGTAATTGATGTTCGCACCATACCGCCCATTTCGCGGCATGCGACGATCTTCTCGATGATCGATTCGCTTGAACCCGGCGAAGCGCTGGAAATCATCAATGATCACGATCCGGTGCCACTGCGCCACCAGCTTGAAACCCGCAATCCGGGTGCATTCTCGTGGGTCTACAAGGAAACCGGTCCATTATGGCAGGTCGAAATCGGTCGCCGAAAAGGCCATCATGGTGCTGACCATGAGTGCACCTGCGGCAATCACTGAAGTCTTGTAGGCACAACGTCCAGGACGAATTGAGATGATCGGCGCGACGCTTTCCCGTTGGACCCTATCCTACTTTACCGCTTCGCTGGCTTTCCTTGTCTTTGGACTTGCCTTGATGGCAGGCGGTTTCGGCTTTCCGGGTCATGGAATTCGCGCTGCGGAAACACTGATAGTTGTGCACGCCATCGCTATTGGATGGCTTGCACTGCTCATGAGCGGCGCACTCCTGCAATTTGTGCCGGTTCTCGTGAACAAATCCCTGTGGGGAAGCCGGGCAAGCCTCCCGGCTTTGCTTCTGCTCGTGACAGGCTTGTCCGGACTGCTCATTGGTTTTGCGGGCATGGCTGGGCTGACGGAGAGCCCGGCATGGTTGCTTCCGGTCTCTGGCATCCTGTTGACCTGCGGATTTTCCACCATTTTTGCCATACTGGGCATGACCCTCTGGCTCGCTCGCCCAATCGCCCTGCCCGCGCGGTTTGTTGCGGCAGGCATCTGCTGCCTTATGACAACAGCTCTGCTTGGCAGTGTTTTCACCTTCGCGCTCTCCGGCTTTACGGAGCAAGCCGTTCTGCTCGATATTGCGGGAGCGGCATTGCCGGTTCACGCAGCGCTTGGTCTCGGTGGCTGGATGACTTTCACAGCTATGGGTGTAAGCTACAGACTACTGACAATGTTCATGTTGTCCCCTGATGCTGCGCGGCAAACAACCAGAATTATCTGGTGGGAAGGCGCTGCTGCCCTGACCATCCTCGCTGTCGGAATTGTCGTTGTCGCCTTGGAAATGGGATCGGTCGAAATCGCCGTCACGGCGGCTCTCATTCCCGGAATCGCCTGCATTGCGCTCTATATCGTCGATATTCAGACGATCTACCGGCAGCGCAAGCGCAAGACGATAGAACTGAACAGTGCCGCCAGTATTCCAGCCTTCATCGCGCTAGGGCTCTCGCTTCTTCTGGCAATTGGCCTGTTCTGGACAGGCACTACCGATGCGATGATTGCAGCCCTCGTCTATCTGTTCGCCTTCGGTTGGCTGACCGGCCTCAGCCTTGCCCAGCTATACAAGATCGTGCCGTTCCTGACCTGGCTCGAATGTTATGGTCCTGTCATGGGACGTGCTCCGACCCCGCGTGTGCAGGATATGGTCAGCGAACGCCGCGCACGTCAGTGGTTCGCTCTTTATTATACTGGCGTTGCCGTCGCTACGCTGGCTTTGATTACCGAATATCCAACCGTGTTTCGTTTGGCCATTACGTTGAATCTCATGGCGATCCTTGCATTGATCGTGCACTTCTTCCGCGCCCGGCGGCTTCTCGATGTACCGCACGGCCTACGCCTGCCAAAAGGGGCAACCCTGCCGCATCTCATCTATGCCGGTGAACCAATTCTCAGGAGATCGAAATGACATTCTCAGTTCAGGACATCACGCATCATGTGCTGGACGTGCGCCCTCTGATCAAGGGCGGCGTGGAACCGTTCAATGCCATCATGGAAGCAGTTGACGGTCTTTTGCCGGGACAAAGCCTCCTGCTGATCGCCCCGTTCAAACCCGCCCCGCTTTTCAGTGTCATGGAGCGAAAAGGTTTTTCCGCAAATGCGGAGCCGCTGGAGGATGGCGACTGGCAAGTCCTGTTCAGTCCGGCAATGGACGCCGCGCCTGAACTGCGGTTCTCGGACAATGTCGGTTCACCGGATGTCTGGCCTGAACCATCACGCTATCTCGATTGTTCGGACATGCAGCCGCCGGAACCAATGGTGCGCATTCTTGCGGAAGTGGAAGAGATGCCTGCAGGCGCGGTTCTGTTCGCCCTGCTGCACCGCGAACCTTTATTCCTCTTTCCCGAACTCGAAAACCGCGGTCACGAATGGGTCGGCAATTTCGATGAGACCGGCACTGCCTATCGTATAATGATCCGTGTTGGAGATGCGAGGTAGTCGTCATGCAACACACGGTACATGACCAGTTGGAGAGGCAGATCATCGAAAGTCTGCGTCTGGTGCTCGATCCCGAACTTGGGTTCAACCTCGTTGACCTTGGCATGATCTACAGTATCGACATTGGTGATGGCGGAACTGTCGATATCAGCATGACGACGACGACGCCCGGCTGCCCCGCTGCCGGTTATCTGACCGATGCCGTTCGTGCGAGCGCCGAATCTGTCGAAGGCGTTCATGCAGTCAATGTCGAACTGACCTACGAGCCGGAGTGGATTCCGGAGATGGCTATGCCCGAAGTACAAGCGCGATTTGGAGATTAATCTCCCGGTGCATATCCGCATCATCGAAACCAGCGAACAGAGCCAATCTGTTCGCTGGTTTCACTTTTGGCCAAACCCCTGCGGCTGAGCCTTTGTTCCAGCGCAAATAAAGCGGGACGGACATTAATCAGTCAACTTAAGTCATTGATATTAAACGTCTAATATTACCCAATTTTTTGTATCACCTTGATCGCAGTCAAGGAACATCGAGGCGCCTCTTCCTATAGTCGGCATGACAGAGCAGGAAATGCTCGGTCCTATCGTAAAGGAGAGTATCGATGGCCGAACAGATGCAAATCAGTCGCCGCACCATATTGGCAGGAGCCGCCCTGGCTGGGGCGCTTGCGCCGGTTCTGGCAACCACATCCGCCTGGGGACAAGGCGCGGTGAGGAAGGCAACTGCGGCAGAAATAGCAGCACTTCCACGCCAGAAGGTGGAGCTTGTGGACCCTCCCTTCGTGCATGCCCATAGTCAGGTTGCAGAAGGCGGACCCAAGGTGGTCGAATTCACCATGGTGATCGAGGAAAAGAAGATCGTCATCGACGATGCGGGAACCGAAGTTCACGCCATGGCATTCAACGGCACCGTACCAGGACCGCTGATGGTCGTGCATCAGGACGATTATCTCGAACTGACACTCATCAACCCTGAAACCAACACGCTGATGCACAATATCGATTTCCATGCGGCAACCGGTGCATTGGGCGGCGGCGGGCTGACCGAAATCAATCCGGGAGAAAAGACCATCCTGCGCTTCAAGGCGACCAAGCCCGGCGTCTTCGTCTACCACTGCGCACCTCCCGGAATGGTTCCCTGGCATGTCGTATCGGGCATGAATGGTGCGATCATGGTGCTGCCGCGCGAGGGTCTGCATGACGGCAAAGGCAAAGCGCTGACCTACGACAAGATTTATTATGTCGGCGAACAGGATTTCTATGTCCCGCGCGACGAGAACGGCAAATACAAGAAATACGAGGCGCCCGGCGACGCTTATGAAGACACCGTCAAGGTCATGCGCACTCTCACTCCGACCCATGTGGTGTTCAACGGCGCTGTGGGCGCACTGACTGGCGACAAGGCCATGACGGCGGCGGTTGGCGAGAAAGTCCTGATCGTTCACTCGCAGGCCAACCGCGATACGAGACCACATCTGATCGGGGGGCATGGGGATTATGTCTGGGCGACCGGCAAGTTCAATACGCCGCCCGACGTCGATCAGGAAACCTGGTTCATTCCGGGTGGTGCCGCCGGAGCAGCCTTCTACACGTTCCAGCAGCCCGGCATCTACGCCTATGTGAACCACAATCTGATCGAGGCTTTTGAACTCGGCGCTGCCGCCCACTTCAAGGTCACGGGTGAATGGAACGACGATCTGATGACGTCGGTTCTCGCACCATCTGGCACGTAAAGCGAATGTATGAAGGCGCTTCGCCTCCCAGAGCGCCTTTGGCAAACCTGGAGCGGCTCCAGTCAAAACGGAATCGGAACCGCTCTCTCCCTCTGCACGCATTATCCATGCGAAACCACTTCGCACATTCGCTGGAAATGCTCTGACCATGCTTTAGGATGAAAGGCTCGGGGCTGCATCCATCTGCCTCCCAGACGGATGCGGTCCCCTGATATCCGATGAACGAAGGCAAAGGAAAAAAGTGCCTGCGCGAGCTTGCCGTGGCCGTTCCGGCGGTTTTGCTGGCAGTCATCGCGGGATTGATCGTCGTTGATGTCGTTGGACGTCCGGACCGCACAATGCCGGACGCGTCGGCCGTTGGTCCGGAAATGATCGTTATCGCTCCTCGTACCATGACGTATCGGGCCGATGGCGACTTTCAGAAGAACAATTACCCCGTTGACGCCCCATTGACGACCCGCAAGCTGCAGCGGGCATTCGAGATCATGAAGTATCAGGTCAGCACATCTGACTATGAGCGCTGCGTCGCCGACGGCGACTGCCAGTCCGCCGAGGCCCTGCCGCACAATCACGATGCATCCGATGCAGAGGGTCCGATCGTTGGCGTCAGCTATGATGATGCGCAAAATTATGCCGACTGGCTTTCACGCAAAACCGGCGAAATCTGGCATCTGCCGACAGACGAGCAATGGGCATTCGCTGCTGGCTCGCGCTTTCCCGACGACGCCCTTGGCATTGAGGACGATGCTGCGGCCAATCCGGCAATCCGCTGGCTGAGAGACTACGAGAAACAAAGCGCTCGCAAGCTGGACAGGAGCCCGACCAGACGCCCCGCCGGCGCTTTTGGTATCAACGAGCTGGGCGTAGCCGATATCGCAGGCAATGTGTGGGAATGGACGCAGACCTGCCACCGCCGCGTCAATATCGATGCCTACGGCAAGCAGGTCGCGGAAGTACCGTCTTGCGGCGTTTATGTCGTCAATGGCAAGCACCGCGCTGCGATGAGTTCGTTCATTCGCAACCCGAAAACCGGAGGATGCAGCGTCGGCGTTCCACCCGACAATCTCGGTTTCCGGCTTGTCCGAGACAACCGCTGGTATGCTGTGGTATGGAAGCGCATTCAGAACATCGGCGCATGAGGGATTAATTGTGAATGCCCGATCCCCGGCTCCGAAAACAATTCCAAGCCCGCCTTGCTGTGCTAAGGTAGATACAGGGTCTTGGAGTGTGAGAAACGCAATGTCCTTGATAGATCGCGGACTAGTCAGGAAACTGTCCTTGTTCGCCAAAATGAGTGATGGCGAACTCGATAAGCTTGTTTCGTATGCAACTACAAAGCGCGTTCCTCCGGGAGAGGCGATTTTCGAGCAAGGCGACGATGCCGTTCTTTTCTACCTCCTCCTGCACGGGCGGTTGAAGGTCAATCAGATCACCCCGGACGGACAGCAGATCATCGTCCGCATGGTGCATCCGGGGGACCTTTTCGGCTTTGCCCGAGCCTTGCAGAGAAGCGATTATCCGGGCACAGCGATTGCCGTGGCGGAAAGCATCGTACTGGCCTGGCCAACCGAGCTTTGGGATTATTTTGTCGAGCAGAATCCCGGTCTGGCAATGAATGCGATCCAGACAATCGGCAAAAGGCTGGAAGAAGCCCACACGCGTATCCGTGAGATGTCGACGGAAGAAGTGGAACGGCGTGTCGCGCACACCGTTCTGCGCCTCGCCCGTCAGGCTGGCCGGAAAGAAGATGACGGCATCCGGATCGATTTTCCGATCACCAAACAGGATATTGCCGAGATGACCGGAACGACACTGCATACAGTGTCACGCATTCTCACCGGCTGGGAAGCGCAAGGATTTGTTCGGGGCGGCCGCCAGAAACTGACCGTACTCAATATGTCAGGTGTGAGACGGCTTGCCGACGGCGAACGGTAGAACAGCCGGAAACACGGTATGCCGAACGAAAGACGCCCGGCATATCGCCTTCGCCTCATCCAAAAACTTCCCGCTCCTCGGATTTCGCTGCCAGCAGCGCCTCTATCATCAGTTTTTCCGACAGGATGTGGCGGCGTACGCTCTCCATAAAGCCACGTACCATGTATGAAATGGTGTCGGAAGCAAGACGGCAACGACCGTCTGCAATTGCCATCAATGTCTGTGACAATTCCTCGGCGGCCAGCCGGTCACAACGATGTTCCGCCTTCAGGCGTTCAATGATGGCGTTGGCGAAATGGGAATGAGCCTGCCGACTGAAATCTGGAAACAGAACTTCTTCTTCAAGCGCATGGGTTTCACCAACAAGACGCGGAATGAGCGTTGATATCCGCCGGTACTCCTGCACAGAGACGCCGGTCTCAAGGTCCTCAGCGATTTCCTCCAACTGCAGACACAGTTCCAGCAGATCATGATGGTGGGCCTCGAGGCGGCTGATATCGGTCGCGTGCAAGACTGACGGCGCGTCCATAATTCTTCCCTCTACCTACTGACCAAGGAAAAGAACGGCTGCAATCACGATGGAAGCCGCAACGGCGGAGAGCGTGCCCGCGCCCTGTAAAGCTCCCATACGATAAAGAACCAGTGAAAAGCCGATGATCGCCGGTGTTGCGACCATGAGCCCGATCTGTGCATCGGTCATTGAAATTTCCTCTTCTATGGCGAGGATACAATGTCGTCGTCCGTGCATTTCTTCTTTGCCAAAACGCAAAGAAGGCCTGAACTGCGGGCGCTAGGCATGTTCCATGTCTGGAACCGAAGATTTGACCATAACTGCAATCAACGCGGAGGATCGCGCGGAAGATGATCTTCTGCTCTGGATCCTCGTGTGGAGCGAACTCGTTGCCTTCGCAATCCTGCTGATTGCGTTCATGGTGATGTCGGCCATCAATGTGGAAGGCGTTGCGCAGTTGCGCGCGCATCTCAGCCCCGGTCTGGCTGCAGCCAACACCGTTGTGCTGCTGATGAGCGGCTGGCAGGCGGCTATTGCCGTGCGCAGACGTCACAATGTCAGTCAGGCTCGCCGTCCGCTTTTATATGCCGCCCTTTTCGGCCTCGTTTTTGTAGCAATCAAGCTCATCGAATATTCGAATGAAATCCAGTTTGCTGGTGATGAAGCTGTGGGAGCGTTTTTCGAGCTCTACTTTCTTCTCACCGGTTTTCACCTCATGCATGTGCTGTTCGGATCGATCATTCTGGCGCTGGTCGCATGGCGACCATCTGCTTCCAATGTTCTGCTGATCACGACGCTCTGGCACGCGATTGATCTCGTCTGGCTGGTGATGTTTCCTGTCCTTTATCTTGCCTGAGGCCCGCAGTGTCCGATCGTGACCATTCATCCCTGACCCGTACATTCGTCGTTCTGATCATTCTCGCTTTGAGCGGTGCATTTATCGCAGGCACCAGCGCCGGGATGCTCGCAGCTATCGTCATTGTGTTGATCCTCGCTTTTGCAAAAGGCTGGTTAGTCATCCTCGACTTCATGGAAATGCGCGGAACCGACGGCATATTGAAGCCCGCCTTGTTGGCTTGGCCCGCCGTTCTGCTCACACTGGCACTGGTGCGTTCTGTCGCAGTGCGCTTCCTCCTCTGAGCAGCACGCTATCTCTTTGTTTTTACGCATTATCCGACGCAAAGCCGCTTCGCACTTTTGGCTCGGAAATGCTCCAGTCTTTGCCAAATCGCAAAGAAGGCTTTCCTCCGACCGATAGAACAGTCCTGTCCCGTGATGCTGGCGAGGGGATTGACCAGCCGCACTATCGACGGGGGATTTGATGCCGAGGCTCCGCCTTCGGCCAATGAAAGGACGAAGGGGATGGCAGAACGCCTAACCAAGACCGGCGCACGAAACGTCTTCTACGGCGGGTCTATTTTCTTTTTCGCGATCTTCGTGGGGCTGACGGCGCACAGCCATTACTACATGAAAACCACCTCCACGGATGAATCGACGCTGACCGATGCGGTCGCGCGCGGCAAGCACATCTGGGAGAAAAACTCCTGCATCAATTGCCACACACTGCTTGGCGAAGGCGCTTATTTTGCGCCCGAGCTTGGCAATGTCTGGAAGCGCTGGGGTGGCGAAGAAGACCCGGAAGGCGCACGCGAAACGATGAAAGCCTGGATGCAGGCGCAGCCCACGGGGATAGAAGGGCGTCGCCAGATGCCCCAGTTCAACCTGAGCGAACAGGAACTCAACGATCTGGCTGATTTCCTCGAATGGACCAGTCGCATCAAGACGCAGAACTGGCCACCCAACGAGGCAGGCTGAGCGCGGGATGAACGGAGTTTTATGATATGAAATATGAAAGCCAAAAGGTCGCGATGCTCTATTTCTATGGAGCGCTCGTGCTGTTCATCGCGCAGGTCGCATTCGGCGTTCTCGCTGGCACGATCTATGTTCTGCCCAATACGCTGTCGGAGCTTCTGCCCTTCAACATCGTTCGCATGATCCACACCAATGCGCTGGTCGTCTGGCTGCTGATGGGGTTCATGGGTTCGACCTATTATCTTCTGCCGGAAGAAACGGAAACCGAGCTCTACAGCACCAAACTCGCCGTCATCCAGTTCTGGCTGTTCTTCGTGGCGGCCGGTATCGCTGTTGTCGGCTATCTGTTCCACATTCACGAGGGGCGCGAATTTCTCGAACAGCCATTCATCATCAAGGTCGGCATCGTCGTCGTCTGCCTGATCTTCCTGTTCAACATCACGCTGACGGCGCTCAAGGGCCGCAAGACCACGGTGACCAACATTCTTCTGTTCGGTCTGTGGGGCCTTGCCCTGTTCTTCCTGTTCGCCTTCTATAATCCGATCAATCTCGCACTCGACAAGCTTTACTGGTGGTACGTCATCCATTTGTGGGTTGAAGGCGTGTGGGAACTCATCATGGCGTCGATCCTCGCCTTCCTGATGATCAAGCTGAACGGCATCGACCGCGAAGTCGTCGAAAAATGGCTCTACGTCATCGTCGGTCTGGCGCTGTTCTCCGGCATTCTTGGAACAGGTCACCATTATTACTGGATCGGTGCGCCGGGCTACTGGCAGTGGATCGGTTCACTGTTCTCGACGCTGGAAGTTGCTCCGTTCTTCACCATGGTCATCTTCACCTTCGTGATGACATGGAAGGCCGGTCGCAAACATCCAAACCGTGCAGCCCTTCTCTGGTCCATCGGTTGCTCGGTGATGGCCTTCTTCGGGGCTGGCGTATGGGGCTTCCTGCACACGCTGTCGTCGGTCAACTATTACACCCACGGCACGCAGCTTACCGCCGCCCACGGACACCTCGCCTTCTTCGGCGCCTATGTCATGCTCAATCTCGCAGTCATGGCCTATGCGATCCCGGAACTGCGCGGACGGGCACCGTACAACCAGATGCTCTCCATGGTGAGTTTCTGGGCCATGTGCACGGCCATGTCCGTGATGACCTTTGCGCTCACCTTCGCAGGTGTTGTCCAGACCCATCTGCAGCGTGTTCTGGGTGAAAGCTTCATGGTCGTGCAGGACCAGTTGTCGTTGTTCTACTGGATACGCCTCGGCTCCGGCGTCGTGGTGGTGATTTCGGCCTTCATGTTCATCTGGGCCGTCTTGGTTCCCGGCAAGGAACGCCGCGAAAACACCTCCGGCTTCGTACAACCCGCTGAATGATCGACACCAGGCCCCGCCTCATGGCGGGGCTTCATTGCCTGATACAAAGGAAAATGGTCATGAACCCCAGTCTCAGAAATGTTGAAAATGCCGATGTCTCGATCCCACCATACAGCCCGTCCGGTAATGAATGTGCGCTCTTCGAAATGGCCTGGATGCGTAAGCTGCCATTGCTTCTCAAAGGACCGACCGGTTGCGGCAAGACGCGGTTTGTAAGCCATATGGCCGCAAAACTCGGCCTGCCGCTTTCTACGGTTTCCTGCCATGACGATCTGGCGGCTGCCGATCTGACCGGGCGCTATCTGCTGAAAGGCGGCGATACCATATGGGTGGATGGTCCCCTGACCCGCGCCGTGCGTGAAGGCGGCATTTGCTATCTCGACGAGATCGTCGAGGCGCGCAAGGACGTGGCCGTGGTTCTGCATCCGCTGACCGACGACCGCCGCCTTCTGCCATTGGAACGCACCGGCGAACTGCTCGAAGCGCCTGACCGCTTCATGCTCGTCGTGTCGTACAATCCGGGTTACCAGAACCTGTTGAAATCCCTGAAGCCAAGCACGCGCCAGCGCTTCGTCGCCATTGAATTTGACTTCCTGCCCAAGGAACAGGAAATCGCGGTGGTGAGCGAAGAGAGCGGCCTCACGGCTCAAAAGGTTGCGCCACTGGTGGCGCTGGCCCACCGGCTGCGCGGGCTGAAAGGCCACGATCTGGAAGAAGGCGTTTCAACCCGCCTGCTGGTCTACTGCGCCACGCTGATCGACGCCGGAATGCCGCAGCGCGAAGCGGCGCGTGCCGCGATGATCGAGCCGCTGACAGATGAGCCGGATGTCAAGGCCGCTTTGATTGAAGTTGCCGATGCAATGCTGAAATAGGCGGGCATATCATGCTGGATTTTCTGGAACTGGAGGAAACCGTTGGCCGGGCTTGGCACCGCCTGATCGGCAAGACCGGATCGTGGCCGCATTATCCCCAGCACGTTGTGCAACTTGGCGATATTCGCCAGAAGCTTGCCATCTGCTTCCGCGGTTTTGGCGGCGATGTCGCCGTACAGATTGCCCCGGCCCGTGCCCGAACTTCCGGGCACAGGCTGGGATTGCGGCAGCGCATGGCTTTGGGCGAAGAGAAGCTTAGCCAGCCGTTGCGGGATGAAGCGACATTGATGCTGCCGCCCGAAATTGCGCTCTTTCCGGATCGAACGCTCAATTACGATCTCTATGTCTGGCTCACGGGCTATATGGCGGTTATGCCGACTGAAGTGGGCGAGCTTCCGCATGACCCATTGCGCCGTAATCTTGCAGCGCTTGCAGTGGCATCGGATACGGTTGCGAAGACTTGCCGGATATTTCCGGGCCTGCAGAAGCGTTATGCGCGATTGTGCGAAGCGGTGTTGGCTGTGCGCCCCAAACGTCCGCTCTATGGTCTGGAGCAACAAGTGGAGGAGCGCATTCTGGCGCTTCTGAAACAAGGCGCAGGACTGCCGGACGATGGTCTCCCTACGATCTTTCCGCATTGCGCACCCGCGAGCTATCTGCCCGCCCTGCCCGTCCCGCTCTGGCCGGAGTTGATCAGACGCGAAGAGACCGCGCCGCGCGATAACGATGACCAGCCAGTGCTGAACAGCAAGGCGGACGGTGTCGAAACCGGACGGCAGATTGCCAACCGCGAGAAGCAGGATCCGAGGCTGGCCAACCGGAGTCCGTTCATTCTCAATCGCTTTGAGAAAATCCTTGCCATGGCGGAGATGGTGAGCGTCGACAGGCCAACGGACGATAGCGACGAACAGAATGCAAAATCTGCAGACGAGCTTGACGATCTGACATTGGGCGAACGCAAGGGCAGACCTGCGGCCCGTTTCCGTTTCGATCTCGATCTACCGCCAGAAGCCGTCGATCGAACGGCTCTCGCCGCCAAACTGACCTATCCGGAATGGGACTATCGGAAAGGTGTTTATCTTCCCGATCATTGCAGTGTTCTGGCAGCACCAGCGCAGGATCGTGAAAAAGCGCTGGAACTTGATGATGAAGCGCAAAGTCTTGTGCGCCGGGTTCGCCGCCAGTTCGAGATCCTGCGGCCAGGCCGCGAATTGATGCGTGCGCAGCTCGATGGCAACGATCTTGATCTCGATGCCGTGGTCCGTTCACGATGCGATTTTGCCGCCGGAGGACAGGGCAGCGACCACATGCACCTGATGAGCCGCCCCAAGGCAAACGACCTTGCCGTCACTATTCTGGTCGATGTGTCGCTATCCACCGATGCGTGGATCGATAATCGGCGTGTGCTGGATGTGGAAAAGGAGGCACTTCTGGTTCTGGCCAATGGCATTGCTGCCTGTGGCGACCGCTGTTCCATCCAGACCTTTACCTCGCGCCGTCGTTCATGGGTGCGGGTCGAAACGGTAAAGGACTTCGACGAAACTTTCGGTCCTGCCGTAGAACACCGGATTGCGGCGCTGAAGCCCGGTTTCTACACGCGCATGGGAGCCGCCATCCGTCACGCAACAGCAAAGCTTGCCGAACAGCCCAACAGAAAGAAGCTTCTGCTGGTCCTGACGGACGGCAAACCGAACGATGTTGACCATTATGAAGGCCGGTTCGCACTCGAAGACAGTCGCAGGGCCGTTGCTGAAGCACGCACAACAGGCGTCAACGTCTTTGCCGTGACCGTTGATCGGGAGGCGAATGCATACCTTCCCACGCTTTTCGGCCGTAGAAACTACGCTCTTGTCGCCAAACTGTCGAAACTGCCTGTCGCTCTACCGGCGATCTATCGAATGATGACCGGATGAGTAATCGTCACGGACAGCATTTCAAGTCAGTGAACAGGGCATGTAGCTTGCCGGTATCTTTGACACCTTGAGTACCGAAGCAGGCCAACCCGCCGCCAGTGATCAATGGCGACGGGTCCGAGAAGCGATTTAAATAAAGTCGCCTACAGGCTGTTCACCAGACGGTGCGAGACGTTTTTCACGACCGTATAATGATGCAGTCCTTCGGCGCCGCCTTCGCGGCCGAGTCCGCTATCCTTGACACCACCAAATGGCGTCTCGGCAACAGAAGCCTCAAGCGTGTTGATGGAGACGTTTCCAGCTTCCAGTCCCGTCATCAGACGGTCCACATTTTCCGCTGAGTTTGCGAAACCATATGCCGCCAGACCAAACGGAAGCGAATTCGCCTTTTCAATAGCCGCATCAAGAGAGGCAACCGGATTGATCAGCGCCAGCGGACCAAATGGCTCCTCCGACATCGCGCGGGCATCGTCCGGCAGTTCAGCCAGAGCCGTTGGCGGGAAGAAATAGCCATTGTTCTTCAGGCGACGACCACCGAAAAGCAGTTTCGCACCTTTCGCTTCTGCATCGCTGACCAACTCTTCGAGAGCCATGACGCGGCGATCATTGGCGACCGGGCCCATCTGAACCCCCTCATCCATGCCGTTGCCCACACGGATCGATTGCGCCGTTTCGATGAAAGCCGCAGTGAAACGTTCATAATGGCTTTCGTGAACGAAGAAGCGCGTCGGCGAGGTGCATACCTGACCCGAATTGCGGTATTTGCGGCGCGCCGAGGCAATACCCGCAACGACCGGATCGGCATCCTCGCAAACGATGACGGGAGCGTGGCCGCCAAGTTCCATCAGCGCCGGTTTCATGTGGCGCGCAGCGATTTCGGTCAGGTGTTTGCCAACGGCAGTCGATCCAGTGAACGCAATCGCCCGGATTTCCGGGCGCGGGATAAGAAACTGCGAAATATCGGCAGGAACGCCGAAGACCAGATTCAGCACACCGGCTGGCAGGCCTGCATCCTCGAATGCACGCGCAATATGTGTCACCGCCGTCGGTGTTTCCTCGGAAGCTTTCAGGATAATGGAGCAACCGGCAGCTAAGGCACCCGCAATCTTGCGTGCTGGCTGGCTCATCGGGAAATTCCACGGCGCAAACGCTGCGACCGGACCGATTGGCTCGTGCACGACGATATAGCGAATGCCGGGCGCGCTCGGAATGACGCGGCCATAGAAACGAATGCACTCGCCAGCATCCCATTCGAAGAATTCGCAGCCACGAATAACCTCAAGCCGGGCTTCGCTGATCGGCTTCCCGTTTTCCAGCGTAATCGCGCGTGCAATCTCTTCCCGCCGCTCGCGCATGAGCGCCGAGGCCTTCATGATGATCGCAGCACGGGCCGCAGGCGCAGTGTTGCGCCAGACCTGATAACCGTCCCACGCCGCCTGAAGTGCCGCCTCCAGATCCTCGCGTTCCGCGACCGCAACTTGCCCGATTTCAGTCTCGTCTGCGGGATTGATGATGGGAAGCGTATTGGCGGTCTTGCGCCATTCACCACCTATGAAAAGCTGCACGTCGGATTTTTGCATCAGAAAGCCTCTGCAATCTAAAAATTCGGGCCACGCCCAGATCATCGTTACGGTCAGAATGGGATGTTTTAATTCATGCGACAATTCATCTTAAAACCATATATCCATGAGGATAATCGCATGAATTAGTATAAAGCTGACAAGTTTTGCCCGCGCGAAACCACCAGCCGCGCTTCGCTACGCGACCGTACAATTTCTTTTCGAAAGCCGATCAGAGCACGTTTCGATCTGATCGAATCAGATCGGTGCTCCAAATATTTGCTTTGAACCGCGCATCTTTTCCGAAACCCGTTTCACACTTTTCGGGATACGCTCTAACACTACAGTTGCAAATTCGTCAGGCCGTGGCGAAAAGAGTGATTTGGAGTACCGGAGCGGAGCGTACTTAAAGGTACGTGAGCACCGGAACGCAGATAAAGCGCTCTTTGCAGCCCGGCATCACGAAGAATGCAACTGTAGTGCTAACCGATGTTGCGAATACCGGCGAGCAGAGCCCGCGACATCTCGGTTTCGGACGAGCACCAGTCCATCAGAATATCGTAATGGTTCCGGTTTGCGACCTCGATGGTTTTCACCTCTCCGCCTGCTGCAGCCCAGCCTTTGGCATAAGCGCGGGACTGACGCTTGAAACCGTCAGCCTCATGCTCTGCCCATGCCACGGCGATCGGACAACCGCGCACGGGAATGTGGCGGATCGGACTGAGCTGATCGACATCGGCGGGCCCGAGATTCAGCCATTCCTGCGGAAAGGTTGCCGCCAGTGGTGCAAGCTCGAAAAGCCCGCTGACCGGCATGGCAAACTTCACAACATCCGACGGCAAACCGAAATCGTCCTGCCAGCCTTCCGCAACAAGCGCACCAGCAAGATGACCACCTGCCGAACTCCCCCCAACCGATATCCGGTCGGGATCGAGACCATATTCCCGTCCATGACGCCAGACGAAGGCAAGTGCCGCGCGCACCTCCCGCGTAATTTCCGCGAGGGAGACTTCCGGCGCCAGACGATAATCGACGACAACGGTCGCAATACCTTCGGCCGCGAGCATCCCCGCCATCATGGCAGAATCTTCCTTTGACAGCGCGCGCCAGTAACCGCCGTGAACAAACACGAAGACCGGACACGGTCCACTTTGGGAAGGCGGGCCGAAAATATCGATCCGCTGTCCGCTTTCTTCGTCATAGACCACGTCGAAATGCCGGCCCCAATCGGCCCGGGGCGCGATGCTTGCCTCGCGATAGCGCACCATTTCGGCGGCGAAAGCTTCCGGCGAAACGGTGGCCTTGGCATTGTAATCGCGATCAAGGCGGGCAGGCTCGAAACCTGCTTCTTCAGTGAGTTTTATCATGCGTTGAACACGCTGATGACGTTGGCCACATTCGCAGGCTGTTCAAGCGTCGGGAAATGGGTCGTACCGGGGAGCTTCTTGGGCTGGAACCACGGATTGCGAGCTGCAAAATCCACCTGTGCCTGCGTATATTCCGGCTCGAATGGCTGCGAATAAATATGGGTGATCGGACGGTTTTCGGCCATGGCTGCCATCCGCTGCATGGGGCTGCCCCATTTGCGATAGGCTTTGCCGATCTCCCGCCCCGAGCGGGCCCACATTTCATAGGAATAGCCCGCCATCTCGTTGTTCACGTGATTGACGATATCGGCGTTCTTCGTGTCGCCGATCCAGTAATCGAAGAAGCCTGCACGACCATTCTCCCAGACCTGCCGGTCCTGAATACCGTCGATCAGTTCGAAGAAGGTTTCGTTCGGCTGGTTCATGATCCAGTCAATAACAACCGATTTCGGCACGCGGCTTGATCCCAGCCGGTCAGTGACTTCGATATTGGCCCAGCCGCCATGAGAGGTCGAGACGGGAAGAAAGGTCTCAAGCTCCAGCGCGTCGACGAAAGCGACAAGATCGTCGGCTTGCTGGTTGATGTCGAAGTCGCCGTCATGGTCACGATGGTCGCCGTGACCGCGCCAGTCGAAGCGGATGACGCGATGATTCTTCGCCAGTTCCGGCGCCAGTGTCTTGAACAGACGGTGATCCTGACACCATCCGGAAAGCAGCACGATGGCCGGGCCGCTTCCGGTTTCATCCCAGGAAAATATATTGTTGCCAATTTTCATCGAGTTCATGGAAATCTCCATCATCCGGCGTTTCAGGCTGCGCCTGTTGGAATATGCAAAGCGGTCTTCATACGTTCGGCACCAAGCGGAGCGCATTTCCCGGTAATTTTCAGCACTTGCGAGCGCACGTCGTCGGGCCAGTAATTCATGTCGCCCAGTCGCTCCGCAGTATCCTGCGTATGTTCGGTCAGCGGGCGTTCGCGCGCCTCCCACGCAGCCAGCGCTTCGCTCACATCCGTATGTTCGTCCAGCGCAACCGCCAGCCCGAGCGCATTCATCAGAGCGCAACCACCGCCTTGTCCGAGATAAGGCGGCATCGCATGAGCGCCATCACCGAGGATCGCCACCCGGCCCTTGCTCCATGATTTCAGCTTCAGGACTTCGAATGCATCCCACCGCCCCGCATCGCCGAAACGAGCGATCAAAGATGCAAGATGCGGGAAACTTTCGGTCCAGAGCGCGGTATCGACCGGTGTGCGATAGGCCGCCTCGTCTTCAACCGATGCACAGAGCGCGATATAGAGATCAGTCTCGCTGGCGGGCGTATAAAGAATACGGCGCGAGCCGGAGAAATGCTCGATATAGCGCGGCAGATCTTCAACGGGAGCGTCTGCGCTATCACGCTTTATCATCATGCGCACGGCACCATAGCCAAGCGGTTTACGGTACATCATGAGATCGAGCGAATCTCGAACCTTGGAATTGATGCCATCCGCCCCGATGACCAGATCGGCAGCAAGTCGCTTACCGTCGGCCAGCAGCAATTCACCCTCGGGCGTTGCGCCGACAGCTTCCGCACCGGTGACGACTTCAACGCCGGCACGACGCGCAGCATTGAGCAATGCCGTCAGCAATGTTTCACGCAGGATCGTTATAAGGCGCGCTGGCCCGTTGCCATTGATTGGAATCTCTTCCATCGTTTCGTTGCGGTGATCGCGCGTATGAAACTCCGGTCCTTCATGAGCGCCGATCACGGCCTCGTCGTAAGCGCCGAGGGCCTTGAGCACATGCAGGCCATTGCTCCAGATATAAATCCCGGCGCCGAATGTGCGCAGATTGGACGAGCGCTCATGCACCCTTACGCTCCATCCGCGTTGGGCGAGCGCTGTGGCAGAAGCCAGCCCCGCAATGCCTGCGCCAGCGATCTCCGCGTGACGTTTCGTCATTCCAATTCTCCTCAACCCATTTCGAAGAGAGATTTCCAAGTCCTGCCGACAAAGGAAAGTGAATTCTGACCGCGACAGATATGAGGAAATAGAATATCTGTGAGCGGACATATCCTTGAGGAGGCGATATGGCATTGCTCACCAATCATCTGACGATCCGGTATATCCGCATCATCGATGCGATCGAGGAGGAGCGCAGCATTGCGCGCGCTGCCGATCGGTTGAACGTTACCCAATCCGCGGTCACCAAGGCATTGCAGGAAATCGAAGCCCTGACCGGATTGCGGCTTTTCACGCGCACCAACAGGGGCGTTGTCCCGACCCATGCGGGTATGCAGCTGACCACAGATGCAAGACGTCTTCTGGCTCATCTGATGGTGGCCGAACAAAATCTTGCCGATCTGCGCGACGGCACTGGCGGACGGCTGGCCATCGGAACCCTGCTTTCTGCATCTGCCGATCTGCTTCCCAGAGCCATCGCCAAAGTCCGGCGTGACAATCGCCGCATCGTGGTCAAGGTCGTGACGGGAACGGATGATGTCTTGATGCCAGCATTGCGGGCGGGTGAGCTGGACATGGTGATAGGCCGCCTTTCCGAGCGGCATGAACCGGTCAATCTCGTGCAGGAAGTCCTGATTCCGGATAACGCCGTCGTCGTTGTGCGCCGCGACCATCCATTGACGTTGCGCCCCGCACTTCGCCTTCACGATCTGATCGAATGGGACTGGATTTTGCCACCGAAGGAAACCAATCTCCGCCTTCAGATTGACCGCACATTCCGCGAGGAAGGCGTTCCGCCGCCTGCACAGTCCGTCGAATCCGTCTCACCGCTCATCAATAGGGGCTTGCTCTTGCAGGCGGATTATATTTGCGTCATGCCCGCGCAGGTGGCGCGGATTGAAGAAGCGTCGGGACAGCTTGCCATCCTGCCGGTTCAGCTTGGCGCCACTTCCGGCTTTCTGGGGATCACCACGCTTCCTGAGAGCAACCGTTCCGCCACGGCCGACCTGTTCATTCAGGTGCTTCGGGAAATTGCCCGGACAGGTTGAAGACAGGTTGAATACAGGCTCCCTCCCATCCTCGATACACCCTTCTGATATTCCTGAGCCTCATAGCAGTGCGAAGAGTGTTCAGTTTACGGACTTCAAGTTTCAGCATGAAATGACCGGCAAGACCTCCTGTCCGAAACAGCGTTTTCAAGCGCGGGACAGAGAAAAGGTCGTGAAGGGCAATCAAGAGAGGAACTTTCATGCTCAAGCTTTCACTGCTTGGTGCTTCGGCACTCTGTCTATCTCTGGCCGGAACTGTCGCGGCTTTCGCCAAAGAACCCGTCACCATCGGCATGATCACAACCTTGTCCGGCCCTGCCGGTTATCTTGGGCAGGACATTCGGGACGGTTTCCAGCTCGCAATCGATCAGAATGGCGGCGAACTGGGAGGCAAGCCGGTCGCGCTCAAGGTCGAGGATGACGGCCTCAAGCCGGGCAATGCCAAGCAGATTGCCGAAGCCATGTTGTCCGAACAGGGCGTAAAACTCTTTACCGGCATGGTCTTCGCCAATGTCGCCGGTGCGGCTCTGCCAGATATTCTCGACGAAGGCGGCATCTATATCAGCCCCAACACCGCATCTGCCGAATTTGCAGGCAAGGAATGCCACCCGAACTATTTCGTCAGCTCCTGGCAGGATGACAGCCAGGGAGAAAGCGCTGGCGCGCTGGCGCAATCAATGGATTATCCTTCGGCATTCCTGATCGCGCCGAATTATCAGGCCGGGCGCGAGACGATGGATGCGTTCAAGCGCTTCTACAAGGGCAAGATCGTCGGCGAAGTCTATACCCAGATGGACCAGACCGACTTTGCCGCTGAAATCGCACAGATCCGTGCCGCAAAGCCAGCGATGGTCTATGAATTCGAACCGGGCGGTATGGGCATTGCGTTTCTGCAGCAATATCAGCAGTCAGGTCTGCTGAAAGAAATCCCGATGGTCGTCCATCCGGCATCGCTCGATCAGGTGATCGTCAATGTTGTCGGAAAGGCAGCCGACGGCGTACGGGTGACCAGCCACTGGAACGACGATTTCGACAATCCGGAAAACAAAAAATTCGTTGCCGCCTGGAAAGCGAAATTCGGGGATCGCCCGATCACCTATTATGCCGCACAAGGCTATGATGCCGCGCTGATGATGGGTGCCGGTCTTGCTGGCGTCTCGGGTGACGAGATCGATGCCAAGACATTCCGCAAGGCGTTGCTTTCCGCGCAAATTCCTTCCGTGCGCGGAGAATTCAAACTCGGACCGAACCAGCATCCCGTTCAGGATTGGTATGCGCTGGGTGTAGCCGAAGGCGCCAACGGCAAGCCTTATCTGAAGACCGAGAAGAAAGTCCTGACCGCGCATGGCGATATCTATGCCGCACAATGCAAGATGGATGCGGAATAAAGCTTCCGAATAGAAAAAGCCCCGCTACTGCGGGGCTTTTCGTTAAGCAAGTGCATCAGATGACAGTCGTGGCGACACGGTTCTCGATCGCACGCACAAGGTTGAGCGCGGTCATTTCAGACGATTTCGGGTTGGTCGCGAGCGGACCATTTTCAAAACGCAGATGCATCCGACCGAAATCGCCTTCGGCAATGATCTCATGCGTGTTGAGACGCGCTGCCGGGTCCGCAACCAATGTGACACGGGTACGATCGAGACCAATCCCAGCAAGCGAGGTAATCACCGCGACATTGGCATTTTGCGGAAAAGCATCGGCTGCCTTGCGGGCCGTATCCGTGAAGAAGACCGTGGCCTCACTGATTTCATCGAGCGGCACCAGCTGGGCGGCCTGCGTGCCTGCCCATGCTTTTGCAGGCTTGATGATGCGATGCTCGACACTTTCAATCGAAAGCCGGCTTGCGGCCGAAAGCGCATCAATGCCGCCCAGCGCACCGGGTGGGATAATAAGCTTCGCGCCGCTGGCCGCAGCCGCATCCTTCAGCCTTTGAAACAGGGCGTCGTCGACGAAAGCCGATGTCGATGAAACCGCAAAATCCATTCCGGTGGAAAGCGCCGCCTCGCCCCACGGCAAGACGCTGGGGCGACCTGCCGCCTCCACCACGAGACTTGCGCCGCTGGCTGCAAGCTCGGCAGGATTTTCGATGAGCACGGCACCGGCAGGCAATCGGTCACGGGATGCCGACCGGTCACGCACCGCCACCGCGCCGATCCTTACTGAACTTTTCCGCTCAGCGAGAAGGTCCGCAACCCGCTTGCCGATAGCGCCCCATCCAACGAGGACGATCGTCTCAGATACCGACATAAGCATGCACCTGCTCACGGTCGCGTTCGAGATCGGCACTCGTCCCGCGCCAAACCGTTCGACCTTTCTCGACAATATAGTGGCGATCCGCCAACTTCTTCAAAACCGCGATATTCTTATCGATCAGAAGGATCGACTGGCCCATTTCGCGCAATTGCATGATGCAATGCCAGATTTCCGTGCGAATGACGGGGGCAAGCCCTTCCGTCGCTTCATCGAGGATCAGAAGATGCGGGTTCGTCATCAATGCACGCCCGATGGCCAGCATCTGCTGTTCGCCACCTGAAAGCGTGCCCGCCGTCTGATCCGCCCTCTCCTGCATGCGCGGGAAAAGCGCATATATCTTGGCAAGATCCCATGGCGACTGTCGCTTGCAGCGGTTGGATGCGGTTGCGACCAGATTTTCCCGCACGGTCAATGTCGGGAAAATCTGTCGGCCCTCCGGCACAAGACCGACGCCAAGGCGTGC
Source organism: Ochrobactrum sp. BTU2 (assembly GCF_024539785.1). Lineage (NCBI taxonomy): Bacteria > Pseudomonadati > Pseudomonadota > Alphaproteobacteria > Hyphomicrobiales > Brucellaceae > Ochrobactrum > Ochrobactrum sp. BTU2. The sequence continues at coordinate 576,278 of NZ_JAHWRG010000003.1, read as the reverse complement.
CACTTTTTCGGGGCTGTAGCTGGTCGTGTCGCGCCCCGCGATCTGGACCTGTCCCCCTTTTGGAGCGAGCAGACCCATCAATGTGCGTATGGTGGTGGTCTTGCCCATGCCGTTGCGGCCCATGAGGGTGACCAGTTCCCCTTCATTCACCTCCAGCGAGACGTCGAACAATACCTGCGAATGGCCATAGGCGGCCTGAAGTCCTTCGATTTTCAGCACAGTTCCTCCTCCCCGCCGAGATAGGCTTCCCGCACAGCTTCACTTGCCCGAATGTCTTCCACCGTACCTGTGAGGATGAGGCGACCATAGACCAGCACCGATATGCGGTCAGCGAGCGCAAACACCGCCTCCATATCGTGCTCGACGAGCAGCATCGAAACCTTGCCGCGCAGCCCCTGCAAAAGCTCGATCATTTCCTGGCTTTCGACATGGCCGAGACCAGCCATCGGTTCATCAAGGAGCAGAAGCTTCGGCTTTCCGGCCAGCGCCATCAGCAGTTCCAGCTGCTTGCGCCCACCGCTCGACAGATCGCCTGCAAGCTTCTCCGGGTGATTGGCCAGACGGCTTCCGGCAAGGATTGCATCAACCTCACGCCAGATGGCGCTGCGGCCTTTCAGACTGTCGAGAATCCGGAAATTGTGCCCCTCGCGCGCCTGCACCGCCATCGCGATGTTCTGGCGCACACTCATATCGTTCAGGAGCGTCGATATCTGGAATGTGCGTCCCAACCCGCGCCCGACACGCGTTGCTGCGGGTAGATTGGTGATATCTTCACCCATCAGGCTGATCGTCCCCGATGTGGGAGCCAGCTCACCGCACAGCTGGTTGATGAGCGTGGACTTGCCCGCTCCGTTCGGGCCTATCAGGGCATGGATATGCCCTTCCGTGACGTCGAGCGTCACATGATCCGTCGCGACCAGTCCGGCAAAGCGCTTCACCAGATCGCGGACCTGCAATATTGCAGTCATGCGGGCACCTCAACTTTCCGGTCTTTGCGAAACGGACGGCAAAGCGCGCGCCAGCCGCCGACAATGCCGCCCTTGGTTCCCAAAACAACGACGAGCAGAATGATGCCCATGGCAAGCTGCCAATGTTCAGTCCAGGAGGCGAGATAGGTCTGCAGGATCAGGAAGGCGGCTGCTCCCCAGATCGGCCCGAAGAACGTGCCGACCCCACCCAAAATGACCATCACCATCAACTCGCCCGATTTGGTCCAGTGCAGCGTATCCGGGCTTGCAAAACGCATAAAGATGGTGAGAAGCGCGCCAGCCAGACCAGCGCCCATTCCGGCAAGGACAAAGCCGTAAAGCTTGTAGCGATAGGTTTCGATCCCCATGGCCGTCATGCGCCGCTCGCTCTGGCGAATGCCGGAAAGCACCGCGCCATAGGACGAATGCACGACCCTCCAGAGGAAACCGAAATACAGGATCATCGAAACGAGGATGACATAATACATCGTCGTCTTGTCACGCAGGCTGAGGCCGAAAAGATCATTTGCCCGGCGCACGATGATACCGTCTTCGCCGCCATAGGTTTTGAGCGAAACGAAGAGGAAGAACAGCATCTGGGCAAAGGCGAGCGTAATCATGATGAACTGCACGCCGGAAGTGCGCAGCGCCAGCGCACCGATGACCAGCGCGGCAAGACCTGCCACCAGCATGGCCGCCGGAACGGTGATCAGAAACTGGTCGGAACCCGGAATGAAGCCGAAAAGCAACGTCTCTTCGGCGTGGTGGAAATAAAGGATACCCACGACATAAGAGCCGATCCCGAAGAAGGCGGCGTGACCGAAGGAAACCATCCCGCCATAGCCGAGGATCAGATTGAGGCTGGCCGCGGCGATGGCATAGATCATGATCCGGGCAACAAGGCTGGATGCAGCAGTCTGCCCCAGCGCTTCGGCCCCGAAGGGGAAAAGTGCAAGCGCCACGCAGCCGAGGAAAACAAACAAAATACGATATGACATGATTCAGGCTCCCACCGGAAAGAGGCCTCTCGGGCGGAACAGAAGAACGATGGCCATCAGCAGATAGATGCCCATGGACGCAATGCCCACGCCAAGCGCGTCAGCTTCGGCCCCGGCCATGAATTGACGCAGAATGGAAGGCAGAAAGGCGCGCAGGCAGGTATCGATGATACCGAGCGAAATACCGGCAATGAAAGCTCCCTTGATCGAGCCAACGCCGCCGATAACCACGACCACGAAGGTGGCAAGCAGGATTTGCTCGCCCATACCGACCTGAACGGCAAGGATCGGTCCGGTCATGAATCCTGCAAGACCCGCAAAAGCCGCACCAAGCGCAAACACCAGCGTATAGAGCAGACGGATATCCACGCCGAGCGCGCGGACCATATCGCGGTTGGTCGAACCTGCCCGAACCAGCATGCCGATGCGGGTACGGTTGATGAGCAGATAAAGACCACCGGCAACCAGCAGGCCAGCCACAATGATGAGCAGCCGGAACGGCGGATAGCTCAGGCCTGAAAACAGTTCGATCGGCTGCGAGAGCGATGCAGGCAACTGCGTGAAAATCGGTTGGCGGCCAAAGATCAGCACGGTCAGCTCATTGAAAATCAGAATGAGCGAAAAAGTCGCCAGCACCTGATCCAGATGATCGCGCTGATAGAGCTTTCGCATGACGCCAAGCTCGATCACGATACCGGCAATCGTCGCGGCCAGAATGGCTGCGGGCAAGCCCAACCAGAAATTCCCGGTCTGCACGGCCACCCAGGTGCCGATGAAAGCGCCGATCATGTAGAGCGAGCCATGAGCGAGGTTGATGACGCCCATGATCCCGAAGATCAGCGTCAGCCCTGCTGCCAGAAGGAACAACATGACGCCGTAGAGAAGGCCATTCAAAAGTTGCTCGAAGATGAGTGTCATTGGAGGAAACGACCTTCATGAGAAATGAAAAGAAGCGTGGCGCGCACTTTCGCGCGCGCCGAACGGTGGCTGTTAGAGCTTGCACTCTGCAGAATAGGAATCACCGTAATTTTCGATCAGCTTCTTCTTGATCCTGGTGGTCGGGTTGCCGTCCTCGCCCTTGACGACATCAAGGAGATACCAGTCCTGCAACGGATGCTGGTTCGGACCGAAGGCAAAATTGCCACGCACCGACTGGAAGTCAGCCTTCCGCAACGCTTCGCGCACCGCATCGATATCGTCAACGCCGCCGGTCTGCTTCAAGGCAGAAGCAATCAGGCGAGCCACGTCGTAGCCTTGCGTGCCGTAATAGGTCAGAGGCCGGTCAGGATAAGCGGCTTTCCACTTTGCCACGAGTTCCTTGCTCGCGGCATTGTCCATATCCGGGCTCCAGTGGCTGGTGGCCATGATACCGACCGAAGCATCACCCAGTGATTTGAGGATCACCGCATCGCTGGACGGTTCGGAAAGAACCATCGGAATCTTGCCGAGAAGGCCTGCCTGCTGATACTGGCGCATGAACGCAATGCCCATGCCGCCCGGATGAAACTGGAAGACCACATCAGGGTTTGCGGCGCGAATTTGCGCCATCTCAGCCGAATAGTCGGTTTGGTCGAGCTGGGTGTAGATTTCACCGACAACTTCGCCCTTGAACCGGCGCTTGAAGCCAGCCAGCGCATCCTTGCCTGCCTGATAGTTCGGCGCAAGAATGAAGGCGCGCTTGAAACCTTCCTGTTCCGCAGCAATGCCCGATGCCTCGTGGAGCGAGTCATTCTGCCAGGAAACCACGAAGTAATTCGCATCGCAGCCCTTGCCCGCCATGTTTGATGGCGCGGCGTTGGCGCTGATATAGATACTGTCATTATCGATAATATCCGGCACGGTTGCGCCAGCTACATTCGAGAAGATGATGCCGGTAAAAAGCTTGACGCCGTCTTCCGACATGAACCGCTCGGCGATCTGTCGTCCGTTGCCGGGCTTGGCAGCGTCGTCCTCGACCTTCAGTTCAACCGGCACACCGCCGAGTTTGCCGCCTTCGGCATCAATGGCAAGCTTCATGCCATCGCGCACGTCCTGACCGAGATAACCTCCCGGACCTGACAAGGTCGTAATCACGCCGATCTTGACCGGTTCAGCAGCAGCAGCACCAGTCGTCAGCCCCGCCAGCAGGCCGATCATCAGGAGTTTGTTTTTCATTTCATTTCCCCTTGTCTTTTTATGGATGGGCGCCCGGCAGTTCCGCCGGGCATGCCTCATCAGAGCGCAACCCAGCCTTCCGGCGGGTTCTTGCCGGGGTGGACAGTATTGCAATGTGGGCAGGTCCGCAGTTTCTCATCGTTGTAGAAAGCAGCGTAGAGCGGCGGCAGATCGTCGACGATGGATTCCAGATCCACTTCGGCGCGATGAACGAGACCGCTGCATTCGAAGCAATACCATTCGACGGCATCGAGAACGCCTTCAGGACGGGCCGGTTCGATCACCAGACCGATGGAACCTTCTTGCGGGCGCTGCGGCGAATGACGGATATGCGCCGGCAGAAGGAAGATATCGCCTTCGCGGATCGGCACGTCGTAAAATTCGCCAGTCGACGTGTCATGCAGCTTCAGCAGCATGTCGCCCTTGAGCTGATAGAAGAACTCTTCGACCGGATCGTCGTGGTAATCGGTGCGCTTGTTCGGGCCGCCAACGACCGTCACCATCAGGTCCGCATCCTTGAACACCAGCTGATTGCCGACAGGCGGCTTCAGCAGGTGCTTGTGTTCATCGATCCATTTCTGGAAATTGAAAGCGCTGAGTTTTGTCATTCTTGTTCCCCTTTTCGGTTCGATCAGGACAGTTTGAGACCGCAGCTATCAAATGCCTCCCGGATTGCCCGTTTTTCAGCGTCGGTCAGCTCAAGCATCGGCGCACGAACAGGTCCACCAACCTGGCCGAGCAGCTCCTGCCAGTATTTTTGATGCGAAGTGGGCTTTTCAGCCGGTCGCGTCGACTTGAAGGCATGACGGACAGGCTCGAGGCTCTGCCAGACGGCGCGCGCCTCGGCCTCTTTTCCCGCAAAGGCCAGGTCGGTATAATCGCGCATGCGGCGATCAACCTTGGTCTGCAGCGTGTAGGGCGGTGAAGAGCAGAGATAGAGCTGCCAGCCCAGTTCGAGAATATTATCCAGCCATTCGTCTTCCGATGCGGTCGAGACCAGAATGCGGTCGCCTGCAAGTTCCGTGAGCTTGCAATACATGTCGCGCGGGACCGAATATTTGATCGCGACAACCGTTTCGATGTCGGCCAGACGATTGCAGAGCTCAGGGCTCATCAGATAACCGCTATCTGGATGCGACCAGAGTGCAAGACCGATATCCACCTTCGAGGCAATGGTTTCATAGTAGCGCAGCAGCGTTTCGTCCTGCGCACGCAGGAAATGCAGAACAGGTGCATGGACGACGATATAGTCCGCGCCGCAGGCCTGCGCATGCTTGGCCAGATCGATAACCACATCCATGTTCTGGTCCGAGCAGGACATGATTGTCTGCGCCTTGTCACCTACTGCCGAGACAGCCAGATCGAACATGCGCTTGCGCTCGTCAACCGACATTGAGAAGAATTCGCCCTGCTTTCCCGCGACGAAAAGTCCGTCAATGCCCAGATCGTTGATCCAATGGTCGACATTCTTGCGAAAGCCGCCTTCATCGATCGATCCGTCCTGATTGAAAGGCGTGTTTGCCGCAGCCCAGATACCGCGCATCGTAGCGCGCGAATGGGCCTTGGCGTTCTGACGGTCATACTTCATCGGAATCCTCGCTTCGGGGCGGGTCACTCCAAACCCGCGTCTCCCTGATCGAGCCTGACTTTCTTTCATTCGAGAAGTCTTGTAAGTAGAATATATTCATAAACAAAAACTCATAAGTGAGCCGATGCGTCCCACTCTCCGCCAGATTGAATGTTTTCAAGCCGTGGTCGAACTGGGAAATTTTTCCCGCGCAGCCGAGCGTGTCAGGACGACCCAGGCCAATCTTTCCCACACGATCCGTGATCTGGAGACGGTGCTGGACGCGCGGCTTTTCGACCGGACAACACGGCGCGTCAGCCTGACGGATGCCGGACGTGCCTTTGCCGAAGGTGCGCTTGCCGGTCTTGCCGAAATTGACCGCGCCGCCGAAGTCGTGCGCGATCTGGGGAAGTTACGGCGCGGTCAGGTCAGCATCGCAGCCCCGCCTTTGCTGTGCACGACGGTGCTTCCGCATCTGGTTCGCCGCGTGGCTGATGAACACCCCAACCTCGTCATCAAGATCGAGGATGTCGGGCCTGAAATCGTCATCGAACAGGTTCGCAACGGGCGTTGCGACCTCGGCGTTGGCACGTTTTCCGGTGAAGATTCCGACGTCGAAAGCCAGATGGCACTGCGCGATCAGCTGATGATTTTCGTGTCGCCCCATCACGATTTCGCCGGGCATGAGCAGGTCCGTTGGGCAGAACTCGACGATCAGCCCATCATTACGCTTACCCAGAAAAGCAATATCCGGCTTTTGACGGAAATCGGCTTCGAACAGGCAAAACTGGCGCTTCGACCGCATATGGAGGTCAACCAGATTCACTCGGTGTTGTCGCTGGTCGAGGTCAATGCCGGTATCGCTGTTCTACCCGCCTATGCCTTTACCGCGCTGCGCGGTCGCGGCATCGTGGCCCGCCCCCTGACGGACCCAGCCATCGTGCGCGAGGTGCGCCTTATCACGCCCCGCGACCGCGAACAGTCTGCAGCCACCGTCGCCGTACGATCCATCCTGCGAAACCTGCTGCGTCAGATGATCCCCGAAATTCCCGGAACCGGCAGCGCCAGTTAAACCGCTTCTACGCATGCCTCCCGAGCCTTTTGAGCTTGCTTCACGAGCCTTTGCGCGTTCAAATGCTGCCGCACCGCTGTTTAGAATCATCTGAAAAAGTCGATACTGAACAACCCGTTGAAGGTCGGTCGCGTCGCAAGCAAGGGAATGCAGCCTCATGAATACATACGGAAAACTATTTTCAGCCGCGCTGGTCGCGGCTGCGCTCAACAGCACGGCGGTCGGACAGGTCTTTGCCAAGACGTTGATCTATTGCTCCGAGGCATCTCCTGAAATGTTCGATGCGGCGCAAACGACATCCGGCGCCGTGTATGATGCGTCGGCGCGCAATGTGTCCAACGGACTTATCAAGATCAAGCGCGGCTCGACGGAACTGGAACCCGGCCTCGCGGAAAGCTGGGACGTTTCTGCCGACGGCAAGGAATATACGTTTCACCTGCGAAAGGGCGTGAAGTTTCACACCACGAGTTTTTTCACTCCGACGCGTGAATTCAATGCAGACGATGTGATCTTCACGTTCGACCGTCAGGGGAACAAGGATAATCCCTACTACAATCAGGGTACATGGCCGCAATTCGGAGCCTATTCCTTCCCGTCGCTGATCGAGAAAATCGAAAAGATCGACGATCACACGGTCAAGTTTGTGCTGGCGCATCCCGAAGCGACGTTTATCTCGACGCTGTCGCTGACATTCGCCGTCATTCAGTCCAAGGAATATGCCGACAAGCTGGTCGCCGAAGGCCGCATTGCGGAGTTCAGCCAGCAGCCAGTCGGAACCGGCCCTTATCAGTTTGTCGCCTATCAGAAGGATAGCGCCATCCGCTATCAGGCCAATCCCGACTACTGGGCGGGCAAGCAGAAGATCGACAATCTCATCTTTGCGATCACGCCGGATGCGGCAGTGCGTTATCAGAAACTGAAGTCGGGCGAGTGCCATGTCATTGCCGCTCCCAATCCCGCCGATATTGCAGAGATGAAGAAAGACCCGGCCGTCGAAATGCTGCACAAGGAAGGTTTGAACCTGTCCTTCCTAGCCTACAACACCCAGCAAAAACCGTTTGACGATGTGCGTGTCCGCAAGGCGCTGAACATGGCAGTCAACAAGGCTGCGATCATCGATGCGGTCTATCTCGGCTCTGCGGTCGCTTCGGTCAATCCGCTCCCGCCCAGTGTCTGGGGCTACAACAAGAACGTCAAGGACGACGCTTACGATCCTGAACAGTCGCGCAAAATGCTCGATGAAGCAGGCGTCAAAGACCTGAAAATGAAGATCTGGGCCATGCCCGTGCAGCGGCCCTATATGCCGAATGCGCGCCGTGCAGCCGAGCTCATTCAGTCCGACTTCGCCAAGGTGGGAGTAACGGCGGAAATCGTCACCTATGACTGGGGCGAATATCTCAAGCGTTCGCTGGATAAGGACCGCGATGGTGCCGTCATGCTTGGCTGGACCGGTGGCATTGCCGATCCCGACAACTTCCTCGCCGCACTTTTGAGCTGTCAGGCCATCGGTAGCGCCAATCGCGCAAACTGGTGCGATCAGGACTTCGAGAAGCTCATTCAGGCGGCCAAGCTGACCACCGATCAGGCCGAGCGCACCAAGCTCTACGAACAGGCGCAGGTCGTGTTCAAGGAACAGGCTCCCTGGCTGACCATTGCTCATCAGATTGTCGAGCAGCCGATCAGCAAGAAAGTCAAAGACTTCCGCATCGATCCCTTTGGCGGCTATCTGTTCGAAGATGTCGACATCGAAGAATAGGCTTCGTCCTCCGCCGGTTTGATGACCGGTGATGAAATTCTGGGTAGCCGGCATAGAGCATAATCCGACCGGAGTGAAACGAGGATCGATAAGATTATGCTTGAAATATAAGAGGTTAGAGCGCCGATCTGATTGAATCAGATCGGCACTCCAAACGCCCGCTATTCTTCTTTGGTTCTCGGATCAAATCCGGGCCGATTCCGACCAATAACCGAGAAAATATAATGGATATCGTAGACCGCTTTCTAGCCTATACCCGCATCAACACGACCGCTGTGCCGAATGCAGGCAACCTCCCGTCGAGCGAGGGACAAACCGATCTCGCAAAGTTGCTCGCCAGCGAAATGCGCGCCATGGGCATGGATGTTGAAGAGCGTGACCACTCGATCGTTGTCGGCACATTGCCTGCCAATGTCTCGAATGCCGATCAGCAGTTTCCGACGATTGCATGGGTCGCCCATCTCGATACGTCCGGCGAATATACGACCGATACCCGTGCTCATGTGGTCGATTATCGGGGCGGAGATATCCTGCTCAACGAAACGACCGGTGCTGTCATGCGGCTTGCCGAGTTCCCGGAGCTGGAACGTTATGTCGGGGACCGGATCATCGTGACGGACGGCACCAGCCTGCTCGGCGCCGATAACAAATCTGCCATTGCCGAGGTCATGCATGCCATGCAGATCCTGACCACGCATCCCGAAATCGAGCACGGCACGGTCAAGGTTGTTTTCGTTCCCGATGAGGAAATCGGATTGCTCGGAGCCAAGGCGCTCGACGTCGCGTCCCTGAACGCCGATTTCGCCTACACGCTCGATTGCTGTGCGGTTGGCGAGATCGTGTATGAGAACTGGAACGCCGGTGAATTCCGCCTCACCTTCAAAGGCCAGCCAGCCCATCCGATGTCGGCCAAGGGCAAGCTGCGCAATGCCATTCTCTACGCCCAGCAATTCATTGCCATGATGCCGGGCGGCGAACGCCCGGAATATACGGAAGGTACCGAAGGCTATTATTGGGCCAAGGGCATTCAAGGAACAGTAGCCGAGACCAGCCTGATCATCGACATCCGTGATTTCACGAAGGACGGTTACGAAACACGTCGTGCATTCATCGAAAACCTCGCCGCAAGTTTCAACCAGCTTCATGGCGAGGGCACGGTTCATGTAGACTACAAGGCTGTCTACCGGAATGCCGCCGAAAGCCTGCAGGGCGAAAATCGCTACCCGGTCGTGCTTGCCCTTCAGGCCATGAAGGCAATAGGCGTGACACCGACACCGCTGCCGATGCGCGGCGGTTATGACGGTGCGGTGCTGTCCGAAAAAGGGCTGCCATGCCCGAACCTGTTCTGCGGCGCGCACAACTTCCACTCGATTTACGAGTTTCTACCGGTCGGTTCGCTTAACAAAGCCTCCGAAATGGTCATCGAAATACTGAAGAGCGCACGGATAACCGACAAAAGCATTGGTTGATCCGACACAGACATTGAGGAGACGTGAATTCATCTCGTCTCCTCGCTCTGTCTATGCCTTCGGCCACCGGCAAAACGGTTCTGTTTTAGAGCATTTCCTGTTTTGATTGAATCATTAGAAATGCTCTATCTGTTTGTTTTTACGCATGTCTTTATCCCGAAACCGGTTCCCAATTTCGGGAGACATGCTCTAGTATCCTATTGCAGCACCAGCGACGGCACGGCTGTCGATAGCACCGTAGTAGCGGTTGTCGCCACCCTTTTCGATGGCTGCCATATCCTTGCCGCCGACAAGAATGCCAGCTGCCTCGCCCCAGACCGGCCAGTCAGCGTCTTCCCCGACCGTATAGCCCATGCCGGTCAGCAACCGGATCGTATCCGGCGAAAGCGCGTTCGCTTCCATATAGACCCGATCCGGCAGCCACTGGTGATGGATGCGCGGGGCATCGATAGCCTCCTGAATGTCCATGCCGTGATCGATGACATTCATGATCGCCTCAAGCGTGATCGTGATGATGCGCGAACCGCCGGGACTGCCGATGACCATGAATGGCTTGCCATCCTTCGATACGATGGTCGGGCTCATTGAGGACAACGGTGACTTGCGCGGTTCGATGGCATTGGCTTCACCTTGTATGAGACCATAGAGATTGGCCACGCCCGGCTTGATGGTGAAGTCGTCCATCTCGTTGTTGAGAAGAATGCCGGTGCCCTCGGCCACCTTGGCCGTGCCGAACGATCCATTCAGCGTATAGGTTACGGCGACAGCATTGCCGTCCTTGTCCACGATGGAATAATGCGTGGTTTCGTTGGACTCCTTGAATTCAGCCGGTTTCAGCGCCTCGCTGACACCTGCGCGATAAGGATCGATACGACTGCGGATTTCCGCGGCATAGGCCTTGCTGGTGAGCTTCTCGATCGGATTGTCGACGAAATCAGGGTCGCCCAATGCCGTGTTGCGGTCCACATAGGCGTGGCGCATCGCTTCCACCATCAAACGCGTGGTTTCCGCGGAACCATAGCCCAGATAGGAAATCGGGTAGCCCTCAAGCACGTTCAGGATTTCACAGATGATAAGTCCGCCCGAAGAAGGCGGCGGCGATGAGACGATGTCATAGCCGCGATAGCTGCACTTGACCGGTTCCAGCTCACGGACCTTGTATTCTTCGAAATCGGCCTTGGCGAGAATGCCGCCATTCTCCTTACTCGATTTGACAATCAGATCGGCGATATCGCCCTGATAGAAGGCTGCCGGGCCTTTTTCCGAAATGGCCGAAAGCGACTTTGCCAAATCCGGCTGGACAAGCTTTTCACCCAACGGAATCGGTTTTCCGTCTTTCAGGAATATCTTGGCAGCCGCCGGGTCTTTCGCCAGTCTTTCATTGCCATCGGCGAAGGAGAGAATGTCGCCCAGCTCCAGCGTAAAGCCGTCCTTGGCAAGTTTCAGTGCCGGGTCGATCAACTCCTCGCGCTTGCGGGTGCCATATTTTTCGCGTGCTTCCTCAAGGCCAGCCACCGTGCCCGGCACGCCGATGGCGAGATAGGTTTCAGTGCTGGCGCCTTCGACCGGCTTGCCATCCTTGTCCAGATACATGGTCTTTGTTGCAGCAAGCGGCGCACGCTCGCGAAAATCGAGAAAGGTGCTCTTGCCGTCCTTGAAGCGGATCGTCATGAAGCCACCCCCGCCGAGATTACCGGCAGTCGGATAGACAACCGCCAGTGCATAGCCGACAGCGACAGCCGCATCGACGGCATTGCCACCGTTCTTCAGCACATCGATACCGACTTGCGACGCAAGATGCTGGGCCGTAACCACCATGCCATTCTGGCCTTCAGCCGGCGCTGGCGATGCCGCGTAGGCCGAAGGCAGATGGCCTGCAACGGCAATGACAGCGGCAAGGGAAAGCGATTTCAGTCTGTAATGCTGCATGTCTTTCCTCCCATGTGTTCTCCCGGACAGGAGTCCCGACAACAACGTCCGCAATATCTTGCGCAAAAGCAAGCGTGAGAAATTCTATCCAGCCGAACTTGCGGATAGAGCGCTAAGAGATGATAATGCGAAGTATTCGGTTCAGATGCTGCTGGAGTTGCAGCCGAACCCGAAGCCCTAGCCAGTTCCTTCCGGAACACTCTGGCCATTCGGGCTGTATTTCCATTCCATTTCTGATGATGCGATCTCACCTTGCAGGAGAAATCCATGACCTATGCTCAATGCGTATGCGGAAATCTGACAGTAACGCCCCACGGGCCACCACAATTAACGGCACTGTGCCACTGCTTCGCCTGTCAGCGGAGAACAGGTTCGCCATTCAGTGCAAATGCCTTCTATGCGATAGGCTGCGTTGAAATTTCAGGCGCATCGACGGAATTCATTCGGACGGCGGAAAGTGGCCGCAAGGTCCGGATGCATTTTTGCCCGGCTTGCGGCTCGACCGTCTATTGGCTGCCTGATGCGGTCCCTTCCGTAATCGGCGTGGCAGTTGGCCTTTTTGCCGATCCGGCTTTTGCCCAGCCCACCCTATCTGTATTCGAGCAATCGAAGCATGAATGGGTGTTCCTTGATGAAACGATGGAGCACTTTCCACGTTTGCCGGAAAACGACTAGAGCATGTCTCTCGAAAGAGGGAACCGGTTTCGGGATAAAGACATGCGTAAAAACAAACGGATAGAGCATTTCCTATGATCCAATCAAAACAGGAAATGCTCTGGCAGTCTGCTTCCGACAGATCGTCAAACTATTCCGATCATTCTTCTGGAACTTTACGCACCGGTCGTTGCCAGCGTTCGTAGCAGGGTTGAGAAAGTGAGGGAGCGGTTCGCGTCAGACTGGCTGTCGCTGATGCCGTCGTTTCGCGACAGCGACTTGCGGACATTGCTCGGACTATAGCCAAAATGCTGCGTGAATGCCCGCGTGAAATTGGCTGCCGTATCGAAGCCAAACAGCTGCGCTATGTCGGACACCCTGCGGTTTTCGGATGCATCCGCAAGCATCTCATGTGCTGCAAGCAAACGCTTCTGGCGAATATAGTTGAGTACCCCGCCCGAGCCTTCGAACAGCTGATAGAGATGCGTGCGTGAGATGGCGAGCTCCTTGCTCAGTGCATCGGGCGTGAGTTCACGGGACATGAGATTTTTCTGGATGAAGCGTCTGGCCTTGGTCATCAACCCCAGAGAGGCCCCGAGAGACGCATTGTGTTCGCTCGCATCGTTTTCCTTTACCAAAGGGGCGATCGTATCAAATACGATCTGGCGCAGGGCGTCGCGCAGCTCCGGCAGGTCTTCGCTTCTGATATGGTCAAGTCCCGCCTGGATCGTCGATACGAAATCGATCAGCAGCTTGGCGCGATAGCCTCCGAGCGTCGCATTGTTGCACGCTTCCGGCATACCGCCCAGACCGGCGAAATGATCGACCGGAATGATCAGCAGCACCACGTCCGTTGCCAGCGCACGACCGCGAAACGGATAACCAAACGAACGGATATTGATCATGCCGGGCTCGTTTTCCGCCACACGATCATCCACCGCCGTCCATGTGCGACCGCTTCGCAGAAAACTGATCTGCCAGTGATCAATCGGGCTGGAACGAACCTTTTCCGCTGTACGTTCATAACTGAATGGAGGAACAGTCTGTTCTATCAGCAGCATGCCGCGCAGATTCCAGACTTTCTGGGTAACGGCAAAACCGTCTTCGGCGTTCACACCATCCGGCATCCGCACATCATAGAGGGGAGCCACGTGCTGTTGCCATGTGGGAAACTGTGCGCAGGGTTCCAGCTCTTCGGTCGTAAAGACCAGCGGGGTCAGAATATTGGTGCTTCGGGCATCTTCTCCAAGGGGCGCGAGTGGAACGCGCACTGACTGGCGGCGCTCCACAAAATCGGGCTTCAGATCACGCGAGGCCTTGTCGCTCGGGGATGTCACGGCAACTCCCTAAACCAACCCGGAGGCTCGAGGCGCGGTAATGGCGACCCAAGCCCTGCGTTGATAGTAGCATTTGCACGTATAAAATCAAAATAAGCTGGAACACTATCAGCCACGTAACCGTTCAGACCGGTAGCCGACGTTTCCTCTTACGCGCCGACAACCCCGCTTTCCCGGCCTTTTCCCAGATTTGGCCGGAAGTGTCGGAGCGCGCAAAACGGTCTCTGAAATGAGTTAATTGCATCCCATTTGATGAAAATTTTCAGGAAAATCCGGCCAGAATATTAAAACGCGTCCGATAGAAAGCACGGTAATAACAACCGGAGGCAATCGCATGAACAATGTATTTGCATATACTGTGCGCCGCGAAAGCTTGAAATGGGCTGCCGCTATTGTCGTTGGACTGTCCGCTTCATTATGCCTGACGGCAGGCGCCGAAGCCAAGGATGCCCGCAAGCAGAAAAGCGAAACAGTTTCCGTTTACCTCGTCAAGTACAAGGTGAATAGCCAAGCGCGCTACAACAAGCCTGCATCGGCCAAGGTCATCAGGGTTTCCGCCACGCAATATGCGGCCGGCACGCCCTATGTGTGCACGCCGAGCGGTTTCGGGCAGAAATCCCGCTGCTTCATCCGCGATTAGAGCACAATCCGACCGGCGTGAAACTGTTTTCGGAATGCACTCCTTGGCATACCGGCTCGCAAGAACTCCATACAGATCAGCGAGCCGGCATGCTTGCCTGGCGATTATCTCGCCTTGGCTTTCATGATCGCCAGTCCCTTGCTAACACGGTCGCCGCGCAGCAGCTTGGCGGCCTCATCGGTCGGGCGTGGCGGATTGTTGCGGAAGACATACCAGCTGCCGCCCAGTGAGCGCTTCTGATAGATGACGCCATCTTTCTCACGATGGAGGAAGCAGGTCGTATCGCTGCCGCCGCCCATCTTGTTGACCCAATAGGCCTGCAGGCAAAGCTTGCCGCGATTGGTGGCATACCAGCGCCCCTGCCCGTAAGACCACGCCCTGCCTTTCTGCGACCAGGCGATGAAACGATGTCTGTCGGCGGAGAAATAGCCGCCGCCATCCTTCCATTTCCATGACTTACCGGAATAGAGCGCCTCAAGCGCGTCGGCTGACAGCGGTGCAGCCGCCGCAGCCTTGATGGCGATCGGGTCCTCGGTTTTCTGTTTCGGCGCCGCATCGGCAGCGCCTGCCAGAAGAAGTACGGACAGCGCCGCACTTACGGTTCTCAAACGGATCGAAAACATTGTCGTATTCCTGTTCAGACGTTGGAGCATTTCCAGCAAAAATGCGAAGCGGTTTTGCGTGAGGTAAATGCGACATCAATCAAGCGGATGGTTCGCAACCCGCCAGTCAGGCCGCCCGACACCCCGTGGCCACGGATAGACTTCGCGGTCGTTGAAGTAGACGGTCGCAGTCAGTTCCGGAAATTCGGGCTGCGGCTTGTTGGTTTCCTGTGCCCAGGCCCGGACATAGGCGTCGCTTCCTTCATAACCGAGCTCAGCGATAACAATCGGCTTCTTGAAGCCTACCACCCGGTCGTATCCCGGTTTTGTCCGTTCAACGAATGTGGACGCATGTCCCAGTTCCAGCATATCGTAAGGTTCGTAGCCGAACACCGACAGGCCGATCACATCGACATAACCATCGCCCGGATAATAGGCCTCAAGCCCCGCATCTCCCTTCGGCGACCACATATACTTGGCATTCGGCAATGACTTGCGGCAGACATTGACCGCATGCTGATAGGCACGGACGTAACCCTGTGCCGACCAGTAGGACCAGGTGAACTGGCCCGTCTTGTCGTCCATTTCCTGCGCCCAGCGAATGGTCACAGGGCTCTTCAGCTTCGAAGCAGCGGAGCAGACGGCAGCCATGTTTGTATCGTAATGCCCCCGCACGATTCCGCTCAGGAGATCATCCGGTGCAACGCGCCAGTCGCGAGCCCACGACCAGGGTTCGACGGTGATCAGCAGTTCGCGGCCCCGTTCCTGCGCATAGGCATCAGCGGTTGACAGGCTCGTCAGGTCCACATCCTCCCACGGAAGGAACAGATGCTCGATGCGGGAATTGGGATCGTTGGTGAAATCCCCGTGCGGATCATAGGCCCCGAACTTGATGGATTGCGGGGTAATGACCGGGCGCTTGTCGTGGAACATGTTGCGGGTGTCGACATTGGCACCCGAAACACCGCTCGCTGCGTAAACAGCGGTTGAAAGCAGCCCACCGCAAAGAATGGCCGTTGCTATTTTATATGAGGTTTTCATCGCCGCCTCCTTTATTGTACGGGCGATTGGGCAACGGGCAACGCCAGATTCAGCGCTTCCGTTTTGGGCGTTATTGTTTCGATGGAGAGGAGCTTGCGCGCTTCGTCATCCTTGTTTCCGCCAGCATGGCGGAAGACGTACCAGACACCGTCCGGCTCACGTTTCTGATAGATCGTCCCATCGGCGATACGGTGAGAGAAGCAAGTCTTGTTCGGGAAGACGCCCTGAGCCAGATGCCATTTCGCATCGAAGCACATCTGGCCCGACCAGGTGATCCGCCAGCGGCCTTCAGCCCAGGCCTTGCCCTTCTCCCCATCGACACGGGCGGTGAAACGGCGGTTCTGGCTTTCCATCCGGCCAGCGCCGTCAGCCCACTGCCAGTTCTTGTCGCGATAGAGTAGGTAAAGCTCGGCAGGCGTCATCACACGGGCGCCGTCGGGCAAACCATCTACCGGAACCGTTGCCGCTCCAGCCGGTCCACTTAGCCCCGCAAGCAGGACAACCAGCGGCAGGACATATCTGCTCCGATCAGTGTTCCGACCAGATCGGGACCGTTGGCCTTCAAACATCACATGTTTCATTTGAACCTCCCACGACCTTCAGGTTGCGCGCACCCGCCAAGGGTTCTTGCGATTGACGGATGCGCGCGTGCGGCAGAACGTTTGTTGGTCTTGTTTCCTGCCGCAGTTGAACAGGACGGCCGATTGTCGAAATCCGGAAGCCCAGATTCTCGGCAACCGCCGGTGAAAAGACATTGCGCAAGTCAACGAGTACGGCGTCCCGCATGACCTGTTTCATCCGAACGAGATCAAGCTTGCGGACACTGTCCCATTCGGTCACGACCACTGCCGCATCGGCAGTGCTCAGGCACTCGTAAGGGTCGTCGTAAAACTCGACGTCGCTGAGAAGACGGCGCGCATTCTCCATTCCGGCCGGATCGTAGGCCCGGATGCTGGCACCGAAGCGCTGCAAGGTTTCGATAAGCGGGATGGACGGCGCATAGCGCATATCATCCGTATCGGGTTTGAACGTCAGGCCGAGGACGGCAATCGTCCGGCCTTCGACGCTGCCGCCGAGCGCATCCAGCACCTTCAGCGCCATGCGACGCTTGCGCGCTTCATTGACGGTAACCGTTTCCTCGACCAGCCGCAGGGCGACCCCGTGATCCTGCGCGGTGCGCAAAAGCGCTATCGTATCCTTCGGAAAACAGGAGCCACCATATCCCGGCCCCGCATTGAGAAAACTGGTGCCGATACGCTTGTCCAGCCCCATGCCGAGCGCCAGCTCGGTGACATCGCTGCCGACTTCCTCACACAGATCCGCCAGTTCATTGATGAAGGTGATCTTGGTGGCGAGAAAAGCGTTGGCCGCATATTTGATCAGTTCCGATGTCCGGCGCTGCGTGATCACGATTGGCGTCTTTGCGGCCTCAAGCGGTGGAGCGTAAAGGGCGACGAGCGCAGAACGAGCGCGCTCATCTTCCACGCCGATGACGACGCGATCGGGCTCCAGAAAATCGCGGATCGCAACACCCTCACGCAGAAACTCCGGATTGGAAGCAACAGAGAATGTGCCGGGTCGGCGCACCGAGCCGATGATCTTCTGCACCACATCGCCTGTGCCGACCGGAACGGTGGACTTGACCACGACGACGCTATGGTCTTCGATCAGCGGCGCAAGCTCGCGAGCGGCCATATAGACGAAGGACAGATCGGCATCGCCGTGCCCCGCCCGTGCCGGTGTGCCGACGGCAATGAAGACAAGCTCCGCACCCTTGACGGCTTCCGCCAGATTGGTCGTGAAGCTGAGCCGGCCAAAGGCGAAATTGCGTTCCACCAGTTCATCCAGCCCCGGCTCGTAGATCGGCACGATGCCGCGCTCCAGCCGGACAATCTTCTGGGCATCCTTGTCGACGCAGACGACCTCGTGTCCCCATGCCGCGAAGCACGTGCCACTGACCAATCCGACATATCCCGTACCGATGACAGCGATCTTCATAATCGTCGCGCCTTTCCCGCTAGTTCGTTCCACTGGCGGTATTCGTGCGCCAGCGTGGATTGAAAATTGTCCTGTGGACGTCGCGTCCGCCTACACCGGCACCGGCAACCGAGAAGCGGTCGTCAAATACCGTGAAGCTTTTCGTGCCCCAGCTCAGTGCCTCGATGCCGTCGCGTCCGCGCTCGACAGTGGTAAAGCCGGTCAGCGCGACCAGCGCCGTAAAACTGCATGCCATTGCCGGTCGATAGAGGCGGCTCGTCATCCGCACGTGATTTTCGCGTGTGTGCTGGATCACGATCATCGCCATCAGGAACAGGTAGAAACACGCATTGATGATGGCGAAGATGAAGAAGCCTCGTGTCTGATCAGCACCGCTGACCAGGAGGACCGGCAGAATGGACAGACCGGAGATCAGCGCATAGGGCGCGATCACCCGCAGTGGCACCGGATCGACCTCGGATGAGCCTTTCGGCGTGACACGAAAATCGACAAAGGAACCGGTCAGCCAGTCACGGAAAGCTGCGAAGGTTCCAGCCAGAACCCAGGGCCACCGCGCCAGCAGGAACAGCATCGCTTCCCAGCTGAAAATCCTGCCGTCGACAGGGCGGAACGTCTTGCTCGACCGCCACCAGAATGCCAGCGCCAAAATCACGAGCGATTGCGGCATGAAGTGCATCAGGAAAGCGGGATAGGTAACGCTGACGAAATTATCACCATAAGCCAGAATGGCTATCGGCAGAACGAATGTCAGTGCCAGAAAGAAAGCATAGAGAGGATACCAGAGCTGCGAGAACAGAAACTGGATCTTCAGGCGCAGCGGCAACCGTCCGATCAGCTTCGGCGTATATTGCAACAGGATCATCACGAGGCTGCGCGACCACTGGAATTCCTGCGTCACAAGATCGGCGAAGGTGCGCGGACCGTCGCCATGGGCGATGGCATCCAGCGCGTGAACACCCCGCCAGCCATGCGCGTTCATGAACAGGGTCGTGGAATGATCCTCGGCCAGTTCCGGCCCAAGACCGCCGATCTCCTTCAGCGCTGCCGTGCGTACCGCATAATGAGAGCCGATGCAGACTGGGGCAAAGCCGCCGTTGTAACCGGCCTGCAGCGAGCCATGCATGCTGGCTTCCACATAGAGACGCCCGCGGGCCGACCAGCTTTCATGCGCATTGCGATCACAAATGCTTGGCGCGGAAACATAACCGACAGCGGGATCAGCGAAGGGCCGCAGCATATTGAAGAGATAACCCGGCTCAGGCACATGGTCGGCATCGAGCTGCGAGACGAAATCATAGCGCTCATAGCCATAGTGATCGTAGAAGAAGGCGAGATTGCCTTCCTTGCACCGGGTACGGCGCGGCCAGGTCTGCCGATGATAGTCGGCACGGCCCTTGCGTGTGGAAACGAACACGCCATGCTCACGGCACCAGGCAAGTGTCGAGGGTGAAGGGTCCTCATCGGCAAGCCATGTATCGTGCGGCACATCCTGCGCCAGCATGGCGCGCAATGTTTCAGCCACCACCTCGAAAGGCTCAGACGGAGCCTTGGTGACGACCATGGCGACGCGGCTTCCGGCGGGGATGCGAAGCGGGCCGGTCGGGCGCGCTGCGTGGAAGAAAATAGTGATGAAATAAAGCGGCAGGATCGTGATCCAGGCCAGCAGCGCGGTCACCAGAATGGAGCCGAGCAGATGATTGTGCTTCGCGCTGATGAACCACCATTGCCAGAAATAGGTGATGGCGAGCGCCCACAGGATGATGCCCACCACATATTCCACCCGCTTGCGGCCAGTGAAGATGGGCGCCAGCAATGGTTCCCTTTCGCCGTTGTCGCCGTCAATGGCCGGATGAAATTCGCGCCGTGTCATGTCCGCATCTCCAGACCAAAGAAGGGCGCAGCCGTGCGGATGATCGTGTCGAGATCGGAATGGAGCGTGCGAAACCCAAGCTTCGCTGCCGCTTCAGCCGGGTCGGCATAAAGCACCGGCGGATCGCCCGCCCGGCGCGCGCGCATTTCGACAGGCACCTTGCGTCCGGTAAGCCGGTCTATCGCATCCACGATTTCCTTGATGGATGTTCCGCGCCCGGTTCCCAGATTAAGGACCAGATTGCCGCCGCCATTCAGCAGATGCTCGACCGCAAGCACATGCGCCCGTGCCAGATCGACCACGTGAATATAATCGCGAATGCAGGTGCCATCCGGCGTATCGTAATCATCGCCGTAAATTTCGAGGCAATCTGCGGTTCCAGCGGCAGCCAGCATGGCGCGCGGTATCAAATGAGTTTCGGGATCGTGCTTTTCGCCCAGTTCGCCATCCAGATCAGCGCCGCAGGCATTGAAGTAGCGCAGTGCCGCATAGGGCATGCCATAGGCTGCCGAATAATCGGCCAGCATATGTTCCGCAATCAGCTTTGTGCGTCCGTAAGGGTTGATCGGATTCTGCATTTCGCCTTCGCGGATCGGCAGCACATCCGGAATGCCATAGGTGGCGCAGCTCGACGAGAAAATGACCGGGCGTTCACCTGTCAGGCGGCTGGCCTCCAGAACGGACTGGATGCCGCCGACATTGTTGCGATAATATTTTGCGGGGTCCGTGACGGATTCACCCACATAGGCCGAAGCCGCAAAGTGGATGATGGCAGCCGGATCGAAGGTCCTGATAGCAGCGATAAGCTGTTCCTGCGAAAGCGTGTCGCCCTCGACAAACTTGCCCCAGCGCACGGAAGACCGGTGACCCGTCGACAGGTTGTCATAGACGACCGGCGAGAATCCGCTCTTGTGCAGAAGCTTGGCGGTATGGCTGCCAATGAAGCCAGCACCACCGGTGACGAGTATATTTTGCCGGGTCATCTCGCCACCTCGAAGAGCTCGCCCGATGGTCTGACCAGCTGGCGTTCAAAATAGGCGATCGTCTGCTTCAGCCCTTCGACAAGTGCAATCTGTGGTTCCCAGCCAAGTTCACGCTTGGCGAGCATGATGTCCGGGCGCCGCTGGCGCGGATCATCAGTTGGCAGCGGGCGATAGACGATGCGCGAGGACGAATTTGTCAGCGCAATGATCTGCTCGGCCAGCTCACGCACAGTGAATTCGCCCGGATTGCCGAGATTGACGGGCTTCTGAACCTGACTGCTCATCAAGCGGCTGAAGCCTTCGATCAGGTCATCGACATAGCAGAAGGAACGGGTCTGCGAGCCGTCGCCATAGATGGTGATATCTTCGCGCTCGAGGGCCTGAACGATGAAGTTCGACACGACACGACCATCGTCGGGTCGCATGCGCGGGCCATAGGTGTTGAAGATGCGCACGATACGGATGTCGACGCCATACTGCTTGTGAAAATCGTAGAACAGCGTTTCGGCCGAGCGCTTGCCTTCGTCATAGCAGGACCGGGGGCCGAAAGAGTTCACATTGCCCCAATAGGCTTCCGGCTGCGGATGTGTTTGCGGATCGCCATACACTTCCGACGTTGAAGCCTGAAAAATCCGAGCCTGATAATGCGCGGCAAGTTCGAGCAGATTGAGCGAGCCAATGACGCTCGTCTTCATCGTGTGCACCGGATCGGCCTGATAATGTGGCGGCGATGCGGGGCATGCGAGATTGTAAATCTCATCCACCGGCAGATCGATCGGGTTGACAATATCGTGACGCACGAAGCTGAACGTGTCGTAGCGCAGGAGATTGCGCAGGTTCTCAAGCCGCCCTGTCGAAAAATTATCGACGCAGATGACGAAGTTTCCTTCGTTCAAAAGACGTTCGCAAAGATGAGAACCGAGAAATCCGGCACCGCCTGCTACAAGAATGCGCCGTGTTGACATGCGCTCTGCAGATATACCCGATGATCTGAAGTTTATACTCACGAGAACCTCCAACGCTACTTCTTCACTTGCGTGATCCGGCAAAAAGCAAAGAATTTCCCTCAACGCACCCGAATAGAAGCGCGCCGGTCGGTGTTTTTCGATTGCTTTACTAGATGATTGAAGATAGCCGGGCTGAAGTCTTGAGTCGTTAGCGTAGAATCCGGAATCTTATCCTTGCGTCCATTTTTGAAATGGAGCGATTTCTGTTATCCGGTGCTTTCGTGCTGCTGTGAATGCGCTATTTCGCGCCATATTCCAGAGCATGTCACCCATAAGGGAAACCGCTTTGGGGAGACATGTTCTAGAGCATAATCCGACCGGAGTGAAACGAGGATCGATAAGATTATGCTTAAAATATAATAGGTTAGAGCGCAGGCCTGATTGAATCAAATCTGCGCTCTAACGCAGAATATCGGACAGACGCTTCTGTTCTTTTTCGACACGCTCGAGATTGAGGCCCGCCAGAAGATCAAGAATATGGGTCTTCATCAGGGCCGCAGCGTCGTCGCTCCTGTGCTCTTCGATGGCATCGACCAGCGCATGATGCGCGTCGCTCTGGCAGGTCGTCTCGCGCCGTTCCCAATAGAGCGAAATGATGAGCGAGGAACGCGGCAGCAGATCGCCGACAAAACCCGCCAGGATCGAGTGTCCCGAAATTTCGGCCAGATGCGTATGGAAAAGCGCCGACAGCATGATCGCCTCGCTGTCGCGTCCGGCATGAAGTGCTTCATGCTCGTCATGGAGATGCTGGCGCAGCTGCTTGACCTGCTGGGGCTTGATGACCTTCGCTGCAAGCGAAGCCACCTCCGGCTCGATCAGCAAGCGCGCCTCGAACACTTCGCGCGCTTCCTCGCGCGAGGGTTCGGCAACGAAGGCACCGCGATTGGGTTCCAGACGCACCAGCCTGTCATGCGCCAGCGCCTGCAGGGCGGAGCGAACAAAGGCACGGCTGACGGAATAGATCGTCGCCAGCTCGTCCTCCGGCAACTTGGTGCCGGGAAGCAGACGATGGCTGACGACCGCCTCGCGCAAGCCGTTATAGACCGGAAGCCAACGCACATTCCCGCCGTTTTGGTCTGTCATGTTCGTCGCAGCCAGGTTCATCATCATCCAGTAGAAGCTGTTCAAATGGCAGATGCAATCGGTCGATACTGCATCCGCAAATCCTCTATCAATTTCCTTACATATCGAACACAGGTCCGGCGAGTGTCAACAATGTCGCGAGTTTTGATGCACAAACCCGGCTGAAATCATCTGAACGTCAATTCTGGGGCGAAAAAGGTTCAAAAATACCTTGAAAATCCTTCATTCGCGGCAGCTGATAGCCACCCAGTTTCGATGTTTTCAAGCCGAGACCGACAAGGCTTTCACACAGTTTCACCGCACAGGTCACGCCGTCGATGACCGGCAGCCCATGCTCCCTGGACAGAGAAGCAGCAAGGTCGGCCATGCCCGCACAACCAAGCACAATCGCTTCGGCATGGTCTTCCCGGATCGCCTTCGCGATCTCGTTCGAGACCTTGTTGCGCGCGTCTGATCCCGGAATTTCGAGGTCAAGTACGGCCACGTCGCTGGCCCGAACACGGGCGCAACGCGACATGAGACCATAGCGGGACAGGTTATGCTCGATTGCAGGCACCGAACGCGACAATGTGGTGACAACGCTGAACTTTCCGGCAATCAGGCTTGCCATGTGAAAAGCCGCCTCGCCGATGCCGATCACCGGCATGGTTCCGGCACAGCGCGCTGCATCAAGGCCGGTATCGTCGAAACAGGCAATGACGCAGGCATCGGCGGTCGGGCGCTTCTGCATTTCCCCGATCATGCCGGGAATGGCAAAAACCTCGTCGAAATATCCTTCGATGCTCGGCGGACCGTCGGCGGGATTGCTTGCGATGATTGTCGTGCCGGCACCTGCCACGCTGCGTGCAGCCTCGCCGATCTTGTGCGTCATCGATGCAGTTGTATTGGGGTTGATGACAAGTATTTCCATTTTCCTCGAACCATCGAAATATTTGTTTTCGTTCTGGATGGTCCAGAGCGTCTTTCGGACGCTCTGCCTAGTCTGCAATACCGGCGGTCAGATTTCCCCGCCCAGATAGAGTTTCGCGACGCGATCATCCGTCGCCAGTTCTTCCGAATTACCGGACAGGACGATCTTTCCGGTCGTCAGGGCATAGGCGCGCTGCGAGATGCGGAGCGCCATCCGTGAATTCTGCTCGACCAGAAGAACGCTCACCTTTTCGTCGCGGTTGATGGCGACGATGGAGCGGGCGATATCCTGCACCAGTTTGGGTGCGACCCCGAGAGATGGCTCGTCCAGCAGCAAAAGCTTCGGTTTGGCCATGAGCGCACGCCCAATGACCAGCATCTGCTGCTCGCCGCCGCTCATTGTGCCTGCGGCCTGCGAATAGCGTTCCTTCAGGCGCGGGAACCGCCCCAGAACCATCTCCAGCGTGTTGGCGATATCCGCCTTGCTGGAACGGGTAAACGCCCCCATCATCAGATTGTCGCGCACGCTCATATAGGGAAAGACGCGGCGGCCTTCCGGTACCATGGCAATCCCCATCTTGACGATCTCGTCCGACCGGGTGCCGTCGATCCGGCGGCCCTCATAATGGATTTCGCCCTTGCGGATCTTTTTCAGCCCCGTGATCGCCCGCAGGATCGAGGATTTGCCCGCACCATTTGCGCCGATCAGCGCGACTGTCTCTCCCTCCTGAACGCTCAGCGAAACGCCTTTCAGCGCATAGACGTGATCGTAATAGAGTTCGGCATCGGAAACTTTGAGAAGCTCTGCCATGGTCAATATCCAATCGTTTCGTCTTCTGCGCCGAGATAGGCTTCGATCACCTTCTCGTTTTCCTGGATCTGTTTCGGCGTTCCTTCCGCGATCTTCTGGCCGAAATTGATGACGACGATCCGGTCGGAAATATTCATCACCGCCGGCATGTCATGTTCCACCAGCAGCACCGTGACACCCCGGTCACGGACCGCCCGCACCATTTCCACCGCCTTGACGGTTTCGTCATGGTTCATCCCGGCAAAGGGTTCATCCAGAAGCAGGATTTTCGGCTCCGTGGCGAGACCGATGGCAATGCCAAGCGCCCGCAAGTGACCATGCGGCAGGTTCTGCGCAACCTCGTCCCGCTGCTTCCACAGGCCGAGAAACTGCAGGATTTCATCGGCGGAGCGTCCGAATTCCTCCTGATCCCGGCGAGCAAGGCTTGACCCCACATAACAGCCGAGGAAACTCGCCTTGGCGCGCAGATGGTGGCCGACAATCACATTGTCGCGCACCGTCATGCCCTTGAAGATCGTCGTTTCCTGAAAGGTGCGCACCACGCCCTTTCGCGCCACGATATGCGGTGCCAGACCGGAAATGCGTTCGCCCTTGAAGCGGACTTCCCCGGAGGTGGGCGTGAGAAATGAGGCGATCAGCTTGAACAGCGTGGATTTGCCCGCGCCATTCGGCCCGATGACCGACAGGATTTCCTTTTCACGCACCGAAAAGGAGACATCGTTGACCGCCACCAGACCGCCGAAACGTTTGGTAACGCTTTTGACTTCCAGAAGATCGCTCATGATCCTGCTCCCTTCTTTCCGGTCAGTCTGAGGCTGAGAAGCCCGTTAGGCAGGAACAGCATCAGGATGATGAGAACGCTGGAGAAGATCAGAAGCTGGAACTTGCCGGTCTGGAACAGGAAGTCCCAACCGAAATAGAGGACGAAGGTTCCAATGATCGGACCGAAGACATAGCCAAGCCCGCCCAGGAAGCAGTTGAGCATGAAATTGACCGAGTCCGTGACGGTGAAGCTCGACGGATAGATCGACTGCGAGATCGCCACGAACATCGCACCGCCAAGCCCGCCAAGGAAGGACGAGATCGCATAAGCCAGCACGCGCAGATTGGTGATGTTGACGCCAATCGACGAGGCAAGCTCCTCATTTTGCTGCAACGACTGGCAAAGACCACCGATGCGCGAATTGATGAGGCGATAAAGCCCCGCGAAGCACAGCACCATCAGCACAATGGATACGAAATAGAAGGCCGCGCGCGGGTTCTGCAATGTTGCGAAATCCGGCAGGATGGTCAGGCCGAAAAGCGATATGCCACCCGGCATCGGAATGCTGACCATGCCCTTGGCGCCATTGGTGATGGGCAGCGCCATCGCCAGAAGACGGGCAACTTCGGTCAGAACCAGCGTGACCATGGCGAAATAGACGCCGCGAAGCCGCAGGATCGGAATGCCGATCAGGATGCTGGCGAAAGCGCAGAACAGCCCGGCCAGAGGAAGCGTCAGCCAGAAGGAGACGCCATATTTCACCATCAGGATCGCCGACACATAGCCGCCCATAAGAGCATAGGCACCCTGGCCGATATTGATGCGACCGATATAGAAGGTGAGCCACACCCCGCCACTAACAATGGAGAGAAGCGCCACCGAAGTGAGCGTATAATAGAGGTCGTGCCGTCCGGTAGTCTCGATCAGCACCGGAATACCGATGAAGATCAGAGCCAGAAAGGCAGCAACGCCGATAAGCTTTGTTGTCTTTGTCATGATTGCCCCCTCAACCCCACGGCTTGCCCATGAGCCCGTTCGGACGGATGCTCAGGAACACCATCAATGCGGCGAAGATGACGAGATAGGTGATGTCGCCATAGGAGCGCAGCACCGTCAGCCCGACGGATTCCATCATACCGAGGATAAAGCCGCCAGCAATGGCACCGCTCACGACGCCTGCGCCGCCGATCATCACCATCATGAAAGCCTTGATGGAGATGGCGCCGCCGATGCCGGAATTGACGCCGGTAATCGCGACCAGCAACCCGCCCACCAGACCTGCAAGCATTGCCCCCAGCGCGAAGCCGATCATTGAATAACGATCGACATTCACACCCATCAACTGCGCGGCCACGCGGTCCTGGGCAAGTGCGCGCATGGCGCGACCGGGTTTGGTGTATTGCATGAAAAGAACGAAAGCTGCGATGAAGACCACGGCAAGCACTCCGATCAGAATGCGGTCATAAGGCATGATCAGGCTGTCGGAGACGAACACGCCATTGACGATCTTCGGCACGCCGCGCTGCTTTTCACCGAACAGAAGCAGGATCACCGCATCCAGAAAGAAAGCGACGGCCGCAGCAAGCAGCATCGTGCTTTCATCGCGCAGACTTCGCTTGATGACCGGCCGGAAGAGAAATTTTTCGATCAGCGCACCAACGATCATCAAAGTGACCGCGGAAGCCAGAAGAGCGACAACAAACGGCAGGCCAAGCTGTCCGTAAACCGTATAGGTGACAAAACCGCCCAGCACATACATCTGGCCGTGCGCGAAATTGAGGACGTTCATGAGCGCGAAGATCAGCGTCAGTCCCAACGCGATCAGTGCATATTGCGCACCCAGATATAGCCCATTGGCTATCACTTGTTCCATGAAGGCAGACTCCCTCGTGTGAAGTGCCGGGTAAACTGCAAGGCAGGCCCAAAACTCCGTGACAGTTCCTGGAGCATTTCCCGTTTGGCATGAGCCATTGGAAACGCTCTAACTGTTTGTTTTAACGCGCATCTTATTCCGAAAACCGCTTTGCACTTTTCGGGATGCGCTCTAGCGATTGGGAGGCCCGAAGCAGAAGTACCCCTCTTCCGCTTCGGGCTTTTCACAGGCCTATCGGTTAATCGACCTGGCCGACGAAAAGCGTTTCAAACTTGCCGTCCTTGTATTCTGTCACAACCATCGGAATACCGAGCTGGCGCTTCTGCGTGAAGGAGGAGGTGCCGACATAGGTCAGCTTGGAACCGTCGCCATCGCCCTTGACGAAAGGATTGGGCGCGGAGAACGTGTCCACCGTCTTCTTGAATTCCTCGACATTGTCGACCGCAGCCGGGTTGGCCTTCAGCGTCTCGACAATGTATTCGAGCGCATAGACCTTGGTGTTGGACTCGTCATTATATTCGCCATAGGCCTTGGTATAACGGTCAACGAATTCCTTCATCACGTCGGATGCGATTTCAGGCGTGGAAGCGCCACCCACCGAGATGAAGCCATTGGCGAGTTCGCCTGCACCTTCTTCCAGAACCTTGGCGTCCTGCGCGGTTTCGGTGGAAATGAAGCCCTGATAACCAAGCTCACGCGCAGCGCGGATCAGCAACGGCGCATTGCCCGGCGCAACGCCCGACAGAACCAGCAGATCCGGCTTCTGCATGACAATCGGCGTCAGAACAGGCGTGAAGTCGCGCGTATCGTTCTGATAGGCATCGTTGGTGGAGACGACTTCAAGACCGAGCGCCTTGGCTGCCTCGATGCCGCTGTCGCGCTGGCTGAGCGGATCGGATTCATTGGCCGCCACAAAGGCCACCGTCTTGATGCCCTTGTTTTCCTTCAGATATTTATAGATCGCCGGGCCGGACTGATAGTTGGCGATCATGCCGAGAACAGCATTGGACGCTGGTGGCGTATAAAGTTCCTTCGGGAAGGAATAAGGGAAATAGATGATGCCCTTGGCTTCCGCCACCGGACGGACGGCAGCGGCGCCGTCATCCACATTCGGACCCACGACGTAGTGAATGCCTTCCTGTGCCATCTTTTCCATGCCGGCGATGGCGCGCTTCGGGTCTTTCTGATCATCGAAGGTGACGACTTTGATCTTGTAGGTATCGTCGCCGATCTTCACGCCGCCCTGCTCGTTGAGCCAGTCGGCACGAACCTGCATCGAGCGAACATTGGATGTGCCCCAGGCCGCCGCAGGGCCGCTGGTGACACCGACGAAACCGATCTTCAGCTCCTTGTCCGCTGCCTGGGAGGCCGACGCGGACATGAGCGCAAATATAGAAACGGCGCCTAGCGCCGCAGTCTTAACAACTGCGCGTCTATTGATCATTTTAGTTCCCCTTACTTAGCTTTACCTTTCCCTCATTTGGCGGAGAAAGGATATTCAAGCTAAACACGCGTTCGAAATATTGTCAACAATCTGAATATTTTTAATGAACGATCTTGGAACGACGCGTCATCAATTCCAGAAAATTTCTGAACGGAAAAAGGCGCGTCGGTTTCCGACGCGCCTATTGAAATGACAAACTGGGAACAGACTAGCTCCGCGCCTGCAACTGCGCGAAATGGGCGAGCATCCGGTTCGGGTCAGCCTTGATGCCACTGAAGAGTTCAAACGCGCCGACCGCCTGAAACACAGCCATGCCGCCACCGTCGAGTACGCGGCATCCGCGCTCCCTGGCAAGCCGGACAAGCGCCGTCTGCAGAGGAAAATAAACAATGTCCGAAACCCAGAGGTGCGGCTGCACCAGCTCAGGCGCAAGCGGCAGACCCGGATGCGCGTCCATGCCCGTTGGTGTTGCATGGACCAGACCCGAAGCCTGTGCCAGTGTCTCCTCCAGATCGGCCCCGGCAATGAAACTGCATTGCGGCTGCACCGAAACAAGCTTGCCAATTACCGCATCGACCTTCGTGGCATCGAGGTCGAAGATGTGGACCTCCCTTGCACCCATTTCCGCCAGCGCATAGGCAACGGCAACGCCCGCCCCGCCCGCACCGAGCAACACGACACGCTCCAACGACGCATCCGGCAGGCCGCGGCGAAACCCTTCAGCGTAGCCCCACCAGTCGGTATTGTGACCGATGCGCCTGCCGTCGGAAAACACCATCGTGTTGATTGATTGCAGGGCCAAGGCATGGGGCGAAAGTTCATCGACCAGCGCCACCGCAGCCTGCTTGCAGGGATGGGTGATATTGAGCCCGGCA
The DNA here is from genome assembly GCF_024539785.1 of Ochrobactrum sp. BTU2. NCBI lineage: Bacteria > Pseudomonadati > Pseudomonadota > Alphaproteobacteria > Hyphomicrobiales > Brucellaceae > Ochrobactrum > Ochrobactrum sp. BTU2. Next base: position 546,475 of record NZ_JAHWRG010000003.1, on the reverse strand, counting down.
AATCCTGCAGCTTCGGCCTCCGCGACAAGGGCTGGCAGATCGCGTTCCGAACGCCCGTTCTCGGCGATGTCGATAATGTCGTAGCGATAGGCCAGCCCGGCGGCCTCGCCTTCCCGCATATGCATTGCCGGCGAAAGCGAACGTTGAATGTTTGCGCCGATCAGACCCACATGCACACGACGTTTGGTCACTTCACTTATCAATTCTCATCTCCGCAGGATCGGACGATATGTCGATCCTCGTTATTCCGGGCTTTTCAAAAGAGCGATGATCGTATCGCTGATCAGGCGGCGATGCCGCGCCTTCACGTCGGACGCCATCAGGTCGGTGCCGAAAATCGCGCCGAACGTATGTCTGTTGGACACACGAAAGAAGCATTGCGCACTGATCAGCATGTGAAGGTCGAGCGCGGAAATGCGCCGTTGAAAGATGCCCTGCTCGCGCCCGCGCTCCAGAATTTTCTCGATCGTCTCCAGAATGGTTACATTCTGGCGCGACAGAACATCCGAGCGTTCCATATGTTCGGCGCGGTGAATATTTTCCACCGCGACGAGCCGCACGAAATCCGGATTGGCATCGTCATGGTCGAAAGTGCTTTCCACCAGACTGCGCATGGCGGATTCCGGGTCCTGATCGTCGAGCGACAGTGAGCTTTCAAGCGTGCGTATCTTGCCATAGGCCCGTTCCAGCACGGCGAGATAAAGCCCATCCTTGCTGCCGAAGTAATAGTAGATCATGCGCTTGGACGTGCGGGTCTGCGCCGCGATTTCATCCACGCGCGCGCCGGAGAAACCCGATGCCACGAACTCCCGCGCCGCGACATCGAGAATATTCTCGCGCGTTGCGTCAGGATCGTTCTTGCGCGGCTGCGCCTTGGCGAGTGCCTTTGCCATAGTCCTCCCCCTTCAGCGTTCAGAGTGCCACAGCACTTTTTGGCATGCCCGCCGGACGCATGTATCGCCGCAGCGCCGCAATGCGGAAGATCGCATTGGCTGCGCCATATCCCTTGTAGCCTCGCCTCTGCACGACTTCGAAAAAGAAGCCCTGATCGTCGGTCGGGCTGTAAAGCTGGAAATATTCCCCGCTCTCATCGCGATCATAAAGCACGTTCGCGGCCTTGAGCCGGTCGGTGAATTCCGGATCGAGACCGAGACGTGCTTCCAGATCGTCGTAATAATTCGGCGAGATTTCCAGCGTATGGAAGCCGTTGTCGCGCAAAGCCGCAGCCGTCGCGAAGATATCATCCGTCGCAAAGGCCAGATGCTGGATGCCCGACCCGAAGGTCTCGGCAATGAAGCGACCGGCCAGTGTGCGACGGTTTTCCGCACCGTTGAGCGTGATGCGCAGCGTTCCCTCGTCGTTTTCCACCACCTGACTGCGCACGACACCGCCCGGATCGACGATATCGACCATGGGCGACTTCCGCGATTCCGTAAGCGAAGTATAGAAAAGCAGCCAGGTCAGAAGTTCATCGAACTTCATCGTCTGGGCAACGTGATCGATATGGGTGAGACCGACACTGGTCCCTGTATCATTGCCTGCGACCGGCTCGAACTCGATATCAAAGATACGGCCGAGATCGGTCTTCTCATCGAGGAAATAGACCAGCCCGCCGCCAACGCCACGAATGGCAGGCATACCGATTTCGCCCGGATCGAGCGGTTGCTCAAAACTTTCCGCGCCCATGGCCACTGCGCGGGCATGGGCCTCAGCCGCATCGTCCACGACAAGCCCCATGGCATAGGCAGCAGTGCCGTGTACTGCATAGGCCGAGCTGGCGAAGCCGCGCGTATCCGTATTGATGACGAGGTTGATGTCGCCCTGCCGGTAGAGCGCAACGTCCTTCGTACGATGCTTGCCAGCGAGTTTGAAGCCCAGCGCACCAACTGCGGAAACCAGCCGTTCGGCATCATCGGCATGGGTGGCAAACTCGACAAAGCCGACACGGTGCACCTTTGCGCGGGGCGGCATGGCAGCAACCGTCAGCTTGTTGTCCGGCTCGACCCGGCGAACCTGATCGCCAAGATAGATCAGCGAACGGCGTCCGTCGGCGGCGATGGTGGCTGGCGATCCGCCACGGAACTGGTCGTTGAAGATTTCGAGCGAGAAATAACCGTCATAGCCGGTCGCAGCCACCGCACGCATGAAATCCAGCACCGGCAGATCGCCCTCGCCCGGCATGTTGCGATAATGGCGGCTCCAGTAAAGCAGATCCATATCGATCAGTGGCGCGTCGGCCATCTGGATGATGAAAAGCTTGTCCTTCGGAATGGAGCGGATCGAGTTCACGTCGATCTTGCGCGCCAGAGTATGAAAACTGTCGAGGATAAGGCCGACATTGGGATGATCGGCGCGGCGCACGATCTCCCATGCATCGCGATGGTCGCTGATATGGCGACCCCAGGCGAGAGCCTCATAACCGACACGCAGATTGCGCCGTGCCGCTCTTTCGCCAAGCTCGCGAAAATCGTCCGCAGCGCGGTCGATGCCACCAATGGCAGCTGGCGACACGTTGGAGCAGACCAGAACGAGATCGGTGCCCAGCTCCTGCATGAGGTCGAACTTGCGTTCCGCCCGATCGAAAGTGCGGCTGCGCAAAGGCTCCGGCATACCTTCAAAATCACGGAATGGCTGGAAAAGTGTGATCTCCAGGCCAAGGTCGCGCGCCATCTGGCCCACCTGACGCGGGCTTTCGTCAAAGGTGAGAAAATCGTTCTCGAAAATCTCGACCCCGTCGAAACCGGCTTTGGCGATGGCCCCCAGTTTCTGCTGGAGATCGCCGCTGATGGAGACGGTTGCTATCGAAGTCTTCATGTCACACTCCTGTCTCCGGCCAGACCGGAGTCCACTGGCGGTTCCGGACAAATCGGCCCGGAACCATCTAGTTCAGTATCGGCAAGATATTCAGCCGTACTGTTTTAGTTTTCGCCGCGTACCTTCTTCAATTCGGCGAAGAGTTCATCGACCGTTTCTGCACCGATTTCGGCGGTAAACTTGTCGATGATCGGCTTTACCGCATCGCGCAGGCGCGTGGTTTCTTCCGGCGTAAGCTCGGTAACCTGCATGCCGGTCTTCTTGATCTCGTCCAGCGCCGTCGCATCCTGCTCGCGCGAAACCTTGCGCTGATAATCGCGCGCCTCGACAGCGGCCTGCTCGATCACCGCTTTTTCCTCATCGTTAAGGCGATCCCAGAACTTCTTGCTGATCATGACGATCTGCGGATTATACTGGTGGCGGGTCAGCGTCAGATATTTCTGCACTTCATAGAATTTGGCATTGATGATGTTGGCATTGGGATTTTCCTGCCCATCCACCGTACCGGTTTCAAGCGCCGTATAAAGCTCGGTATAGGGCAGCGGCACCGCATTGGCGCCAAGTGCATTGAACAAGGCAACCGGAACCGGCGATTGCAGGGTGCGGATCTTCAGCCCGGCAATATCCTCCAGCTTTGCGACCGGATGACGGTTGTTGGTCAGATTGCGGAAACCGAGTTCCCAATAGGCAAGCCCGATCAGACCCGTATCGGGCAGGCGTTTCATCAGATTGGTACCGAAGGGGCCATCCATGACCTTGTCGGCTTCCTCACCGCTGTTGAACAGGAATGGCAAATCAACCGCTTCGAATGCCTTGACGGTGCTGGACAGGATGCCCGCATTCATCACCGTCATTTCCACGACGCCGCCCTGCAAGCCGGAAAGCGTCTGCGGATCGCTGCCCAGAACACCGCCGGGGAACAGTTTCACATTGATCTGCCCGCCGCTCTTTTCCTTCACCAGCTCGGCAAATTTCTCCATACCCGTGACCTGCGGATGGCCCTTGCTGTTGGCGGCAGCAAACTTGATTGTCTGCGAACGGATTTCAGCCATGGCGGTGGTCGTCATCAGTGCCAGCGGCAGCATCACGCCCAGTGCCATTGTCTTCAGTATTTTCTTCATGTCTTCCTCCCACTCAAAAATTCTGTCTCTGTTTTTACGCATGTCTCCCGAAACCGGTTTCCACTTTCGGGAGACATGCTTTGATTTAATGGAACCAGTTCATCGGGACCGTCACCAGTTGCGGGAACAGCACCATCAGGAAAAGCACCACCAGCTGCGCAATCAGGAACGGCAGAACACCAGTCATCACCTTCTCAAACGGCAGGCGCGCGACGCCGCACACCACATTCAGCACCGTGCCGACAGGCGGGGTGATGAGGCCGATGGAATTGTTGATGATGAACAGCACACCGAAATAGACCGGATCGATGCCCGCCTCCTTGATGATCGGCATCAGCACCGGCGTCAGGATCAGGATTGTCGGGGTCATGTCCATCGCCATGCCGACGAGAACAACCAAGAGCATGATGGCAAGCAGCAGCAGCGTCTGGTTATCCATCAAAGGCCGCACCAGTTCGGCCAGTTCACCCGGCACATCGGCAACCGTAATCATCCAGGCCGAAACGCTGGCGCTGGCAACGAGGAACATCACCACGGCGGTCGTCTTCGCCGCATCGACCATTGCCGGATAGAGTCTTGAAAGCGGCAATTCCCGATAGATCACGGTTGCGACGAACAGCGAATAGACAGCGGCAACCACGCCCGCTTCCGTCGGCGTGAACACACCGAAGCGAAGGCCGACAATGATGATGACCGGCAGCATCAAGGCCCAGATACTGTCGAGGAAAGCCCGCATCCGTGCACTGGGTTCAGCTTTCTTCGGCAGTTCGAACTGTTCGCGACGCGCGAGGATGAACCAGGTCACGCACAGCGCAACGGCAATCATCAGGCCGGGGAAAATCCCCGCCAGGAACAGTTTGGTGATCGAAACGCCGCCAACCACGCCAAACAGGATGAAACCGATGGAGGGCGGGATGACCGGGGCAATGATCGATGCCGAGGCGATCAGCCCGGCGGCGCGACCCGGCTCGTGTCCGGCATTGCGCATCATCGGAAACAGCAATGCGCCGAGCGCTGCCGCATCGGCAACCGCCGAACCCGAAAGACTTGCGATCACACAGGCTGCAAAGATCGCGACGAAACCGAGACCGCCGCGCACATGCCCCACCATGACCAGCGCCAGATTGACGATGCGACGCGACAAGCCGCCCGCATTCATGATTTCCCCGGCAAGCAGGAAGAACGGAACGGCCATCAGCGGAAAACTGTCGGCGCCGTTCAGCACGTTCTGCGCCACGATCTGGGCGTCGAACAAATCCATATACATCATCAGCGCCGCACCGCTGATGATGAGCGCGAAGGCAACGGGGACGCCAAGCGCCATCGGAACCAGAAGGGCGGCAAGAAAGATGAGCAAGGTCATGGTCGGCGCGCCCTACTTGCGATTTTCATCGGTCGAGACGGGCGTGACATGCTCCTCGCTATCCGTCACGAAATGCATCCCGGCGACATCGATCCGCCCGGTTGCGATGCCGAAACCATTCCACGCAATGATCAGGAGTGCGGGGACTGCAAAGGCCAGCCCTGCGCCATAAAACCAACCCATCGACATGCCTGTCGCCGGGGCCAGCGTCGGAATATTGATGAGTGTCTGCGTCCAGCTTCCCGAAAGAACCAGCCATGTCGCGCCGAACATCATGATATGGCCGGCGACCAGCGCAATGCGCGCGCCCCTAGGCGACAGGCGGCGCACCAGCGAATCCACACCCAGATGCGCATGGTCGCGCATGGCGACCACTGCGCCAAGAAAGGTGAGCCAGATGAAGAAGATGCGCGACAATTCTTCTGAAACCGTTATGCCCTGATTGAAGGCATAGCGCAGCACCACATTGCCGAACACGAGCACGACCATGCAACCAAGAAGGCAGGCAATGGCGAACCGCGCCGCGGTAAAATAGAAATCGACTAAAGCTTTCATGTTCCTCCTCCCGGCGCATTACTTACAGACTGCCGCCCCTTTTCGGGTTTCGGGTGAAAGCGACGCGGCATCACCGGCAGGATGTCCCATACATCCCGAGGCGAAACATCGCTTTCCCCACAGTCCTTGACCGATTCCGGGCCGACCATCGCAACGAAAGCCCTGCCAGAAAACCATTCCGGTCTCCGGCATGCGCCTCATCGTGACCAGCAATCCATCCTCCTCAGCCATCCCGCTTCAGAACGGAATCGCATCGGTCAGCTGCGCCATTTCTCTAAAATGTACTAACTGGTTAGGAAGTCAATCGATTCTGTTTGAACAAACGCATGAAAGCCTTTATTCCAAGGATATCAGAAATGTTCCATCTGGTTCAAAAGAGCGGATTTCTGTGCGAAGCACAGGCTATTGACGAAAAATCAGCCACCGTTCACCAGCGCCAGAATAAGCTGATGGACATTGCCGCCATTGCCCATCTCGACCTTGTCGAAGGCGCGGCCCTGAGCGCGCTGGACGTCCACCATATCGGTGATTTCCTTGATCAGCACCTTGCGGATTTTCTGGCATTTCGGATCGTTTGGAACCGACAGGCCAACGGTCCGGCGCACAATCTCGCGCGTCATGTCCTTGGCATGGTCGCCATGCACAAGCTCATGCTTGCGGATGCCTTCGGAGAAAGTTTCCCAGTGTTCTTTCACCGGGGAATTGAGCTTCTGCGAGGGCTTCGGCAGCGTATAGGTGATCTTCAGCTTCGGCGTGGCGGACAGGATCGTGCAGGCATTGTTGGAGCGGTCGAACTTCCGGTCCCAGGTCAGCACATAGCTGGTATGGGCGATGACGCGGGTTTTGCCGCCGCCGATCTTCGGGCCACGCTCGCCGATGGATTCATAAAGTTCGGGACCGGTTTTCCCGGCTATGGCGTAGGTCTTGATTTCCTCGACGGCTTTCCAATTGTCTTCTGCCAGTGCAGGTGCCGCCACCAGAATTCCAAGGAATGCGAATGCTGCCGCTTTTTTCACGCTTGCCCCGATCCATCGATTTGCCCGGATGATTTGCGGGCAAGCTACAATATCAGCGGGCGATGCGTAAGCGGCTTTCCAGCAAAAAGCCCGCCCCGGTTTCCCGAGGCGAGCTTTTTAGATCATATATTGATCTTACTTTTCGATGGTGCGGTTCCAGCGGCTGTTGAGCTGCTGACGACCTTCATTGACAGCATCCCAATCCAGCGTATTGGCTGTTTTCATGTAACCGTTGAAAGCGTCGAGCTTGGCCTGCGCATCGGGCGTACCGGCCTTCGCCTTCTGGTTCGACGGAATGAGGTTGCCATGGTCGAGCGCCTTGCTCTGTGCATCGGCGGAAAGCAGATAGTGAGCAAGCTTCTGGCTCAGTTCCGGTTCGTTATTGCCTGCGAGCACGCATTCGGTCACAGCGAGGACGACAGAGCCTTCCTTTGGCTGTGCATATTCAACCGGAATTCCCTTGGCCTTCAGGTTGTTGACGCCCGTCGGCGTCAGCGGGAAGATCGCTGCCTCGCCGGTCTGCACCATTTCCGAAATCTTGGCCGATGACGGAATGTATTCCAGAACGTTCTTGCCGATTGTGTCCGGGAATTTTTCGAAGCCCGGCTCGAGGTTCTTTTCATCACCGCCCTGAATGCGGTTGAACATCAGGAAGGCATGGAGGCCGAAAGTCGAAGCGGAAGCCGACTGGAACACCACGGCGTTCGCATATTTTTCGTCGGCAAAGTCCATCCACGAGGTCGGTGCTGCCCAGCCCTTTTCGTCGAAAAGCTTCTTGTTATAGGCAATGCCGGTCATGCCCATATCGATGCCGATGGCCATGTCGTCCTTGAGGCGTGCGGCAGGCTGAATGTCAGCCAGAACCGGATCATCCGAAATCTTCTGGCACAGGCCGGAACTGATCGCGCGCACCATGACGCCGTCGTCGAGCAGCATGACATGCATCTGCGGATTGTCTTTCTGCGCGGTTGCCTTGGCGAGAATATCCGCCGAAGTGCCCGGCACGACAACGACCTTCACGTCATTGGCCTTTTCGAATTCCGGCAGAACGTGCTCGGTATAGGCCTTCTCCATATTGCCGCCATTCATGCCGATATAGAGCGTCTTGGTTTCAGCCGATGCGGCGGAAGCAAAGGCGACCGACAGGCCGAGCGCCAACAGGGCGGACTTGGTGATGGCCTTGTTGGTGAATTGAGTTTTCATGCTACTCCCCTTTGTGGTTTGAGTTTTTATCGAACCGGTCGATGCGGAATGCATCGATCGGTGTTTCCGTCTCGCCTTTAACGGCGAGATCGCAAAGAACGGCACCCACAGCCGGACCGGTCTGGAAACCGGCGCCGCAAAATCCGAAGGCGTGAAAGAGGTTTTTGACCCGGCTGCTTGGCCCGATCACCGGATTGTCGTCCGGCATTTCCGATTCAGTGCCGGACCAGAAGCGGATGACCTGAGCGTTTTTCAGATGCGGAAAAAGTTCGATGGCGCGCAGCATCACCGATGAAGCCGCATTGACCGAAGGCCGCGAAAAATCCGGGTTTTCAAGCGGCGCACCGCGTCCGCCACCCATGACATAATTGCCGCGCGTGACCTGACGGCCGTAGAAGCCGCCGCCCTCTTCGCCAAGGCTCATCGGCAGGCGAAACGGCATTGGCTCGGTTACAACCATCGATGGATAGATGCGCTGGAGCGGCACCGGCTCGCCAAATGAAGCAGCAAACTGATCCGACCATGCACCGGCGCAATTGAACAAGAGACGCGAGCGGATTTCGATGCCGTTTCCCGCCAGAATGGCAAAACCATCGCCGGTTTCACGCGCTTCGATGACCGGGGTGTTTTCCAGCACCGTGGCACCGGCAGCAAGTGCTGCGCGGGCAAAGGCAGGCGCGACCAGACGCGGATTGGCGTGGCCATCTTCCGCGCAGAGCGAAGCGCCCGCGACGTTGCCCGGAAGCCATGGGAAACGCTCTCGCACGGCATTGCCACCGATCAGCTCGACATCGAGCCCAAGCGGCTGCACTGTAGCCGCATAGGCTTCAAGCTTCGCAAAATGCGCTTCCGTGCGGGCAAGCTTCAAATGGCCGCTGCGGATATATTCGCCATCGATGCCGATAAGTTCCGGCAGACGCGCCCACAATGCGTGCGAACGCTGTGCGAGCGGCAGCTGTTCCGGCGCGCGACCCTGCCTGCGAACGCCGCCATAATTCACGCCGCTTGCCTGCGCCCCGCAAAAGCCCTTGTCGAGCAGAATGACCGACAACCCGGCCTGACGCATGAAAAGCGCAGCCGAACCACCGACAATCCCGCCGCCAATAATGACCACATCGGCCAGAAGATGCTTTGTCATGGCAACACCTCCTGCTCAGGCTTTGCGCCAAAGCCAAGCGGGATCGGTTTGACTGGTGCCTGGGCGCGGATGCGGCCCGCTTCTTCGGGCGCCTTGTCCTGCATCGACGCCAGAAGTTCTGCGGCGGCAGCGGTACACATGCGCCCCTGACAGCGCCCCATCCCCACACGGGTAAGCGCCTTGAGCCGGTTGATCTCGCGCACATCACCCTTGCCGATAACCGCCTTGGCATCACGCACCGCGATTTCTTCGCAACGGCAAAGCGTGACATCGCCTGCGATTGTATCGAACCAGTCGCGCGGGAACGGGAAAGCTTTTTCGACGATCAGACGCTCGCGATAGATATGATCGAGCTTTGCGAGAAGGCCGCGTTCGGTGCCTTCGTCAAACGGCAGGCCCCTGTCGCGCAGCAAGGCCATCGCGGCCAATGACCCACGAATTTCAGCAGCATCCGCACCCGCGATGCCCGCGCCATCGCCCGCCACGTAAACACCTTCGCGGCTTGAACGGCCGAGCTTGTCGGCAGCAGGAAGCCAGGCGCGGTCACGTTCTTCAAAGCGGAATTCGCAACCGGCGAGATCGGCAAGCTGGGTTTCAGGACGCAGCGCAAAACCATAGGCCAGCGCATCGCATTCAACCTCGCGAACACGCTTGCCCGTGCGATAGCGAATGGCTTCGACATGGCCCTCGCCCAGAACTTCATCTGGTCGCACATTATAGTGGATCGGTACGCCACCAAGCTTCAGCCGCAGGCCGTAATAAGCGCCGAGAGCGACAATGCGCGGTGCATAGAGCGCCAGATGTGCCAGATGAAACTTTGAAGCGAAGGGCGCTGTGTCGAGCACGGCTGCAACCTTCGCACCGGCATGATGATATTGCCAGGCGACCAGATAAAGCAGCGGCCCCGAACCCATGAACACCACGCGTTCGCCAACCGTGCAGCCTTGCGCCTTGAGTGCGGTCTGTGATGCACCAAGCGTATAGACGCCGGGCTTGGTCCAGCCTTTGAACGGAAGAACCCGATCAGTCGCACCCGTCGCCAGAATGAGATGGCTGTAAGGCAGCTGGCTATGCACACCCTTGGTCAGCAGATCGAGACGATCACCTTCACCGCGCGTGATATTCCAGACCAGCGTTTCCGGACGATAGTCGATTACGCTACGCAACGCGTCGAATGTCTTGTGCAGCGCTTCGGCCTTATGCGCTTCCGACCCGTAACGGCTTCGATAGCTGCGCCCGTCATCGAGCGGCGGGCGACGATAGATCTGACCACCGGAACGAAAACCTTCGTCGAGCACGATAGGCTTGAGACCCGCCTTGACCAGCGTTTCGGTGGCGCGAATGCCCGCAGGACCAGCGCCCACAATGACCGGATTGGGAACCGCACTCATATCGCGGGCTCCGTCACAAAGGCCATGCCGTCTTCCAGAAGCGTGGTGCAGGCACGAAGCTTGTGGCCCTCAGCCGTCATGACGTGGCAATCCTGACACGCGCCGATCAGGCAGAAGCCCGCCCGCGGCTCACCGGTAAATTCGGTATGACGCAACTTTCCCTGCACCGAGAGAATGGCGGTCAGCACGGTATCGCCACGGCGTCCCTCGAAGGAAACGCCGTCAAGCGAGAAGCTGATCGGCTGCTCAGTCAGCCGATACCGTCTGCGGAACTGAGCCGCCGAAGGGGAAACCGGGATCGTCATGATCTGCCTGCTCAACCCTTGCCCACCAGCAGCCGGTCGAGGCCGAACATGCGATCGATGATAATCATGGTCACGGTGGCAACGAGGATCATCAGGGCCGAAACCGCTGCCATCATCGGGTCGATGGATTCGCTGGCATACATATACATGCGGACCGGCAGCGTGACCGTGGACGGCGAGGTCACGAAGATCGACATGGTGAGTTCGTCGAACGAATTGATGAAGGCAAGCAGCCAGCCGCCCGACAGACCCGGCACAAGCAATGGCAAGGTGACGCGACGGAACACGGTCCATTCACCGGCGCCCAGCGTGCGCGCCGCATTTTCCGCATTGCGATCCATGCTGCCAAGCGAAGCAAGGATAAGGCGCAGCGCATAGGGCGTGACGACAATCGAATGTGCCGCAACCAGCCAGACGAAGGAGCCGGTAAAGCCCATCAGCGAGAACAGACGCAGGAACGCCACACCCAACACCAGATGCGGGATGATGAGCGGCGACAGGAAAAGCGCGTTCAACGCATCGCGACCACGGAAATTATACTGCGCAATCGCGAGCCCCGATGGCACGGCCAGAAGCGTCGAAATGGATGCCGAGAAGAAGGCGAGCTGCACACTGTTATAGAACGAAGTCATGAAATCATTGTGCGCAAACACGGCAGCGAACCAGCGCAGTGAAAGGCCGTTCCACGGCATTGTCAGCGTGTTTTCCGGCGTGAAGGCCACCAGACACACCACAACCATCGGCGCCAGCATGAAGATGACGATCAGCGTGTGGAAGAAAAGAGCGAAAGGACCGTTCTTTGTCATGGCGGTTACCCCAGCTTCTTTCTCGCTTGCCCTTCGAGCATGCGATTATAGGCAATCATGATCACGAGATTGGCGACCAGAACGATGATGGCGATGGCAGCACCCAGCGGCCAGTTCAGCTCGATCAGGAACTCGTCATAGACAACGGTTGCCGCCATCTTGAGACGACGCCCACCAAGCAGGCCCGGAATGGCAAAGGAGCTGGCCGAAAGCGCAAACACGATGAGGCTGCCCGACAGGATGCCAAGCACTGCCTGCGGAAACACCACACGGCGAAGTGCTGTCAGGCGCGATGCGCCGAGCGTCAGCGCTGCGGCTTCCACCGACGGATCGAGCTTTTGCAGCACGGTCCAGACCGGGATCACCATGAATGGCAGCATGATATGCACCAGACCGATGACGATGGCTGTCTCGCTGTAGAGGATTTGCGTCGTCGGCAGGCCCACCATGTCGAGCGCGCTGTTCACGAGGCCATTGCGCCCCAGCAACATGCTCCAGCCAAATGTGCGGACCACGACCGAAACCAGAAGCGGGCCGATGATGACCAAAAGGAAGATCGAGCGCCATGGCTTGCGCATATTGGAAAGAATATAGGCCTCGGGCACACCGATCAGCACCGTGATGACGGTTGTGATCAGCGCCAGCTTGAGCGTGCGCCAGAAGATCGAGAGGTAATAGGGGTCTTTGAGAACCTGCGTATAATTGGCAAGCGTGTAGACGTTCTCGATGCCTTTGTCATAGCTGTAGCTGTTGAATGAAAGCAGCACGGTGAGACCGAGCGGCAACAGCACCAGCGCGAAGAACAGAAGCGTCGACGGCCCGACCAGAAAGAGCGGCGTCAGATCGCGCTGCCCTTTGGGCCCGGCGGATGTATCCTGTGAGGTGACGGCCGACATGTTCAGTTCACCCCTGCGGTGAGGATACGGCAATCCTCATGGTTCCAGCTGAGGCCGACCGATGTGCCTTCCGATGGCGGTGGGTTGCCAAGATTGGGCAGGGCCACCGAAAGCTGGCCCGCAGGCGTGGTCACGCCGAGCAGCCACTGCGCACCCATGAAGTAGCGCGTCGTCACTTCACCGGCGACATGCCCCTCACCCGCTGCAACGAGCTGCACCTTTTCAGGACGGATGAAGACAGAAAGCTCGCCGGAAACCTGTTTGCCATTTGCAGGGAAGCGGATTGTCGTTTCGGCCAGCGCAATCATATCGCCTTCAGCGCGCGCCTTCAGGAAGTTCGACTTGCCGACGAAGTTGGAAATGAAGTGGTTATGCGGATGCTCATAGAGCTTGTAGGGCGCATCGACCTGTGTGATGACGCCCTTTTCCATAACCACGATGCGATCGCTGATCGAAAGCGCTTCGGCCTGATCATGCGTCACCATGATGGTGGTAATGCCGACAGTACGCTGGATGCGACGCAGCTCGAACTGCATTTCTTCACGCAGCTGCGCATCGAGATTGGACAGCGGCTCGTCGAGCAGCAAGACCGGCGGATTGATGACCAGCGCACGGGCAATGGCCACACGCTGGCGCTGACCGCCCGACATTTCACGCGGATAACGATCGGCAAGTGCGCTGAGATGCACCAGTTCCAGCACGTCGCGAACGCGCTTTTCGCGCTCTGCCTTTGGCACCTTGCGCATTTCAAGACCAAAGCTCACATTCTGCGCCACCGTCATATGCGGGAAGAGTGCATAGCTCTGGAAAACGACGCCCAGTTCACGCTTGGCCGGGGCAAGGCGCGTGATTTCACGTCCGTCAAGCGTGATGGAACCTGCCGTCGGCGTCACCAGCCCGGCGATCATCTGCAAGGTCGTGGTCTTGCCGCAGCCGGAAGGACCGAGAAGCGAAATGAACTCGCCCTTTTCAATCGCCAAGTTGAAATTGTCGACAGCCGCGAACTTGCCGTAGTGGCGGGAAATTCCGGAAAGGGTCAAAAAGCTCATTGCATCTCCCTCTCGGCCCAATCTCCCCCTGAATGACAGGGAGCAGAAACGCCGTGATATTGTCTCACGTCGCCTCTTCATCGGGGCTGGCTGGCGGGAGCGGCTTGATCGCGCATTTTCTGCGCTGACCGGACCTTGGGTCTTTTGAACGCGTGATTATCCAGCCGCTAACGCAGCCGCAGCGTTCCCCATTGCGTCGAGTTAAAACCGCCGACCCGCTTACAGCATTGGTTGCAATACCTTGCCGGACCTTCCCATTGGCGACGGTTCCAGTTGGCGGAAAATCCCGCAGGAATGCAAATTATAATTTCCATATTCGGAAGAAATTATATATTTCTTTCAAAATACAGAATTTGGAAGCAATCTTATGGATGATATATCTGAGAATCCGAAATCCGGCGCCGCACTTAACTCAAGTTTGGTGAAGGCAATCCATATTTTGAAAGGTCTGGCATCCAGCACCGAGGATGGCGTGCGGCTGATCGATCTGGCGCGGGACCTCGAACTCAGCCAGCCATCGACCCATCGCCTGCTGAAGACGCTGATTGCGGAAAATCTTGTCGAACAGCTTCCCGACAAGAAGGCCTATCGCCTGTCGCTGGAGTTTTTCGCAATGGCGGCGCAGGCGCGCCAGCGCGACGGCATATTGAACATTGCGCGCCCGTCACTGCTGCGGCTTTCGACCACGTTCAACGATACGGTCTTCCTGCTGGTGCGCAGCAACTTCGATGCGGTCTGCCTCGACCGTGTGGAAGGCCCGTTTCCCATCCGCTCCTTTACCGGTGATATTGGCGGCAAAGTGCCACTCGGCATCGGTCAGGGCAGCCTCGCCATCCTCTCCTTCCTGCCTGAAGAAGAGCGCGAGGCGATCATACGCTTCAACATGCCCCGCATTCTGGACAAATCGTCAGTGGACGAGGTCGACCTGCGCATCATGATCGAGGAAGTGCGCAAGAGCGGTGCGGCAACCTTCAACTTCAACATGATCGACGGTATGGCGGGTCTCGGCGTACCAATTTTGAACGGCGACGGTGAAGCCGTGGCAGCGCTCAGCATCGGCACGCTTGCCGCGCGCCTCACCGAAAAGCGCCAGCAGACGGTGACGGAACTGCTGCGCAAGGAAGCGGCGATCATCTCGCAAAAGCTCAATCCATTCGACCCGACACTACGGCATCCAAATCAGGCTTTGTTGAAATAATCGAAAGCTTTAGCCCCGTTGCGCGCAACAGACTTGCTTTGTCCACAGCGGGCAAAAAGTTTGGCGATTGACTCACACACGCCGTCAGCGTTTGATCGCTGTCAGGTGTGGGGGTTCTGTGGGCGGAGGCAAATTATCCAAAGCAGAAAATCCATCTCTATAACGCTACAGTATTGGAGTTCTGTTGTGATCAAATCCACCAGACGGGGAATAATCCACCTTGCCTTTGCTCTCGCCGCATCGACGGCGATGGGCACGTTTGCCACCACGGCAGCACAGGCTCAGGACAAGATCCTGCTCATCATCAATGGCGCGCTCGGCGACAAGTCGTTCTTCGACAGCGCTGCCAAGGGCATGAAGATGATCAAGGACAAGTATGGCGACGACGTCGAGACCAAGATTCTCGAAATCGGCGACGATCCGACGAAATGGGAGCCGGTGTTCCTCGATGCGTCCGAACAGGACTGGGACCTGATCATCGGCGGCACCTACCAGATGTCGGAAACCGTTGGCTCGGTCGCACAGCAATATCCGGACAAGAAATATATCCTCTATGATGCAAGTGTGCCTTATGAAGAAGGCGGCTACGACAACGTCTATTCCATCCAGTACAAGCAAAACGAAGGTTCTTATCTCGGCGGCATGCTGGCAGCTTCGCTCCTGAAGGAAGGCAAGCTCGGCGATACCGGCAAGAATCTCGGCTTCCTCGGCGGCATGGACATTCCGGTCATCAACGACTTCCTCGTCGGCTACATTGCCGGTGCGCAGTCCGTGATGCCTGATGCCAAGATCGCGATTTCCTATGCCGGTTCCTTCATGGATGCCGCAAAGGGCAAGGAACTCGGTCTCGCGCAATATCGCTCCGACGTGTCGCTCGGCTTCGTCGTCGCCTCGCAGACCGGCCTCGGCCAGCTTTCGGCTGCCAAGGAAACCGGTAAATATGTTCTGGGCGTCGATTCCGATCAGGAAGCGATCTTCAAGGACAGCGATCCGGCTATCGCCAAGCAGGTTGTCAGCTCCGTTCTGAAGAATGTCGATGTCAGCCTTCTGCAAGCTTATGAACGTTTCAAGGCAGGCGACCTGCCGTTCGGCAAGGCGGAAGCGCTTGGCCTCAAGGAAGGCGCTGTCGGCATCGTGCAGGACGGCAACATGGCTTCCATGGCCACGCAGGAAATGAAGGATGCCATCAAGAAGGCTTCCGACGAGATTTCCGAAGGCAAGATCACGGTTCCGACCGCATTCGGCATGAGCACCGAGGATCTTAACGCGATCCGCAACAAGGTTCGTCCCTGATCGTGGAAAATCCAGCTGAAAATATTGAAGGCGGCGATGCTATCGTCGCCTTCCGCCCAATCGTCGCCTTCCGCGATGTGAGCAAGGTCTATCCGAACGGCACGCAAGCGCTTCGCGACGTGTCTTTTTCGATCCGCGCAGGCTCCATCCACGCCATTTGCGGCGAGAACGGTGCGGGCAAATCCACGCTCATGAAAATCCTGTTCGGCATCGAAAATGCCACGGCAGGCGAAATCATCGTCGATGGACAGCACATTGCGTCCTGGTCGCCGGAAGATGCCGCGGCCAAGGGCATTGGCATGGTGCACCAGCATTTCTCGCTCGTGCCGACCCTGACAGTTACCGAAAACATCATTCTCGGCCATGAGCCGGTGAAGGCAGGGCTGATCGACCGTGTGAGCGCGCGCAAAATGGTCGAAGCGCTGATGCAGCAATATGATCTGCACGCTGACCCCGAAGCGATCACGGGCGCACTTTCCGTCGCCGCCCAGCAGAAGGTTGAAATCCTGAAAGCGCTGGCGCGCCGCACGAGGCTCCTGATCCTCGACGAGCCGACCGCTGTTCTCTCTCCGCCGGAGATCGAGGAGCTGATGCGCAAGCTGAAGGCGCTGCGCGACGAAGGCATTACCATCCTCTTCATTTCCCACAAGCTGAACGAAGTGCGCGAACTGGCTGAAAGCGTGACCGTATTGCGTGCAGGCGCGGTTGCGGGCACGGAAAAGCTTGCCGACGTGCCGGACGATGCCATCATGCAGATGGTGATGGGCCATGCGGTCGACATTCCGCAACGCGCCCACAAGCACGGCACAATGAAAACCGTTCTCGACATGAAGGGCGTTACGACAAAAGCAGCCGACCCGGCAGACCGCATCAAGGATGTGAACCTGACCGTCGGTGCAGGCGAGATCGTCGGCGTCGCCGGTGTCGATGGCAGCGGCCAGCGCGGCCTCGTATCGGTGCTTTCCGGCCTTGCCGAAGCGGCCAGCGGCACGATCAGCCTCAACGGTGAGGATATGCTGCGCGCCGACACGGCAAGCTGGCGCAGACAAGGTCTCGCTCATCTGCCAGCCGACCGCTTTTCGCAAGGTGGCGCACCCGGCCTGTCTCTCGCCGAAAACGCGATCGCCGGAACTGGATCGATTACCGCCGACAAGCAGATCTTCTGGGGGCCGTTCCTGCGCTGGAATGCGATCAAGGCCCGTGTCAGCGGAATGATAAAGCAATATTCGGTGCGCGCAGGCGCAATCACCGAACGGCTCGATTCCCTTTCCGGCGGCAATGCGCAAAAGCTCATCGCCGCGCGCGAACTTGCCACCAATCCGAAATTCCTGATCGCCGACCAGCCAACACGCGGCATCGACGTTTCGGCGGCAGCCTTCCTGCACCGCCGCATCGACGAAGTGGCGCAGGGCGGCTGCGCCGTGCTGCTCGTCAGCGCCGATCTCGATGAATTGCTGCGCCTGAGCGACCGCATCGTCGTTCTCTTCAACGGACGTATCGTTGCCGTTCTGGAAAACGGACCAGACATCACACCGGCTGTCCTTGGACCTTATATGCTGGGGACACGAGCATGATCCCAAAAAGTGTAACGTGGTTTTTGGATGAGATCATGCTCAAGCAGAGAGTTGCAGCGTAATGCGCAGACTGATTTCCTATCTCATTCCATTCTTCCTGACCGTGCTTGTCATCGCCGTCATCATGGCGGTGCTTCTGGTGCCGCTGGCGCTGATGCAGGACAATCCCATCGGGGTTCTCAAGACGTTTTTCCTCGGACCATTCGGCAGCATTCGCCATATGGGCAATGTGGTGGAAGCGGCAACGCCGATCATGCTGACCGGCCTTGCGATCACCATCATGTTCCGCTCCGGCCTGTTCAATCTCGGCGCGGAAAGCGGCTTCTTCCTCGGCGCGCTCGGCGCTGTGGCGGGCGCTGTTCTGCTCCCTTCGCTCGGCTGGTTCTCGCTGCCGGTCGCCATTTTGTGCGGTGCGGTTGCGGGCAGTTTCGCTTGCACCATCCCGGCAGCGCTGCGGCTGCGTTTCGGCGCATCGGAAATGGTGACGTCGCTCGTCCTGAACTATGCCTTCCTGTTTCTCGGCCTGTTCGTCCTCAACTATGTCATCCGCGACCCGGCTGCGGGCGGAATGATGTCGCTCAGGATTCCGCCGGATGCCAAGCTTGACCGTCTGCTCGCCGGTACGCGTCTCAACAGCGGTTCGATCATTGCCATTCTGGCCTGTATCGCTGGCGGCATCTGGCTTTACTGGACGCGCTCGGGTCTCAATATCCGTATCGCAGGCTCCAGTCCTGGCTTTGCCAATCATCTTGGCCTGCCGCTCAAGGGCATCATCATGCGTGCCCAGATTGTCGGAGGACTGGTGGCGGGCATGGCCGGTGCGCTGGAAGTGCTCGGCCTTCACGCCCGCTTTGCCTGGCTCGATCTGCCCGGCTATGGCTGGACCGGCCTTGTCGTCGCCATTCTGGCACGCGAAAATCCGTTCCTGCTTATTCCGTCCGCACTTTTCCTTGGCTTCGTGCAGATCGGCGGCGATCTTCTGGCCCGCAACATGAACATCCCGACCGAAGTGGTGGGGCTTGTGACCGCCGCCATCATGGTGGGCGCGACGGCAAGCGTCATTCACAATCATCCGACCGTATTGCGGCTGATCCGCAACCTTCGCAATCGCGAAGGAGAACAAGCGGTAGTGCAGGCCGGAGTACAACCATGAGCATGGTTCTCGCACAAATTCTCGACCCATCCTTCATCGGCACCATCCTGCGCGTGGCAACACCTTTGCTGCTGGCAGCACTCGGCGTGATGATTTCCGACCGGGCAGGCGTCCTCAATATCGGCATGGAAGGGATGATGTTGTCGGCGGCGCTCATTGCCGTTCTGGCCAGTGCCGCTACCGGCAGCCCGGCTGTCGGCCTGCTGGCCGCGCTCATCACAGGTGCAGCTCTCGGCTGGCTGATGTCGCTTTCGGTCAACCGGCTTGGCACTGATCTCATCATGACCGGCATTGCACTCAACATCGCGGCTGCAGCGGCAACGACGCTCGGGCTTTTTCTTGCAACGGGCGACAAGGGCATGTCGGGCGCGTTGAAAAGCGGCGCTCTGCCAAGCCTTCCCGTGCCTTTCATCGGCAATATCCACATATTGACCTTTGCCGCCCTTCTCGCTGTCCCGGCGGTCAGCCTCCTGATGATGCGCACACGCTTCGGCCTGCATCTGCGCGCCACCGGCGTTGATCCCAAATCGGCGCGTGCCGCCGGTATCCATACAGGCCGGGTGCAGATGATGGCGCTTGTCCTGTCCGGTCTCTTCGGCGGTGCAGCCGGTGCCTATCTGTCGCTCGGCTATGTCACATGGTTTGCCCAGAACATGACTGCAGGTCGCGGTTTCATCGCGATTGCAGCCGAAGTTATGGGGCAAGGAACCGCATGGGGCACGCTTGTGGCAAGCCTGGTTCTCGCGGCGGCTGAATCTTTCGCCATCACGCTTCAGAGCCTCGGCCTGCCGTTCGAACTGATGCAGATGATCCCTTATCTCGTCCCGGTCGTTGTGCTGACGATCCACGCGGCACGCCGTCAGCGGCGCGCAAAGCAACTGAAAAACTCCTGAAATGCATAAGAATGAGAATGAAATGAAAGCTTGGGAATTGACCCGCGATCTGCTGCGCGACACGAAACCGGTGGTGCGCACAGCGGAAGAACAGACCTGGGATGCAAGCGCCGTCATGAAGGCGCAGGACGATCTCATGGCCATGTTCTGGAAAAGCAACGTGCCGGGATCGGCAGCACCTGAATGCCTAATGGCCGGTGCGCTGCAATCGCTGGAAAACAAGGGCTTCGTTCTTGCTCCCTATGAGGAGCTTCTTCGCGACGGGCTGACCGCACTTGAGCGCGGTGACTTTGAAACACTGTATCGCATCGACATGCGCCTGCGTGTCCTGATGCGCGCGGCACGGCCCGATCCGAACCATCCGTCGCAAAAGACTGTGCGTTACGGATCGTGGGACGAATTCGACGCCGCCGTTCAATGGCCTGACGATGTGCTCTATGCCGTCCAGTCCGATGATTTCCGCGACCGCACCGCAGCCGCCTGGATGGCGCAGCTTGTCGGAGCTGCGGCTGGTACGGCGCTCGAAGGTTATACGGCAGAAAACATCGCCGAGGTCTTCGGACCGATCCGCGATTATGTGCGCGAGCCAAACACCTATAATGACGACATCACCTTCGAGATCGCATTTCTCGAAGCCTTCGGCGACAAGGGTTCTGCCGTGACCAGCGCGGACATTGCCGAGCGCTGGACCTCGCTGATCCCGCTTGGCTGGTCGGCGGAGGCGATCGCGCTTTCCAATATGCGGCGCGGCCTCATCGCGCCCGAAACCGGCACGTCCGACAATCCGTTCGATGAATGGATCGGCGCACAGATGCGCGGCACAATCTGCGGCATGGTCGTGCCGGGTCGCGCTCGCGAAGCTGCCCGCCTCGCCTGGATGGACGCGGAAGTCTCCCATGCCGGAAACGGTATTTTGGGCGAAGTCTTCAATGCTGTCATGGCGGCGCGCGCCTTTGCAATTGGCGACACGCGCGAATTGCTCGTCTCGACAGCAGCGCTTTTCTCAACCGACACCGAATATGGTGCAGTTCTGGCCTTCGCACTCGACGCCTGCCGTTCTGCCGGCAACTGGCAGGACGCATGGGCGAAATGCGATGTGGAATATGCCGAATATAACTGGATTCACGTCTATCCGAATGCAGCCGCACAGGTGATTGCGCTCTGGTTCGGCGAAGGCGATTTCGACCGCACGCTCGAAATCGTCTGCGGTATTGGCCACGACGTAGACTGCAATGCCGCCCAGATTCTGAGCATGATCGCCATCCAGCGCGGGTCCGCCATCATCGCCGAACGATGGTCGAAGCCGCTGCTGGCCGGCGACATCGTCACCTATATGCGCCGCCCGGCGAAAATCTCCTTCGACGCGCTTGTCGACCAGACGGTCAGTGCCGCGCGCAACGCTCTCTAAATCCCCTCATCAGGAAACCATCATGGCCCGTAAAATCATTATCGATACCGATCCCGGTCAGGACGATGCAGTCGCCATTCTTCTGGCCTTGGCAAGCCCGGAACTCGACATTCTCGGCATCACCGCAGTGGCAGGCAACGGCCCACTGGCGCGCACCGAAATCAACGCGCGCACGGTCTGCGAAGTGGCAAAGAAGCCGGGCACAAAAGTGTTTGCGGGCTCCATCCGTCCTCTGGTGCGCCCGCTTGTGACGGCTGAAAACGTCCATGGCAAGACCGGCCTCGACGGCTACGACCTGCCAGTTCCGACCATGCCGCTTCAGACGCAGCATGGCGTTGATTTCATCATCGAAACGCTGATGAAGGAAGAACCCGGCACCGTCACGCTTTGCCCGCTCGGACCGCTGACCAACATCGCATCCGCACTGATCCGCGAGCCGAAGATTGCCGACCGCGTCAAGGAAATCGTGCTGATGGGGGGTGGCTATTTCGAGGGCGGCAACATCACGCCATCGGCGGAATTCAACATCTATGTCGATCCGCACGCCGCTGCGGTTGTGTTCAAATCCGGCATCAAGATCACCATGATGCCGCTCGATGTGACACACAAGGTTCTGACCACCGAAAAGCGCATCGCCGCCATTCGCGGCATCGGTACGCATGTCGGCGAAGTGGTTGCGGCATGGCTCGAATTCTTCGAGCGCTATGATGAAGCGAAATACGGCACCGACGGCGGCCCGCTGCACGATCCAAACGTCATCGCCTATCTCATCAAGCCGGAACTCTATTCCGGACGCGAGTGCAATGTGGAAATCGAAATCAATTCGGAACTGACCATCGGCGAAACAGTCGTCGACTGGTGGGAAGTGACCGACCGTCCGAAGAACGCGCTCTTCATCAAGGATGTGGATGCAGACGGCTTCTTCAGCCTGCTGACCGAACATCTCGCAACGCTCTAAGACATAATTAAGCCACAAAAAAGCCGCGAGCGTCTTATTCTCGCGGCTTCTTCGCCATGTTTGACAAGAGGTTTTTGCGCAGTTTTCTGCTCAAAATGAGCGAAATCGGCGCAAATTGCCTTCAATCTTCACTTTGCCATAGTTTGCAAAAGTTCAGCTACTTCTGCTGCGGTTGGCGCAGCCGCTCCCGCGCCCGCTCTTGTGACCGCAATCGCACCCGCTGCCGAACCATACCGCACGCAATCATGCAAGGACTGGCCCTGTGAGAACGCGACCGCGAAACCACCGTTGAAACTGTCACCGGCTGCGACCGTATCCACCACCTGAACCTTGAACGGCGCGAAGTGTTTCACCTCATCCGCCGTCACCAGCAATGCGCCACGGCTTCCAAGCTTGACGATGACCGTCTTCGGCCCGCGCTCCAGAAGATTGCGCGCGGCAGCTTCCGCCGAAGCAAGATCGGTCGGCTCGATACCGGTAATTTCAGCAGCTTCTGTTTCGTTGGGAGAGATGATGTCGCTCAATGAAATCAGGTCCGCCATGCGGCTTGCATCGCCGACCGGTGCCGGGTCAAGCAAAACACTGCCGCCAGCCGCACGCGCGGCCTTTGCCACGGCCAGATTGGCTTCATGCGGAACTTCGCGCTGCAACAGCGTAATCTTCGCCCTGGCAATATCGGCAGCATAGGCATCGATGTCGGCAGCCGACCAGTGCGCATTGGCTCCGGCACAAACAGCAATCGTGTTCTGTCCGGCTTCCTCAACCTGAATGATCGCCATGCCCGTATCGACACCGTCAATCACGCGCACGCTTCCGGTGTTGAGGCCAAATTCCTGCATCTGCTTCAAGGCCAGCTCGCCGAAGGCATCGTTGCCGACAGCACCGACGAAGCGGACATCACCGCCCATCTTGGCGACCGCAACCGCCTGATTGGCACCCTTGCCACCGAGGCCGATACCATAGCCCGATGCATTCACGGTCTGCCCCGGACGCGGCAGCGCGGCCATCCGGGCGCTGACATCCACATTCACACTGCCGAAAATAAAAATCTTCAACGGTTTTCTCCATCGCTTTGCTGCCGCACCATAGCTGCGCCGAAACAAAACTTCCACGCCGGGCTTGCCACCATGCACAGAGAGAAAAAAGCCGCGGATTTCTCCGCGGCTTCATCATAGGACCTGTTCAGAGGCTTATTCGGCCTTCAGGAACTCACCCACTTCCAGCAGCACGAATTCATTGTCATCCACCTTGTCGAGGAAACGACCAGCTGAGAACGGCAGATTGTTGTCGTTGCCGACCACAATATGCGTGTCGTCCACACGATCCACATTCTCGATGGTCAGGAACGGCATATCGTAAATGCCTTCACGTCCACCTTGACGGCGCTTGTTTTCCGGGTCGGCGATGGCGAGCAGATCGATATAGCCGATCTTGCGCACTTCCTTGCCGACATTGCTGTCGTCGAAAGCGATCTTGTAGATGCGCTTGACCTTCGACGGCACATCGAAGCAATCGGCCTGCGGCTTCTTCGGATCGGCGCAGGCCTTGTCCGCCGTACCGACGCCGTTGTCACGCTCGATGACCAGCGCCGTGGTTTCATCCAGCATGTTGAAATCGCCGATGGCTTCGCCACCCTCGGCCAGCGGATAGAGCCAGGAGCGGCCCGTCCACTTCTTGTCGGCAACGTTGAATTCGATGACCCGCAGCCCGGTCTTGCCGCTTTCAGTCTTTTCCGGCGCGCCATCGACAAAAAGCGGACCTTCCAGAAGACCGTAGAGCTTCGAGCCGTCTTTCGACATCGCCAGCCCCTCGAAGCCCCCCGAGCGCTTCAGATTGTAAGTCGGGAGCTTGAGGCTCGGATTGGCGGGCAAAGCGAGCTTCGGATTGTCCGGTGATACGACTTGTGTCTCGCCGACAACCGTCGGAATAACGTCGGTCAGCTTGCCGTCCATGTCGAATTTCAGCAGGAAAGGACCGAATTCCTCGCCGACCCAGAAGCCATCCGCAACCGGCTGGATGGATTCCACATCGAAGTCGGCGCCGGTCAGATAGCGCTTTTCAGCGCCTTCCATGACGATGGGAAACGGAGCCTTCTTGTCCGGATCGCTGAGGAACACGGTCTTCACGCGCTCGACCGTTCCCTTGTCCCAGTCGAACTTGACATTGTGCAGCATCAGCATGGCATCGGGCGAGTTGAGCTTGGAGCCAAAACCATTGTCGGACAGTGACCAGAAGCTGCCGTCTTCCATGGTCTTGATGCCGGAAAAGCCCTGCACCGGCTGGCCGTCGAACGGTACAGACAGGCCGGTCTTGCGCACGCCGTCCTTGCCTTCAACAGTGCCGATGCCCTCAGCACGCTTGCGGTCGGCGGTGGTGAACTTGCCCGACGTCTTCAGGTGATCCGCCGCATCATCGGGTGCAGCGATGATCGTGTTCGCAGGCAGGATGGCATGGGCCTTGAGCGTTGCAGGAAAAGCCTTTTCTTCAGCGGAGGCTGGAAAAGCCAATGCGACGGCACCGGCAAGCATGGTCGAAGCGACGAGACGCGATATCATGATAAGTCCCCGTTGGAATTCAAATACAGGGACGCAATTAGGCTGGCTTTGTATCGCTGGCTTGACGCTTCCATGAAGCTTTGACGAAGGCCCCCAACTTTCACCGGGGGCCAACTGTCTCATCAAGTCATTACACCGCGATCTTGCCGCCGCCCTGCTTGGTGATTGCCACCACGGCAGGCCGAACCGGCATATCGTCCTTGAAATCCGGCCAGCGGGTGGACAGGTCCTCGTAATAGGACGGACGGCCATGACCGTCCCAATCCTCGCCGCCGTCGCCCGGATGCTGCACGGCGACGAAAGCCGTCTCATCATCGGGTGCAAACAGCGGACCGCACATTTCTGCACCCACCGGCACGCGGTAGAACAGTTTCGAGGTCGCGCGCGCATCGCCTTCCGTATCGACCGCCCAAAGTCCGTCCGTGCGACCGGTACCCTTGTTGCTGTTGCCATCGGTTGCGACCCAAAGCCGACCGGCACTGTCGACGGCGGCGTTGTCCGGCATACCGAACCAGCCATTGCGCGTCGTATCGGTGGAAAAGCTGGCACCGACTTCTGCCACAGAAGGATCGCCGCATTTCAACAGCACCTCCCACTTGCCCGTCGTGGCGGCAAAATCCTGACCATCTTCCTCGATCTCGATGATATGGCCAAAGGCATTCTTGGCGCGCGGATTGGCGGCATCCACCTGATCGTCCTTGCGCTTGGTATTGTTGGTGAGCATGACATAAACACGGCCATTGACCGGGTTCGGCTGCACGTCCTCGGGGCGATCCATTTTGGTCGCTCCGAGAAGATCACCGGCACGCCGGGTTTCGATCAGCACATCGGCCTGACTTTTGAAGCCGTTCTGCTCGGTCAGCGGACCCTGACCGAATACCAGCGGCATCCACTCAACCTTGCCATCTTCATGGAATTTGGCCACGTGAAGCGTGCCTTCATCCAGCAGATCCATATTGGCAGCGCGATCATCCGGGTTGAACTTGCCCGCCGTCACGAACTTGTAGACATAGTCGAAGCGTTCGTCGTCGCCCAGATAGAAGACCACGCGCCCGTCCTTGTTGACGATGGATTCGGCGCCCTCATGCTTGAAACGGCCAAGCGCGGTCCGCTTCTTCGGCACGGAGTTCGGATCGGACACATCGACCTCGACGATCCAGCCGAAACGGTTCGGTTCGTTCGGTTCCTTGGAAACATCGAAACGGTCGTAGAAACGTCCCCATTCGTATGAACCTTCGGGAATGCCCATGCGCTTGTAATTGGCCGTCTCCGCGTGACCTTCCGGCAGTTCGCCGATGAAATAGCCATGGATGTTTTCCTCGGCCATGATGTAGGTGCCCCAGGGTGTGACGCCGCCTGCACAATTGTTGACCGTGCCGAAAACCTTGGTGCCGGAAGGATCGGCATTGGTCTTGACGCGATCATGACCGGCGGCGGGACCGCTCAGCGCCATCTCGGTATTGGAGGTGATGCGGCGATTGTTTGCACCGTCGAGCACCGGTTGCCACTTGCCGTCCTGCTTGCGGATTTCGACAATCGTGCCGCCATGGGCGGCCATTTCGATATCCACCTGTTCCTTCGAGAGCGGAGCCTGCTCCACCTTGCCGTCGACTATCTTGACGAGGCCGGGGAACATCAGGTGCGGATTGGTATATTCGTGATTGACCACGAGGAAGCCATGTTCCGGCGATCCCTCGATGGCGATATAGCCGACATAATCATTGTTGTAGCCGAACTGGCGCGCCTGCGCCTCGGCAGACTGTTTGGTCGGATCGAACTCCGGCGCATCGGCGAAAAGCCTGTCACCCCAGCGCAAAAGCACATCGGCATCATAGCCTTCCGCGACATGGTGATGGGCATCCACACCGGCCTCGACCTCCTTGAAGGAAAAGGCCGAACCGGATGCAGCGCGCGCATCACCGGCGCTCATCAGGGCGAGCGGGCTGACCGTTGCCGCAATGGCCGAGACAGCGAGCGATCCACGCAGAAAGCCACGGCGGGAAAAGCGCCGGCTGATGATTTCGCCCATGGTTGGATTATCGGACGGATTGCGCGGATCGGCATCTGCTTCTTCCAACTGGCTGGTCTTGAACAGACTTTGCTGGGAAAGATTCTCTGACATTGCTGGCTCCCTATCGAATTGTGGAGTTGCAAATTAGAAGCACTAGATGACAGCCGGACGACATCGGGCTGTCCAAATTGGATTCCCACATGCATCGCAGGCCTGCATGGTTGCGTCTCTGTTGTCCGCCCAGGTTTTGTATGAGTGAAGATGCGCTCGCTGATGCGATAATTATTCAAACTGATAGACCAGCAGCCCAACTCTGCCTACTCTGTCAGTATAATTTCATTCCAGATTTGAGATATATTCACTCTTCAACAAGTATATAGGTGAAGAATGGCTATTGAAATCTCGTTGAAACCCGGATTCTTGGTCATGAATGGCGATGATCACGAGTATGTTTTGGTGACACTAACCAATAACGGACAAGGTTTTTCCGGAGAGGTAAATATATATTCCGATAATTCGACAGAGCTTTTAACTGCGCAGTTCGGTATTGACGAAAGCACTATAGTTACAAAGCCGGATGGCACATATGAAGCTGGCTTCTCATCAGATTATGTTGGGCGATCAAAACCGCCACATAGCGGCCCTCTGCCCACGATGAATGGTACAATTTACTTTCAGTACGCTGACGATCATGGCGTCAATACCGCCTGCAATGTCTCTATCGGAGCACTGGACGAATAATATTATGGGCTAATTGCCAAATATCCTCTTAAACCCGGATGCGTCGTCACATCCATCTCATCGTTTGAAACGGAATAGCTGACCCAGTCAAAAAATGTTCTAACCAGCTGTAGAATAATTTTGCCGGTAAATGCGCTTTCCGATAAAACCATCCCGGTTTATCGATTGAGGGGTTGGTTATGACCGACGCGACGGCTGCACGACGCAATATTGTTATCCTGACAATTGCACAGGCACTGGGCGCTTCCAGCCCGCCTATCGTGATTTCGCTTGGCGGTCTGGTAGGCCAGAAACTGTCTTCCGATCCGGCACTCGTCACGCTGCCCGTCAGTCTGTTCAATCTCGGCCTTGCGCTTGGCACACTGCCTGCCGCTTTCTTCATGCGCCAGTTCGGACGCCGCAATGCCTATATGCTGGGCGCGCTTGTCGGCGCCTCGGCAGGTGTGATCGCAGCCGCAGGTATTTTTGCCGCCTCCTTCCTCATCTTCTGTCTCGGAACGCTGACTGCCGGTTTCTACGCCTCTTATGTCCAGAGCTATCGCTTTGCCGCGACCGATGCGGCAACGGGCGACATGAAGGCGCGCGCCATATCATGGGTCATGGTGGGTGGGCTCGTTGCGGCAATCGTCGGGCCACAGCTCGTCATCTGGACACGCGATACCATTCCGGATGCGATGTTTGCTGGCAGTTTCCTCAGCCAGGCTGTTCTTGGGCTTCTCGCCCTCCCCGTCCTTTTCATGCTGCGCGCACCGAAGGTCCGGAAAGATCCGAACGCTATCCATGATACAGGCCGCCCGCTGGGCGAAATTCTCCGTTCACCGCGCTTCATCCTTTCCGTGGCTGCTGGCGTCTGTTCCTATGCGCTGATGACTTTCGTGATGACGGCAGCGCCCATCGCCATGGTCGGCCATGGCCATTCCGTCGATCATGCGGCCCTTGGCATCCAGTGGCATGTGCTTGCCATGTTCGCGCCAAGCTTCTTCACCGGAAAGCTCATCACCCGTTTCGGCAAGGAAAAGATCACCGCGCTCGGTCTGGTTTTGATCGCGTTCTCCGCCATTATTGCATTGGGCGGCTTTGATGTCGGTCATTTCTGGGGTGCGCTGATCTTCCTCGGTATCGGCTGGAATTTCGGCTTTATTGGCGCGACTGCCATGGTGACCGACTGCCACACGCCGGCTGAACGCGGCAAGGCGCAGGGCGCCAATGATTTCATCATGTTTGGTACAGTGGCCTGCGCTTCGTTCTTTGCAGGGTCGCTGCTGCATTCGTCAGGCTGGGAAACCATCAACTGGCTGGTCTTCCCGATCGTCGCTCTTGTTCTGGTTCCGCTTATCCTGCGCCTGAAGCCGAAAGGGGCAGCAGCCGAAGCCTGACCGATTAAAAACCCTGCTCTTTCATCCAGAGCCTGCCGCCTTCGGACACCGCGTCATAAACCGCACCACCGAGGGCGGCGCCGATATCCGTATGCAAGCCCGCATATGATGCTGCCTCTCCCGCCTGCCCGTGTGGAGCGGAAACGGCGATGCAATCCGTTCCAGTCCCTGTTGCAGCTCTACCGCCGACAATTAGGCCGAGTTCGATAATGGCAGTGGTGCGGGCCTCGGCAGCAATCGACATTGCCTCTATATGGGCTGCGACCGACAATGGTTTGTCGATGTGGACCAGAAGATTGATCGTTCCAACGGGCATCTTCATCTGTGTGAGTTCCCCCACCCTTCCCGCATTCGACAGGCCGACAGTGGCAAGACAGGCGGCATGCGTTTCGCCGGAGCGTCGCGTCGCAACATGGTGCTTCTGTACGCTACGCGATGTCATCATCTGCACCGCTCCGCCGTAACCGGCTTCGGCCAGTTTCTCCTGCAGCATAAGCACCGGGTCCACTTCCAACGTCAGATCGTCATTGCGTACTTCCAGCCAGGCGACGGAGCACGCCGAAACGAACCCCGGACGTGTCAGAGACCAGCTCAGGATGTTTTGCCTGTCTGGGAATTCAGCCGCGAGGATCGGGCCGGAACAATGGATTGAAAAAGGCAGCATGACCAACCTATCGCAGATCGGTGCGAAGTTCGCGACCAGCGCCTGCCAGCCATCCACAGGAGCGCAATGTCGCGATACCAACGGCGCGGCGATAAAGCACGCCTTCGTGACTTGGCCCTGGTTTCGCAAGACGGTATTGATCTCGGGATATTGTTTCGCGCGTCACGGAAACGGACAAGCGGTTTGCTCTGGATTGCGTCATGATCAACGATCTCACCGATGAGATATTCTGGATATTCACCATCGGGTGCTGCATCCTCTTCATCATGCGCCTTCTTTCGCCTCCCCCGCGTCATAAGGTTGATCAAAAACAAGACCTAAACACTTTGCGCCCTCGCCGCCGTTCACGCCGTCGCCGCTTTCAGGCATTGGACTAAGACCAGACCTAGCAGCCACATAAAGCTTCAAAGCGCAATTCGTCGCGAGCTGTATAGTCTTAACCGCAATTGCCGTGTCTGTTTTCCGGCCTACACTGGATAGCTTGATCTCCTTGAACTTCATGAACGATACGAAACCTAATTAGCCGTTTGGTTTTGTCACGCTGACTGGGCTTTATGGTTAACGACTTTGTCCATTCAGGGCAGCCATAAGCATTGGTCTGATCGAGAACGAACCGTTGGCAGCCTTTTCCGTCAGAATTCGCAAATAGCCGCCAGCGGACTGGATTTGCTCATAGCGCTGCAGGATATAAGCGATCACGATCGATGCATTGTGAGTTCCCAGCGTTTTCTTTGCGAGATCATAGAGCATTCCATCGATCCCGAGGAAAGAGCGTACTTTCTCTGCTGTATTGGCCAAATCCTGCCAATGTCGGATGGATGAAATCGCATAGGCCGTGATCTCGGGACAGGAACGGAGCACCATGTCGAGCGAAACCGTGGGTTCAAACGGAGCGCTGGTGATTTCATTGATGCGCTGATCGATAAATTCAGGCGTTGCCTTTTCAAAATGGGAATCTGGATTCGATTCAATTTGCTGCCGCTCATTTTGAGATTCATTGGCGCGCAAATTTTGAACATTTTCATGAATTTTCAACGCGTTATCGATTTCTGTACGAATGTACTGCATGGATTCGACCAGAGCCGCCAGTTCTTCATAGTCTGCACGACGCGGAATGCTGTCGACAATCAGGCGGAAACGATGATGGATGTCTTCCCAGTCTCCGGCCAGTTCTTCCAGTGCGGCGAATTCGATAAGCTTGGTAATGTCACGGCGCAGCAATGTCAGGCGTTCGCGCATTTCACGCAACGCCGTCTTTTCTGCCCTCACCTGCTCTGCTGCCGCTTCCAGTTCACAAGCACGTGCCAGCAGCGGTGTCAGTGAAAAGCCGAATGCAATCTGCACGTCTCCACTTTTGGCACGGCGTGCATAGCGCTTACCATTCGGGCTGTCCTGACGATGGATGAAACCGCTATCGACCAGCGCTGCCAGATGACGGCGCAAGGTTGCATCGGCCATGCCATGGGCTCGCAATGCCAGTTGCTTGTTGGACGGGAACACGATCAGGCTGTTCTGCGCATTCAGTTCCGTTTCCGGATAGAATGACAACAGGGCTGAAAGAACCGCCAGAGAACGATCATTCAGGCCGAACTGCGTCTTTGCTTCGCACAGCCAGCGATGTAGTTGCCACTTATCGGCAACCGTTCCCGGTGCGATTTGCTGTGTGTTCTGTTGACTTGCCAACAAGGCAAGCGTCATCCTTCGACTGCCAAACGGCGTCGAGGCCAATTGAATCTCCATTTTCTTTCACCTTCCACAAGGCAAAAGAAATCCACCCGCCGAAATGACGCTAATTACACTTGACAGTGATTCGTGGATTTGCGATTCTCTAGCTGCTAAACCAATGAGAAGGGCTTCCACACGGCGACGTTTGGGGGCCTTTTTCTTTTGCTGTCTCGTTCCTCTTCCTGAACAGTTTCGACGCAAACACACTTACTATTGAACGCTAGAGCATTTCCTGTTTGTTTGAACGCACTGGAAATGCTCTATTTCTTTGTTCTACGCATGTCTTCACCCCGAAACCGGTTCCCACTTTCGGGAGACATGCTCTACACAGTCGAACCGTGGCAACCGCCGCCGTTCGTTACGCTTACTTACTTCTCCTCGCTCTGGAACGACGCATAAAGTTCATCCAGATTACGAGAAAGCCAATCGGCAAAACGAGGCCCGTTGGCTGCACTGAGCGCCAATGTAGCCGATTTGCCATTCTGTTTGATAACTGCGCTGACCGTCTTGTCAGAAGCTGTCCAGCTGGTGCCAGGACGCAGAGCCGCCTTGGTAACAGGCTTCTTCTGCTTGCCGCCTTTCAGATAGCCGTAAAGCTGCTCAAAACGATCAACGGACGTCGCGTTTGAAAATGCTGATGTCACCAGAAGCTCTTCTGCAGCATCTTTTCTGCCCGGGATCTCGATCAGTTTCCGCAGTTCCAACCAGCGGTCACGACCAATGCCCTTGGCCGGACCGATAGCCAGAAGAATATGTTCCGGAATAGCCTTCGGAATGGTCAGCATCTTCGACAAGGTCTGGTAATCGACTGTCAATGCTGCCTGTATGGCTTCACGCTCAAAACCAAGCGCTTCCAGACGCGCCGCAAAGAAAACACGCTCAATGAAGCTCAAATTGGCGCGCGCCGAGTTTTCCTGGCCCTGGCTCAGAATATGTTCCAGATCGGCGAGGGGCTTGATGACGGCTTTGACCTTGATGCCAAGCTCTCTGGCAACCCG
Source organism: Ochrobactrum sp. BTU2 (assembly GCF_024539785.1). NCBI lineage: Bacteria > Pseudomonadati > Pseudomonadota > Alphaproteobacteria > Hyphomicrobiales > Brucellaceae > Ochrobactrum > Ochrobactrum sp. BTU2. The sequence continues at coordinate 514,271 of NZ_JAHWRG010000003.1, read as the reverse complement.
CGCGCGCCGATGGCCGAAAACGATCATATAGCGATCGCTGGTCTTGGGATGCGGACGAACGAGAATAGGACTGTCCTGACCACGTTCGCGAATGGCTTCCAGAAGTTCCCGATATTCTTCGTCATCCGTTTCAGGCAGACGGTCCGCCACGAAGGAGACATCAAGATTGGCGGGATCAAGCTCGATAATGGCTTCGCCATCAAGCTTCTGGGCTGCCTGCTTTGCCAGCTCGTCAATCGAAGCGGACAGAGACTTGGCGGCACCGAACCGGCGCGATACGTTTTCGACCGACTGTGAGGCTTGTTCGGCCGCCGGTTCGTCTCGCATAACGCTTTCGAAGATGTTCTTTCTTGCCATTCTCATGTCCTCAAACCGGTCAGAGACCTGATTTTATTCAATATTCGCCGCTTTAGACGGCAGTCTAACGCCCCCATGCCTCGTGAATGAGGCCGCGAATTTCAGCGTTAACCGCTTCCATGGCTTCCATGGCGCGATCATAGGTGCCGCGATTCATCGATGAACGCTCGACCTCGTAAAGCGTCTGCTTGGTCAGACCAGCATCCGAAATCGCGGTTGATTTCAACATCTGGTGCTTCAGCATGTGCGAGGCGAGCATGCTCTGCATAAAACCGACCATCTGCGCCTGCGGAACGTCGGTCGGCTCGTAACGGGTAATCAGATAGCGGAACCAGTCGAGTTGCACCGCACCACCTGCCTGACGAACGGTCTTCAGAATGTCGCCGAGCATCAGGAGGAATTGCGACATGGACATCAGGTCGAGCATCTGCGGGTGAACGGTAATCAGGACGGATGTTGCGGCAGATAGCGCCGTCAGCGTCAGATAGCCGAGCTGGGGAGGGCAGTCGATGACTACCACATCATAGTCACCATCCACATCGGCGAGAGCCTGCGCGATGCGGTTCCAGAAAGTCTTACCCTCGCCGCCATTCTGCATGGCAAGCGGCGTATCATATTCATATTCCTGCAGCTCCAGCATGGCTGGAATAATATCGAGGCCGGGGAAATTCGTCCGGCGAATGACCTCACGGATAGACTTCCTTTCGGAATCGTAACGAATGGCTTCATAGAGCGACGGAAACTCATCGAGCTCCGGCTGAATGCCATGCAGAGCCGATAGCGAAGCCTGCGGGTCGAGATCGATTGCAAGTACGCGATGACCGGTCAGGGCCATGTGTTGCGCCAGATGTGCAGCCGTTGTCGTCTTGCCCGAGCCGCCCTTGAAATTGACGACGCCGATGACCTGAAGCTTCTCATTGCCGCGACGATGCGGAACGTAGCGCTTCACCTCAGCGCGACCATTCTGGTCAAGCCACTGGCGCAGCTCCTGAATCTGTTCGACACTATAGGCGCGACGGCCACCTGTCAGAATGGTCGGCTCGACACCTTTACCTTCCAGATGTAGTTTCTTGAGATTGCTGGGGGAGACACCAAGGAAGTACGCAGCCTCGGCCATCGAAAACTGGCGCAGCATATTCTTGCGCGCATCTGGCGGAAAGTTTTCGTGACGCAGCAGATTGAGCTTGCGAGAAATCTCGCGCCCTTGCGATAGTATCATGTCGTCAAACGACAAAGCTGCTGCTGGATTTGCGATATTCATTTACTTGGGATCCCTAGTGACGGCACTGGAACTAATACCGCCTAAATACCGTCATTATGTCCGATTCTTATTCTATCGCAAGAGGCGACCGAATTAACAAAGAGTTAGCGCCGAGAGTAAAACTAAACAAAATTTTATCGATTCGGCTGAAGTTGGTCTATCTATTTGTTTTTGTATGATAATATTGATTTTAGACGGCAGTCTATGATTCAGAGGCCTCCTTCATCTGAAGATTTCAATTGAGAAGAGTCTGTTTCCACATGGGAATGAGGCAGCTTTCCCGTTGTTGGAGGCACCGGGCTGATTCTCTGAAGGTGCAGCTTATCAAGCATCATTCCGACGCCGAAATGATAAATTGGCACTGCTTGAACCCGTCGGTGCGGGGTGGTTCAGCTCGGATCCTAGCTCGAGAAAAGACAGGTTATACTGAGCGGAAATATGAGGCGTTACCAACGCGTTTGTTGTTGGGAGCGAGGCATGCCTTCTGCGCTTTTCCCGTGCTGAGGTTTGTCTTGAATAGTCTTTGACCAGGCCGATAACCGCCGCTGGAAGCTGCAAGGAGTACGACATACTCAATTTATGACGGGATGATTTCGCTAACGGCTTTATTCCGGCCCGCTTCACATGACCTCCTGCAGATGCGACGGAGCGAATACGAAACGCGCAATTGCGGAACGATAGAAGGTGCGCCGGTGGCTCCGGCGATCTAACGACGGAAGCTCGAAGAGGGGAGGGGCAGTGAATTTTTTTCTGAAAGTTAGAGACCGGATTCGTTACGGCTCGGTTCCAATTTTGATGTCGAGCTCGTTTTTCGGCTTCCGATCACTGGTTTCAATGACCACGGCCTTTCTCCCACGATGGTGCAAACCAGCGCCTCCCATCTTTCAGTCTGTGGGGGCTTTTCATCTCTGGGGGATAGATTTCTTAACCAAATCGGGTTAGCATCGGAATCGTTAAAGAGATTGCTCCTGCGCTGTTAGATCGATGCATCGTGACGCGCCACATACCCTTCCCAGAACAGCGAAAACCATTGTCAGCCAGACGAAATCTAAGGCGGATTTAGCTTTAGTATTTTCCATAACCGCTAATTTTTTCAATATATTACCTATGCGACTCGACATCATAGAAAGTGGCCGACAGGATTGATTGGTTATGCGTGTTCGGTAAGACGATGCTCGCAGGAGTGCTATGCAAGAGAAGAAGCGGGCGACGGCTTCATTGCATATGGCCATTGCTATCTCTGGCTGCGAAGAGATGCGTTATGCCAGGCTCATGCTTTCAAGCTGCATAGGCTGTCCGTTCGTCAGCCCTGCTCTCTTTGCCTGGGCCGACAAGTGTTGAGCGTAGGAAAAATTGTAGGGAGCGCTTGTCAGCAATGGCGCGCCGAACTTCGCCACGTCCTTCGGTACCAATCCAAATCGCGCCTTGAATGCCTTCGTAAATTGTGTACCGTCATTAAAACCGCATTGATAGGCTATTCTTTTCAGCGAGGCCGACGGTCCTGTCTGCCTCACCAGCGTTTGGTATGCACTGTCGAGCCGTTTATCGCGAATGACCTTCGCGACGCCTCCATCGGGTTCAAAAGCGCGATAGAGGTGTGAGCGCGAAACGCGAAAGTTTCGCATGATGGATTGGGGGCTGAGCGAGGGGTTGTTCAGGTTTTCATTGATGTGAGCGAGGATGCATTTACGCATCGTGAGGTTCACGGCTGCATTTTCGATGGCGTCGCCTTTGATGCTGGCATTCAGCAGAGAAAGCATCGCTTCTTGCGCTGAATAGACCTCTGACGCACTCAATTTGCTGGCTACGTCGTGCAGTCCTCGTAAATAAGCAAACAGCAGACGCGTCATTGGTTCATGGGCACGCAGAACGACGCCGTGCAGATTTCGCCACCCAACCACCTTTTCCAGCTCGTCGCGCGCAAGCATCACGGTGATGCGGCTTCCTTCATATGCCGTGCTTTGAACTGTCTGTGTGAAATCTATGATGACGATATCGCCAGGCTTGGCCCAGACGTCGACGCCGTTGAAATCGCCGCGTAAATCCCCAGCGGTTATGAGCTGGAGAATATATTGGTCGAGACCTCCATGTGCGATGATCTTAGGCGTGCGTAGATAGTTTTGGGTGTTGAAACGGGTCGAGCCAATTTGAAGGGAAGAGCTGATCGCACTGCCCCTTGCGAAGCCAAAAAGCTGATAATTTCGTATTTCTCCATCCAATGTGATTTCATACATTGGCTTCAGAACTTCACGCCAAAAATCGTTACGTAATTGATCTTCGATCATATCTGTCGAAAAAGAGATCTGATTCATTATGGCTTGCCGACATGCCCAATCCGAGAAACAGTGGCTATCATAGCCCTGTTTATAGGGAGTTTGGAAGATCGATTATTGGTTCAGCTGCAAACGGATTGCTCGGGATCGCGTCGTCGTCATTTTGGCGTTTCAGGAGCTGCAATTTTTGATGTAATGAGGCTGCCAATTTGATCAGTTCTTCGTTCTTTCCTGAAGACATAGTCAGCACCGGAGCGGACATGCCGGTGCCAAACGTGTTCTTAGGCAGGTGGTCAGCTGCTTTCGCATAAGCCGAGACACGTTCGGTGAAGCAAAAAAATGGGGCCGCTGAGATGCAAACTGATATTGGTACAGCTAATTTTCAGTATATAATAATCTAGAAAATTATTGCTCTATTCAAGATAGATGTACTTGTTCAATATAAGTCAAATAAAAAGAGGAGAAATTAATAAATATAGAACGAGTATATAATCTTTTATATATATAATTTTTATTTATAAATCATTTTAAGCTAATTGATGATCATCAATCGATGATAGTATAATTGCAGAATTATTTAATGCCATTGTAATGATGGAATTTTTAAAAGGGAGATTGCAATGAATAAATTTGCATTGATGCCATTGGTTATTGCTTCCATCCTTTGGGGAGCTGGCGGAGCTTTCGCGGTAGAAATGAGCAATATGAGCGTTCAAGTTGTGAACACATCAACCCAGAATAGCTCTTTTGCGCAGATTGCCGATGGTAGCAATCAACAAGAGTGCCGGCAAAAGGCGCGAACCATTTGCTATCCGTTGAGAGAGGTGCCCCACGAATATAATAACTGCATCAAGCGTGAAGTGGCAAAATGCATGGGCACGCCCTTCAAGTTCTGATCGGATACTTGCTTCAGGATGAATGAATGCCTGGCACCGGAACTCCGGTGTCAGGTTTTGCCGAATCGTACCCAATTTATGAGGCGGCAGATGACGCAGTTGAGCTCCCACCGCCTCGATTGCTTCTGTAATGCCTGCAATCCTGTGAGCAGGCAGACTATCTAAACAAGCAGAAATCTTATCGACCCGCGTTTCGCATCGATCGGATCATGCTTTAATTCTTCGAAACGGTGGTTAGCGGAACGACGATCTCTTTCCAGAATTTGTCTTCATCGATGTAGTTCTGAATGGCAGCTTTCTGAGTGCCGACCGGTCCCGGTTTTGCCTCCGCATTACCTCCTATATCATTGTTGGTGAAAGCAAGGCTTCGGCCATAGTCGAGACCCATCTCGGTGTTCACGTCGACATAGACACCGGTGGCAGGTACAGCTGCGCCATCTTTGGGGCGAGGGGCGTTGTTCCAGGCAAGGACAATCGACGGGTCGATGACATAGGCGGCCGCAAACAGGTCCCAGACGTTATCGGGTCCGAATGTGGTTCCGCCTTGCGCCTTGATCTGTTCTTCGCGTGCAAGCCAGAGTTTCTGAATGCCGGGAGGGCTATTGTCGACCATTTTCCGATAGAGGTCCTCCGGCATTCCTCCCGTAAGTTCATTGGCTTCCAGACCGGAGATCACCTGATTGCCATATGCCTTGAAGGATTCGGAATTCGGATCGCCCCATTTCGACCTGACACTGATCTTGGCGGCTTCAGGGTCTGCCCACCAGTTGAACTCTGCCGATGCCGACGAATTCCCCGGAACGTAGAAGGCGCCGCCCATATAGACGATTTCAGCGACCTTCGATGGAAAGCTCGGATCCTTCAGGATGGCGCGTGCAATATTGGTGAGTGGACCAATTGCCACCAGCTTGACCTGGCCGGGATACTTGTTGACGGTGTCGACGAGAAAATCCACAGCGTCTCTGTTGCCATCCGGGTCCGGATTATCCAGGCCATACACCCGTTTATAGGATGGGGCCTCGCCATATTTATGCTTGTAGACGTCGGACCATTTTGCCGTCGGATCGGCATCAATCTCATTGCCCGCATCCGGCCGCAGATAACCGCCCCAACCGGTGATCGGGCTGATTTGCAGTTCGGCTGCCAGCACCTCCGGGGTGGCTTTGTTTCCTCGCCAGTTGCGAATGCCGTAACGGCTGCCTTCGTAGATTGGCACCTCAGAGCCGAGCGCCTCCAGTTGTCGCGCGCCCGCGGCGACACCGGCTGGCATGGGCGTGTTTCCTGAAACGACGGTTACGCCCAGCAGGTCGATGTTGGGAGCGCGCTCCAGCAGAAGCATGGCGGTGCCATCATCGAATAGCTCGACCATATCCGCGTCTAAAATGACTTTCGTGCGCGTTTCTTGAGAAAATGCAACGCCAGATACTGCCAGCGAACAAGTCAAAGTCCAGGCAAAGATAGACGGCCTGATATCCATTCTGTCCTCCCTTTGTGTTGATCGGTTCTCACAGATCGAAACAGGATGAATAAAATATTACACAGTTTTTTTGTCAACATGAGGCGGTGATGTATAGCGAAACATTATAGAACAAATCAGCAGTCTAAATTATGGAGTTACAGTTAGAGTTTGGTCTGTGTCTATTAGAGTGCCGACGCGCCTACATATTCTGTAGCAATTATTTTTTCAGTGAAGGTTGCTACGGAGTTTCGGTTTTTTTGAAGTCGAGCGTCCCGGGCGTTTGTTGCATACTGGCGTCAGTTCCGGCGAGGCGAAAAATACTCTAACGAAATAGTCCAATGATTTCCGTCGTTTATGAAGTGGCTGGATATTGATGGATGCTATCCCGAGAGAACAAGAGGCTGTTTGGGATAATTTCCGCGCCAGCAAATTCAATGACTTACGTTTAGAAAATGCGAACGGGTTAAATTGAGACAGTTAAACGTACCATTTAGCCCTCTGCCGGAACCGACCCAATCAGCAAATGGAAAGCGTCTTTGGCTGCCGGGCGCTCGATCGTATGCTGAGCTGTGTACGTACCAATTCCGTTCGCACCCATGCACTAACGTCTTATTACTCCTTTTCGCAGGCATATTTTCCATTACCTGAGCAATATATGCACAGCGAGGTTCCGCAGGCTGCTATGCAATCTTGCCAAGTCTTATATTGACAGACTCGTGGCTTAGCAGCTTCCAGCTGCGCTGACGTTGCCCCATGGACGATTGTCTCTGCTGGATCAGTCGATGGTAATGTGGACGTGCTTTGTAATGCTGTGTTTGAACCCGCATAAGCAATTGTGGCATTCATTAACGCCAATCCAGCAACAACGAATAGTGAGTACGGTTTCATGATGGTCACCTTACTGTTTCTGAAGAGCCTCCCGTTCTCATATTATGCGCCCGCTGTCTTGCGAACACACACCCAAGTCTGCGGTAGTGTGTCGTATGATGAAAAGATATATCTGGCCAACGTGGGGCAAAGCCGAGTATCTCTTTGTGTTGGCCAAACTGGGCAGGGCTAAGGCCGACGGTTCTTGATCCGCTTGCATTTTCTAAACGTAAGTCATTGAATTTGCTGACGTGAAAATTATCTCAAACAGCCTCTTGTTCTCTCGGGATGGCATCTATCAATATCCAATCAATCATAGATGTCGAAAATCATTGGACTATTCCGTTAAAGTTTTTTCCGCCCCAGCCGAAACCGACCCAATAATCCGATCTGCTTCAATCAAATTGAATCGCACCCCGATTGTTTGACGGGCACAAGACATTCTCCGACATAAAAACGTTTTTATTTTTCTTGAAAACGTTTTTATATGTTGTTACCGTTTTGGTATGACGATTGTGGGAGCTTGAAATGTCGAGGTCGATTGACCGAATAAAAACGCGTGTGCGACCGACGATCAAAACGCTCGCGGAGCATACGGGCTATTCGATTGCGACGATTTCGAAGGCATTGCACGGTTCGCCGGTCGTGACGGAAGAGACGCGCAAGATTATTCTCTCCGCTGCAGACGAGCTTGGCTATCAGGCCAATGCCCGTGGCATGGCGTTGCGTACCGGCAAGACCTATCAAGCCGCCGTATTGATGCCGATGAATTCGGTGGCGGGGTATGAATGGGACGGTGTCGAATATACGCAGATTCTCAGCGGTCTCAGCCAGATTCTCGACGATAGCGATTATCAGCTTTCCGTCTATGGCTATCGCAGTTTTGACGATGCCTGTGCCATCACGCGCCGCATCGTCGATCAAAGCCTCGCCGATGGTCTGATCTTTTCAGGCGTTCTGGCCGACGATGCGCGCATCGACATGCTGGTCGAGGCTGACTTTCCTTTCGTGTCCCTGGGGAGATGCCGCAAATCGCTCGTTTATGCCCATGTCGACGTGGACAATGAATGGGCCGCACATGCCGCAACTGCACGACTGATCGCTGGCGGGCACCGGCGCATCGGTCTGGTGAATGCGGATGCGCGTTTTTCCTATGCTCTCGACAGGATCGATGGTTTTACGCGTGCCTTCACGGAGGCAGGTGCTGCGCCATGTGCCGATCTGGTTATCGGCGGCGACTTGTCCACACGCTTCGGACGCGATTCTGCGCTGGCTCTCCGGGAAGAGCGTGATCCACCGACGGCGCTGGTCTGTGTCAATGAATCGACAACGCTCGGTGTGTTGTCCGCATTGCGGTCGCTGGGGCTGGAAGTCGGGCAGGACATCGACGTCATCGCCTATGACGACATCAATGTCAGCGCCTATTTCACTCCGCCGGTCACGACCCTCTATCAGCCGATCGAAGTGTTGGGGCAACGGCTGGGGGAATTTCTGTTGCGGCGTATGGGAGGGGAAGACCCTGCGCAATTGAGGGAGGTTTTTCGTCCGGAGCTCGTCGCGCGTCAGCCCGACGATCTGGGCGGGAAGCTTAATTCCTAGAGCGGTTTGGCCTTCTCACGGGGTGGCGGGAACCGCTCCGGCGAAAAGCTTTCAATGCTGTTTCAGAGGTGCAACCGCTTCGTGCATTCGTCGAAAGTGTTCTAATGGGAGGAGTACACATGAAAAAGACAATCCTGACTTTGGCGCTCGCGCTGATGTCCTCTGTCGCCGCACATGCGGCCGATCTTGAGGGAAAAATGCTCAAGGTCGGTTCCGACACGACCTCGCCGCCGATGGAAAGCGTCGATCCGGCTACGGGGCAGATCGTCGGCTTCGATGTCGACGTGGTGAATGCAATCTGCGCCAAGATCAATTGCAAGGCGGAATTCGTGACCACGGGCTGGGATGGCATTTTCGCGGCTCTGGAGCAGGGCAATTTCGATCTCGTTGCATCGGGAGTCTCGATTACCGATGAACGCAAGAAGGCGATGGATTTCTCCGAGCCTTACATCGTCAACAGCCAGGCCGTTTTGATGCGTGCCGAAGATGATGGCCTGACACTTGATGACTTCAAGTCGAAAGGCAAAAAGCTGTCGGCGCAGGCGAATACGACCGACGCTCAGGTAGCCGAAGGTATTGTCGGCAAGGATAATGTTGTTGCCTATGACAGTTTCAGCGCCTCCGTCATCGCGCTCAAGAACAAGGACGTCGACGGCGTGGTGATCAACGGGGCCAATGCACCCGCCTATGAAAAGGAATTCGCAGGCGAGCTCGTCGTTCCAATTCGCGACCTGCAATCCGATCCGCTGGGGCTGGTCTTCCGCAAGGGCGATGAAACTGCTGCCGCCTTCAATGAAGGGATCAAGGCCATCAAGGAAGACGGCACGCTCGATGCACTCATCAGCAAATATTGGGGCGCAAAATAGTCCGGAACATTTCTGGCGGTGAACCTGCGAAAGTAAAGCACGTGCTGCCGAGATGATGCGCAAAACCAAGAAGGTGAGCCTATCCCGAAGAACGCATGGCGGTTTTCGGGATAGGCAAAACAGATAGAGCAGTTCCAACGACTCCAACTCCGTTGGCCTTGGCCCACACGCAACGCCTCTGGAACATCGCATCCAGAGGGTCGGGAGACGGTTCAAATGTATTTTTTGATGCGCTTGCGTCCGAGCAACATGATCGTGCTCGCCGCACTGCCATTTGTCGTCTATCTCTTCGCCAGTTCAAACGACTACCAGCGTTCGCTTCTGGCTATCCTGGGCGTCGAGCCGGGATCATCAGCTTTCGTGCCGGGTTTTGTGCTGCTTTGCGCAGCCTTTGCCTCCGGTCTTGCCACGATGTTGTTCATGCGCAGGAACAATACGCGCTGGGGGATTCCTTGCGCGGCGCTCAATCTCCTGTCGGCTGCCGCGCTCGTGGCAACACCTGTTGTGTATCCCTATCTGCACTCGGTTGTGGCCAATGGGGTCGATCCGTTCACGTCCGATCTCGTGGTGAAAGGCGTCACACCGCGGCGCCTTACCGAGGCCGCGGCACTAGCGACGGATCGGTACGGGTTCATCATCCTGTTGAGCTATCTCGGTGCGACCGTTCTGGGTCTGCTCCTGAGCCTGACGGGGCGATCCGGGAACGGATTGTCGGGATCGCGCAAGGCGGGTTTCATCCTGCTGGCAACGATCAACGGGCTTGGATTATTTCTTGTCCTCTTTGCAGCGCATGTGGCATTTGCCGCCGGGGTTGCAACGACCATTCGGGCGGCCATTTCGGCCTATATCATTGCGGCGCTTCTGGCCCTGCTTTGGGTTGGCCTGCAAAAGCTTCAATATAGCAGCCGGGGAGACTTTATCTTCATCGGCCTGACGTTGCTGATGGCCTGCATGGCTGCCTGGTTTCTGTTTCAGCCGCGCCAGGCCTATACGCTCGCCGGCACCCTCGACGGCAAGATCGGCGTGGTAACCGGCACGCCATCGAGCATGATCGGTACGGTGCGATACGGCCAGTTTCCCGATGGTCCCGAAAACGAAGTGCCATTGCGCACATTTCGCGGTCCGCCTGAAGCGCTCGCCGCCCTTGGCAAGAAGGCGGATGTCAGCGCGGTTCTGCTTCCGGCGGCTTCAGTCCCGGCGAACGTGCCTGTCCTGTGGCAGACGGAAGCGTTGAACGACCGCGACAAGTCGGCGGGCATTGCCTTCGTCGTTCTGGCCATTGCGCTCGGATTGCTGACGGCTTGCGGTCATATCCATCGCCGTCATCCTCTCTCCATCGGCTCAGAATTCATCGTGGATACGATCCGGGGCATTCCCATGCTCGTCATCGTACTCTATGTCGGCCTGCCCTTGAGTGGCGCACTGAAGGACGCCACGCAGGGCGTGATCGATCCGCCGAATATGGCTCGCGGTGTGGCGGCGATGGCGCTGGCCTACTCGGCCTATCTGGCGGAAATTTTCCGCTCCGGCATCAACGCCATTCCGCGGGGACAAATCGAGGCGGCGCGCAGCCTTGGTCTCAACGGCTGGCAGACCGCCCGTCTGGTGATCCTGCCGCAGGCTTTCCGTATCATTATTCCGCCGCTCGGCAACGAGCTGATCGCTATTCTCAAGGACACGTCGCTTCTGTCGATCCTATCCATTCGGGATATCACGCAGCGTATGCGCGAGTTCCAGTCAGCAAGCTTCCTGCCGTTCGCGCCGTATAATTCGGCTGCGATCTTCTACATCCTCCTCACGCTGGCTGCGGCCAGTCTCGTCAGCACAATCGAGAGAAAATATGATGCCAACAAACATCGTTAAAGCCCGCCAAGACCTGCAGCAGCGCGCCTCCGGACTGGTCTTTCCGAAGGACTTTGCTTTTGGTGCCGCGACCTCGGCCTATCAGATCGAAGGCGCCCCTTATGAAGACGGCAAGAGCGAGAGCATCTGGGACCGGTTCAGCAAAAAGCCGGGCGCAATCATCGACCAGTCCAGCGGTGACGTTGCTTGCGATCACTACCATCGCTGGCGCGAGGACATTGCGGTGCTGAAAGCGATGGACCTTAAAGCCTATCGCTTCTCCCTCGCCTGGACCCGGATTTTGCCGGGGGGGTACGGTGCGGTCAATTCCAAGGGAATAGGCTTTTACGACCGCCTCATAGACGATCTGCTGGAGGCGGGCATCGAACCCTATGCGACGCTCTATCATTGGGATCTGCCGCAGGTCTTGCAGGACAAGGGCGGCTGGTATGTTCGGGAGACTGCGGATGCGCTGGCCGAATATGCCTCGGTTGCCGTTCGCAGTTTCGGTGATCGCGTCAAGAAGTGGACGACGCTCAATGAACCATGGACCTTCTGCTGGTCAGGCCATGCCAGCGCCGAAGATGCGCCGGGCTTGGCTGATGGCGTGAAGGGTGGGGTCACGTCAAGCCATCATGCACTGCTTGGCCACGGCAAGGCTGTTCAGGCCATTCGTGCAGAACGCGCTGATGTCTCCGTGGGCATTGTGTTCGATCTCAACGTGGCGGAACCGGCCAGCGACGATCCGCGTGACGTTGCGGCAGCGAAACGTTTCGATGGTGCACAGAACCGCTGGTTCCTAGATGCCGTTTTCAAGGGCGCCTATCCGCAGGACATGTTGGAGCTTTACGGCGATCTCCTGCCGCCCATCCATCCGGAAGACAACAAGACGATTGCGGAGCCGCTCGATTATCTGGGCGTTAACATCTATCGCCGGTCTGTGATCGCGGCAGGTGACGAACTGCCACCGCTCAACTATCGTCGCGTACAGCCGGAAGGCACCTATTCCGCAGTTGGTTATGAAGTCTGGCCGCGCTGCATCTATGACATTCTTCATTATGTAAATGACGGTTATGCGCCAAAGGAAATCTATATTTCCGAAAGCGGCGTGGCAACGCGGCCGGAAGATGTGGGGCCGGATGGGCATGTCTGGGACGATCTGCGAGCGAAATATTATGTCGATCATCTGGAGCAGGTGGCCAAAGCCATTGATGAGGGCGTGCCGGTGAGGGGTTACTTCGCCTGGACGCTGACAGACAATTTTGAGTGGGCCTTTGGTTACACGACACCGTTCGGCATTACCCATATCGATTTCAAAACCCAGGAGCGTCGCGTCAAATATTCTGGCGAGGTTTATGCCCTCATTGCAAGGCAGGACGGAAATATTGAAACGAGGAGCGCGGCGATTGGCTGACAACGGGCACAGGACCGTCCTCATTACCGGAGCCACACGCGGCCTTGGCCGCGAACTGGCATGGCAATATGCCAAGGATGGCTGGCGTGTGATCGCCTGCGGTCGCCGGCCGCCTGAAACGCCATGCGCCCCCGGTATCGAGTTTCAGATGCTCGATACGGCTGACCCGGTTTCGGTGGCAGCGCTTGGTGATCGTCTGGCCATGCGTTCTCTGGACCTTGTCATCAACAATGCGGCTGTTCGCAGTCGCATTGCTGGCCTTGCGCCGCTCGATCCGGATGATTTCATGGCAGTCGTCAGGACAAATATGCTCGGCCCTGTTCTGGTAGCGCGCGCATTGCGGAACTGCCTGGCGCGTGGCACGGAGCCGATGATTGCCAATATCAGCAGCCGGGCCGGCTCGATCTCAGAGGGTCTGCTGGACGATGACGATGACGATTATGCCTATCGGTGCTCCAAAGCCGGATTGAACATGGCGACCGCCCAACTGGCCTTGGATCTTCGGGCTGAAGGCATAAAGGTGATTGCACTTCACCCCGGCTGGGTAAAGACGGATATGGGCGGTGAAGGAGCAGTCGTGAATGCGGAGAACAGCGCGTGTGGATTGAGAACGGTAATCGCCGGTGCTCCCAAAACCGGGGCCTTCCTGTCCTATAATGGCGACGAAATCAGTTGGTAAGCTGAAAGATCAGGACACTACGCCCGGCCATCATCTTCGACAAGAAGTGGGCGACGGCCACTACAATTCTCCGAGTTTGGTTTTCAGTTGCTCCTTAAAAGGAGTTTGAGCCGGGCATTTTCGGCTGCCAACGCTTTCGGTTCTTCAATTTTGTAACGAGACGTTTGCCGGTAGTCGCATCGTCGGGCGACCTTCCTGCTCGCGCTGGAATGGATTGAATAGATGCTGTTTGTCTAAGACAGGCGGCACGACGGCCTCAGCGACGATAACCGATCACAGCTGCTTGAGCGGAACGCAAGGAACGTGTTGGTAGAACTTGCCTCCAGTGAGACGATACGGATTCAATCACAAGATTCATGATTATATCGATTCACAGTTCAGTGTATTTATTCAATATAATAAATATAATTATTAGTAATCTAAGTTTTACAATAGAATTGTTTTTTTATTGGAATGGTGGATTATATTCATATACATTGATCAAAAATCAATTATTTTCTATGGAAATATTATGAGCAAATTATATACTTTATTCTTAAATAGCGCATCATATTTGGCTCTGACCATTTCCGTTGTGTCTCCACTAACGGTTGCGCCTCTCATTGGCGGCATCAGTATCGCTCACGCTGACGATCTGCCGGGGAGTGCCGGAGGAACGGGAGATACCTTGGATTCGTCGAGTCTGCCGGATTCATATTCGGCCGCAGGCGGCAAGGGGAATGGCTATGGCGGCGGCGGTGGTGGCCTTGATGCAATTAACAGGTTCGGTGGAGCAGCTTCTGTTGACGGGGTAGGTGGGGACGGTGCTACCTCTATTATGAGTGGTGTGATTACCGCCGGAGGTAAGGGCGGCGACGTTGGGGCGACAACCGTAGGTTCGGATCCGGTCAATCTCCAAGGCGGAAAAGGCGGTGACGGTGTAAAGAATAGAGGATCCGGCGGCGGCGGCGGCGGAGCAGGGTTGTTTCTCAAAAACAATGATTCCTATTCACTGTTGAGTGGTTCAACCGTAACCGGCGGTGCCGGCGGGCTTGGCGGCGTGGGTGCTTATCAGAAAGCTGCAGGCGGCGGCGGTGGTGGTGGTGCCGGCGTTGTCTTGCGCGGGGCAGCACTTAGAATATCCACTGGAGCTACAGTATCCGGCGGTGCCGGTGGCGCGGGTGGTTCCTCGCCGGCAGCCTACAAGGCTGGCGGCGGCGGTGGCGGCGACGGCGTGGTTGTGCAATCCAGTTCTCTTATAAACGGAGGTTCCATAACTGGTGGCGCTGGAGGGAACGCCTCGAATGATTCCTCTGACGTTAACCCTGGAGCTCACGGGGGAGCGGGCGGTAGCGGCGTATATGTAGCAGGCGGAAACTTCATCAATCGGGGACAAGTCACCGGTGGCCACGGTGGGTTGGGTTATCAGCATGGTGTAAAGGGTGCTTCCGGTTCTGGTGTTCGCATCGATTCTGATGCGCATGTCGTCAACGAAGGTGTTATTTCTGCAGGTGGGGCCGATGCCAACGCGATCGATATTCTCGGCAGCAATAACACATTTGAGATTCATGATGGCTCGTCCATCACAGGAAACGTTGTGGTGGCAGGTGGCACACAGGGAAATACCTTTGTGCTTGGCGGTTCAGATGACGGCAGTTTCGACGTATCTTTGATTGGTACGCAGTATCAAGGATTTCAATCCAATCGCAAAGACGGTTCCGGTACCTGGACACTGACCGGAACAGGCAATTTTACTCAAGGTTTTACCATTGCCGATGGTGTGCTTTCCGTTTCTTCGGATGCGAGCCTTGGTGCGGCTGCTGCCGGTCTGACGCTTGACGGCGGCACGCTGCAGGTGACGGGTACGAGCTTCACCTCCACCACCCGGTCGCTGAATTTGGGTGAGCATGGCGGCGGGCTTGATATCGCGGATGCTGGTAACACCTTCACTGTTTCACAGGCATTGTCGGGCAATGGGTATCTTCGCAAGCAAGGCGATGGCACTTTGGTATTGTCCGGCAATAACAGCTTTACCGGTGGCCTGACTATTGAGAAAGGGACAGTTCAAGCTGGAACTGCCGATCATGCTTTCGGTTCAGGTCTGTTGACCGTCAATGAAGGTGCGAAGGTCGATCTCGCGAATTTCAATACGACGGCAGGTGGTCTTGCCGGTGCGGGCGATGTCGCCATGGGCAGCGGCAATCTCAACCTTGACCAGAGTTTCGATACGCTGTTCTCCGGTGTGGTCGATGGCTCCGGCGCTTTGACCAAGACTGGTTCCGGCACACTTACATTGGCTGGCGTCAATAGTTACACAGGCCAGACGGTGGTTTCCGGCGGCACTTTGAAACAGGGCGCACAAGGCGCTTTCAACGCATCATCTTCGGGCTATGAAGTTGCCAGCAACGGCACACTTGATCTTGGTGGCTACTCCACTTCGCTTGCCAGCCTTGGCAACACCGGGAACGTCAATTTCGGCGGCACAGGCGGAACCGTGCTCAACGTTGCGGGCAATTACACGGGCAATGGCGGCATGATGACCGTCAATACGGTTCTGGGTGGCGATGATTCCAAAACCGACATGCTGAAGGTCGATGGTGATACATCGGGGTCGACAAAGCTATATGTGAACAATGCAGGTGGTTCCGGCGCACAGACTGTCAACGGCATCAAGGTTGTCGATGTGTCAGGCTCATCGAATGGCTCGTTCTCGCTGGCAAACAGCTACAAGACCAAGGATGGCCAGCAGGCAGTTGTCGGCGGCGCCTATGCCTACACATTGCAGCAGGGCAGCAAGAGGACGCCGACTGACGGTGACTGGTATCTCGTCAGCCATGTCGATGGACCCAATTCCGGCTCCAACCCGAGACCCCGTTACAGCGCTGGTGTTCCTGTTTACGAGGGCTATGTTCAAAACATGCTGGCTCTCAACAAATTGCCCACCCTCCAGCAGCGTGTCGGCAGTCGTTACTGGACTGGTGAGAACGGCAATGGTTCAGACAACGGCGCAACGGTGAATGAGTATGGTGTCTGGGCACGCGTCGAAGGCGGGCATAATCGTCTTGAGCCAGACACGTCAACGTCGCAGATGAAGCAGGACATCAATACTGTCATCATGCAGGCCGGTGTCGATGGCCAGTTCTATGAGGGCGAGAATGGCAAGCTGATTGGCGGCATCACCGGACAATACGGCCATGCCCGCGGCGATGTCTCTTCCTTCCATGGCGATGGTGATATCAGCACGGATGCATGGAGCCTTGGAGCGACCGCGACCTGGTACGGCAATAACGGCTTCTATGTTGACGGTCAGGGTCAGGTGACGTGGTTCGACAACGACCTCAACTCCTGGACCGCCAATACCGGCCTTGCCGATGGACGCAAGGCGACAGGCTATGCACTGAGCATCGAAGCCGGGCAGCGTATCCCGATGCAGGGCAGCTGGGCACTCACGCCACAAGCACAGCTGATGTGGTCATCCATTGATGCAGATGAATTCAGTGATACATGGGGCAGTCGCGTCAGTTTGCATGATGGTGACAGTCTTTTGGGACGCCTGGGCCTCGCAGCGGATTATCGCTCGGACTGGAAAGGCAATGACGGACTGATGGTCAATACCAGCGTCTATGGCATTGCCAATGTCTATCAGGCATTCCTTGGCGGGACGACGGTCAACGTGTCCGGCATCGACTTCGAAACCGACAATGACCGGACCTGGGCTGGGATCGGCGCTGGCGGCACCTATGCCTGGGCAGACAACAAATATGCTGTCTACGGCGAAGGCTCTATCAACACTTCCCTCAATCACTTCGCCAACAGCTATGCCGTCAAGGGGAGTGTTGGCTTCAAGGTGAAGTGGTAGGTGCTGGCTTCGACGATAACCTTCGCAGCATGAGACTCCCTATCTCCATCAATGATATGGGAGTCTCATTCTCGCACTCTGGAAAGATTAAAAGAAAAATGCACCGCCATCAACGCGATGGGGAGTATAATCTCGATATTGAAAGAGTTTGAGCGGGAGCAGCAACTACCTCATTCTATTCAGCCTATCGAGACAAGCTCTTGTGAAAGAACGTTCATGGTTTCAGCGCCATCGGCGGTGATGAGGAACTGTTCTTCGATCATGAGGGCTCCTAGTCCGTTTGCGTAAAACGGCGCCTCCACGGCCAGCACCATGTTCGGTTCGATGGCCATGTCGTTGCCATGCGAGATGAAAGGCCATTCCTCGATCCCGAGCGCCGAGCCGACCGAGTGCCCGAAATGCCCACGATAATATTCGCTAAAGCCATGACGACGCATGGTGGAGAGCATCGCTTCGTGAACCTGACCGAATGTGTTGCCGGGTTTCAGCAGAGCTGTTCCGGCTTGAAAGGTCTCCTGGAGCGCTTTGTAAATCTGCTCTGCAAGAGGAGCAGGCTTGCCATAGACGAAGGTGCGCGCGCCATCCGAAGAATAACCATTCACAAGCGTGCCGACATCGGCCTTGATGAGGTCGCCTTGCGCCAGTTGTGCGGCAGGGTTTTGAAGGTTCGGCCCGACCGAAATATAGGCCCAATGGCCGGACAGGCTCTGGCCGTTTGCTTTGGCAGCATTGGTCGCTCCGGTCAGCCAGGCATCGGAAAGCTCGGCGGCTGTGGAGCCCGACCGCGCTGCAGTCGCCATATTCTGCAACCCGCTTTCCGCATAACGGGCGGCATTGCGTAGATATCCAATCTCGCGGGGGCTCTTTATCAGGCGCAACCGCCTTACGATGCTGGAAGCATCGCGCCATTGGGCAAAAGGCAGAATTTCTTTCAACAACACAAAATCAGCCACAGGCATGAATTCAAGGTCGACGCCGAGGCTGGCTTGAGCGAGACCACGTTCGGCAATCATATCTGCAAGCAGTTGAAAGGCTGCTTTCTGGTCGAAGGTTTCCGGGCGGGGACCGATATTACCACTGTTGCGATAGGCAGCGTTGAGGTCTTCTATCGAGTGGGCGTTGCGAACCGCGACGGCGTCGATCCAGATTCGATGCGAGCGGAAGTCGATCTCATCAGCCGTTGCGCGTGCTGCTGTCAGCGCCTGATCGCTGACAATGGCGCCAGCACGTGTCGAGGCATCCGCTGGAACCAGCGCTATGGCCGAACCGGCGCGCCCCCACATTGTCGCCACGCCCGCAGCAATTCCGGTGGCATAGCGAAAGTTTTCCGGCTGAAAAAGCACCAGTGCATCCAGTCCTTCTGCGGTGAGCAGATCCTGTACGCGGTTCCGATCCATATAAGTCATGGCTGATCTCTTGAGGTTATGCTTTGTCAGTGCGCCTTATATCGGACGGTTTGTGCTGCAGTCCGGATGGTTTATCCAATAGATTGACTCTTTATGGAATAAATTTCTAATAATTCTCGCTATCTCACGGTGCCACCGCTTACCGATGCTCTCGCGGTCGCGGTATAAGCGTTGCTAACGGAGAGCCTGATAGGGCGCTTTCCACGCAGGAGAATAATATGGGCGGCTTCAACATTCGTGATCGCAAATCTGGATTGGCTTACTGGAGCTTGAGCGCGGCATTGGCCGTGACGCTCGGTATCGGATCGTTCAGCCAGGCGTTGGCGCAGGAAAGCGACCCGGACGCGACAATCAATATCGGCTCGCTCTACGAGCCGCAAAACCTCGACAATACCGCCGGTGCAGGGCAGGGCATCAACGAAGCCTTCAACGGCAATGTCTATGAGGCCCTGTTCCGGCTTGCCGACGACGGCAAAGTCGAGCCGGTCCTGTCGAAGGATTACAGCGTTAGCGACGACGGGCTGACCTATACGTTCAAGCTGCAGCCGGGCGTGACTTTTCACTCTGGAGCGCCGTTGACTTCCAAGGACGTCAAATTCTCCATCGAGCGCGTTGCCGCGCCGGAATCGAAGAGCTCACGCAAAAGCAGCCTCAAGACTATTTCGGCCGTTGAGACTCCGGATGATGAAACCGTTATCGTCAAGCTGTCTTCGCGCTCAATCTCGCTGCCGTACAATCTAAGCTATGTATGGGTGGTGAACGACGAAGCGAAGGATCTGCAGTCGAAGGAAGACGGAACCGGACCTTACGAGCTGGAAGACTGGCGTCGCGGGTCGTCCCTGTCGATGACGCGCTTCGATAAATATTGGGGCGCCAAGCCGAAAAACGGCGAGGTGGTCTTCCAGTATTTCACCGATGCAAGCGCGCTGAACAATGCTTTGCTGACCGGTTCGGTTGATATCATCACGTCGGTTCAAAGCCCGGATTCGCTAGCCCAGTTCAAGGACAATCCCGATTTCACCGTCAGCGAAGGGCAGTCGACCACCAAGCTGCTGCTGGCCTATAACGACCGTATTGCGCCATTCGACAATGTCAAAGTGCGCAAGGCGCTCGCCCGTGCAATCGACGACCAGAAGCTTTTGAAGGCTGTGTGGGGCGATTATGGCACGCTGATCGGCTCATTCGTACCGCCGACCGATCCGTGGTATGTCGATCTCACCAAGGTCGACGCCTATGATCCTGAAAGTGCCAAGGAACTTCTCAAGGAAGCTGGTTACCCGGATGGCTTCACCTTCACTATCGATACGCCGAATTACGATCCACACCCGATTGCCGCGCAGTTCATCCAGAGCGAGCTGGCCAAGGTCGGCGTAACCGTCAAGATCAACGTCATCACTGCCAATGAGTGGTACACGAAGGTCTATAAGGCACACGATTTCCAGGCCACCTTGCAGGAGCATGTGAACCATCGCGATATCGTGTTCTATGGCAATCCCGATTTCTATTGGGGTTATAACAATCCGAAGGTTGTCGAGCTCATCAAGGAAGCGGAAGCAAGTGCTACGACGGATGAACAGACGGCCAAGCTGACCGAGGCGAACAAGATCATTGCCGAAGATGCGGCCAGCAACTGGTTCTACCTCTATCCGCAGATCGTTGTTTCGAAAAAATCAGTGAGCGGCTACCCGATCAACGGCCTGAACTCCCAGTTTTCTGCCTATGACATTGTGAAAGCGGAATAATAACCGCCTGTCGATATCGAGAACATCAGCTCGACAGACCGCGCCGCCTGAATTAATTTCCGGCGGCGTTGTCGCATTTGCATGAGGGTCCGAGCGCTGCCCTCACATCGGAGAGGTAAACGCTATTTTCGCCTATATCATACGCCGTTCAGCCATATTGGTTCTGTCGGTTTTCATCGCATCGATCGTGTTGTTTCTGCTGTTGCGCCTTCTGCCGGGCGATCCCGCAAATGCGCTTGTTTCTGTCGGCGCGGATGCGGCGCAGATCGAGGCAGCGCGCAAGCAGGTCGGTTCGGACCTGCCTCTCTATGAGCAGTTTCTGCGTTTTATCGGTAGCCTCCTGCGCTTTGATCTTGGTAATTCCTTTGTGAGTGGAGCACCGGTTCTTGCCGAAATCGGCAAGCGGCTGATTGTGACCGTGCCCTTGACGCTGATGGCATTCGTCGTTGCGATCATGATCGCGGTACCACTCGGTATTCTGTCGGTCGTGCGCCAGAACCGCTGGTATGGAACGGTGATATCCGTCATCTCCCAGCTCGGCATCGCCGTGCCGGTGTTCTGGATAGGCATTCTGCTGGTCTGGTTTTTTGCAGTTAAGCTGCGGTTGTTTCCTTCGGGTGGTTTCCCATCACGCGGATGGCAGTCGGCACCAGCTGCTTTTCAATCGCTGGTATTGCCGGTCACAACCATTGCCATCGTCATGTCGGCATCGTTGATCCGTTATGTCCGTTCGGCCACGCAGGACGTGCTTGGCAGCGACTATCTTCGTACCGCACGGGCGCTTGGCGCGACATTCTCGCAGGCGCTTGTCCGTCACGGTATTCGCAACGGCGCGGTGCCGGTGATCTCGATCCTCGGTATCGAGCTTGCCTCGACTTTGCTTGGTGCTGTGGTGGTCGAACGTGTGTTCTCGTTGCCGGGTCTCGGTTCGATGCTTCTGCTCGGCATAGAGCAGCGCGACTATCCCAATGTTCAGGGTGTTCTGTTTGTATCGACGCTTCTGGTGCTGCTGGTTGGCTTTGCCGCAGATCTCCTGCAACGACTGATTGACCCGCGCTTGCGCCAGCGGTCTGCGGGAGGTCGTGCATGACGGAGCCTGCTGATATGACGCTTGCCGTCGGGGATGAAAAGCCGGCTTACCGACTGCCATGGCCCCTTATTGTGGGTGGATTGCTGCTGGGGTTGCATCTGGCCGTCGCTCTTCTCTCGCTGGTCTGGACACCTTACGGTGCTGGCGAAATGGTCGGCGGACGACTGGAGGCTCCGTCCTGGCTGCATTGGGCCGGTACGGATCGTCTGGGACGCGATCTGATGACGCAAATCATGATCGGTTCGCGCATTGCGCTTATCGTCGGCTGTGGAGCCATCGCACTCAGCGCAGTGATTGGCGTCACGCTGGGTGTGCTTGCGGCGTTTGCAACGCAGACGCTTGATGATGTGCTGGCGGCAACGCTCGATATTCTCATCGCCTTCCCAACCCTGTTGCTGGCCATGTTGATCGTGGCTTCCAGCGACGGTGCAAGCCTGACGACCGCCATCGTGGCCATCGGTATCGCCGGATCGGCCATCGTGGCACGTCTGACCCGCATCCTCGCCAAGCGGGTTCTGGCGATGGATTACATTACGGCATCGCGCATTTCCGGCACATCACGGCTCGGGTTGGTCCGCATCCATGTGCTGCCGAACATCTGGCCGACGCTGATCGTCAATTTTGCGCTTCAGTTCGGGCTGGCGGTGATCGCGGAAGCATCGCTTTCCTATCTTGGTCTTGGCGCTCCACCGCCCAATTCATCCTGGGGACGGCTTCTGCAGGAGGCACAAGCGTCGGTTTATACGGCGCCGTTCGGTGCCATAGCACCCGGTCTGGCGCTTGTCTCATTGGTGATCGGGCTCAATCTGTTTGCCGACGGGCTGCGTGACGTGGCCGACCCAACACGGAGGAGACAACGTTGAGCATTTTGCTGAATGTGGAGAACCTCCATATAGAAACGGCAGGCAGGTCTCTGGTTTCAGGCGTCTCGCTGTCGGTTGGACAGGGTGAACGGGTTGGCTTGATCGGTGAATCCGGTTCAGGCAAGTCGTTGACGGCTCTTGCCATCATGGGACTGTTGCCGGACGGCATGCGGGCAAGCGGATCGATCACGCTCGACGGCCACCAAGTGATAGGGGCGCGAGATCGGGACCTGGTACCATTGCGCGGGCAGAGCATTGCAACGGTTTTTCAGGAACCGATGACTGCGCTAGACCCACTGATGCGGATTGGCAAACAAGTCGGCTTGGTCGTTCGTCGCCGCGCGCTTCGGGATGGTCGCAGAATTGGGCAAGCTGACGTGAATGCCGAGGTTCACTCGCTTCTGGAGCGTGTATCCCTGCCGGACCCGGAACGCATTGCCCGATCCTGGTCCCATGAAATATCGGGGGGTCAACGCCAGCGTGCGGCTATCGCAATGGCTCTCGCCTGTCGCCCCAAGCTTCTGATCGCGGACGAGCCGACGACGGCGCTCGATGTCACCACGCAGGCCGAGATTTTGAAGCTGCTGGAGCAATTGGTGCGGGACGAGGGAATGGGGCTTCTGTTCATCAGTCACGATTTGCCGGTGGTTGCGGCCGTTACGGAACGCGCGCTGGTCCTGCGATACGGAAAACTTATAGAAGAAGGGCCGGTTGCGACGCTTTTCACCGATCCGCAGCAGCCCTATACGCAGGGGCTCGTGGCCGCTGCACGGGCGTTCGATGCCGCTCTGGAGGTTGCGCGATGACTTTGATGGACCTTTCGGGCGTTTCCTTTGCCTATGCCGGCGGTAAGACGGTTTTGCATGATGTCGATCTGAAACTTGAGACCGGAAGCAATCTGGGCATTGTCGGTGAGTCCGGTTCCGGCAAAACGACCATGTTGAAACTGCTGCTTGGACTGCAGCGCCCGTCTTCGGGGAACGTTTCGTTTCGCGGCAAGCCTCTGGATACTGGCAATCGCGGTTTCATGCGCGATTTTCGCCGTTCGGTGCAGGCGGTGTTTCAAGATCCCTATTCATCGCTCGATCCGCGCCAGCGTGTCTTCGACATCATTGCCGAGCCGCTGCGATCCTTGAAAATCGAGACCGATATTGCGCAGGCAGTTGCACAGGCGCTCGATTCCGTCGATTTGCCAGCGGATGCCGCCCGCCGCTATCCGCACGAGTTTTCAGGTGGCCAGCGCCAGCGTATAGCCATCGCTCGGGCGATTGTCTCTAAACCTGAGCTCGTCATCGCCGACGAAGTGGTCAGCGCGCTCGATCTGACAACACGGGCCCGTATCATCGATCTCATGCGCTCTCTTTCAGAACGCACGACTTTTGTGGTGGTGTCGCACGACATCGCACTGGTTGCGCTCTTGTGCGAACGGCTGATCGTTCTGGAAAGTGGCCGGATCGTGGAGCAGGGCAATACGCGGGACATTCTGGCCGATCCGCAGCATGCCTATACGAGGAAACTGCTGACCAGTTTGCCGAGAATGCCTCAACCCGCTTGAGGATCGAAGCATCATTATATCATCGCGATGCCGGCTCATTGATCTGCAAATGATGTGATATTTTAGGTACATCCGGGCAACAAAGTTTCCGCCGCCGCCCTCTTGTTTCCAATGAAAGCGGGCGCGAGTTCCCCGCCGAAGCCAATGTTTTAAAACGATAAAAGATGAGTATTTGACGCATGTTTGTTTTCTCTGCCTGGAACTCTTCTAAATCATTGTGATTGCGCGATATTTTCCGGGCCTTTATCGCGTGAATGAGTGTCTGTTCGTCCGCAGATGCTGGAGCATATGTTTAGTTCGGAGCACGCGAACAAATGACTTCCCGGTTGTGGGATCTGGCAGAACTCTATGAAAGCGAGCAGATCAGTCTGCGGGCTTTTGTGCGTCGTATTGTCGGAAATACCGCCACGGCTGAAGATGTCGTTCAGCAAGCCTTCCTGAACCTGCTTTCCCGCTATGAAGATACGGCACAGGCGCCAGGTCCTGCTTATGTAAAGCGCACAGCGCGCAATCTTGCGCTCAATCACTTACGCGATGCCCGCCGCAGGGCGGATGTCGAAATCGAGGTCGATGAGCCCGAGCGCTTTGCCGATGCGCGACCATCGCCGGAAATGACGGTGCTTTATCGCAGCGAGCTTCATCGTCTTTTACATTCCGTCACGCAGCTTCCGCCGCGTCGGCGCGAAGCCTTTGTTCTCAACCGGATCGAGGGGTTGAGTTATGACGAAGTTGCCGAGCGTATGGGAATTTCCCGAAATACGGTTATAACGCAGATCGTGTCAGCGCTGGCTGAACTCGACAGGCGGCTTTCAGAGTAATTATAAGCGGGAACATCAAGACGCCCATGAAGGAGTTTGAAACCGATCCGGTTTACATGAAGGCGCTGGAATGGTTTGTGCTGTTACAGGACAAAACCGTCAGCGCCGATGACCGGCGTGCGTTTTCAGCCTGGATTGCATCTGACCCTGCGCATCGAGTGGCCTATGAGCGTGCGCAGACGCTGTGGCAACGCTTCGATGCCGTGAAGCCTGAATATGACCGCATCCGCCAATCGGGCCATAAATCGGACGGTCGTGTGGGCCGGCGCGGCGTTGTTCTGGGTGGCCTTGCCGCTCTCGTTCTTCTGCCTGGCGCTTATCTCTTGTCGCGTCCCGGTCTGTTTGCGACTTATCAAACGGGTGTCGGTGAACGTCGCAGCTTTACGCTTGCCGATGGAAGCACTGTCGAGCTTGGCAGCTATTCGGCGCTTTCCCTCGATTTTTCGGGCAACGGGCGCAACCTTGTGCTCCATGAAGGGCAGGGGTTCTTTCAGGTCGCCTCCGATCCGTCGCGCCCCTTTGTGGTTAGCGCCAATGGCGGCACGATCACTGCGCTCGGGACTGCTTTTGACGTGAAACTGATCGATCGGGCGGTCACTGTTTCAGTGGTTGAGCATGCAGTTTCAGTGGCTTTTGGTCAAAGCGATCCGGTGCGCCTTGATGAGGGCTGGCAGATAACTTATGGCGGTGATGAAGCGGCTTTGCCGCAACGGGCCGACCCGCAGACGGTTGAAGCCTGGCGCAATGACAGGATTATCTTTGAGGACGTTCCGCTCAGCCGCGTACTGAGCGAGCTGGAACGCTATCGTCGTGGCAGGATTTTCCTCACCGACACAGAAATCGGCAATATGCCGGTTACGGCAATTTTTGATACGCGTGATGCCGAAGCGGCTCTTGCAACCATTGCCGAAACCTTGCCGGTCAGAGTCCTGAACGGTTCCGGCTGGGTGACCGTCGTTACACGGCGATAATAACTGGATTAAAAAAATCAAATTTTTTAAGCTACCGATCATTAGATCGCGTTTCCGAGGTGTCTAATCCTCTGAGGGGCTGCGTGGCAGCCATGAAGTAACAGGAAAATCCTGCCAAAAGCAGGGGCATCAGACATCGGGGATTAAACTATGCGCGTCGATATGAAGAGCCGAACTCAGACTGGTCGTGGCCAAGGTTCTCAGGCTCTTCTTAAAACCGGGCTGTCAGCGCATCTGCTCGCGGCAAGTGCGCTGGTTGCGGTCGCGGCACTCACGCCAAGTACGGTTTGGGCGCAAGCCGCTGCAAATAGCCAGGTGCAGCGCACGTCGTTTGATATTGCAGCACAGCCGTTGTCCAAAGCGCTGGTGCAATACTCAAACAAAACCGGCGTTCAGCTGTTCTTTGATGCAAATATTGTGCGCGGCAAGAACTCCGGCGGTGCACAAGGTTCGCTGACACGTTCGGAAGCACTAGGCCGAATTCTCTCCGGTTCTGGCCTCACATATAGTTTGCGCGGCAATACCGTCGCGATATCGGCGCAGCAATCAGTCGATGCTGGCGCGGTTGCTCCTGATGGGTCTTTGCTCCTCGATACGATTACCGTTGAAGGCAATAGTGGCAGCGACACGTCGAGGAGCGTTGTCGTTGAAAGTTCGGGCGGGGCCACCAAGACCAATACGCCGCTTATTGAGGTGCCGCAGTCAGTATCTGTTGTCAGCCGCAAGCAGATCGAGATGCAGAATGCGCAAAGCGTCACGGAAATGCTGCGTTATGTGCCTGGAGTGAGCATCGAAACCTATGGTCCGGATCCAAAAGGCTATGACTGGATTTTCATGCGCGGTTTCAACGCGCAGTCGACCAGTTCCTATCAGAACGGCCTGCGTCAGCTCTCCAATTCCTACACCTTCTTCCGTACCGATCCGTACGAGCTGGACTCCATTGAAGTGCTGCGTGGTCCTGTTTCGTCGCTTTACGGACAGAGCGATGCTGGCGGTCTGGTCAATCGCGTTACCAAGAAGCCGCAGGCTGAAGCTTCGCATGAAGCATCGGTCGAATATGGCAGTTTCAATCGCAAGCAGGTTGGCGTCGACCTGACCGGGCCGGTCAATGAAGACAAGACGCTGCTCTATCGTTTGGTCGGCGTGGTTCGCAAGGGCAACACGCAGTTCGAATATTCCAATGGCGACGAGGTCAAGGACGATCGCTACATGATCGCGCCTTCGCTCACCTGGGCACCCGATGCGGATACGTCGCTGACGGTTTCGGGCCAGTTGCTGCGCGACGATAGTGGCGGCAGCGTGCTGCCTGCGACGATTAGCAGCCTTTATCCGAATTACCCCAATATTCTGGTTGGTGATCCTGATTTCAACCGCAGCGTCCAGAAACAAGGCAGCATCGGCTATGAGTTTGAACATCATATCAACGACACCTGGACGGTGAAGCAGAACCTTCGTTACGGACAGGTCAGCTTCCTGCTCGACAATGTGCTGGCGCTTGGGCTCGGGCCGACCGGGATCACGCGGCAGGCGCGTCGCTTCGATGAGAATATGAGCGGGCTGGTGGTCGACAATCAGGCCATCGCAGAATTTGAAACCGGCAATATTTCGCATCAGGCTCTGTTCGGCCTTGATTACTCCTATTCGGATTCCGATGTGACGCAGTATCGTGATCCGGCCCCGACGCTGAACCCGTTCAATCCGTCTTATGGCATTCCGATTTCTGTTCCGACGACGGTAACGCAAAGCTATCGCCAGAAATACAATCAGACCGGGCTTTATGCGCAGGACCAGATCAAGTTCAACGACAACTGGATTATCACTTTGGGCGGGCGCTATGACTGGCTGGACCTCAATAGTCATAATCGTCTCGATTCCAGTGATACAGATCAGAATATCGGGAAATTCAGCGGGCGCGCGGGTATCACCTATGTGACGCCATGGGGCATCGCGCCCTATGTCAGCTATTCGGAATCCTTCGTGCCCAATCTCGGCACGGATAACAGCGGCAATACTTTCGATCCGTCGGAAGGCCGTCAGTGGGAAGTCGGTGTAAAATATCAGCCAAAGGAAATCGACGCGCTGTTCACGCTGGCGTGGTTCGACATCGTGAAATCGAATGTCGTTTCCTACAGCTATATCGATGGGCCACAGGCAACGGGCGAGGTGCATTCGCGCGGGCTGGAACTCGAAGGCAAGGTCGATCTGAGCTATGGCTGGGATTTCGTCGGTTCCTACACCTATACCAAGGCGGAAATCACCGAAGATGCTGCGGCGTTCATCGGCAAGCAGGTGACGATGGTGCCGGAACACCAGGCTTCGGCTTGGCTCAATTACACGTTCAACAGCGGCATGCTTGAAGGCCTCAGCCTTGGTAGCGGCGTGCGTTATGTGGGTGCGAGCTATGGCGACAAAGCCAATACGATCAAGGTCGATGGCCGAACACTCGTCGATGCCGGTGTGAGCTACAAGTACAAGGACATGACCTTCCAGGTGAATGCCACAAACCTGTTTGACAAGAAGTATTTCACCACCTGCGAGGATGCGTTCAGCTGCTACGAAGGCGATCGCCGCTCGGTCATAGGCCGTGTGAAGGTCAGTTTCTGAGGCGAGCGTTTTGCTGACACGTCGCCAGATAATGTTCGGTTCGGGCCTCGCGCTTTGCGCGGGGCTTTCTGGCTTTGGTTTCAGAGCCGCCGCCGCATCTCCTCCACGTGTGGTGGCGATCGACTGGGCAGCGGCAGAAGCCATGCTTTCATTCGGGATTGTGCCCGTAGGGCTTTCCGATACAGCATTCTATCGTCAGCGCATGGCAGCACCGGTTTTGCCGGAAACGGTTGTTGATGTCGGGCCGTTCTGGGAGATCAATCTTGAAGCCCTTGCAGCGCTGAAGCCCGATTTTGTGATAGCAACGGATTATAATCTCGTGATGACGCCGCGCATCGCGGATGTTGCGCGTGTCGAGCTTGTACCGAGTATCACAACGCCGAATGTCGAACGATACCAGTTGGCGATCGAGATACTGAACCGCGTCGCGGACTTGTGCGGTGTTTCGCCTTCCGTGCCGTCTTCTGTGGTTGAGGACGCGGAAAGCCGTTTTGCAAAGGCGCGTGAGACTGTCTCGAAGCATGATTATGCGGTGGGTATCATGCTGCCTGATATCGGCGGGCGTGAAATGACCATGTACGGCGAAGGCACGCTTCCCGATGCCGTGTTGCGAAAACTCGGACTTGCGAATGTCTGGAAAGGCCCGGTCAATGGAACCGGCATGGCGCGTGTTGGACTTGATCGGCTGATGGAAAGCGCTGATGCGGCGTTTCTCGTCGTGGATATTCCCTCGCAGCGGGTTCAGACCGAACGCTCCTTACAACAGAACACGATGTGGAAATTGCTCCGACCAGTGCGTGACGGGCGCGTGGCATGGCTCAATCAATTCCATCCTTTTGGCGGTGTACCTTCTGCGGCCCATCTGGCGGATCTCATCGCCTCGGCATTGGAGAACATGGCGTGAGCGGCCTTGAAGCAACCTGCGGCCACACGCGACATTCCCCGCTGCGCTGGGCAATGCTGGCTTTGTCGGTCGCATTTGTATTGTTGCTCGTTGTTCAGGGCTTTCTCAGCATTGCTGCGCCGGCGGAATGGCTGCGCATCGTGGCAGCTCCCAATCTGGACGATCCACGCCATGTGGTCGGTTATTACAGCTTTCTGCCGCGTCTTGCGGTTGGCCTGCTTGTGGGTGGTACGCTCGGGCTTGGTGGCGCAGTGTTTCAAACCGTTCTGCGCAATCCGCTGGCTGAACCCGGACTTCTTGGTGTTGCCTCCGGCGCACAGATCGCACTGGCTTTCACGCTGGTTTTCGCACCCGGCCTATGGATTGCGGGCAACGAAGTCATCGCGCTCATCGGTGCCGGAGTGGCACTCAGCCTTTCGCTGTTTATCGCCTCTCGCGGACGATTTTCATCGACAACTGTGGTGCTGGCCGGCTTGATGGTCGGGCTTTATTGCAATGCAATCTTCAGCCTGCTCGTACTTTTCAATCATGATTACCTCATTAACCTGCTGACGTGGCAGGCCGGTTCTTTGCAGCAGGGGGGCTGGGAAGTCTGTCTTTATCTTCTCCCGCGTCTCCTGCCGCTTGCTGCACTCATCTTCATCCTGCAACGACCGCTCAATCTTCTTTCGCTTGGCGATAATCAGGCGAAGGGACTTGGTATTTCGCCAGCAATGATGCGGCTGGTTCTGCTGGCTGCAGCGGCGGCGATGGCTGCGGTTATCACCAGCAGTCTTGGGCTGATTGGTATGATCGGACTTGCCGGACCAAATCTTGCACGCACTTTTGCGCCCGGACAGGATGGACGCAGGCTCTTATGGTCGACCTTGCTTGGCGCGTTGTTGCTTGTCGGTATCGATCAGCTGCTGCGCGCCGTAGCGCCTTTCATCGGCAACATTCCCGCGGGTGCCGCTGCAGGCCTTTTCACAGGCCCAATTCTTGTCATTCTGGCAAGCCGCGTTCGTCTGCCTGCTGTGCCTTCAACGCAGGAAATCACCCCGGCGAGAGAGCAGATCAAGAAACCGCTTCGCCTGCTTTTAGCGCTTTCATGCGCTCTTGCCCTTTGCATGATCATATCGGTGTTGGTGTCGAGAACACCTGAAGGCTGGAGCTTTGGCGCACCAGAGGCCGTAACATGGTGGCGTGTGCCACGTATTTTTACGGCGGCCGGCGCAGGCATATGTCTTGCGGTTGCGGGCCTTGTTCTACAGGGTACGCTCCGAAACCCGATGGCCAGTCCCGACTTGCTTGGCATTGGTTATGGCGCGGGCTTCGGGCTTGCAATCGCAGTGCTCTTCATTGGCGATGCAAGCGGCCTTTCCAAGCTTGTGGTTGCCACCATCGGCGCTTTGGTGGTGCTCAGCGCCATTGTCGGGATCGGCTGGCGTATGGCGTTCCAGCCAGAGCGTGTTCTTCTTGTCGGCGTCGGCTTGGGAAGCATGTTCCATGCTCTGATGAT
Organism: Ochrobactrum sp. BTU2; assembly: GCF_024539785.1. Taxonomy (NCBI): domain Bacteria; kingdom Pseudomonadati; phylum Pseudomonadota; class Alphaproteobacteria; order Hyphomicrobiales; family Brucellaceae; genus Ochrobactrum; species Ochrobactrum sp. BTU2. The sequence goes on along the minus strand of NZ_JAHWRG010000003.1, from coordinate 483,469 downwards.
CCTGCTTCTTGCCAGCGGCAATCCACGTGTAGCTGGCCTCCTGAACTGGTTTTCCGGTTCCATGGGCAATATCGGCTGGAATGATGCGGCCTTGGTTTGCATCTGCGCGATTATCGTTCTGCTTGCGGCTCTTCTTTTCAGGCGCCCACTCGACATCTTTCCGTTGGGCGATGTGACAGCGCGCGCTGTTGGCCTCAAAGTCTCGTCAAGCCGTGCGATCCTTCTTGCTCTTGCAGGTGTTGGAACAACAGCGGCAACGATCACTATCGGGCCTGTCAGTTTCATCGGTCTTATGGTGCCGCATTTTGCTGCCCTGCTCGGGTTCAAAAGCGTGACGACGCGCCTGCTGGCCAGCGCTCTGCTCGGCGCATTGCTGCTCGTTTTTGCGGATTGGCTTGGGCGCAATCTCGCTTATCCGTGGCCCATGTCTGCAGGGTTGCTCGCATCCCTCATCGGGGGCGGCTTTTTTCTCAGGTTACTTTCCAAACCAAATTAGCCAAATCAAACTAGCCAAGTAAAACTAGCCAAGTAAAATTGGATTGACCTTTAGTCTGAAAACCATTCCGGCTTTCAATCATTCCAGACAGATTGAAGAAGTGGGTGACACTATTCGCTTTTCGCGTAAGGTCGACTGACTTCTACTGGATTTCTAGAACTCGCATTCATCGGCAAAAAATCCGTGACGAGATAATCCATCGGAGGGGCTTGACTGACAAGGACCCGATACAGAAAACCTAAACCATAAAAAGATGCATGCCTTCTGAGAAACGGGAGAAATAAACTTTGGCAGTCGGTCGTCAATCCATGCCGCCGCTCAACGCGCTGGTAGTTTTCGACAGTGCGGCTCGGCTCGGGAGTTTCTCTCGCGCAGGTTTGGAGCTCGGCCTCACCCAAAGCGCCGTCAGTCGGCAGATTGGCAAGCTGGAAGCCTTCATAGGCTCGAAACTGTTCAATCGTCTGCCTGTCGGCGTGCAGTTGACTGCTATCGGGGAGAGCTATGCCTCGGAGGTAAGCCGACTTCTGGGCGATCTGAGCGCTGTCACAGACGGCTTGCGGGCATGGATTGGGCCGCGACAAATCACGATCGCCTGTTCACGCGGGATTGCCGACCAGTGGTTCCTATCGCGAATAGGCAGGCTGAAGGCGGAAATTCCCGGAATCGAAATCCGGTTGCGTGTAACGGATGACGTGGCACATCTGCGCCTGGACGAGTTTGATCTCGCGCTATTCTATCGCAAGGAGCGGCCCATCGGGGTCAATCTGACCGTGCTGGGTCGGGAGGAAGTCGTACCCGTCTCAGCGCCAGGCGTGCCCGGCATCATGGAACAGGAGGCACCGGTTCTGCTCGCCATTGAAGACACGATGCGCGAGTGGCAGGGTTGGCCGGAATGGTGGCATGATGCCAGACTTTCTCGTCCAGCCGGTGCACTGGAATGGCGGCTCGGTGACTATGGTCTTTGTGTTGCCGCCGCAACGCAGGGCATCGGTATCACGTTAGGCTGGACTTGGCTTATCAAGGAGCAGCTTGCGAGCGGAACATTGGTCCCGGCGCATAGCCACATGATGCGGTCGGACGCCTATTTCTATCTCATGCGACCAGCTGATCGTCACCAGCGTAAAATCGTGCGGGAAGTGTCCGACTGGCTGATAGCAAGCAATGGAACAGATCCAATCACATAAAGATGATCGGATCTGTTAAACATATCATTCCTGCGGAAGAGCGACGCGGCGACGCGCAACCATGCGGAAACGGATGTATCCGATAACGGTGATGATCAGCCAGGCAACCTGTGAGATGAAGGAGCCGAGGTTGAAATTCCAGGCAAGCGAATAGATCAGCGCGACCCCGCCCAAAACATTCAGCAACGGAATGACCGGATCATCGACGGTAAAAATACGCAATTGAATCAGCGCATAGCCCAGAAGGTAAAAGAACGCGCCCACCAAGCCGACCACATCCGGCAAACCCATTTTCGATCTCCAGGATCATCAAAATCTGAAAAAGCAGGGATTGCTTTCCTGAACGAAAAGCACCCCTGCCATCACTGTTGAACGCTCCTTTATTCCTGTTCGTGCAAATGCCAAGACACACATTTCGCATGGGGGTATGCACAAAAGTCATACCCAGAAATTCGACATCAACCCTTGAAAATAAGGGCTCCAGTGAGCTACCCCACCCGCAAAAGCCAATAAGCTATGACTTAAACACAGGGGTACAGAATGCCTGAGCAAAAAAGCCAGTTTCAATTGACACGCCGCTCTTTCATGTCGGGCGCAGCCGGCTTTGGCCTTGTTGCGGCAAGTGGCATGAGTGGCCTTATCAATTCTGCAATGGCCGCAGAAGGTGATGGCACACCAAAGAAAGGCGGAGTGCTCAAGCTCGGCATTGGAGGCGGCTCCACCACAGATAATTTCGATCCGCGCCTGCTGAAGGATTGGGTTCCGGTCAATCAGGCTTACATGCTGATGAACGGCCTTGTCGAAATCGACGCCAACAACAAGGCTGTGCCTGAGCTGTTTGAAAGCTGGGAACCGTCTGCCGACGCCAAGGAATGGACCTTCAAGGTTCGTCAGGGCGTGACCTTCCACAATGGCAAGACGCTCGACGCTGACGACATCATCTATTCGATCAACCTGCATCGCGGCGAAACCACATCCGGTGCTCGTTCGCTCGCTTCGGAATTTACCGATGTCGTCAAGGTTGATGCCGCTACAGTCAAGATTACGCTGACGAGCGGCAACGCCGATCTGCCTTACATCCTGTCCGATTATCACTTCCTCGTGGTTCCCAAGGACTGGACCGATTTCAACAAGCCGGTCGGCACCGGTCCTTTTGTCTTCGAGCGTTTCCAGCCGGGCGTGCGTTCGCGTTTCACGCGTAATGAAAGCTACTGGAAGCCCAATACGGCCTGGGTCGATGCAGTTGAAGTCATCGTCATCAATGATGTGTCGGCCCGTACCAACGCCATGATGTCCGGTCAGGTGCACGCCATCAATCAGCTTGATTTCAAAACCGTCGATCTGCTCAAGCGCAATCCGAACCTCAACATTGTCCAGTCGTCCGGCGGCCAGCATTTCTCCTTCCTGATGGACTGCACGCAGGTGCCGTTCACCGACAACAACGTCCGCCTTGCCGTCAAGCACGCCATCGACCGGGAGCAACTGCTCAAGACAGCCTTGCGCGGCTACGGACGCTTGGGTAACGACAATCCGATCCCGAGCACCGACCCGTTCTTCGACGCTGCACTGCCGCAGCGTGCCTATGATCCGGAAAAGGCAAAGTTCTATCTGAAGCAGGCTGGTATGGATTCGCTGAAAATTCAGCTTTCGGCTTCTGACGCAGCCTTCACTGGCGCCGTCGATGCAGCCGCGATCTTCCGCACTGCTGCAGCCAAGTCAGGGATCGAGATCGATATCAAGCGTGAGCCAGCCGACGGATATTGGGACAATGTCTGGATGAAGGCACCGTTCTGCATGTCTTATCGTGGTGGTCGCCCGACTGCTGATCAGGCCCTGTCGGTCGCTTATGCATCCAACGCATCGCAAAACGATACGCATTGGAAGAGCGCTGATTTCGACGCCAAATTGCTCGAAGCCCGTGCAATGCTCGATCAGGCCAAGCGCAAGGAAATCTATGCCGAGCTGCAGGCCATGATCAGCAATGATGGCGGCGCGCTAATCCCAATGTTCGGCGACTATCTCGACGCCACCTCCAAGAAGCTCAAGGGCGTCACCACGCATCCGATGTTCAATCTGATGGGCGCTCGCCTTGCCGAAAAAGTCTGGCTGGAAGCATAATGTTCGTTCTAATTCTCAAGCGTGTGGGGCTCGGGCTCCTCACGCTGTTCCTCGTGTCGGCGTTGATTTTCGCCGGCACGCAGATTCTGCCGGGTGATGTGGCGTCCGCCATTCTCGGTCAGAATGCCACGCCGGAAGCGCTTGCCACTTTGCGCGAAAGCCTCGGTCTCAATCAACCGGTCCTCGCACGCTATTTCGCGTGGCTTGCAGGTTTCGTGACCGGTGATCTTGGCACCTCACTTGCCAACCAGCAGCCAGTTGCCGATCTTTTGTGGCCACGCTTCTGGAATACGATGGCACTGGCAGCCTTTGCCGCGGTCGTCAGCGTTCCAATCGCCATCCTTCTCGGCCTTGTCACCGCGGTCAAACGCGGCGGTATTTTCGACCGTGTTATCAACATTGTGGCGCTGGCCTTCGTTTCACTGCCTGAATATTTCCTCGGCCTGTTGCTGATCCTGTTCCTGTCGATCCGCTTCAACCTGCTGCCAAGCCTCGCCGACACCTATGAAGGCATGACCTTCCTCGAATGGATTCAGGCCACGGCCCTGCCCGCATTGACGCTGGTTCTCGTGACCGTTGCGCAGATGATGCGCATGACCCGCACGGCCGTTTTGTCGGTGATGGATCAGGCCTATGTCGAAACGGCATATCTCAAAGGACTTCGCACCAAGCGCGTTGTGACCAAGCACGCCTTGCCCAATGCGGCGGCGCCTATCGTCAATGTGGTGGCGTTCAACATCGCCTACCTCATCACCGGTGTGGTGCTTGTCGAAGCTGTTTTCAACTATAACGGCCTTGGCCGCTTCATGGTTGATGCCGTTTCAAAGCGTGACCTTCCGCTCGTGCAGGCTGCGGCCCTCGTCTTTGGCGCGGCCTATGTCATTCTCAATATCATCGCCGATGTCGCTGCCATCGCGCTCAATCCGCGTCTGAGGCACCCCCGATGAAAAAGTCTATTCCCCTGACGGCGTGGGTCGGTCTTGCGATCGTCGCGCTCTGCCTCCTGATGTTTCTGTTCGGCCCGCTAATCGCGCCTTATGGTCAGGAAGAAATCGTTGGTGCACCGTTTGATCCGCCATCGGCACAGTTCTGGTTCGGTCTCGATCAGAATGGTCGCGACATGCTCTCGCGCTTGCTCTTCGGTGCGCAGATGTCGATTGGCGTGTCGCTCGCAGCGTCGCTCCTGTCGTTCAGCGTTGGGGTGCCGCTCGGCTTCCTTGCAGCCATCTTCGGCGGCTGGGTCGATACGATCCTTTCGCGCATCGTCGATACCGTCATGTGCATTCCGGTGCTCATTTCGGCGCTCGTCATCCTGCAGGCGCTCGGCTCGTCACTGCCGGTTCTGATCATCACCATCGCATTGCTTGATTCCACCCGCGTGTTTCGTTTGGCACGCATCGTGGCGCAGGGCGTCAATGTGCTGGAATATGCTGAAACCGCCCGTCTCCGTGGCGAAGGTCTTGGCTGGTTGATCTGGCGTGAAATCCTGCCGAATACGCTGCCGCCGCTGATTGCGGAATTCGGCCTGCGTTTTTGCTTCACCTTCCTTTTCGTGGCCGGTCTGTCGTTCCTTGGCCTTGGCATTCAGCCGCCATTCGCGGACTGGGGCGGCATGGTGAAGGACAACCAGCAGGCTATTCTCTACGGCCTCTACGCACCGCTTTTCCCGGCGGCTGCAATCGCCATCCTCACCGTTGGCGTCAACCTCGTCGCTGACTGGCTTTTGGCCGGACGCACGACCACGCAGGGAGCTGATCGATGAGCAAGGATATCGTTCTTTCAATCTCCGACCTCGTCGTCAAAGCACCCAATGACGCAACGCTTGTCGATCATGTCGATGTGACGCTGAAGCGTGGCGAAGTGCTTGGCCTTATTGGCGAGTCCGGCGCAGGCAAATCCACCATTGGCCTTGCCGCGATGGGCTATGGCCGTGGCGGCTGCAGGATCGCTGAAGGCACAGTTGTCGTTGACGATATTTCGTTGATGGACGGCACCCGCGAGACCCGTGAAAAGGTGCGCGGCGCACGCATCGCCTATGTGGCACAAAGTGCGGCGGCGTCGTTTAATCCGGCGCACCGCATCGGCGATCAGATCATGGAAGGCCCGCTCTATCACGGCCTCATGACCAAAGCCGAAGCAAAGAGCTGGATGCTGGAGTTGCTGCATACATTGCAGCTTCCCGATGCCGAAACCTTTGGCGATCGCTATCCGCATCAGGTTTCCGGCGGACAGTTGCAGCGCGCGATGGTTGCTATGGCCATGTCCTGCCGCCCGGATATTCTGGTGCTGGACGAGCCGACAACCGCGCTTGACGTCACGACCCAGATCGAAGTGCTGGCACTTCTGCGCAGCCTGATCCAGCGTTACAACACTGCCGCTCTTTACATTACGCATGACCTTGCAGTCGTGGCCCAAATTGCCGACCGCATCATGGTTCTGCGTCACGGCAAGATGGTAGAGCTTGGTTCTGCAGAAGAAATTCTCGAAGCGCCAAAGCAGGACTATACCCAGCGTCTGGTGTCTGAGCGTGAATCGAGTATTTCGGGCGAGCAGGCCGAACACAAGACCGGCGAAATCCTGCTCGAAGTGAAAAACGCAACCGCCTATTACGGCAAGAAGCTCGTCCTGACCGATGTGGGTTGCTACATCCGTCGCGGCGAAACGCTCGCGGTCGTGGGTGAATCCGGTTCCGGAAAATCAACGCTTGCGCGCATTATTGCAGGCCTGCCGCCACACTCAAGCGGTATCATCACGCTTGCCGGGCAGCGGCTGGAAGCGAACTACAAAAAGCGCACGCGCGAAGAACTGCGCCGCATTCAGCTGGTTTACCAGCTTCCGGACGTGGCATTGAACCCACACCAGACCGTTGGTGAGATCATCGGTCGTCCGATGAAGTTCTATTTCGGCATGAATGAGGACCAGCGCGAGATCGAGGTCAAACGTCTGCTTGAACTCATCGGCCTGCCTGCCGACTTTGCGAACCGCCTTCCGGGCGCACTTTCAGGCGGGCAGAAGCAGCGTGTGTGTATCGCCCGTGCGCTGGCAGCAAAGCCTGATCTCATCATCTGCGATGAAGTCACCTCGGCGCTCGATCCGCTCGTGGCTGAGGAAATTCTCAGACTTCTGCGCAAGTTGCAGGACGAATTGCACGTGTCATATCTCTTCATCACCCACGACCTTGGCGTCGTCCGTCGGCTCGCCGACCGCACCATGGTGATGCAGAAGGGCAAGGTGGTCGAAACCGGCACCACGAAGGCAATCTTCGAACCGCCTTACGAGCCCTATACGGAGCAGCTCATCACATCCGTTCCGGAGCTGCGCCGCGACTGGCTGGACGACATACTCAAGGCTCGCGCCGCCAGCTAAACTACCGATGCGGCGCTAATGCCGCACCGGCTCCTCTTTATTGAAATTGGAACCGATCATGACCGTCAATATCACCGAGCACCTGTGGATCACTCTGAAAGATGGCACCCGTCTTGGCGCGCGCCTGTGGCTGCCTGAAGGTGCCGAGGCAAATCCCGTTCCTGCCGTGCTCGAATATATTCCATACCGCAAGCGTGATGGCACCCGTGGCCGCGATGAGCCAATGCATGGCTATTTCGCACAGAACGGCTATGCCGCAATCCGCGTCGACATGCGTGGTACGGGCGAATCCGATGGACATATGGCTGACGAATACATCCAGCAGGAGCAGGATGACGCGCTCGAAGTCATCGCCTGGATTGCGGATCAGCCTTGGTGCAGCGGCAATGTCGGCATGATGGGCAAGAGCTGGGGTGGCTTCAACGGTCTTCAGGTCGCAGCCTGCCGTCCACCAGCATTGAAGGCGATCATCACCGCCTATTCGACCGACGACCGTTTCCGCGACGACATCCACTACATGGGCGGCCTGCTGCTCAACGATAATCTGTGGTGGGGCACCATCATGCTCGCCTATCAGTCGCGTCCGCTCGATCCGGCGATTGTGGGTGCCGGTTGGCGCGATGCATGGATTGAACGTCTGGAACGCCTGCCATTCTTCCCGGCGCTCTGGCTTGAACACCAGCATTACGATGAATACTGGAAGCATGGCTCGGTCTGCGAAGACTGGTCAGCAATCCAGTGCCCGGTTCTCGCCATTGGCGCATGGGCCGACAGTTACACCAATGCTGTTCCGCGCCTGCTCGAAAACCTGCAGGTTCCTGCGCGCGGTATTATCGGCCCTTGGGGCCATGTCTATCCGCAGGACGGCCTGCCGGGTCCGGCAATCGGCTTCCTGCAGGAAGCAGTGCGCTGGTGGGACCAGTGGCTCAAGGGCAAAGACACCGGCATCATGGACGAGCCGAAGCTGCGCGCCTATGTCTGCGACACCATTGAGCCGACTGGCTCCCGCGACTTCACCAATGGACGCTGGGTTGGCGAACAGAACTGGCCTTCGACGGAAATCACGCCTAAGTCCTTCGCGCTTGGTGCAGATTTCACGCTGGGCAAGGCCGATGCCGCCAAGGCTGTGCTTTCGATTTCCTCGCCAAACAGCCACGGTAAGGCTGGCGGCGAATGGATGGCAACGGGTTGCCCTGGCGAACACCCGACCGATCAGCGTCTTGACGATGGCGGCTCGCTCAACTTCGACACAGCCGTCCTGACCGAAGACCTTGAAATTCTGGGTGCGCCGGTTGCTCGCCTGACATTTACCGTTGATCAACCGGTTGCACAGGTTTCGCTGCGCCTGAGCGACGTTCTGCCGGATGGCCGCATCACCCGCGTCAGCTATCAGGTCTTCAACCTCAACCACATCAACGGCCATGACAAGCCGGAAATGCTGGTGCCGGGCAAGACCTATAAAATCGCGATCAAGCTCAACGATAGTGGCTATAGCTTCAAGAAGGGCCATCGCATCCGTCTTTCGGTTGCAACGGGTTACTGGCCGATGGTCTGGCCATCGCCAAAGCGCGTGATGCTGACGCTCGACACCGCCACATCGGTTCTCGATCTGCCCGTGCGCCTGCCGTCTGCTGACGATGCGAAGGTTTCCTTCCAGAAGCCAGCGCATGGCCCGGCAACACCGATGACCCAGCTTGATCCGGGCAGTGTGCGCCGCTGGACCGAACAGGATCACGTCACCGGCGAAACGCTCTATGTGACGGAAGGCATCGGCGGTCTGTTCGGCGAAGGCATCTTGCGCTTTGACGATCTCGGCACACAGTTGAGCCACAGCCTCAAGCGCGAGCTGCGCGTCAATGACAATGACCCGCTGTCGGCATCCTATGTGCTGACACAGGCCTATCAGATGGGTCGTGAAGGTTGGATGATCGACATCGAAAGCATCACGAAGATGCATTCAGATGCTGAGAGTTTCTACATTTCCGGCGTACTGACGGCGAAGGAAAATGGTGAGACGGTCAAAATCCGCGAATGGAACCAGACTATTCCGCGCGACCATCTTTGAATGGTCACCACCAGCGTCAGTCCACTTTATTGGATTGACGCTGGTGATGAAACGTATGCCGGACAGCACAATGCCAGTTCAATTCAGCTGAACAAAACGTCGTCGGACGTCAACTCGCTCAGCAAGACACCTTCAATTACAATCCCATTCGTTGCGCCATCGATGCTGACGAAAACACCGTCTGGTGTATCAACTGACGCCGCGACGAAGCTGGCGAAATCAGTTATGACCTCAGTATCCCGGAACAAAAGCACATCGCCACCTTGGACATCAAAGTCGGTGACGTGATCAATATCGTTGGATTGCAGTGATGCATTGTCCCAAATGAATGTATCGGCTTCAGTTCCACCGCTGAGAGTGTCTGCACCGGTTCCGCCCAATAATCGGTCAGAGCTTGCGCCACCATACAGTTTATCATCGCCCTCGCCACCGAGAAGGCTGTCCAGCCCAAACGCTCCATGGATCACGTCGTTGCCCCCGCGACCATTATAGGTATCGTTCCCACTCAAACCTTCACGATAACTCTCGATGCTGACGATGCGGTCGTCGCCGTTTCCGCCGAATACCTGAGCACCCTGATAGGCGGAGATGACGCTGATGTTGAACACCTCGGTCGAGTTATAGTCGGCGGCGTCGAATTTGAAACCGGCTGCCACATCGTCGAAAGTGACGGCCAATGTATCAATACCGTCGCCTCCATCAATGGTGCCAAGTCCTCCATCCGAATAGATCGAAAACGTGTCGTTTCCGGCACCGCCGTGCATTTCAAACCAATAGCCACTATAGCCGCTGTCTATTGATCCTGCGGTGAAGTAGTCGTTTCCGTCGCCTCCAAACAAGGTATCGCCGTCCGTGCCCGTGTTTTGTAAATAGTCGTCGCCTGCTCCACCCAATAATATGTCGGTTCCAGCTCCGCCGTAGAGACGGTCATTGCCATCTCCTCCATTCAGCGTGTCGTTACCTTCGTCGCCCATCAGGGTATCGTTTCCCCTGCCGCCGCTGAGCTTATCGTTGCCATCATTACCGGACAGCGTGTCATTGCCATTACCGCCGTCGATCACATCATCACCGCTGCCGCCCTTGATCTGGTCGTCACCATCCCCGCCCAGTAGATTGTCGTGGCCCGCTCCACCAGTTATCTGGTCGTTGCCAGTACCGCCTCGCACATAATCATTGCCCGCGCCTGCATGTATGTTGGCAAACTGGAAGCCCGTAGCGTCGATAGTATCATTGCCCGCGCCGGTCTTGAGGTTGAGGCGTTCCAGATCGGTGAAGTAGAGGTGATCAAAGCTTGAGCTGCCATCTCCCCAATAGGCATGCCCCTGCATTGCGTTAAACGCAACTGAGTCTGAACGATTGGATAAATCGGTAACGAGCGTATCAACCCCTTCACCACCTCTTGCCGCACCGCCCGAAAAATTGAATATGAGGCGGTCGTTGCCGCTGGCGCCGTTTAATTCATCGAACTCCGGCACATTGCGCCATGTTGTTGTCAGGACGTCATCGCCCGCACCGCCGTCGATGATATCGCTACCAAGACCTCCGTCGACGATGTCATTTCCCGCAAGGGCCCAGATGCGGTCATTCTCTTCCGTGCCAAATATAGTATCGGCGTCATTGGTTCCAACGATCTTCGGCATCGCATGTCCTCCTACTGAAGATAGCAGAAGTATGGGCGAATATTTCATCATAGTTAAATAAGATAATATTACATTCAAAACTATTTTGATTATCAAAGTAATTTAATGATAGATATTATGGTATACGGAAGGTAATTGTAAATTATAAGTCGACTTGGTTGTTAGCCGATATTCTCATCGAAGCGAAGTGCGATTTGGAACGGGAACTTCGATTATTTTCATCCAGATGGATGCTTCATCGACCGCAACTGACCGGTGTATGGACGGTACGATTAGGCTTCGTACTCAGTCCCTATTGCAATAGCAGTGCGCGCTTGCTTAATTGAAAAAATGGCGTTTACCCTGCGGCAGTTACAATATTTCATCGCTGTGGCCGAACAGGGGTCTGTGACCCGTGCGGCGCAGAAATTATCCATTTCCCAATCATCTGTCACGGAAGCCGTCAAGGAACTTGAGACGGACCTGAACGTAGAGCTTTTCGAACGACACCCTCGCGGCCTCACTGTCACACATAACGGTCATCAGTTTTTGCGCTACGCAACGAAAATTCTGGCAGACGTATCGGATGCCCGTCGCTCCTTCACGGACAATCGCATTCAGGAAAAAGGTAAACTCAATCTCGGCGTCACCTCGCTCGTCGCGGGTTATGTGCTGTCGGACCTGCTTGCCCGCTATCGCCGGGCTTTTCCCGGCGTTGAAATCAGTGCCATCGAGGATAATGGTTCCTATCTTGAACATCTCCTGGTCGGTGGTGAACTGGACGTGGCAGTGATGGTTATCTCCAATCTCCGGGACCGTATGGCACTTCACGCGGAAATTCTCGAAACCTCGCCCTATCGATTGTGGTTGCCGCTCGGCCATCCGCTGGTCCCGACGGACAGCATTTCGGTAAGCGACATTGCGAAAGAGCCGCTGATCATGCTGACAGTGGATGAAATCGAGGAAAATACCGGCAAGCTGCTTGCCGCTCTCGGCGCCCGTCCGCATGTGGCTTTCCGCACGCGTTCAGTGGAAGCCGTGCGCAGTTTGGTAGCCACCGGTGCAGGCATCGCGCTCCTTCCCGACCTTGTCTATCGCCCATGGTCGCTGGAAGGCGATCGCATCGAAAGCCGCGATGTTTCGGGGTCGCTGCCCGTCGTGCAGATCGGCATGGCCTGGCGCAAGGGATCGAGCCTGCCCCAATCCGCGCGTGACTTTATTGGCATTGCCGAAGCTGCCCGTTCCGGCAGGCTGCGTTAGTCTTCGATATCGGAAAAACCGATATCAGCTTTTCGATAAATGAATTTGCGAAAGGCAAGGTTTCAGCACACCATCCACTCCGGGAACAAAATCACTGAATGTGAAAAAACGGGAGTGGTCGATGAAAAAGATTCTGCAATCCTGTACCGCTTTGATGGCTGTCGCAAGCTTTGCGACGCAGGCCATCGCCGCCGAACCGCTGAAAGCGATCGGCGAAGGTGAAGGCGCGCTGAGCATCGTGGCCTGGGCGGGCTATATTGAACGCGGCGAGACCGACAAGAACTACGACTGGGTTACGGATTTCGAGAAGGAAACCGGCTGCAAGGTCAGCGTGAAGACCGCCGCCACTTCCGATGAAATGGTCGCGCTGATGAATGAAGGTGGCTTCGATCTGGTCACCGCTTCCGGTGATGCCTCACTTCGCCTTGTGGCTGGCAAGCGTGTTCAGCCGATCAATACCGACCTTATCCCAAGCTGGAAGACCGTAGACGAACGGCTGCAAAATGCGCCGTGGTTCACCGTCAAGGACGTGCATTACGGTGTGCCCTATCTCTGGGGGCCGAATGTGCTGATGTACAACACTGATGTTTTCAAGGACGAAGCGCCGAAGAGCTGGAACGTGGTGTTCGAAGAACAGAACCTGCCGGATGGCAAGTCCAACAAGGGCCGCGTGCAGGCCTATGACGGGCCGATCTATATTGCGGACGCTGCCCTTTATCTCATGAAGCACAAGCCGGAACTCGGCATCAAGAATCCGTACGAACTCAATGAAGACCAGTATAAGGCAGCACTTGATCTCTTGCGTGGACAGCGCAAGCTCGTCAGCCGTTATTGGCATGATGCCATGATCCAGATTGACGATTTCAAGAATGAAGGCGTCGTGGCTTCCGGCTCATGGCCGTTCCAGGTCAATCTTCTGAAATCGGAAAACGCAAAGATTGGCTCGACTTTCCCGGAGGAAGGTGCGACCGGCTGGGCCGACACCACCATGCTGCATGTGGATAGCGAGCACCCCAATTGTGCCTATAAGTGGTTCGAACATTCGCTAAAACTGAAAGTTCAGGGCGATGCCGCAGCCTGGTTCGGTGCTGTACCGTCCGTTCCGGCAGCCTGCAAGGGTAATGCGCTCCTGACCGATGAAGGTTGCGCGACCAATGGCTTCGATAATTTCGCCAAGATCAGCTTCTGGCGCACGCCGACAGCCAAATGCGAAAGCCAGGGCGAATGCGTGCCCTATCATCGCTGGGTATCGGATTATATCGGCGTCATTGGCGGTCGCTGACATCGACTATCATAAGCTCGAAGATCGCCCTTCCTTCTGTTGAAGGAAGGGAACGGAAAGACGTGCCCGCCCGCCAACAGAGGCTGGCGCTCCATGATGGATAGAACCATGACAGCAGCAGTTCGTTTCGAAAATGTGAGCCGTTACTTCGGCGAAGTCCGTGCCGTCGATCATGTCAATTTGACCATCGCGTCCGGTGAATTCTTTGCCATGCTAGGCCCTTCCGGTTCTGGCAAGACAACCTGTCTGCGGCTGATTGCAGGCTTCGAGCAGCCGACTGACGGCAAGATTGAGATCTTTGGCGAAAGTGCTGGCGGCGTGCCGCCCTACCGGCGCAACGTCAACACGGTCTTTCAGGATTATGCGCTGTTTCCGCATCTCAGCATTCTTGACAATGTGGCCTATGGGTTGATGGTGCGGGGCGCCGGAAAGGCCGAACGACACCGTGCCGCCGAGGACATGCTGGAACTGGTCAAGCTGCCCGGTTATGGCGCACGCAAGCCGAGCCAGCTTTCCGGCGGACAGCGACAGCGCGTCGCGCTGGCCCGAGCGCTGGTCAACAAGCCGAAAGTGCTGCTTCTCGATGAGCCGCTTGGTGCCCTCGACCTCAAACTGCGCGAGCAGATGCAGGAAGAGCTGAAGAGCCTGCAAAAGGCGCTTGGTATCACCTTTGTTTTCGTGACCCACGATCAGGGCGAGGCGCTGTCCATGGCGGACCGTATCGCTGTCTTCAACAATGGTCGTATCGTTCAGGCCGGAACGCCACAGGAAATATATAACCGCCCGCAAACCAGGTTTGTTGCCGATTTTGTCGGCTCCTCCAATGTGGTCGCGCCGGAGGTTATGGCTGCATTCGGCGGCGAACGACGTTGGGCAAGCCTCCGACCGGAATCCATTCGCCTTGCAGACAAGAGTGATAAGGTTGGGGTCGCGGCGCGGATCGAAACCGCCAGCTTCCTTGGGTCAGCTACACGTCTCGGTGTTGAAGCTGAAGGCGCCAGACTGCATGTCATGCTGCCTGCTGGTGCAACCGTTCCCGAGACCGGATCGGATATCCGTATTGTCTGGAATCCGGGTGACGTTCATTACATGGATCAGGCGGCATGAGCGGCGCGCAGGCTTCCACACTCGGAAACTCCGGAGCAAATCCGACCTCCATCATGCCGCAGCGCGGCGGACTCTTTGGGCGCTTGTCGGACCTGTTCTGGCGTCGCCCTGGCCTGCTTTTGTTTCTCATGATTACGCCACCACTGCTGTGGCTGGGCATCATCTATATCGGCTCGCTGATAGCGCTTCTCTTGCAGAGCTTCTTTTCGGTCGATGATTTCTCCGGTCTGATCGACTATAATTTCACGCTCGCCACCTATGCTCAGCTGCTGAATTCCGCCAATCTCGACATCATCATACGCACCGTCCTCATGGCTACGCTGGTCACGGTCGCTTCGGCTTTCGTCGCCTTTCCCATCGCCTATTATGCCGCCCGTTACGCACGCGGACGCTGGAAGGCGCTGTTCTATCTCGGCATCATGCTGCCACTCTGGTCGAGCTATCTGGTCAAGGTCTATGCGTGGAAACTGATCCTCGCCAAGGAAGGCATCCTGACCTGGATATTCGCAAAACTGCACCTGTCCTGGCTGCTTGACGGCATCCTGTCCTTACCCGTCATCGGTGGCAATTCGCTGTCGGTCAGCTATCTCGGCACCTTCATCGTCTTCGTCTATATCTGGCTGCCCTATATGATCCTGCCGACGCAGGCAGCACTTGAGCGTGTGCCCGGCAATCTGGTCGAGGCGTCGTCCGATCTCGGCGCGACGCCGGCGCAGACTTTCCGAACCGTGCTCATGCCGCTTGCCATGCCGGGCATCATCGCCGGCTCGATCTTCACCTTTTCGCTGACACTTGGCGATTACATCATTCCGCAGATCATCGGTTCGTCGCGCCTGTTCATCGGACAGGCCGTCTATACCCAGCAGGGAACGGCAGGCAATGTGCCGCTGGCGGCTGCCTTCTCCGTCGTGCCGATCGTCATCATGGCCGTCTATCTCTGGATCGCCAAGAAACAGGGGGCTTTTGATGCGCTCTGATCGCAACAACCGCGCTTCTTTCGGATTGAAGCTTGCTGCCGGATTGGGCCTCGCCTTCCTGCATCTGCCGATCCTGCTCATCTTCGTCTATGCCTTCACGACGGAAGAAAAAAGTTATCAATGGCCGCCGCCGGGCTTCACGCTGCAATGGTTCGCAGTGACATGGAACCGTGCCGATGTGTGGTCATCGCTTGCGCTCTCCGTGCAGGTGGCCACGATTGCGACCGTGATCGCGCTCGTGCTTGGAACGCTTTGCGCTGCCGCCGTCAGCCGAACCCACTTCTTCGGACGCGAAAGCATTTCGCTGCTGGTCATCCTGCCCATTGCTTTGCCCGGCGTTGTAACCGGCATCGCCTTGCGCTCGGCCTTCTCGCTGTTCGACATTCCGTTTTCGATGTGGACCATCGTGCTCGGTCACGCGACCTTCTGCGTGGTGGTCGTCTACAACAACGCGGTTGCACGTTTCCGGCGCACCTCCGGTTCGCTGATTGAAGCCTCGATGGATCTTGGCGCCAACGGGTTCCAGACATTCCGCTATGTGATCCTGCCGAATATCGGAACGGCCCTGCTCGCAGGCGGCATGCTCGCCTTTGCACTGTCCTTCGATGAGGTGATCGTCACCACATTTACTGGCGGCCAGCAGATGACCCTGCCGATCTGGATGCTTCAGGAACTGATCCGTCCACGCCAGCGCCCCGTCACCAATGTGGTGGCTATGGTGGTGGTTCTGGTGACCTTCCTGCCCATCCTCGCAGCCTACTATCTCACTCGTGATGGCGATCAGGTCGCCGGTCACGGGAAATGACACAAGGGAGAACGACATGAACACCGAAATGTTGATTGGCTCGCGCTTTGAAGCGGGTACGGAGACGGAAGAAAACGTCCTCAATCCCAAGACCGGAGAGACCGTTCTCAAGCTGCCCGAGGCATCGCTAGGACAGATCGACGCTGCAGTCGCCGCAGCAGACAAGGCATTCAAGACCTGGTCACGCACCACACCCGCCGAACGTTCCAATTATCTCCTCAAAATCGCCGATGCGATTGAGCGAGACGCTGAAGGGTTCGCTACGCTGGAAGCGCTCAATTGCGGCAAGCCGATCAATGCTGTCATCAATGACGAGATTCCGGCCATCGTGGATTGTTATCGCTTCTTTGCGGGTGCAGTGCGTAATCTTCATGGACCGCTTGCCGCCGAATATATCCCGAACCACACATCGATGATCCGTCGTGATCCGGTTGGCATTGTCGGCTCCATCGCTCCTTGGAATTATCCTTTGATGATGATGGCATGGAAACTGGCGCCAGCCATTGCGGGCGGCAATACGGTGGTTTTCAAACCGTCCGAACAGACCCCGCTGACCGCGCTGAAAATGGCCAGGCTGCTGGCGGATATTCTGCCCGAGGGCGTCGTCAATGTCGTTCTGGGGCGCGGTGAAACCGTGGGCAATGCGCTGATCAACCATCCGCGGATCGACATGGTGTCGATCACTGGCGATGTCGCCACCGGAAAGAAGGTCTTGCAGGCCGCGGCCAAGACCGTGAAGCGCACTCATCTGGAGCTTGGCGGCAAGGCACCGGTCATTGTTTTCGACGATGCGGACATCGAGGCTGTTGTCAACGGTATCCGCACCTTCGGCTATTACAATGCCGGACAGGACTGCACCGCTGCCTGCCGCATCTATGCAGATGCACGCATTTACGACCGTTTCGTCGCTGACCTGTCGTCGGCCGTTTCCAGCATTCGCTACAATCTGGACGACGACAGCCAGAACGAGATCGGACCGCTCATCTCCCGCCGGCAGCGCGACCGCGTCGAAAGTTTTGTGGCTCGCGCTCGCGAGCACAAGCATATCGAAGTGACGACCGGCGGCAAGACATCGGGTGCCAATGGCTTCTACTTCGAGCCGACCGTCATTGCAGGTGCATTGCAGGAAGACGAGATCGTGCGACGCGAAGTATTCGGACCAGTCGTATCGGTGACGCGCTTCAGCGATGTCGATGAAGCCGTGCGATGGGCCAACGACAGTGATTACGGCCTTGCCTCGTCGGTCTGGACCAAGGATGTCAGCAAGGGCATGCAGGCCGCAGCCCGCCTGCAATATGGCTGCACATGGATCAACACCCACTTCATGCTGACAAACGAGATGCCGCATGGCGGCCTGAAACAGTCGGGCTACGGCAAGGACATGTCGATTTACGCGCTGGAAGATTACACTGCCGTGCGTCATGTCATGATAGCTCATTAGGGGAAATGCCGGGAAGTGAGAGGCATTGTTCGGAACGAGATGCGCACCCAAAACCAAAATAGTTAGGGCGTTGATCCGATTGTAACAGATCGACGCTCTAACGCTCGCGACGGATGTGTTGATCGGTGTGGATAGCGGCGGGTTCCGCTGCTATCCACAAGTCGTTAAGCGCGCATATCTGGTTTTGCCATGAATTTCATCAGATCAGAAGTATACTTATATCCGTGTGTAATTTTTCTGAGATTTAGTTAATTTATTATAAGTTTTATTTATATTATACCATTCTAAATTTGTGATAATTAAATTTAATTATGTATTAAGTATTCAATATTGTCATTATCTTCGTAATTATTTTGATAAATCGACGATGCACCTCAAGTGATATTCAAGGTATCCGCTTTGAAGACCGCTGAATAAAGTCGAAAAGTCAATCCGTGATGATATTTTCCAATGTTTCAGAGCCGTCGCGCTTTGCAGAAAATCAATAAGTAACACGTGTTGGACGGGTTCTGTATAGACATTGCATTGCCTGATCGTGCAGGAGGAGAGCCGCCGAAAGGCGGACCTCCTTATAGTTCAATGTGGAACCACACATTGCATTTGCGAGCGTTACAGTTCCCATGGCAAGGGAGGTAAGCAAAATTTGTCAGTTTTGAGACTATTGATCTGGTTAGTATTTTCAATTAAGCTATTGGTGGTTCTATTTAATAGATTTCTCCTATTTGTTAGGCGAGATTGAGTATCGTTATAGTTAAATATGGACCTTTCATGAAAATCATGAATTTGCTCCCGCGACATACCATCCCTAAATCTGGGACGTAAATTATTGGCGCGATAGTTTAGTTCTCTAGACAGAGACTCTACATCATTGTTGGCAACAGAATACTGATTCAGAAGTTTGCGGCGTTCATTGTGCAATTGATTTATATTCTTTTCAGGCACATGATCGCTGCCACTGCCACCCGGGGCATCGCCACCGCCACTGCCACCCGGGGCATCGCCACCGCCACTGCCACCCGGGGCATCGCCACCGCCACTGCCACCGGGAGCATCGCCACCGCCACTGCCACTCGGGGCATCACCGCCGCCACTGCCGCTTGGAGCGTCACCGCTGCCACTGCCACTCGGGGCACCGCCACTTGGCTCGTCGGGTCTGGATTTTTTAGCAGGCGGTTCATCGCTGTCGACGTCTTTTGCGGCATCTTCCGCGCCATCCTTCAGAGCCCTGTCACCGGCTTTCTCGGCATCTTTTACCAGCGGTTCCTCATCGCCATCTGCCACCTCAGCTGCTTGAACGCCAACTCTAACTGCGTCATTCAACACCGGCGCCACGGGCCCTAATACTTTATCCTCGACATCCACTACATCTCTTTCAACTCTTCTTACATCTTTCCTTATCGCTTTAAATACACGGATATGCCCGGTTGGATCGGTGTTGTTGATTGGATCGCCCGCACAATAGGCATAGGGATTGATGCCGCCTTGACCGAAAGGACTAAGACTGTCGGGAGCTGTGAAGCGGCGCAATATGGGGCTGTAGAGCCGATATCCATTGCCCAGATGATAGCCGTCGAGGAGCACAGATTTGCGTTCGCCATTGTAACCAAGCAGGCTGGTATCGTCGGCATCAGTCGATTGCTCCCCATGCGGACCATAGGTCAGGGGGTGGGACGTATTGCTGCTGTCAACGCTGAGGATGGATCCGCTGGCATCAGCACCTGAAAGCCAAACACCTGCATTGCTGCCCGTGCGCACCTGAGCAAGATTGCCGCCCGGCCCGGCAACGAAACGCACGTTGTTGGCATCCTGGATTTGATTGACGAGCGTGGAGCCCCGATAGAACAGTTTGGTTCCATCTTCATCGATGAGGCGGCCCAGGGGGTCATGGGCCAGGTTCGATGTCTGGCCTGCTTTCGTGACAGACAGGAGCGCGCCGCAATTGATGCCGATATCGTAAGTAAATATACGCCCCTCGCCATCGTTCACAAGACACCCGGCTTCATCATAGATGAGCGTGGTGACAACGGGCATTGTGGTCACGCCGAAAGAACTCGTCTGT
Source organism: Ochrobactrum sp. BTU2 (assembly GCF_024539785.1). Taxonomy (NCBI): domain Bacteria; kingdom Pseudomonadati; phylum Pseudomonadota; class Alphaproteobacteria; order Hyphomicrobiales; family Brucellaceae; genus Ochrobactrum; species Ochrobactrum sp. BTU2. The sequence goes on along the minus strand of NZ_JAHWRG010000003.1, from coordinate 463,690 downwards.
ATATGGGTGACGGTTTTCAGTTGACACGGATCGGTAGCGTCGTAGGCGCAAAGCATTTGATCGTACGACTTGTCCTGATAGGTCGTGGAAAGTTGCGTGATGTTGTCGTATGGATCATAAGTGAACGTCTGTTTTTGTATGGCCAGTCCCTTGGAATCCTGGGCAGGCTCTGTGCCGCTGCAGTCATACTCAGTGAGACGATTGCGCGCGTCGTAAGTGTAGGTTTCAACGCGAACTGAGTTGCCATTGCGCTTCAATGTTTTGCCGGCAAGCTGATGGTTGACATTATAGGTGGACGTAAGGGACCAGCTATTTCCAGATGAGCTGCTGGTGACCGTCCGGGTGTCTTCACGATCAAGCGTGTCCCAAGCGAGCGTTGTGGTCAGGGTTGGTTTATTGCCGGTGGAAAGATCGGTCGCTTTCCAGCAATTGAGGCGGCCCAGCACATCATAAGACAGGTCAAGCTGGACATCCGTGTCAGCCACTTGTGTCGGGCGGCCATAGTGGTCACGATTCTTGATACTCCATGTAACGCCGGTCACATCGGTATAGCTTTTTGTCTTTCCTGCTGTGGTGTAGGCGTATGCGGTAGCAGCAGAACCACCCTGAGAGAAAGTTTCACTTTGAAGGCGGCCCGTTGCCTCAAATGTGTTGGAAATACTGGAGCTGCCTTGCGCGTTCGTACTCGTGGCGGTTTCCAGTGCTCCGGTCCATTTTTGGTAGGTCAGGGTTTTGCTGTCTGCGCCCGGACCGGTGTTACCTGTTACTGAACTGGACGCGATCTTTTTGCTGGCAAGCTTGCCACCCAATTCCGCTTGGTAGATATAGTCTACGGTTACGCCATAAGGCGAGGTGACAGAGGCTGGCGCAGTCAGGCTGCCGCAATCACTATCGTAGGCTGCTGTAAAGCTGCGGCCGCCTGAGGTCTGGCTGGTACAACGCCCTAACCCGTCCACAACACGCTTGCCCATCGAAACGCCATTCACACAGATATCAATCAGAATTTGCGATGGAGAGTCCGGACTGTATGCGCGCGTCACCACAGTCGCGCTCGTCTCTCCATCCGCCTGCGGTAATGTCGTTTTGATGACCCGATCAAAAGCGTCGTAATCGTAGGTGGTTGTCCGACCGAGCTCGTCCGTGCTTGAGCGCAACCGGTTCCATCCGTCATATTTCTGGGTCACGGTGCTATAGGCTGATACACCACTTGCAGCATCGGATGGATAAAGTGCGGTGTGGGTAGCGTATAGGGAGACATCCTGCGTCGAAACTGTTTTGCTGGTTTTCTTGTCGTCGTTCGTAGTATCTTCATACAAACTATCTTCATACACACTATACTTGGCTTTTGTCAGTGCAATGGGATCCATTGAGGCAAAATGCTGGATATTCAACGCAGTCGTGCAATCGGAATTGCCCCAGTCATCATAATTCGTGCTTGTTGTAATCTGGCCATAGGAGGTGGTGCTGGTAAGCAGATCAAAATCCTTGCTGGTTGTGCTCGTCAGGCGACCGGCATCATCATAACTGCGCGTTTGCATGACTTGCCAGTCCGAACCGCCCTTCAGCATTACCTGCCCGGTAAGGAAGCCACCCAGCCCATCCATTACGGTCTGGCCTTTATTGCCGAATGCATCGGTCGCCGTGATTGTATACGGGGCAGTACTATTGCCGATCACATAGTCGAACGAACGGGTATTTTCGTAATCCGTTCCAACGGCTGTTGTAGCAGCTACAACGCGGCCAAGCTTGTCATAACTTGCCTGCGAGACAACGCCGAGGGCGTTGACGATTTCCGTAACACGACCTGTAAACCGTGAAGCCGTTTGCTTCTGACTGGTGCCGATGCCGTCGTGTGTCGTGACGGTTGTGGTGCGCGTGATTGTAGGGTCAGAGGGCGTCGTTTTCATAACCGCAGTGGTCACATAACTATCGGAAGCCTCTCCTTGCGGATAATGGGTCTCAACTGTCTGCAAAAGCCGTCCGAATTCGCTGCTGGTGCTGTCATACGTATATTCTATTTTTGCCAGAAGCTGATTGCCGCTGAAATGCCGTTCTTCAGCCTTGAGGACGGCATAGCTGTCGAGGCCGGCTGTTGTCGCCTGGGCGGGAAAATTATACTTCTCATAACGATATTGCACCACGTGGTTCTGAACATCGCTGTAAGATGTGGTCGCCGGCGTGGTGGTTTGTGTTTTGATGAAACGGGGAATGTTGCTTGTGATATTGAAGGGATTGGGATCGGCCGGGCAGCCGAGGCCATTTTTGTCATCTTGATCTTCGCCAGACGGCTCGTAATAAGCGTAAGTGATCTGTCCCAACGAAACAGAGTTTTGGGCCGCATCCTGCTTGGTGGAACTTTGTGTCACCATGTTGCCGAAATCGTCATAGGTGAAACTGGCCGTTTCCTGGCGCGACTGGGTTACAATTTTGCCGTTTTCTGTTGTGGTGCGGCTCCAGGTCGTCGTGCTTGCCGTAGGGAACTGGTAATTGGCGGGCTGGCCAGTCACTGGAGTATTCGCGGTTGTGTTATACGTCGTGGATTTGGTGACCGAGCAGTCTTTTTTCTTCGTCACCTGTGAAATCATTTGGTGAAAGCGGTTATAGGTTCGCGTAATAGTCGCTTTCACCTGATCGGCATCAGTGAATGTTTCTGCTGATTGATACGTGTACTCGTTCGCACAGTTTAAAAGCGTGTCCTGTGATGCGTCCCAGGAAAAGACATTCGGCGCACCAAAACCAAGGAAATTGTTGCCGGTGCTGTCGGGATCATAATCATAGGTAAGCGTCAAATCGGGCTGTTGAGCCCCTCCACCTGGCTGGCGCGTGAACTGAGTGACATAAGGCAGCCTCAAATTTTGCATAGAGGTTGCATTCGTGGGAAAGCGGTGACCTGAGCTATAAGTGGCTGTTTCAATCAGACCGCCGGGGCTTGTCAGCTTGTATGCCCATTGGCCAGGCCACTTGGAGCCGAAGCCGGTATAATCTATTGCCCACTCCAAGGTCTTGTCTGACCCACCCAGTGCGTCACAACTCGCATTGAGCAAATAGCCATTATCAAATGATAGAGTGACATTGTATCCTTCTGTTGTTCCCGGCCGTACAGAAAGGACCGTCTGGAGACTGCTGGCATCAGGATACTTGATCGAAAGCAGAGATGTTCCTGCTTCATCCTGAATAGATTGCAAGCGCGGCGGGTTCTGGCTGTAATTCCAGCTCAGGGAGACATAACGGCCTTCAGGGGAGAATATCTTTCGCGTCACCTTGACGGCATTGGCAGTGCCCGGCCCGTCAAGAAGCTCAACCGTGCCGTTCTTGTAAAGGACTTTGTAGTTTTTGCCGTCATTCTGAAGCGAAACTGCCTGAAGCCTGTTTTGCTTCAGAATAAGATTCGTATCCGTATAATATTGTTCTCCACTCGATAACGACAACAGTGTCTGCTGCGTGTCATAACTGGACAGGCCAATCGAAAATCCAATGCCGAAACCCATATTGCCCGTATTCTGAGGCGAGTAACTCAGCCCTAGGGGAATACTGGGACCTAGCAAGTCATTGGCGTTCAATGTGCCGATCGCCAGGTTGATCGTATACTGCCCCATGCGCGGGTCGACGTTACCCGAAAGCGCCGAAGCAAAATTCGTCGCCCTCGTGTAAAACTGAGATGCTAGACTGGTCATGAAATTTTACCTTCAATATTGATGTAAATATAGAACTCACATGTATAAATTTACTGCATATAGTATATTGGAGTTCTGTTATGGATTAGATCATCTGACAATTGTATGAGGCGGCTTGAAGCCAAACGAAAAGGCCGAATCTCCGATATCAAGTCCGCTGACCGACTTCCGCTCAGCCATTATTCGCCTAGGTGCCTCAGCGCCCATGATCGATGTTGATGACGACGGTCTGAAGGATAGGCTGGCGTCATCGCGCGCATAAAACTCGTGCGATGACTGCTTTACAGGTCGTCCCTATCTACTTACAGGTATCAAGTGATACGGTTCGGGACCTCTATTTGGCATCCAGTTTGCTCTTAATGGCTTTATCGAAATAACCATTCGACCATTGCCGTACCTTCGTCATGTATCAGAGATGAACCAGACCGTGGTTCCCTTCTGGGGGTCCATCCCGGTGCTGGAATAAGCTCCCAAATAAACATTATAATAGCCACTATTTTCATCCGAAATGACTTGTGACATATCCACTGTCAGGTAAAGTTCTTCTTCTTGGTTGTATATTGCAAATGCTTGTGAAGGCCATATTGGTAAAAAGCTATATAATATGTTTTGTTGCCAGTTATACTGAATATCGGTAGAATAAAAAGACAATGTTAGGCTAGGAATTACAGGGTTACTGTTTCCATTTGGAATGTATTGGATTTCTGTTTCAATCATGTACTGGTTTGTTTGTACGTTATTTATATAAAATGAAAGAGAATTATAGGTATAATAATACCAACTGGAAGTATTAGGATTTGCAACTATACTGTCTTTGACGATAAGATTTTTTGTCGGCTGATTTCCATTCAATTGTAAGCATGCGTATAACCCCGCTGGGGTTTTCATGGACATGGAGCCTTTTCGGTGATAAGTATTAATAGCGCCGGGGGTGCCGGATGGAATGGCGATGGCCGTCCATGCGGGCGTGTTTGGAGGTGGGGCCGCCAGATCCGTATAGATCGGAAGAGCGACTGAAGGGGCAAAAGCCCCAGAATTTCCGAACGGATCATAAGCTGTAATGATATAGTCGCAAGTCATGTCAGTGAAATTTCCAGGCACATCACGTACAAGACTTGGGCTGAATATCAGCGTACCTCTTATGGTTTTGAGATTTGCCATAGTAATATCAATAGACATGTAATCTGTGTAGCCGGTAATTTTTATACCTTGTTGTGAATCGGCGTTCTGTGGCCATATATATGCTGTCGTATTGTAGCCATTTTTAGATTTATTAGCGTAAGGTGCAAAGCCAGGTGGATAATTTAATGCGATATTCAGCATTTCTACATTGGGATATATTCGATAGATAACAGATTCCTCTATATTTAAAGTAATTCCAAAATTATACTGACGCCATATCTGTGGAGAGAAATCTGTATAATTGGTTGGTGGGGTTGCCGAGAAGCTGTCAGTCTCACCATCGTGATATTTATGTTCCAGAGTGCAAGAAAAATCACCTGCTCCATACACTCGGGGAGATTGTGCTATAATTTCTTTTGGACCATTGTTGCCTAAATTAGACAATCCGTTCCTATAGTACTTAAGAAGATCACCATCAGTGGGCTGTATCTGAACGCCGAGCGCAAGAGTAGGTGGATTGGGGTTCGTTGCATTGCATAGAATATAGAACGTTACGCAACTTTGGGAGCTGTCATCAATTTGCCTCGACGAAGCCCCTGTACCTGGGGTTATAAAATCGTTGGCCGTTTGGGTTTGGGCCCAACTCTTGAAGTTCTGAAATTCAGGGGACGAAACAGGGTTATCAGGCGTTGGCGGTGTCGCTAGAAATAGTATTTCCATACCTGTATTATAGTCGATCAACCGGGTAGCTGAATTTAGGATGTCTTGAGGAGCGGAAGCTGGTATTGGTGCATTTCCCGGCCCATTTGAATAAGTAGGTGTGAACCAGACATCGACACGCACCATATTATAACCATTGGAATAGAGAGTTTGACTGTAATCTGGATCTATTTCAAGGTTAGTGACAGAATCCCATAACATGGCGCCGTCATTCAATTCGCGATATTTTTTAAACATTAGTTTCCAATCTGCTTTAATGAATTAATAATAATACTATAATATTAAGTATATTTTATTTCTGCATCGTAATAGTTTGATAGGCATCTTTATTTAAATATCTTCTCGTATTTTTAATACTAGCATGGTTTAATATTAGAGATAACTGTTATTAATTCGGGTTTCGATATAGTGAACGCGCACTGTAACTCTACTCGCATAAAGCCGACCTTGGTATCGCGGTGCTTCGGATCAGAGCTTCAACCGCGAACTGCATTTGAAATGAAATGCGGCTTTCCGATCAGGCGCTGACATAGAGTATGGCAGCATCTACGATCATTCATCAATATTGTTGAACGATATCTTCCATGTTAGAACTTGTCCGTCATAGAATACGCGGTGGCGTATCGTGGCGATCCAAACGCAAGAGAACGACAGAGCGCTTCATGAAGATAAATTCGATCACGCCGCGGCCTGCCGATGCCGCTGCTCGCATGGCCGTCAAACCAGTGATCTGTTATCCGGTCGATACGCTGCCACGACCTGATCTCGATGCCTATCGCGCCCTTCGCGACAAACTTGTTCTTGTCGAGCGCATCACCGTGCAGCCGAGGGATGCAGAGTGCTGGTCCGTTCCGGCCGGGCATTTCTGCCGTATCGTATGCAGCGAGGGACCGCAGGTCGGTGATCTCAACCTGTTCAATGCGGACGACCTCAACGAGAAATTCTATAGCGGCAAGACGCGCGCGCTCAACGGAACCCATGTGGGGCTGGGAGACCAGCTGTTCTCCAGTTTTCCTTACTTGCGTCCGATGGCCACCATCACTCACGACAGTCTGGACTGGTATGGTTTCGACGAATTTGGCGGTGCGGTGCATGACGTGATCGGCACGCGCTGCGATCCTTATACCAATAATCTTCTGAGTCATGGCGGGCAGTACCATCACTGCTGCCATTCCAACCTTACGCGCGCTTTTGCGAAGCAGACGGGCAAGCCGCTGCACGAGGCCGAAACCTATATTCACGACGTGCTCAATGTGTTCATGTGCACGGGCTTCACCCGGGATACTGGGCAATATTTCATGAAGGCAAGCCCTGTGCGACCGGGCGACTATCTGGAATTCTTTGCCGAGATCAATCTTCTTGGCTGTCTGTCAGCCTGTCCCGGGGGAGACTGTTCGGCGGAACATTCTTCCGATACTGCCGCCTGCTATCCGATGGTGGTAGAGATTTACAAGCCAGAACGTCTGCCGGAAGGCTGGGCGGCGCCCGCTCTCAACGGATATGATCGCACACACGGTTTCTGAACCAACAGCAGATCAACAAAAACGCCGCGATCAATCGCGGCGTTTTCTTTCAATTGCCGAAAACTCTATACTTCAGTCGGCGGGAGCGTAGCTGCCATCTTCGCGGTGCACTTCATTGCCAGCCAGCGGTGGCGTGAAAACACAGACCAGCACAAGGTCGCCCTTGGTCGCGCGCAGGATATGCGGGTCGTTTTCGTTCAGCGCATAGATGGTGCCGGGGCGGATCGGAAACACTTCGCCGCTCAGCTTGTGTTCGACTTCGCCTTCACCGGAAAAACAATAATTGGTTTCGAAGTGGTTCTTGTAGTGCAGGTGCAGTTCAGCGCCTTCCTTGACGCGGGTCTCGTGGACCGAATGGCCCATGCCGTCGTCACGCACGATCATGCGGCGGCTTTCCCAACCGGGTCCGGAAGCATCGCGTGCGGTGCCTGCGATTTCATCGGATGTCACGACAATCATAGTATTCTCCTCATTTCAGTGTCAAAAAAGGCTGTTAAAACTTGGCCGCCAGCGGCTCGAGTACTTCTGCGATGGCCAGTAGCGTCTCGTCCTCGCCGCGCAGTCCGGTCAGCATGAGACCGGCGGGGTGCTTGCCCATCGGCAGCGAGATGCTGGGCAGATCAAGACGATTGGCGAATTCTGTCAGCGAGAATGCACGCCGGTTGAGCGCCAGATAGGTTTCCTCGTCTGCAAGCGCGGCCAAAGCGGGCGGCAGCATGGGAACGGTCGGCAGAATGAAACCGTCAAAACCCTCGATTTCCGCGTCGAACTGCTCACGGCAGGCAGCAAGGGCGTTCAATGCATTCACATAGAGATAGGCGGGATTTTCCCGACCTTTTTGAATGCGCGTTCCGACCAAGGGATCATAACTATCGAAATCGACGGCGAGCCGCTCGCGATGAAGCGCGTAAGCCTCGGCACCGATCATCCCGCCATCGACGGCAATCCTGGCACTCTCGATCAAGCTTGGAAGTTCGATATCCTGGACGACAATTCCTGCTGCTTCCAGAGTGGACCGGCAAGCCCCGAAAAGATCTTCAACGGTATCGTCGAGAGCGGTTTCCGAAAGCAGGCGGGGAATTGCCAGTCTTATCTGCTTTGAGCGTCGCGGTTTCCTTGCCGGGATGCCGGTGGCAACATCATCGATCAGGCGACAATGGGCGACGGAAGTGCTGATGATCCCCGGCACGTCAAAGCTGGTCGACAACCAGTGCATTCCATCGGTTTCGTAGCGTCCGCGGCTTGGTTTGAAGCCCACCACGCCACAGAAAGCCGCTGGAATGCGCGCTGAACCGCTGGTATCGGAGCAGATGGCGAAATCGCTATATCCGCGCGCGACGGCCACCGCTGCACCAGAACTAGAGCCGCCGGCGATTGCCTCTCCGGCAGGGTCGAGCGGTGTGCGTGGCGTGCCGAAATGTGTGTTGACCCCCAGCGCGCCATAAGCGAATTCGGTCATGTTTGTCTGCGCGAGCAGTGTTGCGCCACCCATGCGAAGTCTGCGCACCAGAGCGGCGCTTGCACTTGCAGGAGCTGCCTCTTGTAATGCTTTCGAACCACAGCTTGTCACCCAGCCTTCAGTGTCGAAGCAGGCCTTGACCGTCATTGTCAGTCCTGCAAGCGGCGGGAGTTCACGATTGGTTTCACTGAGTGCTTGCCAATGGCCGAGCTCGGTGCGGGCCGCCTCGAACCGCCGGTTGAGAAAAATCTCTCGCGCATTCCAGTCACGCGCCACATAGTCGGCCAGTGCCAAGTCGAGCTTTTCAACCCGGTTGCAAGCCATGGCAGATCCCAATCCGGATTTGTCTTGCGGATCGTGTTTCATAAAGCATGTCCCGTTAGAGCATAATCCGACCGAAGTGAAACGAGGATCGATAAGATTATGCTTGAAATATAAGAGGTTAGAGCGCCGATCTGCTTCAATCGAAGCGAAACGCGCTCTATCGCAATCGGCTGCGATCAGTTCCGGACCAATGCCGTCAGCATTTTCTCTGAATCCGCCAGATAGTTCTCAAGCTGATCGGCGGCGGCTTCGCAGTCTCCAGCTGCGATGAGGCGGCAGATTTCGGCTTCTCTTTTCAACCAAGGCTCATGGAAAGCCTGTTCGTTGCCGGTGACGAAAACCAGACGCAGCTGGGTCACGAGCAGGGAGAACATCTGATCGAAGATAGGACTACCATGCAGCGATACGATTTCCTGGTGAAAGAGAAGGCTCTGGCGGGCCACCGCCGTCCAGTCCGCGCGTGCGGTCGCTTCACTTTCATTGCGGATCACCTCGTTGAGCCTTTCCAGCCAGTCGGCGGGAACCGAGTTTCGCCCACGGAGGGCGCCGAGTTCGACGACCCGGCGCACCACGAAGATGTCGCGAATGTCCGTTTCCGTTAGCCTTTTCACGCGGACGCTCTTGTTCGGCTCCTGCGAGACCAGTCCCTGCTGGCGCAGAAGCTGCATGGCTTCGCGCAGGGTGTTGCGCGATACATCGTAGACATTGATCAGTTCGGCCTCGATCAGGCTCGTGCCGCTCAACAGGCGGCCTTTGAGAATGTCGTCGCGTATGGCATTGGCGACGCGAATGAATGCGGGATCACGAAGGGTGGCAGGCTGGTTCATGTGTCAGACCGTCATATTCTTCAGGAAAGGTTTCAGCTGCGGATAGATACCGGATTTGAGTTTATCCGGCGTATCGTCGCAGACGACCTTTCCCGCGTCCATAAAGAGAATTCTGTCGGAGACTTCGAAAGCGAAGTTCATTTCATGGGTTACGATGACCATCGTCACGCCTTCGCTTGCGAGCGAGCGGATAACGCCCAGCACTTCCTCGACGGTTTCCGGGTCGAGTGCCGAAGTGGGTTCATCGAACAGAATGATGCTTGGCGACATCATCAGGGCGCGAGCGATTGCAACGCGCTGCTGCTGACCGCCCGAAAGCTGGTGCGGATATTTTTCCGCATGGGCGGCCATGCCCACCTTGTTCAGATAATGAAAGGCTTGCCGCTCAAGGTCGGCTCGCGCACCGATCTTGTGGTACAGAGGCGCAAGGAGCATGTTTTCAAGCACAGTCTTGTGATTGAAAAGATTGAAGCTCTGGAACACCATGCCGACATCGCGGATCAAGGAAACGTCTTCCCGGAAAATATGCTTGCCCGATTGCGTCAATTCGGCCGAGATGAACGGCGAGCCGTGCAGTTTTACTTCACCGGCATCGAGACGTTCCAGTCCGTTGAGCAGGCGAATGAAGGTCGTCTTGCCCGAGCCCGAACGACCGATGATAGAGATGACCTCACCGGATTTCACCGTCAGGCTGACGCCCTTCAACACTTCATGCGAACCATAGGCCTTGCGAAGTTCAGTTGCTTCCAGGGCAATGGTGTCGGCTTGCTGGGATTTGCCTTGCGCGCGATCGACGGGAGCTTCAGTGCCGGACAGTTTTGCCGCAACCTCCTGTGGCGACAAGGTGCGTGCCTTCTGACCGCGCCGTATCACATCCGAGCGGCGTTCCAGCATTGAAAGACCGCGATCAAACAGCGTGACGATGAGGACGTAGAAGAAGGCGACGATGGTGAGCGTCTCGAGTACCAGAAAATTCTGCGTATAGAGCCGCTGGCCTACAAGCAGGATTTCGGCAAGCGAAATGACGGAAACCAAAGAGGTAAGCTTGACGATGGTGACGAGTTCATTCGACATTGCGGGTAATGAAACCCGGATTGCCTGTGGAACGACGATCAGGCGCTGGATACCGAGGAAGCTCAGACCCAGCGCACGCCCCGCCTCGATCTGGCCTTTATGAATGGCGAGCAAACCACCCCGATGGATTTCTGCCATATAAGCGGTTTCACTGATGACAAGCGCGATCAGGCCAGCCGCGAAAGCATTCGACAGGAGGGTGCGAAGGACCGGAAAGACCTGCGGCAGGCTGTAGATGAAAATCAGCAGTACCAGAAGCGGAAGGCTTCGGAAGAACCAGATATAGGCCCGCGCGGGACCGTTGATCACCGACCATGATGATTGCTTTGCCAGTGCCAGACCGAAGCCCGCAATCGCCGCCAGAAGCCAGCTCAGCAGGCTGAGCTTGATCACAACCCAGCTCGCCTCCCAGAAATCCCGGTCTGCAAGCAGACCGAGCGCGTAATGCCAATCGTAGTTCAAGCGAAGCCTCCCGTTTCGGCCATGCAGAGGGAAATGGGGCCAGTCCGCCCCGTTTCCGGTTTATTGAGCCGTGGAAACGACCGCTTTGATTTCATCGTCGGTGACAGGCTCCATGCCATAGGTTTTGACGAGCGCGTCATAGGAACCATCCTTTCGCATCTGGGCGAAGGCATCGTTCATGGCATTGAAAAGCTCTTTGTTCTGCGGGGTGGTGGCTACACCCACCATGATCGGATAGATGAGCGCACTGGATGTAACGGCATAATCGTCGGGGAACTTCTTCAGCAGTTCGGCAGCAACGACATTATCCATGAATTCCACGTCGACCGAGCCGCTGCGCAATGCCTGCGTGACCTGCGCATCCGTATCGAATTCGCGTGTCTCGATGGCGCCGAGATTGTTCTTGGCGCAATAATCTTCCGACAGTGCCTTCAGCTTCGGGAGCCAGGACGCTCCTTGCATCGACCCGATGATCTTGCCGCACAGCTCCTTTTCGTTCGCCGGCCGGAACTTGGCGTCCTTCAGCACGAGCAGGGACGAGCCAGCCTTGATGTACGGGATGAAATTGAGAATCTTCTGCCGCTCAGGCGTGACGTAAAGCGCCGATGCAATGACATCGAAATGGTTGGCGCGTGCACCAGTGATGAGGCTGGTGAAGCGCGTGTCCTTGAACTCTGCAGCAAGCCCAAGCTGCTTTGCCACCCCTTCCATCAGCTCGACATCGAAACCTGCCGGCTTGCCGTCCTTCATGTAGACGAAGGGAGGATAGGTCAGGTCAGATCCGACCGACAGTGTGTTTTCCTTGACGGTCTGAGGCGCGGCTGCGGCCTCATGCGGCGCCAACGCGACGACGGCAAATGTGGCGGCGAGCAGGGCTGATTTCAGTTCAGTCACGCGTTTTGAGATTGTCGGAGCAGGCATATCGTTCCCTTTTTTGTTCAATAATATTGTTGAACAATTAAGAGATGGGCTGTGCGATGTCAATATGTCTTCACGCGGGAGCGATGAAGACACGTATGCTCGTCTCTTCCGATGCGATTAGGCGGTATCGGAGCTTCATTTTCGGAACTGGTTTCCAAAACTGGTCTTGGCAAGTTTAGCAGACTTTTGAAGGGTAGCTTTTCGCCAGAGCGCTCCCAGTTAAAACGGAGTCGCTGAAACCGCCCTAAGTATTTGGTTCATTGCATTTGCCTCACGCAAAACCGCTCCGCACTTTTGCTGGAAATGCTTTAACTCTCGAAATCGCCAAAAATATCCTGGAGACGGGTCAGGCTCTGCACTCTTTCATCCACCTGACTACCGAGCTGTATGATGATATGCGAAAGCATGAGATCCATGATGGCAGTCATCGTTGCGGCGCCGTCCCAAAGTGGACCGTGAGAACCGGGTACGATCAGCGCAATATCGGCGACCTCGCTTGCCCACGGGCAAAATTCATCGGTAAAAAGTATCACTTTTACGCCCATTCGGCGCGCTTCAATGGCTAGAGGGCGGGCTTTTGACGCGAAACGGCGGACATCGTGCAGAAACAGAACGCGGTTTTCCCTGGAACCATCCAGGACTTCTGCATAGGTGCCGTTCAACCCGTCCATGAAGGACACTCCCGGACGCGAATAGGATAGCTGTGACGCAAAATATTGCGCTATGCCGCGCACATTCTGATAGGCTGCAACATAGACCTCGCTTGCCCCGATCAGTGCGTTGATGGTCTCCTGCCATTCAGAACGGGTAGTCAGCTCGTAGACGGTGCCGAGATTCTCGATCTGCTGTTGCACCAGGCCGGCAAGCAGTTTGCCTTCGCGAAAATCCTGCTGGAGCCGGGCAACCGGCCCCTTGACCTGCCATGCAGGATTGGAACGACCGCGCCTTAATGCTGTTTTTAACTCCTCCAGCCCGTCGAAACCGAGCCGTCGCAAATAGCGACCGACCGTCATCTGAGAAATGCCAAGACGCTCGGCGATGGACTTTGCCGTTTCGAATGGCAGTTCTGCCAGATTACGCTCGATATAGCTTGCGATCAGCTTGTCGGCCTTGGATTTGCGTAATTCCGCACTTTGGAGACGTATGAGAATTTCTTTAGACAAACTTACCCCTCCCGCTTTGGCTCCGACCCTGATGATGAAGACCGGAGCCAGCACAACAGCTTATTGCGCTGTTTTTACCTTTGTCCATGCCCGGTCGAGCTGGCGCACGCCGGAACCCAGATCCTCGAAGATCTGGAGCCGTTTCATCGTTTCATCTGTCGGATTGATTTCCGTGCTGTTCTTGATGTTGTCAGGTGTCAGCTGACGTGCCGGCACATTGGGCGTCCCGTTGGTCTGTTGGGCTACGTTGAGCGCGGCGATTTCTGGGCGCGTGTAAAACTGCATGAACTTGATGGCATTGTCCTTGTTAGGAGCTGTTTTGAGAACGCACATATCTTCCTGGTACATGGTCGCACCTTCTTCCGGAATGACGTAACCCAAATCTTTCGGATTGCCTAAGACATCCACCATGCTGCCGATAAAATAATGCGCGGCGGCAACGTCGCCCGCGCCGACCATGGGACGGGAATCATAGGTGAAAGCAGCCACATACGGTTTCATTTCGATGACGGTGTCTGCGGCCTGCTGAAGTTGCTTCGGGTCGGTGGAGTTTACGGAGTTTCCGTTGAGAAGAAGCCCAACACCCAGCACCTCACGCATGTCATCGAGAAGCGTGATCTTGAGACCCTTTTCCTTGACCGTCGCAAGCAGATCCTTCCAGCCGGTCACGTCCTTGCCGAGCACGCGACGGTTATAGAGAATGCCCACCGTGCCGAAGGCGTAAGGCAGGCAATATTCTCCGTTGGGGTCGCTTTTGGCGCGCAGAAAGCGCGGGTCGATGTTCTTGAAGCCCTCATATGTATTGATATCGGTTTTCGCAAGCAGATCGAGCTTGGCCATGATGTCCTGCATATGCACGGACGGAAACACGATATCGTAACCGCTGGCGCCACCCTGAATCTTGGCCAGCATTTCCTCATTGGAGGAGTAGGTCGATAGATTGACCTTGACCTTGGTCTCTTCTTCGAATTTCTGAAGCACCGCAGGATTGATGTATTCGCCCCAGTTATAGATGTTCAATTCATCTGCAAAGCTATTGCCTGCAGACATGCCCAGAACGGTGAGCGCAATCAATCCAAGGCGCGGAACGGCACCATTGAAGATCGTCATTGTAGTTCCCCTTGTCATATTTTTCCCCGCAGCCCGCTTTCATTTCTCTGCCTTGGCAGGGATGCAAAGTACGGTCTTCGAGGCGTTGACTTGTACTGGAAAATGATATCAACATAACCAAATCACGCAAGAGTTAATTAAATAACATTTCGGGGAACGAAAATGCGGGATGCGATTGTACGGCTGGTTTCCGCGGCCAAGACCTTTGCGAGTCCAGAAGGCGGCGAGGTCAAGGCACTGGACGGTATCGATCTGGATATCGGCCGTAATGAATTCATCACTTTGCTGGGCCCGTCGGGCTGCGGCAAGACGACTTTGCTACAGGCGATCAGCGGGTTCGCTGCGTTGGATGCCGGACGGATCGAGATCGACGGCGTCGACATGACGGATCGTCCACCTTATCGCCGCCCGGTCAATACGGTCTTTCAGAACTATGCGTTGTTTCCGCATATGAGTGTGGGGCAGAACGCCGGATATGCTCTGGAAGTCGCCGGTATCGGCAAGGCGGAGCGCACGGAGCGTGTCAGGGCTGTTTTGCAGATGGTGGGGCTGGCTGGTTTGGAGGCCCGCCTGCCGCGACAGCTCTCGGGTGGCCAGCAGCAACGTGTGGCTCTGGCCCGGGCCATCGTGGCCCGCCCTAAGGTGCTGTTGCTCGATGAGCCGCTGTCTGCACTTGATAAGAACCTGCGCGAGGCGATGCAGTTCGAACTGAAGACCTTGCAGTACGAACTGGGCATTACCTTCATCTTTGTCACGCACGACCAGCAGGAAGCGCTGACAATGTCGGATCGGGTGGCGGTACTCTCGAACGGGCGCATCCAGCAACTGGACGCGCCGCGGGTTGTGTATGATCGCCCGGTCAATGCCTTCGTCGCCAATTTCGTTGGTGCGAGCAATCTTCTGGAAGGACAAGTCGACGCCAACGGCTTTGTGCTGACGGATGGAACGGTTCTGCAGCACGATGGTGAAGACAAAGCCAAAGGCAGGGGCACCGCACTTCTGCGTCCAGAAAATTTCTCGCTTATCGCGCGCAATGAAAGACATGGGGCGCTTGATGTCACGCTCGACCAGATTGCCTTTATCGGTTCGTCTTTCGAATTGCTCGGACACCTCGCTTCTGGGCGCAAGCTGACGGCGCAGATTCCGGCGGTGGACCGAAACTCGGTCAATGATCTGCAGCCGGGGCAGGCCGCGCGCTGGTATTACGATCCGGCCACAGTCCATCTTCTTTGCGAAGAGGAGGCTGCGTGATGAACCTCGCGAGCTTGCGGCGTCTTCAGCTGGCAGTTCTTCTCGGACCGGCGACGCTGTTCCTGATCGTTTTCTTCGCCATTCCGCTCGCGATCATGGTGGTAACGAGCTTTCTCGCACCTGGCCTTTATGGTGGTGTCGAATGGGAGTTCTATCCTCATAATTTCGGGCGTATCCTCGGTTTTGCGGATCCGGCATTTGAGGAATTCGACCCGATCTATCTGGCGATTTTCTTCCGCTCGGTGAGGATCGCCATCGTGACGGTCATTGCCGCATTGCTGGTCGCTTATCCGGCCGCCTTTTATATCAGCAGGCTTCCCGACAAGTGGAAGAACTTCTGCATCTTCCTCATTACCTTGCCATTCTTCGCCAGCCTGATTGTGCGGCTGTTCGTATGGGTGATGATCCTGCGCCCGACAGGGTTGCTCAACGAGACCTTGATGTCGCTCGGCATTATCTCGCGTCCCCTCGACATGATCTATACCGACGGCGCTATCGTGCTGGGCATGGTCTATGTGTTCCTGCCGTTCATGTTCATGCCTGTCTATGCAAGCATTGAAAAGCTGGACTGGCGTCTGGTGCAGGCGTCGCTTGATCTGGGGGCCGGCCCGGTGCGGACATTCTTCCGGATTGTCCTGCCGCTGACCACGCCCGGCATTGCTGCCGGTTCGGTAATTGTCTTCATTCCTGCGCTCGGAAACTTTGTCGTGCCTGCAGTGCTGGGCGGAGCCAAGGTGATGATGCTCGGCAATCTGATCGAAGGACAGTTCCTGTCGGCGCGCAATTGGCCGTTCGGGTCGGCGCTCGCGATGATGGTGATGGCCGTCATGTTGCTGCTGCTGTTTGGCTATGTGCTCTTTACGAACCGGCGCAATGCCGCCGAAGCGTTGTCGCGGTAAGGGAGACGCAACCATGAAAATCGCCCGTTCCCTCTTCAATGGCGGATTGCTGCTCTACGTCGCGCTGTTCTTCGCCTTCATCTATATCCCGCTGGCACTTATCATCGTCTATTCGTTCAACGCCAATCCGGTGAACATGATGGTGTGGAGCGGCTTTACGACCGACTGGTATGCGCAGGTTCTGGGCTTCAAGACAGTGGTTTCGGAAAGCGCACTCTATATTGAATCGACGGATCAGCTTGTGGCAGCTGTCTTCAACAGCCTGAAGATTGCGACTTCAACGACACTGATATCGACTGTTCTCGGAACTGCGCTGGCGCTGGCCATGCATCGCTACAATTTTCTGGGAAAGCGGTTCTATCAGGTGACGCTTTTCATGCCCATGCTGATGCCGGATATCGTGCTGGGCATTGCGCTCCTGATCTTCTTCGTCAACGCGGGCATTCATCTGGGGCTGACCACGATTATTATCGGCCAATGCACTTTTCTGATCTCTTATGTCTTCATTGTCGTTTCGGCCCGGCTGGCCGGCATGGACCGCACGCTGGAACATGCATCGGCCGATCTTGGCGCCAATGAATGGACCACGTTCCGCAAGGTCGTCATGCCCCAGCTCATGCCCGGCATTCTCGGCGGCGCGTTACTTGCCTTCATCATTTCCATGGATGACCTCGTCATCACCTATTTTATCGCAGGCGTTGATGTTACGACCCTGCCGATGTTCATCTTCGCCATGCTGCGTCGCGGCATCAAACCGGAAATCAATGCGATTGCCGTGATGATGCTGACCTTCTCATTCGTTGTGGCTTCGCTCGGTCTCTATCTTCGTTCTCGGCAGAAATAATATGACTTCACAAACACCTACACGTAAACTGCGCGCTCGCGATCTGGGGCTTCCTTTCACTGGTGTGACCGGTCCGTACAACGCGATCACCGATGTCGATGGCGTTGGCGTCGGCTTTCAGACCATTATCGAGAACGAGCCGCGCCCCGGCCGCAAGCGTCCGGCGCGTAGTGGCGTGACCGCCATTCTGCCGCATATGCAGTCTGAAACCCCGGTTCCGGTTTATGCAGGCGTCCATCGCTTCAACGGCAATGGTGAGATGACCGGAACGCACTGGATCGAAGATGGCGGCTACTTCCTCGGCCCTGTCGTTATCACCAACACGCACGGTATCGGCATGGCACATCATGCGACAGTGCGCTGGATGGTCGACCGCTATGCCTCGACCTACCAGACCGACGATTTCCTCTGGATCATGCCGGTTGTCGCAGAAACTTATGACGGTGCACTCAACGACATCAACGGCTTTCCTGTGACGGAAGCGGATGTGCGCAAGGCGCTCGACAATGTTGCATCCGGCCCGGTGCAGGAAGGCAATTGCGGCGGCGGCACCGGTATGATCACCTATGGCCTCAAGGGCGGCACAGGCACGGCATCGCGTGTGGTCGAATTTGGCGGGCGCAGTTTCACCATCGGTGCGCTGGTGCAGGCCAATCACGGGCAGCGCGATTGGCTGACCATTGCCGGTGTGCCGGTAGGGCAGCATATGCGGGATGGCACGCCGCAGAGCCAGTTGCAGGAGCGCGGCTCGATCATCGTCGTGCTGGCGACCGATCTGCCGCTGATGCCGCACCAGCTGAAGCGCCTTGCGCGTCGTGCAAGCATCGGCATCGGCCGTAACGGAACGCCGGGCGGCAATAATTCCGGCGATATTTTTATCGCTTTTTCCACCGCCAACCAGCGACCTATGCAGCATCGTTCCGCGCCCTTTCTGGACGTCGAGATGGTGAATGACGAGCCGCTTGATCCCGTCTATCTGGCGGCGGTAGATAGTGTGGAAGAGGCAGTGGTCAATGCGATGATCGCGGCTGAGGATATGGGGGGAACACCCTATGACCGGCTGCTTGTTCAGGCCATAGATCACGAACGTCTTCGTGCTGTGCTGCGCCAGTATGGGCGTCTTGCCTGACTCTTCGTAGGATAAGGATTGGAACTCCAGTTCCATCTGATAGCGATCTGGTTCGTGTCACGCGGTTTCCGTCATGCAGGACGGAAATCGCGAATGTCTCCCTTTATCTTGCCGTCTTGACAGTATTCTATCGACGGCACTACGCTACAGTAACACGGCAGATTTTACTGAAGTGAAGGGAGGAATTCATGACTAAAAGTTCAATTATTACAGGGCTGGGTCGAGTTTCAATTTCACGACGCCAGTTTATAACATCGAGCGCACTGGGCGCCGGTGCTCTGCTTCTACCGTCCCTGCCATCTTTTGCAGCTGACAAGCCCAAAGTCGGTCTGGTCATGAAGTCGCTCGCCAACGAGTTCTTCAAGCAGATGCAGGCAGGTGCGGAGGACTACGCCGCCAAGAACACCGACAAGTTCTCCTTTGCCGCTGTTGGCATGAAGGACGAACGTGATTTTGCCGCACAGGTCGATGCTGTGGAAAATTTCATCACGCAGCAGTTCAATGTGATCGTGCTGGCTCCGGCGGATTCCAAGGCCATGGTGACGCCGGTTAAAAAGGCTCTGGAGGCCGGCATCAAAGTCATCAATATTGACGTGGCGCTCGATGAAGAGGCGAAAAAGCAGGCGGGTGTTGACCTTGCCTTTTTCGGTCCGGACAATCGCGAGGGCGCAAAGCTTGCCGGCATGGCGCTTGCCAAGGAGCTCGGCAAGGGCGGCAAGGTGGTTATCCTTGAAGGCAATCCTGAGGCAGACAATGCCAAGGAACGCAAGAAGGGCTTTGACGATGCCGTGGCCGAAGGCGGTTTGACACTGCTCGATTCCAAGACTGCCCATTGGGAAACGGAAGAAGCCAACACGCTGATGACCAATTTCCTGACCCAGTATCAGGACATTCAAGGTGTTATGGCGGCCAACGATTCTATGGCGCTCGGCGTCGTGAAGGCGCTGGATGCCGCCGGAAAATCGGGCCAGATCAAGGTCGTGGGCTTCGACAACATTCCTGCTGTCCAGCCTTTGATCAAGGAAGGCAAGATGCTCGCAACCGTCGATCAGTTCGGCGCACAGATGGCGGCCATGGGCATTGATTACGGCCTCAAGGAACTGGCAGGCGAAAAATTCTCCGGTTGGGTCAAGACGGACATCAAGCTCATCACGGCCCAGGATCTCTGAAAACCGGGATCTTCCAAACATTGCCAATTGTGGGCGGCGCTCCAAGTGCCGCTCCTCTTCACCCGGCAGGCAGGAACAGATATGCAGTCAGCCGACGCCATTTTGAGATTGGAAAATGTCGGCAAGACCTTTCCGGGGGTGGTTGCTCTAAACGGTATCACGCTGGAGCTGCAGCGTGGCGAGACGCATATCATTCTGGGTGAAAACGGTGCGGGTAAATCGACTCTCATCAAGCTTCTTGCTGGCATATATCAGCCCGACACAGGCGAGATTTTTCTGAACGGCCGGCCCTACAAGCCAAAGACCCCGCATGACGCGCAGGTTCAGGGAATCCGCATCGTTCATCAGGAACTCAACCTGCTGTCGCATCTTTCCATTGCCGAAAACCTGATGCTGGAAAGCCTGCCGAGACGTTTCGGCATCATGGACCGAGCGACATTGAACCGGCGCGCCGAAGAGCTTTTGGCCGAGGTCGGTCTGGCGGTCGATCCGCGTATGCCGGTTTCGGAGCTGGGCGTTGCGCAAATGCAGTTGGTCGAGATTGCCAAGGCGCTCGGTTATGACAGCAAACTACTTGTTCTGGATGAGCCGACGGCGACATTGACACCGCCGGAAATCGAACGGTTGTTTGCGATCATCAAGCGGCTGAAGGCAAAGGGTGTCACGATCATCTACATCTCCCACCGTCTGCACGAGGTCTTCGAGATTGGCGACCGCGTGACGGTGCTGCGCAATGGCCGTCTGGTCGAGACGCGCGACCTGCAGGGGCTGAGCGTGCCGGATCTGGTACGCATGATGATCGGTCGCGACATTGCGGATGAGTATGGCTTTAATGCCGATATCAAGCTTGGTTCCGTCGCTCTGGAAGTGAGGAACGTGAAGCGCAACAGCGGCGCTCCGCCGGTTTCGTTTTCGGTGCGTCATGGGGAAATTCTGGGTGTTGCCGGTCTGGTCGGGTCGGGCCGTACTGAAGTGATGCGCGCAATTTTCGGCGCCGATCCCAGATCAGCAGGGCAAATCGATGTTGACGGTCGGCCGGTGACTATCCGTGACCCGCGCGATGCCGTGCGTAATGGTCTGGGTTTTCTGACAGAAGACCGCAAGAGCCAGGGGCTGCTGCTTGATATGCCCGTGTCCGTCAACACCACGATCACCGACCTGAAGAAAATCTCGCACGGTGGCCTGCTGGATAGCCGGGTGGAGAAAGGTGCGGTAACGGAGCTGGTCGAGCGGCTGCGCGTCAAGACTGCGTCTATCGATACGCCGGTGCGTAACCTCTCCGGAGGCAATCAGCAAAAGGTGGTTCTGGCAAAATGGCTGTTTCGCGGGTCATCCACATTGATACTGGATGAACCGACGCGTGGGGTCGATGTCGGCGCCAGACGCGAGATTTATCAACTTCTGTGGATGCTGGCTGCGAACCAGAAGGCCATTATCATGATTTCCTCGGATCTGCCCGAGCTGATCGGCATGTGTCACCGCATCATTGTTTTCTCGAACGGCAAACTGGTTGGGGAACTGGACCGGTCGCAATTTGATCAGGAGCGTATTCTTTCGCTCGCCTATCAGGAGCATGTTCACGCATGACGGAACCCATTTCTCCATCTGCCCAACACCCCGGTGCTGCCGACCGTCAGAAGCTGAAGCGCTTCCTGTTGCGTGATGCCGGCGTATTCTTGGCGTTGATCCTGATAACGCTGGTATTTTCCGTCACTGCGCCCTATTTCGCAACATCGGGCAACGCGCTGAAGATCTTCGTTCAGATTGCGATCAACACAGTCCTTGCGGCAGGTATGACTTTTGTCATTCTGACTGGTGGCATTGACCTCTCAGTCGGCTCGGTTCTCGCCTTATGCACGGTCGTCGGTGCGCTTATCATGACGTCCGGTCTGGAGCCTGCCTTGTCAATTCCGCTGGCTGTTCTGGCATGTATCGCCGTTGGCGGGCTTTGCGGCTTCATCAACGGCAAGGTGTCAACCTACTGGAAAATCCCGTCGTTTATCGTCACGCTGGGCATGCTGAACATCGCCGCCGGTGCGGCACGGGTGGTTTCCAACAACTCCACCATTACCGGTCTTCCGCAGGGTTTTGTCGATTTCGGTAATCTGATTGTCGGCGGCTTTCTGCCGTCAATTTTCTTGATCGCAGTGGCCGTGATCGCTGTCGGCTGGTTCGTTTTGCGCTTTACCGTCTTCGGTCGCATGATCTATGCGGTTGGCGCCAATGATGAGGCTGTGCGCCTGTCGGGACACAATCCCGACACATACAAAATCGCTGCGTTTGTCATTTCCGGCGTCACCGCTGGTATTGCCGCGATTGTCTATCTCCTGCGCCTGAACATCGGCAGCCCGATTGCAGGGGTTGGCTATGAACTGAACGCGATTGCAGCCGTCATCATCGGCGGGACGAGCCTTTTCGGTGGTAAGGGCTCAATCGTCGGCACATTGGCCGGGGCCTGTATTTTGCAGGTGCTCGCGACCGGGCTGCAATTGCTTGGTATCGGCGATAATTACAAGCCGATCATAATTGGCACCGTGATCATCCTCGCCGTGATTGTCGATACCTATCGTGAGAGGCTGTTACGGCGTATTCGCTGACACCGATACTCGAGATGCAGCCACGACCGAACTCAAAAGAAGGCTTCTTGTCCCGCTAACGCATCACGTAATCGGGACGAAGCCATCTTATGCTGGAGTTCAACTGCAGTTAGATATTGATGTTGCCGCGATCTCCGGTCGGAGCCTCCATTTTATTTATAGATGCTCGGCAGGATCGGAGGGAGATTTCGCTGTAGTGGCAAGAGACGGCAAAGCTGTGAGTTTCTCAGAATATTCTTTGCTCCGAATCCTAAGGAAATAACACCATATTTCTCATGAGGCGTAATTTATATATTATAAATTACTGATACTTAAAGTAAATTACAGGAATTGATTTTAACATAAATCAGGTTATACGTTTCAAATAAGCCATTATGAGATTCTCATGGATGAGAATTATTCAATGAATTTCCAAGCAGGCGTCAAATGTTTGGAAATTATAAACAAAATTATTAATCGTCAAGAATTATATTAATACAGAAATTATTAATATAATTATTTTCGGAGAAATTAATATGCATTCCCGTCTGAATTCATCCATTGCGAGTAATATTATAAGTCGGGATGTATTGAGATTAACTTCTGGAATCAGCGCAATAAGTATTCCATTGCTTTTTGGTGTTTTGTTTTCTACCCATGTTAACGCCACGGACTATACAGCACCTGTAACCACCAGCCTTCAAAACGGTGATACTGTCACGATTGTCGGTAATGGCAATGAGGTGAGGGCGCTGTCGAGTGCAAATGGAACAACGCTGACGCTGCCGGGAAATAACACCATAACTGCAACTGGCCCCGCAGCCGCCGGGCTTTATGCCACCGGAAGCGGTTCGGTAATCAATGCTACGGGGGTTGTTGTAATCACCACTGGTTCCAGCAATTCATTCGGCGTTGGTGCCGTCAGTGGTGGGGTCATCAATCTTTATGGCGCGCGAATTTCGACCTCGGGGACGGGAAGCCATGCACTGAAGATCGGTAGTGCTGGAAGTAATGTTACGACCGACAAGAATACGAAAATTTCAGCTTCCGGTGCCAGCGCCTACGCGATTCAGGTCTATTCCGGTGCAGTGAAACAATACGATAAGACATTACCTGCCAATGCTCTGGCAGGAGAGATCAGCGCAACCGGGACCGACGGCGCGGCATTTCAGGTAACTGGGACCGGCTCAAGGCTTATTTTTAAAGATATTGATTTCGCCAACGACACGAAAATCACGCTTGGCAACTCGTCATGGACAGGAATTGTCGCATCAAACGGGTTCATGCAGTTTCAAGGTAATAGCAGCGCCTCCAATTCAAGGTTCCTTGTCGGCACGGGAACAATAGGTTTCGCTGGGAATTCCACTGCACAAGGCAGCCAGTTCACGTTGAACGGTTCGAGCTCTATTCTGGATCTGCGGAGTTATACGGGGACGTCGGATTTTAATGTTGCCAGCATTGACGGGGCTACTGGCGCACGCATTCTGATAGGCAGCAACACATTTGTGGTTGACGGAAGTACGTCAAGCACTTTCTCCGGTACCATCGATGGCACCGGGCGCCTGGTGCGCGGTGGAAGCGGCACTCTTACACTTTCCGGCACCAACACATATTCCGGCGGAACTTTTTTCAACTCCGGAGCCATTGCGGTCAGCAAGGATGCCAGCCTCGGCGCATCAACTGGAGGGCTCAACTTCAATGGCGGTACGCTTCAACTGACCGACAGTTTCGTATCGGCGCGTTCTGTCACACTGGGTGCTCAGGGAGGTACGGTTCAAACGGCGGCAAACGAGATTAACGAGCTCTCGGGCGGTATTGTCGGATCAGGCAAGCTCATAAAGACGGGTGCCGGTACGCTGGTTTTGTCGGGTTCCAATACCTATAGCGGCGGCACCGTGATCAATGGCGGCACTGTATCGATCAGTGCCGATAAAAACCTAGGCGATGCCACCGGCACGTTGGCCATGAATAACAACGCCACGCTTCTGCTGGTTGATAGTTTCGACAATAGCCGGGCGGTTACGCTGGGCAGCGGTGGAGGCACGGTTCAGACCGTCATGGGCAAAAGCAACGCTTTTGCTGGCGCAATCGACGGCTCAGGCCCGCTGACAAAATCGGGCGATGGCACGCTGACGCTTTCGGGCACCAATACTTATAGCGGCGGGACCTTTATCAATGGCGGTGTTGTTTCGGTTGGCGCGGATAGCAATCTTGGGGCTTCGAGCGGCACGCTTTCGTTCGACGGCGGCACGCTGCACCTGACGGGCAGTTTCAACAACAGCCGTGCGGTGACGCTTGGCGCCGGAGGCGGTACGATCCAGACAAGCCTGCTTCACAGCAATGAGTTTTCGGGGACGATCGGCGGTACAGGCAAGCTGACGAAGAACGGCGCGGGTACGCTGACGCTTGCAGGCGACAACAGCTATACGGGCGGCACGGTTGTCAATGCCGGTGTTTTGTCGGTCAGCGCCGATAAAAACCTTGGTGATTTGTCGGGCGGAGTGCAGCTCAATAGCGGCACGCTGCGGCTGACGGGCGATGTTACGAGCGATCGGGTGGTTGCGTTTGATGCGGCGGGTGGAACTATTGATGCGGCGGCTGGTACCAACAGCACATTCTCCGGGCTGATTGATGGACTTGGCTCATTGACCAAGACTGGCGCAGGCACACTGGTACTGTCTGGGAGTAATGATTATCTGGGCGGGACCGTTGTTGAAGCCGGCACACTGTCAATCAGTTCGAATGACAATCTCGGCGATGCAGCAAGTAACTTGACCTTCAATGGCGGTACGCTTCGAGTTGCAGATTCTATCACGACTGACCGCAATGTTGTTCTCAACGCAAATGGCGGTACGATCGAAACCACTGCAGGTACAAGCACCTCTTTCACGCAAGGCATTACCGGCACAGGCAAACTGAACAAGGATGGTGACGGCACCCTGATCCTTACAGGCAACAATGTCTATGCCGGTGGAACCCACGTCTCGAAAGGTGTTCTTCAGATAGGGGCAGGCAGTACGGTTGGACAGATCGGCGGCAATGCCCAGGTTGATGCGGACGCTGCTCTCGCTTTCGATCGATCCGATGATATTATATTTGCCGACGTTATCAGTGGGGAGGGCGCCCTCCGTCATGATGGCTCAGGAAAACTGACGCTTACCGGCGAAAACAGCTTTACTGGCGGGACCACGATTTCGGCAGGCACGCTGCAGATCGGCAATGGCAGCACCACCGGCAGCATTGCCGGCAATGTGGACAATAACGGCACGCTGGCGTTCAATCGCAGCAACACGCTTGACTTCTCCGGTGTCATCAGCGGCACGGGACTTGTTCAGCAGAATGGTGCGGGCAGCCTGACACTGAGTGGCGACAGCAGCGCTTTCGGCGGTAGCACCTCCGTTGCAGCGGGCACGCTTCTTGTTGACGGTTCGCTTGGCGGAACTGTGAGTGTCGCCAGCGGTGCCAGCCTCGGCGGCGGCGGAACCATCGGCGGCAATACGACGGTTGCCGACGGCGCAACATTGGCGGGCAGTGGGGCGCAGACGCTGACATTTGATAAGAACCTCAGCCTTGGTGCTGCTTCAGTGGTTTCTGTCAGCTATGGCACTAGCGCCGGTTCATCGCCTTTCCTTGTGAAAGGCGATCTCGCCCTTGGAGGCGTGATCAATGTCACTGACTTCGGTCACAATGGCCCCGGCATCTATCGCGTGTTCAGCTATGCGAATAATCTGACTGGCACGATTGGATTAGGCAGCCTGCCAACCAATATAACCGATCCGTCTACTGTTACTCTCCAGACCACGGATGATGCAGTCAATCTGATCAACACCGTTGGTCTGGTTCTCAATTTCTGGGATGGACAGGCTGCAGGCCATTCTTTGAATGGTCAAGCCAACGGCGGTAGCGGCACCTGGAACAAACAGAACAACAACTGGACGGGCCTGCCGGATTTCCAGTTGAATGGTCCATGGTCGACAGGCGAGTTCGCCATCTTCCAGGGCGCGAGCGGCATCGTTACAATCGACAACAGCGCCGGAACCATTTCAGCAGCGGGTATGCAGTTTACAACCGGTGGCTATGAAATCACAGGCGACGACCTCACATTGGCATCGACTGCGGCCAATGCCGGCGATACGCCGATAATCCATGTTGGCGATGGCTCCATTAATGACGACACCGAAGTGGTGACGATTTCGACGCGAATTCTTAGTACAGAAGGTATTGATAAAACGGGCTTGGGTACGTTGGTGCTCACCGCAGACAATAACTATACGGGCGGTACATTTGTCACGGGTGGCATCTTGCAGCTTGGCGACGGAACATCTGGCGGTAAGGGCGGGGTTGAAGGTGAGATCAATCTTGGCTCTACAGCTGCTTCCGCAGGTACGCTTGCAATCAACCGTGCTGGCTCTGTTACAATTGACAATACCATTACCGGCTCTGGTCATGTTGTCATCGACAGTCCTGGCGAGATCGAGTTCAATCAGACGAATTCTTATCTGGCTGGTACTTTTATCAAGAATGGCGTTTTGATTGTCTCCAGTGACGACAATCTCGGGGACACCAACAGTGATGTGCAGATTGAAGGCGGATCGACACTGCGTTTCAAGTCTGCTTTCAGCAGCAGCCATAACTATGTGTTGGGAACAGGTGGCGGTTCGATTGAAACAACGGGCACCAACATCAACAAGATCCTGACTGCCGTTACGGGCGTAGGCTCTCTAACCAAGACCGGCACCGGCACGTTGGTTTTTTCGGGTGATAATGATTATGTTGGTGTCACGACGATTTCGGATGGCACTTTGCAGATTGGAGATGGCGGCGGCACGGGCAGTGTTGTCGGCGATATCACCAACAATGCGCGTCTGGCCTTCAACCGCAACAATGCTTACGCTTATAACGGTTTGATTTCCGGTACGGGCTCTGTTGTGCAGGCGGGGACCGGTACTACGACGCTGACAGGCCAGAACACCTATGCGGGTGGCACGGTTGTGTCTGCGGGCGTCCTTCAAGTGTCCAGTGACAAAAATCTCGGTGCAAGTTCGGGCAACCTGACCATTGACGGCGGTACTTTTGCCAACACGGCTGCTTTGACCAGTGCACGCGCTGTCAATGTCACTGCAAATGGCGGGTCGATCCGCACGGATGCCACTTTGACCCTGACCGGAGCCTTTGATGGTTCGCCGGCTTCAGACTGGCACAAGACCGGTACCGGCCTTCTGGTGTTTGACAGCAGTGCGACCGGTGACGTTGGCGCTGGAGCCAATGTCGACGCTGGCAAGATCGTTGTTGAGGGCAGCCTCGATGGAAGCTTCGCTGTAAACAGCGGTGCGACGCTTGAGATCAGTGGCACGCAAGGGGGCGATGTCAATGTGAACGCCGGTGGCACATTGATGGGGTCCGGTCAGGTCGGCCAGAATGTCGTGGTCGCGGACAATGGCAATTTGCAAGGCAAATATGGCCAGACGCTTCAGATTGGCGGCAATCTTGCTCTTGATGCCAACAGCCAGGTCAATGTCACACTCGGCATGCCGAGCCAGACCGCCCTTTACGATGTGCAGGGCAATGTCACTCTGGCCGGGTCGCTGAACATCACGGACGGCGGCGGCTTCGGTCCGGGCCTTTATCGTCTCATCGACTATCAGGGCAACCTGACGGACAATGGGATGACCATTGGCACGGCTCCGGGAGGTGATCCCACACGGATGTGGATCGATACGGATGAGGCGAACAAGCAGGTCAATCTGATGAGCAGCTACGGGGTCAGGCTGAACGTCTGGGATGGCGGCAATGGTGCCTGGAACCTTGTGTCCGATCATTCCAATGATGTCTGGACGGATAATGCAGACAATATCAAGGGTCCTTATGATCAGGGGTCGTTCGCCGTGTTTCGGGGTACGCCGGGTACGGTGACGATCAGCAATGCCGCAGGCAATGTGACGGCATCCGGTCTTAATTTTGCAACCGATGGCTATGTTTTGGCGGGCGATGCGCTCGATCTCGACAATACCGACCAGCCGATTATCAACGTCGGTGACGCCACCGATGCAAGCAAATCGATGACGGCAACTATCGCGGCGACGCTGACGGGCAGCAAGGGCATCAACAAGACCAACTACGGCACCTTGGTTCTGACGGGTGCGAACAGTTATAGCGGCGGGACGACGGTGACAGGTGGTGTCCTGCAGATCGGTGACGGTGGCAATACGGGCAGCATCAAGGGTGACGTTGCGGTTTCGAGCGGCGCCTATGGTGACGGCACGCTGGCCTTCAACCGGAGCGACGATACGGAGTTTGACGGCAACATCACCGGTGACGGCAAGGGTGGTGTGGTCCAGAAAGGCGCAGGCACAACGACGTTTACCGGCGACAACACCTTCTCGGGCGGTCTGACGGTTGAGAATGGCGGGGTCAAGGCAGGTGTCGCTGGCCATGCCTTCGGCACGGGCACCTTGAAGGTCAAGGCGGGTGCAACGGCCGATCTCGGCGGCTTCGACACGACGGTCGGCGGTCTTGCGGCCTTCGACGCGAGCGGTACGACGGGCGATGGCGATATTGCACTTGGATCGGGCAAGCTGACGGTCGAACAAAGCTTCGACAGCAAGTTCTCCGGTGTAATCTCTGGTGCTGGCGATTTGACCAAAAGTGGCACTGGTACCCTGACCCTCAATACGGCCGGCACCTATACCGGTGCGACCAATGTCGATGGCGGCACGCTGAAGCAGGGCGCAGCTGGTGTCTTCAACAATGCATCGTCGGGCTACACTGTCGGTACAGACGGGACGCTCGATCTTGGCGGTTTCGATACCACGCTGGCCGCGCTGTCGAATGGCGGTCTCATCACGATGGGAACACAGCAGACGGCAGGTACGACACTGAGCGTGACCGGCAACTATACCGGCACCGGTGGCACGGTCGTCATCAATACGGTGCTCGGCGACGACAGTTCCAAAACCGATCGCCTGAAGGTGGGTGGTGACACATCCGGCACGACCAATCTGAAGGTCAACAATCGCGGCGGACTGGGGGCACAGACTGTCAACGGCATCGAAGTGGTCGAGGTTGCCGGTCAGTCGAACGGAACCTTCTCGCTTGTCAGCGACTACACCACCAAGGACGGTCAGAAGGCGGTTGTGGGCGGTGCCTATGCCTATACGCTGCAACAGGGGGCGGGCAGCGGCAACAAGGACGGCAACTGGTATCTGACCAGCCAGACGACACAGGAACCGCCGGCCCCCGATTGCCAGCAGACCAATACCTGCCCGGTCGATCCGGACAACCCGCGCTATAGTGCCGGTGTTCCGGTCTATCAGGGCTATGCGCAGAACATGCAGGTGCTCAACAAACTGCCCACGCTGCAGGAACGTGTCGGCAATCGCTATCTGACGAGCGGGAACGACAACGACGCGAGCAATACAGGCAGCAGCACTGTCGACAGCCGCGGGATCTGGGCGCGCATCGAGGGCGCGCATAACCGGCTTGAGCCGCACAGCGCGACCGGCATGAAGCAGGATATCAACAGCTTCATCATGCAGACCGGTGTCGACGGGCAGTTCTATGAGGATGCCAACGGGAAGCTGATTGCCGGGATCACCGGGCAATATGGTACGGCGCATGGCAATTCCAGCTCGTTCTTCGGTGACGGTTATACCGACACCAGCGCCTGGAGCCTTGGCGCGACCGCAACCTGGTATGGCAATGACGGCTTCTATGTCGATACGCAGGGCCAGCTGACATGGTTCGACAATGATCTCAACTCCGATACGGCTAATAGCGGGCTGGCCGATGGCGCAAAGGCCTTCGGCTATGCGCTGAGTGCCGAGGTGGGGCAGCGGATTGCGCTCGACGAACATTGGTCGCTGACGCCACAGGCGCAGCTGATGTGGTCGTCACTCGATGCGGATGCGTTCCACGACATCTGGGGCAACCGCGTGCACATGCAGGATGGCGACAGCCTGACGGCACGCATTGGTCTTGCCGCCAACTATCAGGACAGCTGGCAGGGGGATGACGGCCGCATGGTCAACACATCGGTCTATGGCATCGCCAATGTCTATCAGGAGTTCCTCGGCGGCACCCGCATCAATGTGGCCGGTGTCAACGTCGATACCGACAATGACAAAACCTGGGCCGGCATCGGCGCCGGCGGCACCTATGCTTGGGCCGACAGCAAATATGCAATCTACGGCCAGGGCTCCATCAACACCTCCCTCAACCACTCAACCGACAGCTATGCCGTCAAGGGGAATGCTGGCTTCATCGTCAGGTGGTAACCAACAAGCCACAACCAAAAATCGCCGCAATACAAGGCTCGCGCCTCCAAAGGACCTGCGCGAGCCTGCTTTCCTAACGCTAAAAGAAGGGCGGATGTGCGCATACATTCTTGTCAGCCATGTATTACAGCGGCCGCCGTCCGCTAGCTTTGATTTAACCAGTACTAAGTCTAGTTATCCTGCCCTGTCATCGCGCTGATAAATCGTGAGAACAGCTCTCCCTGCGAATTGATGTGAAGTTTACCGTATATATTGCGTCGATGGATGCGCACGGTTCCACATGATATTCCTAAAGCATGTGCGGTCGCTTCGGCTGAATAGCCTTTCAGAATATACTCTGTTACCTCCACCTCACGGGTGGTTAAAATCTGACGTCCCAGATTGCGAAAAGCATGCTGGATGATTTTTGAAAGATTGTCTGTTTCCGGTTGCTGAGAGGTTTGGGTGAATTGCTTCGACAAGTCCGCCCAATTGTGCCGTCCTACTGCACCAATGAATGGCACCAGTTCCCCCAGCTTGCGAAATTCATGCGCAGAAAACGGCTTTGAAGTTCGCATGGCAGAAATTACAATGCAGATATTTGGTTCAACATTGAACATGAACCCGATTTCTTCGGCCAGTTCCGTTTGGACATAGTAGTTACGGAAATACTCTCCCTGATAAAAACGGTCGGGTGCCATATCCCGCAATCGTACGAGGCGGGGATCACCGGGCCGGGATGATTGCAGGTAAAATGGATCGAGGAGATAAGGTCCTTCCTGATAGTCCTCGACCATAACCTTGTGTTTCCATACGGGGAATTCTGAATGCAGAGCGATGGGGCGCCGGTTGCCACAATAGGCGAAGGTCACCGTATGCTCGAAAGGCACCACGCTGCGGATCGCTTCGATCAGCGTTGCTGGAAAATGTGGCTGGTGTAACGCATCAATGACCCGTGCAGACGTCTGCGCCCAGTTCATTCGGAATCTCCGTCTCTATGCCTTTTGTGATATATACACATATCGACTAGTTTTATATGTTTTTCTCAAAATAAGGGATATGCCGCTTTAGGCAAAGCTCTCTAGGGGAATATATTTTGATGGTATACGCTACCGAGGCTTCTGTTGGTCGAAGCAGCGACACTGTTGCGGAATTTGTCGGCACCACGAAACGCTATGGTGCCGTACTTGCAGCCAGTCAGCTGAACCTGCGAATCCGGCGAGGGGAGTTTCTTTCCTTTCTCGGACCATCGGGCTGCGGCAAGACGACAGCACTGAGGATGTTAGCCGGATTCGAGCAGCCAAGCGAAGGCGAAATATTGATCGACGGGTCAGAGGTGGGGACGACACCGGCCTACAAGCGCCCCGTCAATATGGTATTTCAAAGCTACGCTCTCTTCCCGCACATGACCGTAGCCCAGAATGTGGCTTATGGATTGAGGCAGCGTCGACCGCGATTGGCAAAGGCCGAAATCGCGCTTCGCGTCGCAAAAGCATTGGAAACCGTTCGCCTTGCTGATTTCGGCGGGCGGCGGATCTGGGAGATGTCGGGTGGCCAGCAACAGCGCGTGGCACTTGCCCGTGCGATCGTGAACGAGCCAAAGATATTGCTGCTCGATGAACCCATGGCCGCACTCGACGCCAAGCTTCGGACCGAGATGCAGCTTGAACTTTTGTCGCTACAACGCGAGCTGGGCATCACTTTCGTTCTCGTCACTCATGATCAGCAGGAAGCATTGTCGATGTCCGACCGCATCTGCATCATGGGGCATGGTCGTATCGCTCAGATAGGGACGCCGCGCGAACTCTATGACCGTCCTGCCAATCGCTATGTTGCCAACTTTGTTGGGCGCGCCAACATTCTCGCCGGGAAGGTCGAACATACCGACGGTGACGATGTGGCGGTGAGCCTGGCTTCGGGCCACAAGGTGGTAGTTGAGACAGCTTTTGCTGTGGCGCCCGGCGATGTTGTCGACGTCATGATCCGACCTGAAGCGCTGCGCCTGACTATCTCCCCAACGGAGGGGGAGCAGACGATTGAAGTACAGGTTGCCAACAAGATTTTCCTCGGCGAGCACATCGAATTCCTGCTGACGCACCCGGTTCTGGGCCAATTGCAGGTTCTGGTTCCGAGGCAGGCGGAAAGAGCATTGCCGGGCGTCGAAGTGGGCTCGAGCGCGCATCTTGTCTGGGATCGTGGAGCAGGACTGATCCTTGAGCGTGGCGAATGAGTTTTGCGAGTTTGGCGTCTGGCTGGCATCCGTGAGGACAAACCTCAAGCGCCAAATTCGATCTGCTGACAATAAACGGGAGGGATGAAATGACGAAGAACGACAAGCCGGTTTCCCGGCAGACTTTCATGGAAGAACTGCGCCGTTACCAGAAAGGTTCGGTTACACGCCGCCATTTTTTGGGCGTGACCGGATTGGGTGCCGCAACGGCGGTCCTGGCGGGCGCAATACCGGGACTTTTGCCAACACGTTCCTGGGCAGGCGACATTGGTGACCGGGTTTCGATCGCAACATGGCCAAATTATCAGGACCCCGACAATTTGGCGGCCTTCCAGAAAGCGACTGGCGCAGCGGTGCAAGTGAATGTTTTCGGTTCAAACGAGGAAATGTTCGCCAAGCTGCAGGCCGGTGGAGCAGGCTGGGATATTGTGGTCGCTACGAACTACGCTATCAGCACCTATGCCGACAGCAAGATGATAGAGCCACTCGATCTGACAAAAATACCCAACTACAACGCCGAGTCCTTCGAGGCGCGTTTCGCAACGCCCGGCACTGTCGACGGCAAGCTCTACGGTATCCCAAAACTATGGGGCACAACGGGTATGGCCTGGGACAGCAACAAGGCGAAGACACCTTTCACCAGCTGGAAGGATTTTTTCGACCGGACCAAAACCGACTTTTCAGGTCGCACAATTATCCACGACTATCAGCTGACCGCTATCGGAAATGCCCTGAAATATTACGGCTATTCGTTCAATTCCGTCGATCCGAAGGAATTGGCCGATGCAGAGAAACTGCTGATCGAGGTGAAGCCGCATCTCTTTGCCATCACCTCCGACTATCAGCCCTCCATGCGTAACGGCGATGCCTGGCTGACGATGTGCTGGACCGGAGATGCGAAACAGATGAATCGCGATCTGCCGGAAATCCAATACACGCTCGGAAAGGAAGGCGGCGAAATCTGGTCCGATTTCTATACCATTCCCACAAGCGCGCCCAATCGTGAAGGCGCTTACGCATTGCTGAACTTCCTGCTCGATCCTTCGGTCAATGCGCGCGAGGAACTCTTCCATGGTTATCCGGTGCCCGACGCACGCGTCGAAGCTCTGGTGCCGGAGGAAATGCGCAATGATCCTATCCTTCATCCGGCGGCGGAACTTCTGTCGACACTGGAGTTCGGGGCGGCGGTCACGTTGACCGATCCAAACCGGGCAGAACTTATTGCCCGCTTCAAATCGGCATAACGGACGGACACAATGGCACTGTCTCAGCGAAAAATGCGCTGGCTCCTGCTGGGGCCGGCGGGCCTGTGGTACGCTGCGCTCCTTGTACTGCCGCTGGCGGTCGTCCTCGTCTATTCCTTCGGGGAGCGCGGGGCAGCTGGCGGTTACGAGCCGGCTTTCACCCTTGCGCAGTACGCCAATCTGGGAAGTCGCTGGGCCGCATTCCGCAACACATTGACGCTGGCGCCCATCGGCACCATCGCGGCGCTGCTGATCGCTTATCCGCTGGCCTATTATCTTGCATTGCGGGTCGGCAAGCAGTGGCGAACATTGCTGCTTGTGTTGGTGATTGTGCCATTCTGGACTTCGATCCTGATCCGCTCCTATGCGTGGATCTTTCTTCTTGGCGGGCGGGGAATTCCCCAATTGCTGTCGGCGTTCGGGCTCGGTGAGTTCCGCCTGATCAATACGCCTTTCGCCGTTCTGGTGGGCATCGTCTACGGTTATCTGCCGCTGATGTTCTTCCCGATCTATGTGAGTCTCGAAAAACTCGACCGACGGCTGTTGGAAGCGGCAGACGATCTTGGGACGCCACCCTGGCGGCGTTTCCTGCAGATTACCCTGCCCCTGTCGCTCCCCGGCGTGGCAACCGGCTCGATGCTCGTCTTCATTCTGCTCATGGGTGAATATCTCATCCCGCAGATGCTGGGTGGAGGCAACGTTTTCTTCGTCGGAAATGCGCTGGTCGACCTTTTCCTGCAATCGCGTAACTGGGCGTTCGGCTCCGCCGTGTCGATAACGCTGGTGGCGATCATGTTGCTTGTCGTCTCCCTTTACATGCGTTTCCTGCGCTTGATGGGGACAGCGCGCGACGATGTCAGTTTGATGTGAGGAAACCATGCGCATTTATGCTTTTGCAGTTTATCTGTTCCTCTATCTTCCTATCGGGATTATCGCGCTGTTCAGCTTTTCTGCGGGCCGATCGGCGAGCCAGCTTCAGGGTTTCTCGACGCAATGGTATTCCAAGGCACTCGACAACCCATTCGTTATCGATGCTCTCAAGACTTCGGCATCAGTCGCGTTGACATCGGCGTTCCTGTCTTGCCTGCTTGGCACGATGGCTGCGATTGCATTGACGGGCCTGAAAGGAAAATTGCGCGTTCTCTTTGATGCCCTCATCTATATTGCAGTGATGATCCCAGGCATTGTCATCGGCATTGCAACGCTGATCGCGTTGGTGACCGTATTCAACACCGTTAATCCCTGGCTTCAGGCGGTGACGGGTTTGAAGCTCTCTTTGGGGTATGGCTCGCTCATAGCGGCGCATGTGCTGTTCACCATGTCTCTCGTTATCATTCTGGTGCGTGCCCGTATCGACGGCATGGATCGTTCTTTGCTGGAAGCTTCCTTCGATCTCGGTGCAGGGCCAATCGGCACCTTCCGGCAAGTAACCCTGCCAATGCTGATGCCTGCGATAATGGCCGGATTCCTGCTCAGTTTCACCTTCAGTTTCGATGATTTCATCATCGCTTTCTTTGTTGCCGGGCCAGAAACGACCCTTCCGATCTACATCTTTTCGTCAATCCGTCGCGGAGTGACGCCGGAGATCAATGCCATCGGCACGATGGTAATGGTGTTCTCTCTGCTGCTGCTTGTCTTCGCACAAATCATTCTCCGGCGCGGGAAACCGGCAGGTCATTAGATGCCAAAAGCATTTCAAGCGCCTGCCTTCCTCCTGTTCTCCGCGATCATTCTAGGGAAAAAATCATGAAATCTTGTCTTGAGGGCCGGGTTGCCCTTGTCACTGGCGCCGGATCAGGTATCGGCCGCGCAGGCGCGATTGCCATGGCGGCAGAAGGCGCAACCGTTGTAGTTACGGATCTTCGCGCGGAACTTGCTGAAGCGACTGCGCAGGCGATCAGAGATGCCGGAGGGCAGGCGGAGAGCGCAGTGCTCGATGCCCGTGATGACGCCGCCATCACAGAAACAGTTTCCGGCGTTGCCGCTCGTTACGGACGACTTGATGTTGTGCATTCGCATGTCGGCATCCAGATTGCAGGCAAACTGGAGGATGTGACGCCTGCCCAGATGGATCTGGCGTGGGCGTTGAATGTGCGGTCGCATTTTGTTGTGGCGCAGGCCGCGCTTGCGCCAATGCGGGCGCAGGGCGGGGGATCGGTGATTATTACTGCCTCCAATTCCGGATGCCAGTATGATCGCGGCATGATTTCCTATGCCACCACCAAGCATGCAGCGGTGGCGATGGTACGGCAGATGGCGGCTGACTATGCGCGGGAGAACATCCGGTTCAATGCGCTTTGTCCGGGATTTGTCGATACGCCTTTCAATGCTGGCTTTGAACAGCAGATGGGTGGTCGAGAGGCTCTCGAAAACTACGTCGCCGAAACAATACCGATGGGGCGCTGGGCATCGCCAGAGGAAATTGCAGCCGGTATAGTATACCTCGCCTCGCCGCAGTCGGCTTTCGTGACTGGTCTCGCGCTGGTCATCGACGGGGGCGAAGTTCTTTAGAACGATGGGCGGGCCGTGCTTGGTGTGCTATGTGACATACCCATAAAAGAGTATGTGATTTGACGGATTTCGAATGGTCAATGCTTGAACCACTTATTCCGACCGAAGTGCGCGATAAGGAGCGTATTGATAATCAGCTCCTCATCGATCCGCGTTCATCAACATGGGACCAAAGATCCGAAAAAGCGAAAGATCAAGTTGCATGGGTCGCTCGCTGATTTCATAAGAGACAGATTGCAGTGCGTGACAAGAGCTTTCCTTGCGGGGGTATCTTTAAGCCAAGCAAGATTGCCCTCGTGTTTGATCGATTTGGAAGGCGGCGCCACATTAAGTTGCGCGCAAGCTTGGGTGGTATGTGAGGAGAGATGAAGCAACAGGTACGGCAATAAGGGTGAAACAGACTGCAAAGCGAAAGATGAAGCCGAAACTGGCAAAGCAGCGGGCGTCAGTGTCCCGACCTCATGTTAGTCCAACAACGCGGCATCAAGATTCGGTTGTGCGGATCATAGCATTCGATTCAACTAACCGACAGAACCGCTCGCTTACCGGTATCCCTGATATCACGGCAACGCGATGGACGTGTTTTGGCATTGCCATGCTCTTGTCGTGTGTTGCGTTGGCGCTTCCTGCACTCACGTTTCTCATCCGACCCAGCCTTGACCATGATCCGATAGCCCTCATTGTATCGACACTCATCGCAGCAATGCTTCTTGTTCCGGTCTTCATGTTTGCGCGCGCTGGTCTTTTGGCTGGTGCCTGGATCACGATAACACCACAGAATGTCCAATATGGAACAGGTGATGGGCTTGCGGATCAGCAAGGCACGGTAATCGAATGGGCGCGCATAGCGCCCGATCAGATGGCACGTTATGACGTGCGTCTCATTTTGAAAGGGCCCGTGCGGGAGCCTCGGATAGCGTTCGGTTATAAAATGCCCGACGGAACGCAGAGCGAGTATTCGCTTCCAATGTCATTGCGGGAACGTGGCATGCAATGTCTGTGGTTCGTCAATGCTGACGCCCTGCGTATTGCTCTGCTACAGAACATGGCAGCTCGCTCGAATTTGCGTTTCGACCCGGATATTTTCGTTGAAGCCGGTATTGATCCGGAGACGTGGCATCTGATGCCAAAGCCCCGCAAGGTTGAGTGGGCGATAGCCATAGCTTCGATGGCAGCGGTGTTGATATTCGGCAGTTTTATATCGGCGACGACATCTGTCGTGTTGGTCGTAGGGGGTGTTTTCGCAATTCTGGGATTGGGCCTTCTTGCAACATTCAGTTTCAGGAAGAGAGCTTATCCGGGTTTCGATCACGTCATCTGTTTTCGTGAAAACCGATAGTTCGTGCTGGGTTATTGCGGTTCTTCCATATCCGCATAAACCAGATAGCGAAGCGGCCCAGGCGTGATAGCATCGAATGGATAACAGGTCGCCAGCACAACATGGCGGCCTTCGCTATTCACGGCGATCTTCGCTTCATCCCAACGCGCGACGGCCATATGACTGACACGATAGGAAATCGTCTTACCGTCGCTGCGGGTGACGAGTATCTGGTCGTTCTTCTCGATATTCTTCAGAAAAGCGAAATGTGTGTCGCGATGCGCAGCATAGACGGCTGTTCCCCGTTCGCCGGCCATCGACGTATTGTCCAGATGACCGGGGCCGAAAGCCAATGCCTGACCGCTGGCGCCTTTCAACGCGATGGCGGATTCATTAAGTCGTGGAGCTTCGATGCGGGCAACCGGCCATGTATCGATCCAGCTCCAGGGTTTGACTGGTGCGCCAGTTTCAATGCTTTCCGCAAAAGCTCGTTCGAGGAGGATCTGTGCCACAAATGCCTTCGCATGGATCCAGATTCCCTGACTGGCAATTATCATCCCGAGCGCAATCAGCACCATGCCCACCGTGGGGAGTAGGGAGCGCCACAGTGCGCTCCCTGTCATAATCGGATTGATAGACATCACGCATTCTCCTTGCGGCGGAAGAACCAGAAGACGAACAGGCCAGTCAGCATCAAACCCAAGCCTTGCATGAGCAGTAGTGTCGCTGACGTTGCCGTCTGCGGCAGCGGGATCGACTGCGATGGCGATGATGGTGATGTAGGGCTTTCGTGGCTGCGGACAGCGTCATTTACACCATTCATGTCCATGTTTGCGTGATCCCCGACGGTGCGATCCGCACGGATGTCGAACAGCTTGTCATAGTCCCAGCCCGCGGGCAGTTGCAGAGGAATATCGGCACGGGTCAGCGGAGAATTTGCCGGTCGCGACGGTGTCTTGTCGACAGCCACAAGGCTCGTCAGCCGGCTGACCAGATGATGCTCCAGTGCAAGGTGGAGAATGCGCGCATCGGCAGCGTCCTGGGAAATTTTCCCAAGGGTTAGTTCCACTTCCGCATCATCGATTTTGCGACGTGCCCACAGTTTTGAAATGCCTTCAGCATTCATTGCCT
Organism: Ochrobactrum sp. BTU2; assembly: GCF_024539785.1. Lineage (NCBI taxonomy): Bacteria > Pseudomonadati > Pseudomonadota > Alphaproteobacteria > Hyphomicrobiales > Brucellaceae > Ochrobactrum > Ochrobactrum sp. BTU2. The sequence continues at coordinate 424,757 of NZ_JAHWRG010000003.1, read as the reverse complement.
GATCGAGTGGCAGATTGACTGTCCACGGACGGCCATCGATCTGGCCTTCAATAGCAAGGTTTCCGATCGCCTTGCCCATTCGCGCTGCGATGACAAGTGGTTCACCACGATAAAGATCGGGCAAAAGGGAAGGTGTCATGCTCACATTCTTTTCCGAGAAATTGGCCTTCAGATCGGTAACAGCCGGGTTTTCAAGCTTGTCGAACAGAGCCCGCATGCGTTCGTCCACTTCAGCCGCCGACCCGATATGGGTGAAGGTTCCACGTCCAAGTTCTGCCGCACGGTTCATCAGATAGGAGTTCGGGGCAGAGCCGATGCCGACCATGAAAATACGCGAGCGCCCCCGACGTGCTGCAACGGCATCCAGCAATTGCTGCTCATTGCTGATCTCGCCGTCGGTCAGAAACACGATCTGGCGCAATCCATTACCCTGATTACTGTCATCAAGCGCGGCATGAAGGGCAGGCAACATTTCCGTGCCGCCTTGCGCTTCAAGGCTCGTCACGAAACGGCGGGCGGACGCGATATTCTCCTGATTGGCATCGACTGAATCTTCGAAGAATTTGGTCAATGTGTCGTCGAAGCGGATCACGTTGAAACGATCTCCGGGCTGAAGTTGCGACAGTGCATAATCCAGGCTCGCCTTCGCCTGTTCAATGGAAGTACCACCCATTGATCCGGAATTATCGATCACGAAGATGACCTCACGCTGGACCTTTTTTGGGCTGGCAAGCGCCGGTGGCGTAACATAGGCAAGCACATAGTCATCCTTGCCGATATGTTCGCGGAACAGCCCGACTTGTGGTGCATCGCTTGCGACGGCGCTCCACTCCAGAACGAAATCACGATCAGCAGCTGCAGCTCCGTCCAGCGTGATTTCCCGTGTCGCGTCGTTCGTCGTATCGATCCTTACCTTGTGGAAAAGGCTCTCAACCTTTCCAAGCGGGAAGCCTGCCTTCAGTTTGACTGAGATGGTCACAGGATTGGTTCGCAGGGCAGTCGGTGGGGCCAAAGGCGTTACAAGCGGGGTATTGTAAGTATCAGGCTTGCCCGTATCGCGCGACTTGCCCCAGCCGTTCTTTATTTCGACTTCCTGGACAACCGGGGAGGCATTGTCCGGATTGTAACGGGGTGCGACGACCAAAGGCACACGCAGCGAGAAACGCTCATCGGAAAGACGTACCGCCTGCTGATACTCGATCTGGATGACGACTTTCTCGTGCGGACCGATATTGGCGACCGCATTGGTAAACACGTTGGGTCGCTGCTGCTCGATCAGCGTTGCTTTTTTGCCTTCGCTTTTCGCCTGTTCATATATTTCGCGGGCTTTCTGCTTCTCCTTGATGTCAGCGACAATCACGCGATCACCGATAACCATCTTCAGCGAATAGACCGCACTTTCTTCTGGCAATGGGAAAACATACAAGGCTTCAACGAAACCATTGGTCGGGTTCTCGAATGCCTGCGTCAGCCGGGCTCGGGCCGTCGGCCCACTCACATCGAGATTGACGTCCGTTGCGAGCCGAGGCGCTTCGACGTAACGTCCGGCTTCGTTTGTCTCAAGCAGAAGGCTGCCGGATTGAACCTCGTTCGGCCTGACGAGAGCGGGTGTTTCAGCGCTGGCCTGCACGATCTGCAACAGACAGAAAATGACAGCCAGTGCTGGCAGCAACGCCATGTTGCAGAACCAGATGAACGAACAGAAGCGGGAGAGTACCCGACCTCTATTGCTATGATTTGGAAGATTTATCGCGGGTGACATGACGTGCTCCTTGTTCACCTCGAAGAACTGGAGCCATTGTCGCTGGAGCCACTGTTTCCACTCCAGCGTAAGCTTTGCCAAGTTTCAGCCGTCACTTTCCGCAAACCGCCTTGCCGGTTACGCATATGTGTGGAATTGTGCAGAAAAGTACGCAGTTCAGGATAAGCCATGTCCGATCAGGACCCTCATCTGCCCGACCAGATCAATGCCCGTGTTGCAGTCCGGGTTCGTGAGGAAATCGCCCGACGGCGTATTTCGCGCCAGCTTCTGGCCGATGAAGCGCGGATCAGCCTCTCGACTTTGGAAAAGGCGCTGTCGGGTCACAGGCCCTTCACGCTCGCAACCATCATCCGGCTCGAACAGGCAATGGGTGTCGCCCTGCGCGAACAGGCAGGTGAAGCGCCCGCCCAGCTGGCCAGAAATGGCGACAGTCACGCAGCGGAAGAGCTGGGCGCCTATTCGCGCGCCTCGGTTTCATGGCTCGAAGGTGATTACCTGACCTTGCGTCCGTCCTTTGGGGAGGACAAGGCCATCTTCGCTTACATCACGGAAATCGGTTGGGATTTCGATGCCGGGCATCTCAATTTTCGTGAGCGTGAACGTTCTGACGTCTCGTTCTCACAACAGGGGGCTGTCTCCGTTCCACATCTTTCGGGACACATCTATCTCGTCACGAATACATCCGGCCAGTACCGTATGGCCGTGCTCTCCCGCCCAAGCATCACAGGCGAAATGTTCGGCATCCTGACGACATTGCGCGCCGGGCAGGGTGCACATCTGACACCAGTTTCGACACCACTTGCACTTGTTCCCATGAAGCAGTTCGCTGATCCGTCATTTGGGCGGGTGCGACCTGGCGACATATCCTTTGCAGCTTATTCGGCAATTCTGCACAAGACATTGGGCGACGGCTATGCGGGTTTTATTTCAGGGTAATTTTACAGCGAAATCCAATTCGTTTTGGCCTTACTCCGTTCAATCCCTCTGTCCGTGAACGGTGTCGTTATGATGATTAAGTGTACTTCCGTAGCCATGAAATCTCGTATACTTTCCGCTGGCTAACTCCTAACCCGGAGGATTGTCGCGTTGAAAAATTTATTGAGCGCAGCATTTTGTGTCCTGCTACTTGGGGCTTTCAGCCAGTCCGCGTCCGGTGCGTCAATCGGTGCTGGCAATCCCTATCCTGTTAGCCACTACAAGTGCGAGGATGGCACTCAGTTGGCGGTACGCCTCTTCGGTGACCGTGCTTCCGTCTCTGTTAACGGCAATGCGGCGATTGATTTACCTTCTATCGGCAAAGAAGGTACGACCTATTCGAACGGCCGACAAACGCTGACCATCATACAGGGACGTCTCTCATGGGGCGTGGGCCGCGCTGTTCCTTCAGCATGCAAGGGCGGTTGAAGGGCAGGTCTTGCCACGTGGGAATTGGCAGGCATAGGAAATCAGTCCATTGAACTGATTTCCTTCGTTAGGTGCTTTGCGTGTTTACTGGAAATGGCCTAACTCGGACTGTGAATAATCCAAAACTTCTCCAGATCACTCGGATTGTCCCATGCTGCTACAGCGCCGGGACGAACGAGGAAGATATCGCCCGCCACGAATGTCACGCTTCCCTCATCAGGGTTTGACAATGTCACCTCGCCCCTGCGCAGCATCATCAATTCCGAGAATGAATAGGTGATCGGATGACGAGCATAAGGCGTCGTGGCCCAGATGCCCCAGGCGATTGGATCGTCACTTTGGAACTCGTGACGGGAAGTTGTTGGTGCAGGGGTGGTCAGAAGTGCCGGATTGGGCGCTCCGCCGGGTGACATGGGATGGTCAAGATCAAGTTTACCGAAGGATACGCTTAGGCTCTCTTGATGTATCGTGAGGATGACACAATCTGCCGCGCGCGCCTCCCATGAAAATATGCCTGCAGGCAGACTTGCTACCTCACCTTGGGTCAGTGTGATTTCGAGACCATTATTGTCCCGGATATTCAAAGCACCATCACGCAGCATTATGATGGAGGAAAACAGGCTTTCCACCCCTGTTCCTTGGCCAGAAAGGATTGCGCGTCCGAAGCCGAAAGGTTCCGTCGACTGACCGTCCAGGCTGACGGCTCGGAAAGCTGTTTCCAGATCGGAGCCGCAAGAAGGTGCAACGCCCAGATTGATTACGTTTCTCAGCACGTTAGGTTCTCTCTGCATGGGATTTATTTCGATGCGAAACCAAGGCTGTCCTTGATCCAGTACCAGCGGATGCCGAGGTCCATGACAGGCTTGCGGATCGCATGCCAGGCAAGGCGCGGTATATTTGTGGTTGGATAAACCATGGGGCGGCCTTCGGCGATATATTCGGCATACATCTTGCCAAAAGCGGTGGCCATGGCAACGCCCCGGCCATTATAGCCAAGCATGGCATGCAAGCCCGCAGCAGGATTGTGAAGATGTGGCAGGCCATCCATGGTCAGCGCCACGTGCCCGGACCAGTGATAATCGATGCCGATACCTTCGAGCTGTGGAAACAGCCGCACCATTCCGGCTTTCAACGCTTCCATCAGCGCGTTCTTTTCGTTCATTCCGACGGCGCCGCGTCCGCCAATAAGAAAACGCCCGTCTTCAGATTGGCGCATATAAAAAGCGATCTTGCGTGTTTCGGATAGAACCACTCCGCCTGGTATGATCTCCCGCCGCTGCTTTTCTGAAAGCGGCTCTGTCGCGATCAGCATGCTTTGCACCGGAAGAATGCTTTGAGCAAGACCCGGTACGAGGTTGTCAGTGTAAGCGTTGGTGGCGACAAGTGCTTCGCGCGCGCGAACCGACCCATTTGCGGTCTTTGCAATCCAGTCGCCATTCTCCGGCGTCAGGGAAGTTACGGAGGAGTCTTCAAAAATCTGAACGCCGCGTGCCGTGGCGGCGCGGGCAAGCCCACGGGCATAATCCAGCGGCTGCAGGGCACCTGCGCGGGGATCGCGCCATCCGCCGAAATAGCGCTCCGTGCCGGAAAGCTCAGTAATCTGCGCGCGATCCAAAATCTCGACTTCGACGCCTTGCGCCTGCCATTGCCGCGCACGTTTATGGACGGCAGCGGTTGCAAGCTGGGAATGGGCGGCTTGTATCCACCCGGCTCGAACAGGAGAGCATTGGATACCATGTTCGCGTACAAGGTCGAAAACAAGATCGCCTACACCACCCACGAGGTCGATCATGCGCTTGCCGTGCTCTGGACCATAGGCAGCCAGAAGATCTTCTGGGTCATGCTTCAAACCGGGGATCACCTGTCCGCCGTTGCGTCCTGATGCGCCGAAGCCGACATGGCGCGCCTCAAGGACCACTACAGTTTTCCCGCGTTCGGCAAGGAACAACGCGCTGGAAAGGCCTGTAAAGCCGCCTCCAACAATAACGACGTCCGCCTCGTGCACGCCATTCAGTTTGGAATGGTTCGGTTTTGCCTCGCCAGCTGCGTTCCACCATAATGAGCGTGAGAAGCTCTCAGGGCTGCTTGCCATTTTCATCTTTCTCCAGCGTTTTTTCGGCCTGTCGAGCGACTTCACTCGGGTTTGTTCACCCAGAGCACGAAGGCTTCGGCTTCACCATTATTGAAGAATCTGTGGCGGGTCGTTGAAGGCAGTGCAAATCCGTCACCTGCTGAAAGCAGGTACTGTGCGTCTTCAATCTGCAGCGTGAAACTGCCCGAAATGACGTAACCCAGTTCCTCGCCGGAATGCGTGTAGCATTCCTCACCGGAACTCCCGCCCGGAATGATCCGCACTGCGAAGGATTTCATGGTCTCAATGAGTTCAGGCGAAGCACGGTGCTTGATGACGCCACCAGCGTTCAGCACTTCTGGCTGTTCTCCGGCACGCAATACATAGGGATTAGCTCGGGCGGCAGCGGCGAAGCCTTGTGGGTCGATGAGCTGGGCCGGGCTCATGGAGAGCACCTCGGCAATCGTATAAAGGGTGCGCACAGTCGGCGATACGAGGCCCCGCTCGATCTGTGACAAGGCACCCGTCGACAGACCAGAGACTTCCGACAGATAACCGAGAGTGAGACCCAGCGTCTGCCGTCGCAAGCGAATGCGCGCTCCGATATCCCCTGCGTCGTTGGGCGCAGGCTCGCTGGTCGGGGATATTTCTGCCTTGTTCACTTTTGGCATCCTTTGATGGCTCTCGCTACAAACAGGATTGAATCGGGGTTGATTAGTTTTCACTATTCTGCTTCATATTTGATCCACGTTCAATAAACTAAAAACAAAATCCATCCAAAACATGGAGGGGGACATATCGGACATGGCTCACAAGGATACACCTTATTGGTGGGAAGCCGCTCCGCCGCGTAGCATCGAGAACCACGAAATCGAGCGGGACTGCGACGTTGCCATTGTTGGTGCGGGTTATGCGGGGCTTTGCGCTGCTCTTCATCTGGCGCGCGCAGGGCGAAAGGTTCAGGTTTTCGAGCGGGAACAACTGGGGTTTGGCGCTTCCAGCCGCAACGGCGGCTTTACCAGTGGCAATATTCGTCCCGACGATAAGACACTGGTGCGCAAGTTCGGCTTGGAACGTGCGGTCAAGATTGCTGCTGAAGGCCATGAAGCGCGTCGCTTCATGATCGATTTTCTGGCTAATGAAGGCATCGACGCGGATTTCCAGCTTGTGGGACGGTTCAGCGGTGCAATGACGCGCGCCGAATATGACGATATGGCGCGAAGCGCTGAAGCTATCCAGCGAGCGACCGGCATTGAATCCTATGCGGTTCCCTTGAACGAGGTTCGCCGCCATATCGCCACGGACCTCTATGCTGGCGGCAGCGTGCGTATGGATATAGGCGGTCTGCATCCGGCAAAATTTCATGCGGAACTGGTGCGGCTTGCACTCGCTGAAGGGGTGCTGATTCACGCCGAATGCCGCGTAGAAGGTATCGACCAAGGCGCTGATAAAAAGACAGTAATTACCGCGCGTGGCCGCGCTCAGGCACGCGAAGTCCTTGTTTGCACGAACGGTTATACCGACCATTCGGACCGTTGGTTGCGTCAGCGGCTAGTGCCTTTGCGTTCACGAATCATCGCAACCGAGGATCTGGGTGAGGAACGTGTGCGCGACTTGGTGCCGGGGTTGAAAATGCTCACCGACACCCGTGCTATGACTTACTATTTCCGCCCATCGCCGGATGGACGGCGCATTTTGTTCGGTGGGCGTGACGTAACAAGCCGAGGCGACCCGGATAGTGCCACGCAGCGCAATTATGCAGAAATGTGCAGGGTTTTCCCTCAACTTGAAGGCGTTGGTATCTCGCATAGCTGGTTTGGCTATGTGGCGATGAATCGGGACATGGTGCCTCGAATTTTTCAACGTGGAGCGGTTCATTATGCAACCGGTTTCTGTGGCTCGGGTGTTGTCTGGGCTCCCTGGCTCGGCCTCAAAGCAGCGCAGAAAATACTGGGTGTACCGAACAGCGAGAGCAGTTTCGATTTTCGTCCCCCACGTCTTGTTCCTACGTGGCGCGGAAAAGCCTGGTTCATGCCGCTGGTTTTCGCCGACCTTGAACGGAAGGATCGCAAGTTGGAGGCAACCGCATCCAGTGAACGAGCATTGAGAAACAGCACGGGTTCTCAGGGTGGCCACAAGTGAGAAGCCGCAACGCGGACGCTGGTCACAACGAATTTCACTTTATCAAACGCGGTTTCACAACCGGCGTTACGAATAACAGGCTTATCGCTGCATTTAGGAAGGAGAATGTCATGCGTCTCAAGAAAATTTTCGGTCTGGCGGCTATGGCGGTCATCATGGGGGGCGCGATGCCTGCCTTGGCCCAGGAGGTCGTCAAAGTAGGCTCTTCGCCCACCGGTTTGCCGTTTACTTTTGTGAACACGGAAACCAAGGCGATGGATGGCGTATTGGTCGATGTAGTCAAGGCCATTGAATCGGATATCGGCATCAAGCCGGAATTCGAAGCCGTGCAGTTTTCGGCGCTCGTGCCATCGCTAACCTCGAACAAGATCGACATGATTGCTTCGGCAATGTTCATCACGGAAGAACGTGCAAAGGTCGTGGACTTCTCTGATCCTGTCTATGGTTATGGCGAAGGCGTCTTCGTACCGGTTTCGGATGATACCGCATACAAGACCTATGCGGATCTCAAGGGCAAGACTATCGGCGTGCAGGTGGGGACCACTTTCGTCGATCTCTTCAAGAAGAGCGGGCTGTTCAGCGATGTTAAGGTCTACAAGGGCATTCCCGATATCATTGCCGACGTGAACGCCGGGCGTATCGATGCCGGTTTCGGGGATGGTCCGATGGCTGCCTATTACCTCTCTCAGGGCCGGTTCCCCAAGGTGAAGATGGTCGAGAGTTATGAAGCTTCGGCTGGCGGCGAGTTTGGCCTGGCCCTGCGCAAAGGCGATGAACGTATGCCCAAGATCAACGCGGCCATTGCCCGCATCAAGTCGGACGGTACGCTTCAGAAAATTCTTGCGAAATACGGACTGAAATAATTCCAGTGCGAGCATGGGGATCAATCCCCATGCTCGAAATTTCAGGTGTGCTCCACGCGCGCGTCCGAGCTGAAGCTCTTCATGCTTTCCGGTCTGCGCACGAGACGGGGCCTACCGGCCGCAAGGCCTAATCCCCGTTTGATCGCGCCAAATAAATAGAGTTAAAGCCAATGCAAAATTTTCTCATGGACATCCGCGAGTTCTTCCCGATCTTGCTGGAAGGCGTGAAATACACGCTTCTCGTGACCCTGGGTTCCCTTGTCCTTTCGACGCTTCTGGGGCTCGTTTGGGCGCTGATGCGGGTATCGGGGATTCGCTGGGTGTCGGCTATTGCCGCAGCTATCGTTAATGTGATCCGCGGTATCCCCATTCTGGTGCAGCTGTTCTATATCTACTTCGTTCTACCGGAATTCGGCATTGCGCTGTCCGCTCTTCAGGCTGGTATCATCGGTCTCGGCATTGCCTATTCGGCCTATCAGGCAGAAAATTTCCGCGCTGGTATCGAAGCCATCGACCATGGGCAGACGGAAGCCGCGCAGTCCATCGGTATGGGCTGGTTCATGACGATGCGCCGCGTGATCCTGCCGCAGGCTGTTCGCGTGATCCTGCCGCCTTACGGCAACATCATGGTCATGCTGTTGAAGGACAGCTCGCAGGCATCGGCCATCACCGTTGCTGAACTAACTCTACAAGGTCAGCTGCTTGCCTCTTCGACCTTCAAAAACATGAGCGTCTATACGCTGGTTGCCATGTTCTACCTCTGCCTGAGCTTGCCGTTGATGATGGCTGTCGGGCGTCTCGAAAAGCTCTTTGGTAAAAGAAACGGACACTGATCATGGCGATGATTGAAATAAAGAACGTCACCAAATCCTATGGTCCGCTTCAGGTTCTCAAGGGCATCAGTGCTGATGTGCAGAAGGGTGAAGTGGTCTGCCTCATAGGTCCCTCCGGTTCGGGAAAATCCACGATGCTGCGCTGCCTGAACGGGCTGGAAACCTATCAGGGCGGCGATATTCTGATCGAAGGCCAGCGGGTCAACGCGAAGGATCGTTCGATCCACGATATTCGCACGCGAATGGCGATGGTCTTCCAGCGGTTCAACCTGTTTCCCCATCGAACCGCACTTGAGAATGTCATTGAGGGGCCGGTCTACGTCAAAGGTGAAAAGCCAGCCGAAGCTCGCAAATATGGCGAGCATCTGCTTCAGCGCGTGGGTCTCGGAGACCGGGCCAACCACTATCCGGGCCAGCTTTCCGGAGGTCAGATGCAGCGTGTTGCGATTGCCCGCGCCTTGGCGATGCGGCCGCAGGCAATCCTTTTCGATGAGCCCACGTCTGCGCTCGATCCTGAACTGGTGGGCGATGTGCTCGATGTCATGCGCAGTCTTGCCGATGAGGGGCTCACCATGCTGGTGGTGACGCACGAGATGGGCTTTGCCCGCGACGTAGCTGACCGTGTACTTTTTCTCGACGGTGGTGTCATCGTTGAACAGGGTAAGGCCAAGGACGTGCTCGGCGCACCCCAGCATCCGCGTACACAGGACTTCCTGCGCCGCGTTCTCAATCATTGATCCAAATTCACGCGTGACACATGCCTTGTGTCGCGCTGGAGGCGTCATGGCTTTCTATTGTTATCTGGATGCAGCGCGGACCGAGCAGATTCGCGACGTGTTTGCCCACGAACTGCCGGAGATGGAGTTCCTCTCCGGCGCGTTGGATGCAGACACTGCGGCAAGGGTTCGTCATTTATTATGCTGGCAGGTTCCTGAAGGGCTGGCGGAGCGCTTCCCTGCATTGGAAATCATTTTCTCAAGTGGGGCGGGCGTAGAGCAATTTCTTGAAGCAGATATTCCTTCTCACGTTCGCATTGTCCGCATGACCGAGCCAGGTCTTGCACGGATGATGCAGGAATATGTGACGCTCGCCGTGCTGTCCGTATTCCGACAATTGCCCGCTTATCTGAAACAAAGCCGTGACGAGATTTGGCAGACGCTTCCTCAGCCAAGTGCGCATCGCCGCCGGGTGGGTGTAATGGGGCTTGGATATCTTGGACAGGCCGCGTTGACGGCGCTCAAGCCTTTCGGTTTCCCACTGTCCGGCTGGAGCCGCAGCGAGAAGAATATTGAGGGTGTGCAGTGTTTTTCCGGTGAGGATGGGCTTCACGAATTCGTTGCGCAAACAGACATACTGGTTTGCCTTCTGCCGCTCACAACGGAGACGGAAGGCTTGATCAATGCCGGGTTTATTGCGCGTCTGCCGAGGGGGGCAAGTGTGATTCTGGTCGGCCGCGGGCCGCATACGGATTATGATGCGCTTCTTACAGCTCTCGATAGCGGACATCTTTCGTCGGCTTTCATTGACGTGACTGCCCCTGAACCACTTCCATCGGCGCATCCCCTCTGGTCGCATCCAAAAGTAATCCTCACCCCCCATATTGCTTGCGTGACTGACAGCCATGGAGCGGCTGACATACTCGTTGAAAACCTGCAGCGGCTGCAGACGGGCGAAGCGCTTATGGGGGAGATTGACCGCAAGCGAGGTTACTGAAGCAGAGGGGGGAGCCATAACGTTGGCGATCGATCAACGAACCTCCATCGTGGCGGGGTGCAGTTTGATATTGTTCACTCCGTTGCGGCAACAAGGCGTTTGCATGCGCTGACCAGATCAGGTTCCGACAGCAGTGCACCGCCGACGAGGTACATGATGTCATTGCCGTAAGCTTCGCGCATTTCCGGGATGCGGGCGAAGGTCATGCCGCCGCCGGGTGCCGCGACGATGGCCTTGGGACCACCCATATCCACGGAGCAGGTCTTTGCGATCGATTGACATTCCTCGCGAGTAAAGCCGAAACGGCCACCGAAATTTGGATAGACCACGGCGTCAGCGCCCATCAGGCGGTGCAGCGTGCCAAAAAAGGCACGGTGCGTGAAGCCACAATCGGGTGAGACGACGTTGGCGCCGGAAAAGGCCGGGTGCGAGACGATGGGCAGGGAAAAATCCGGATCTGCAGCAAGTGTACGCACGATATCATAGCCTGCAAGCGCTGGAGCGATCATTACACCGCCTGCGCCGTATTCCTGCGCCTGTTTTGCCCGCTCGATGATCGCGGTTGCAGGGCCTGTGATGTTAGGAACGAAACTCGTGCGACCGCCGCTCTTCGCATTCGCCTCGCCGACCGCCTCAATACAGGCCTTCAGCCGCTCCTCGAAGGGAGCGGTCTTCTGGTCGACGAGACCGTGGTCGTCCTTCACAAAATGCATACCACCCAGCGCAAAATCATAGGCGAGGCGGGCAAGCTCCGTAGTCGACAGGCCGGCCGGCTTGATGGCGGACATCAAGAGCGGCTTTTCGCCGATGCCAGCGCGGGCACGCAGGCCTACTATGCCGTGGCGTGGTCCCTTGCACAGATCAAGCAGGCCCGGCGACAGGCCAATATCCTCGACCTTGATGCCGGGCTTGATGGAGCTGTTACCGAAGACGATGTTGAGAAACTGCAGGAAATCCCCGCCGATATCGTCCTCCGAATAGGAGATTGCGGCGAGAAATCCCGGTCTGCCTTCGGGATCCTGGAGCAGGCTTTCCAACCGACCGAGTATCTCGTCCTCGACATAGCCTTTCGGCACGACGTTGCGCGGGATTTCCACGGTCTGTTCCAGCGCAATGTCGAGCGCACGCGCTTTGGCCTCCGCCTCGTCGGCGGCGCGCACGAAATAGGTAACCGTAAAGCGCGGTGCCATCAAAGCGCCTCGGCCTTCTGTGCGGAATGCACATGATCGAGGCGCACTTCCACCAGCTCCTCTTCGCCGATGGCGAGATTCTTGCCGACAAGTTCTTCAATTGCCGAAACCAGAGCGCCAGCATCAAGCCCATATTTCTTCATGAGATATGGCTTCGAGGCGCCGTGCGCAAAAGTGTCGTTGAGACCAAGGCGCTTGAGGCGGATACCAAGCCCTTCTTCCGCAAGGATTTCCGAGACAAGCGAGCCGAGGCCGCCGATGATGGTGTGGTTTTCCAGCGTGACGATACCCTTCTTGCCGCGCGCGGCTCTCAGGAGACCGTCCTTATCGAATGGTTTCAGCGTGGAGGCGTGAAGATGATGGATGCCGACACCACGCGCGGCAAGTGGGCCGGTGGCGCGCAGCGCTTCCTCGGTACATACGCCGGAAGAGACGACGAGGATGTCATCGCCTTCCGAGAGCGTGCGCAGCTTATTGAATTCAAAGGGCGTTGAAAACAGACGAGGTACTTCGCCGCGCAGGATGCGCACATAGACCGGGCCGTCGATGCTGTCGGCGACTTCCAACACAGTCTCGACTTCCGTCGCATCACCCGTTTCGAGGATCGTCATGTTCGGTACCGCGCGCAACACGGCAATATCCTCAATCGCCTGATGCGTAATGCCGCCCGGTGTGGTGATGCCAGGAAGGAACCCCATCAATCGCACCTTGCGATTGGAATAGGCAATCGAGTTGATCAGCTGGTCATAGGGCCGTCGATAGAGGAAAACTGAAAAGGTATGGATGAACGGCCGGAACCCCTGCATGGCGAGACCGCCAGCAAAGGACAACATGTTCTGTTCGGCCATGCCGAGAGTGAGAAACTGCTCCGGATGCCGATCGCGAAAACCGTCGACTTCGCAAGACGAGGTGAGATCAGCCGAAAGGCACAGAACTTCCGGGCGCGCGGTGGCGAAGGCTTCGAAAGCCTTGGCGTAAGGGCGGTTGACGATTTCGACCATTGTCAGGCCCTTTCCATCGCAGTGAGATCGATACCGAGTTCGATGGCAAGTGCCGTCTGCATTTCCTGCCTCTCTTCCGCGCTCTTGAATCGGACATAGTGCAGGCGTGGGAAACGCTTCTTCAGAAAATCCATGCCCTGGTAAGGCGAGGTGTTGGCGAGGATGACAAGTGGCTTACCAGCTTCCGCGCTCTCGGCAGCTGCGCGTAGTGCGCCCAGATCGTGGCCATCCACCGAACGGCAGGTGACCCCAAAGGACGCCACACGGGACGCAAGGTCGCCAAGGTCGAGCACGGAAGACATGGCGCCGTCGCATTGCTGGCGGTTTACATCGACGATCACGCGGATGTTGTCGATCTTGTGGTAGCTCATCGCCGCAAGACATTCCCAGGTCTGGCCTTCCTGGAATTCGCCGTCGGACATATAGACCCAGACTTTGCCGGGCTCCTTTTTACGCAGCCGCGCCCAGGCAACGCCTGACGCCATGGAAAGCCCCTGGGCCAGCGATCCTGTGGTCACTTCCATGCCGGGGCTATGTTCGGCGCCGATCATTTCGACGGAACCGCCATCCTTGTTGAAATGATCAAGCGCGTGTTCGTCCATCCGTCCCATTTCGATCAGCACGGAATAGATGACGAGCGCATAATGGGCAGGCGAGATGAAGAAGCGGTCGAAGTTCGGACCGACGGGACCATGATATCCGGCGCCGGTGAAGGCATCCGGATTATGCGCCGAAGGCACGCCACGGAAAGGCAACGGCACTTTCGGCAGGGTTGGCTCGCCGAGCGTCAGCAACTCATTGTAGAGCAGCGCAAGGCTCTCGGCGGCGGAGCAGGCCTGGCTCAGATAGCCGCCATTGTTCTTCATCGTATGGAAGAAGACCCGTCGACGGATGCCGAGTGCGATTTCCTCGGTGGATTTTTCGTTGGTCAGAATCATCGTCTCAGCTCCTTTCCGGGAAGAGCGCCTTCAGGCCTTCAGGCGACGGCGTTGCGATGCCGCGCTCCGTGATGAGGCCGGTGATGAGGCGGGCTGGCGTGACATCAAAGGCGGGATTGGCGGCAGGGCTGCCTTCGGGCGAGATGCGGACGCTCGCAATGGACCCATCGGCGGCGCGGCCCTGGACGAAGCTCACTTCGTCGGCGGTGCGTTCTTCGATCGGGATTTCCTTGACGCCGTCCTGCACCGTCCAGTCGATGGTTGGCGAGGGGAGTGCAACATAGAACGGCACGTCGTTGTCACGCGCCGCGAGCGCCTTGAGGTAGGTGCCGATCTTGTTGCAGACATCGCCGTTTGCAGTGGTGCGATCTGTGCCGACGATCACCATATCGATATCGCCGTGCTGCATCAGATGTCCACCGGCATTGTCGACGATCAGCGTGTGCGGCACACCATGGCCGTTCATTTCCCAAGCCGTCAGATAGGCACCCTGATTGCGCGGACGCGTCTCATCGACATAGACATGGACCGGGATTCCTTCTTCAACGGCCATATAGATCGGCGCGGTCGCGGTGCCATAATCGACGGTAGCAAGCCAGCCGGCGTTGCAATGGGTAAGGATGCGCACGGGCTCGCCCGGCTTCTTTTTCGAAGCGATCTCGCGAATGACATCGAGGCCGTTCGCGCCGATTGCGCGGTTGAGCTCAACATCTTCTTCGGCGATCTCGGCGGCACGCTTATAGGCAGCATCCGCACGTTCTGCCTCAGGCAATGGACGCAGATATTCGCGCATCGCATTCAGCGCCCAGCGCAGGTTGATGGCGGTGGGGCGGGTCTCGTTGAGTTCTTCCCATACGGCATCGAGGTGAGCATCCGAGGGGTCTTTCGCCATCGCGATGGCAACGCCGTAGGCGGCGGTGACGCCGATCAGCGGCGCGCCGCGTACCCACATGTCGCGGATTGCATCGGCGACATCGGCGACGGTTTTCAGTGTTACGACACGGAATTCATGCGGCAGCCAGCGCTGGTCGATGATGTCAACGGAGCGACCGTCTTCGTTCAGCCAGATCGTATGGTAGTGGCGTTCTCCGACTTTCACGCGAGAATCTCCTTTTCAAGCCGTTCCACGGTCTCTCGGATATCCCGAAGACTATGGATGCGCTGCCGGTTGACGGCGAGGTGACGCCCGAACTTCAGCGCCTTGCTCTCGCAAGAAGCGCGGCGGTCGGGGTCGGTGATGGTTTCAAAATCGGCATTGTGGGCAAGACCCAGGATGCGGCGATGGGTTTCGATGCCGGCAAAGCCCAGCATTTCGTGCCAGATCTCGTCGATGACGATGTTGAGTGCCTGTTCGGCGGCAAGCGGGTCCTGGCGATCTTCGAAGAGGCTTGCCTGATAGAGGATACCCTTGCGCTCCGTACGCCACAGGGCAGCGAATTCGGCGCGGAACGTTTCCCAAAGTGTGTCGATCGTATCCAGAAGATAGGCACGCATGCTGTCGCGAGCGCCGGGTGCAGTCTCATGACCAGCCTGTGAAAAATAGCTCATCCAGAAATTGGCGATCAGCATACCGACGTCGAAGCTGATCGGACCGTAAAAGGCAAATTCCGGATCGATGACACGGGTCTCATCGTCGGTCACCATGACCGAACCGGTGTGCAGGTCGCCATGGCATAGTGTTTCAGCCTTGGCAGAGAAGAGGTGTTTCAGCCGCTGCGCTTCCACCTTGAGCTCGCGGTCGGCGCGCAATTCCGCCACGATTGGATCGAGCTGCGGTGTGGTGTGGTGATTGAGCTTTGCCTCGAAATAGGGATCGGAAAAGACGAGATTTTCCGTGATGTCACAGAGCTCGACATTGTCAGAGAACAAGGCGACGTCCGCTTTCTTCTCGCGGGTCACCATGGAAAGGTCGGACCCCCGGAAAAGAGTACGAGCAACGAAGAGGCCGAGGTCACGACCGATCTTCGGAAGTTCGCGACCGTCAATCAAAGCGCGGCGCAGAATGATGTGCGGGGTCAGGAATTCCATGACGATGATTGCCTGGGCTTCGTCAAAGAACAGGATTTCCGGCACCATACCCGGGTCACGCGCACCCTGGCGCTTGAGAGCGTGATATTCGAAAAACGAGCGTTTGAGCGGAAGCGGCCAGCTTTCGCCGACGAGGCGCACGTAAGGCAGTGCCTGCTTGACGATCACAGCGCCCGCTTCGCCTGTGACGATGAAGACCAGATTGAGATTACCGTCACCAACTTCCCTGATGGCCCAGCGTGACGAATCGCTCCCGACCTTCTCTTTCATGGCGGCATTGCCACCAAGCCGAACTGGCAATGTCTCTGTACTCAGCGCCTCGAAGACGTGGCTGTCCATAATGCTCTCCTCCTGCGCATGGGCCGCCTCCACCATGCGCCGCCATGCCGTCTTTCCCACAGCTAAGGCATCATTCTGTCAAATGTCAATGGCCTTGACATTTGATGGCAGCCTATCTTAACGTGGCGTCAGTGGGAGGAATTTATGAGCGAACAGCCAGTGTTTCGCATTGAGGGCGTGCGCAAATCCTTTGGACCGGTGACGGTCTTGCAAGGTGTTGACCTCGACCTCAAAGCAGGCGCAGTGACGGTTTTGATGGGGGCCAACGGCGCCGGAAAATCGACGCTCGTGCGCATCCTCTCGGGCGTCTATACGCGTGGTGCCGGCACTATCACGCTGGCAGATGCTGCCTTTGATCCAGCGACGCCCGCCGAGGCAATCCGTGCTGGCGTTGTCACAGTGCATCAGAACATCAATGACGGCGTCGTCGCCGATCTCGATGTGGCGACCAATCTCACGCTCGATCGGTTGAACGGGCGTGGTGCGCGGCTTTTTTTCAATCCGCGCCGGGTGCGTCGCGAAGCGGCGGCGGTCGCCTCGCGCATGGGCCTTGCCATCGACCTTTCGGCCAAAATCACTGACCTGACACTTGCGGATCGCCAGATGGTGGCGATTGCGCGTGCCATGGCGCATGAACCTAAAGTGCTGATCCTCGACGAACCGACGTCGTCGCTTTCCAGTGCCGAGGCGGATCGTCTGTTCGACCTCGTTGATCGGTTGAAGGCGCGGGGTGTCGCCATTCTCTATATCTCGCATCGCATGTCGGATATTCGTCGCCTTGCCGACAGCATCGTGTCGCTGCGCGACGGTCGCATCACTGGCCGTTTCGAGGGGCCGGAACTCGATTACGAGGGCGCGGTCAATGCCATGCTGGGGCGCAAGGTGTCGGCTGGTGCCGTCGCCGTGCGTGACGCAAGTCGTCCGGTCTTTAGCGTGCGGGGCCTTAAGCTTTCCGAACAGGCGCGACCCTTCGATTTCGATCTCGGGGATGGTGAGATCGTCGCGGTCACGGGTCTTGTTGGTGTCGGCAAGACGGCACTTGCTGAAACGCTGTTTGGTGCGCGGACCCCGGAAGCAGGCGAAATGACGTTGGATGGTGTGAACTACGCACCGAAGACGACTGGTCAAGCGATAGCCAGAGGCGTTTTCCTTGTCGCCAAGGACCGTGCGATCAGCGGCATCGTGCCGGACTTCAATATCTACGAAAATATCAGCTTGCCATTCTTACGCCGGCTTTCGACTTTCGGCATTTCAAGCCGACGGGCAGAGAAGGCAACGGCGCGCCAGCAGATTTCGTCGCTCGGTGTCGTCTGCCGCAATGAGCGTGACGAGATGCAGACGCTGTCGGGCGGCAACCAGCAGAAGGTTATGGTCGGTCGCTGGCTTTCCGAGCCATCGCGACTGCTCATCCTCGATGAGCCCTTCCAGGGAGTCGATATCGCCGCTCGTCGCGACATAGGTGAGAAGCTGCGCGCTTCTGCGGCAGGGCGCACCACAATTCTTTTCCTGACGGAGCTCGACGAAGCCTTCGAAGTCGCCGACCGCATTCTCGTGATGTCGGAACACACTATCGTGGGCGAGCACCGCAATGTCGACATCGATGTCGAGCGGCTGCTCTCCGAGATTGCCGGACAATCCCATCAACAGGTCAGTGCATGATGATAAGTGAACAGAGCAAATCCACCGCCACCGGCGCAATTCCGCCTGCGGGCCTGAATATCCGGGAAACCGCGATCAAATATGGCTTCCTCGTGCTGCTTGCTGGCATGGTGCTCTATTTCTCGGCTGTGACCGGTGGTTTCGCTTCGCCCCAGAGCGCGGTCTTTATCCTGCAATCCGTGTCTATCACCGGTATTCTTGCACTTGGTGTCACCGCGACGCTCGTTGTTGGCGGTTTTGATCTTTCCATCGGTTCCGTCGCAACGACTGCCATGATGGCTTCGTCTTATGTGATGGTGGTCATGGGTGGGGACGCCCTGACGGCGACACTTGTTTGCCTTGCCGTCGGTGTGCTCGTCGGTTTGGTCAATGGGATCATCATCGTCTATATGCGCGTTCCCGATCTTCTGGCGACGCTCGGAATGATGTTCCTGCTGCTCGGCCTGCAACGCATCCCGACTGAAGGACGCTCGATTGCAACGGGCATGACGTTGCCGGATGGCTCGACGGCAACCGGTGCTTTCAGTCCGGCCTTTCTGGCGCTTGGCCGTCATCGTTTCGATTTCATCCTGCCCAATCTGGTGCCAGTTTCGGTAGTGGTGCTGATCGTGCTGGCCATCGTCATCTGGTTCTTCCTTGAATATACCCGCTTCGGCCGGATGATGTACGCTGTCGGCTCCAACGAGCGCGCGGCAAGCCTCGCTGGCGCGCCGGTCAATGCCTACAAGATCTCGGCCTATATCATCTCCGGCGTCTTCGCCTCGATCGGCGGCATTCTGCTTGCCGCCCGCCTCGGGCGCGGGGATATCGCCTCGGGCAATAATCTGCTTCTCGATGCCGTTGCCGCGGCCCTCATTGGTTTCGCAGTGCTTGGCGCTGCCAAGCCGAATGCGTTCGGCACTGCCGTTGGCGCTCTCTTCGTCGGCATTCTTTTGCAGGGCCTGACGATGATGAACGCGCCTTACTACACACAGGATTTCGTCAAGGGCGCCGTGCTCGTCATGGCCCTGATTTTCACCTTTGCGCTCTCGAAAAGAGGCAAACGCTGAGGCGGGAACCTTCAGCGGGCTAACAATATTGATCAGTGGAGGAGACTGACATGAATTTCACGCGTAGAACCCTGGGCAAGCTGACGCTCGGGCTGATGGCTGCAGCAACATTTGGTACGCCATCCTTTGCGGCCGATATGCCGAAACCCTTTGACAAGCCGGGAGAGGTGAAGATCGCACTCGTGCGCTATCTGTCGACCGGCGACTTCTTCCAGTCCTACCTCGCGGGCGTTGAAGCACAAGCCAAGGCGTTGGGTGTTCAGCTGCAGGTGTTCGACAGCCGTCAGGATGCAGCTCTGCAGGCCGATATGGTCGATCAGGCCATTGCGCTTGGTGTGCAGGGCATCATCATCCAGCACGGCCTGACGGAATCCATGAAGGAGGCCGCCAAGCGTGCGGTCGACGCGGGCATCAAGGTGGTCGCTTTCGATGTGAACGTCGAGAACGAGAATATCCCGCAAGTCGAGCAGTCCGATCATGATCTCGCTCGTTTGGCACTTGAGCAGGCGATCAAGGACAATGGCGAGAGCTTCAAGGCTGGCTATGTCTATGTCGCAGGCATCGCACCGCTCGACCGTCGTGACGAGAAATGGAAAGAGTTCAAGGCGAAATATTCCGGCATCAAGGAAGCCGCCCAGTTCGGCACGATGGACAATCCCATTGCAAATTCGGTCGCCAATCAGGCACGCTCGGTGATCTCCGCCAACCCTGACATCACGGTGATGTTTGCACCCTATGACGAATTCGCCAAGGGCGTGAAGATTGCGGTCGACGAAGCTGGCATGTCTTCCGACGTGAAAATTTACTCGGCGGATATCTCGACCTCCGACATCGCCGCCATGCGTGAATCCGGTTCTGCATGGGTTGCGACGGCAGCGACCAACCCGGCTGTAGTTGGTCAGGTGTCTGTACGCTCGCTCGCCATGCTGCTGGCCGGTGAAAATCCTGGCAAGCAGGTCATCGTGCCGCCGACCCTGATTACGCAGAAAGATCTCAACGATCAGGACATCAAGAATATGGAAGAGCTCGGCACGAAACTGCCGCAGTTCGCTCATGCCGATGTTGCCATGCCTGCATGGATGCCGAAGCCCTGATTTAGAGCATTTCCAGCAAAGGTGCGAAGCGGCTCTGTGTAGGATAATGCGCCGAAACAACTGCTCTAGGCATGACGGAATGAAGAAGGGGCGGTCCATCGGACCGCCCCTTTCTGTATGTCTGGAAGGCTGAAGCAGTTGTCTGCACCAGCCCAAAAGATCAACGCATGGCTGCTGCGATATTGCCGCCATCGACTGTAGTCACGTCGGCAGTCGTGCGTTCGGCTAGTGCGTGATGGACAAAGGCACGGGCAACGTCTTCAGCCGTCACTTCAAGGCCAAGCAGATTGCCGCCCATATAGTCCTTGACGGAGAGGCCGCGAGCCGCAGCCCGATTGGCAATCATCTCATCGTTCAGCAGGCCGGAACGGATACGATCGGCATTGACCGCATTGACGCGGATGTTGTCGGCACCGTGTTCCAGCGCGTATTGGCGCGACAGGAAGAGCGTTGCCGCTTTCGGCAGGCCGTAGGCACCGAATTTCGCGCCGGGATTGACGGCCTGCTTGGAGGCATTGAACAGCAGAACGCCGCCGGTTTTCTGTGCCTTCATGATGCGCACGGCATTTTGTGCGACTGTCTGATGAGCGAAGAAATTGAGCTCGAAACTCTTGCGCAGCAGCGTGTCGTCCATCGTGGCGATAGGGCTTTCCCAGGCTGCGCCGGCATTTGACACTACAATATCGACGCCGCCAAATGTTGCGACTGCCTTGTCAAAGGCGGCTCGCACAGATGCGGGATCGGTGATGTCGCAGGCAATGCCGATGGAACTGTTTCCGGCAGCCTTCGCAACCGCCGAAGCCTTCTCGCCATCGAGATCGAGCGCAACGACATGAGCGCCCTCGGCTGCAAAGGCCTTGACGACGGCAGCACCGATGGCCCCCGCACCGCCAGTGACGACAGCGACCTGCCCAGTGAACGGTTTCGGCTTGGCGCCCGCGAGCTTTGCCTGTTCGAGCGACCAATATTCGAGATCGAAGAGATCGGGACGACTGACCGGCTCAAAGCGACCAACGGATTCGGCATCGCGCGCTGCTTCGATCCACATCTCGCCGACATCGACGGCGATGGTCGCATCCTTGAAGGTTCGACCATGGCCAAACATGCCAAGGCCGGGCACCAGCGTCAGGCGCGGCATGGGATCGAGCATGGTGCGCTTGACGTCGTCGCGCGCATCATTGCTGCGGAAATATTCGGTGTAATCGGCGACAAAGGTTGCAACGTGCTGGTCGATCACCGCGCGGTAACCGGCCAGATCATCCGTGGCCGGTGCGGGCAACACCATAGGGCCGGTCTTGATGCGGATTGAAAGATCGGGTGTGGAGACACCGCGCGCCGCCATGTCCGCGACCTCGCGGGCATTGACGAAATCGAGAATAGCCGGAGTTGTGCGGAAAACGCTGACCATCCGGTCATAGCGGCCTTCTCCCTTGTCGACGGCAACTGCGCCGCGCAGCATGGAGACGATATCGCCGGGCCTTGCCAGCGAAGCAGGCAGGGTAGCGGGCGTGAACGGATTGCGACCGTGGTTCTTGACGTGATCCTCCGCGACCGTGACATAGTGAATCATCCGGTCATAGGCTTCCTTCGCAGTGTCGCCAAAGGTGAAGATGCCGTGCTTGTCGAGGATCAGGCCCTCAACCGTCGAGTCCTGTTCGAACACTTCGGCGGCCGCTTTGGCGAGCGCGAAGCCGGGCATGATATAGGGCACAAAGCCCATTTTCTTGCCGAAGAGTTCTGTGCTCATCTTCTGGCTCTCGGCCTGATCCGCAATGGCGAGAATAGCCGTCGAATGTGTGTGGTCGATGAACTTGTGCGGGAGGAAGGCATGCAGTAGCGCTTCTACCGAAGGGTTCGGAGCGGCGGGTTCGATGAGATTGGCGCGCAGCAGCGTCACCATATCCTCGTCCGAAAGCCTGTCGAGTTTGCGGCTCTTGAGAAGGGCGTCGATTTTCACAGCGGGCAGGCCTGCCGGTTCGATAGTTCCCATGTCCCAGCCGCTGCCTTTGACGCAGAGCACCGCATGCGTGTCGCCGACGAGGTCTGTCACCTCGGTTTTTACCGACGTGTTGCCGCCGCCATGTAACACCAGTCGTGGCTCGCCGCCCAGAAGCCGCGTCGTATAGGTACGCAGCGCCAAATCGCGGTTGACGCCTTTCGCGGCGTATTCGGCGATGACCTTTTCCGCTTCGTCATCGCGCCAGAGATTTTCCATGGTAGTCAGCCTCCCGATAAACCGGCCCGGCCGGCATCGGCGGACCCAAACTTTTCTGGCTCAAGCCTTGCTTGAACCGCCTTTGCCGAGCCCATCCTTGCTCCAGCGATCCAGAATCCGACGCGCCATCGAGGTGGTAATGACGAGATGGGAAGCAAAGCCGCCCTTCAATGCCGCCACCAGCGGCTCGAACTTGTTGTCTTCCTGCACGACAAGCATGCGTTTCTTGATGGCGCGAATGGAAGCGAGGTCGGCGGAAATGCAGCGCCTGTTGTGATTGCAATCCAGCCATTGGCCATCGCGGTCTATGAGCTGACCGGCAATGACCCCGGCAGCGCCCTTTTCGCCCATGGCATGCATGTCGGCGGCCGAAAGCGCGCCGCATTTAACGAGATGGCTGTCATCCTCAATACCGCCGACGGAATAAAGCGCCAGATTGCAGTCCGGGATTGTAGCGAGCTGTTCTTTGATGACAGGTTCACCGCGCAATTCATCAGCGAGGCGCTCGGAAGAGAGAACGAGCGGCGCATAGAAGTTGATGCCTTCCGCATTGAGACGGCGGGCGATTTCCGTAGTGCACTGGTCCGGCCTATAGGAATAGGGCGCACCGAGATTGCCGCAGAGCTGGACAACGGTAACGCCGCTCAGATCCGCGAAAGGCATTACGTCGGCAATGTGATAGACGGTGCGGCCCCAGGCAACGCCGACGCGGTCGCCCTTGTTGAGGAGTTCAAGGAAAACAGAAGCTGCGACGACAGGCATTTCAGCTGCGGGATCCATCGCTTGACGGTCTTCCGGCACCAGCCAGACAGTGTTTAGGCCCGTCGCGTCTTCCAGTTCGCGCGCCAGCACATCGTCTGAAAACAGTTCCGAGGAGGTCGAGATGGTAACAATCCCCATCTCGCGGGCCTTGCGCAGATACATTGCAATTGAGGCGCGGGAGATTTCGAGACGTTGGGCCACTTCGTCCTGGCGCAGGCCGTGCGTATAATAAAGCCAGGCGGCCTTGTGGATGATCTGGTCATTCGGTCGGACAGGCATTGAGGTTCTTTCGTTGGATATTCTGACATTAGTCACTGATGCTGACAAAAGTCAATGCTCCAACATGGTGCGGCAGCGTGATGGTTGACGAGAAACGACGACCTGCCGTCGCGGTCGCAATATTGTGCAACGCGACGATGGAAGAAGGTAGTTCCATTGCTCCCGGTATTCCTTGGTTTGCATCTTCCCCGACGAACACATTAGACACCCTTGCGCGTACACCATTTGTCGACTTTGATGCCAGAACTTGAAGCGAGATGGTGCTACACAATCTCATTGAGTTTGAAACCCGGCTGAATCGATTGAGGAAGTGCGCGAAAAAGCCTTTGAACGATCAGCTGACCGTAATACGCTATGGTCGATGATGGCTTTCGATCTTTCCAAACAGTTTTGAAAAACGGGGTGGGACCACGCGCCGATGACCAAAGACTATCCATGGCGTAGTGTTCTTAACGACGAACTGCATTCGCGTCCGTCGATTTATTTTGATGCTCCGGCAGTGGTTTGGCATGAAGCTTTTTTTGTCGGAAACGAGACCACGCGTGTTCCCGACACTCTTCTAAAGCTGGGATTGAAGAATACCAGTGACGGCAAAAGCGGTATTGCACAAACGACAAGCGGTCGCATCAAGTGGGAAATCCACGCTGAATTTGTATCGCTGACCTATGTCATTCAATGGAGCGGCGACTACAATGCCATCCCGCTCAGAGAAGAAATCTGGATCAAACTCGTCAATGAAATGCCGGGACAGCGCATCAATTCCATTGAAATTGTCGTTGGTCTTGCGGGTACGCATGATGCGAAGCTTATGCTCGGTGCAGAAACGGATACAGATGTTGCCGTTTCTGCAATAGGCAATTGCGACGCTGAAATCTGGTCGACGTTTCGGTTCAACGAAGCCAACGCGACGCGCTTTGTCCTGCTCAATCACAATCTCAATGCGTTTCGGACCGGACGTATGGTTCGGCGATTACTCGAAATCGAAGATTACCGTCTCATGGCGTTGATCAGCCTGCCGCTGGCGCAGGACACTTTTGCACGTTGTTCCGAGTTCGAGACCCGGTTGCAGACAATCGTTGATGCGCTAGGCAAAGAAGCGCACCAGCAAGAGCGGCTTCTCAAGGATCTGGCACAGCTTGCCAGCGAAATTCTCGACGTATCGGTCAATACGGGCGAGCGTTTCAGCGCCACTGCTGCCTATGCGGAACTGGTGTTTGCGCGGCTTGCTGAATTGCGCGAACAACATGTCGACGGTTATCAAAGGCTCGGCGTATTCATCGAGCGTCGTTTCCGCCCCGCTATCAGGTTTTGCGCGCAAGCCAGCAGACGCGTCGAGAATTCAGCCACCCGCGTTGCCCGCGCCAGCGATTTGTTGCGAACGTCGGTTCAGGTTGAGTTGGAGCAGCAAAACCTGCAACTGCTGGAATCGATGGAAAAACGGGTGCAGGTGCAGACCAAGCTTCAGGAAGCCGTTGAAGGGTTCTCTATCGTCGCCATCAGCTATTACGCCATCGGGCTCTACAAGACGCTACTGGAAAGCCTGAGCCATGTTGAAGTTATCTCCGGTCTGAAAACGCTTCTGACGCTTGCGGGCTTCCCGGTAATCATTGTTGCCGTGTGGTATCTTGTGCGCCGGGCGAAAAAACTTACCCATCTCTGACCGGTGAACTGTTTTCGTTGCAGGTTGGATATCGCTTGGCGGAAAGTTTGACTTCGGGGTAAGCATAGATGAGCGGTTGCTAAAGCCTGAAAATTTTCATTTGTCGAGATGGATTGAGCATGGCCACAGATGGTATTTCTTCGCTCCCAGTTTCCCAGTCAGTTGTCGGAAAGCTGACGAGAGCCGCTATCTTTCTTGTCGTAACCATCAACGAGGGCGCTGATGCGGAGCGGACGGTTCGGGGGTTGTGCGCGGATCTTTCAAGCCTTGTACGAGGCGTTGGATTTCGGCGGTTGAATGGACAGCTCTCCTGCATAACCGGTTTTGGTTCGGAGGCTTGGGACCGGCTCTTCGGCTCACCGAAGCCGAAAGAACTGCATGCGTTCCGGGAGATTCGCGGTGTTCACACGGCTGTATCGACACCCGGCGATATCCTTTTTCACATACGCGCAGACAGCATGGATCAGTGCTTCGAGCTGGCCAGCCACATTATGTCCAGGCTTTCAGGTAACGTTGCAGTTGTCGATGAGGTGCACGGTTTCAAGTTTTTTGATGATCGCGATCTTCTGGGGTTTGTCGACGGCACGGAAAACCCGGTTGATCAGGCAGCCTTGTCGGCAACTCTCATCGGCAATGAAGACCCGGAATTTTCCGGCTGTAGCTACGTAA
Organism: Ochrobactrum sp. BTU2; assembly: GCF_024539785.1. Lineage (NCBI taxonomy): Bacteria > Pseudomonadati > Pseudomonadota > Alphaproteobacteria > Hyphomicrobiales > Brucellaceae > Ochrobactrum > Ochrobactrum sp. BTU2. The sequence continues at coordinate 399,086 of NZ_JAHWRG010000003.1, read as the reverse complement.
TCGTCCAGAAGTATCTTCATGACCTCGATAGCTGGAACAAAGTCCCCGTTGAGGAACAGGAGAATATAATAGGTCGGCACAAGCTTTCCGATATTGAGCAACGCGATGAGCAAAAGAAACCCTACGCACACAATGTACTGACAAACATTGAAGAGAATGGAGAGCAGTTGCAGATCGTGCGTGACAACATGCCCTTTGGCGAGATTGGAAAAGGCGAGTTCGGAACTTATTTTATCGGCTTTGCCCGTTCGCCGTCACGTATTGAAAAAATGTTGGAGAATATGTTCATCGGCAACCCGCCGGGAACCTATGACCATGTTCTCGATTTTAGTCGTGCGGTAACGGGCTCTCTGTTCTTCGTTCCCACGGTGAACTTTCTTGATGACGTCACCCCGGACACAAAAAACAACAGGAAGCTTTGATGCTTGAAACGCGCGTCGGATGTCTGTGTCGTTAAGGACCTGGCGTCATCTGACAATCGGCCAACTGCGAACCAGCAAACGTCGCGGTCGGTTACCGTCTTCAAATGCTCGATACGGCTTCCTCTAATCGCCCTTGGAAAGGTGGTAAATTATACATTCTTAAATTATTATATAATTAACACAAAGAGTTACTTATATATTGGCGTTGAAAGGTTTTCGTATTTGATGTCAAATAATAATGCAAAGATAATTAGCTTTGCTTAGTAAATATGGAGAAATATTATTATGATTAAGAAAACTTTTATTACGCTTTTTATTGCTCTTGCTCCTTTTGCAGCCCATGCCGGGACCATGAAGTCGCCAGTAGAATCGGGCGTTGCTCAAAAGTCCCCGGCAGCGACGACCCTGTTCCAGGGCAATGGTGGCAACAATACTGGTAATGGCAACAGCGGCTCCGGTAACTCCGGTGACAATAGCGGCAACGGCAACACCAACAACGGCGGCCGTTGGTAAAATAAATGAAGCGCCTACCTGAGATATGGTAGGCGCTTATAATAGGTATTATGGGGGCTCTGGGGCGAAAGTTGTTCAGCGCTTTGTCTTTCGACATACTTGTGCCGCAGGGTCTTCATCGGCGTACTCGCTGTCACCGACGACTTTACGATAATACTCCACCAGAGCCTTGTTTACACCTCCAGCGCGATAGCGCTCGATTGACCAGCCGATGGCACTCCAGTTCTGGAGCCGCGTATTCCTGTTAAGAGATTTCTCGTAGTGGCACTTGGTGAACATCAAGCACATTCTGCACTTTGAAAGGCCAAGGCCTTGGTCGGCATCGTCGCCGAGATGTTCAAAATAGAGACCTTCTATATCGCTCAAATTATCGCGAGCCAGGGCAGTCTTCTGGAAGGCCGCCTGGCTCGCGCTGGTCTGGGAAATAATATTATAGACCTAGTCTAAGCGATCAATAAAACCTCCAAATTTTGGTAAACTTTAGTTGTTATTTCCATTTCCGCTATAGTCTCCGCTATTTCCACTGCCAGAATTGTAGCTATTTACGATATTGTTATAATCTTTTTTGGATCTATTTCTGTTATTCAACAGCAATATTGGCAGAGTGCTGGATAGCGTGCTGCTGGATGAACTAATCAAAGCATTGGCGATGCTACTTTCGGATCCAACCGCGTGGGATACCAATTCGCTCTTCTTGTTTGGGCGAATATGAAAAGTTTTAACGCCGGTTACAGTAGGGGAGAGCCCTTTTCCGTCAGACCCAACGGTAACGACATCTTGATATGTGTCACCATTACTTAATTTATATGGGGGAAGCACTTTTGAACTCGGCGTCGAGCAGCCAAATAAAAAGAAAGGGATGCAATAAATAAATAAATTGCTCTTCATTTAATAGTCCTCATTTTTAAATGTATAATTAGTATAATTATGTATTTATAATAAATATTATAGTATAGAATTAGTCATAATAATATGATTATCGTATCTTATTTTATTAGATTTATATATCGCTATTGATTGCTATCTCAAAAAATTAACTATTCCATGGCGGTATTCTTTTTTTTGTATATAATTTCCTTATTTTCTGAGATCAGATTGCTGGCAAAATTGGATGCTTATTCGAGCGTCTATTTGAATTCTAGAAAGCATGAGTTTGCATGAGCGTGTATTCATGATCGCGGTTTGTCTTTCGAGGAATTACTGGGCTCCGTGGGCTTACCGGACGTGTTCCGTTCCCGGAGAATGATCTCTTTTCGTTTCTCGCTAGAGGTGGTCACCGTCCTGCCAGGCTGATCATTCAGTTCCGAGGAAACATCGTCAGTTGGCTCGCTTAGCTCACAGATGCTGGGCCGATGTATCAGAGATATCTTCTCGGCATGGCTTTTCCAGGATGTCTTGAATTTTCAATCCGGCCCGACGAGTGCGCGGTTCCGTTGTCGAGTCAATGGGACGAAAGTTCGTAAAGGCTCGTCGATGCCCAATCCAATAGGAATGATGTGGTCAGATCATCTTGAAGCTCCCCAGGGTGCGGCAGCTCAGCGCTTCATGTGGAATTTTTGTCGATTATAGAGTATATTTTCAGCAAAATAAGTATATAGAATTATTATATATTAGTAATGCATAATAAATAATCAAGCGAAATGTGCCATAATTTCTATACTATTGAGGTATTTGGGAAATCAGTTTACACCGTTCATTAATAACGCATGTGATTATTTTTATGTCATACTTCGTGGAGAAATCCTTTGGCGGGTTTTTATTGCTCAGTTTCAGCAGTCGTGCCGTTCACGCGGCGTGAAACCAGATATAAAAAATCTGGCGGTGGCGTCCTGGCTTCCGCAGCGCTTGTGCTGGCCATTTCCGTCTCCACGCTGGCGCTTTCCGTCAGCTCCGGAAAGGCAACGGATTATACGGCACAGGACAATAGCGACGAGTTACAGGTTCCAACACTGGTCGTGGCCGATCCCTATGTTTCTCCCATTGCTTCGTTCAATTTTGGTGCAGGTGATTTGAACGATGGCACCCCGGTCACGTTGTCGACGGCAGGTGGAGCTGCGTTCAGCTCGCCCTTGCCTTCGGCTGTGTTCAATGTTGCCGCGACAACCGGCGCTACACCTGACTTGTGTGGTCCGGTAGCGCCATCGCCCGGTGGTGCTGGTGGGGCTGGCGGTTGTGGCAATGGCGGTGGCGGTTCTACAGTTGATGTCGATGGTAATCCCATAGCTGGAGAAGCTCCGTCGCAGAATGGTGTTGGCGGCAAAGGTGCAAATGGGACATGGAGTGGAGAAGTAGGTGGAGCTGGGGGGGCAGTCGGTGACACCGCTATTCCGGCCGATGGTTCGACAATACACGGTCAGGACGGAGTGACCGCCCCCGCGATTAATGTCGGTTATCCAAGCGGTGGCGGTGGCGGTGGCGGTGCTGGGTTGTACCTCGTCGACCTCACCGGGGAGTTGCGATCAGATGTCTCCGGCGGGAAGGGAGGGAATGGGGTTGGCTCCTCGAGTTCCTACTATGGCAGCGGCGGCGGCGGTGGTGGTGCTGGTATCATCCTTTCCGGAACAACTTTGTCAACTTACATGACCGTAACAGGCGGACAGGGTGGAAGTGGTGGCCAGGGTAACATGTCGGGAAGGGGGGGGGCTTCGGGCGGCGGCGGGGATGGCGCTGTTGTCACCAACACATCTACCCTGATCAACTACGGAACAATAGCGGGTGCTGCCGGGGTCGGGTCATCGCAGGGTGTATCTCTCGGCTTTGCTGGAAGCGGTGTACGAATGGGGGCGGATTCGCATGTTGTGAATGCAGGGACGATATCTGCAGGTGCTCGGTGGGTGTCGGGGGGCGCGAGTGGTCCCAGTTCCAATGCGGTCGATATCGTCGGCAATAACAATACATTCGAGATATGGAATGGCTCCGTCATCAATGGCAATGTGGTTGCAGCTGGTGGCACGAGCGGAAACGTCTTCGTTCTTGGCGGAACCGATGCCTCAAGCTTCGATGGCACACAGATCGGTGTAAAATATCAAGGGTTTGAGCAGTTTATCAAGGATGGAACCAGCACCTGGACGATGACCGGTGCTGTGAACGACACGCATAATTGGACCATCAAGCAGGGGACTTTAGCTCTTTTCAGCGATGGCAGTCTGGCTAAGGCTGACAGCGTGACGGTTAATGGTACGCTGGACATCTCAGCCATCAGTGCATCGTCCACCGCCATTCAGCACCTTACAGGCGATACAACCGGACAAGTCGCGCTGGGCAGCAAGACTTTAACCCTGACCGCAGGTACAGGCGATGAGTTCAAAGGTTCGATCTCCGGTTCCGGTGGCATCGACCTGGTGTCTGGAACGCAGATACTGTCCGGGACAAACAGCTACACCGGGCTCACAACGATCGATAGCGGGACCACACTGCAGATCGGTAATGGTTCGACGAGCGGCAGTCTTGCCGGCAATATTACCAATAATGGCACTCTGGTCTTCAACCGTTCCGATGCATCGACATTTGCCGGCAAGGTGAACGGAACCGGCAAGCTGACCAAGACCGGCGCTGGCACGCTGACGCTTTCGGGCACCAACACCTATTCGGGTGGCACGGATATCAACGGGGGCACGCTTGCCGCTGGCAATACGAGCGCGCTTGGCACAGGCGGGCTTGCCTTTGACGGCGGTGCCTTGCAATTGACTGCCAATGTCAGCTTTGGCGGAGCAGTCGCGTTGAATGGCAGCGGGGCGATCGCGGCGGATAGCGGTACGAGCAGCAGTTTTTCCGGTGTCATGTCCGGCACTGGCGGGTTGACTAAGACCGGTGACGGTACACTGACGCTTTCGGGCACCAATACCTATTCCGGTGGCACTTCGCTCAATACGGGTACTTTGATCGCCAGCAGTGACAGCAATCTTGGTACGGGTGCTTTGACATTTGATGGCGGCGCGCTTGGTCTGGGCGGCGACTTGACCCTGGCTGCGACGCTGAATGCTGGCGGCGGCACGATTGATGTGGCCACGGGTGCAAGCCATAGTTTCAGCGGCAAGCTGAGCGGCACCGGCAAGCTGACCAAGACGGGCGCTGGCACGCTGACGCTTTCAGGTGCCAACACTTATTCCGGCGGCACGGATATCAATGCGGGCACGCTTGCGGTTGGCGGTATGAGCGCACTCGGCACGGGTCCGCTTGGCTTCAACGGTGGTGCCTTGCAGCTGACGGCCAATGTCAGTTTCGGCGGTACGGTGGCGTTGGGCGCGGGTGGCGGCTCCATCGAGACGAATACCAGCACGAACAGCACGTTTTCAGGGGTGATGAGCGGCGCGGGCAGCCTGACCAAGACCGGTGCGGGATCGCTGAAGCTTTCGGGCACCAACACCTATACGGGCGGGACCTTTATCAATGACGGTGTTCTGAAGGTCACAAGCGATGCCAATCTGGGTGCTGCAACTGGCGCGGTGACGCTCAATGGCGGCACGCTGGAAACCGACGGAACTTTCTCCTCCGCACGCAAGGTGCATTTGACGGGCAATGGCAAGCTCAGTGCCTACAATGGAAACGCGACCTTCTCCGGCGTGATCGATGGGAATGGTGCGTTGACAGCAAACGGCTCACTGGTTCTGACCGGCCAGAACACGTATAAGGGTGGTACCTTTGTAACGGATTATTCGTCTCTGACCGTCAGTAGCGACGAGAATCTGGGCGATGCCAGTGGAGATTTGACGCTTGGCCTTCAATCCACACTACAGCTTGACAGCCAGTTTTCCACGAATCGCAAAATACATCTGGACAGCAATTTCGCCAGCTGGATCAATACAGGTGGTCATGATGCCGTGCTCAATGGTACGATTGATGGTGCGGCTATTTTAGTCAAAGACGACGATGGCACACTGACGCTTTCAGGCAACAACACCTATCAGGGCGGCACGGCGATCAACAAGGGCACCCTGATTGTCAGCAAGGACGAGAATCTTGGTGACAAGGCCGGTTATGTCGATTTTTCTGGTGGTACTTTGCAGCTTGGCGGTTCCGGTTTTTCTTCCGGGCGGGAGTTGCGTCTTAACGCAGCCGGCATAATCGACACCAACGGTTTCAATGGCACCTTCAGCGGTGTGATTGATAATGGCGATGACCCCAATTATCCTGGCCAGCTGATCAAGGTTGGCGCCGGCACACTGACGCTTTCGGGCGACAGCACCTATACGGGCGGGACCGTCATCAATGGTGGTGTTGTCTCGGTTGGTGCGGACGCCAATCTTGGGGCCACGACGGGTGCGCTTTCGTTTAACGGCGGCACGCTGCAGCTGACGGGCAGTTTCGAAAATTCGCGCGCGGTGACGCTTGGTGCGGGTGGCGGCACGATCCAGACCAGCCTGTTTCACAGCAATGAGTTTTCCGGTGTTATCGGCGGTGCGGGCCAGCTGACCAAGACGGGCGCTGGCACGCTGGTGCTTTCAGGCGTCAATACCTATACGGGCGGCACGGCGGTCAATGGCGGTGTCCTGTCTGTCCGTGTGGACAAGAATCTTGGCGCGACGACCGGTGCGCTTTCGTTCGACGGTGGCACGCTTCTGCTGGCCGACAGTTTCGACAACAACCGCGCGGTGACGCTTGATGCCGGCGGCGGTACGATCGAGACAACGGCGGCCAAGAGCAACGGTTTTTCCGGTGTGATCAGCGGTGCGGGCAAGCTGACCAAGACCGGCGCCGGCACGCTGGCACTTTCAGGCGTCAACAGCTATACGGGCGGGACGGCGGTCAATGGCGGTGTCCTGTCTGTCGGTGCGGATGAGAATCTTGGCGCGACGGCTGGTGCGCTTTCGTTTAACGGCGGCTCGCTTCTGCTGACCGACAGTTTCGACAGCGCGCGCGCGGTAACGCTCGGCGCGAGTGGCGGCACGATCGAGACAACAGCGGCCAAGAGCAACGATTTTTCCGGTGTGATCAGCGGTGCTGGCAAGCTGACCAAGACGGGTGACGGCATACTGGTCCTGTCAGGCGCGAATAGCTACAGCGGCACGACGACGGTCTCGAAAGGCACGTTGCAGATCGGCAATGGCAGCACGACGGGCAGTATCACAGGCACAGTCGATATCGCCTCGGGGGCCACGCTCACCTTCAAGCGCAGCGATGCATATACATATAGTGACGTGATCAAGGGCGCCGGGGCGCTGCATCAGGATGGCAGCGGCACGCTGACGCTGACAGGGACAAACACCTATACGGGCGGCACCACGATTTCGGCAGGCACGCTGCAGATCGGCAATGGCAGCACCACCGGCAGCATTGCAGGCAATGTGGACAATAACGGCACGCTGGCGTTCAATCGCAGCAACACGCTCGACTTCTCCGGTATCATCAGCGGCACGGGCATTGTTCAGCAGAATGGTGCAGGCAGCGTGACATTGAGTGGTGACAGCAGCGCTTTCGGTGGTAGTACCTCCGTTGCGGCGGGCACGCTTCTTGTTGACGGTTCGCTCGGCGGAACCGTGAGTGTCGCCAGCGGCGCCAGCTTTGGCGGAGCCGGAACCATTGGTGGCAATGTGACGGTTGCCGACGGTGCTTCACTGGTCGGTCAAGCCGGTCAGGTCCTGACTTTCGACAAGAACCTCAGCCTCGCCAATAACAGCACCATCGAGGCCTCATTCGGCGGCGCCAGCCAGACGGGGCTGTTCAATGTCAAGGGCGACCTGACGCTGGGCGGCACAATCAATGTCGGCACTTTCGGCGACGATGGGCCGGGTATCTACACGGTCTTCGACTATTCCGGAAACCTGACAGACAATACGCTTTCTGTAGGAACCCTGCCGTCCGGTCAGGATGCTGCCAAGGTGAGTGTCCAGACCAATCAGTCGGGTAAGGTCAATATCCTCAATACCAACGGGGGTGAGCTGACTTTTTGGGATGGTGACAATCCTGCCAACCAAGACGATGGTGCGCAGAACGGCGGTGACGGCACCTGGACGAACGAGGCCAGCAACAAAAGCTGGACCGATCATAACTATCTGCTCAACGGTCCGTGGGATGATTCCGGCTTTGCGATCTTTGCAAGCAACAAAGGCACGGTGACTGTCGACAATAGTGCCGGTGCGGTCAAAGCTTCGGGCATGCAGTTCCAGACCGACGGTTATGAGGTGACCGGCGGTGATCTCACCCTGGTGTCGCCTGCCTCCAATCTGTCGGGAGCGCCGATCATTCGCGTTGGCGGCGGCACGAATGACGGCGATATGAAAGCCACGATCTCGGCCAAGCTGGTTGGCACTGATGGAATGCGCAAGACTTATGCGGGGCGGCTGGTTCTGACGGCTGATAATCAATATACCGGCGGCACTGACATTCTGGGCGGTACTCTGCAGCTTGGAGATGGCGGCACGAGCGGAAGCGTTCTGGGCGATATCGACACGGGCATAGACGGCATCAACAGAGGGCTTCTTGCTGTCGACCGTTCCGGTACTGTGACGGTTGACAATACGATCACCGGCACGGGAGTCGTCAGTATTACAGGCAGTGGTGAAATCACACTCTCGGGTAACAACAGCTATAGCGGCGGAACGTATGTCAGGTCTGGAACTCTTGTCGTCACGCAAGATGACAATCTGGGGCCTGCCGAAAGCGTCGTAGCGGTCGGAGCGGACCCCGAGGATGTCGCCGGAGGCGCTACCGGGAACGCGGTCTTGAAGTTTGGCGCGGACTTTACGGGCGCAAACACTTTCACACACACAATCGAGCTGAATACAGCGCAAAGCCAGCTCGACACGAACGGCCATACAGTCATTGCCAGCGGCGTCATCCTGGGTAGCGATGGTCTCACCAAGACGGGCGACGGTACGCTGATCCTGACCTATAACAATGACTATGACGGCGGCACCACGATTTCGAAGGGAACTTTGCAGATCGGTAATGGCGGAACGTCCGGCACGATCGAAGGCGATGTGACCAATAACGGCATTCTGGCTTTCAACCGTTCCGATGCCTATGCGTTCGATGATAAAATCTCCGGTACCGGCAGTGTCGAACAAATCGGCACCGATACGCTGACGCTTACAGGCGCGAATGATTATACGGGTGGAACCTCTGTCAAGAGCGGTACGCTGGCCGTGGCATCGAATGGTGTACTCGGGGACCAGTCTGGCAAGCTGACGCTGGATGGCGGCATATTCGAGAACACGGCAGCCTTCTCGACGCAATCACGGGCCATCGAGATCGGCAATGGCGGCGGCACGTTCCAGACGGATGCCGATCTGACACTTGAAGGTGCACTCACGGGAACCGGAACCTGGACCAAGACCGGGACCGGCGACCTGATTTTTGGCGGTGACGAAAGCGCCTTTGTGGGCACAGGCACAGTTCAGACCGGCACGGTGCGCGTGGATGGCACGCTCGGGGGCGATCTGGCGGTTCAGACCGGGGCAACGCTCAGGGGAACCGGTACTATCGATGGAAATACGACAATCGATAGTGGTGCAACACTTGTCGGGCTGGATAATAATACGCTGACAATGAACGGTAATCTGACGCTTGCGAACGGTAGCATGACGAATATCGCGCTCGGCACGCCAACCGGAAGCGCGCTGTTCGACGTCAAGGGAGATCTGACGCTTGGTGGTACACTGAATGTGACCGAGGATGTTGGCGGCTTTGGCGCCGGGGTGTACCGCATCTTTGATTATGGCGGCACCCTGACGGACAACGGGATGACCATCGGCACTGTCCCCCAGAACTCTGACGCATCTGGAATGTGGATTCAGACGGATTACGAACATCAGGTCAATCTGGTCAATCAGAACGGTGTCGAGGTGACGTTCTGGAATGCGGAAGGTGACCGCAGCCAGAACAACCAGAACAGCAAGATCGTCGGCGGCAGCGGTACCTGGGATGTCAGCAATGACAACTGGACCGAGGACGACAAGGGCTCCCAACAGGGGCAGCTCTTTAACGGTCGCTGGGATAATGGTTCATTTGCCGTGTTCGGCGGTAATGCCGGTACGGTCACAATCAATAATCAGAACGGAACGGTGACGGCATCCGGTCTTAATTTTGCAACCGGTGGCTATGTGCTGACGGGCGATGCGCTGATGCTCGATAACGGTGCGCCGGGCACTGCGCCAATCATTCGCGTCGGCGACGGCAAGGCGGATTCGAATATCACGGCAACGATCAGTGCCGAACTGCAGGGAACGGGCGGTTTGCGCAAAACCGACTACGGCACCTTGGTTCTGACGGGTGCGAACAGTTATAGCGGCGGGACGACGGTGACAGGTGGTGTCCTGCAGATCGGTGACGGTGGCAATACGGGCAGCATCAAGGGTGACGTTGCGGTTTCGAGCGGCGCCTATGGTGACGGCACGCTGGCCTTCAACCGGAGCGACGATACGGAGTTTGACGGCAACATCACCGGTGACGGCAAGGGTGGTGTGGTCCAGAAAGGCGCAGGCACAACGACGTTTACCGGCGACAACACCTTCTCGGGCGGTCTGACGGTTGAGAATGGCGGGGTCAAGGCAGGTGTCGCTGGCCATGCCTTCGGCACGGGCACCTTGAAGGTCAAGGCGGGTGCAACGGCCGATCTCGGCGGCTTCGACACGACGGTCGGCGGTCTTGCGGCCTTCGACGCGAGCGGTACGACGGGCGATGGCGATATTGCACTTGGATCGGGCAAGCTGACGGTCGAACAAAGCTTCGACAGCAAGTTCTCCGGTGTAATCTCTGGTGCTGGCGATTTGACCAAAAGTGGCACTGGTACCCTGACCCTCAATACGGCCGGCACCTATACCGGTGCGACCAATGTCGATGGCGGCACGCTGAAGCAGGGCGCAGCTGGTGTCTTCAACAATGCATCGTCGGGCTACACTGTCGGTACAGACGGGACGCTCGATCTTGGCGGTTTCGATACCACGCTGGCCGCGCTGTCGAATGGCGGTCTCATCACGATGGGAACACAGCAGACGGCAGGTACGACACTGAGCGTGACCGGCAACTATACCGGCACCGGTGGCACGGTCGTCATCAATACGGTGCTCGGCGACGACAGTTCCAAAACCGATCGCCTGAAGGTGGGTGGTGACACATCCGGCACGACCAATCTGAAGGTCAACAATCGCGGCGGACTGGGGGCACAGACTGTCAACGGCATCGAAGTGGTCGAGGTTGCCGGTCAGTCGAACGGAACCTTCTCGCTTGTCAGCGACTACACCACCAAGGACGGTCAGAAGGCGGTTGTGGGCGGTGCCTATGCCTATACGCTGCAACAGGGGGCGGGCAGCGGCAACAAGGACGGCAACTGGTATCTGACCAGCCAGACGACACAGGAACCGCCGGCCCCCGATTGCCAGCAGACCAATACCTGCCCGGTCGATCCGGACAACCCGCGCTATAGTGCCGGTGTTCCGGTCTATCAGGGCTATGCGCAGAACATGCAGGTGCTCAACAAACTGCCCACGCTGCAGGAACGTGTCGGCAATCGCTATCTGACGAGCGGGAACGACAACGACGCGAGCAATACAGGCAGCAGCACTGTCGACAGCCGCGGGATCTGGGCGCGCATCGAGGGCGCGCATAACCGGCTTGAGCCGCACAGCGCGACCGGCATGAAGCAGGATATCAACAGCTTCATCATGCAGACCGGTGTCGACGGGCAGTTCTATGAGGATGCCAACGGGAAGCTGATTGCCGGGATCACCGGGCAATATGGTACGGCGCATGGCAATTCCAGCTCGTTCTTCGGTGACGGTTATACCGACACCAGCGCCTGGAGCCTTGGCGCGACCGCAACCTGGTATGGCAATGACGGCTTCTATGTCGATACGCAGGGCCAGCTGACATGGTTCGACAATGATCTCAACTCCGATACGGCTAATAGCGGGCTGGCCGATGGCGCAAAGGCCTTCGGCTATGCGCTGAGTGCCGAGGTGGGGCAGCGGATTGCGCTCGACGAACATTGGTCGCTGACGCCACAGGCGCAGCTGATGTGGTCGTCACTCGATGCGGATGCGTTCCACGACATCTGGGGCAACCGCGTGCACATGCAGGATGGCGACAGCCTGACGGCACGCATTGGTCTTGCCGCCAACTATCAGGACAGCTGGCAGGGGGATGACGGCCGCATGGTCAACACATCGGTCTATGGCATCGCCAATGTCTATCAGGAGTTCCTCGGCGGCACCCGCATCAATGTGGCCGGTGTCAACGTCGATACCGACAATGACAAAACCTGGGCCGGCATCGGCGCCGGCGGCACCTATGCTTGGGCCGACAGCAAATATGCAATCTACGGCCAGGGCTCCATCAACACCTCCCTCAACCACTCAACCGACAGCTATGCCGTCAAGGGGAATATAGGGTTCACAATACGATGGTAGCCGTTGTGAAAAGATAGCCAATGAAGAAGCCCTTCGGGGCTTCTTTCATTTTCTGGTGCGTGTGGGACGTTGTGACAGTCAACTGTTGCTACTGTGGCTCGAGCCAAGGCCAAGGCTTTGCAGGTGAATTCAAATGATCTTAGGTTTCGAACGTCTGTCCGAGTTGTTGGCGTCAATAAAACCCATAATCCGTTGGGCCGGAACCGTCTGATTCTGGCAAGCGATGTTTGATGCTATTTCATGTACGATCTAATCGGTGCCTGTTGTAGAGTGATTTCTCTCGATGACGGTTCCGCTGCCGGATGTATGGGAAAAAGCTTTCTACTCTTTCCGCTCGACGAAAATCAGATATCACGTGGGATGATCAGTTCCGTCGGTATCATTTCCGGTAGGTCGGTTGTTTGAACTGGTTCGTCCAGAAGCTTAAAGGCGCGTTCGATCATTGCTTGAACATTTTGCCGGACCATCACAACCGGGAAGTGGAGAACTTCGATGAAGGGATCCCAGTCGAAACATCCGATGGAGCACTCCCGAACCTCGTCAACCGGCAGTGTCTTGAGAAAACTGACGACGCCCTCAAAGGGACTCGTCGAATTAACGAACAATGCCTCTGGCAATCCATTCAACTTGCCATAAATGTCCCGGATCGTCACTGCGGCGGTATCGGGACCATATCCATTCGTGACGATGGTGTCGGCATGAATGGCGATGTTCAGTGCGGCTAGCTCATCTTGATAGCCGAGCACGCGTGCGCGTGTATTATGGTCACTGTCCACGCCACCGATGAAGTAGAAGCTGTTTTCCTTTCGATGTGACCTGCGACTGGCAATCTGTTGCGTCAGCACGCGGGCGCCTTCATAATTGTCACTGATTACGGATGCACCGTGCTTCCCGGGAAGGTCCACATTTATATGTTTCAGATGAGCCTTTTCGCAGAGTTCGGCGACACTGTCCGGATCGGTTGCGCCCGCGATCAGCAAAGCGTCGACATTGTGGGCAATCAATGTTTCCACAGTGCTGCGTTCCTGTTGTGGATCGCGCAATGTGCTGGCTACGACGGGAATAAGATTCCGTGAGCGTGCTACCGTCTCAAACGACGCGGCCATGGAGCTGAAGTAACGGTTGTCCAGCATCGGCAAGATCATGCCGATCAAACCCGAATTGGATATGCGTAACCCGCGTGCTTGAAGGTTGGTGGTATAGCCAAGTTCACTCGCTATTACTCGGACTCTGTCAGCTGTTGCTTTTGTAATTCTCCGATTTTCCCATGAGCCATTCATAACGGAAGCAACCGTAGATGCGGATACACCAGCTCGCTCCGATATATCATAAATGGTTACTTTGCGGGGAATGTTCATTAGGACTGCTTTTCGTCTGGATTGGCCCCTTGATCTTAGCGGTCCGATAGCATTCGCTGCAAGTAGGGGAAGACGTAATCCAATCCATTCCTCTGTCATTTTTCCCCTTGACCAGATGCCAGATGTTGAGCGATGGTTATGCTGCACTATCGATGGTGCAACTTGATTATATGCCGAGAGGAGCGGTGCACACATGCCGAGGCCGGGAAAAAGGCTTCCCTTCATGCGTGACAAGCCCTGTGAGTATTGTTCGATTTGATTGCCGTGCCGCAAAGCAAGACGGCACCGGAATACAGGAGTCCGAGGGAGCCGGAGGTCGCTATAGGGAGGACATATGGGGTGGAATAGCGAGATAAAATTTGTCTGCAAGTTTACGTAAAATACAAAATTAAAACCCAATGGGAGTGAGACATGAAGAATATACTTGGTAAAGCAGCTTTTGCTGCAGTGGTGCTGTCGTCGTTCGCGGGCAATGCGCAGGCAGAAGTGAAGGATGCAGTGGTCGGCTTTTTGATGCCAGACCAGGCATCGACACGCTATGAGGAGCGCGACTATCCGGGCTTCGCCGCAGAGATGAAGAAAATCTGTGAAAGCTGTAAGGTGCTTTATCTCAATGCCGATGGCGATGCGAGCAAGCAGCAGCAGCAGTTCAACTCGGTCATTTCACAGGGTGCGAAGGTGATCGTGCTCGACGCGGTCGATACGGCGGCGGCAGCTTCGCTGGTCAAACTCGCCCAGTCGCAGGATATCAAGGTCATCGCCTATGACCGTCCGATCCCGGATGCGACCTCCGATTTCTATGTGTCGTTCGACAATGAAGCTATCGGCAAGTCGATTGCGGAATCACTGGTCAAGCATCTGAAGGACAAAGGCGTTGCGGGTGATAAGGGCGGCGTTCTGCAGATCAACGGTTCGCCGACCGATGCTGCAGCCGGTCTCATCAAGAACGGTATTCATGCCGGCCTGAAGGATAGCGGTTACAAGACGCTTGCCGAATATGACACGCCGGAATGGGCGCCGAGCAAGGCTCAGCAGTGGGCGAGCGGCCAGATCACCCGCTTCAACGACCAGATCGTCGGTGTGGTCGCTGCCAATGATGGCACTGCTGGCGGTGCGATTGCAGCTATGAAAGCGGCTGGCATTGATCCGCTTCCACCTGTTACCGGCAACGATGCGACGATTGCCGCACTTCAGCTCATCATTTCGGGCGATCAGTACAACACGATCAACAAGCCGTCTGAAATCGTTGCAGCAGAAGCCGCCCGCGTCGCAGGTCAGCTTCTGAACGGTGAGACCCCGAAGGCTGAAGCTACGCTCTACAATACGCCGTCGAAGCTTTTCGTTCCGGTGGTTGTGACGGCTGATAACCTCAAGGCGGAGATCATCGACAAGAACATCGTTTCAGCTGAAACGCTGTGCGTCGACCGTTACGCCGAAGGCTGCAAGAAGCTCGGTATCACGAAGTAACCCAACCATGGCGTCCGGCTTGGGCCGGACGCTTTCTTTCCCCGCGCGTGTTATCTTGCGCGGTGGACGTTGGGGAAAACTGCGACACCCAGGGAAAAGCGAACATGTCCCAAGATCACAATGCCGCTACAACGTCGCGGCAGCCAGTGCTGCGTCTAAGCGGAATATCCAAGAATTTCGGCGCCGTTTCAGCGCTGACAGATATCAATCTGGAAGTCTTTCCGGGCGAAGTTGTCGCTCTTGTCGGCGATAACGGCGCGGGAAAGTCTACCCTTATCAAGACGCTGGCAGGCGTCCATCAGCCGACATCCGGCACTATCGAATTCAATGGCGAGAAGGTGGTGCTTTCGTCGCCGGGCGTTGCGCTCGATCTCGGCATTGCGACGGTCTTTCAGGATCTGGCGCTGTGTGAGAATCTCGACGTCGTTGCCAATATTTTCCTTGGCCGCGAAATGAGCCCCTATCGCCTTGATGAAGTGTCCATGGAGATCAAGGCGTGGAAGCTTCTGAACGAGCTTTCCGCTCGTATCCCGAGCGTACGTGAGCCGGTCGCCTCGCTTTCAGGTGGTCAGCGCCAGACCGTCGCGATTTCGCGTTCGCTATTGCTCGATCCCAAGCTCATCATGCTTGATGAACCAACGGCGGCACTGGGCGTTGCACAGACGGCCGAGGTTCTTGATCTTATCGAGCGTGTTCGCGACCGAGGACTGGGCGTCTTGATGATCAGCCACAATATGGAAGATGTGCGCGCAGTTGCTGATCGCATTGTGGTGTTGCGCCTTGGCCGCAACAACGGCGTTTTCTACCCGGATTCCTCGAATGAGGAACTGGTCGCGGCCATCACCGGCGCGAGCAGCAATTCCGTTTCCCGTCGTGCCGAACGGCGTCAGGCGCAGCATGAAGCCGATCATACCCATGATCGGGGAGAAGCATAATGAATCAGGCAAGCGGAAATACCCCTCTCGACCGTCAGGATACACGCGTGCGCCATGATGAAGGCGTTTCAGGCGCGCTGCGCAGTTTCTTTGATCGTGTGCGTTCAGGCGATCTCGGATCACTGCCGGTTATCATCGGACTCGTCATCATCTGGACTGTTTTCCAGACGTTGAACCCGGTCTTCCTGTCGAGCAACAACCTTGTCAATCTGCTGTTCGACTGCTCGACCATCGGCGTGATTTCGCTCGGTATCGTCTGCATCCTGATGCTGGGCGAGATCGATCTTTCGGTCGGTTCGGTTAGCGGTCTGGCGTCGGCAATCGTCGGTGTGCTCTGGGTCAATCATGGCTGGCCTGTCGGCTTTGCAATGCTGGCGGCACTGTGCACTGGCGCGCTGATCGGCCTGCTTTACGCATTCCTCTATAACCGCTTCAGCATGCCGAGCTTCGTTTCCACGCTGGCCGGTCTGCTGGCCGCGCTCGGTCTCCAGCTTTATCTGCTCGGTAATACCGGCTCAATCAATCTGCCTTACGGCTCCTGGCTCGTGAGCTTCGGCCAGCTTCTGGTTATGCCGCGCCCTGTGTCCTACGCATTGGTGCTGATTGCCGGACTTGCCATCTTCTTCACCGGGTTCCGTTCTGCACAGCGTCGCCGCGAAGCCAGTCTGTCGGCGCCTTCGTCGGTTGGAATTGCGTTCAAGGCTATCGTCATCACGGTCATTGTCGGTGGCGCGGTATTTTATCTCAACCAGTCGCGCGGTGTGCCGTGGATGTTCGGCCTGTTCGTGGCGCTAGTCATTGCGATGAATTATGCACTTACCCGCACCCAGTGGGGGCGTGCCATGCAGGCGGTTGGCGGCAATCGTGAAGCAGCGCGCCGTGCCGGTATCAATGTGAACTTCATCTACATATCGGCCTTCGTAACTTGTTCGATCTTGGCCGCAGCAGGTGGCATCTTGGCCGCTTCGCGTCTTGCCTCATCCAGCCAGCAGGCCGGCACCGGTGACGTTAACCTCAACGCCATTGCGGCGGCTGTCATTGGTGGTACCAGCCTCTTCGGCGGACGTGGCAGCGCCTGGTCGGCTCTGCTGGGTATCATTGTCATCCAGTCGATTGCCAGCGGTCTGACGCTGCTCGATCTGTCATCTTCGCTTCGCTACATGATTACCGGCGCAGTGCTTGCTATCGCCGTTATTGTCGACTCCCTTGCCCGCCGCTCGCGCCAGTCGCACGGCCGCGCCTAAACCTTCAAGGACTGAAAAATGGCTCAGGATCTCAACGGAAAAGTTGGCGCCGTTACTGGTGCTGCCTCTGGCATCGGCTTCGAATGTGCAAAGCACATGATCGAAGCGGGCATGACGGTGTTTCTTGTCGACCGTGATGACAAGGCGCTTAAGGAAAAATGCGCCGAGCTTGGCGACAAGGCCAAACCGTTGGTCATCGATCTGCTCAATCCGGCGTCTGTCGCCACGATGATGCCGCAGATACTCGAACAGGCGGGCCAGCTCGACGTGTTCCATGCCAATGCGGGCGCTTATATTGGCGGACCTCTTTGGGAAGGCGACCCGGATGCATGGGACCGCATGCTGAACCTCAACATTAACGCGGCCTTCCGCACCATTCATGCCGTGCTGCCGCATATGATGGAACGAAAGACCGGCGATATCATCATGACAAGTTCCGTTGCGGGTGTTGTGCCGGTGATCTGGGAGCCGATCTATACGGCATCCAAACACGCCGTTCAGGCCTTCGTGCATACGGTTCGCCGTCAGGTCGCCCCGCATGGTATCCGCGTTGGCGGCGTTCTGCCGGGACCGGTTGTGACCGCACTCATCAGCGACTGGCCGAAGGCCAAGCTTGATGAAGCACTGGCCGCAGGCAGCCTGATGGAACCTAAGGAAGTTGCGGAGTCGGTGATGTTCATGCTGACCCGCCCGCGCAATATCACCATTCGCGATCTGGTCATTCTTCCGCAGAGCCTCGATCTGTAAATGGGAGCGACCATGACCAGCTACTATCTGGGCGTCGATGTCGGCACCGGTAGCGCCCGCGCCGGTCTGTTCGACGCGAGCGGCACCATGCTTGCTTCAGCCAAGCGCGATATCACCATCTGGCGTAAGGCGGGCAGCATTGTCGAACAGTCGAGTGCCAATATCTGGCAGGCTGTTTGCGAAAGCGTGCGTGAAGCGGTCGCGACCGCCGGTGTCGACCCGACGGATATCGCCGGTATCGGTTATGACGCGACCTGCTCGCTGGTTGTGCTGGGCGAGGGCGGCAAGCCGCTTGCCGTAGGTCCATCCAACGATCCTGCGCGGGACATCATCGTTTGGATGGATCACCGTGCTATCGGACAGGCCGAGCGTATCAATGCGACCAAGGCGAAGGTTCTTGACTATGTTGGCGGTGCCATTTCCCCCGAGATGGAAACGCCGAAGCTGTTGTGGCTCAAGGAAAACAAGCCCGAAACCTTCGCTGCTGCCTGGCAGTTTTTCGATCTTACCGATTTTCTCACATGGAAATCCTGCGGCAGTCTTGCTCGTTCAGCTTGCACGGTCACTTGCAAATGGACTTATCTCAGCCATGAAAAGCGCTGGGACGAGGCTTATTTCCGTGAAGTCGGCCTTGGCGAACTGGCGGATGAAAATTTCGTCCGTATCGGTACCGACGTTCGCGCTGGTGGCGAAAACCTCGGTGGTTTGAGCGAACAGGCTGCGGCAGAACTTGGCCTCAAGCCGGGTACTGCAATTGCCGCCGGTCTGATCGACGCTCATGCGGGCGGCATCGGCACAGTTGGAGCGCGTGGTTCGGAAGGCCAGATATTGTCACGCATGGCCTATGTGTTCGGCACTTCGGCCTGCACCATGACCACGACCGAACAGCCTGTTTTCGTGGACGGTGTGTGGGGCCCGTATTATTCGGCAATGGTGCCGGGTCTCTGGCTCAATGAAGGTGGCCAGTCAGCAGCAGGTGCTGCTATTGATCACCTGATCCATATGCATCCCTTCGCGGCAGAAGCTGAAAAGCTGGCAGCAGCTCAGGGCAACGGTTTAGCCGACAGTCTTGCTGCTGAAGTTGAGGCAAGGGGCGGCGTTGAAAAGACGGCCATGATCGTTGGTGACATTCATGTCGTGCCCGAATTCCTCGGTAATCGTGCACCGTTCGCTGATCCCGATGCGCGTGCGATCATTGTCGGGCTCGATCTCGACGCCGGGATCGATAGTCTGACGGCGCTTTATCTCGCCGGTCTGTGCGGTCTCGGCTATGGTGCGCGGCAGATCGTCGAGGCACAAAAGGCAAAAGGTATCGTGACCGATACCATCGTCGTTTCAGGTGGGGCTGCGCGTTCGCATCTGGTGCGACAAGTGCTTGCCGACACAACCGGCCTTGTCATCGTCGCCTCCACCTCGCCAGAGCCGGTTCTGCTCGGCTCTGCCATGCTGGGCGCTGTGGCGTCAGGGGCATATCCTGACCTTGCCTCTGCGATGCATGCCATGTCGGAACTTGGTGAGGTGAACAGACCGGATGCCGGGCGCGCCAGATGGCATGACAGGCGTTTCGAGGCTTTTACACTGTTGCAGGCAACTGCGCGGAAAATCCGCTCTATGGATGGCTCGAACTAACTTGAAAATAAACAGGCGGCGACAGGAAGTTTCCTGTCGCCGCCTGTTTATGCATTAATCTCACGCGACCTGTTGTCGCCTTGTCAGAATGAGACCTTGAGACCGACGGTGCCATTTACGCCGAAGCTATCGCTTGGATGCGCAAGGCTGGTCTTCAACATGCCTTCTCCGTAAAGCGAATATTTCCCGCCAGACCAGCTGTAAGTGCCGCCAAGGCCGACGCCGCCCCAGAATCTGTCGTTCTCGGTGCTGAGGGCTGTTCCTGCAAGATTGACACGAGCGCCATCTAGAAACTCATAGTAGAGATTGGCGATGCCATATACGTTGGTGCTGGAAATCAACCCGTTCGCAGCCTGCCAGCTTTTGCGATAGTCAGCTGATAGGCCAAGGCGACCATTGAGGCTGTCGCCGTCTTTCAGCGATACGCGTGCACCAAACCCATCGTTAAAGCTGTCAAAATCAATCGACGAATAGATCAGTTGCGCTTGTGGCGTCAGCGTCCAGCCAGGGGCAACGGCAAACCGTTTTCCGGTTTCCATGCCCAGCGCATAGCCAAAGCCCTTGTTGCTATCGGTCATGCCTCTTTCTGCTGTCACAGAAGAAAGATCGCTGTCGAACCAGTTGGCCTGAACCTGACCGTCGACATAAATGCCATTGTCGCCATACCATGTCAGTGTCGCGCCAAGCCCGTAGCCATCGGTATCGATGGTACCGTCACCGAATACTGACCAGACGTCTGCAGATGCCTTGCCATATTGCGCCGTCAATCCGCCGATCAGTCTACCGCTATCGCCGTCGAAGAACTGGCCATCGAGGCCAGCCTGCATTTTGTAGGTATCGACGTCGTACGATGTCAATGTCGTCGTCGAGTTGGGCGTGAGGCGGTTATGTGCGCCTTCAATTCGACCCCATACCGACGATCGGGTCGTGTTGCTCGTGCCCCCATTCTCGTCCGTAGCCCAATAGCGATCACCAACCCGCTGTTGCAGCGTAGACAGGCCGTTCAATGCCTGAAGCACCTGCGGATAAGCTTCATAGAGCGGAGCACCCGCCTGATAGAGCGGCTTTGAAGGGCTTGTCGGTGTTACCGGATCGACCGTTTTGGGCTTTAATGCCGAACGCAGGTACCAGTCGCCGTCGGTCGGATTGGTTTTACCGTTCTTGTAGAGCTGATAAGCGTATGCTCCAGCTACAACAGCCTGCTCGCCCTGGATTTCATAATCGCCCTTGAGTGAAAATTCGCCGTCGGACACTCCGCCGATCTCAATAATTTTAATCCCCTCGACGGTCGGCGCACCTTCGCCTTTGAGATTGTTAACGTTGACTGTGGAATTGCCTGAAGTGTCGCCGGTGACCACGAGCCTATCCGTAGCAGAATCATCGCCTCCAAGATCGGTGTTCAGGATAAGCAGACCATCGTTGCCAGTATAGTTTCCGGCAATCATCAATGTTGTTCCGGGCTTCGTGCCAAATTTCAACGTGCCTGCATTTGAAAAACTGGCGATGGATTGATTATAACCACCGAGATCGAGTGTGGCTCCTGCGGCCAGATCAACGGCGCTGGCTGCACTGAAAGTGTTTGCAGCGCCAGCCCGCAGCGTGCCAGCCAGCACATTCGTGGAGCCGGTATAAGTGTTGGCGCCCGCAACGATCAGGGTGCCGTCTCCTTGCTTGGTGAGGGAACCGTCGCCGCTGATATCACCGCCGAGCGTTTCATTGAAAGTGCCGGTATCGATTGCCGATGTGTTGCCGCTTGCAAGAATGATGTCATTCTTAATCACCAAGTCATCGACGAGGAAGCCGAGTGCGGCAGTGCCTTGCATGTTTACCGCACCGCTGCCCAATGCCTTGGCATTGCCAACGTACAGATGGGCGCTGTTGATATCTGTGCCACCACTATAAGTGCTTTCTCCGGAAAGAACGGTAGTGCCTTGCTGCAAGATGAGCTTTCCGGTTCCCGAAATCTGTCCGGCAAAGTCGTTCCCGCCTTCGTTCAAGGTCAGATTGCGTGCGCCGAGCACGATGCTGCCATTGCCGGTCAGGACGGCCACGCTGGTGCCTCCCGGAATTCCCGAAGGGTCATACTGACCGTCGGCGGTCGCAGAAATATCGAAAACACCGTCGACACGAACAACGCTGGAACGTCGCAGGCTGGCAGTGCCTATCAGAGCCAGTGTTCCCTGTTGGATCCAGGTGCTTCCGGAATACTGCGCGGGCGAGTCAGTGAATGCCGAATTATTGGTGTATCCTTCGATAGTCAGAAGCCCTGCGCCAGTCTTGACCAGATTTCCCGAACCAATAATTTCATAACCTCCGGTTACATTCATTAGGTTGGCTGTGTTGACTGGATCAAATGTTACAGTATAGCCGTTTGTCTCAAGAAATCCTGTCGTACTTCCTCCGGCCGGAGGAGCAGAAAAGTTAAATCCGCCCCCGGCTTCGTTGGTCGCCTGAATGGATATATTCCCGCCTACATTTGTTCCGCGGAAAAAATTTATCATCTGCGCGGCATCTGTTCGAACACCGGCACCGTCAATGCCGTTGATTGTAATTGCAGCAGAAACTGAGGACTGATTGAACGTTTTCAGGGCGCTGGTTTGGGTTATCCATATTGAACCGATAGCGCTTGCAGCGGGGATAATACCGGTTGCAGATCCCGCAATAATGGCCCGGTCGCCGCCGCCGGGAAGCTTGCCTTCCGCCCAGGACGCAGGCCTACCCCATCTGTCTAGAAGGGAGTGTGTGCCGATATAATGATAATCGTCAGCCCGAACGGGATTGGCAGCGACTATTGTCGTCACTCCAGCCAACGCAATTGCAGAATAGGAGACGGTCGAGCACAAGTACTGCGAAAGACCGTGAGCCAATGCCTTTATGCGCCTTTGCGTAAGCTTGGCGGATGAGGTGGTGCAATCTGTTCCGGTTGAATGTTTCATACTGCTCCTGCCGCTCAACGAATTTGCAAGACAAGCAGTTTCGTCGAAAATATTGCAATCAATTCATAAGTCACTAATTGAGTATAGATTATGGATTGGCAACAGCCCTGAAGTTGTAATGAGCGCCGAGTTTTCTATATCTATATTTTTAGTTGATTTAGAGGCTTCTTAAATAATAATAAATAAGAATGTGCTAAATATATATATTTGGTTATCATTGATAATGAGCGAGCGAGAATTGTCTTGGAAAGCAAGCTGCCGGAACAGAACTCACCTATATAGCCGAGAACGCGCTGGTATTTTACAGCCTTTATCCGTCCGACTGGGCGCAGCAGTTTGAAAGCAGACCATGAAGAAGATCGGATTACTTCCCCAAGATGACAAGACCAACGGCTGGAGCGCACTTCTGCCAGCACGGCAACCGAAGCCGTCATTGCGCGGTGATATTGTCGCCGATTTTGTTGTCATCGGTGCCGGATTTGCCGGACTTGGTGCTGCGCGTCGTCTTGCGGAGCTACGGCCAGATGCAAAGATTGTGATATTGGATGGCCAGCAACTTGGCGAAGGATCATCCGGGCGTAATTCCGGTTTTGCCATAGATCTCCCGCACAATGTCGGGTCATCTCTGGAGGAACTGGCGAAGGGGCATGCTTATCTGCGGTTGGCACGGGCAGGCATCGCTTCATTACGCGATAGCGTTACAACATATGGTATTGACTGCGACTGGAGTGAGGACGGCAAATATCATACGGCTTCGTCGGAGCGTGGCGCGAAAGAGATTCTGCAGCCGACGCTCGAGATGTTGAAGACGCTGAATGAGCCCTATGAATGGCTGGATGGCAAAGAAACGACGAAACGTCTGGGCACGTCGCATTTCGCGGCCTCGATCTATACGCCCGGTACGGTTCTGATCAATCCGGCTGCGCTCAATCGTGGGTTGGGCGACGCATTGCCAGAGAATGTGACACTCTTTGAACAGTCTCCGGTTCTGGAGGCGGATTTCGGTTCGAAAGTGCTTCTGCGGACTGCGGAAGGAACTGTTGCCGCTCCGAAAGCGATTGTGGCGGTTAACGGCTTTGCGACGCGCTTCGGTTTCTGGAAGGGACGACTTCTGAACTTTGCAGCCCATGCCAGTTTCACGAGACCTCTGACCGAAAAGGAACAAGGTATTTTCGGTAATATCGGGTCATGGGGCTCAACACCTGCCAACGCCTTTGCAGGCATTACCATGCGCTATACAAACGATCGCCGCATCCTCATCCGGCAGAACATTGAGTTCAGCCCCGGCATGCGCCAGTCGGATGCGCGCCGGGCTTCGGTTCGGCAGGATCACCAGCGTCTTTTTGACGAACGGTTTCCGATGCTTCGTGGCGTCCATGTCGAACACACATGGACTGGCTACATCTGTCTTTCGCGCAATGGCGCGCCGGGTTTCGGGAAGGTCGCTCCGAATGTCTGGAGCGCCGTTTGCCAGAATGCTGTCGGCATCGCCAAGGGCACGATCAGCGGGAGACTGGCCGCCGAAATGGCGTTGGGCGAGGATAATGGGTTGATATCGGATATGCTCAGCCTCGGAACGCCATCAGCTGTTCCGCCAAGGCCGTTTCTCGACATTGGCGTGCGTGCAAGATTTGCCTATGAGCTTTATCGCAACCAGCACGAAGCGTGATCGAGTTTCAACGGCCTCCAATTTTCCAGACTGCAGCGCCGGCGAGCATTCCGGCACCGGCTGCCGATAAAAGAAGCCGCTCACCGGGCTGAAAAGGCCGTGATTTCGATGCCAGCGACAGCGAAAGCGGAATCGTCGCCGCCGACGAATTGCCGAATGTATGGATCGTTCTTGCCGCGATAGAAGCAGGCACATGCAGTTGGTCGCAGACTTTATCGATCATGCGCATATTGGCCTGATGAGGAAAGAACCTGTCCACATCGGCGGCGGCTAACTTTGCCTGTTCAAGCACATCCGCTGCACAACGCGTCATCATGCGAACGGCCTGCGTAAAGACGGCTTTGCCGTCTTGCATGGTCATTCTTGTATCACCGGCGGGAATGGAGATCAGGCCATAATTCCCGCCATCGGATATGAGTGCTGATCCCCGCAGTCCTTCATGCGGGTCGTTTGACGGTGCGAGCAGAACGGCTCCAGCAGCGTCCGCGAAGAGAATTGCCGTGTTGCGCTCCTCCATGCTGATGCGACGGCTCAATATATTGGCTGCGACCACCAGAACCGGCTTTCGGAAGTTTTTGACGAAGCCGTCGGCCAGCACAAGTGCATAGAGAAAACCTGAGCAAGCGCCCGCCAGATCGATCCCGCCGCAGTTTTCCAGCCCCAGCTTGTGCGCGAGAAGGGGCGCGGAAGGCGGCAGAAGATGATCCGGCGTCGATGTGGCGAGAATGACGAGCGCCACCGAACTGTGTGGAACACCGGCATTGTCGAGCGCCATTGCACCGGCCTTCATTGCCATATCCGTCAGCGTTTCATCCGGCGCCGCCCAGCGTCGTTCGCGGATGCCGGTGCGTCTCTCGATCCAGCCAGCTTCAAGCCCAAAACGCTGCTCCAGTTCGGCATTTGCAACACGGCGGTCTGGCACATAATGACCAAAGCCCGCCATACGGCTCGAAATGCTCATCGCGCCCCGCCCCTTATCATGTCCGCTGCCGCGTCGATCGCGTCATAGGCGAGGTCCAGATCAGCTGGCGTCACGCAATAGGGTGGCATGAGATAAATCACATGGCCGAGCGGACGCAGAAGCACACCCCGTTCGCGGAAGAAGGCTTTCAGTTTCGGCCCCGCATCGGAGAGATAGCCGGTTTGTTCGACCGCGAGATCGAGGGCAGCAATGGTCCCTTGCTGGCGCAGATTGGTAAAACGAGGATCACCCTGAAAGCGTGAAAGTCGTTCGGAATGCCATTGACCGAGCGTCTTGATACGATCCGCAACGGGTTCTGTTTGCCAGACTTCGATATTGGCACATGCTGCCGCGCAGGCAATCGGATTGGCGGTATAGGAACTGGAATGGAAGAACGTGCGGCTGCGATCTTTCGAAAAATGCGCATCGAAGATTTCAGCAGTACTGAGCGTCGCAGCCAACGGAAGAGCGCCGCCAGTAATACCTTTGGAAAGACACAGAATATCCGGTGTGATGGAGGCCTGTTCGCAGGCGAACATGGTGCCCGTGCGCCCCCATCCGGTCATCACTTCATCGGCGATGAGAAGTGTTCCGTGGCGCTGCGTAATCCGCCGGAATTCAGCCAGCAAATGCGCGGAATAGATTTTCATGCCGCCTGCACCCAGAACCAGCGGTTCAATCAGCAGGGCTGCAACCTCGCCATTGCGGCAGAAATGTTCCAGCGCATCAAGCGTTTCCTGCTCTCGCCCCGCCGACGGAAACGGAATGGTGTCGACCTGAAACAGCAAGGGTTCATAAGCGGCGTTGAACACGCCGCGCGCGCCGGTGGACATGGTGCCGATCGTATCGCCGTGATAACTATGCTCCATCACCACGATGCGTGAACGCGGTTCGTTTCTGTTGTGATAGAAGCCGAGCGCCATCTTGATCGCGACTTCGACCGCTGTGGAACCGCTGTCGGAATAGAACACATGGGCGAGGCCCTGCGGGGCGAGTTTGACCAGCTCTTGCGCCAGCCTTTCTGCCGGTTCGTGAGTAAACTCGGCAAAGATGATCTGATCAAACCGTTCCAATGCGTCCCGGATTGCCGCCATGATCTTTGGGTGGCGGTGCCCATGGGTAATCACCCACCATGACGATATGGCATCCAGCACGGACTTGCCGGTTTCATCTAGCAGATAGGCACCGTCAGTTTTGACGATCCTGCGGAAAGCCGGTTCGGTGGCGTGTTGGGTGAAAGGATGCCAGACGGGAGACGAATGCGCGGTCATTCGGAAGCTCCGCCAAAAATGTTTATGTCGAAATGCTCGCGAAAGGCTTGGCGGAGTGCGTCCGGATCAAGTTTCGCAAGGCGGGGCAGCCGCCCCAGTCTGCGCACGCCGCTCAGTTCCGGGATGATCTTCTCTGTATCCGGTTGATGATCGCCGACGAAGGCAATGCCGAGCACGGGAATATTGCGTCGGTTCAATGCCTCAAGCGAAAGCAATGTGTGATTGATGGTACCGAGCCCGGTTCTTGCACAGAGGATGACCGGCTTCCGCCAGCGCGCAAAAACATCGATGAACGTCGTGCGCCGCGTCAGCGGTACATGCAATCCGCCTGCACCTTCAATCACCAGAGGCGCATCGACCGATGGTACTGCAAGTGCATCCGTATCGATCTCCACCCTGTCGATCTGCGCCGAAAGATGCGGTGAAGCAGGCGTATTCAGGCGCCAGCTTTCGGGGATCACGTTCCGACGTGATAGCCCGGCAAGCTGGACAACGGTTTCGCTGTCAGTTGCCTCTTCCAGCCCCGACTGAACCGGCTTCCAGTAATAGGCGTTGAGCGCACCCGCAAGGGCTGCGGAAAAGACGGTCTTGCCGATACCCGTATCGGTGCCGGTGATGATGAAGGTGCGGTTCATATCATTTCCTCTGCCATGATCGCGGCAAGGTGCTCGAACATGCGCGTTATCGTGGGTTCGTCGACATTGAGCGTGATGGTGATGCGCAGTCGCGCCGTGCCGGCAGGCACTGTTGGCGGGCGTATGGCGCGCATGTCGAAGCCCTCGGCCTGCATGCGATGTGCAATACGCAAAGTGCGGTCGGCATCGCCAATGACGAGCGGCAATATCTGCGTTCCGCTGCCGGACCTGCCGAAGCGATTGGCGAATTGCGCGTTGGCGACGTCGATAAGCCGATGCAATTCGTGCCGCCGATGTTGTTCGGCGGCCATGGTTTTGAGCGCACGCCGTGTCGCCGACACTTGCAAGGGTGAGGGCGCGGTCGAATAGATGAAAGGCCGCGCGCGGTTGACCAGAAAATCGCGCAGGATTGGGTCTGCTCCAACCAACCCGCCGGCGCTTCCCATCGCCTTGCCGCAGGTGTGAAGCGTAATAACATTCGGTCTGTCTTCCAGTCCGGCAGTAAAACCGCGCCCGTCCGATCCGTGCACGCCTGTGGCATGGGCTTCGTCGATGAAAAGAAATGCATCGTGGCGGTCTGCTATCTCAATGAGATCGGAGAGCGGCGCGCGGTCGCCATCCATCGAATAGAGGCTTTCCACCACAATCCAGGGGATGCCAATTCCTCCCTTCTCGCGCCATGTGCGGATGGCTCTCTCGAATGCATCCGCATCGTTATGCGGGACGGAGACGATGTCGGCCTTTCCGGCTCGCATGCCTTCGTGTGCGCTGGCATGGATAAGCTCGTCATAGACGATCAGATCGCCGCGCAGCGGCAAGGTCGAGAGAACCGCGAGATTTGCCGCATAGCCATTGCTGAAATAAAGCATCGACGGCGCCCGAAACCAGGTAGCGGCTTCGGCCTCCAGAAATTCGTGTTCCAGGTGATTGCCCCGCAACAGCCGGGAGCCGCCAGACCCGGCGGCAAGGCCGTTTTCCAGCTCGGCAATCAAAGCATTGCGGATCGACGGTGATGCGGCAAGGCCCAGATAGTCGTTCGAACTGAAGTCTGCGCCCTTATTGCCCGAAAGCGTGCGCAGATGCCGCCGCCGCTCAAGGTTTTTCAGCTTGGCGGCGTAACGGGCCAATGGATCCGTGTTATGCATGGTTGTCCAGCGTGTCGGCGGTCAGGCCAAGCCGCCGCATAAGGCTTGTGTCGCGGTCTTCGCCCGGATTGGCGGCGGTCAGCAGCGTGTCACCGATAAAGATCGAATTTGCGCCTGCGAAAAAACACAGAGCCTGCATTTCATCGCTCATCGAATTGCGCCCGGCTGTCAGTCGCACATGCGATTGCGGCATCATCAGGCGGGCAAGCGCGATGATGCGGACAAAGGCGATAGGGTCGACGGGCGATGCTTTCTCCAGCCGCGATCCGGGCATCGGGATCAGCATATTGATTGGCACGCTTTCCGGTGGTGTCGGCAGATTTGCCAACGTCACGAGCATATCGATGCGATCATCTTCGGTTTCTCCAAGGCCGAGAATGCCGCCGCTGCAAACCTTGATTCCGGCTTCACGAACATGGGCGAGTGTTTCCAGCCGATCATCGAAACTGCGCGTCGTGATGACCTGCGGATAAAACCGCTCCGACGTATCGATATTGTGGTTGTAATAATCAAGTCCCGCTTCCGCAAAGGTCTGCGCCTGATCCGGGCTCAACATGCCAAGCGTCATGCAGGTTTCCAGGCCGAGCGCTTTCACCTGTTTGACCATTTCGGCAATCGCCGGTTCATCACGCGGCTTTGGGCTGCGCCAGGCCGCGCCCATGCAATAGCGGGTTGCGCCGCTATCCTTTGCCTTCTGCGCTTCTTCGAGAACCGTATCCAGGCTCATCAGTTTGGAGGCTTTCAGACCCGAGGCATGATGCGCCGATTGGCTGCAATAGCCACAATCTTCGGGGCAGCCACCGGTCTTGATATTGAGCAGTTTGCTGAGCTGAACGCGGTTCGGATCGAAATTGGCACGATGAACGTTCTGTGCCTCGAAAAGAAGATCGTTGAACGGAAGATCGTAGAGCAGACGCGCGCTTGCGAGCGTCCATGCATCTTGTTCCGATTTGGACGCCGTTTTCTCAACGCCTTTCGGGTTCGATTGCACCATATTGAGCATGCCTTCTCCACTTTATCTATAAAAATAGAAAGAATCTATGAAATATAGATTATTCGCATGTATGCTGGCGACTCAAGTGAAATTATTATAGATAAAAAGGCGTGTTAAATGACGCACTGCATTGTGACTGCGCCAGAACGAAAAACGCCGCGATCGACGGATCACGGCGCTATAAAATCAGTGGGGCAGAGAAGTCAGCAAAAGCCTGTTGCAGCGCAGGCGGCTATCCGTCTGAGGGTTCGAGCTGCGTTTCAAGACGTTCTTGACGGAGGCGATGACGTCCCAAAGGCAGCATGATGGGGCGACCGGAGGTCGGGTCGGTCATGATGCGGCTTTCCAAATGAAAGACATCGCGGACATTTTGTTCCGTCAGCACTTCGTCAGGCGTCCCGGTTACGTGTAGCTGTCCGTTAGCCATTGCGACCAGAAAATCTGCATAGCGGGCAGCAAGATTGAGATCGTGCAGAACCATGACGATTGTGGTTCCGCGCTCCCGGTTGAGGTCGGTGAGGAGGTCCAGAACCTCAACCTGGTGACTGATGTCGAGAAAGGTCGTCGGCTCGTCCAACAGGAGGATGTCGGTCTGCTGCGCCAGTGCCATCGCAATCCACACGCGCTGGCGCTGGCCGCCGGAAAGTTCGTCTACCGGTCTGTCAGCCAGTTCGGTTGTCCTAGTTGCTTCAAGTGCCGCTGCGATTGCTTCGTCATCGGCCCGCGTCCATTGCGAGAAAACGCCGTGATAGGGGTTTCGACCTCGGCTGACGAGATCGGCGACCAATATGCCTTCTGGCGCCACCGGCGATTGCGGCAGCAGACCGAGCGTCTGTGCCAGTTGCCGGGAGGGGAGGGTGTGGATCGACTTGCCGTCAAGCAGCACCTGCCCGTGGCGCGGGACCAGAAGCCGGGACATCGTTCGCAAAAGCGTGGATTTTCCACAGGCATTCGCTCCGACTATCGCGGTCACCTTGCCGGAGGGGATTTCAAGATCGAGACCGTCCAGCACAAGCCTGTCACCATAGCCGGTGGTCAGCTCACGCACGATGAGAGTGTGATCGGTCATAGGGATGCCCCGCTGCGATTGGCACGTATGATAAGGTAGATGAGATAGGGAGCGCCCAGAGCTCCGGTGACGACGCCAACCGGATAGCGGCCCGGCAGCAGGAATTGTCCGCAATAGTCGCCAGCGAGAACAAGTATGGCTCCGATCAGCGCAGACGGGACGAGCAGGGAACCGTTACTGCCGATGATGCGTGCTGCAATGGGGCCGGACAGAAAGGCGACGAAGGCGATGGGGCCTGAGACGGCTGTGGCGAAGGCTATCATACCGACGGCGGCAATGATGATGACGATCCGGGTTCGCCCGACATTGGTTCCCAATGCTGCAGCGCTGTCGTCGCCCAGCCGCAATGCTTCGAGATCGCGAGACCGGCTCAAAAGCAAACCGCCTAAAACGATCAGGGCGATCAGAAGCGGAAGCATCTGGTCCAGCCTTGCGCCGTTGACGCTGCCGGTGAGCCAACGCATGGCTTCCTGCAAGCTCCATGCCGGAGCGCTCGACAGAATATAGGCGATGAAGCTTTCGAGCATCGCCGAAACGCCAATGCCGACAAGGATAAGACGGGTTCCGGCAATCCCGTTCCTGAAGGAAAGTCCATAGACGGCAAGCGCTACGGCAAGCCCAGCCACAACGGCAAAGATCGAAACAATGGGGCCGCTCAGCGAGAGCACAACGATTGCAAAAACAGCTGCAGCACTTGCACCGGAACTGATGCCGATAATGTCGGGGCTTGCGAGCGAATTGCGCAGCATAAGCTGGAATGCGACGCCGCCGAGGCCGAAGCTCAGCCCTGCCAATACGGACAGGACGGCGCGCGGCAGGCGCAACTTCCCGACCGTGAAGCTTGCGCCTTGAACATCTTCGCCCAGAAGCACCCGCACAACATCTTTCGGCGGGGTGAAAGATTGGCCCAGCATCAAAGTGAGGAGGAAGAGGGCGACGAGAATGACCAGAAGAAGGCCGATCACAAGATTGCGCTTGCGGGTGCGGCTGCGACGGTTTCGGGCGATGAGATCAGCGGTGGCATGCAGCATGGTTACAACTCGCGAACCCGTTGGCGTCTGACGATCCAGATGAAGAACGGCGCACCGATCAGGGCGATGACGATCCCGACATCGAGTTCGGCAGGACGGGCAATGAGGCGTCCGACAATATCGGCAACAAGCAGGAGACAGGCTCCGCTGAGGGCCGAGAACGGTAACAGCCAGCGGTGATCCACGCCTACCAGCAGGCGACAGAGATGCGGCACAACCAGACCCACAAAGCCGATGGGACCGCAGATGGCGGTGGTTGCGCCACACAGCAGAATTGCGCCGAGCGCCGCAACTGCGCGTGCGAAGGCAACCTTTTCTCCCAACCCGGCGGCAAGTTCGTCGCCGAGTGCGAGCGAGTTCAGTTTGCGCGCCAATAGAAGGCTGACAATGAAACCGGCGGCGAGAAACGGCAGCACATAAGAGAGTCGGTCGAAAGTTGCACCGCCAACGCCACCGATCTGCCAGGCGCGAATGCCGCCGGCGATGTCGTTGCGGGGTAGCACGATGGCGATAACCAACGAGGAAAATGCCACCGACGTGGCTGCACCGGCCAGCGCGAGCTTGAGCGGTGTCGCGCCACCACGGCCAAGCGATCCGACCATATAGACGAAGACGGCGGCACAACCGGCACCGAATATTGCTGCCCAGATATAAGCTGGTGCAGAAACGATGTTGAACCACGCAACGCCGATGACGACGGAGAGCGACGCGCCCATATTGATGCCCAGAATGCCGGGGTCCGCCAGCGGATTGCGGGTGATGCCTTGCATGATCGCGCCCGCCAGTCCGAGTGCCGCACCGGCGAGAACCGCCAGCAAGGTGCGCGGAATGCGCATGGCGACAGCGGCCTGTCCGACGGTGTCCATATGGCCGCGCAGGGCCGCGACAATGTCAGACCACGGCACTTCACGCGTGCCGAGCGACACGGATAGAACGCAGAGGATCACGAGAAGAAGGACGACGGCGCCGAGCCAGCCGGTCCTTGCTTTGTTGGACCGATATATAGTGATCGGCTGGCTTGAGCGCCGGACGCGGGCGAAAGTCATTTTGCTTTATCGGCCGCGCCGGCGAGAAGGGCGACATAGTCCTTCAGTACCCAGGAAATGGAAAGCGGCGTGGG
Organism: Ochrobactrum sp. BTU2; assembly: GCF_024539785.1. Taxonomy (NCBI): domain Bacteria; kingdom Pseudomonadati; phylum Pseudomonadota; class Alphaproteobacteria; order Hyphomicrobiales; family Brucellaceae; genus Ochrobactrum; species Ochrobactrum sp. BTU2. Next base: position 366,595 of record NZ_JAHWRG010000003.1, on the reverse strand, counting down.
ATTGGCAGCGGTCCCGAGCGGATTTCTGCCCAGCATGACCACTGCATTGTTTTCGACCACTGGCATTCTGGCGAGAAGCGGATTGTGTTTCATGGCATCCAGCAATTCCTGACTGCCATAGGTCACGACGATGTCCACGTCATCGAACATGTCGACGCGCTCGGCACTGATGGAGCCAGAGAACTGGCCCGGCTTGGAGGCGTCGACCACGCTTTTGGGGGAGTTCAGGCCAAGGTCCTTGAAAAATCTCACCCGCGTATCGTTGGTGGTGTAGAAATTGACCGTGCTCAGGTCTGTCGTGTCGAGATGCGTGACGAACATGGCCGACTTGTCCTTCAGGTGCGGATACTGGCTGACCGTCTCGGCAATCTCGCCTTCGATCTTTGTGATCAGCGCTTCACCTTCTTCCGCCATGCCCATGCCGGCGCTGTTGAGGCGGATCATGTCGCGCCAGTCGGTTGACCAGGGCGCTTCGGGATAGGCAACGACGGGGGCGATCTGGCTGAGTGTCTCGTAGTCGGACCGGCTCAGGCCGGAATAGGATGCGAGGATGACGTCGGGCTGCGTTTCGGCCACGGCCTCGAAATCGATCCCGTCGCCCTCATCGAAGAGTACTGGCGTATCAGCGTCGAGTTCCCTCAACTTTGCGGCCACCCAAGGCAAGAGACCATCATTGTCCTCATCACCGAAATTGGCTCGCGCAAACCCAACAGGAACCACGCCGAGTGCAAGGGGGACCTCATGGTTCGCCCAGGCAACGGTGACAATCCGCTTCGGCTTTTTCTCTATCGTGGTTGTTCCGAAAGCATGTTTGATAACAATCGGGTAGGCTGTCTTCTCATCAGCTTGAACCCCTTGCGGCGCGATGATCGCCAAGCAGGACAGGGCAACGAAAACGAGAGAGCGAATGGACCACGTCATCCGGCGCATTCTCCTTGTGTATAAAGTGGCCTTTCAGTCTCAAGTTAAGCTCATCGCGTCAAGGCCGAAGCTCGCACCTTGATAAAGCTGTTGCGAATTAACCGTGATTTCCTACAAAAAAGCAGTTTTCTACAATACTGGACAAAGCTTCTCAAGTTAGTGGCGATCCGGGGACAATTTCAGTTTCTTGATTGCTTCGACGATCGGGCTCATCCGGTCGTTGATCGCAACGCTGGTCGATGTCTCCACACTTTGAAAACCGTCGCCGAAAGCGATCGCCGCAAACTGCATATCGGACCTGACCATGGACATTGAAAAGACCGCTGAGATGAAGAAAACCACCCAGGTTCGCTACCGCAGGGCAATTCTTCTGGGGTGCACGGCGCTTGTCGTTTCCATGCCGGGTCTGGCTTTGGCGCAGCAGGCGACGACAACGGAAACGCCGACGGTGCTCAAGACCATTACAGTTGATGGGACTGGCGGGCGCGACGACGATTCCAAGTCGATTGTCGCGACGAGAACCACCGGCGGCGGCAAGATGGCGACGGATATCATGGATACGGCAGCCTCCGTATCGGTGATCACCGCCAAGGAAATACAAGAGCGCAACGCCCAGACCGTCGAGCAGGTGCTGCAATATACGGCGGGTGTCTCCACCAATTTCTACGGGTCGGATGACCGGTTCGACTTTTTCCAGATCCGCGGTTTCGATGCCAACACTTATCGCGATGGGCTGTCCCTCGGCCGTCCTTTTGGCGGCATACGCGAAGAACCCTATGCGTTTGAACGCATTGAAGTTCTGAAAGGCGCGAGCTCCACGGCTTTCGGTGTTTCCGATCCGGGTGGCATGGTCAATTACGTGACCAAGCGACCGAAGCGCGAGCGCTTCGGCGAAGCCTATGTCACGGGCGGCTCGTTCAATCACAAGGAAGTCGGCTTTGATTTCGGTGATAATCTGACCGGCGACGAAACGCTGTCCTATCGCCTAACCGGCAAATTCAAGGATTCTGACGCCGAATATGATTATTCGCGCGATGATGAAAAGTTCATCATGGGCGGGCTGACGTGGCGTCCGAGCGATGCGACCAATCTGACGGTGATCTTCGATCATCTTCACCGCAATGGCGTGCCCGGAAGCGGCGGTCATCCGGTCGGCACTAATTTCAACAGAAGCCGCTTTTTCGGCGAGCCGGATTTCAACTATCGCGGCACCGACAGAAATACTGTCAGCGCCATGTTCGATCATGATTTCGGCAATGGTTTGAGCATGAGCGCCAACGGGCGTTACAGCAAGCAGGACACCGATTTCGGCTATGCCTATATTGCGTCCACACCGACCGATGGTTCCACGATTGCCAAGCGCGACTTCTTCGGCAATGAAGCTTCAGCCGAGAACTTCGTGGGCGATGCGAACCTGAAATATGAGACAAGCTTTGACCGGTTCGAAAGCCGGACGATGGCGGGCGTCGAATACAATAATTATTCGGCCACCAACAAGACGCTCTGGGGCCCGGCACCGAGCATCGACTGGACCAATCCTGTCTTTACCGGTGCTCCGGTCAATCTGCCTCTTATCGGCAGCACGTCAACCAAGCAGAAAACCAAGGCGATCTACTTTCAGCAGGATCTGACATTCGCGGAAAAGCTGATCGCCAGTGTCGGTCTGCGTAATGATTGGCTCGACCTGTCGCAGACGAACAATCTCAGCAACAAGACGACAGATGGCGATCTGAGCGAGTTCACCAGCCGCTTCGGCCTCACCTATCGGGTAACGGATGAATGGGCGGTCTATACGAGCTATGCTGAATCGGTCGCTCCTCCGGCCATTGGTGTCGATCCTGAGCGGGGCGAACAGATCGAAGTCGGCGTGAAATACCAGCCAACTGCATTTCCGGCCCTGTTCACCGCGTCCGTTTATGATCTGACCAAGAACAATATCTCGGTCAACAATCCTATCACACTTCAGCCATCCACGATTGGCGAGGTTCGCGTTCGCGGTATCGATCTGGAAGCCAAGGCCGAGCTGACGAACAATCTCAACCTGATCGCGGCCTATTCCTATATGGACCCCGAGATCGTAGAGAACGGTACCGGTGGCAATGAGGGCAACCGCCCGCAATTTGTTTCTAAGCACCTCGCTTCGCTTTGGGCGAACTACAAGATCGAGGGCAGTGGTCGTCGCGGCGACATGACAATCGGTGTCGGCGGTCGTTATATTGGTGCGTATTACTTCACGCCAGCCAATACGTCGGGCACCAGCGGCAATGTCGTGTTCGATGCCGCATTCACTTACGAGTTCCTCGATAATTCAGCGCTGCAGGTCAATGTCAGCAATCTGTTCGACAAGAAATACGTCGCCTATGGCGGTTTCGGAGCGGATTTCTACAATCCCGGTCGCGAGATCACGGCAACGCTTCGCCGCACCTGGTAGGATGAGCAGCTCCGCCGGAAACAGGCGGCGGAGCTTACAATCCGAAATTGGTCAGCGGTTCGACTGGAAGCGCCGCCATGCGGCTGGCGTTTCTCCCACCACCTGACGGAAAGCCTTGGTCAGATGAGCCTGATCGGTGAACCCGAGCTGTGCTGCGATGCCAGCGACGGTCAGGTTGCTATCTGCCAGCAATTGTTGCGCCAGATCGATGCGCTTCGCCATTTGCCATTGCAGCGGAGTTTTCCCGGTTGTCTGCTTGAAGACATTGGCAAACCAGCTTTCCGACAGACCCACCGCTGCCGCCATTTCGGCGACGCTTAACCGGCGATCACCGCAACTGTCGAACCGTGCGTTCAGCTTGTTCATCTGCGCCATGGTGAGGCGGCCGTAGCCCTGCTTGTTATCCTCGTTCGGTATATCGAGAAGCCCGGTCAGAATGCTGCCGATGAGGTTTTCCGCAAAAAGCCCGTGTTTTACCGGATTGGCTGTTTCATCGACGAGCAGGCGGGCAAGCATTTCTATGGCGCCAAGGTCCTGAATTTCCACCGGACTGCGCATGGCGGCCATGGCCATAGAGGTGCCGAGTGTCGGACTTAGATATTTGAGCAGCCGATCCTTGTGAAAATGCAGGTTCAGGTGCGAAAACCGGTGAAGCGAAACCGTATTCGTCCACATCGGTACGCCAGCGGGTATGTAGATCGCACGCGTCATCGGGCGGTGATGCTGGGTAAGGACGCTGCTGTCGTTCGATATGCGAATGTTTGACGAAACATCCTGAAAAAAGATCATGATGCGGGGATCGTGCGACAGGAAATAGCCATTGGCTCCCGTCTGGCTTTCAGCCTCCCAATAGACACTGACCAGCCCGTCCAGTACGCGCCATTGAACCGGCGCAACCACCCGGATGCCTTCGGCTTGCCAGATCATCGAATGCCAGAAGCCCAAAACGTTCCGATCCGTATGCGACAGCGTTTCATTGGAATTCCGGCTTCATGGCCGGACATGTTTCGTAAGAAATGCGCCCGGATACCGTCGCATTAATATGACTAAAATTATCATCTTTGAAGGCGAAGACAAGATAATTCTACCAAAATGCGGGGGAGACGTTGCCCCTATTTCACTCGAGGTCCTCCTGCTCGAAATGTTGGGTAACGTGAATATCGGTTGTTTCCAGACGCCCGGGCCCGAGATTGATGAACTTGTGCGGTATGTTTGCCGGACCGAAGACAACCTGTCCCTCCGTCGCCTCGATCTGTTCATCGCCAACAATGAACAGGGCATTTCCCTGACGGACGATGAAAATCTCGTCATAGGGGTGCCGGTGCAGTTTGGGACCATGCCCTACAACATCGGTCGAGAAGAATATGATCGACGCATCGGTGCCAAATCTCTTGCCTTCGACGCGCCCAGACCAGGCATCATCACGCCTCGCCCATTCTTCTCTTTTCAAGACAACGGCTTGTTTCGTCAAAACGGTTCTCCCGGCTTTTCAAGGCACTGGAATTTCGACCCTGCTGTTGGCATTTCCCGATTGGGAACGGAAGGTCAAATTCTAACGAGACCGGAGCGCTTCAACAACCCCATCAGAACCAAGGGCAAAAGCGTGGTGATGAGAATGGCGATGAATGCCATGGCCATGCCGAGGCCGACTGAGCCTTGCTCGAACTGACGCCAGATGAAGATCGAGATGGTCTGCATTCCAACCGGAGCCACCAGTATCGATGCGACGAGCTCACGCGTGGCGACGGCAAAGACGAGCAACATCGCCGTTATCAGGCTGGGGGCGATCAGAGGCAGCATGATGCGCCGGAAAGCGGTAAAGCTGTTTGCGCCGCACACTCGTGCCGCAGCTTCCAGATTGTCGCCGATCTGGTGGAAGGCAGCCGATGCATAGCGGATCGGCTGCGGCAGAAGAATGCAACAATAGGCAAGCAGCAGGATCAGCGGCGTATTGTAGGGCGAGACAGGCAGCATCGGCTGGTTCCATGCCAGAATGAGACCGACGGCCACAACGACGCCGGGCAGGGCATTGGGCAGGACGGTCAGTATGTCGAGCCAGAAACGCCCGCGAAAGCGCATCTTCACCACGGCATAGGCGGCAACCGCGCCGAGCAGTCCTGTCAGCAGGGCACTCGCAACACCGAGTGACAGGCTGTTGACCAGTGCACGCATGCCACCTGCGCTGTCTTCGGCAATGGCTGCAAAATTGTCGAAGCCGAGGTTCGATGGGGTCAACCCGCCAGATACGGTTTTGGAAAGAGCGGTCGCCAGAATGGCCAGCAGAGGAATGCCGGTCGCAGCAAAGGCGATGATGGCGAACAGAACCACCACCGGAATTGTAAGGGCCCCAAGCGGACGCTTGTCCTTTGCCTGCGGCTTGCCGCCCGTCGTCACATAGGAGCGGCGCGTCAGTATCCAGCGCTGGACGAGAAAGGCGGCCAGCGACAGGCATACAAGCGCCAGCGAAAAGACGGCAGCTCCTGCAAGGTCGATAGGCCAGTCGGAAATGCGCAGATCAATTTCCGTTACCAGAACGTCAAAGCCGGAACGGCGTCCAAGGGCTGCTGGCGTACCGTATTCCTCGATAGCTGCCGCGAAAACCAGAAGAAGACTTGCCGCGAGGCCCGGCGTCGCCAGGGGCAGGGTAATGCGGAAGAAGGAGCGCCACGGCGAAGCCCCGAACACCCGTCCGACATCGGAATAACGAGCGCCAACTGCTTCAATCGTACGCGACACCGCGAAATAGACGAGCGGAAACGTGTTCAGCGCCATGACGAAGCTCATGCCTGCGACAGAAAACAGGAATGGAGCCAGATTGAAACCTGTGAGCTGTTCAAGATAACCGCGCGGCTGCAGGGTCATTATCCAGCCAAGCGTGGCAATATAGGGCGGGATCATGAAGGGCACGAGCATCAGCACGTCCCATAATATGGCGAACGGCACCTTGTAGAGTGCCCGGAAAACTGCAAGCGGTACGGCGATGAGGGCAGAAAGCACAACCACCGAAAGCCCGAGCAGAACGGTATTGCTGCTCATGCGCAAAAGCTTCGGGTCTTCAAACAGGGCCGAGAGATGCAGAAAAGGCTCGGCCAGCGAGCCTCTCCCCAGTTGCGGAAAGATTGCCTGAAGGACGATGAAGACAAACGGCACCGCGACAATGAATGCAAGCCCGGCTACCGCAACAAATCCGAGCGGGTTGCCAGCCGCCGCACTGCCTGTCTTCATATCTGTCTGTCCCCCAAGTATTAGTTGCTGGCTGCGAAAGCGGCGCCGAATTCCTTCAGCGTATCGTTGCGCTTGCCATAGACTTCCTTGGCGTCGATCGGCAGGATTTTCAGGTCGCCGATCAGCGGGCGATTGGCCGGAATGTCGGTGCGCGACGGCATCAGATAGGTGTCGGCAACCATTTTCTGGCCTTCGTCGGACAGCATATAATCGATGAACTGCTTGGCTTCGTCCTGGTTCTTCGACCATTTGAGGATCATGGCCGGTCGCGGTGCAATCACTGTGCCGGATGTCGGGAAAATGACGTCGATGGATTCACCCTTGGCCTTGCCCGCGAGCGAGATGTAGTCGACGGCACCGAACACGGCGGCCTTGGCGCCCTGAAGGACGGGGTTCAAAGCTTCTGCATTGGCACCGGCGACAGTTGCGCCATTTTCGTGCAGGTTCCGGAACAGGTCCCAACCCTGTTGCGCCTGAAGGGCGGCAACGAGCTCGAAGGTTGCTCCCGACTGTGCCGGGTCCGGCAGATTGACGAGATCCTTGTATTCAGGCTTGGCGAGATCCGCCCATTCGGCGGGCTTCGGCGTCTTGCTGGCAGGGTTCCACGCGATACCGAGGGCAGAGACGCCCTGCGCGACCGCTGTTTCATTCTTGAGGAAATCCGGCACTTTTTCGGCGTTCAGGCTGGTATAGGCGACCAACCAGTCACGCTTGGCGAAGTCGGTTGCCGTATCCCATGAGGCCGAGATCAGAACGTCGACAACCGGATTGGCGGCTTCCGCTTCGATGCGCGCCATGACTTTGCCGGTCGTTGCCTGAAAGACATTGACCTTCGCACCGGTCTTGGCGGTGAAGCCTGCGGCAAGCTTTTCGATCAGGCTGCCCGGACCAGCCGAGTAAACCGTGATATCTGCATAGGCCGCAGTGCTGGCCAGCAAAGCGGTGACAAGCGCAAGCCCCGCGCCGAGAATGGATTTTTTCATGTTTGCCTCCTGAGATATTCCTGATGGAATGGTCTATTTTGAGAACCAGCGCAGCTGGCTGGCATCGACGGAGATGCCGACCGGAACGCCGGGTGAAAGACGGATGCTGTCGAGATAGGTCAGTTCGTGGCCGTCCTGCTGCGAGCCGATGCGCACTGTGGTCAGATGACCGTCGCCGCGAAACTGCGAGCGCAGGACCGTTGCCGGGATTGCAGCTTCATGGACGGGCACGCTGCGAACCGAGCGCGACGGCAACAAGACATGCGTTGCCTGTCCCGCATGAGAGCCATGGGCGATGTGGATCTCGGTGCGTGCAATCCTGTAGGCGTTTTCACGCCGCTCCACCGGGACGACACAGCCGAGCCGCAGAAAATCTGCGACTTCCGGTGTTGTCGGTTCTGCGACAAGCGCCTCGGGGGCGGCGAGCTGTTCGATCACACCGGCGCGCATGACAGCTACCTGATCGGCAAGCGAGAAAGCTTCGCTCTGGTCGTGGGTGACATAGATCGCGGTCAGGCCGAGATTGGCGACAAGCTGTCCGATCTCGGTGACCATGTTTTCGCGCAGTTCGCGGTCGAGATTGGAAAGCGGCTCGTCGAACAATACCAGTCCCGGCTCGGCGACGATGGCGCGGGCAATGGCGACGCGTTGCTGCTGGCCGCCCGACATATCGCTGATGGCACGCTCGCCGAAGCCCGAAAGACCGACGCGGTCGAGTGCCGAGGCAACACGCTTTTCGCGCTCTGCACGGCCGAAGCCGCGCATTTCGAGCGGAAAGGACACATTGCCGAAAACAGTCATATGCGGCCAGAGCGCATAATCCTGAAACACCATGCCGAGATGGCGCTTCTCAGGCGGAATGAACGATCCTGTCTTGGCATCGGCGACGGTGACGCCGTTGATTGTGATCGAGCCCTTCGTCGGGGCGAGAAGGCCAGCCACGAGACGGAGCAGCGTTGTCTTGCCGCAACCGGATGGCCCGAGCAAAGCGAGCGTCTGTCCCTTCGGCAGTGAAAGATCGATATTTTTCAAGATGGTGGCCGTGCCGTAGGCCAGATTCAGCCCTTCGGCCCGAACGGCGACATCCGCTTTAATATTCGAGGAATGCAACATTTTCCCACAATCCAAATAGATTGGGAGCTTCTATTCCGATTGCATGACAGTGGCATGACGCTGCGGAAGCTCATCTTGTTTACCGTCGGGAACCAATCGCCATCGCATCGGTTTGTCCCTTCATGCGACAAAGGAAGGGAAGACAATGAGATTTGGAAAGCTTGCTCTTGGTCTGACAGGATTGGCGGTAGGATATGCGCTGACACGGGCAAGTTCGCCGCAAATCCCGCAGGGTATCGTGCCGGTAAAACCCTTCGATCTCACGCGTTATCTCGGCAAGTGGTACGAGATCGGGCGGCTTGAAAACCGCTTCGAGCGCGGTTTAACCCGGACGACGGCGGAATATTCATTGAATCCCGATCAAACCGTAAAAGTGGTCAATCGCGGCTTCGATCCATGGAAAGCGCGTTGGACACAAGCCACAGGAATCGCTCGCTTTGTGCGATCTGCCGATGAAGGCGCGTTGAAAGTTTCATTCTTTGGACCCTTCTACGGGGGCTATAATATCGTGGATATCGATGAAGACGACTACCAGTGGTCGATCATTGTCGGTTCGACGCGGAGCTATTTCTGGGTGCTTTCGCGCGAGCCCGAGGCAAGCGGAGAGCTGAAGGCGCGAGCGGTCGCACAGGCCCTCCTGTTGGGGATCAATCCAGACACTATTTTGTGGGTGCCGCAATAAGCGCGAAAACCCTGCATCAAAAGGCCCGCCGAAGCGGGCCTTTTGGTTCTGATCTATGCCCCGTATGGCACCCAGATATTCTTCACCTGAATGGCACGGCGCAGATAATCCCGGCCCTGTCCTTCGGTCTTGTTGAACCAGTTCGGCAAGCGGCCATTGGTGACCCATGTGGCCTTGAGGTTTCCGGCTGACGCCTTTTCGGCCATTGCGCTGCCCTCACGTGAACCAAAATACCAGAGCGCAGCAACGTCATCATGTTCGGCAAGTGTCTTCGTCAGAAGGTCACGCTCGCCAGTGACGATGTTGACCACGCCGCCGGGCACGTCGGACGTGTCGAGCACCTGATAGAAATCACCTGCGATCAGCGGATGACGGCTCGATGGTACAACGACCGTCCGGTTACCCATGGCAATGGCGGGAAGTACCAGTGAAACGAACGAGAGAAGCGGCGCTTCGTCGGGGCAGACGATGCCCATCACGCCCCATGGTTCGTTCATCGCCAGTGTCACATGACGCGACTTGGTGGAATGAACCGCTCCGTCGAACTTGTCGGCCTGTGCGGCATAATAGAAAATCCGGCGCAGCGCGGTTTCAAATTCCTCTTCCGCTTTCTTTTCGCTGACGCCGGTGCTTTCGATCAGCCGTGCCACGAAGTCCGTGCGGCGTGCATCGAGGTTTTCGCCAAGATAATAGAGCACCTGAGCCCGGTTATGCGCAGTGGCTGCGCCCCAGCTTCCAGCCTTGCTTGCAGCTTCCACCGCATTGCGGATGTCCTTGCGGTTGCCGATGCCAGCCTGACCGATGACCGAGCCGCCCTTGCCGGTGACCGAATAGCTATAGCCGCCATCCGGACGTGCCTGCTTGCCGCCAATATAGTTCTTCATCGTGCGGTCGATACCGTTGATGGTGATCTTGTCGTCGCCGGAGGGCGAAGCTGATGGCACGAAGGCTTCCGCAATCTTGGTCGCGGACAGTGCCTTTTCCCAATCGGAGACGAGATATTCGTACATGCCTTCGCGTGCGCCTTCGCGACCGAACCCGCTTTCGCGATAGCCACCGAAGCCTGCGCCTGCATCCAGCATGTTTGTGCAGTTGATCCAGACGACGCCGGCCTTCACCCGCGCAGCAAGATCGAGTGCGACATTGATGTTTTCGGACCAGATCGAAGCGGCCAATCCGTAACGTGTGTTGTTGGCGAGCGAGACGGCTTCGTCCGGTGTGCGGAAAGTTGTCGCCGCCGCAATCGGTCCGAAGATTTCCACCTGACAGACGGTTGATGCCTGATCCACTTCGGTGAAGAAGCCGGGCGCGATGTAATTGCCCTTTGCGGGTAGCAGGTTCGGCGTCTGCCAGAGCTCGCCGCCCTCCTCAATGCCCTTCTGGATCAGATCGGAAATGCGCTTCACCTGACCGGGTGAAACGATGGCGCCGACATCGGTGGATTTATCCAGCGGATCACCCACGCGCAATGTCTCGAGACGCTTTCTGAGTTTGGCATAGAAGCGCTCGGCAATGCCTTCCTGCACGAGCAGGCGCGACCCGGCGCAACAGACTTCGCCCTGATTGAACCAGATGGCATCGACCACGCCTTCAACTGCGGCATCAAGATCGGCATCTTCAAAGACGATGAAGGGCGATTTTCCGCCCAGTTCCAGCGACAGTTTCTTGCCCGATCCGGCAATCTGTTCGCGGATGACGCGACCAACCTGTGTCGAGCCGGTGAAGGCCACCTTGTCCACGCCGTCATGGCCGCAGATTTCCGCACCGGTGCTACCATCGCCCTGCACGACGTTGACGACACCGGCGGGCAGGCCGACTTCATGGCAGATCTCGGCAAAGGCAATGGCCGAGAGCGGCGTCAGATCGGCAGGTTTCAGCACGACCGTGTTACCGGCGGCCAAAGCTGGTGCGATCTTCCAGGCAAGCATGAGAAGCGGGAAATTCCACGGAATGACCTGACCGCAGACGCCAACGGGCGAAAAGCCCTTGAACTCATCTTCCAACATCTCGGCCCAGCCTGCATAGTGATAGAAGTGACGGGCGGCGAGCGGAATGTCGATGTCGCGGGTTTCGCGGATCGGCTTGCCGTTGTCCATGGTTTCCAGTACGGCCAGAAAACGCTCGCGCTTCTGAATATGGCGCGCGATGGCATAGAGATACTTGGCCCGCTCATAGCCCGAAAGTTTGGACCATTTGCCAAAAGCGGTGCGGGCGGCTTTCACCGCCTGATCGACATCATCCGCGTTGCCGCAGGTGATTTCGGCGAGCTTGTCACCATTGGCCGGATTGGCAACCGCAATTGCCTTGCGGCCTTCCGGTTTGACAAAGGTCCCGTTGATATAGTGGCCGAAGGAACGGCCATGCTGTTCCAGCCACAGGTTCACATCGCCGTTTGCTTCGGGGGAAGGTCCATATTCCATGGTCTTCAGGATGTCCTTGATGGGTCGCATTTCAAATTTTCCTTACGAGCATTTCCAGCAAAAGTGCGAAGTGGTTTTGCGCAGGAGAATGCGAAATTCCAAGTTTAAGCAGCGGCGTGACGGTTGGCGGCGGAGTAGCGCCCGGTCACGAAGTGCTCCAATTGCCGTTCGATATCGCCAAGCATCGACGATGCGCCGATGCGGAACAGGTCGGGCTCCAGCCAGCGATTGCCGAGTTCTTCCTTCATCAGCGTGAGCCAGGCCAGCGCGTCCTTTGCGGTCTTGAGGCCGCCCGCGGGTTTGAAGCCGACACTCTGACCGGAAAGCTCGCCATAATCGCGCAGCGCCCGCACCATGGTCAGGCTCACTGGCAAGGTGGCGTTGACGTCTTCCTTGCCCGTCGAGGTCTTGATGAAATCGGAGCCTGCCTGCATCGCCACCATCGAGGCGCGATAAACATTGGTCAGCGTATTGAGATCGCCGGTGGCGAGGATCGCCTTCATATGCGCATCCCCGCAGACTTCGCGCATGGCGGCAATTTCATCGTAAAGAGCCGACCAATTCTGTGTCAGCACATGCTCGCGCGTAATCACGATGTCGATTTCATCTGCGCCCTGTTCGACGGCATAGGTGATTTCAGCAAGGCGGAGCGGCAGCGGCGTCAGTCCGGCGGGAAAGCCTGTCGCCACCGAGGCAACCGGAATGCCGGAACCCTCAAGCGCCTTCACGGCATGGGACACCATGGTGGGATAAACGCAGACCGCGCCGGTGGTGATGCCTGCATCTGCAAGGCCGAGCGCTTCCAGAATATCCTCGCGCACCGGACGGCGCGCCTTGGCGCAGAGCCTGCGCACGCGGCCCGCCGTGTCGTCGCCTGCAAGCGTCGTCAGGTCTATGCACTGGATGGCGCGGATGAGCCACGCCGCCTGATATTCCTTTTTCACCGAACGGCGGGCGCTAATCGTAGCGGCACGGCGCTCGGAAGCGCTGCGATTGACGGACATATCCTCAAACCATTCCGGCTTGAGCGGTGTCCCGTTATTGCGGGGGAGGGCTTCGGTCATTTCATTGTCCGTTCGTGGGTTCAATTACGTTCAAGTGCGATCAGGCACGTTCGGTCGAAGGGGCGTGATCGCGGCAGAACGTTTCGAATTCTTCCTGGCTGGCATAGGCTTTCTGCGTGCCCGGCCGGGTGATGGAATGGGCCGCATAAAGAGCGGCCTTGCGAAGCGAGGCTTCCACATCGCCGGTCCCGGCGTAGAAGCGGGCAAAGGAGCCGATAAAAGCGTCGCCTGCGCCGGTCGTGTCTTTTGGTGTGACCTTGACCGGGGGAATATTGACGATTTCGCTGGCGGTAATCATGCGTGCGCCGCGTCCGCCGAGCGTGACAATGACGGTGCGGATGCCGCGCGCGATGAGCGAACGCGCAGCGGTAACGATCTCATCGTCCGTGCCGGTCGGCAGGCCGGAGAGGATCGCAAGCTCGCTCTCGTTCGGCACGAGAAAAGTCACCTGCCGGATCAGTTCGGGATCAAGGTCGGCGGCAGCAGGCGCAGGATTCAAAATGGTTTCGATGCCGTTTTCAGCGGCGAAAGCGATGGTGTGGTAGACTGTCTCGACCGGAACTTCCATCTGCATCAGGATGAGGCCGCAAGCTTTCAGATCGTCGGCAGCCTTGTCGACTTCGGCAGGCAGAAGATCGGCATTGGCGCCCTTGACGATCAGGATCGAGTTTTCACCCGATGGTTCCACGAAGATGGGTGCTACACCGCTCGACTTGCCGGGAACCTTGCGCACATGGCGCGTATCGACGCCGAACTCGTTCAGGTTGCGGATGGTATTGTCGGCAAAAATATCGTCGCCCACACGCGTGACCATCATCACATCTGCGCCAAGGCGCGCGGCAGCCACGGCCTGATTGGCGCCTTTTCCACCACAGCCGATTTCAAATGTCGGGGCTTCCAGCGTTTCGCCGGGGCCGGGCATACGGTTCACATAGGTGATGAGGTCCACCATGTTGGAGCCGACCACTCCGATCTTTCTGGTCATGAGACGTTCCTTTGAAATTTCAGAGTGCCTTGATCGTGGCTTCAAACTGTTCGGCGGCGGCTGTATCGAGATAGCCGACGCGTACGGGGAAAACGGCGCGCTCACCCGATGCCAGCACCTGCACATTGTTCTTGGCTTTTTCCGCCAGATAACCTTCCGGCTCGCAGGTCGAGGGCAGGGCAAAGGCTGCAACCTGTGCATCCCCGTTCACGAGAATCCAGCGCACGGTTTTTGGGAAGATTTCGGTCGGGTAGGAAATGCCAAATCCGTCGCCCTCGGGAAGCTGCATCATCAGATGGGTGTTGCCTTCGGCATCTTTCGGCAATCCGCGAATATAGAAGACCTGCTCGGGATCGTAGCGCTCCGGTTCGTCCAGCACTTCCATCGCGGCTGGATCGGTGGCCAATTCGTCGATCAGCGACAGGTAATCATCATTGGGCGTAACGTGGCCGGGAACGGCTGTGCGCACCTGCACATGATCCGGCGTATAGGGCACTGGCTGGACGATTCGCGCACCTTCCGCATAGGCAAAATTGACGTGGCACATATACATCAGCTCCATCGGAGCGGATGAAAGGTTCTCGACATCCATGGTGATGTCGAACAATGTTTCATCCGCATGAAGCCGCACGGTTGGCCGCGCCAGATAATGCGCGCCGAAGCCCATCACATGTTCATATTCACCGGTGATTTCGACAAAGGCGCCGCGCTCGTCATGGCCGAAGAGAAGACCGGCCTTGTCCATTTTCGCGCAAGCCATTTCGCCATGCAGAAGATGATTGTCCTGAGGCGAAGGACAGCCATTGCGCAGGATGCCGCTATGGAACGCAAAGCAGCCGTAGGTCTCGACGATGGTCGTTGCCGGGCGCGGCATGGAGAAGCTGTTGCCCATGGTCAGATCGACGCCGTCGAACTCCGCGCCCCAGATCATCTGCCCCATGAAAGGCAGCACGATGAGATTGCCGCGTTCGTTCTCGACCAGCAGCGCCTCGATGCCGCTTGGATAGCGAAAGGCGGTGACGCTGAGGCCATAGGTATTGGCGACGACATGCGGCTGTTGGACAAAATCCTGACGGCGAAGATGAAATTCGATGTCCTGCATAAGGGATCACCTGCCCTGATTGCGCGATGCGTTGATCGCAATGACGAGAATGAGGAAAGCGCCCCAGATGAAATCGATGAGGTGGTTGGAGAACCGCATCATCTGGAAGCCGGAGGAAAGCAGCATTAGAGCAATCAGCGCGATGGCGACGCCCAGAACACGTCCCTTTCCACCCGCCGGGTTGGTGCCGCCGAGAACGGCGATCAGCACGGCCTGCAGCAGATAGGATGCGCCATAGTCCGACTTGGCGGCATTGGTGCGGCCCGAAAGGATGATCCCGGCTATGGAGGCGAGCACGCCGGTGAGCATGTAGGAATAGAGGATCATGCGATCCTTGCGGATACCGGCAAAGGCGGCTGCACGCGGATTGGTGCCGATCAGCATGAGATTGATGCCGAGCGTCGTGCGTGTCAGGAGAATTGCCACGACGATGCAAACCGCGATGAACAGCAGGAATGGCGTGGCAACGCCGAACAGCTTGCCATTGCCGACCCAGTTCCACGCATCAGGGAAGCCGACGATGGCCGGGCCGCCTGTCAGAACCAGTGCCAGCCCCATCAAAACCTGTCCGGTGCCGAGTGTGGCAAGGATCGGTGTGATGCGGAGCTTGGCTATGAGCAGGCCGTTGACAAGGCCCGATACCAGCCCGATCAGCACGGCAAGCAATATGCCGATGATGGTGTAGAACAGCATGCCGGAACCGGACGTCTGTGCCGCCTGCACCATGGAGGAATGGAAATAGACCCCGGCCATGATGCCCGCCAGATTGGCGATGCCCACCACCGAAAGGTCGATGCCGCCTGTCAGCATGGCAATCATCATGGCGATGGAGAGGATACCCAGCTCCGGCATGATGTAGCTGATGGATTCGAAGTTGTAATAGCGCAGGAACTTGTCCGGGTTCATCCAGGTCATCAGCGCAAAGACCAGTACGGTGATGACGATGAGCTGGATGATATTATTGTCTCCGCCAAGGATGCGGCGCATGTCGAAAGACTGTTTCATGTCGCGTTCTCCTCTCAAGCGATACTTTTGCGGTCACGCCATGCGGTGATGGCTGTGGCGACGATGATGATGAGGCCGACAACGACGCGCTGCCATGTGGTGTCCACCTTCATGATGATGAGCGAGTTCTTGACCATGACGAGCATGAAGACGCCCATCAGCGTGCCGAGAACCGTGCCGCGTCCGCCGAAGATCGATGCGCCGCCCAGAACCACGGCTGCGATCACGTCCAGTTCAAGCCCGACGAAATCGCGCGGATTGGCAAGCCAGATCATCGAGGAATGCAGAAGCCCTGCGAAACCTGCCAGTGCACCGGCCACGCAATAGACGAAGAAGATCGTGCGGCGGGTATTGAAGCCGACACGCTTTGCCGCTTCCGGCGAGCCGCCATAGGCATAAACGCTGCGCCCGATCATCGTATAATTGAGGATCAGGTGGATCAGCAGCGCTAGCGCCAGATAGACGAGGAACATTGCGGTCAGGCTAAAGGCTGTTCCGGCGGCATTGGTCAGCGAAACAACATCCGTCTTGCCAAACTCGATCAGCTCCTTCGGCATCTTGTTGATGTTAACGGTGCTTGTACCCACCAGACCAAGCACCAGCCCGCGCACGATGGAGCCAGTACCGAGCGTCACGATCAGCGGGATCATCTTGAAACGATGGATGATGAAGCCGTTGAATGCGCCAAGCAGCAGGCCGATCAGCGTTGCTGCCACAAACGGAATGAGCACGCCGTCATAGCCGAGATAAACCATGGCGCGGACGGTCAGATACATGGCCGCGATAGCAAAGGCGGTGAAGGAGACGTCGATGCCGCCGGAAATCATCACAAGCAACACACCGAGCGCCATGATGCCGATCACGACATTGGAGCGCAGAAGGCCGAAGATATTGTCCAGCGACCAGAATGCCGGATTGATGAGGCCGATAATAACCATGGCCGCGAACAGCACGCAGGCAATGATGAATTCGGTACTGCGAAAAAACTTCATGTGCCGGTTCCTCAATTCAGCGTCTTGAGCCGGTCATTGACGGCATCTTCGGTCATGGTTTCACCGGAAAGTTCGTCGACGAAACGTCCGCGATGCATCACCAGCACACGATTGCAGTTCTGCACCAGCTCGGGCACATCGTCGGAAATCATCAGGACGGCGAGCCCTTCATCACTGGCGAGCTTGCGGATGATATTGTGGATCTGTGCCTTGGAGCCGACATCGACACCGACGGTTGGTCCATTGAGGATCAGGATTTTGGCACCTGTCAAAAGCCAGCGTGCCAGCACCACACGCTGCGCATTGCCGCCCGACAGGTGATTGACCGGCGTATGCGGACCGGGGGCAACGATGTGCATCGCCGAAAACATGTCGCGGGTTGTGGTGTCAGCTTGTCTGCGGTCGATGAAGAGGCCGCGCACGAATTTTTCGATGGAAGTGACGATGATGTTGCGCTCGATCGATTGCGTCAGGAACAGGCCTTCCGTCAGGCGGTCTTCCGGCACATAGGCGACGCCGCAGGCGATCCCTTCCTGAACTGTCTTTGGATGAACTTGCTTGCCATCGATACGAACAGTGCCGGTGAAATCCGGCTTCATGCCGAAGAGCGCGAGTGCGAGTTCCGTGCGACCGGAGCCGATCAACCCGGATATGCCGACGATTTCGCCCGCATTGAGAGCGAGGCTCGCATTTTCCACCGCCCCCGGAACAGAAAGGTTTGTGATTTCAAGGATCGGATTGGCCGAAGCGCCTTCACGCGGGGTCCAGTGATAATGGTCCGATGTGAGTTCCTGACCGGTCATCGCGCGGGTGATCGTCGGTTCGTCGAAATCGGAAATCGGGCCTTCGGCAACCTTCTTGCCATTGCGGAAGACGGTCAGCCTTTCGCTGATTTCCAGCATCTCGCGCATCTTGTGGCTGACGAAAAGCACCGCGATGCCTTGTGCCTGAATATCGCGCACGATTTTGAACAGTGCATCGACTTCATGCCGCGTCAGCGCGGTGGTCGGCTCGTCCATGATAATGAGGCGGGCGTCAGCCATGACGGCGCGCGCAATCGCCACGATCTGCTTGCCTGATGTCGGCAGGCTGTCCACATCCGCATCGAGGTCGATGCTTACGTCGAGCCGCGCCAGCGCCTTCTGTGCTAGGTCACGCACGCGCTTCCAGTCGACGCCCTTGCGGCCTTCGATAAGAAAAGTATTGATTGCCAGATTTTCAGCAACCGTCAGGTTCCCGAACAGCGAGAAATCCTGATAGATCACCTGAATGCCGTGGTGAACCGACTTGACGGGGTCAAGTTTGCCGACTGATTTGCCGTCGATCAGTATCTCGCCGTCTTCCGGCGTGTAGACGCCCGACATGACCTTGATGATGGTGGACTTGCCGGAACCGTTCTCGCCCGCGAGACAGTGGATTTCGCCGGGCTTGATGGCAAAGGAAACATCGTCCAGCGCCCTGACGCCACCGAAACGTTTTCCGATATGGCGCAGTTCGATCAGGTTTTCATTCATATGGGGGCCTCGTGCAAGGCTGGAATGCGATTTGTCCGACAGGAGGGGCAGGAAGCCCCTCCCGTCAGGCAGCCATGGATATCAGAAGTCGTACTTATCCATGTTTTCCTTGGTCACACCGACCCAGCCTGCACCATAGAGCAGGTTCGGCTTGGCAGCGTCAGGCGCCAGCAGGCTTTCATAGCCCGGCAGACCCAGATTGAGACCGGCCTTGATCTGGTCGTTCTTCTTTTCAAGCGCTGCGACGGCCAGCATGTTCATGGCATAGCCCGCAACTGCCGGGTCCCAGAACTGAATATATTGAACGTCGTCATTCTTGATATATTCGCCTGCGACCGAAACGAGACCGGTGCCCGCGAAGAAGACCTTGCCCTTGAGGCCGCCTTCGGCGATCAGGCGTCCGGCACCGGCAGAGGTCGGCATCGGCGCACCGAGGATGCCCGTGATGTCCGGATAGGCGGTCATCGCTTCCTTGAGCTTGTTATAGTCGGTGTTGGCATCGTCATAGGTTTCGAGACGGCCAGTTGCTTCCGACATTTCCGGGAAATTGGCCTTCTGGTATTCGACGGCACCGTCGATCCATTCCATCTGCGACTTGGAGGTCAGGCTGCCGACGGTCGTGACATACTTGCCCTTGCCACCCATCGACTTGCCGAGTTCCTTCATGAGATTGGCGCCATAGGCCTTGTTGTCGAAGGCTTCGATGTCGTAATCGACATTCTGGATGTTGGAGGCTTCATGGCTGATGACCACGATGCCACGCTCACGCGCCTTCTTCAGAACCGGCTCGACGGCTTCAACGGAGAACGGCACGATGGCGATGGCGTCAACGCCCTGCGCGATCAGGTTCTCAACGATCTGGACCTGTGCCGCGGCATCCGCCTGGCTCGGACCGACCATCCAGACATCGTTGCCGGTGTCTGCCTTGAACTGGTCGACGCCGTCGCGCATACGGTCGAACCATGCAATGCCATCAACCTTCACGACGGTTGCGATGGTGTATTTCTTGTCATTGGCAGTGGTAATCAGTTCCTTGTTGATCTTCGACGTATCAACGACGCCTTCCGCGAAAGCGTGCGGAACGGCCACGGACATGGCGATCGCCACGGATGCTAGAAATTTTTTCACCGGTGTTTCCTCCCAAGACGCATCTCCAAAGCGCTGACCGGTTCGGATAGATGCGCATTACTCCAAAATTCCGGAGCTCCTTCAGCGTATTCGACCAGAAGAAACTCCGAACTCCCTGTCCCGCCGCGCCATTGGCTGCAGTAGGACGATGCTGACGCTGACGCACCCTGGAACGGTAGGGCGCGTCAGCGTTCTCCTCCATGCCCGGCTTCCCGGCCGGGCGAAAATTCGATCTGTTTTCCCGCCTGTCTGACGTCCTCGAAGAACGGAATTCTGTTCGAGGCGTGCAAAACCCTGTTGTTTTATCCTCCCAACAATGCGAATTATAATGTTACAATCCGATCATTATGTTTGGATCGTTTCACATTTATGTTCGGCCTGTCAAGATCGGATGATCGCATTGCGTGAAATGTGACGGACGTATAAACGGGTGAGCGGATCGCAAGGATTGGGGACAGCGTGAGCAGAATCAGCCGGAAGGAAGAGCGGATTGCCGAACTGGCGGCGCTGGTCGATGACGTTGGCGTGCTTCGCCTGCGGGATGCGGCAGCGCGTCTTGGCGTGTCGGAAATGACGATTCGCCGCGATATCGGCAGCGATGGCGGGATGCTGAATTGTTTGGGTGGTTACATTATTCCCACGCAGGACGGTGTGAATGGCGATTATGTCTTTGATTTTGAAAAAGACAGCCATGCCAATGCCAAAGCGCAGGCTTGTGCCGCAGCGGCAGCGTTGATCGAACCCTATGATACTGTTTTCATAGATTGCGGCACGACAATGCCGCACCTTGCTCACCGCATACCGCAGAACCAGCATATTACGGTTGTCTGCTACGCTCTCAACATTGCGGAAATCCTGTCGCAGCGCAGTGATGTGCGGCTTATTGTTTTGGGCGGACTTTATCACCCGGAAGCGGCGTCGTTTTCAGGGGATGAGGGGATCGACGTCCTGAAGCGCGTCAACATCAACAAAGCTTTCCTGTCGGCTGGCGGCGTCGACGAGCAGCACGGGGTTACGTGTTCACACTTCCATGAAGTACCGATCAAGCAGATGGCGATGCAGCGCGCTGTCGAAAAACATCTCGTCGTCGACAAGAGCAAATATGGCAAGGTCCGCGCCGCGCGCTTCGCGGGCATAACCGACTTCACGTCGATTGTGTCGGGCTAGTTCATTTTTTTCGGATCAGCAGGCCTTCCAGAAGCTTCCGGAATGCCTTGACGGCCCGCTTCGATGTGGTCTCGGGATCGTCTGAATTGGCAATCCATTGGGCCGCAGCACTGCTCGCCGCATTGATCAGCCGCGCGGCGGCTTCCGAGTCGATATCGACGATGACACCTTCTTCATGCAATGCGACAAGGCTGGTCGTTATCGTGCGGATACAGCCATTGGCGCTCGGCCAGCTGGAGGGATCGCCGAACACCGCCGGTCCGTCGCGAAACATGATGCGCTGGATTTCCGGTTCCAGTGCCATTTCGATATAGGCCGTATTCTCGTCGACAAAGCCCTGCCAGCGGTCGGGTGCCTTGGCGGAAATCGTGCACAGCCTTGCGGCCATCTCGCAATCGATTTCGTTGATTACGGCCTGCAGAAGGCCTTTCTTGTCGCCGAAATGATGATAGAGCGCGCCGCGTGTCAGCCCGGCAGAGGCTGTAAAATCATCCATCGAAGCCTCAGTGTAACCAACGGTCCCGAAAGCCTTGCGGCCCGCAGCCATCAGCTTCGTCCTCGTTTCAGCAATCATTTCGCTTCGCGGTTTACGCATCATGATTCCTTTTATTTGCATACGCTGCGTATATTAGTTGACATACGCCGCGTATCAATTATTTAATTAACATACGGACCGTATGCAAGTGTTGTAATTTCCCCTTTCAAGGACCCACTCCGATGTCCAATCCATATAGAGAAATTTTCAGCGCCCCAGGCGCTATCGGCTTTTCGGCGGCGGCCTTTTTCGCCCGTCTTCCCATCGCGATGGCCCCTGTCGGCATCGTGGCCATGCTTGCGCAGACGCACGGCGAATATTGGCTGGCGGGCGCGGTGTCTGCCACTTTCGCGCTCACGAATGCATTCATAGCGCCGCAGATTTCACGCCTTGTCGACCGTTACGGACAAAGCCGCATCGTCATGCCTGCCACGGTCGTTTCGGTGATAGCCTTCGCCTTTCTGCTCGTAGCGACAAATCAGGGCTGGGCAAACTGGACATTGTTCGTCTCGGCATTTTTTGCCGGTGCCATGCCCAGCATCCCGGCCATGGTAAGGGCAAGATGGACGGAAATTTTCCGCAATCGCCCCGAACTGAACACCGCTTTCGCATTCGAGTCGGCGGCGGATGAGTTGGTCTATATTTCAGGCGCTTCCCTTTCCGTGGCGCTGGCGGTGTCCCTTTTCCCCGAAGCGGGGATGCTTATCAGCACGGCTTTTCTGGCCGTGGGCACGATCGCCTTCCTCCTGCAGCGCTCCAGTGAACCGCCAGTTCGTGCGCTCGATCAGGACAGCCCGCAACGTTCCGCTATCTGGTCGCGTCCCGTTCAGATCATCACGCTGGCACTTATCTTCGTCGGCTCCACCTTTGCGACAGCCGAAGTCAGTGCTGTGGCGATCACAAGCGAGCTTGGTCAGCCCGGTGCGGCCAGCCTTGTGATCGGTGTCTATGCCATCGGTTCGTTTCTTGTGGGGATAACGCTCGGTGCATTGTCGCTTCGGATGCCTCTACAGCGCCAGTTGATGATTGCCGTCAGCGTGCTGGCACTGACTGCCTTGCCATTACCCTTCGCTGGCACATCGACCACGCTTCTTGCCGTGGCGGTGTTCGTCAGCGGTGTTGCGATTTCTCCGACATTCATCACGGCCTTCGGCCTTATCGAACGCCGCGTGCCTGAGACTATGCTGACCGAAGGCATTACCTGGGTCATGACGGGCATCGGCATCGGAATGGCGTTTGGTGCGTTCGTTTCCGGTTGGGTGGTCGACAATTTCGGTGCAGCAAACGGCTTCTGGGTTTCTGTTGTCGCCAGCCTCAGCGCGGTTGCAACCGTCGCGCTTGGTCAGGCCAGCCTGTCCGGCACGCGGGAAGCAGTCGAATGCGACGCGCTGTGCGCAGCAGAAGCGGCAGAGTAGCTAAATAGGGACGAGCGGGTAGGGCCCGCTCGTCAATCTCCGTAAATACGGTCTTCCAGCGGTGTGGAAGCGATCAATCCCTTCAATCCGGCCAGCATGGCTTTCTCGGCCTTATTGAGATTGGTTTCAGGATTGTGGATCAGGAAAACATCGATGGCGGGCGGGTTGTCGTAAGGCGGCAAACGCCAGAGAAGACCGTCATCAATCTCGCGTCGCGCCACATGCAGCGGAAGCGGGCCGATACCAAGGCCGGTAATGATCATCCGGCGCACTTCTTCAAGGCTCGACGAGGTGCCGACGACATCCGGTGAAAGCCGCGCCTCACTGCGTAGCAGAGCTACCGGGCGCAGCGCGTCGGCAATATGATCTGTCTGGAACGAAACCGATGGTTCTCCCTTCAGATCGGCAAGCGTCAGCCCGGACTGGCCGAACATCCGGTGCCGGGGGCCGCAGAAAAAGCCGAAGAATTCGCGATAGACCATGGTGTAGTCGAGCGCCGGATCTCGATTGCTCACCAGCCCAAGACCGAAAGAAGCACGCTTCTCCCGAACCAGTCGCGCGACTTCGGTGCTGGCGGATACATTGATCGTCAGCGTCGCTCGCGGGTGCTGTTCGTGAAAAAGTTCAAGCGCCCGGTCGAAGATCGGCGAAACAATGTGACTGGCCACCGATATGGTGACATGGCCGGTTACA
This sequence comes from Ochrobactrum sp. BTU2, assembly GCF_024539785.1. NCBI lineage: Bacteria > Pseudomonadati > Pseudomonadota > Alphaproteobacteria > Hyphomicrobiales > Brucellaceae > Ochrobactrum > Ochrobactrum sp. BTU2. The sequence goes on along the minus strand of NZ_JAHWRG010000003.1, from coordinate 343,220 downwards.
TCGTCACCGACCCCACGCACAAGCTGCGGCAGTTGCGAAATAGCGCCGAAGACTTCGATGCTCTGTTCATAGAGCAGTTTGCCGACTTCGGTCAGCTCAAAATGGGTGGCGTCACGCTCCACCAGTCGCTGGCCGATGCGGTCTTCCAGCCGGCGCAGCGCATTGCTCACACTTGGTTGCTTGAGATTGAGCCGTTCTGCAGCGCGGGTGATGCTTTTCACTTCAGCAATCACCACGAAACTGCGCAGAAGGTTCCAGTCCAGATCCCAGACAAGGCGCTCGGGGCGGTGCAGCGACATGGTTTTATCCATTCATGAAATCTATGTAATCCATTCCCATTATCTATTTGCGAAATGCATCCATAAAAGCAATCATGAAAATTGGGAGGCATCAAATAGCCTCAAGAAAAACAAACAAGAGGAAGTCGGGAACAGCATGTTTAACAAATTCACGGGTTTCATCGCCGCTGCCGCGATTGCCGCCACCGCAGTTTTTGCTGTAGCGCCCGCACAGGCGGATGATCTTGAAAAGATCAAGGCATCGGGCGAACTGAAGATCGCCATGAGCGGCCAGTATCCGCCGTTCAATTTCGTCAATGAGAAGAACGAGGTCGTGGGTTTCGATGCTTCCATCGGTTCGGCGATTGCCGAGCGCATGCAGTTGAAGCCACAGCTCATCACCACCGCATGGGACGGTATCGTTGCCGGTCTTCGGGCGGGGAAGTTCGACACGGTGGTCGGCTCCATGACGATCACGCCGGAACGCGAGAAGGCAGTGGACTTTGTGGGACCATATTATCACGCGGGCCGCGCGGTTTTCGTGAAGGAAGATTCCGCCGTTCAGAAGCTCGACGATCTCAAGGGCAAGACACTGGGCGTAACGCTTGGTGAAACCCATGAGAAGTGGGCGCGAGAACAGGGTGGCTGGACCATTCGCACCTATAAGGGTCTGCCGGAACTGATGCTTGAACTGAATTCGGGTCGTGTCGACGCCATTGTCGTCGACAACATCCCGGTCATGGTGGCGATCAAGGAAACCGGACAGAAAGTCCGCAAGCTCGATACGCCGGACATTGAAGGCGGCAGCGTTGCAATCGGTATCGCCATTCGCAAGAACAATCCCGAGCTGAAGGCAGCGATGCAGAAAGCTCTCGACGAGATCATGGCCGATGGCACCTATGAAAAGATCTCGATGGAATGGGTCGGCAGCGACATTCGCTGATACGTCGTCATTCCGGCCCGGCATATGTCCGGGCCGGTTGAGAACCGATTGACCGGAGTTTTCCGATGGATTTTGCGTTGATGCAGCGCGTCCTCCCGTTCTTTCTGGAGGCGGCATGGGTAACTGTGCAAATTTCCGCGCTGGCCCTGATCCTGGGCTTTGCGGTGGCCGCAATACTCGTGGCGGGCCGCTTGTCTCGTTCCCCCATTCTGCGCGGACTTGCAGCTGCCTATGTCAGTGTCTTTCGCGGCACGCCTTGCCTTGTGCAGCTCTTCATTCTCTATTTCGGCGGTCCGCAGATCGGCATCAATCTGGAACCGTTTGCTGCTGGCGTTATCGGGCTTGGGCTGAACATCGGCGCCTATATGTCGGAATCGATCCGTGGAGCGATCCAGAGCGTCGATCGCGGCCAGAGCGAAGCCGCGCGCTCCATCGGCTTCGGGCGTGGCCAGACCATGCGGTTCGTCGTGCTGCCGCAGGCCGCTCGCCTCATGATCCGTCCGCTGGGCGTCAACGCTATTGCCCTTTTGAAGGGTTCGGCGCTGGTCTCGACCATTTCGGTGGTTGAGCTGACCTATACGGCGCAGCGTTTCATCGGTTCGACCTACAAACCGTTCGAGATTTTCGGCGTTGCAGCCGTTCTCTACATGATCATCATCTATATCGTGGCGCGCGGGGTCGATCTCCTCGACAAGCGCTTCGCGGCGCAGTGAGGGAGGACTGGATGCAAGCCCTCGATTTCAGCATCGTCACTCCCTATACGGATCTGCTTCTGACCGGCCTTTGGTGGACGCTGGTTCTGACCGTTTCGTCGGCATTCTTGAGCTTCGTGCTGGGGATCGCATTTGCGCTGGTTGTGCTTTATGCGCCTGCCATTCTGGCCTATCCGGTGCGTTTCTTCATGTGGCTGTTCATGGGAACGCCGCTTCTGCTGCAACTGTTCCTGATCTATTTCGGGCTGGTACAGATCGGTATCAATATCCCCGCGCTTGGCGCTGGCATTATCGGCCTTAGCCTGCACTTCGCGGTCTATAATGCCGACATTATCCGGGCAGGTATTGTGGCAGTCGATCCCGGCCAGATGGAAGGCGCCCGTTCCATCGGGTTCAGCCATGGTCAGGCTTTGCGTTATGTTGTCATTCCGCAGGCGATCCGCAACACGATCCCGCCGATCGGCAACAACATGATCGTTCTTCTGAAGGACACGTCGCTGGTTTCGATCATCGGCATTGCGGAACTGGTGCACAGCGCCCAGCTTGCAATCAGCGAAACCTTCAGCCCGTTTGAATTCTATATCACCGTCGCGGCCATCTATTACGTGGTCAATCTGGTCCTTGAGGCCGGTTTGCGGCGCATTGAAAGAAAAGTGGAGGTCACGCGATGAGCAGCTCCAAATCGGCAAAACCGATGGTCGAAGTGAAGGATGCCCGGAAGGCTTACGGCGCGCTGGAAGTGCTGAAAGGCATCGACCTTTCAGTGGCGCGCGGCCAGATCGTGGCGATCATCGGTCCCAGCGGTTCCGGCAAAAGCACGCTTCTGCGTTCGATCAATCATCTGGAAACGCTGAATGGTGGCGAAGTCTGGCTCGATGGCGTGCAGGTCAACCAGCCGCTGGCAGGACAGGCCTTCGAAAAGCACATCAATGCGGTGCGCCAGCAGATGGGCATGGTGTTTCAGCACTTCAACCTGTTCCCGCATCTGACGGTGCTGGAAAACATCACGCTCGGTCCGATCAAGCTGAAAGGCATGGGCAAGGACGCGGCCTGCACACTGGCGCTGGAGCTTTTGTCGAAGGTGGGGCTTGCCGACAAGATCGATGTCTACCCTTCGCGCCTGTCGGGCGGTCAGAAGCAGCGCGTGGCCATTGCGCGAGCGCTCGCCATGCAGCCGAAGGTGATGCTGTTCGACGAGGCTACTTCGGCGCTCGATCCCGAGCTGGTGGACGAGGTCAATGCCGTCATGAAGCAGCTTGCCGTCGAACATATGACGATGCTGATCGTCACGCACGAGATGCGTTTTGCCGGTGAGGTTGCCGACCGCATTCTGTTCATGGATGGCGGCGTGGTGGTGGAAGAGGGACCGCCGGATCAGATTTTGAGCAATCCGGTGCAGGAGCGTACCCGCTCCTTCCTTAAGAAATATCTGGCTGCCTGAGGTATCAGAATGAGCGAGAGACACCTCAACGAATTTCCCGATTTCGGGCTGACCCCGGCCCAGCGGCGTGAAGCCGTGCTTGGTCATTATTACGAATATCCCGGCATGGACGGGCCTCGCGGCGAAATCTGGTGCTATACCGATGCCTATTCCTATCTTCCGGGTGCGACGGTTCATCTACAGGTGAGCGCAACCGCCTCGCGTTTCGATATCGAGATTGTGCGGGACGGGGCGGTGGAAACGCCGGTCTTCTCCAAACGCGGGATCGACTGCAAATGGCAGGACACACCGGCGCAATGTTCGGTTGTCGGTTGCGATTGGGAAACGACTTTCGATTTCAAGACGGATGAGAACTGGCCTTCCGGCGCTTATCGCATTACGCTGAAGGCGCATGGCAATGACGGTCAGTCGATCCATTGCCATCACCTTTTCATCCTGCGCCCAGCGGCGGGCCGTAAGCCGGGTCGTATCCTGCAGGTCGCTGCCACCGGCACATGGACAGCCTATAATACCTGGGGCGGCTCCAACCATTATCAGGGCATTACCGGGCCGAACGGCGATCAATATGCGACGACGGTGAGCATCGAGCGCCCGTTCTGCCGTGGCTTTGTTGTCCTGCCATCCGATGCGCCGCGCGTGCCGCTGGAAATTGTGACGCCGCCAGCCGCCCCCCCGCGCTATCCGCATATGGAATGGGCCTATGCCAACGGCTATTCCAAGAAATATACCTCTTCCGGCTGGGCAAGCTATGACAGCCTGTTCTTCCGCTGGGCCGAGCGGGAAGGCTACGCGGTCGATCTCGCCAGTCAGCACGAGCTGCATTTTTCGCCGGAAATCCTCGACGGTTATGACTGCGTTGCCTTTGTCGGTCACGACGAATACTGGACGTGGGAAATGCGTGATGCCGTCGATAATTATGTCGATGGCGGCGGTCGTGCGGCCCGTTTTGCGGGCAATTTCATGTGGCAGACACGGCTTGAGGACAATGGCAAGCGCCAGACCTGCTACAAGTATCGCGCCCGCGCCGAAGACCCGGTCTATCGCTCCGCTGATCCGCGTCGCACCAGCGGGTGCTGGGAAGCGACTGAAACCGGACGGCCTGCTGCCGAAACTTTCGGCCTCAATGCGTTGCGCGGGCTTTACGTCGGCTGGGGCGGTTGTGCCCCGCGCGGCGTACGCGGCTTCCCGGTCTATCGCCCAGAGCATTGGGCCTTTGCGGGAACCGGCATCTATTACGGCGATCTCCTGGGCTCGGAAGGCCATGCCTTCGGCTATGAGGTTGACGGGCTCGACTATGTGATCCGGGGAGGATTGCCGGAGCCGGAGGAGGGCAGTGGCGCTCCCGATGGATTGCAGATTCTGGCGCTCGGCATGTCGTCTCTCAAGGAGGAGAGTGCAGATATTCCAGCCGACGACCAGTTCCTCTCCGATGCCGATGCCAAATTCGTGGCCGATACGCTGATCGGCGACAATGGTGATGCAGCCGTCGAACGCATCAAGCGCGGCTGCGGCATGATCGTCAATTTCCCACGCGGCAAGGGCGAGGTCTTCCACGCCGGAAGCTGCGAGTGGGTAGCGGCTCTCAAACGCGGCGACCGCATGGTCGAGCGTGTGACGGCCAATGTTCTCAACCAATATCTCAAGCGCTGACAGAGTAACGCCATGCTCAACACAAAAGCACAGAACGAACGCCCGGCATCGCATCTTTTTTACCAGTCACGCCTGCGCAGGCCGCTGGTGGATCGGGCCGAAGGCATCTATATCTGGGATCAGGACGGACGCCGCGTCATCGACGGGTCGAGCGGCGCGATGGTGGTCAATATCGGCCATGGCAATCGCAACGTGCTCGATGCCATGAAAGAGCAGATGGACCGCGTGACCTTCGCCTATCGCCTGCACTTTGAAAACGAACCGGCGGAAGATCTGGCACGCATGGCCGCCGAGCGTATGCCGGAAGGGCTGGACAAGATATTCTTCGTTTCCGGCGGTTCGGAAGCGGTCGAATCCTGTATCAAGCTTGCCCGCCAGTGGGCGGTCGCGACCGGGCAGGGCAAGCGCTGGAAAGTGATTTCGCGCTTTCCGTCCTATCACGGCGGCACGCTTGGCGCGCTGGCTGTCACCGGCTACGCGGCATTGAGCGAGCCCTTCGCGCCCATCATGCGCGAAATGCCGAAAGTCCCGGCTCCGACCGCCTATCTCGACCGCGATAATCTGTCGATGGAGCAACGCGGGCAGAAATATGCCGACATGCTGGAGGAGAAGATTCAGGAAGAAGGTCCTGAAAGCGTGCTTGCCTTCATCATGGAGCCGATCGGCGGAGCGTCCACCGGCGCGCTGGTTGCGCCCGACAGCTATTATCCGCGCATCCGCGAAATCTGCGACCGTTATGGCATCCTGTTGATTCATGACGAGGTGATGAGCGGTGCCGGGCGCACCGGCAAGTTTTTGGGCGGCGATCACTGGAACTGCAAGCCCGATCTGATCGCGCTTTCCAAGGGCTTTGCCTCCGGCTATTGCCCGCTTGGCGCCATGGCGGCACCGGCCCGCATCGTCCAGCCGGTTCTGGATGCAGGTGGCTTCCTGCACGGCTTCACCTATGCCGGCAATCCATTGGCCTGTGCGGCGGGTAAGGCCGTATTGCAGGAGATCGATCGTCTCGATCTGGTCGGCAACGCCGCTCGCATGGGCGATGCATTGAAGGGCGAACTGGAAGGGCTTGCGAAACGCTTCCCCTTCATCGGCGACGTGCGCGGCAAAGGCCTGCTGCTGGCTGCCGAGTTTGTTTCTGACCCCGAAACCATGAAGCCGCTGCCGAAGGAACTGAACGCCCATCAGCGCATGGTCGATCTCGCCTATGAACGCGGGCTCATCATCTATTCGCGCCGCACGCGCGGCGGTGTCGAGGGTGACCATTTCCTCGTCTGCCCGCCGATGATTGTGAGCCGCGAACAGGTCGGCGAGATCACCGCCATCCTCGGTGACACGCTGGAGGCTCTGGCGCGTGAACTCAAACTGCCTGTGAATGCGTAAGGAAACCGGATCATGACCGACAAGAAGAAGACGCGTCGCAAGGTGATCATCACCTGCGCGGTGACAGGCTCCGTCCATACGCCCTCCATGTCGCCGCATCTGCCGGTGACGCCCGACGAGATTGCGAGCGAAGCCATTGCGGCGGCGGAAGCGGGCGCATCCATCCTGCATCTTCACGCCCGCGATCCACGCGACGGCAGGCCGTCCGCCAATCCGGACCTGTTCATGCAGTTTCTTCCGCGCATCAAGCAATCGACGGCGGCGGTGGTGAATATTTCTACCGGCGGCTCGTCGCTGATGACACTGGAAGACCGTTTGGCCGCGCCGCTTAAGGCGCAACCGGAAATGTGTTCGCTCAACATGGGCTCAATGAATTTCGCGCTGTTTCCGGCACTCGACAGGCCACGCGAGTGGAAACATGCGTGGGAGCCGGAACTGCTGGAGGCCACCCGCCATTCGATCTTCAAGAACACTTTCGCGGATATGGAAGGCATTCTGACCAGTCTCGGCCAAGGCTGTGGCACCCGTTTCGAATTCGAATGCTACGATGTCGGCCATCTCTATTCGCTGGCGCATTTCCGCGACCGGGGGCTGGTGTCCGGCCATCTGTTTATCCAGTTCGTCTTCGGGGTTCTGGGTGGTATCGGGGCCGATCCGGATAATCTCATGCATATGAAGCGGATCGCCGACAAGCTGTTCGGAGACGACTATTCCTTCTCCGTGCTGGCGGCGGGACGGCACCAGATTCCGATGATTACCATGGCAGCGGCGATGGGCGGCAATGTTCGCGTCGGGCTGGAAGACAGCCTTTATGACGGGCGCGGCCAGCTGGCCAAGAGCAATGCCGATCAGGTTCGTCGCATACGCAGCATTCTTGACGGCCTGTCGCTGGACGTTGCAACGCCTGACGAGGCGCGAGAATATCTGGGCCTCAAAGGTGGAGACAGGGTGGCGTTCTAGAGCATGTCTCCCGAAAGTGGGAACCGGTTTCGGGATAAAGACATGCGTAAAAACAAAAGGATCGAGAGTTTCCAATGATTCGATCAAAACAGGAAATGCTCTGATGCCGAAGATCGTGTTGGACAGTAAAACCGGCGTCGTGGTTCGGCTTGGTGAACTTGCCGATGCCGAACAGATTCACGCAGCAATCTGCACGATGGGCGCAGGACTTGGCGCTGCGGGAAAAATCTCCAGCACGGTTGAGGATTTCCGCTGTTATGGTTTTGGTCCCTATGCGGCTTTCACCAGTCTGATCGCCGAGGTGGACGATAGGTTTGCCGGTCTTGCCCTGTTCTTCCCGATCTTCTCGACATGGTTGGGCAAACCGGGCGTCTACGTGCAGGACCTCTATGTCGATGAAGCCTTTCGCGGCAGAGGGATCGGCGAGGTGCTTTTGCGCCATGTCGCCTCCTGGTCGATGGCGCGCGGCGGCGTCTATCTGCGGTTGGCCGTGGATCGGGACAATGTTGCCGCGCAAAGATTTTATGACCGGTTGGGTATCGGCTGGATCGAAGCCGACCGCGATCATGGTGCCTATGGCGATGATTTCGCCCGCTTGGCACGTATCAATCAAATCAGGGAGTAATCATGAAAGCCTTTTACGCTGTCGAGCAAAAGCGCCACGACCCGAAAGCCTTTCTTTCCAGCGGTGCGCCGCAGCCGAACCCCGAACAGCCTGAGCGTGTCGAGCGCCTGCTCGCCGGCGCGAAGGCTGCAGGCTGTGAGATTATCCGTCCGCAAAATCATGGCCTTGGCCCGATTGCAGCCGTGCATACGCCGGAATATCTGGAGTTCCTCCAGCACATCTATGCCCGCTGGCGGCGTATCGATGAAGCTTCGGAAGAGGTGATCCCGAACATTCATCCGCTGGCGCGTGATGGCCGCTATCCGGCATCCGCAGTCGGGCAGGTTGGCTATCACATGGCTGATACGGCGTGCCCGATTGCTGAACATACTTGGGAAAGCGTGTGCTGGAGCGCATGGAGCGCGGTCGATGCCGCCGATGCGGTGCTTGCAGGCGAGGTCGCGGCCTATGCGCTCTGCCGTCCCCCGGGGCATCATGCCTTTGCCGATGTGGCTGGCGGTTTCTGCTTCGTCAATAATTCGGCGGTCGCAGCCCAGCGCCTGCGCTCGAAAGCCGAGCGCGTGGCGATTCTAGACGTTGATCTGCATCACGGTAACGGGACGCAAGGCATATTCTATGCCCGTCCCGACGTGCTGACCGTCTCGATCCATGCCGATCCGGTGCGCTTCTATCCATTTTTCTGGGGCCATGCCGATGAGCGCGGCGAGGGTGCGGGGCTTGGTTACAATCTCAACCTGCCGCTGCCGCGCAAATCCGGCGATGCCGAATTCCTTGCGTCACTCGACACGGCCTTCCGCCGTATCGAAGCCTTTGCGCCGGATGCGCTGGTGGTGGCGCTTGGCCTCGATCCGTTTGAAGGCGACCCGTTCGGCGGATTGTCGGTCACCACTGGCGGTTTTGGCCGGATTGCCGAAGCAATTGCGAAGCTTCGTCTGCCAACGGTCATCGTGCAGGAAGGTGGCTATCTGTGCGACGCACTCGGCGATAACCTCACAGCCTTCCTCGGTGGTTATCAATCGGTGGCGCGATGAGGGGTCTTGTCACCTTTGTCGGCGTCGCGCATCCGTGGATGTGCGATGTCATGGGACACATGAATGTCCGGCATTATGCCGGGATGTTCGATGATGCGAGCTTTCAGCTTTTGGGCCATATCGCCGGGAAAATTCCCGATGACAGCTTCGGCTGGGCAGATGTGCGCGCGACAACCGAATACAAGCAGGAAGTGCCAGCCGGAGACCTGCTGACGATCCGTTCGCATGTGCTGAAAGTCGGGCGCTCGTCGGTCACCTTTCGCCAGATGATGGTGGGTTCGCTGGACGGCGAACTGCGCGCGGTCAACGAGACGACTACGGTTTGTTTCGACAAGATTGCGCGACGTTCGACCGAGCTCGGACCGGACATGCGTGTCAGGGCCGAAAAGCTGCTTGCGGATTATCCCGCTGGCTGACACGAAAAACGCAGCACGCTTTTCGTGCAATCGCATTCGAGGTCGCGCAACAGGCCATCTTTGAGGCCGTAAATCCAGCCATGCACGACGATATCCTTGTTCTGTTTCCAGGCCGATTGCAGAACCGGCGTGCGCGACAGGCTTTCCACCTGCGAGGCCACGGTCAGCTCGCAAAGCCGGTTCAGACGTTCTTCGGGATCAGCAAAACCGTCCAGCTCCTGTTCATTTGCCTGCGCAATATCGCGAACCGGCTGGAGCCAGTTGTCGATGATGCCGTGGCCATATCCGGCCATGGCAGCACGCACGCCACCGCATCCGTAATGGCCGCAGACGATGATGTGCTTGATCTCCAACACCTCGACGGCAAACTCAAGCACCGACAGAAGGTTCAGATCGGCGCGATGGACGAGATTGGCGACATTGCGGTGTACGAAGACTTCGCCCGGCTGCAATCCGGTGACGACATTGGCCGGAACGCGACTGTCCGAACATCCGATCCAGAGATATTCCGGACGCTGCATCGATGACAGCCGGCTGAAATATTCAGGGTCTTCCTGGCGCTTTTCCGCTGCCCATTGCCGGTTGTGTTCGAAAAGGTCTGATAACATGAGCCCGTCTCATCCGGATGATCTTCGTTCACAGACATAGACGAATATAAAAATACAGTAATTGATGTCGATCAAGTATGAGCTGCTTCAGCATGGAAGGAGCGGGACAAAGGCCCGCTCCTTTTGTTTCTTATGCTGCTGGTTTTTCGCTGCGACCGATGCCGAGCAGCTGGTAGAACACAAGGGCTGCAAGCGTCGAGGTGGCAATACCGCCAAGAGCGAAATCGCCGATCTTCAGTGTGAAGTCGCCAGCGCCGAAAATTAGCGCCACGCCAGCGGTGAAGAGGTTGCGGGAATCCGCGAAGTCCACCTTGTTGACGATCCAGATGCGGGCCATTGCCGAGGCGATCAGGCCGAACACTGAAACGGCAAGACCCGCCAGAACCGGGGCAGGGATGGTCTGCAGGATCGCGCCGAATTTCGGCGACATGCCGAGGATCAGTGCCATGACGGCCGCAATGACAAAGATCAGTGTCGAATAAACTTTGGTCATCGCCATGACGCCGATATTTTCGGCATAGGTGGTGACGCCGGTGCCGCCGCCCGAGCCGGAAATCATGGTGGCGATGCCATCGCCGAGGAAGCCGCGACCGATGTAGCGATCCATGTTCTGGCCGGTGATGGAGCCGAGCGCTTTGATATGACCGAGATTTTCAGCCACCAGAACGATAGCGACTGGCGCGATGAGGGTGATCGCCTGCCAGTTGAATTCCGGCGCGGTGAAATGCGGCAGGCCGAACCAGGCCGCGTTGCTGACGGCGGTGAAATCGATGCCGGGCACGATGCCGAGGCCGTTGCCGAGGATCAGGACGAGAAGATAGCCGAACAGCAGTGCGAAGAGCACCGACAGGCGCTTGGTTCCACGCGGTCCATAGGCTGCGATCATCGCCATGCAGAGAACGGTGAGCAGCGCGATAGTTATATGCGTGCCGCTTCCCTTCAACTGGCCGACGGCGACCGGCGCAAGGTTGAGGCCGATGGAAACGCCGATGGCGCCGGTGACGACTGGAGGCATCAGTCGTTCGACCCAGCCTGTGCCGATGGCCATGACCACAAGGCCGATAAGGGCATAGAGCGCGCCGCAGGCAATGATGCCGCCGAGCGCGATGGCGATATTGGGATTGGGGCCGGAACCGCTATAACCGGTTGCGGCGATCACGACCGCGATAAACGCGAAGGACGAGCCGAGATAGCTTGGCACACGACCTGCCGTCAGCACGAAGAACAGAAGCGTGCCGATACCGGAGAAGAAGACGGCCACATTGGGATCGAAACCCATCAGCAGTGGGGCGACGATGGTCGAGCCCGACATTGCGAGAAGATGCTGCACGCCCATCGGTATGGCGGCGGCGGCTGGCAGGCGCTCGTCAGGAAGCACGACGGCGTTTGATGTCAAACGCCAACTTGGAAAATAGCCCATGATGTCCCTCTGGAAAATATTATCCTGTTGCCTTTATCGCCTCATGGCGGCGATTTCCAGAGAAGAAAGGCCCAAACGGCAAGCGAGCTGTTGATGAGCCGACTCAACAATTCCTATCCTGTTACCGTCACGCGGCCTGCATCGTCTGTCACCTTTCCGACGATGCAGGCAGATGGATAACCCGCGCCGCGGATGCTGTTCAAAAGCCTTTCGGCTTCCTCCGATGCGCAGGATATCAGAAGCCCGCCGGAGGTCTGCGGGTCGGTCAGCAATTGCTGTTTCCAGAGCGGATAATCGTCCGGCAGCTGCACATCATGTCCATAGCTTGCCCAGTTGCGGGTGGAGGCTCCGGTCACGAAACCGCCTTGCGTCAACTTTTCGGCCTGCTTGAGAAACGGCAGCGCAGCATAGTCGAGGCTGATACCTGCATTCGAACCGCGCGCCATTTCGAGTGCATGTCCGAGAATGCCAAAGCCGGTGACGTCGGTGACAGCGTGGACGGCACTATCCTTGCCTAGCTCGGCGCCAACCCGGTTCAGCAAGGTGACGGACGCCATCATTTCATCGTAACCGGCGCTGTCGAGTTCCTGCTTCTTGAAGGCAGCGGAATAAATACCGACACCGATTGCCTTGGTCAGGATCAGTGTGTCTCCCGGACGCGCGCCGCTGTTCTTGCGAAGGCTGGAAAGTTTGCAGATGCCGATAACGGCCAATCCGTAGATCGGTTCCGGCGCGTCGATGGAATGCCCGCCCGCAACCGGAATGCCAGCTTCAGCACAGATGCTGGAGCCGCCTTTCAGGATTTCGCGGATCATTTCGGCGGGCATCTTGTTCACCGGCATGCCGAGGATCGCCAGCGCCATGATCGGCGTTCCGCCCATGGCATAAACGTCGGATATTGCATTGGTGGCTGCGATACGTCCGAAATCGAACGGATCGTCCACCATCGGCATGAAGAAATCCGTGGTGGCGATCACGCAATTTTCGTCATCCAGTTGCCAGACAGCGGCATCGTCGCCGGTTTCCGTTCCGACAAGAAGCTGGCTGAAAGGCTGCATGGCGGGTTGGCCCGACAGTAGATCCTGCAGGACGGCGGGAGCCAGCTTGCAGCCGCAACCGCCACCATGGGCAAGTGTGCTGAGACGAATGGGCGACGCGATATCCATGCTATTTCCTCAAGCTAAATTGTTATTTCGCGTGCGGTCATCGCGTAACGGAATGCATCCGCGTCGAGGCAATCCAGACGGGCGCTGGCAACTTCGGCCTGCGGATACATCAGGAAACCGAGCTCCGGTCCTTGCGCAGATGGCAAGGCGATATCGCTGCCATCATTGAAGGCGATCCAGTTGCCCTCCCATGAGCCGAAAAGCTTTTGCCGCACGGCCACGACACGCGGATCGTCGGCAGTCAGCCCGTCCTTTTCCTCTTCCAGCATCACCTTGCGTACATCCGCCGGATCGGTCGCCACCCAGCCAATACCATCGAGATAGATTTCGGCGCGGCAGTGTTGGGCCTTGGTGATGACTTCGTTCTTTGCGCCGAGGCTCTTGTAGCCGAAGGCGGAAGGCGCAACGCGCACGCCGTAAAGGTCGCGGGCCGGAATTCCTGCTGCCCTGACCAGAGCCACGAACAGCGGATTGAGGTCGGCGCATTTGCCGCCGAGATCGCCGCTATCAAGCATGGCGACGATATTGCCGTCGCCACAGCCTCGTGTCGAGGCGCGCCGGTAGGTGTTGGCGACGACCCAATCGTAGATGAGGCGGGCCTTCTCCTGATCGGTGTCTGCACCTGCAACGATCTTGTCCGAGGTCTGTTTGACGATGCCATCAACGGGTGCAAGGCGCGTCCCGGCCAGATAGCGTTCGCGTTCTGCGTGGGTCAGCGGCACGACCTTTGCCGATGTATCGAGATTGCTTGCACGGTCGCGGGTGGAGATGAGGCTGATGACTTCGGCTTGCGGTTTCGCTTCGTTTGCGTCCCATTCGAGGTAAAGCAAGCCGGTGCCGCTGGCCGGATCGCGATCGAGCCGCGCGACCTTGGCGTTTGTCGTCCAGCGATTGCCTTCCGGACGATTCCAGTCATTGCCATTGAACCCGGCCATCGGAACCCAGACACGAATGACTTCCCCCGAAGTGGCAGGCGTGATGCTGGTGGTAATCTCGAAGCTGCGCCAGCCCGACGGTTGCGGTGCGAATGTATTACCGGCTGCAGATGCAAAATTCGGCAGCATGCTGAAAGCCGCGCAAGCCGCACCGGATTTAAGAACTTCCCGACGGTTCATGACGATCCCCTTTTTGCTTTGAATTGTTGTTGTTGCGATTACGCGAGAAAAATCGTTCCGCCGCCTTCAGTTCGGAAAGCGGCAGGTATGCAGCGATTGCAGGAAATCTGGATGCAGCTTTGCTCGATTGAAGAGAGCCTGAGCTGAGGGCCGCACAACACCGTCGCACCGGGGCAAAGAAGCCGACGCGAGGCAAGAGCCACACAAAATTCATGCCCCGAAACTCGGGAGCAACAAAAGAAGCCACGACATCAGTCTGGCGTTTTTACACAGGAACGTCAATCAGCCAGCGCGTTTTCAAGTCATTCTCGTGATGAAGTCCATGTATTAATACATGACAATTAAAGTCATGTTATTGATAAATGCACCTTATTGTTAATTTTTTTAGCCTGCTGTTCGGTTGACAACTTGGTTTTATTGCGGTGAACTGATGTCAGGCAAGTCCAATTTAAAGAAGAATATGCTTCGGCGTTTTTCTTCTGACGATCAGGGAGGTGCAGCGCAATGAATGTGGAGCTCTCACGCCGCCAGTTTCTGGGCGGAACGGGGGCGGTAGTGGCGGCTTCGGCGCTTGGGTCCTTCGGTTTCGGTGCAGTGGAAAGCGCCTATGCCGAATCCATTCGCCCATTCAAGCTGACCAACACGGCCGAAACCCGAAATACCTGCCCTTACTGCTCGGTCGCCTGCGGTATCATCCTTTATTCCAAGGGGGATGTCAGGAAAGGCGAAAAGGCCGAGCTGATCCATGTCGAAGGCGACACGGATCACCCGACCAATCGCGGAACGCTTTGCCCGAAGGGTGCGGCACTGAAGGATTTCGTCAAGGCGAAGACCCGCCTGCAATATCCGCAGGTACGCGAGCCGGGTTCGTCCGAGTTCAAACAGATTGCCTGGGAAGATGCGCTTGACCGCATCGCGCGGCATCTGAAAGACGACCGCGACGCCAACTTCATCGCGAAGAACGCGGCGGGCACAACAGTCAACCGCTGGACCTCGACAGGCTTCCTTGCGGCTTCGGCAACCACCAATGAAACGGCGTTTCTCACCTACAAGGTGGTGCGCAGCACAGGCATAGTTGCATTCGATAACCAGGCACGCGTCTGACACGGCCCGACGGTGGCGAGTCTCGCCCCAACATTTGGCCGCGGAGCAATGACCAACTCCTGGACCGATATCAAGAACACCGATCTCGTCGTCGTCATGGGCGGCAATGCGGCGGAAGCGCATCCTTGCGGCTTCAAATGGGTGACGGAGGCCAAGGCCAACCGCGGTGCCCGGCTGATCGTCGTCGATCCGCGGTTCACGCGCACGGCTTCCGTGGCGGATTTCTATGCGCCTATCCGGCAGGGTTCGGATATCGCCTTCCTGCTTGGCGTCATCAATTACTGCATCCAGAATGACAAGGTGCAGTGGGATTATGTGAAGCATTTCACCAATGCCAGCTACATCATCAAGGATGGCTTCGAATACAAGGACGGGCTGTTTACCGGCTATGATGAGGAAAAGCGGGATTATGACCGCTCGAGCTGGGATTATGTGATCGGCGATGACGGCTATGCGGTTGTCGATGACACGTTGCAGAACCCGCGCTGCGTCTGGAATCTCCTGAAGCAGCATGTTTCGATCTTCACGCCGGAAATGGTGGAACGCATCTGCGGCACGCCGAAGGAGAAATTCCTGAAAGTGGCCGAGATGATGTCCGAATGCTCGGCGCCTGACAAGACGATGACGTCGATGTATGCGCTCGGCTGGACGCAGCATTCCAAGGGGTCGCAGAATATTCGCTGCATGGCGATGCTGCAGCTGATCCTCGGCAATATCGGCGTGCGTGGCGGCGGCATGAATGCGCTGCGCGGTCACTCCAACATTCAGGGGCTGACCGATATCGGTCTGATGTCCAATCTTCTGCCGGGCTATATGAATATCCCGGTTGAAAAGGAAACCGATCTCGAAATCTATATGTCGACACGCGGTTTCAAGCCGCTGCGCCCGAACCAGACGAGCTACTGGCAGAACTATCGCAAGTTCTTCGTCAGTTTCCAGAAGGCGATGTGGGGCAGTGCCGCAACTGTCGAAAACGACTTCGTCTATGACTGGCTGCCGAAGCTGGACGTGCCGAATTACGACATGCTTCGTATCTTCGACATGATGTATGAAGGCAAGGTCAACGGCTATGTCTGTCAGGGCTTCAATCCGCTGATGGCGGTGCCGAACCGCAAGAAGCTGACCGATGCTTTGTCGAAGCTGAAATTCCTCGTGACGATGGACCCGCTGGAAACGGAAACCTCCCGTTTCTGGGAAAACCACGGTGAATTCAACGATGTGGATTCGGCTTCCATCCAGACGGAAGTGTTCCAGCTGCCCTCCACCTGCTTTGCAGAGGATGAGGGTTCGCTCACCAATTCCGGACGCTGGCTGCAATGGCACTGGCCTGGTGCTACACCGCCCGGCGACGCGAAGACCGATAACTGGATCATGGCGCAGATATATCTGCGGCTGAAGGAGCTTTATCGTAAGGAAGGCGGTGCTTTCCCCGATCCGATCCTCAATCTCGTCTGGGATTACAAGGATGAGGGCGAACCGACGGCTGAAGAACTGGCCAAGGAACTGAACGGTCGTGCGATTGGCACGGTGACCGATCCAACCGATCCGACCAAGGTGGTTGCGGAGGCTGGCAAACTTCTGTCCGGCTTTGCGGCATTGCGCGACGACGGTTCGACGGCATCAGGCTGCTGGATTTATTCCGGCTGCTTCACCGAAGCTGGCAACAATATGGCTCGCCGCGACAACCATGATCCGGACGAGACAGGCGCCTATCTCAACTGGTCTTGGTCGTGGCCTGCAAACCGTCGCATTCTCTATAACCGCGCCTCCGCCGACCTCAACGGCAAGCCGTGGGACCCGAGCCGCAAGCTCATCGAATGGGACGGTTCGAAATGGACGGGCTATGACGTGCCGGACATCGCGCCGACCGCCAAGCCGAACGAGGTCGGTCCGTTCATCATGAATGCGGAAGGCTCCTCGCGCCTGTTCAGCCGCGGCATGATGCGTGACGGTCCGTTCCCGGCCCATTACGAGCCGTTTGAATCGCCTGTCGCCAATGTGATCGCGCCGAAGGTTCGGGGCAATCCGGTGGCACGCGTCTTCAACGACGACTTCAAGCAGTTCGCGGAAACGGCCTCGGAGGAGTTCCCCTATGCGGCGACCTCCTACCGCCTGACCGAGCATTTCCACTACTGGACGAAGCACGTCACGGTGAATGCCGTTCTGCAGCCGGAATTCTTCGTGGAAATCTCGGAAGAGCTGGCGAAAGAAAAGGGCATCGCCAAGGGCGACTGGGTGCGGGTGTGGTCGAAGCGCGGCTCGGTCAAGGCCAAAGCCGTGGTGACCAAGCGCATCAAGCCGCTCATCTGCGACGGCAAGACGGTGCATGTGGTCGGCATTCCGCTCCACTGGGGCTTCATGGGTGCTGCCCGCAAGGGCTTCGGCCCGAATTCGCTGACACCTTTCGTCGGCGACGCGAACATCGAGACGCCGGAGTTCAAGGCGTTTCTGGTCAATATCGAGCGCTCAAGCGCGCCTGTAGCTTAGGAGGGACTAGAGATGTTTCCACCCGTTCCCAATCCTAGCGTCCAGCCGCAACAGCCGCGTTTCGGTGACAAGGACCTGATCAGGCGGTCGGCGTCGAATGTGACGCCGCCTGCCGAGCGCCAGACCGAGGTGGCGAAGCTCATCGACGTGTCGAAATGCATCGGCTGCAAGGCCTGCCAGTCCGCCTGCGCCGAATGGAACGACACGCATGAGGAGGTTGGCATCAATGTGGGTGTCTATGACAATCCGCACGATCTGACGCCGAACACCTTCACCTTGATGCGCTTTACCGAGTGGGATAATCCCGACACCGGCAATCTGGAGTGGCTGATCCGCAAGGATGGCTGTATGCATTGCGAAGACCCCGGCTGCCTCAAGGCATGTCCGGCGCCAGGCGCAATCGTGCAATATTCCAACGGTATCGTCGATTTCATCCACGATAACTGCATCGGCTGCGGCTATTGCATCAAGGGGTGCCCGTTCAACATTCCGCGTGTTTCGGAAGTAACCCACAAGGCCTATAAGTGCACGCTCTGCTCCGACCGCATCGCGGTGGGACAGGGACCGGCCTGTGCCAAGGCCTGCCCGACACAGGCCATCGTCTATGGCACCAAGGACGAGATGAAGGAATGGGCCGATGGCCGCATCAAGGATCTGAAATCGCGCGGCTTCGAAAATGCCGGGCTCTACGATCCGCCGGGCGTTGGCGGCACGCATGTCATGTATGTGCTGCAACACGCCGATAAGCCGGAAATCTACGCCAACCTGCCGAACAATCCGCGCATCAGCCCGGTTGTCGAAGCGTGGAAGGGTGTGTCCAAATATGCAGGCATGGCCGCAATGGGGCTGGCTGCGGCAGCAGGTCTGCTGCATTATATCTTCAAGGGTCCGAACGTCGTGACAGAGCATGACGAGGAACAGGCCGAAAAGCTCACGGGAGAGAAAAGCTCATGAGCAAGACCGACTTTGACGATGTTGAACGCGGTGACGGGATAGAACTCGGTAAGCCCGTCAAGGTGCATCGCTATTCCGGTGGCGCACGCATCAATCACTGGATCACCGCCATCAGCCTCGTGCTGCTGGCCCTGTCCGGCCTTGCGATGTTCCACCCATCGCTGTTTTTCCTGTCGGGCCTGTTTGGCGGCGGACAATGGACACGCGCCATCCATCCATGGATCGGCGTAGTGCTGTTCTTCAGCTTTCTGGGGCTTTTCGTGCGTTTCTGGAGCGCCAATCTGTGGAAGCGCGAAGACAGCCAATGGCTCGCACATGCCAATGACGTGATTTCCGGCAATGAGGAAAAGCTGCCTGAAGTCGGCAAATATAATGCCGGTCAGAAGCTCGTTTTCTGGTCCATGTCTTTGCTGATCATCATCCTGATTGTTTCCGGCGTGATGATCTGGAACGAATATTTTGGTTCCTTCACCAGCATCAACCAGCAGCGCTGGGCCCTGCTTGTCCATTCCATGGCGGCGGTGGCGGCGATCTGTGTCTGGATCGTGCACGTCTATGCCGCGATCTGGGTCAAGGGCACGATCAATGCGATGACACGCGGCACGGTTACCGGCGGCTGGGCATGGCGACATCACCGCAAGTGGTTGCGCGAACTGACATCGAAGCAGAAAGTGAAGCAGGGCGGCAGCAAGCCTGCCGCCTGAACTTGCTCGGCGTCCTAGAGGGTAATAATATTCCGTGGTTTACGTGACCCGTTGGGTTCGTGAGGAGTGACATGGCAGGCAAGAAAGATCTGGTGCCGGACCCGACGGTCATCGGCGAAATATCGGCCCCACCCTTCGTGCAATTGCCGGACCCCGGCGCGCTTTTTGCCAGAAGAGCAGAGCGCCTGCGTTTTCTGGGTTCGGTCAGCCCGCTGAAACCTTATCTGGAGTTCATTGCCGAACTAAGCGAGGCACAGTCTGAAATAGCGGCTGGTCTCGGTCCTGTCGCCGCGCGACACGGCGACGACCGGGGACGGGAATTCGGCATGCCGGCGATCGATCGTGCGGATACCATATCGGAACCAGCACTCGGGACTGTCTTCGACCGGCTGTTCGAGCACGCCTGCACGATCGCCAAACCGCAAGATGCCGCCGATGCGCTGGAACGTGTGGCGAACAGCGATGCGGGTGCGCGTCGCCGAATGATCGAGGCAATTTTTGCCGGTATGCTGCCGCCGGAAGCAATTGCTGAACATATCTATGTCTGGGCAGGCTTGCAGCTCCATTTCACGCGGCTTGCAGCGGCGCTTGACCCGAAGTCGCTGAAACCCGTTGCCGATGGCGTCTGCCCGACTTGCGGCAGCATTCCGTCAAGCTCGACGGTCGTGGGCTGGCACGGTGCGCATGGCGCGCGTTTCTGCTCCTGTTCCGTCTGCAACACGCTCTGGCACTATGTCCGGGTCAAATGTGTGTGCTGCGGCTCGACAAAGGGTATCGGCTACAAGGAAGTCGAGGAAGGTGGCGGCATTATCAAGGCTGAAACCTGCGACGAATGCCAGCGCTGGGTCAAGATCATCTATCAGCAGCTATCGGCGGATGCCGATCCTATGACCGACGATATTGCGAGCCTCGGCCTTGATATATTGATGCGCGAGACGCCTTACAGGCGAGGCGGCTTCTCGCCGCTTCTTGCCGGACTGTGAGGCAGCATGGACCAGATCAAGTCTTCGCTGCGCCACCTGCCCTCCGTGGATGCCATCCTGCAAATGGCGGAGCTTTCCGGGGCATTGGAGAGTTTTGGCCGCGCGTCGGTGACTGAGGCTATTCGCAAGGTTTTGAGCGATGAGCGCGAGGCGGTGAAATCCGGCGCCTCGCTCTCCAGCAACATGCATTTGGCTGAACGGGTTCTCCACTTGCTTAAAGCGTCAGGGCAATCGAGCCTGCGCCCGCTGTTCAATCTGACCGGAACTGTCCTGCACACCAATCTGGGGCGAGCCATTCTTGCCGAAGCCGCCGTCGAGGCTGCCACACAAGCCATGCGGCAGGCGGTTTCGCTCGAATTTGACCTGTCATCGGGCGGGCGTGGCGAGCGGGACGACCATCTGCGCGCACTTGTCTGTGAGCTGACGGGGGCGGAAGATGCCACCGTCGTCAACAACAATGCCGCTGCTGTACTTCTGGTGCTGAACAGCCTTGCTGCAGGTAGGGAGGCCATTGTATCGCGCGGCGAACTGATCGAGATCGGTGGCGCTTTCCGCATGCCGGACATCATGACCCGCGCCGGGACACGGCTTGTCGAAGTGGGCACCACGAACCGCACGCATCCGCGTGACTACGAGAATGCAATCAACCCGGATACAGGGCTGGTACTGAAGGTCCACACCTCCAACTATCGGATTGAAGGTTTTACGCGGGAAGTCACAGCGTCGGAACTGGCCGCTATTGCGCAGGCTAAGGGCGTGCCGCTGGTCAATGACCTTGGCTCCGGCACACTTGCCGATCTGACTTCCTTCGGTCTCGCACACGAGCCGACAGTGCGCGAAGCGGTCGCTGAAGGTGCAGATATCGTCACCTTTTCCGGCGATAAGCTTCTCGGTGGACCACAGGCGGGCTTCATTGTCGGGCGACGCGATCTGATTGCCCGTATTAACAAGAACCCGATGAAGCGTGCTTTGCGGGTGGACAAAATCAGGCTCGCAGCACTTGAAGCGACGTTGAAACTTTATCGCAACCCCGAACGACTTTCTGAAAAGCTGCCGACTATTCGCTATCTGGCGCGTCCGCAGACCGAAATTGCCGCGCAGGCGGCACGGCTCAAGCCGGAGCTGGAGAGAATACTCGGCCCGGCTTTCATTGTGGCGGTGACAGATTGCGCCAGCCAGATCGGCTCCGGCGCATTGCCGCTCTCGACCGTTCCAAGCGCCGGATTGTCGATTGTGCCGAAAGACGGTAGCGGCTCCGCGCTGACAGCGCTCGGCGGTTCATTGCGTGCGCTGCCTTTGCCGGTCATCGGGCGGATCGAAAAGGGTGCACTCGTACTCGATCTGCGCTGCCTTGATGACGAGACCAGTTTTGTTCGGAACCTGTCATCCTATGCGGCTCGCTGATCTTTTCACCCGCAAGCCGAAGCCGGACACGACAGCTCAAGCGCTGGAAAATGCGCTTGTCGTTGCAAAGGCGGGTGATTACGCAGCGGCGCTTTCCATCTGGGAGCCGCTGGCACGTGCAGGCAATGCGCGTGCGCAGAACAATATCGGCGCCTGCTTTGCGGGCGGCATGGGGGTTGAGAAAAATATCGGCCTGGCGCAGCGCTGGCTGGCCCTTTCCGCCGCGGCTGGCGATGCTTCCGGCCAGCGCAATCTCGCTTCGTTGCTGTTCAAGGGCGAAGATATTGAAGCCGACTATCTGGAAGCTGCAAGGCTGTACCGGCTTGCTGCAGAACAGGGTGATCCGCAGGCGCAGGACATGCTGAGCTGGATGCTCATGGAAGGTGAGGTGATAGCCGCCGACCCGGTTGAGGCGCGCGAATGGGCGTTGAAGGCGGCGGAAGGCGGCATAGCTGCAGCCATGACGCGGCTTGGCATGATCTATCATAATGCTCTCGGGGTGCCGCGCGATCCCTCTCAGGCCGTTTACTGGTGGCGGAATGCGTCCGCTGCGGGCGACCCGGATGGAGAAGCCATGCTTGGCGCCGCGCTGCATCTTGGCATGGGCGTGGAACGCGACCCGGTGGCGGCTTACGAATGTCTCATGCGCGCCGAGGCGGGCGGCAGTGCGCTTGCCGCCCCTTTCATCGAGGCAGCGCGCAATGCGCTGAACGAAAAGCCATGATCGTCGGAACGGCGGGGCATATCGATCATGGCAAGACCTCGCTAGTGCGCGCTCTTACACAGGTCGACACGGACCGGCTGAAGGAGGAAAAGGCGCGAGGCATTTCCATCGATCTCGGTTTTGCCTATCTGCCCTTGTCCGGCGACGAAAAGGACATACTCGGCTTTGTTGACGTGCCGGGGCATGAAAAATTCGTGCATACGATGCTTGCCGGCGCGGCGAGCATCGATTTCGTCATGCTGGTTGTCGCTGCCGATGACGGGATCATGCCGCAGACCCGCGAACATCTGGCAATCGTCAACCTGCTCGGCATCAGGCGCGGTGTCGCCGTCATCACCAAATCCGATCTTGTCGAACCCGACCGTCTTGCCGAAGTTGAAACTGCTATCCGCAATGAACTGGCGCTGACAGGGCTTGCCGACATTCCCGTTCTGGCGGTCTCCACCGTGTCGGGTGCCGGGATCGACGATCTGAAGGCGCTGCTGGAAGTGCAAGCGCATGCATTCGGTGAGCGGCGGACAAACGGACGCTTTCGTCTTGCGGTGGACCGCTCCTTCACGCTCAAGGGCGCTGGCACAGTGGTCACGGGCACGGTGCTTTCCGGCAAGGTCGCTATTGGCGATCATCTGGTCATCAGCCCGTCTGGCAAGGAGGCGCGTATCCGCACCATTCATGCGCAGAACAGGCTAAGCGAGACCGCGCAGGCAGGTGATCGCTGTGCGCTCAATCTGGCAGGTGACGGCATATCGAAAGAGGCGGTACATCGCGGCGACATGCTGGTTTCGCCCGGCCTTCATCGCCCGACGGATCGCATCGATGCATCGTTGCAAATCCTGTCCTCGGAGAAAAAGCCGCTTGGTCAGTGGTTCCCGGTTCGCTTGCATCATGCGTCAGCTGAGGTCGGTGCCCGCATCGTGCTTTTGCGGGATGAAGAGCTCCAGCCGGGCACAGAAGATCGAGTGCAACTGGTGCTGGATCGTCCTGTCTCGGCTGCAGCCGGAGACCGCTTCGTCATCCGCGATGTGTCCGCACAACGCACCATTGGCGGCGGACGTTTTCTCGATCTGCGCCCGCCGCAACGCAAGCGCCGCAGTCCGGAGCGCATGGCACAGCTTGACGCCCACTCCATTGACCACCCGGTGGAATCGGCACGCGCACTGCTGACTGCCGAACCTTACTATCTTGATGCGACAGCATTCCTGCGCGACCGCGCGCTGGCGGACGATCCGCAAGGTCTGGCGCACGGGCTCGATGCCGTAATGCTCCCGCAAGCAAATTCCGTGCTGTTGTTATTGCCGGAACGATGGGACGCTCTGCGTGACGATATTCTGGCGCGGCTCGGCGTCTTCCATGAAGAAAATCCAGACCTGATCGGCATGGGTGTCGAACGGCTGCGGTTGCTGTTGAAACCGCGCCTGCCAGCACCCGCCTTTCGCGCTGCCATCGCCGCGCTGGTCGAAGCGGACCTGCTGAGGCTGGACGGCGCCTGGCTTCGCCTGCGCGATCATGAAGTAACGATGAGCGACGCCGACGAGGCGCTCTGGCAGCGCATTGCGCCGCTGCTTGGCGGTGAGGCTCGTTTTCGTCCGCCGCGCGTGCGCGATATTTCGGTTCTGCTTGATGAGCGGGAGGAAGATATTCGCCGCCTTCTCAAACTTTCAGGGCGCATGGGCCGGGTGCACGAAGTGGCGCACGACCATTTTTTCCTGCGGGCAACGATTGCCGAAATGATCGGCATCCTGTCGGATATGGATGCGGCATTTGATGGTGGCTGGTTCATTGCAGCGCGGTTTCGCGACCGGGTGGATAGCGGTCGCAAGGTGGCGATCCAGATACTGGAATTCTTCGATCGCAACAGCGTCACGATAAGGCGCGGAGACATGCGCCGCCTCAACCGCCGCAAGCTGGACTTGTTCGGTGATTTTACGCAAGGGGAAGTAGGGACAACCGGAGGAATGAAGTGAAATCTCTTTCGACGACCATCTGCCTGATACTCGTTCTGGCCGCCGTTGGCGGCTGCGCTAACCGGCCATGCAATGAGTGGCCGGGAACCTGCATCATTCAGTGACCGGCGGCTGGATACCAGCCGTCTAGAGCATTTCCTGTTTTGACTGAATCGTTGGAAATGCTCTATCTGTTTGTTTTTAATCATGTCTTTATCCCGAAACCGGTTCCCACTTTCGGGAGACATGCTCCAGATTGACGCTATGATTGCTGGTGCTGTAGGAATGAGGAGCGAATGAAAGAGTAGCAACAGGTTGGAAATCTGCCCGTTGCTATGGCGTGCCGATACGAATTTATGAAATGAATTCAATATCTGGAAGGGATGCATGCCCGGTGGCATGTCCGGACTTCAAATCCGGGAGGGGCCGATAGACGGTCTTTGGTGGGTTCGACTCCCATTCTCTTCCGCCAATAGCATTGATTTTATTATGTTTTTCAGAATAATTTATCCATTGCCATAACCTTAAACGGTGCGGTGGGCAGCAATTTTTATGCCGCCCTGTCGCCTATTCGTGCGTCGATCCATGCTTCTACCTCGGCGCGCACATAAGCAATTCGCTTCGCGCCGATCTTGACCGGGCATGGGAATTTGCCCTCTTTTGCCATCATGGTTAGCAGGACGCGAGACATTGTTGTGGCCGCTGCTGCCTCTTTGGGTGACATGAGGCGAGGTATGTTGTCGTTATTCATTCGCTCTGCTCCCCAAGGGGGCTTTCATCAATCAGACGCCGCTTCAGCTCGGTACGCGCTCTTGTGACATGAACACCGTTGATGCGTGACATGGTTCGGAAATTCTCGATATAGCCGTCAATTTTAGCCTCGATATGCTCGTTTTGAGCGGCGAGGATGGTGGAGATGATTTCACTGGCTGCATGATTTGGGTTGGAACGGTGGCGTTGGGCTTTGTAAACAAGCTGACCTATTTGCTCGACAAGCGCTTCGTGCTCCTTACTCGGCATTGCTGGCCTCCTGAAAAGCTCGTTTCGCCTTTGCGGCCCAATCCCCAGCTCGGTCTGGATTGAGCCAGAACCAAATGACAAAAAACGTCATGATAAAACCGAAACCGTTCATTTGCTGGCCTGCCTTTCCTCGAAATGCTTGCGGCGAAAAAACGCTTTCCACTTCAATGCACTGGCTTTCCAGCGGGGTTTATGGTGGGAGCAAACATGAGGGAAGCCGCCTGACACTGCTCTGCGCTCTCTCAGGTACTCAACCATCCAAATGCCCTTACGCTTGTAAATCGTCAGTTCGCTAAGCCGCTCAGATAGTTTGAGCGTTGCTGGCCTCCTTTGCGCGCAAGAGGGCGATGGTTTTCATGGCCGTTCCATTAGCTTCCATTACCGTCCATTGAGCGGCGCTTGCTTGTGCGTCTAGCTTGGAGAGGCGGGTAATGAGGTCCGTCATGGGTTTTTCTCCAAGAAATTGTCGATGCCGACAAAAAGGTCGTAGGGTGAGGATAGGGCGGCATCTATGCGCTTGATCCACGAACCAACGCGCTCGTGCATGCCTTCCCATCGGCTATCCGTCTTGGCGGCGTCAGCGACATTCCCCTGCAAGATAACAAGGTCGATGCGGGTTTCGGTTAGAGCTTCCTCCAACGCCAGCGAACGCGCTGCGGATGGCTCAAGCGAACGGAGAGACCGACGAACTTCGCCAATCGCGGTTGCAACGTCGGTCCAGCGGCAAAGGCCACCGGGCGCGTGAATATCTTCCAGCGGCTGCACGATTTCATCGATGTTTACGCCCACCCCTTGCGGTAGGTGAGGCAATGCGGCGGTGAGGGCAATTTCGGACATCTCAGAGGCAACCCGGTCCGCACATCCGCCAAAATACTGAAGCTTTTCAGCGAGAGCTTTTGTTGCCGCCTTCACGGCTTCTTCCGGTACTGTGGTCATGGCTGGACCTCGACTTTCTCCACGATGACTGAGAACTCAGTGCTAACACCGTCGTCATGGCTCAACTGATCGTCCAAGTATCCGTGAATAACGATTGGAATACGCAACTTCTCCGGGCAAGGCCCAAGCCTCGGACGCTTCTGGAAATGTTTGGTGAGGGCCTTTCTACCTATTTTCACATCGAGAGCGGCAAAATCAGATGAAAGTTTCATGCTCGCGCACCTTCGCTAACAGGGCGACCGAATATGTCGCGCTTACGGGGAGGGAGAGGCTTGGAAAGTGCTTTGGAAGGTTTAGCAGCCTTGGCAAAACCAGCCGACTTGATTGCGCCCTTGGGCCGGACAATGCCTTTTGCCTTATCGCTCTGGCGCTTTGTCTTGGCGGCGCGGGGTGTGTCGAACTGCGTTGTTTTCCAGCGGTGACAGCGTAGACAAACAGCCTTGCAATTCTCGATGCTGTTATCACCGCCGTTCGATGCGGCAAGTTCATGGTCGAACTCAACGCCATTGCTAAGCGGGATTGAGCAACGCTGGCCTTCTTCCAAGCCATAGAGCGGGCCAGATGCTTCACAGCGCATCTGTGAACGTTCGAGAGCGTCCCGCTTTGTCTTCTTGCTGAATTCAAGCCGTGCCATTACCGCCCCCAATCCAGAGAGCCGTTGCGGTAGGAAATACCGCGCTCTACTGCGATGGTTTCAGCGTTTTTGCGGATGAAGGCGCGTTCAATATCCTTGAAGGCTTTCTTCTGGCGCTTTGCCTTTTCCATTTGCAGGCGTAGGTCTTCGGCTTCCTTGCGGAGAGTTGGAAGCGGATCGCGTCTCCCAGACAATTTCCATCCAGACATTTCCGAAGCAGTTCGCCTTGGCTTGTCCGAGCAGGACGGCCAGCGCGAGGCGGACAAGTTTCGCGACTACTGGCGCGGCCAACCCGGTCAGCGTGGCGTGAAACTCGATTGGGAGGCCACATGGCGCAACTGGTGCCGATCTGCCGCCGAGCGCAAACAGCCTCGCCGCGTCGATCCACCTCCGAAGCCTCGAAATATCGGGGATGCACTACGCGACGAAGCAAGGCGACTTGGAGTTTTGAAAGATGAGCCAGATAGCGAGAACCGAGGAATTTACGACGAAAGCCACTCAGCAGGAAATGTTAGAGTGCTTGACCTTGCTTTCCGGCCTGCCCTCAAGGGTTTCGGCTAACGATCAGGTGAACATCGCTGGCTACTATCTCGCCCTCGAAGGTGTATCCCGCCATGGCCTGCAAACTGCCACGAAGCTGATTTTGCAGGGTTCGCTTGGTCATACTTTCCTGCCGTCACCTCCAGAACTTCGCCAGGAATGCAACAAGGTTATGAAGCCTATCTTCGAAGCTAGAGCATGGGACGCAGATCGCGACCGTGCACTACGTGAACAGCGCGAGGAACAGCGCCAGCGAGCACAATCGCAATCCTCATGGACGCCTGAAAGCCGCGCCCGAGCAACGGCAAAATGGGAAGCCGAGAAAGCCCGTCAGCGCCTCAACAACGCCGCAGAGGAAAAGCGCCGCGATCATTATGACACCAGCCCGGAAGCCGCCATGACGCGCTTGCAAGCATTAGCGGAAGCCAACGGAAAAGATTTCAATCTGGACCGCGTTCCGAATGCCCCGCACCCATCCACATTCCAACGGTTGGGGAGGGCGGCATAATGCAAACCATTCAAGCCGACTAGCCAATTAGCCCATATCTTGCCAAGAAGGACGCCACTTACGGCGTGGCACTTTGCCTGTTCCAGTCGGGCAAGGACACACTGCAAATCGCTCAGATCATAGGAATTACGGAGGCCGAAGCACACAAGCGGGTTTCAACCGCAATAAGCCATTCCAAGCGCCGGAAGGCCATTTTCATACCGCATGGAGAATTTTTATGAAGCAAGAAGCAATTTTGATTGACCAATACATTGCAGCCAAAGGCGTTCGCCGGTTCGATCAAGGAGTATCCGCCAGCTATGAATCTGTTCAGCGGTTTTTGCTGGCGCGTGGGTACGATATGCGCCGGGTTCAAAGCACTTATGCCATGAAGAAAGCCGGTAAGCCGGGACTTGGCAAACGGATGGCTTGGCATAAGGTCGTCGTACTTGTTGACGAGCTGCGGATTGCGGAGGGGCTTGAACCGCTCGCCGCTGCGCACAAACTGGCCGCGTGAGGTGCCAGCATGACTAGGAAACAATCAGCTGCACCGAAATGGGAACCAAAGGAAGACATTGTCTTCCTTCGAGTTGATAACCCCGAGTATAGTTGTGCACATACAGAAACGAGCGGAAACCGTCGGAAGGTGAAGCTTGCGCACAACGCCAGAGAAAGCGCGATTATCACTATGGCGGCGCGCGGCCATTTGAATGTTGCGCAGATACGCGCTGCGAAGTCGTTTTGTTACTTTTATGAGCGGCTAGGCGGTGCAGGTGCCGGTTCGTTCGATTATAGCCGTGAGCTTGTAGATGGAGGCGGTGCACGTACCACGATAAGCGATAGTCAGATTCAAGCAGGGCAAGAACTTAAAAAATGCCAAGAGCTACTCGGTGTTGTAGGGTATGATCTGGTCAGCAAAATCGCAGGACAGGGGTTCACGCTGGATGCAATTTGTAGCGACAAACGGCGCAAGAATTATGCCACCGATCACCTTCGAGATTGTCTTGATGTATTAGCCGCATATTGGGGCTACACAAATACGAAAATCACTGCTTGGAGGGCTTGACCCGGTAAACCGAAAGAGTGATGAAGGGTTTAGAGGGGTGATTTGCGTGTTCCGCACCCTCTTAAATTCTTCAATCTCTATCTTATTGGACTTGTTATATATTAGCGCTGGCTAAACTTTTGGTGGAATGAGTTAATTGTTCTCATCTTATGGGCGAATCGTGCTTTTATCCTATCTCTTGTTTCTAAATTGGCGGGAGACGTACGGTTGGAAAAAACGGCACATTATCGCAGAGCATTGTGGTTGAGCTCAGGTGGCGCATCCCTTGAGGCAGTATTGAAATCTGCCCTTCAAAAGTGCCCTAAACCCGCTGACACCAAGTTTGTTTATTCAAGCAATATTGAAGCCCATATAGCTTCAAGGAACGGAGACAATACCGGCGTGTACATTACAATGTACTCTGCTGGCCGCAAAGCCGGAACCGTAGAAGCTGGAGGCGCAAAAGTAGGGCGTCAGCCCCCGCCGAAAGGACTAGAGTTCTTGAAAACCGGTATCTATTTGGTGGTTTCTGGGAATAACGTTGGATATGTTGCCGATGGTCATACCAACGATGGCCAGATAAGTCTTCTTCTTCAGAAGTTTTTTGAGCATGCGAAGAGGCCAAAATCATCAACTCAGTTCGGGCTTCACCCAAAAGGTGACAAAAAGCTTATAAAGGAGCTGGTCAAATCTGGCGTTAAAACGATCGATCTTGGTATTGCTTCTTATCTTCCAACTATCAAACAACTAAACGAGAATGCGAAGAAGTCGGCACCGTTCGTCGTGATCGATCCTATTCTGAAAGTTATATCGGAAATAGGGAAGGCTGCGGCCAACCAAAGCGAAACAGATGCGATGAGCGATATCGAAGCAACCGTGCATCTTGGTTACGATGGACGCACATCTAATCAGTTGGTCCCTCAAATGATGTCTAAGTTGGCAGTGCAGGTCGCAGAATCCGACGACGAGTTTAAGATTGTCACCCGCGACGGAAATATTATCACTCGTAGCAAGATCGCCATTCGTTCCGAGGTTGACATTGATGGTGACGATATCGCTCTTGATCCACAAGATGCATTTAAGGTTCTTTCGAGGGTGATGAAACAATGGAAAACAGCCGGCGTGTTCGACTCTTAACAATCCGGAATTGGCTTTTCTTCATATCGGCGGCGACTGTATCAATATTCGTAGGCTGGCGGTATGGTCATCTGTTAGAGCAAGCCGAGGATACGCTTTCTGGTATTCTTAGCGTTTTTTCAATTCTAGCAGGTGTTCTAGTCGCAGTTATTTCGATCATTGGCGATCCCTCCATGCTTCTCAGCGGCAGTTGGAGAACCGGTTATACGCATGCGGAACAAATTCAGCTAAGACTTGCGAGATTCTCACATCTGGTTTTTATTTATGTTTTGACTTTGGTTCTTGTACTGGTTGCTACTGTATTAAAGGAAAATAAGATAGAGGGAGTAACAGTTGTTTATCAGATTTTAATGGGTTTCACGGTTCTAGCAGTAATTCTCTCTCTTCCACTGCCATATATCTTGATGGGTATTCAAAAGGATCGAATGACGGCCGAAGTTAGCAGAAGGCAGAATGGCACCCCGAGTGCAGAATAACCGGTTCTGTCGTGTACTGGCTTGCGGCTTTACAGCCCCACGGCTTTCCGTAGGGCCTCAGTCATATTCCCACGCCAGTTTTTCCCAGTTGCCTTGAACTTTTGAATTACATCAGGGTCAAGGCGCAGCGTGACAGCCTCTTTGGGGCTGGCAACTCTAGGCCGACCACGTGAGCGTTGAATGCTTTCGTAAAGTTCTGGCAGCGCTTCCTTGAATGGCTTTGCTCTTTTCATTTCCTCCTTGGTGATAGGAGGGTTGTCTGAGACTGCGTCCCAGTCTTCCTTGGTGTAACCATGTTCGGCAGCATGTTTCGGATTAAATTTGTTGGCCATCAGATTAGGCTCCTTTCATCCTTTCGGGCGGAGCGCATTGAGATAACGGAGAGCGCTTCCGTGCCGAGGGTAACGAAAATCACAACGATTGTACCGTCTGCGAGGCGTCCTATAGCTTGAAGCCTGCCTCGCTTAGCCGGGATGATGGTGGATGCTTCAAAAAACTCGATAGTCAGCGATGCAAAATCCATGCCGTGCTTAACAAGATTGGCTTCGCGTTTTGGTTCATCCCATACGATCTTCATAGGATTTTTTGTACACGAAAATTTATTCAGCTGCAATAATAAAAGTGTACGAAAAACAATTCGACCGGAGCACCCATGCGTGAACAGCCCCTATCGCCTGACAAAATCAAGCAGATCGCTGACAGAGCAGAAGCTCAAACCGGACAGGAAATTGGTGCGGGCAGGCCGACTAAGTTCACACAAGAATTAGCTGTTCATATCTGTGCTGAAATAGCATCTGGTCGCTCTCTGCGTTCAGTGTGCACCGAAAGCGGAATGCCAGCGGAAAGTACAGTTCGTCTATGGGTTACAGATGATCGCCACGGATTTTCTGCGCAGTACGCCCGCGCACGAGAAGCGCAAATGGACGCCATGACGGAAGATATTCTTGAGATAGCCGACACTGGCAATGAGGACGATGCACAACGCGCCCGCCTTCGCATTGATGCCCGCAAGTGGCTCATGTCGAAAATGGCTCCAAAGAAATACGGTGATAAGCTTGCAATCGGTGGTGATGCCGACATGGACGCTATCAAGGTTCAGGCAGTCAAGCGCGTGATTGTTGATCCGAAGGCGGATTAATGACCCTACGAGATTTAGAAATCCCAACGGCGAGAGTATTTCTCCCGCTGCTCGAACCCGCACGCGACAAAGGCGCATGGGGTGGACGAGGATCGGGGAAATCCCATTTCTTCGCCGGGATGATGATAGAGGACAGTCTTGCCGAGCCGGGCAACAGTGCAGGAGAGGGCCTGAAATCCATCTGCATTCGTGAAGTTCAGAAAGACCTTGCGCAGTCGTCAAAGGCTTTGATCGAGGCAAAGCTATCATCATTCCGGCTGAGTGAAGCCGATGGTTTCAAGGTTTACCGCGACGTGATCAGAACGCCGGGCGATGGGCTGATGATGTTCAAGGGGATGAACGATTATACCGCCGATAGCGTGAAATCGTTGGAAGGCTTTAAACGGGCATGGTGGGAGGAGGCACAAACGGCGTCTTCAACTTCAATCCAGATGCTTCGCCCAACTATGCGAGCGGCTGGCGCGCAAATGTGGTGGAGTTGGAACGCCCGAAAAAAGACCGATCCCGTTGGTGTGATGTTGCGCGGCCCGGAAAAGCCAAGCGGCGCAATTGTTGTGGAAGCAAACTGGCGGGACAATCCCTGGTTTAATGCTGAGTTAGATCAAGAGCGACAAGACTGTCTTCGCAGAACGCCTGACGATTACGCTCATATCTGGGAAGGTGGTTAGCGGGGCAGGATCGGGCTACCCAGATCGCTTTCGAGGATAGCGATAATTTCTACCGAAAAGAGCCTAAGTTACAGGAAGCTTTTGCAGCTATGGGCTATTCGCCGGCTGACGTTGACGCCTTCTTTGTGAAGGCAAGTCAGCGATAACTCACCTCTCAATTCAGTGTACGCCGCCGCCCTTGAGGCGGCTTTTTTATTGCCGAAAGGTTCCCAATGGAAATTAATTTACTTCTCCCGCTGATCCGGCAGATACTGCAGGCAGTGGGCAGCTATCTTATCGCACGTGGCTATCTGGACACCGGTGCAGCCGATGCGCTCACCGGCGCATTGGTCAACGGAACGGTGTTCGTCTGGTGGCTCGTTGAACACCTCCACATTCGCCAGCGCTTACGCACGGCAGAGGATGGGGCAGGCCATGAGCGATGAATGGCGGTGGTTTCTCGATACCGATGTTCAGGTGGCCGGGTTTGCATCACGACGCTGATTGTCGCTTTTCGTGTTCTATCCCGCTCGATCAAAGACGGTGACGACGCTCTTCATTCCCGCATCAATCAGGTGCGGGACGAATATATCAGGCGCATTGAGTTCGATATGCACTTCAATCGGATTTGCGATGATCTACGCGATACCAGAGACGAGTTGAAAGAGACGAACAAGCGTCTGGATGGAATCATGACCGTTCTGATGCAGGAGAAATAATCGAGGTCAATTCGCTTCGAATGTGAAAGTGTTGCACATATAAAGTAAATCTGATCGTATGTGTCAGACGTAAGAACGGAGATTCATTATTATACTTCTTTGATTAGAAATCTAGATAGTCATTAAATAAGGAATTCATAATGAAATCAAGTGGCGTAGATATTGATACACGTGACAATGTACAGAACACTAGCTTGGATGCCGATGCAGAATATATTCGTACTGCGGGGTTTTCGATGGTTGGGGATGGAGGTGGAGCGCTGTATCGAAGAGCAATTTCGGAACCGGTACACGCTGGAAAGATTCAATCTGCTGATGGGGCATGGTGGGAGCTTGCAGAAGCCCTCCCTCTTATAACGATGTTTGGCGCTATAGCAGACGGAATCACTGACGTAACAAGCAACTGGCAGGATGCGCTCAACTATTTGAAGCTGATGGGAACTGGAGAAGGTGGTGCGATTGGCGTTCCATCAAATGGAAAAAAGTATCGCGTCAGAGGCGGCTTGGTTGCCCCCGTTGGATGCAAGGTCGAGATTTACGGCATAGGATACCCGCAAGTTTTTTTCGACCCTCCGGCTGTAGATATCACTACTCATTTTCTTAACGTCGGAGCTGCAGAGTATAGCGGATTTATAAATGTCATCCGGAATATAAGCATATGGGGCAATGGCACTAGCGGTGGTAGGTGCATCAATGGCGAGTTTCTGTCTAATCTAAAGCTTTATGATGTTTTCATGTATAATTTCGTTGGTTGGTGTGTTTATGCCAAGGATTGCTACTGTTTCTCCTTCGAGGGGGGGGCAATGTGTTGGCAACACAGATGGTACCTCCGAAGGTGGAATATTCATGTCGCGAGGGACGGGCAATCAAGGACTTGTGAGTCATGTTCGAATTAATGATTTCAACGGTGTCGATAAGACCGGCATTACATTGGCCGGTAACACGACTGACACTCATTATGGTTTACGTATCGAGAATTGCGCTTTCGAGTCCAATTATAACGGTATTTATTGCCAATCCGCGCGCGGCATTACAATAGATACATGTTATTTTGAGCTCAATACCAGTACGAACATTACCATCAATGGGACTGGCGACACAGTTCATAGTGTATCTGTTCTTAACAATGCATTTTTTGAAGCGGGAAATACAGGGTGCACTTTTATTAATTGTGACGGGCTCTGGATCGCGGGAAATTCATTCCAATATAATGCAAACTGCTACATCGAAGATACGGCAGGCCGATACCAACTCGGTATCAATACCTTCACGAATGGCAGTTTTCTTTTTTCTGGGACAACGCCTAGGAAAAATTATTGAAAATTCTGCTTATCTTTTGTTCTCTACATGTAGATATCGAGTAGCACGTAACCTGCGATCGGCAACGGGACATTTTTATTTGAAGATAAGCGTTCTGGTCTAAGGTGAATAGCAACAAGCGGCTTGACCGGCTTATGTCGATGCTGGCGACGGAGAAATAGAGTGCCCCGGCGTTCTGAGCATGAGGGTGCCGGAATTCGCCGGGGCCTATGCAGCCCATCGCATATGACTATTCAGTGGGTGCATTTGAATAGGAGCGCCCCGACATAAGGAGAAGTGTATAGGAGGGAGCCTGCCGGGGCCGCGCTTTCCACGGGGGGAGAGGGGAAAGCGCGTAACCTGCATAGTGGTATAAGTGCAGGATGGCAACCAAAGATAGGTTGAATTAAATATGACTAGTAAAAGTTGTATAACTCCAAATCCCTTACTCACAGTGCGGCGCAAGTAAGGGATATGCCGATATATTAGAAATACGTTATAAAACACAATTACCCCCGGCGTGCAGACACGATAACAATTAATAGGGGTAAGTAAAGATTATTTTATAACTTGTGAAAATCGGTGTGATTTATAGTGAATCCTATATTCCTAACAGACATATAGCATCTCGGCTGTCGCGGCGGAGACGGGCAAGCAGCTCGATCAAGGGCTGGCGGCGTTGGCGCAGGATAAGGAATAGAGAGGCATTCTGAATCAAGGGAGGGGGATGTCAATTCAGAGTGCAGCGCTTGAAAAAATGAGGAAATCAAGCGTGGCTGTAATGAACCACAGGGGCCAACTTATGCCAATTGCAATACGGTGGGAGCAAATCAGGGGCTGATTGTTTTGGTGCTGTGTTACGGACAGGAAAATGGATATAAAACAGCCAAAACGCGGATCTGATGACTTACCTTTCTCATGTCTCCGCCGAAAGTTTCACAAATTAATAAATAATCGGCATTATGATATTGCAGCGCTTTAAATTTGCTGCGATGGAAATGCTAAGGATTTGCACTTGATATAAATTTGTGAGCTTCTTTTAACGGAGCGCGAGAATGATCAAGTCTAATTTAGTGCACTCTGACTGCATGCTACTACAGGTTGTATATGCTGAAAAAACTTACAATTGCCAGATTTAAATCAATCCGAGACCAATCTTTAGAGTTTGGTTTAGTTAATATTTTTATCGGTGGTAACGGCGCTGGAAAATCTAATTTTCTCGAAGCCATTGGGTTGGCATCTGCAGCGTGTGGACGCGGAATTTCCGAAACAGATCTGGCCAGAAAAGGAATTAGACAATCTCCACCCGCGTTAATTAAGTCTGCGCATAAGGGCATGGATATTCCAAAGACTATCGAACTTCTGGCGGAGTTTGATAATGACGTGCAATATAAGTGTAATCTTACGGCTAGCGATAATGATTTTAATCTGAAGTTCCACTCAGAAAGCTGTAGTTTCGGTGGAGTTCCTCAGTTTGGACGAAGCGGGAATGGTGATCGCGTTTTCGGGAACCAGTTGCCACGAGCCGCCGAAAAGTTTCGCGGACTGTGGGACCAGATAAAGGCAAGTTTTGCCTTCTCCCCTGATATGATTGAGCAGCTCGATGAATTTTCTAGATATTGCATCTTTGCGCCACAAACGGACTTCCTGAGAGGAGTGAAAGTCAGTTCGATGTATGACCCTCCAGTTGGGCTCCACGGAGAAGGGCTGTCTCAGGCTGTTATGGACATACTATTCCAACTGCATGGGCATGCTGTTCAAGATTCTGAACAGGTATCTTATAGCAAAGAGAAGTTGATGGAATTCTCAAAATCTATCATCAACTTGGTTTTTCTACCCGGATGGACGAACGCATTCAAGGTCGGGAGTATCGATACAAAATTAGTGTCGAAAGGTATTGCAGATGCTCAAAAAGAAGTTTTGTATTTCGTTGATCGTTTTATGCACGAGAAAAGGCGTACGTTAACCGCATACGATAGTAGCGAAGGAACTCTTTTTCTGCTATTTATTACGGTTCTACTTTGCCATATTAATTCACCAAAGTATTTTTCAGTTGACAATATAGATAATGCACTGAATCCAAAATTAACTAGAAAGCTTCTTGAAGAAACTATACGTGTTGTAAAAACTGTGAGAAATGATGAGCTAAGCTTCGGACCAAAGCAAGTATTCTTAACTAGCCATAATCCGACTTCGATTGATGCATTCGATATTTTCGATGATGATGTCCGGGTGTTCGTGGCTTATCGAGACAAGAAAGGTCAGACGCTCGCTCGAAGGTTGGCCCCGCCAGCTAATGTTGACCGGGAGAAGTGGGCGATATTGAAGGGGGGCAAAACATTGTCACAATTATGGATAGAGGGATTAATTCCGAACTTGAATGGTGGCGATCTTTAAAAATGAAGATTGGGGTAATTTGCGAGGGGCAGACAGATTTCATAGCAATTGGCACGTTCTTAACCGAAGAACTTGCTAATCTGGGTCATTCAGTCGAGTTTATTGCGATACAGCCTGCTCAGGATAGCACGTTACCAGCTGGTTGGACGCAAGTGCTATTCTGGCTGATAAATAATACAATTGAACATCGCATAGCGGCCCATATACGCGGAAATTCACTCTTCGAAGGTGATGATACAGAGAAGGTTGATGCTTTTCTTTTTCAGCTGGATACTGATATTATCGGTGAAACTGCATTCGAAGAGTTTCTGAGAGGGCGTGGATTTGTTCCCCCGGCAGGTGCAACGCCTGCTGATCGCGCCAGCGCAATAGAGGTTCTACTCAAAACCATCTCTTTGTATGATGCTCAAACCTGCGCACAGAAACTATTACATATATATGCTCCAATTGTTGAATCGAGTGAAACTTGGATCGTGGGCGCAGCAAAGATGCACCCTGATCCTGAGTCACTTGCAGGACAAAATTTATGTGATGCATTTGGACGGGTAAAAAGTCAGGTCCTGAATGAGCCACCTCTCACAACGTACGGAAATATAAACAAGCGAATCGGTACCCGTAGAAAAATTTGTTCTGCGGTGTGTGCTAATAGTTCGATCGTTGCCCTTTGCCCACATTTTGTGCAAATTAGAGATAAGATCGTGTCACTTGTATAGAGGCGTGTCGGTAGGAAAGTGGGTATTGATGTGGCGGCGACCCAGATTACGTTATCGTTTTTCTTACCGTAGAAATTGGCTCCAATCTTCCATCATCGCACGACGCTTCTCTAACGCTGTTCCGCGCCTATATGCTGCTTCGGTCTTATCCTTCAAAACATGCGCAAGAGCGGCCTCCGCAATATCGCGTGGGTAGTCAGTTTCATCGCCCGCCCAATCACGAAAAGAGGATCGTAGGCCATGCAATGTGGCGTCTCCTGCGCCTGCCGCACGAAATACCTTCACCATCGCCGTGTCACTGATTGGTGTGTTGAGTTTGTCCCCCTCGAATATCAGATCGCCGGTGGCGCGTTGCTTTTGAACCATAAGAATTTCAATCGCGCGATCTGATAGCGGAATCTCATGTGGCCGTGCTGCTTTCATTCTTTCTGCGGGCACAGTCCATAGCTTTTCCGCAAAATTGATTTCATCCCAGACAGCACTTCGGGTTTCATTGGAACGTGTCGCCGTTAAGGCCAGAAATTCCAGGGCGCGTGCTGATACGGCGGATGACTGCCGAAGCTTTTGAATGACGGCTGGCAGGGTCTTATATGCCAATGCAGCGTGGTGGCCTTTCGTGAGCTTTTTTCGGGCGGGAAGTAGTTCCTTCAAACCACCGCGCCATGCTGCCGGGTTATTTCCAACAAATAGGCCTCGCGCAGTTGCGTGTTCAAACACCAGTGCGATACGCTGGCGCGTCCGGTCGGCTGTCTCTGGAATCTTTGTCCAAA
Source organism: Ochrobactrum sp. BTU2 (assembly GCF_024539785.1). Lineage (NCBI taxonomy): Bacteria > Pseudomonadati > Pseudomonadota > Alphaproteobacteria > Hyphomicrobiales > Brucellaceae > Ochrobactrum > Ochrobactrum sp. BTU2. The sequence goes on along the minus strand of NZ_JAHWRG010000003.1, from coordinate 305,213 downwards.
TCGGCTTCAAGACTTCTAGCACGTCATCACGTGTTATCTCTGCTATCGCCTTGTTGTGCAGCGGGGCGGCATATGTCCGCAGTGTCATCGCCCACTGATCTTGATGTTTCTTATTCTTAGACGATGCCAATTTGACATCAAGCACATCATCCATGACTTCCGCGAACGTCTTTCTGTCGTGAAGTCGTTCGCCGCGCGCAAGCCGTTGACGCATCTCGTCGGCTTTCTCCCGCGCCAGCGCAAGAGAGACGGGGGCGGTTCCTTGTCCATAGCCGCCGAGGCCGGTTTCACTTCTTGTTCCGTAGCGTTTATGTATGAACACCCATTGGCGACTGCCACCGGAACGAACGCGCAGATACAGGCCATCCCCATCGGAATAAATGCCGGGCTTGGTCAGCGCCTTGATCCGAGTTTCCGAAAGCTTATTGCGGGCCATATCTGATTCTCGTTGCCATAACTTTGCTTCGAAAGTTATGGAAAATACAGAAAATTCTCAATACAAATGCACGTTATTTCAATAGGTTATGGGAAATGGAGGACATTCTCTTCCGCCAATCGGCTTTTCAGGTCATCTTGAGCGTACGATGCTCAGCACATTGCGAACCACTTCGTCCTGAAGCGGGCGCTGCTTCTCGATGTTGAAATGGCCGATATCCTTCATGCCTGAGAAGTCGCGATTGTCGAGGTTGCCCTTGAAACGCGGACCGGCAGCCAGCGGCATGCCCCAGCCGTGCTGCTTGAAATAGAAGTTCACGACACGCCTTATATTACCGGGCAAAGGGGCTGGCGCGGTGGCGGCAAAGGTGGCCATATAAGTGACCTGAATGCCCTTCTTTTCGAGCGCGGTTGCAATATCAATGACGGCATTGGCGCCGAGCGAATGGCCGATCAGCACCACGGGCGCGCGTGGGTTCTTTCGCTGGTCGGCGAGGATCTGGTTCAGCACGAAACGCCAGGCCTGATGCCCCTCGACATGCGCATCCACTCCGTTGGCCTGCAACTGCTTGCCGATCTCATCGATGCCGGTGGAGAAGACGTCCCCGAAACCGCGCAGAAGATAGACATCGGCTTGCGGCGAGCTTCTGGAAGGCGTTTTGGGTGCCGCCTGTGCCGCGCTACCATAGAACGCAAGTACAGCCCCGGCAAACAGGAGGCCGCGACGGGTCAGGGATTTGGGACGCAAACTGTTCGGCTTTGAAGTCATCTTCGATTACTCGTTTGAGCACGTTCGAGAACGATGAAACGACTTTGAACGCGATATACTGGAACAGGTATCTAGAGCGCCGATCCGTTTCAGCCAAATCACTAGAACTTGATTTTTGGAATGACACGGCCTGTCCGGCTTGCATATTCGTCATAGGAATTGCCGAATGCCGCGCGCATCATGGCCTCCTCGTGATCGATCCGATAGAAATAGAGGATAGCGACGCCGACAAGGCCAGCCAGTCCGGCAAACCAGTTCGGCAGCAGGCAGAATTGGGCAATCGCCCACAGCCAGAATGACAGATACATCGGATGACGGACATATTTGTAAAGCCCGTCCGTCACCAGCTTGTGCTCGCGGCGGATTTCAAGCGAAACAGACCAGTTTTTGCCCAACTGGCGATGGCTTGCATAGAAAAGCCAGAGGAATGCGATCTCGACAATCAGACCGATCCAGGCCAGCCATGGCTGGAAACCATAGTCAGCAAAGGCGGGAAAGCCGGTTGCGACATAGACAATCGGGATCAGCGACAGGCCGACGCTCGCCGCACCCAGCGCCAGCCGATCGGCCAGCGTTTTTGCATTGTTCGCAACCTTGATCTTGCGCGCGCGCCGCTGATGCGGAATGCGGATAACGACCCAGGCAACAAGCCCAATAGCCCAGACGATTGCGGCCAGTGTCGGTGTCATTCGGCAATAGTTTCCTTCTTTGGCAGGGCACCGATTATTCGGTCATCCGTCCGGTCTCTAAGCGAGATCGGACCACAGCAAATCTGAAAGAAATCATACCAATAGGGTTTTGTATTTCCGAATACATATTGATAGTGCACGCGAAAAAGGTTTCGCTTCACACGCTTGTAGATTTCCGGCTGCAGCATTTCCTTCATCCGCACGGTCTTTGTGACAGGGAAGGGCCGTTGCGGCTCGCGCTTCAGGCCCATCTCGGCCACAGGATCGGTCTTGTAGAAGTTGATCGCGTCGGTCAGGCACTGGATTTCCACCCAGTCGATCTTGCCGTCGTCCACGAGCCGTTGCACGCCTTCGCGAAAATGTCCGCCTGCAGGGTGATAGCCTGCCTTGAGCGCGGTTGAACCAAGCGTGAGGACCGTCACTTTGGGCGCGCGGCTGCTGAACTCCGGATCGATGGCAAGGCAGCGCGCGGCAACGTCCAGCATCAGCATGCCGCCGGTGCTGTGGCCGATCAGAATGACTTCGTCGTAATGTTTTGCGGTGATGCGCTCGACGATACCGGCTGCAAAGCGCTGCATCAGAGATTCAGCGTCCTGCCGCCGCCCCCGAATGAAATTGAGCGAAAACGACCATAGGTCCATCAGATGGTTGGTTGACCACCGCTTGCCGAGAACGGCGAGCGCTGCGGAAAAAACCACCAGACCGAGGAGCCAGCTGACGGCGCCCAGCCATTGCACAGTCCATCGCGCTACGGCATAGCCTGCTGCTGCAAACAAAGCGAGCACAAGAAACGGGTAGAGGAAATAGAGCCCGAAGCGCCAGGCTTTCGCAAAGAAACGAAAGGCTGTGCCGGTTACGACGAAATCGCCGAAAGCGACAAGATATTTGGCCAGCCTGACAGGCAGGGGGCGGTCGAAATCCGCCAGCACTATTCTGTCCAGAACGAGAAAATTAAAGTCGGTTTCGGTATCCCAATCGTCGTCGGCAGGAACCGTTTTGATCAACACGGAGCCGATTTCGCAATCAGGCGAGATGCTGACATCCGAAACATCGGAACGAACGCCCCAGAGTGTCTCGAACCTTTTGATTTCTCTATTCAATCGACCAAAAAACGCCTTGGGCGTTTTAGGGTCATAGCCGCCAATGAAGAAGACAGCGCGTCGTCGAACCGGTTGCTTCATGCGCAAACCGTAGTTTGGGGGTTTCTGATTGTCGAGATCATTGCCGGTCATCCCCAAACAAATATGTTTGAACTTGCTCGCTTATCTCATGTCGACGAGACCGCGCCTTATTGCTTCACGGGTTGCCTCGGCGCGAGAAGAGACGCTCAGCTTTTGATAGATGGCCTTCACATAGTCGCTGACTGTATGTTCCGATAGTCCAAGTTTGCGGGCGATTTCACCATTTTTGTGCCCGTCCCCGATCTCCTTCAGCACTTCGGTTTCCCGGCGCGAAAGATGGATGAACTCGCCTTCCAGTTCCATTGCCGCCGGATGGGCGGATATGGCCTTCACCCGAGCGACCAGATTGAGCCTCGCGCGGATTGTGAGGATGAGAACGTCGAAATCGATTGGCTTGGTCAGATAATCGTCAGCGCCGGCCTCCCTGCCGGTCAGCTCGTGGCTGCGGTCAGCGAGCGCAGTCAGAAACAGGAATGGCGTTCCCGCAAGGTCAGAACGGGCGCCGCGAATCTGTTCCAGAAACTGCAGGCCATTGGTGCCGGGCATCAATATATCGCAGATGATGATGTCGGGCGTCGTCGTGTCCAGCATGCGCAACGCTTCGCCTGCATTGGCCGCGCCGATAGCGTTGAAACCCGAAGTGCTCAGTTCATCGATCAGTTCTTCCAGAATATGGGTTTCGTCCTCGATGCAGAGGACGGTCGGCATGGAGAGGGTTTCAGGTAGTCGCATGCGGGGCCACCTTTGGTAGGGTCAGAATGAACACCGTACCTTGCCCTTCAACCGAAGTGAAGACAAGCGTTCCGCCGTGTAATTCGGCCAAAGCGCGCGACAGGCTGAGACCAAGGCCGGTGCCTGCCATGTGCGATGCATTGCTGGCGCGGAAAAAGCGCGTGAATATGCGGTCGGTATCCTCTGCCGGTATGCCGATACCGTAATCGCGAACGATGCATCTGAACCCGTTTTCGTCTTCTTCGGTGGTCACCTCGATGGGCTTGTCGGCAGGGGAATATTTGGTGGCATTGCCAAGCAGGTTGACCAGAATCTGCTCGACCAGAATGCCGTCGCAATAACAGAAGGTCTCGCTGTCCTGAATGTTTGTGACCAGCTCCAGCTCCGGATGCAATTCCTGATGATAGGCGCAGGTATTGCGGACCAGTTCCGAGAAATCAACTGGTTGCCGGTTGATCTGAAATCCGTTCTCATCAAGACGTTCCGCATTGGCAGTACTCTCCAGAAGCAGGATCAGGCGGCGGCTGGCGTTCCGCATCCGCTTTGCCTTGTCGACGATGATTTCGGGCGTGAATTCGTCGGCGCGACGGATGAAACGCTGGGCGATGATGTCGATGATCGATACGGGTGTGCGGAACTGGTGAGACACCGTGGTGATGAAACTCTTGTAGAGTTCTTTGGCCTTGCGCTCACTCTCCAGTGCCTCGCGCAGGGCGGCTGTGCGATCAGCGACGGTGTGTTCCAGTTGCTGCTTGTATTCCTGCAACGCCTTGTGGGCGCGCTCGGCCTTGCGCATGTTGGAAAATACCTGCCATGACAGAATGGCGCCGGTGGCCATGATGCCCAATACCGCGAACATGATCAGATAGATCGACTGCAATTGCTGGTCGCGCTGTGCGCCGCCGCGGTCACGCTCCAGTATCATCGCATCATTGGCAACTTTGGTCAGTTCCTCGCGCATGGGAACCAGCGCTTCATAGATGGCAATCGGATCGAATTTGTCAGGCTCCGCATCGATCATCGCCTCTATCTCGGGAAGCCGGTCGGCATTGCGCTGGATGGTTTGGGCGCCGCCAGGAATGCGGGCGAAATATTTCTTCTGCGGGGCATCGGCCAGCAGCGCAAAACGGCTGTAGAGAACGTCGAGACGGAGTGAGAGATCGGCGGTGTTGGTGTTGCCGCTTGGCAGGGTCAGTGCGGTTTCGCCGAGACGCCCGGCGTCACGCTCGGTCTGAGTGATGGCCCAGACCATGTTTTCGCCGACATAGGTAGCGAGCGATTTCTGGATGACGAGAAGCTGAATGAAAGCATAAGCGAGCAGGGCCGCAAACCCCACCATGACAAGGCCGGAAAGAATGTAGCCCCGCTTTAATCTCATTTCACCTCGATCTGCTTCAGCTGCCATGCCCAGCGGTGATCATAGCGCGAATCGTTCAGTTCCTCATGCTGGTCGCGCGGGTAGACGATCCAGTATGGCCCCTTGTCTCGCCGGTTCAACTCCCTGCCGTTCATCTTGTGCGCGACAAGGACGTCGTATTTATAGGCGTCTTCCAGCGGAATGCTGATGCTGTAATCGTTGAGCGCAAGCACCGTAATCGAGTGGCTGCCTGCTTCTGTTCCGTCGACACCCACCGTCGCCAGCACATCGCGCAGCAATACGCCGTCGAAGTTCTGCGGCAGTTTCGTGAAGTCATCGCTGCTCAGCACGCGCGTCGTTCCATTCGGGGCGACAATAGTCAGCGTGATGGTTGCCGCAGCGGGTGGTGCGGCATCAGCCGGGCCAGTGAAATGGATGACTTGGCAGATGGCGAAAAGCGCGATCAGTGCCCTGAACGCCAGAAGACGCTGGAAAGCGAACATCCAGTTTGCACATGACACGTGAGGCATCTCCAGAAGCGAAAAATTGCGAATGTATCCAAGCTTAAACGGGAGGACGCGCGCAATTTCAAGATTCTCTTGAGTTTGCCGAGCGAAATTCCCCTTCAAAAGCGACAATTCACACATAACACTAAAAAATTTTGGTCCAATTCCAAATAAATATCAAACTGATTCACGAAAATTTTTAATCTCTACCGGCGGTTACACGTCAGTTTTGGATAAAATGGTTGGTTTTTCTTTGTGAACTATCCCCCTGAATAGGGGAATTGTTTTTCGCTACTAGAGCGTTCACTAAATGATCGCCGGCCTGTTGGGGCTTAGGAGGCTGGCGCAAAAATTGGGCGGGGGCTGCTTATCGACCGCGGGGAGTCGGGGTCGATAGGCAGCCAACCAGTCCGGATAGCGCGGAAGCGGCGATAACGGTTACTCTCGGAGCGATGCGTTTCGAGCTACGAATAAAAACCGATCCTGCAATCATTGTTGCTTTCCGGGAAGAATGGCCGACTGGCATCTGGTCGAGCCTTGTGAACCTGCCGTTCGGGTTCCTCGATCAGAGCGAGCTTGCACCTCTTTCGCGTCCTTCATCTGGAGGGCGCGCTTTTTTTTGGCGTTTCGCTGAAGCGCATAATGTTTTTTTGGTCATGCTTCGCGAATTCTCGGTTGTGCGCTGCTGCATCTATTGGTTGCAAGTACATCGGGGTGCGCTATCGAATAAATCCAATATTACTACCAAAAAATTGCGGTTTCTTCTTTTGTTTCAGCAATTCGCAATGTAAAAGCGATAAAGCGCGTTCGCGCTGTTCAATAAAATCTATGCATCGCAGGCGGGTTTCCGGGGGGATTCACATGACAGGCGTGTTGCGTCACAAATCCATGCTGTTGATGACGACGGCGGCGCTGGGTTTTTACGTAACGACCGCACGGGGGGCAGGCGTCGATCTCGACACCGCAGGGGGTTCCTATGACATTAGTGCGGCAGGCGGAAACCAGACCATTGAATCCTTGAGCGGCGTTTCCGGTACGTCTGTTTTGCTCGGTCCCAACACACTGACATTCGGCAATGCCACCAATCAAATCTTTGCCGGGACGATCAGCGGTACGGGTGGGATCGTCAAGCAGGGTAGCGGCACACAAATCCTCACCGGCGCCAATGATTTCAGCGGGGGCACAAACTTTGCCGCTGGTGGTATCGTCGTCGGCAATAATAGTGCATTGGGAAGCGGCGGCATTACGGTCAATGGGAATGCCCAGCTCGACAACAGCGCCTCTGTCAGTCTTGCAAACCGTATAGATGTGGCTGGTGGGGCGACGCTTTCGGTGAACGGCTCCAATGGATTGACCCTGGGCGGGGTCATTTCAGGGGGCGGCGGATTGACCAAGAACGGCGCCGCCACACTAACGTTGAGCGGCTCCAACACCTATACCGGCGGCACAACGATCAATGCGGGCACACTGGCGGTTGGCGCTTATGGATCGCTCGCAAGCACCGGCGCTATGAACCTCGCAGGTGCAGGTGCGGCTCTGGATATCAGCGGGGCTGTCTCGTCACAATCTATTGGTGGACTGACCGGAGCGGCCGGAACAAGTATTGCTATGGGAGCGAACTCCCTGACATTCGGTGGTGCCGCAAACACCACATTCGGCGGCACAATTGGCGGCACCGGCGCAATCGCGAAGTCGGGGTCGGGTACGCAGACGCTCACCGGCACAAACACCTATACCGGCGGCACGACAATCAATGCAGGCACGCTGGCACTTGGTGCCGGTGGGGCGCTTGCGGCTGCAGGTTCTGTAAATCTCGGTGCGTCAGGCGCTGGTTTCGATATCAGCGGGGCAGGCGGCAATCAGACTATCGGCGCATTGAGCGGTGTTGCTGGAACAAGCGTAACACTTGGTCCCAACACACTGAGCTTCGGCGATGCGACCAATCAGACCTTTGCCGGGACGATCAACGGTACGGGTGGAATTGTCAAACAGGGTATTGGCAGGCAGACACTCACCGGCACAAACACCTATACAGGCGGCACGACAATCAATGCGGGCACGCTGGCGCTCGGTGCCGGCGGGGCGCTTGCGGCTGCAGGTTCTGTAAATCTCGGTGCGTCAGGCGCTGGTTTCGATATCAGCGGGGCAGGCAGCAACCAGACTATTGGCGCATTGAGCGGTGGTGCTGAAACAAGCGTAACACTTGGTCCCAACACACTGATCTTCGGCGATGCGACCAATCAGACCTTTGCCGGGACGATCAACGGTACGGGTGGAATTGTCAAACAGAGTATTGGCACGCAGACGCTCACCGGCACAAACACCTATACCGGCGGCACGACAATCAATGCAGGCACGCTGGCGCTCGGTGCCGGTGGGGCGCTCGCGACTGGTGGCTTTGTAAATCTCGGCGCGGCAGGCGCTGATTTCGACATCAGTGCAGCAGGCAGCCAAACCATCGGCGCATTGAGCGGTGTTGCTGGAACGCGCGTAACACTTGGTCCCGGCACGCTGAGCTTCGGCGATGCGACCAGCCGGACCTTCGCCGGGGCGATCAGCGGTGCGGGCAGCATTGTCAAGCAAGGCAGCGGACGGCAGGTTTTCAACGGTATCAGCATCCATGCCGGACTTACCAGTGTCATGGCTGGCAGTCTCATTATCGGAGATACAAGAGGCACGAGCGCATCGATTGCGGGCAATGTTACGGTTGGTGCAGGCGCGACAATTGGCGGGCATGGTCGCATTGGTGGTGATTTGACCCTCGCCTCGGGCAGTCATTTAAGCCCTGGCGCCAGCATCGGAACACTGACGGTCGACGGCAATCTTACGGTTGGGCAGGGGAGCCAGCTTGATTTCGAGTTTGGCGCGCCGGGTATAAATTTCGCGACTTTCGGTCAGAGTGACAGTGTCAGTGTCCGAGGCGATCTGACCGTAAACGCTTCTGTCCTCAATGTCATCAACGGCGGTGGCATGGGGCCGGGTCTATACAATCTGTTCAGCTATGGTGGGGCTCTCAGTTTCAATGGCGGGGGGTTCTTTCCGCCTGCGGGAAGTGCTATCCAAATTCTCACCGGTACCAAGCAGATCAATCTGGTCAACATGACTCCCGGGGTCGAACTCAATTTCTGGAATGCAAACGGCCTGGCAGGTCCCTCCCAGATGGGCGGCGGCTCTGGTACGTGGTCCGTTGCCAACGCGAACTGGACGGATAGTCAGGGCAGTTTTACGGGGCCTATGACTCCGCAACCGGGTTTTGCAATATTCGGTGGAGCGTCGGGCACCGTCACGGTTGATGACAACGCCGGGACGGTTGGCGCGCTTGGAATGCAGTTTGCCAGCGACGGCTATCGGCTAGACGGCGATATTCTGATCCTTCAGAGCCAGAACGCGACAATGCCTGAAATTCGCGTGGGTGACGGTTCGGCCGCAAGCGCAAACTGGACTGCAACCATCGACACCGTTATCGCTGGTATAGACGGTATCACCAAGACCGGCGCGGGGACGCTCGTTCTCAATGCCAGCAATCTCTATAGCGGCGGTACACGGATCAGCGCCGGCACACTTTCTGTATCGAACGACAGCAATATGAGCTTTATCAACGGCGGTCTCATTCTTGATGGCGGTACGCTGCGGATTACGGGAACAGGGTTCTCGCAAACAGCCCGCAGCGTGACCATGACTGGCAATGGCGGTGGCTTTGACATTGCCGACGCTGAGGCACGCTTTACGGTGTCGCAGGCTCTCTCGGGCAGCGGCGCTCTGGTCAAATCCGGCGACGGCACCTTGGTGCTGTCAGGCGCAAACAGCTATAGCGGCGGCACGCTTGTCAACGGCGGCACCTTGCAGGGTGACACGGAAAGCCTGCAGGGCAATATCATCAACAATGCGCGGCTCGTCTTCGACCAGCAGAGCGACGGCGCATTTGCAGGCGATCTGTCCGGCACTGGCACATTTGTCAAATCGGGCGGTGGCAAATTGGTCCTTTCGGGTGCCAACAGCTACAGCGGCGGCACGCTTGTCAGCGGCGGCACCTTGCTGGGCGATACGGCAAGCCTGCAGGGCAATATCACCAACAATGCGCAGCTTGTCTTCGATCAGCAGAGCGATGGCATTTTCACAGGTAGCCTTTCCGGTAGCGGAAGCCTTGTGAAACAGGGTTCGGGCATGCTGGTTTTCAACGGCAACGGTGCGGGTTTTGCCGGTTCCACAGTCGTCGAAAACGGTATGCTCAAGGTCGGCGATGCCGACCCTTCCGCTGCGGTTCTGGGTGGCGATGTCACCATCGGGACAGGCGGCACCTTGCGAGGTCACGGCGTCATTCTCGGGTCGGTGACCAATCAGGGCATCTTGCGTCCGGGCGGTTCCGTCGGAACGCTGACCATCAATGGCAATCTGGTGCAGACGGCAAACAGCGTCCTGCAGATCGACACCACGCCTGCGGGAGAGGCCGGCAAGCTCGTGGTCGGCGGTTCTGCGCAGCTTGCGGGTGGTCTTTCGATCATTGGCGAAAATGGCAGTTGGTCACCGCAGACCAACTATACGATCCTGACTTCGGCGGGTGGCATCAGCGGGACCTTTGCGAACATCGACAGCAATCTGGCATTCCTGACGCCAAGCCTGACTTATGGCGCGACGACAATCGATCTCCGTCTCAACCGCAACGACACAAGCTTTGCCAGCGTCGGTGAAACGCGTAATCAAAAAGCGGTGGCGGGCGCTGCCGACAGGCTGGGCCGTGGCGAGGTTTACAATGCGCTCGTCAGCTTGAGTGCTGCCGAAGCGCGAGCAGGTTTCGACGCCTTGTCGGGCGAAATCCATGCCAGCGTCAAAGGCGCTCTGATTGATGAAAGCCGGTTTGCACGTGACGCCATCGGCGACCGTTTGCGCGCTGCGTTCGATGCAAATTGCAAGGCGGGCAATCCGGTGTGGACCGGCAAAGGCAGCGCCGGAGCCTACGGTCAAGCTTGTGCCAATACCGCCGAAACGGCCTTCTGGCTGCAAGGTTATGGCGCTTGGGGCTCCAATGATGGCGACGGCAATGCTGCCAAGCTTTCCGGTTCTACAGGCGGTGTTTTCATCGGTACCGACATTCCGGTCGGCAGCTGGCGTACCGGTCTGATGGCAGGCTATGGCAATTCTTCCTTTGATGCGGATGACCGCTTTTCAAGCGCCGATGTAGACTCCTATACGCTGGGTGCCTACGCCGGAACTGTGATCGAAAAGGTTGGCGCAGGCGATATAGGGCTTCGTTTCGGCGCGACCCATAGCTGGTACAATATCGACACCGGGCGCTCGATTTCCTTTGCCGGCTTCAAAGCGGTGGAAGAAACTTCGTATGATGCACAGGCGCTGCAATTGTTCGGCGAGGCCGGATACAAGATGCAGGCCGGTCGCGCGAGCTTCGAGCCTTTTGCCAATCTGGCCTATGTGCGGCTTCATACTGACGGTTATGATGGGGATGGCGTCGCTGGCCTTCACAGCGACAGCGACAATAGCGACGTCACCTATACGACGCTGGGGCTCAGAGCCGCGACCGATCTGACGCTTGGCGGTTTAGCCTCGACATTGCACGCAACGCTTGGCTGGCAACATGCGGCGGGTGACATCACACCCGTTGCCCGTCATGCCTTCGCCGGTTCGGAACCCTTCAGCGTGGCAGGCGTGCCGGTTGCCGAAGACGCAGCCCTGATCGAGGCTGGTCTGAACTTCCAGTTCAGTGAAGATGCTTCACTTGCTGCCGGTTACAAGGGGCAATTCGGTGATGGAGCGGTGCGGAATGGCTTCAACGCTTCGTTCAACGTGAAGTTCTAAAGCGGTTCCAATTAAACAGAATCATGGAACTGCTCTATCTATTTATTTTTACGCATTATCCTGCGCAAAACCGCTTCGCACTTTTGCTGGAAATGCTTCTATAAAAAATTTGTGACGATGGTTGCTTATGGCAACGATCGTCACAAATGAAGATATGGCAGTTCAGCTTCAAACATTCCGGCAGCTATTTCTGTTCCGGTGCCGTTGTCTGAATGCTTGCAGTTGTCTGAGGCTTCTCCATCTTCGTGGAGGATTGAGCATTATGATAAGTGCAGTCTGCCATCGCAGCTGTAACCGACAGAGCGAGGACAGCTGTAGTCACGAATACGACTTTCATGTCTGTCTCCCTTCAGTTTGGGTGTGGCATTGCAACGGCAAGTTTAGCAGAGCGGGATCGCCCTGTCGCATCACATTGTCCCGGAACATCATTGGCCATATTTTGGTCATGATTTAGTCGGGCGTTCGCCGTAATTTCCGTCGGGAAAACGCAATGCTTCTGCTCGTAAAAACGCATCTGGCGCGAAAATCGCGCCAAATCATGGTTATGCCTTAATGTGATTTAGGGGGCGGTCAGGAGGCGCAGCGGCTCACCACTGCCCGCTTGCCACCCATGGACAGGAACGAGATATGCAGCGACTGGCCGACAGGTGAAATAGTGATGTTTTCGTTCGACTGTTGACCGTTGGCGGTGCAGGACATGGCGACGGTAAAGGTGCCTTCGTAATTGTTTATCCGTGTTACGGAGCACTGGCTGTCGCGGCTGTCAAAACGCTCGCCGGAAATGGAGAACCGCTGGCCATCGGAGCTGCACCAGTTGCCGGTGATGGGTGTCGGATCGACAGGCGGTTTTGCAGGAGCGGCACTTGCCGACGGGCCGGGCGTTGTTTCGGAACACGCTGTTAGCGCAGTGACAACAAGGGCGAGGGCAAGCAAACCGGACTTTTGCAACAATCTTCTCCTTCATGCATCGAACAAGCTCCCTCTTAAGAAACAGATTCGGGCGATATCGCGACGCGAAGAAAATAAATCCGCTAACTACATGAAAAGGGCCGGATTGCTCCGGCCCTTCTGATCAGGTCTTGAGGTGAAGCCGGGGTTATTCCCCCGGCGCCAGATGCGGGGCTTCGATCTTGGCGCCTGCATGTTTCAACGGGCGTTCGCCGGAGAGCTTGCGGATCAGCACATAGAACACCGGCGTCATGAAGATGCCGAAGGCCGTCACGCCGATCATGCCTGCAAAGACTGCGACACCCATCGCTGAGCGCATTTCCGCGCCGGCACCTGTCGACATCACCAGAGGCACCACGCCCATGATGAAGGCCATTGAGGTCATCAGGATCGGGCGCAGACGCAACCGGCTTGCCTCGACCGCCGCCTGCACGACGCTTCGTCCGGACAGCTCCAGCTCGCGGGCGAATTCCACGATCAGGATTGCGTTCTTCGCCGATAGCCCCACAAGGACTATCAAGCCGATCTGGGTGAAGACGTTGTTGTCACCTCCTGTCAGCCAGACACCGGTGAGTGCGGCCATGATCCCCATCGGCACGATCATGATGATCGACAGCGGCAGGGCAAGGCTTTCATATTGCGCAGCCAGAACCAGATAGACGAGCAGCAGCGCCAGCGGGAAGACGAGGAAGCCTGAGTTACCGGCGAGAATTTGCTGGTAGGTCAGATCGGTCCACTCGTAAGCGATGCCCGGAGGCAGGGTTTCTTCCGCGATCCGTTCGATGGCAGCCTGTGCCTGACCGGACGAGAATCCGGGAGCCGGGTTACCGTTGATATCGGCAGAAAGGAAGCCGTTATAACGGATGGCGCGTTCCGCACCCACGGTCTGCTCGACTTTCAGGAGGGCCGACAGCGGGATCATCTCGCCCGACTGCGAACGCACTTTCAGCTTGCCGATATCTTCGGCATGGCTGCGATAATTCGCATCGGCCTGAATGCGCACGCTATAGGTACGTCCAAAGGCATTGAAGTCGTTGACATAGAGCGAACCCAGATAAATCTGCAGGGTTTCGAACACATCGGTCACCGCCACGCCCAGCTGACGCGCCTTCGTGCGGTCGAGATCGGCATAAAGCTGCGGCACATTGATCTGGTAGCTCGAATAGAGACCAGCCAGCTCGGGTGTCTGATAGGCCTTGGCAAGAAACGCCTTGGTCGCATCGTCCAGCGCCTTGAAGCCAAGCCCGTTGCGATCCTCAAGCTGGAGCTTGAAGCCGCCTGTCGTCCCGAGACCCTGAACGGGCGGTGGCGGGAACATGGCGATGAAAGCATCCTGAATGGCGCCGAACTGCTGGTTCAGTTCTCCCGTGATTGCATTGGCCGAAAGTTCCGGCGATTTACGCTCCTCGAACGGCTTCAGCGTCACGAAAACGATGCCGGAGTTCGATGAGTTGGTGAAACCATTGATCGACAGGCCGGGGAAGGCGATGGCATTGGCCACACCCGGATGCTTGAGGGCAATGTCGCTCATGCGGCGGATCACGTCTTCCGAGCGGTCGAGCGTTGCCGCATCCGGCAATTGCGCGAAGCCGATCAGATATTGCTTGTCCTGCGCCGGAACGAAGCCGCCGGGCACTGCACGGAACAGCACGAAGGTGACGCCGAGCAGCACGACATAGAGGCCCATCACCAGCGACTTGCGCGAGAGAATGCTGCCAACGCCGCGTCCATAGGCGTTTGAACTTGCACCAAAGAAACGGTTGAAGCCACGGAAGAACCAGCCGAACAGCTTGTCCATGATCCGCGTCAGACGATCCTTCGGCGCATCGTGGCCGCGCAGCAGCAGAGCTGCCAGAGCAGGCGAAAGCGTCAGCGAGTTGAAGGCGGAGATCACCGTCGAGATCGCGATGGTGAGAGCGAACTGGCGGTAGAACTGACCGGTCAGACCGGTGATGAAGGCAAGCGGCACGAAGACCGCAACCAGCACCAGCGCGATGGCGATGATCGGCCCGGACACTTCCTGCATGGCGCGATAGGTTGCCTCGACCGGCGACAGTCCCTGTTCGATGTTACGCTCGACATTTTCCACCACCACGATGGCGTCATCGACCACGATGCCGATGGCAAGCACGAGGCCGAAGAGGCTGAGCGCATTGATGGAGAAGCCGAACACATACATGACCGCGAACGTGCCGACGATGGAGACGGGAACGGCAACCAGTGGAATGATGGAGGCGCGCCATGTCTGCAGGAACATGATGACGACGATCACCACGAGAACAATGGCTTCGAGCAGGGTGTGAATGACAGACTCGATAGAGGCTTTCACAAACGCCGTCGTGTCATAGACGATGTCGAAATCCACACCTTCCGGCATGGTTTTCTTCAGGTCGGCCATGGCGGCATGGACGTTTTCGGAAATTTCAAGCGCATTGGAGCCGGGTGCCTGAAACACCCCCATGCCGACAGCCGACTTGTTGTCGAGCAGCGAGCGCAGGGAATAATCAGCGGCGCCCATTTCGACACGCGCAACATCGCCCAGCCGGGTGATTTCACCTTCGCTGCCCGATTTCACGACGATGTTCGCGAACTCTTCCGGTGACTGGAGACGGCCTTGCGCATTGACGGATAGCTGAAGGTCGAGGCCCGAAACGGACGGCGATGCGCCGATGACACCGGCAGCAGCCTGAACGTTCTGCTGGCGGATGGCAGTGGCGATATCGCTTGCAGAAAGTCCGCGTTCGGCTGCCTTCTGCGGGTCAATCCAGACGCGCATCGAATAATCACCGCCGCCGAATATCTGCACCTGACCGACGCCCGGAATACGGGCGATACGATCCTTGACGTTCAGAACGGCATAGTTGCGCAGATAGTTCACGTCATACCGGCCATCGGGCGAGATGAGGTGAACCACCAGCGTCAGGTCGGGCGAGCTTTTGGCAGTTGTGACGCCAAGGGTGCGCACTTCTTCCGGCAGGCGCGGTTCGGCCTGCGAAATACGGTTCTGCACCAACTGCTGGGCCTGATCGGGATCGGTGCCGAGCGCAAATGTGACGGTCAGCGTCATGACGCCGTCGGCGGTCGCCTGGCTCTGCATATAAAGCATGCCTTCGACGCCGTTGATCTGTTCTTCAAGCGGCGTGGCGACGGTTTCGGAAATAACGGCTGGGTTGGCGCCCGGATATTGCGCGCGAACTACGATTTGTGGCGGCACGACTTCCGGATATTCCGAGATCGGCAGACCTGTCATGCCGATCAGACCGGCAACGAAGATCAGGACCGACAGAACGCCAGCGAAGACCGGGCGGTCGACGAAAAAGCGTGAAAAGTTCATCTGTTTATCCCCCTTAAGCGGGAAGGCAAAGACTCTCCCGGCCCGCGGGAACAAGTGTTCTCGCGGGTTGTTTAGGCTGAGTGCTTGCGTTTATGCGCGCTTCAGGCGCGCACTGTTTCAATGAGCATTTCCAGCAAAAGTGCGAAGCGGTTTTGCGTGAGGTAAATGCGTAAAAGCAAAGAGATAGAGCGGTTCCACGATTCCGTTCAAACTGGAACAGCTCTAGTTCTGGGCAAGTGTTTCGGTTACCGGTTGCGGTACGACGACCACGCCCGGACGAATGCGCTGCAGGCCGTTCACGACGATATTCTCGCCGGGCTTCAACCCGCTTTCGATAATGCGCAGGCCGTCATAATTGCGACCGAGAACCACCTGCCGGTATTCAACCTTGTTATCCGTGCCGACCACGAAAACGAACTTCTTGTCCTGATCGGAAGAAATCGCCCGGTCGCTCACCACCAGTTTTTCATCCGGTTCCGGCTCACCGAAACGAATGCGGACAAACTGGCCCGGAATGAGCCTTCCGTCCGGATTGTCGATTGCCGCACGAACCCGAATTGTGCCGGTTGTGGCATCGACTTCATTGTTGATCAGCTGGATATGGCCGGAAATCGGGGTGCCTTCATCGGAAGCAGTGCCGATCTGGACAGGGATGCGCTCGATGGCGCTTCCGCCAGGCGAGGCTGCAAGCTTGGCAAGCGCCTTGGTAACGACTTCCTCATTGGCGCTGAAGCTTGCATAGATCGGATCGACCGAAACAAGCGTGGTCAGGACCGGCGAGGCGGAACTTGCCGCAACGAGATTGCCTGCCGTGACTTCCAGTCGCCCGACGCGACCGGAAATCGGTGCGCGTACTTCGGTGTATTGAAGATCGAGCTCGGCTGAACGCAGGGCAGCCTTGGCGGAACGTAAGGTAGCCTGCGTCTCGTCATAGGCGCTGGAGCGCTGGTCGAGGCCGCTTTGGGCGATCGTACGGGTGGTCACGAGCTGGCGCCCACGTTCCAGTTCGGTCTTGGCCAGTGCGACGCGGGCTTCTTCAGCGGAAACCTGCGCTTTTGCCTTTTCGACCGCTGCCGCGTAGGGCTCGGGATCGATGGTGACGAGCAGGTCCCCCTGTTTCACCAGAGCGCCTTCGCGGAAATGGGCTTTCAGGATGGCGCCGCCGACACGCGGCCGAATTTCTACCCGGTCAATCGCTTCCAGACGGCCGGAAAACTCTTCCCAGCTTACGATGCGTCGCGATTCTGCCTTGGCGACCGAAACCGGCACGGCGGGCGGTGGAGCGGAAATATCGGTTGCAGCATCGGCCTTGAGGTGAGGCGCGCCAAAGAGAATGGCGCCGCCGCCGGCTGCAGACAATAGGATACTCAGGCCGGCGCCCCATAGGGCCCGGCGGGCTGTGATCGATGTCATTGTTGTATCTCCTGGAGCATAATCCGACCGGAGTGGAACGAGGATCGGTCAGATTATGCTTTCAATAAAGGAGGTTAGAGCTTCGCTCTAACCGGTGGGGGCCGGCTTCAATGTGAGCACCAGATCAAAGCTTGGGAGGACTTTAAAACTGGTTATTTCAAGCATGTCTTTATCCCAAAACCGGTTCCCACTTTTGGGAGACATGCTTTATGCTGCGATTGGCTTTGCTCCTGCCTGCCGGAAGAAATCGGAAAACAGGTCGATAAGTTTATGTTCCTGTGGCGACCAGTCGGTGCTCGCCACCTTGTTTTCGGGTATCCAGCCAGCTTTTCCGGGCAGGACATGAGACTGAACCTTCACGCCCGCCTGACGGAGACGCTCGGCATAGGCCTGCGTTTCATCTCGCATCGGGCACTGGGCGCTGGTGACAAGCAAGGTGGGTGCCAGACCAGCAAGACGCGTACACAGGGCAGGCGCGGCGTAGGGGTGGGTGAAACCCGCACACTCGCCCAGATAATGCTGCCAGCCATCCGACATCGTCTGGACGGCGCTTTCCGGGCAATACTTGCGGAAAGACGCCGTGGCGAGGCAGGGGTCGAGCATGGGCGAAAGCAGTATCTGACCCTTGAGCTCGGTCAGATATTGATCGCGCGCCATGAGGGCTACGCCGGCAGCAATATTGCCGCCCGCCTCTTCACCGGCGACGAACAGCATCGACTTCTTGTGCGCTAATTCAGGGCAACGCGCGCGCATCGAAGACAAAATGGAGTAGGCTATCTCAAGCGCCGCCGGGAACGGGTTGAGGCAGGCCGACGAATATTCTGGCGATACGACCACCGCACCTGCCTCGGCAAGTGTTTCGGCAACGCGCTCGCAGTCACCAAGGCAGTTGACCGAGAAAGCACCGCCGTGAAGGTGCAACACCACAGGCGGAGGAGAGAGCAATTTGGCGCCCTTATAAATGCGCGCCGTGCAGGTGGAGTTGCCTGTCTGCCCATGTGCTTGCCCGTGAAGCTGCCCATGAACCTGCAACGTCTCAACCGTAAACTTCTCGCACATCTTTCTTGGCCTTCATGTATAGCGGCAAACCGCCATGGTTAGATATTAGCATTGTCTATAGGCTGGAATAGTCCCCTATAATTGGTTACACTGTCCAGAATCTCGAACAATGACGGCTTTTTGATAATGGACCAGCTCTCGGCCATGCGCGCTTTTCTCCGGGTTGTTGAAACCGGGAACTTCACGCGCGCTTCCGCCTCGCTCAATATGCCCAAGGCAACGATCAGCAATCTTATCCAGGGATTGGAAGCCCATCTTCGTACAAAACTCCTCAATCGTACGACCCGCCGTGTTCTCGTAACACCGGATGGCGCACTTTACTATGAGCGCGCTGCACGATTGCTGGCCGATCTTGCGGAACTTGACGGCAGCCTGTCGAGCGCCCAGACCTTGCCCAAAGGTCGCCTGCGCGTGGAAATGGCGAGCGCGGTCGCCAATCTCATCATCATTCCGGCGCTGATCGAGTTTCATCAGCGTTATCCCGATATCCAGATCGATCTTGGCGTATCGGACCGGCCTGTCGATTATGTGGCGGAGAACGTCGATTGCGCCATCCGCATTGGCGAGCTGGCCGACCAGTCGCTGATTGCGCGGCGCATCGGCGACATGCATTTCATCGCCTGTGCTTCCGCCGAATATCTCGACCGTTGTTCCACGCCGCTGCACCCGTCCGATCTCGGCAGGAACTGCACGGTGGTCGGTTATTTCCGCCCATCGACCGGCCAGCAGATGCCGTTCCGTTTCAAAAAAGGGACGGAGGAAATCGAGGTCAACGGACGCTATGTGGTGGCAGCGAACGAATCGACCACCTATCTCGCTGCCGCTCGCGCAGGTCTCGGCGTGGTGCAGGCGCCTTTGTTCATGGTGAAGGACGACATCGACAACGGCACGTTGCGCCCTGTCCTGCAGGAGTGGGAAATTGAACCGATGCCGATCTATCTGGTCTATCCGCCCAACCGGCACCTCAGCAACCGTCTCCGCGTCTTTGCCGACTGGGTCGTCAAGACCGTTGCAAAGTCACAGCTTAATGGGAGTTAGAACGGTCCTGTTATAGCAGGACTGTTCTAACGAATTGGTTTGCCGCATTATCCTACGCAAAACCGCTTCGCACTTTTGCTGGAAATGCTCTAGCGCGCGCACCGCCGCTTGTTGAGCCGGACCTTGATCTTGTCGGGAGAAGTGCTTTTCGCCTTGTGACCCGACGAGACGATATGCGCGCGCACGGTGCAGTCGCCTGCGAGAACCTCGAAATTATTGGAGCGGATATACATCACCGTATTGATCGGCTGGTCGGGCATTTTCTGCGCGACGGCGTTGACGACAGCGGTGACTTCCTTCGCCCTTTGTTTCGAACTGCCATTACTGGCAGCCAGCGCCGGGCTGAGCGCGGATGAAAATGCGAATATGCCCGCAAACAGAAAAGCAGTCTTAGCTTTCTTCATTGGCATGGCCTCCGATTGAGCTGGAATTGAATGGACCAACATAGGCCCCAATTGCGTCAATACCAGTACCGGAAAGCCGTTTTACCCGCTCTTTGTCTCGCTTATGCCGTTTGCGATGCGCTTGACCGTAGTCGCGACCAGAAGCAGGCATAGGAGCGGCTGCAGCCAGAAAATCCATTGTGGCAGAATGCCGTCAATGGCAATCCACGCACCGAGCACGCCAAAGACCACAGCGCGGTCGCTTTTGCCCATCGGGCCGTCATAGCGGCGGTTCGCACCCACGGACGCACCGGCAACGCCTGCAAATTCCGTAAGGGTGGCCAGAAAGATAATCGCGAATATCCATGGGTCGGTGAACGGCGCGATGATCGCGAAGGGCGCATAAAGGGCAGCATCGGAAACAACGTCTCCAATCTCGTTGAGATAGGCACCCAGCGTCGATTTCTGCCCATGTTCGCGCGCCAGCATTCCGTCGACGGCGTTCAGCGCCATCCGCAGGAAAAGCCAGATCGGGACGAGTGCAAACCATGCCGCGTTACCGCTCCACGCCAGAAAAGCGCCAAGTATGATCGAGACGAGCGCGGCAGCGACTGTAACCTGATTGGCCGTTACACCGCCTGCAGCAAGTCGCACGACAAGAGGTCTCAGTAAATTCTGGAAACGCGACTTGAGTTGATAAACCGACATCAAGAATCTCTTGGGAAACGAAGAATAAGTATTGAACAGCTATTTGCGGTTCGCTCCAGCTCGTTTATTCAAACATTTTGTTTCACTCAATAGAAATTGCGGGCAATTGTCCCATGAGGAAACAGGTGGAGAGGGGATGGCATGAACGAGCACGCTACAAATCGGCATCGCGCGGCGCAGGAAAGCCAGTTCGTCACCCATGACGGCACGTCGCTGTTCTACCGTTTCTGGCCGGCTATTTCCGGCAAGCCGAAAGGCGTGATTGTTCTCCTGCATCGTGGCCATGAGCACAGCGGACGCGTCGCGCACCTCGTTGATGAGCTGGGGCTGGATGACTACGCCTTCTATGCCTGGGATGCACGCGGCCACGGCCAGTCGCCGGGCGTGCGCGGCTTCTCGCCGTCCTTCGGCGCGTCGATCCGTGACCTCGACAGTTTTGTCGCCAATATCCGTCAGGAAACGGGCACCGCCATCGAGGATGTGGCAATCATCGCGCAGAGTGTCGGCGCGGTTCTGGCTGCGGCCTGGGTGCATGACTATGCGCCGAATATTCGGGCGCTGGTGCTGGCTTCGCCCGCTTTCGACATCAAGCTCTATGTGCCATTCGCCAAGGAAGGCATCGGCCTGTGGCAGAAGCTGAAAGGCACTTTCTACGTCAATTCATACGTCAAGCCGCAATTCCTGACCCATGATCCGGAACGCATCGAATCCTATCGTACCGATCCGCTGATCACGCGCCCCATCGCCTCGCACATCCTGCTGCAACTCTATGAGACGGCGAAGCGCGTGGTGGACGATGCGCGGGCGATCATCGTTCCGACACAACTGCTCATTTCCGGCAGTGATTTTGTCGTGCGTCCTGCGCCGCAACATCGTTTCTTTGAAAATCTCGGCAGCCGCATCAAGGAGCGGCATGTTCTGAAAGGGTTCTATCACGACACGCTCGGCGAACGGGATCGCAAACCCGCAATCGAACTCATCCACGATTTCATTGAGGACCGTTTTGCCGAAAAGCCGCAGCGCGCCGATCTGACGGATGCGCATATTGCAGGCCACACGCGCGACGAGGCAGACCGGTTGTCCAGCCCGCTGCCGCTTCTGACCGCGCAGGGGCTTTACTGGGCGTCGACACGCGCTTCGATAGCCTTCGGTGCGTTGTTTTCGGAAGGGTTGAAAGTCGGCAAGCGCACGGGGTTCGATTCCGGTTCCACGCTCGATTATGTCTATGAGAATGAAGCGCGGGGCCTCGGGCCGGGTGGCAAGCTCATCGACAAGCAGTTTCTGGAAGCGATCGGCTGGCGGGGTATCCGCCAGCGCAAGGTGCATCTGGAAGAACTGATCGGTGCGGCGATCAAACGGCTCAAAAGCGAGGGCCGCTCGACCAATATTCTCGACATTGCCTGCGGCCATGGCCGCTATGTCATCGATGCGGTGGTGCGTGCCGACGCCATGCCGGACAGCATTCACCTGCGCGATTATTCGCCGATCAATGTGCTGGCGGGCAACAAGCTCATCCGGGATCGCGGGCTGGAGGCGATTGCCCATATGGAAGAGGGTGACGCATTTAGCGAGGAAAGCCTTGCAGCGGTCACGCCGCAGCCGGACCTCGCCATCGTGTCCGGTCTTTACGAACTTTTCCCTGATAATACCTTGATCAACCGCTCACTGTCGGGGCTTGCCCGCGTGCAGAAACCCGGCTCATTGCTGATCTATACCAACCAGCCATGGCATCCGCAGCTTGAAATGATCGCGCGTGCGCTCACGTCACATCGCGGCGGCGAGGCATGGGTGATGCGCCGTCGCACGCAGGGCGAAATGGATCAGCTTGTCGAGAAGGCCGGTTATCGCAAGATCGAACAGCGCGTCGATCAGTGGGGCATTTTCACCGTCTCGATTGCGGAGCGCATCGGAGACGCTGAAACGTGACCACGCAATTGACGGAGCTTGATGGTTTCTCGCGGCGGCCTGTGATCCGTCGCGCGATCCTTTGGCTTCTGTTTCTCGCGCCCTTTTTCTACCTGACCTACGGTACGGCCAACTGGCTCGCATCGCAGCAAGGTCATGTGTCGAACCTTGCTTTCGGATGGGAAAGCCAAGTTCCGTTTATCGCGTGGAGCATCGTTCCCTATTGGTCGGTCAATCTGTTTTATGCGATTGCGCTGTTCGTCAATGACAGCCCCGAACAGGTCAACCGGCTGGCAAAGCGCTATCTGACGGCACAGATCATCGCTGTTCTCTGCTTCGTTGCTTTTCCGTTGACCGCGACTTTCGTAAAACCGGCAACGGCAGGTCTTCCGGGTTTCATGTTCGATGTGCTCGGCGGCTTCGACAAACCCTTTAATCAGGCGCCGTCGCTGCATATCGCGCTACTGATCATCATCTGGGATCAGATGCGCCGCGTGATGGGCGATGCCATGCGCGTGGTCTGGCATGTCTGGTGTCTGCTGATCGGCCTGTCGGTGCTGACCACCTATCAGCACCACGCGGTCGATATTCCGGCAGGCGCTTTGCTCGGCCTGTTTGCCTTGTGGCTTTTTCCGCGCAGCGGTCCTTCGCCGCTGGCAGAGTTTCGGTTTACATCAGACCCCAAAGCCAGAAGGATCGGGTTTTATTATCTGGCAGGCGCAATCCTGTTTCTGGTGCTTGCCATCCATGGCCTGACCGTCACCGGCTATGCAGTTTTCTGGCTCTGGCCAGCAACCGCACTGGCCATTGTAGCGCTTGGCTATTTCGGTGCAGGTGCTGGCATTTTCCAGAAGCAGACAGATGGTTCGGTCAGTCTCGCAAGCCGGTGGCTGCTTTGGCCCTACCGGTTTTTTGCCCGGCTGAATGTGCGGTTCTGGACACGCAAGCTGCCGCCGCATGTCGAGCTTGCCGACGGGGTGTTTCTCGGGCGTTTTCCAAAAGCCGCAGAACCCTCATCCTTTGCTGCCGTCATTGATCTTGCCGCTGAAATGGTGCCGCCGCTGCATGCCACGGAATGGAAAAACTTTGGCACGC
Organism: Ochrobactrum sp. BTU2; assembly: GCF_024539785.1. Classification (NCBI taxonomy): domain Bacteria; kingdom Pseudomonadati; phylum Pseudomonadota; class Alphaproteobacteria; order Hyphomicrobiales; family Brucellaceae; genus Ochrobactrum; species Ochrobactrum sp. BTU2. The sequence goes on along the minus strand of NZ_JAHWRG010000003.1, from coordinate 281,850 downwards.
TCGATCTGGTCGCGCCGTCATCGGAAAAGGTGCAACTGGCCTCCGATGCCGTTGAAGTCGCACGCCATCACGGCCCGGTTCTTGTCTGTTGCGCGCTTGGTTTTCAGCGCAGCGCAACAGTTGCGGTCGCATGGCTCGTCTGTACAGGGCGTGTCGCCAATGCGCGAGAAGCCGAAGCGCTGATCCGTGCCAGGGGCTGGCCGGTGCATCTGCATTTGGCGGAGGAGCTGACATGAATTCTCCGGCAGCGTCCATAGCAATTGTTCTGCGTCGCAATGCCTTTCTCGGCATCGTTGTCGCCGTGGCTTTGCTTGCGGTCGCGCCCTACATGCGCCCGGTGCATGATCTGGCCTTCTGGCTGATCTGGCCGCTTTTGTTGGTAAGCGCGTTGATCGTGCTGGGTATCGCTGCGCATCTCCTGTTCGATGCCGCGCTTTTCAAGCTGATCGCCGGTTCCGGTGAAACGGGCTTGGGTGAGGTAGACAGCATTCTTGAGCGCATGGGTTTGCGCTCCAATGACGGCACGGTCCGTCCACTTGCGAAAAGGATAGAAGGATCGCGACGCATCATGGGGCGTCTGCGGTTCTTCATGGGGCTGGGTATCGTACTTTTCATTCTGCTGGCCACGGTGCCATTGGGTCAGGGGCTGTAACATGCGGGAACTGATCCGCCATCAGGTGCAATCGACGTTCGGTTCGTTTCTGGCAATCCTGTCGCGCGGGATTACCGGCGTGCGTCCAATCTGGAGCGGCACCGGTCCGTCGCGTAATCAGCGTATTTATTTTGCCAACCATACAAGCCACGGCGATTTCATCCTGCTTTCCTCCTGTCTCGATCAGGAGGAGCGCGCGCGCACTCGTGCTGTCGCCGGTGCCGATTACTGGCGGGGCAACCGCGTGCGCCAGTTCATGGCCGAAGTTCTGTTGCGCACTGTGCTTGTTGAGCGCAACTGGGTTGAGCGTACACAGGATCCGATGGAAGTGATGCTGAAAGCGCTGGCCGATGGCCATTCGCTCATCATCTTTCCCGAAGGCACACGCAACATGACCGACGAGGCGCTGCTGCGCTTTCGTTCCGGCATCTACAATCTGGCGCTGGCACGCCCCGATGTCGAGCTGGTGCCATGCTGGATCGAAAACATGTCGCGCGTGCTGCCCAAGGGCGCAATGCTGCCGGTGCCGCTTCTGTGCCGGGTCATTTTCGGTGCGCCGGTGCAGCTTGGCGACGGCGAGGACCGCAAGGAATTTCTCGCCCGCGCCCGTCAGAGCCTTCTCGATATTCAGCCTCAGAATGGTAATCACTCATGAGTGAAACGACCCGATTATTCCTTGGCCTCATGGGCGTTCTGGTAACGGCAAGCGCCGTTGCCGGTGTTCTTTCATGGCGCGCGCCGAAGCCGCTTTCGTCCACGCTGGTCAATCTCAATGCCCGCATCAAGGCATGGTGGATCATGGTCGGTGCCATGTGCATCGCCTTCCTGTTCGGGAAGGGTGGCGTGATCGTGCTGTTCGCGCTGATCTCGTTTGCCGCCTTGCGCGAATATGCGACGCTGACGCAGACACGACGCGCCGACCATCGCGTGCTGCTCGGCATGTTCCTGCTGGTCATTCCGGTGCAATATTATCTGATCTGGATCGACTGGTACGGGCTCTATTCCATCTTCATCCCGGTCTATTGCTTCCTCGCCATGCCGGTTCTGACTGCACTTTCCGGCGACACGTCGCGCTTTCTGGAGCGTATCAGCGAGCAGCAATGGGGCATCATGCTGTCGGTTTATTGCATAAGCCATGTGCCCGCGCTGATGACACTGGATATTCCCGGTTTTGACGGTAAGAAACTGCTTCTGATCGCGTTTCTGGTGGCCACCGTACAGGGCAGCGATGTGCTGCAGTATATTTTCGGAAAGCTGTTCGGAAAACATCGCATCGCGCCCAGCATATCGCCGTCCAAAACCTGGGAAGGTTTTGTGGGCGGTGTCGCGAGCGCCTCTCTTCTGGGGGCCGGTCTTGCATGGCTCACACCGTTTTCGCCTGTGCAGGCGGGTGCCCTTGCGGCCACATCATGCATCATGGGTTTCTTCGGTGGGCTTGTTGCTTCCGCTATCAAGCGCGATCGCGGCGTGAAGGACTGGGGCCACATGATCGAAGGACATGGCGGGATGCTCGACCGGGCCGACAGCCTTGTCTTTTCAGCCCCGGTCTTCTTCCATATCGTGCGCTATTTCTGGACCTGAGCTCTGAATATTTGTTTCGTCGCATTATCCTACGCAAAACCGCTTCGCACTTTTGCTGGAAATGCTCGGGTCGGTCAGGGCAGCTTCAAAGCAATGAACTGTGAAACCTGACCGTGGTTGAAATTGTTGTCCGAGGCAAGGATCAGCGTTCTCTTGCCGTCAATCATCGGCCCGAAGGTGATGGCCTCGATATTGTCGATGTCGAGGCCGAAATCACCTTCGTTGAGCTGGAGGAAAAGTTTCTTGCCGAGCGATGTCACAGGCTGACTGGCCAGTGAGGGCACATCCTTCACATTGCTGGCGCCATCGAAAGATGCGCGGTAGAGCGTAATGCGATTGCCCACACCCATGGCGAAGGAGCGTTCGACAGTGAGGAGATCGTTTCCATCGGAAACGAATTCCGACAGGCCATTATCGTTCCAGAAGGGCGGCAGCGTCGCCTTGGTGAAGATCGGGTCGGTGTCATAGGCATATTCTGCCGTCACATTGCCTGAGGCGAGGTCAAAGGCGATGATGCGTGAACGGCTGCCATGGTCGAGTGTCGCCTTGTCTCCATCCTGTGTCAGGGCGTTTTCGGTCCCCGCCAGAAGTGTCTTGCCGTCCGGTGTGATGGTCAGGCTTTCAAAAGACAGATTGTTGCGGACGCCGCGTGTCTTGCCTTCGTCGGGAATGTAGGCTTCCGGCAAAGCAAATTCGCGAATAAAGCTGCCATCGGTCTTTGCTTCGCCGATAAAAGGCCTGCCGTTCTTATCGCCTTCGCTTGACCAGTAGATCGTGCCGGTCGCCGTGTTGAAACGGATGCTTTCAGGGTCCACATCCTTCAGCGCAAATGATTTGCCGGCCTTGTCCAGAAGCGTGACTGTTTCCAGAACATCAAGGCTTTGCACGCCGGAACCGTCGATGGCGAGCTTGAGCTTGTAAAAGCGCGCAGGTGCGTTTTCCGAACGATCGTCGGATATGGCGTAATAGACATCTTCACGTGGGTCGTAGTCGAGGCCGGAAATTCCGCCGAATTCGATGCCGCCGATTTTCAGGCCGGTCGGTAGCGTTATAGCGCCGATAAGTTCCGGCTTCTGCATTTCCTGTGCCGCAGCGCTGGTGGCAAGGGCAAGAAACAGTGCAACAAAAGGTGCTTTCATGGCGGATATCCGTTCGATCAGGAAAGTCACCGGATAGTCGTTCTGTTTGACAGGACGATGAAAGCCGGTCTCATACCCTGTCGGCGGTGCGTGTCGGTTCTTCCCTGTCGATCAGATGGGAAGGTGCCGCAAACTGCAGCAGCTTGTTCTTGTTCGTGATCTTGATTGCAGAGGCCTGCACACTGACACCGTGGGACCCGAGCGTTGCAAAACTGCGCGACAGGTTCTCCGGCGTCATGCCGAGATAGGCGGCAAGTGTCCGTTTTTCATAAGGGATCATTACGACGTCGGCGCCGTTGTTAAAGAGCGATTCCTTGACGATCCAGTTGGCGAGGCGCTGCACACTGCTTCTAAGCTTCTGCGCCTTCAGCTCTTTGACCAGACGACGATAGGCGCGTGCCGTTTCAAAGACGACGGCGCGCATGAAACCGACGTCCTCGCTCATCAAATCCCGAACCAGACTTGAAGGCACCATCAGCACACGGGTTGGCGTGAGGGTTTGTGCAGTTTGCAGGCACACATCGTCATTGAGCACGGCTGCGAGAATGAAAATATCGGCGGCGCGCAATATTTCCAGCGCGGTTTCGCCGTCGTCCGATTTCGCGGACATCAACACGAGGCCGTCCAGGATTGCGAACAGGAAGTCCGCAGGCTCGTCTTCCTTGATAAGGGTCGTGCGTGGCGGAAACGACTGCACGAAGCTCGGGCGCATGATCCGCTCGAAAGTGGCATCTGCCATATCCATGAAGAGCGGCAAATTCTTCAGCGCGTCGATGTCTTCTTTCCGCATTAAACCTCACTTTTGGGGTCAAGTTTTTATCAGTCTATTATGCTTGATAAATATCAATTGCGCAATGCGCATAAATCAATACTTTGAACTAACTAGGTCTATTTTGGTCGTTAAGCCACGAATATCTAAAATTCAACTTGAATAGTCTAAAGATATTGATCTTAATCAATGTATTCATCTGAAAGTCGACGCATAAGTGCATACGAAACCTCCAATGGTATTCAATTCGGAGTACGCCTATGCAACATGTCGCAGGGGAAAATCCCAGGGCGCAGACCACGGCGCTAGCGATGAGTACGACCGCTTTCACAGTGTGTTTTGCGGTCTGGACCATCTTTGCAATCATCGGCATTGAAATTCGATCCGAGCTGGGCTTAAGCGAAACCCAGTTCGGCTTGCTCGTCGGTACGCCGATCCTTACGGGATCGCTGATCCGCGTCATTCTGGGCATCTGGGCGGATCGCTATGGCGGTCGGGCCATCTTCACGCTCACAATGCTGGTCTCGGCGGTTGCCACCTATCTTCTGACCTACGCCACCACCTATCCGCAAATGCTGATTGCAGCGCTTGGCGTTGGCGTGGCGGGCGGGTCGTTCTCGGTTGGCGTTGCCTATGTCTCGCGCTGGTATCCGCCGGAAAAGCAGGGCGTTGCGCTTGGCATTTTCGGCGCGGGCAATGTTGGAGCGGCGGTGACGAAGTTCTTCGCGCCGATGGTCATGGTTGCATTCGGCTGGCATACGGTCGCCGAAGTCTGGGCGGCCGCGATGGTCGTCATGGCGTTGATTTTCTATTTCACCACGAGCGACGATCCGGTCCTGGTCGAGCGTCGGCGCAAGGGCGAAAAACCCGCCAGCACCCTGATGGAGCTGGAACCGCTGAAGAATATTCAGGTCTGGCGTTTCTCGCTTTACTATTTCTTCGTCTTCGGCGCCTTCGTGGCTCTCGCGCTGTGGCTGCCGCAATATCTGATCCATGTCTATGGCGTCGATATTCGCCTCGCAGGCATCATCGCGGCGTTCTTCTCCGTCCCGGCAAGTCTTTTCCGCGCCTATGGCGGACATCTTTCGGATGTCTATGGCGCGCGCCGGGTCATGTACTGGACCTTCGCCGTCTCGCTGGTCGCGACATTCATACTGTCCTATCCGCCGACGGATTATGTCATCCAGAGCGATAATGGCCCACTGGCCTTCCATGCCGAAATGGGCGTAATCGGCTTCACCATCACCGTCTTCATCCTCGGCTTCTTCATGGCCTTGGGCAAGGCGGCCGTCTTCAAGCACATTCCGGTCTATTATCCGGGCAATGTCGGCTCCGTCGGCGGTCTGGTGGGCATGATCGGCGGTCTTGGCGGCTTCATCCTGCCGATCCTGTTCGGTGTACTTCTGGACCAGACCGGCCTCTGGACGAGCTGCTTCATGCTGCTCTTTGTCATCGTCGCGGTTTCCTTTGCGTGGATGCATGTCTCGATCCGCCAGATGGAGCGCGCAGCCGAGGGCAAGACGACGGAAGAGCTTCCGGCCTTTGCTGAATTGCAGGGCTTGAAGAAAGCCGATGTCAAGCCGGCAAAGGGCGATTCCGTCCTGACCGACTGGCGCCCGGACGATCCGACCTTCTGGGAAGAGAAGGGAAGGAGGATCGCCAAGCGCAATCTGTGGCTTTCGATCCCGGCACTGCTTCTGTCCTTCGCCATCTGGCAGGTCTGGTCCGTGGTGGTGGCAAAGCTGCCGCTGGTGGGCTACCAGTTCACGACCGACCAGCTGTTCTGGCTGGCAGCGCTACCCGGCATTTCGGGCGCGACCTTCCGCATCTTCTATTCCTTCATGGTGCCGATCTTCGGCGGCCGCCTGTGGACCACACTGACGACCTGGTCGCTGGTCATTCCGGCCATCGGTATCGGCTATGCCGTGCAGAACCCGAATACGCCTTACTTCATCTTCCTGCTGCTGGCGCTCTGCTGTGGCTTCGGCGGCGGTAATTTCGCCTCCTCCATGTCTAACATCTCCTTCTTTTTCCCGAAGAAAGAGAAGGGCAATGCGGCAGCGCTCAATGCAGGCCTCGGCAATCTCGGCGTCAGCGTCGTGCAGTTCGTGGTTCCGCTGGTCATCACTGCCGGTATCTTCGGCAAGCTTGGCGGCGATCCGTCAATGGTTGCGACCGAAGCGGGCAGCACGCCGCTCTGGCTGCAGAATGCCGGCTTCTTCTTCGTGCCGTTCATCATCGTCACGGCTTTCGCCAACTGGTTCGGCATGAACGATATCGCGTCGGCCAAGGCTTCCTTTGCCGATCAGGCCGTCATTTTCCGCCGCAGGCACAATTGGATCATGTGCTGGCTTTATACCGGCACGTTCGGCTCGTTCATCGGTTATTCGGCTGGCTTCCCGCTTCTGACCAATATCCTGTTCCCTGAGGTCAATGCGCTTCAGTTCGCCTTCCTCGGGCCTCTCGTCGGCGCGCTGTCGCGGTCGGGTTCGGGCTGGCTTGCCGATAAATATGGCGGCGGTCGCGTTACCATCTGGGCATTCGTCCTGATGATGATCGGCGTGGCGGGCGTGCTGTACTTCGTCGGCATCAAGGATCAGCCGAATGCGTTCTGGGGCTTCTTTGCTTCCTTCATCCTGCTGTTCTTCGCAACGGGCATCGGCAATGCCTCCACCTTCCAAATGATCCCGGCGATCATGTCGAAAGAGATGGACAGGCTTATGCCCAATGCCACCCCGGAACAACGCCGTCACGAAGCAGACAAGGAATCTGCGGCCATCACCGGCTTCACCTCGGCCATTGCTGCCTTCGGCGCCTTCTTCATCCCGAAGGGTTACGGCACCTCGATCAGCATGACCGGCGGACCGGAAGCCGCGCTCTGGGCCTTCCTGATCTTCTACGTGACCTGCCTCGTCATCACCTGGGGCGTCTACACCCGAAAAGGCGGTCTGCTCTACGACGTGGAGCACCGCAGCAAACCAGCCGCTGCTGCTGCCTGAAGAAATAAAGTGAGGATATAATCATGAGTCTACTCCTCGATCGCCTGAACTTTCTTGCGCGCAAGAATGTCGGCACCTTCTCGGAAGGCCATGGCGTCACGACCAATGAGAACCGCGACTGGGAAGACGCCTATCGCAAGCGCTGGCAGCACGACAAGATTGTCCGCTCCACCCATGGCGTGAACTGCACCGGCTCCTGCTCGTGGAAAGTCTACGTCAAGGGCGGCATCATCACCTGGGAAACCCAGCAGACGGATTATCCGCGCACCCGGGCCGACCTGCCGAACCATGAGCCGCGCGGCTGTTCGCGCGGGGCAAGCTATAGCTGGTATGTCTATTCTGCCAACCGGGTGAAATATCCGCTGATCCGCTCGCGTCTCCTGAAGCTGTGGCGCAAGGAACGCACGCTGAAAACGCCTGTCGCGGCCTGGGCCGCGATCCAGCAGGACCCCGCCAAGCGTGCCGACTATATGAAGGTGCGCGGTCTCGGCGGCTTCGTTCGCGCAACGTGGGAAGAAGTCAACGAGATCATCGCCGCGGCCAATGCCTATACGGCCAAGACCTATGGACCGGACCGCGTGATCGGTTTCTCGCCGATCCCGGCCATGTCGATGGTGTCCTATGCGGCGGGCTCGCGTTACCTGTCGCTGCTCGGCGGCGTCTGCATGTCGTTCTATGACTGGTATTGCGATCTGCCGCCCGCTTCGCCGATGACATGGGGCGAACAGACCGACGTGCCGGAATCGGCAGACTGGTACAATGCCGGTTTCCTGATGCTCTGGGGTTCCAACGTGCCGCAGACCCGCACGCCGGATGCGCATTTCTATACGGAAGTGCGTTACAAGGGCACCAAGTCGGTCGTGGTCTCGCCCGACTATTCGGAAGCAGCGAAGTTTTCCGATCTGTGGCTGCATCCCAAGCAGGGCACCGATGCCGCGCTTGCCATGGCGCTTGGCCATGTGATCCTGCGCGAATATCACCTTGACCGGCAGGTTCCCTATTTCGAGAATTACTGCCGTAAATATTCCGACTTCCCGATGCTGGTCATGCTCTCGAAGAAGGACGGACGTTATGTGCCGGACCGCTTCCTGCGCGCTTCCGACTTCAAGGGCGATCTCGGCGAAGGCAATAATCCAGACTGGAAAACGGTCGCCTTCGACACGAAGTCGGGCGCCTATGTTGCGCCGCAGGGCTCCATCGGCTTCCGCTGGGGTGACGATGGCCAGTGGAACCTCGAAGAAAAGGACGGCAAGGGCAAGGATGTGGAACTTGCCAAGAGCTTCATCGACAAGGACGGCCATGATGCCGTTGCCGATGTGGCTTTCCCATATTTCGGCAACCGCGAGCACGATTATTTTGAAGGCACGGACCATGACAGCGTGCTGGTGCGCAAGGTTCCGGCCCGCAAACTGAAGATCAAGGGCGGCGACGTCATGGTTGCGACGGTGTTCGACCTGTTCGCCGCCAATTACGGTCTTGATCGCGGGCTTGGCGACGCGAACTCTGCCAAGTCCTATGACGAGGGCCTGCCATATACCCCGGCCTGGGCTGAGAAGATCACGGGTGTCCCGCGCGACCAGATCATTGCTGTCGCCCGCGAATTCGCAACCAATGCCGAAAAGACCAATGGTCGTTCCATGGTCATCCTCGGTGCCGGTCTCAACCACTGGTACCATATGGACATGAACTATCGCGGCATCATCAACATGCTGGTGATGTGTGGCTGTATCGGCCAGTCCGGCGGCGGCTGGAGCCATTATGTGGGGCAGGAAAAGCTGCGCCCGCAGACCGGCTGGACAGCGCTTGCCTTCGCGCTCGACTGGAACCGTCCGCCGCGTCACATGAACTCCACCTCGTTCTTCTATGCGCATACCGATCAGTGGCGCTACGAGACCGTGAAGGTGCAGGACATCCTTTCGCCCACCGCACCCGATGGTGCGTGGGATGGCACGATGATCGACTACAACATCCGGGCCGAACGCATGGGCTGGCTGCCTTCCGCGCCGCAACTCCAGACCAACCCGCTGGAGCTTGCCAAAGAGGCAGCCGCATCGGGCAAGGAGCCGAAAGACTTCATCGCGAACGCGCTGAAGAACGGCACTGTCACCATGTCCTGCGAGGACCCGGATCACGAGGCCAACTGGCCGCGCAACATGTTTGTCTGGCGCTCGAACCTGCTCGGTTCGTCGGGCAAGGGGCATGAGTATTTCCTGAAGCACCTGCTCGGCACGTCGAACGGCCTGCTTGGCAAGGATCTGGGTCAGGAAGGCGCGCAGGAAAGCCGTGAGGCCGTGTGGCATGAGAATGCTCCGGAAGGAAAGCTCGACCTTCTGGTCACGCTCGATTTTCGCATGTCCACAACTTGCGTCTATTCCGATATCGTTCTGCCGACCGCCACCTGGTACGAGAAGAACGACCTCAATACATCCGACATGCATCCTTTCATCCATCCGCTGTCAAGCGCAGCCGATCCGGCATGGGAAGCACGCAGCGACTGGGAAATCTTCAAGGGTATCGCGAAGAAGTTCTCGGAAGTGGCGCCGGAAGTGCTGGGTGTCGAGAAGGACATCGTTCTCGTTCCGACCCTGCATGACACGGCGGGCGAACTGGCCCAGCCGAAGGACGTTCTCGACTGGAAGAAGGGCGAAGTCGAGCCGATCCCCGGCAAGACCATGCCATCGGTTGTGGTTGTGGAGCGCGATTATCCGAACCTCTACAAGCGCTATACCTCCGTTGGACCGCTTCTCGACAAGCTGGGCAATGGCGGCAAGGGTATTTCGTGGAACACCGAACATGAGGTTGATCTGCTGGGCAAACTGAACGGCAAGGTTCAGGAGCCGGGCGCAAGCGAGGGACGTCCGCGCATCTATACCGACGTCGACGCAACCGAGGTCATTCTGTCGCTCGCGCCGGAAACCAACGGTGAGGTGGCGGTCAAGGCATGGGAAGCGCTGTCGAAGTTCACAGGTCGTGACCATTCGCATCTGGCCATTCCCAAGGAAGACGAGAAGATCCGCTATCGCGATATTGTTGCGCAGCCGCGCAAGATCATCTCCTCGCCAACGTGGTCGGGCATCGAATCCGAAACCGTCTGCTACAATGCAGGCTATACCAACGTGCACGAGCTGATCCCGTGGCGCACGCTGACCGGCCGTCAGCAGCTCTATCAGGATCACCTGTGGATGCGCGCTTTCGGCGAAGGCTTCTGCGTCTATCGCCCGCCGATCGATACCAAGACGGTCAATCCGGCAATCCGTGAAAAGGCGGACGGCCAACCGCATCTGGTGCTGAACTTCATCACGCCGCACCAGAAATGGGGCATCCACTCCACCTATACGGACAATCTGTTGATGCTGACGCTCAATCGCGGCGGGCCGGTTGTCTGGATTTCGGAGCCGGATGCCGCAAGGGCAGGTATCGTCGATAATGACTGGGTGGAAGTCTACAACGCCAATGGCGCCATTGTGGCCCGTGCGGTCGTCTCCCAGCGCATGAAGGACGGAACCGTCTTCATGTATCATGCGCAGGAGAAGATCGTGAATACGCCCGGCTCGCCGCTCACCGGCCAGCGCGGCGGCATTCACAACTCCGTCACCCGCATCATCACCAAGCCGACGCATATGATCGGCGGCTACGCCCACCAGTCCTATGGTTTCAACTATTACGGAACCGTCGGCTCAAACCGTGACGAGTTCGTGGTCGTGCGCAAGCTTGAGAAAGTGGACTGGATGGAAGGTCCGCTTGAAGAAGGCAACCAGAGCTCCGCAGCGAAGGAGGCAGCAGAATGAAAATCCGTGCGCAAATTGGAATGGTGCTCAATCTCGACAAGTGCATCGGCTGCCACACCTGCTCCGTGACGTGCAAGAACGTCTGGACCAACCGTGAAGGCGTGGAATATGCCTGGTTCAACAATGTCGAGACCAAGCCCGGCATCGGCTTCCCGAAGGAATGGGAAAACCAGAAGAAGTGGAACGGCGGCTGGGTCCGCAAGAAGAACGGCAAGATCGAGCCGAAGATGGGCTCCAAGTGGCGCATCCTCGCCAAGATTTTCGCCAATCCGGACCTGCCTGAAATCGACGACTATTACGAGCCGTTCGACTTCGATTATGGCCATCTCCAGACGGCAGGCGAAAGCAAGACCATGCCGACCGCCCGTCCGCGCTCGCTGATTTCCGGCGAGCGGATGGAAAAGATCGAATGGGGTCCGAACTGGGAAGAAATTCTCGGTGGTGAATTTGCCAAGCGTTCGAAGGATTACAATTTCGAAGGCGTGGAGAAGGAAATCTACGGCCAGTTCGAAAACACCTTCATGATGTATCTGCCGCGCCTGTGCGAGCACTGCCTCAATCCAACCTGCGTTGCAGCCTGCCCGTCAGGGGCGATCTACAAGCGCGAGGATGACGGCATTGTCCTGATCGATCAGGAAAAGTGCCGCGGCTGGCGCATGTGCGTCTCCGGTTGCCCCTACAAGAAGATTTATTACAACTGGAGTTCGGGCAAGTCCGAAAAGTGCATCTTCTGCTATCCGCGCATTGAAGCTGGCCAGCCGACCGTGTGTTCGGAAACCTGCGTGGGCCGCATTCGTTATCTGGGTGTGATGCTCTATGATGCCGACCGTATTTCGGAGGCCGCTTCCACGGCCAATGAACAGGATCTCTATCAGGAACAGCTCAATATCTTCCTCGATCCGAACGATCCTGCCGTGATCGAACAGGCGCGCAAGGATGGTGTGCCGGAAGCCTGGCTGGAATCCGCCAAGCATTCGCCGGTCTACAAGATGGCGATGGACTGGAAGATTGCCTTCCCGCTCCATCCTGAATACCGCACCCTACCGATGGTCTGGTACGTACCGCCGCTCTCGCCGCTCCAGTCGGCTGCCGCTGCTGGCAAGCTTGGCATGGATGGTCCGCTGCCGGATGTTCGTTCCATGCGCATTCCGGTCCGCTACCTTGCCAATCTTCTGACAGCAGGCAAGGAAGAGCCGGTTATCTCGGCGCTGGAACGCATGCTCGCCATGCGTGCCTATATGCGCGCCAAGACTGTTGATGGCGTTATCGATGAGGCGATTGCCGACCGCGTCGGCATGAGCAGCGCGATGATCGAGGAAATGTACCACATCTTGGCGATTGCCAATTACGAAGACCGCTTCGTCATCCCGACCACGCATCGTGAAATCACCGAGGATGCCTATGACGTGCGCGGCTCCTGCGGCTTCACCTTCGGCAATGGCTGTTCGGGTGGAACGTCGACCGAAGACCTGTTCGGCTCCAAGCGCCAGAAGGTCGTCCAGACACCAACGGATATTTTCCGGGAGCAGGTGTAATGAACAAGACCCTGAAAATCATTTCGCTGCTGCTTTCCTATCCGACCGCAGAGTTGCAACTCGGCGGCGAGGAACTGAAAAAAGCACTGGCCGGGGAAAAGCTTTCCCCCGGCATCCGCAGGCTGCTCGACAGCCTTGTCGATTATGTCTGCGACTGCGATCTCTACGAGGCGCAGGAACGTTACGTGCACCTTTTTGACCGCACGCGCTCGCTGTCGCTGCATCTTTTCGAGCATGTGCATGGTGAAAGCCGCGACCGCGGCCAGGCCATGGTCGATCTCATGAAGATGTATGACGACAACGGCTTTGTCGTAGATGCCAAGGAACTGCCGGACTATCTGCCGTTGTTCCTTGAATTTCTCTCGACACGCTCGCCGGAGGAAATCCACGATCTTCTCACCCAGACGGGCCATATCTCGGCTGCTATCGGTGAGCGTCTGCGCAAGCGCCAGTCGCCCTATGCCAACGCCTTTGCGGCGCTGCTTCATGTCGCCAATGCCAAGCCGGACAAGAACCTCGTCGGAGAATTGCTTCGGCAAGAGGAAGACGACCCGAACGATCTCGCCGCGCTCGACCGCATCTGGGAAGAAGAAGCGGTAACGTTTGGCGGCAATGCGGGCGACAACTCCTGCGGCCCGGACCGGTTGCGCACGCAGATGCGTGCAGCACAGCGTAAGCCCGGCAACCCGTCCAACCCTTCACATATATAGGAGACGGAAAATGGCTTATCTCCATACGTTTCTTTTCGGCATCTATCCCTACATCGCACTGAGCGTGCTCGTGCTTGGTTCGATCTTCCGCTATGACCGCGAGCCCTATACGTGGCGTTCCGGCTCAAGCCAGCTCTTGCGGCGCAAGCAGCTCATGTGGGGCTCGGTTCTGTTCCACCTTGGCGTGCTGTTCATCTTCGCCGGTCATTTCGTTGGCCTGCTGACACCGATCTGGGTCTTCGACATGCTCGGCGTCAGCCATGAGGCAAAGCAGATTCTCGCTGTCGTGGCGGGTGGCATCGCCGGTGTGATGGCAATCGTCGGCGCCAGCATGCTTGTGCATCGCCGTGTGTTCGACCCGCGTGTTCGTGCGTCCTCGCGGCCATCCGACACGCTGATTATCATTCTGTTGTGGTTGCAGCTTCTGCTGGGCCTCAGCACCATTCCGATCTCGCTGCAGCATCTGGACGGCGGCGAAATGGTGACATTCATGAACTGGGCGCAAGGCATCTTCACCTTCAATCCGGCTGCATCAAGCTACATCACCAATGCGTCGATCATCTTCAAGATGCATATCTTCCTGGGGCTTACCATCTTCCTGCTGTTCCCGTTCACGCGTCTTGTGCATATGCTGAGCGCGCCAGTGCGCTACATCTGGCGTCCTGGCTATCAGGTCGTGCGTGAGCGCAACCATACGGCTCAGCCCTCGCATATGCGTATTCCTGCGGAGTAAGGCTCATGGTGACACTTTTTGACCGGAAACAGCCAACTGAACAGCCAACTGAACATTCGCACGGAGCGCATGCTCATAATACGGGCTACACGACCTATCAGGAGCCGGATACGCGCGTGCCGCCGAAGCCGCGCCCGGTCTTCGATGCGGTGTCCGTCAATGGCGTGGCGATCAACGAAACCGACATTCTGACGGAGGCACAAAACCATCCGTCGGAAAATCCCGGCGCGGCACTGCTCGCCGCCGCGCGGGCGCTGGCGATCCGTGAGCTTCTTCTGCAGCGTGCGAGGGAAACCGGCATCGTGCCCGAGCACGAGAAGGATGCAGAAGGGCGCAGCGAGACCGACGAGGATGCGCTGGTGCGCATGGTGATCGAACGGGAGGTGGAAGTGCCTTCCGCCACACGCGAGGAAGCCTTGCGCTTTTACGAAAACAACCGCCACCGCTTCACCAGTGCGCCTATTCTGGAGGCGAGCCATATCCTGATCGCTGCCGATCCTGCCGACAGCCAAGCCCGCGAAAAGGCCCGCACGACCGCATCCCATCTGGCATCCTCGGTGATTGCCGCGCCTGCCACATTCGCCTCGGTTGCGCATGAATATTCGTCCTGCCCTTCGGGCGCGCAAGGCGGCAATCTGGGTCAGCTCACACGCGGCAGCACGGTGCCTGAATTCGAGCGGGCGCTGGAACGCCTGACACCTGGTGAAATAACGCCAGCCCCGATTGAAAGCCGTTTCGGCTTTCATATCGTACGGCTTGACCGCCGTATCGAGGGCGAGGAACTGCCGTTCGATTATGTTGCCGACAGGATTGCCGGCTGGCTTGAAGCCTCCACCTGGTCGAAGGCCGTGTCGCAATATATCGCGATCCTCGCAGCCGATGCCGACATTACCGGCATCGATCTGCTGTCGAACGAGGGAGCCGAGGCATGACCCGCGAACCGACACTTGCAGCCATCCTGGCCGCAAAGGATGTGCCGGTGGACCAGCTTCTGGCTGGCGTAGCGCATCGGGCGAGGCAGGCAGGGCTGCGCGTGGCGGGCTTTCTCCAGCACCGCGAGAGCAATACGGATGAATGCTGCCGCGATATCGAGATCGAGCATATTGGCACCGGCGTGACGCAGATTATCTCGCAGTCGCTCGGTTCGGGGTCGAAGGGGTGTCGTCTCGATCCAGCGGCGCTTGCCGATGTGGCAGGTTCGCTTCTGGCGGAACTCGATAGCGGCGCCGATATGCTGATCCTCAACCGTTTCGGCAAGGGCGAGACGGAAGGGCATGGTTTCCGCTCCATCATCGAAATCGCCTATGCGCGCCAGATTCCGGTGCTGACTGTGGTACGGGAAACCTATGTCGAAGGCTGGAACGACTTCGCCGGTGATTGCGGCGTTCTTTTGGCTCCTGATAGCCAGGCAACGCTTGGATGGTTCGACCGGGTAACAGAACCCCGGCAGCTGTCGGAAGCCGTTTGACGGCGGATATACTATTTTTTACGCATTATCCTGCGCAAAACCGCTTCGCACTTTTGCTGGAAATGCTCTACAGGTCCAGCTGGTCGCGACGGTCTTCCGCAATCAGCTTGCGGATCTGATAGACGATCTGGTCTCCATGCGCCTTGCCAAGCAGATCGGCTGTATCCACGTCCCGTTCTTCGATGGCGCGGATCATGTCTTCATGCTCGGTGACGTAGCGCTCGGGCAGGCGATCGGCGAAAGACTGGTAATAGAGGCGCAACAGCCTGCGCCCTTCATCGAGAAGCCTCGAAAAGAAGGTGGTGTAGAAGGGATTGCGACCCGCTTCAGCAATAGCGGCGTGAAAATCGCGGTTGGTCGCGATCATTTCCAGCGCATTTTGTGAACGGACTGCGCGGGCAAAAGCTTCCTGATGCGCACGGATGTTCTCAAGATCCTTGTCGGTCCGGTTGCGGGCGGCAAGCCGCGTGGTCACGCGGTACATCAGCGTTACTGCGTCGAAAAATGCGGGCAGGCTCAAAAAGTCGATATTGGACACAACGGTCGAGCGATTGGGAAGCGTGGTTACGAAACCGTCGCTTGCCAGCCGCACCAATGCTTCGCGTATAGGCGTGCGCGACATGGAAAAGCGTTCGGCCAGCTGGTTTTCATCAATGGGGCTACCCGGCGCGAGCGAAAGATCGATGATCTCGTCGCGCAGCACGTCGTAAACCAGCTTGACACCTGAACCCTTTTTCCGGTCGGCTGTCTGGTTTGCGTCGTCTTTGTCCATGATCTTGTCTGTCCTCTGTCGGTGTATTTGCCGCAGCACAACTGCATTCTAACACCAGTTTAAATCTCATCGGTCAAGCAATCCTATCCCGAAATAAAATTTTGGTCGACAAGAAAAATACAAAGTGTATATTTGACTTCAATACAAGGTTCGGCAGACCGATTGTAGATCCAGCCCGCGTGAAGAACGCTCAAGGAAAAACGTCCAAGGAACGACGCTATGACCTCTAATATTTTCTCCGGTTGCATTCCGGCCCTCATGACCCCCTGCAAGCCCGACCGCACGCCGGATTTCGATGCGCTGGTCCGCAAAGGCAAGGAACTGATCGCGAAGGGCATGTCTGCGGTTGTCTATTGCGGTTCCATGGGCGACTGGCCGCTTCTCTCGGATGAGGAACGCATGGCTGGCGTTGAAGCGCTTGCCAAGGCAGGCGTGCCCGTCGTCGTCGGCACCGGCGCTGTCAACACGAAGATCGCTGCCGCCCACGCAGCCCATGCGCAGAAAGTTGGCGCGAAGGGCCTGATGGTCATTCCGCGTGTTCTCTCGCGTGGTTCGTCGATCTCGGCGCAGAAGGCCCATTTCAAGGCGATCCTTGCGGCAGCTCCCGATCTGCCAGCCGTTATCTACAACAGCCCGTACTACGGCTTTGCGACCCGCGCCGACCTGTTCTTCGCACTGCGTGCGGAACATCCGAACCTCATCGGCTTCAAGGAATTCGGCGGTGCGGAAGCCATGCGTTATGCAGCCGAAAACATCACGAGCGCCGATGACAATGTAACCCTGATGGTCGGCGTCGATACCGGCGTTTTCCACGGCTTCGTCAATTGCGGTGCAACCGGTGCGATCACCGGCATCGGCAATGTGCTGCCGAAGGAAGTCCAGCATCTGGTGGCACTGTCGAAGGCCGCCGCCAAAGGCGATGTCGAGGCACGCAAGCTGGCGCTGGAACTGGAAGCCGCACTGGACGTGCTGTCATCCTTCGATGAAGGCCCGGACCTCGTTCTCTTCTACAAGCATATGATGGTTCTGACCGGCAATCCGGAATATGAACTGCATTTCAATGAGACGGACAAGCTGTCCGATAGCCAGCGCGGCTATTGCGAAACCCAGCTTAAGCTGTTCCAGACCTGGTATGCCGACTGGCTCAAGCAGGGCAGTGCGGCGGCGAAATACGCTGCCTGAAACGCATACAGATAAAAGAAAAAGGCGCCGAATTCCGGCGCCTTTTTTGTGTCTGGTCAGGATATGGCGTCCAGACCTTTATCTTTCAATTTTTCCAGAAGCGCCATTTCGGCAGCCGTAAGCGTGATGCCTTTGGCCAATGAATCGCGGCGGGCGGCAAAGCGGCGCTGCGACGGCAGGCGCGCGCCCTGTCCGGCTATCGCTTCGATCAGGATTTCGCCGCGCTCCTGCGGGTTGCCGCGACCACCTGCCATGCGAGCAGGGTCGAAGGCAATGATGAGTTCGCCATGGCGCGGCGCCAGCGTCGTCGTGCCAAGGAAATCGAGCGCTTCGGGGCTGGTGAAATCACCGATCATCACACCGGCCAAAAGTTCGATCATCGTGGAAATGGCCGATCCCTTGTGCCCGCCAAATGGCAGCATCGCGCCTGCAAGGGCGGCTTCAGGATCGGTCGTCGGATTGCCATCCGCATCGACGGCCCAGCCTTCCGGCAGCTGTTTCCCGGCGCGACGGTAGAGTTCCAGCTCGCCACGCGCGGCAACGCTGGTCGCAAAGTCGAACACATAAGGATAATCGCCGGAGCGAGGCCAGCCGAAGGCGAAGGGGTTGGTGCCGAGAAGCGGCTTCGTTCCGCCAGCGGGCGCCACGGTGGCATAGCTCGGGCACATGGCCATTGCCGCAAGACCTCGTTCGGCGAGTGCTTCGACTTCTGGCCACAAGGCCGCGAAATGGGTGCAGTCGTTGATCGCCAGCGCCGCGACGCCGAGCTTGCGCGCCTTCTCGACGAGGGCAGGCGTACCGCGCTCGAACGCCAGATTGGCAAAGCCGCCCTTGGCATCGACGCGAACGACGGCGCTGTCATCGGTCGTGACGACCGGATCGGCATCGGCGACGACCTTGCCGCTCTTCAGCGTGCGAAGGCAGCCTTCGATACGGTAGACACCATGCGATTTGCAGCCGTCGCGCTCACCCGCCACAATCGTCTTGGCAATGGCTGTGGCATGATCGGCGCTGAAACCTGCCTTGTGCAGGATTTCTCGCACAAGCCTGGCGAGTTCTTCTGTCGAAATCGAAATGGTGTCGCTCATTCTGTCATTCCTTGCCAATTCTCGGGGGCCGTTCTTAAGGGGGCAGTGCTGGGCTGTAATAGGCGTGAAGGCGAGTATCGTTCGTTGAATGCATACAAGATGCATGCAGGCTTGTCATGTCGCGCAGGCTGGCCGGAGGCTGCGGCAAAAGGGCTGGCGGGCACATCAAATGGTGCGATGGTGCGATGCAGAAAATCAATCAGTTTTATTCTGAGCGTCATTATCATGAATAACTTCACCTGTTTGATCCAGATCAAAGAGGTTGGCAGGCGACAGGTCTAAACCCCGTTACGTGGCGTGTTGAGGCCGAGACGGCAGGTGCGCCAATCGTTGGAGATCAGGACAAAATGCGTAACATCGCGATCAAATTTGCTGCCGCAGGCATCCTCGCCATGCTGGCTGCCCCCGCTCTTGCCGAAAATATCGAAGTTCATATGCTCAACAAGGGCGCCGAGGGCGCCATGGTTTTCGAGCCTGCCTATATCAAGGCCAATCCCGGCGACACGGTCACCTTTATTCCAGTGGACAAAGGACATAATGTCGAATCCATCAAGGATATGATCCCTGAAGGCGCCGAAAAGTTCAAAAGCAAGATCAACGAGAACTATGTGCTGACGGTTACCCAGCCCGGCGCATATCTGGTAAAGTGCACACCGCATTATGCCATGGGTATGATCGCACTCATCGCTGTCGGTGACAGCCCGGCCAATCTCGACCAGATCGTTTCGGCCAAGAAGCCGAAGATTGTTCAGGAGCGGCTGGAGAAGGTCATCGCCAGCGCCAAATAAGATTGACCGAAAACTCTCGATGAGCCGAACTTGAACCGGCTTCATGACGAGGACATCATGACCAGACAGCCAAGCCTGCAGGCAGTACCTGCTGCGATGCCATCCGATCAAAAAGGTATGCCGCGCGGACTGAAAATGACCGGTCCCGTCCTCCTCAGCTATGGCTTCCGCCCATTTTTTCTGGGCGGAGCCATATGGGCCGTTCTGGCCATGCTCTTCTGGATATTGTCACTGACACTCGGAATGCCGCTCGGCGGCTCCTATGGCGGGTTGAACTGGCACGCCCATGAAATGGTGTTCGGTTTCTCCTCTGCCGTTCTGGCAGGCTTTCTGCTGACAGCCATTCCGAACTGGACGGGAGGCTTGCCGGTATCTGGCACACCACTCGCCATTCTCTGCGGGGTATGGCTTGCCGGACGGCTGGTCTTTCTGGAGCCTGACCTGATCGATGTGCGCTTTGCAGTCGTTGTCGAAAGCCTGTTTCTGCCCTTGCTGCTTTTCATTTGTGCGCGGGAAATCATTGCCGGGCGCCAATGGAAAAACCTGAAGGTACTGGTTGGCGTGACGACGGTGATGGTTGCCAATCTTGTCTTCCATTATCTGATCCTGACTGACGGCGACGTGGCATTGGCCAACCGCATCGGGGTCAGCGCCTATGTCCTGCTGGTCATGGTGATCGGTGGGCGCATTGTGCCAAGCTTCACCCGCAACTGGCTCAACAAGATGGGACGGACACGCTTTCCGGTGCCGTTCAATCGCTATGACGGTTTCAGCATTCTTGTCGGGGTGGCTGCCTGCATCGGCTGGATCGCCGCTCCCGATCAGACGATAACGGCGGTGCTGGCGTGGATCGCAGCCCTGTTTCACATCGTGCGGCTTTACCGCTGGCGGGGATGGTCTGTGGCGCGGGAAAAGCTGCTGCTGGTTCTTCATGTCGCCTATGCGTTCATCCCGCTCGGTTTCATCGCCATCGGCCTTTCCGCCATTGATCGCCTCAACCCCTATTCTGCCTTGCATGTCGTGACTGTCGGCGCAATCGGCTGCATGATGCTGGCGGTCATGACGCGGGCCACCCGCGGCCATACCGGGCGCGAACTGACTGCCTCGCCCGTCACACAGGTCGCTTATCTTTGCCTTGTCGCGGCAGCGCTGATCCGTCCGCTGGCGGAAGTCATGCCGAATTTCTTCCACACCATCCTCGCAGCATCGGCTTTGCTTTGGATGGGCGCTTTCGGGCTTTATGTTCTGGAATACGGTCCGATGCTGTTGCGTGAGAGACGCCAACGCATGGCCGGGGCGTAATCCGCCTCATCTCGATACCATTATAAAGCGCAGTCCGTGGTGATCTACGGGCTGCTTTTTTGTGTTTCGAGAGGTGAGTCGCGACGCCAGAGCTGCGATTCGGCCCGTCCGAAGGGCCTGAAACAGGGGTGTGGAAAGAAAAATCACACTCAAGATCACATTTAAATCGTTATAATGTTATGGCCGTATTGTTATGCTTTTGAAACGGTGTTACCGGAATTGGTGCCTGAGAGGCTGGCCTTAAAAGGACTGCGAAATCTCAGGCAGCACGAGCGCAATGCGCTCTGGCTTAGTTGTTTTACGCATATCGGCACCGAACCGGGTTTCGTTTGCCGGACATGCTCAAGGCTTTGCTTTTGGCAAGGAGGTTGCCGCCGATGAATTTCGCCCCGCCCGTATCAGATATGCTGCAACTCGCCAACTGCATTCGCGCCCTCTCGATCGATGCCGTCGATGCCGCCAATTCCGGCCATCCGGGAATGCCGCTCGGCATGGCTGACGCCGCAGCCGTTCTGTTCTCGAAGCATCTGAAATTCGACGCATCGGCTCCCAACTGGGCGGACCGCGACCGTTTCGTGCTCTCCAACGGTCACGGTTCGATGCTGCTTTACAGCGCGCTCTATCTGGCGGGCTACAAGGATGTGTCCATCGATGAGCTGAAGAACTTCCGCCAGTGGGGTTCGAAGACCGCCGGTCATCCGGAATATGGTCATACAGAAGGCGTTGAGCTGACCACCGGCCCGCTCGGTCAGGGTCTCGCCAGCTCTGTCGGCATGGCAATCGCCGAACGCGCGCTCGCCGACCAGTTCGGCAAGGATATTGTCGATCACCGCACTTATGTGTTCTGCGGCGACGGCTGCCTCATGGAAGGCGTGGGACAGGAAGCGATCTCGCTTGCCGGTCACCTTCGCCTCGGCAAGCTGATCCTGCTTTATGATGATAACGGCATCACCATCGACGGCAGCACGGAAATCGCCTTCACGGACGATATTCCCGCCAAGTTCAAGGCTTGCGGCTGGAATGTCGAAAAGGTCGACGGTCACGATCACGACGCCATCGATGCGGCGCTGACGCGCGCCAAGGCTCAAGCCGACCGCCCGACGCTGATCGCGCTCAAGACCGTCATTGGCTACGGTTCGCCAAATCGCGCCGGTACGAGCGGCGTGCACGGCGCGCCACTGGGTGCGGCTGAAAATGCCGCCACCAAGGCAGCACTCGGCTGGACAGCGGAAGCTTTTGAGATTCCGGCCCCGTTGCTCAATGTCTGGCGTGAAGCCGGTGCGCGTGGCGTTTCGGAGCGTGAAGCATGGCAGAAGCGCGTCGATGCGCTGCCTGCAACCGAACGCGCCGAATTCGACCGTCGTATTGCTGGCGTTCTGCCGGAAGGCTTTGCAGCAGTGGTGAACGATGCCAAGCAGCGCCTCCTCGACAAGCCGCTGAATGTTGCGACCCGCAAGGCAAGCCAGATCGCGCTTGAAAGCCTGACGGCGGCGCTGCCGGAAATGATCGGCGGTTCGGCTGACCTTACCCATTCGAACCTCACCCGCGTTCCTGCCGTCGACAGCGATTTCACGCCGGAAAAGAGCGGTCGCTATGTCAGCTACGGTGTGCGTGAATTTGCGATGGGCGCGGCTATGAACGGTATCGCGGTCCATGGCGGTTTCATCCCTTACGGCGGCACCTTCATGGTGTTCTCTGATTACGCCCGCAACGCCATTCGCCTTTCGGCGCTCATGGGCGTGCGTGTCATCCACGTGTTGACACACGACTCCATCGGCCTCGGCGAAGACGGCCCGACCCACCAGCCGGTCGAACATCTGGCCAGCCTGCGCGCCATGCCGAACCTTCATGTCTTCCGTCCGGCAGACACGATTGAAACGCTGGAATGCTGGGCTGTGGCGGTTTCTGATCCGCATACGCCTTCGGTTCTGGCCCTGTCGCGCCAGAACGTGCCGCAGCTTCGTACCGATAATGGCGAGAACCTTTCCGCACGCGGCGCCTATGTGCTGCGTGAGGCGAAGGGCGAACGCCAGATCACGCTGCTTGCCACGGGCACGGAAGTTTCGCTCGCAGTGAAGGCCGCCGAAAAGCTTGCAGAAGAAGGCATCGCAACGGCGGTTGTCTCCATGCCGAGCTGGGATCTGTTTGAAAAGCAGGGCAAGGATTACCGCAACGGTGTTCTGGGCGATGCGCCGCGCATCGCCGTCGAGGCCGCAGGCAAGTTCGGCTGGACACGGTATGTCGACAGCGAAGACGACGTGATTGGCATGGATGGCTTCGGCGCTTCGGCACCTGCTGAAGTGCTCTATGAAAAATTCGGCATTACGGCCGAGGCGATTATCGCCCGCGCCAAATTCTTGCTGGAGCAGGGCAAATGACGATGGCTGGCAATTTTTCTCCACTGGTTCTGGTGGGCGATAGCGATCGCGTGGAAGCCGAAGCGGTCGGCGCCTATCTCGACAACTGGGCTGGCAAGGACGGCTTGCGTCTTGCGACCGCCGACGCCATCAAGGCTATTCTTGCTGGCGCAACGCGGCTCGCCGGACGCATTGCACGCGGTTCGCTTCCCGGCGATCCGGGCAAGCTTGTCGGCGTCAACAGCGATCAGGACCAGCAGAAGTGCATCGATGTCGGTTCACACAATCTGTTCGTCGAACTGCTGATTGCGGCGGGTGCAGCCTCCATTCTTTCGGAAGAAGCAGACCTCCCCGTAGCAGGCAAGGCGGATGGGCTGATTGCCGTTGCCATCGATCCGCTCGACGGTTCGGGCAATGTGGGTCTCGGCGCCCCGCTTGGCACGATTTTCTCGATTTTCCCGGCAGATACGGCGGAGCCGTTTTTGCAGCCCGGCAACCGCCAGATTGCTGCCGGTTATGTTTCCTACGGCAATTCGGTCGATCTCGGCTTTTCGGTCGGCGAGGGTGTGATCTTCGCGACCTTCGATCCGGCAAGCGGGGTTTTCCATATCACGCGCCGCAATGTGACGCTGCCGGAACGCACGTCCGATCTGGCGTTCAACGCATCCGTCCAGCGGCATTTGTCCGCTGGTATGCAGGCCTATGTCAACGACGCATTCCTTGGAAAGGATGGTCCGCGCGGGCGTAACTTCAACATGCGCTGGCTCGGTGCTGCGGTGGGCGACATGCACCGCATCATGCAGCGTGGCGGTTTGTTCTTCTATGTGAATGACAGCCGCCCCGGCTACGAAAAGGGTCGCTTGCGGCTCGTCTACGAAGCCAATCCAATTGCTTTCCTCGCCCGTGAGGCGGGTGGCAAGGCGACCGACGGTTCGAGATCCATTCTCGATATCGTCCCGCAAACCTATCACGAGCGCAGTGCGCTGGTGTTCGGCGTGGCCGAAGAGGTGGATATCCTCGGCGAATACTTCGCGAAATAACCTGATCTGACATCGTCTGGAGCATTGGAAATGCTCCATCCATTTGTTTTACGCGCATCTTGTTCCGAACACTGTTTCACACTTTTCGGGATGCGCTCTAGGAGGCTAGAAATGGCGCGCATTACGCTGCGGCAATTGCTCGATCACGCCGCTGAACAGGGTTACGGCGTCCCGGCATTCAACATCAACAACATGGAACAGGCGCTTGCCATCATGGAAGCGGCGGACGCCGCCGATGCGCCGGTGATCCTGCAGGCTTCGCGCGGCGCGCGTTCCTATGCAAACGACATCATGCTCCGTCATATGATGGATGCGGTGACGGAAATCTATCCGCATATCCCGGTTTGCGTGCATCTGGACCACGGCAACGAAGCCGCCACCTGCATGACCGCCATCCAGGCAGGCTTTACCTCCGTCATGATGGACGGTTCGCTCAAGGCTGACGGCAAGACGCCTGCCGACTGGGACTACAATGTTTCAGTCACCCGTCAGGTCAGCGAGATGTCGCATCTCGGCGGTATTTCGGTGGAAGGGGAACTCGGGGTTCTGGGTTCGCTCGAGACCGGCATGGGCGATGCAGAAGACGGCCACGGCGCGGAAGGCGTGCTGTCGCACGACCAGCTTCTGACCGATCCGGACGAAGCCGTGAAGTTCGTGCGCGAAACCAAGGTCGATGCACTGGCAATCGCCATGGGCACGTCGCATGGTGCTTACAAGTTCAGCCGCAAGCCTGACGGTTCCGTCCTCGCCATGAACGTGATCGAGGAAATCCATCGCAAGCTGCCGAACACGCATCTTGTCATGCACGGTTCGTCTTCGGTGCCGGAAGAGCTGCAGGAAATCATCAACAAGTATGGCGGCAAGATGAAGCCAACCTGGGGCGTTCCGGTTGAGGAAATCCAGCGCGGCATCAAGCATGGCGTGCGCAAGATCAACATCGACACGGACAACCGCATGGCGCTGACCGGCCAGATCCGCCGCGTCCTGCAGGAAGATCCAAGCGAATTCGATCCGCGCAAATACCTGAAGCCTGCAATGGCTGCCATGACCAAGCTCTGCAAGGAGCGTTTTGAGCAGTTCGGCACTGCCGGTCATGCTGCCTCGATCCGTCCGATCCCGCTTTCCGAAATGGCAAAGCGCTATCGCGATGGTTCGCTGGACCCGAAGTTCAGCTAAATTCTGCTGTTAAACCAAGTCTCGCTGAGACTTGGTTAAGCCCGTGCGGCGATTGAGCATCTTCAGGGCGTGATGCGTTAGCATCTTAGCGCCCTGCTATAAGCCAAAAGAAAAGCGGCCTGATGGCCGCTTTTTTTGTTTTCAAGAAACTGAATAATCAGCCCTTGTTGTACTTCGCGTCAACTTCGTTGATCGCGTTGACATTGCCAGCCGAACGGCCATTTTCGTCAAAGGTCTCAGCGAGGAAGGCGTCGGCAATGGTCTTGGCCACTTCCGAGCCGATGACGCGGGCGCCCATGGTGATGATCTGGGCATTGTTGGAAAGCGCTGCGCGCTCTGCCGAATAGGTGTCATGCGTCAGCGCGGCGCGGATGCCCGGAACCTTATTGGCTGCAATGCATACGCCGATGCCGGTGCCGCAAACGAGGATGGCGCGGTCATAGGTGCCGTCGAGAACGGCGGAAGCCACGCGGTCGGAGAGGTTGGCGTAGAATGTATCTGCGCCAGCGTCTGTACGCGAGATTTCCGAAACCTCGAAGCGATCCTTGAGGTGATCGGCGAGAACCTTGGCCAGACCTTCACCGGCGCTGTCGCCTGCTACTGCTACTTTCATCATATTGCTCCTTAATTAGCTCGAATCTTGGCGGCGCACTTGGCCAGAATGTCGAAATAACCTTCGACGTTCCATGCCGAGCGACCGATGAAAAGCCCGTCAATGTGCGGGCAGGCAATCAGCTCTTCGCAATTGCCCGGATTGACCGAGCCGCCATAGAGGCAAGGCACGCGACGACCGAGCATGCTTTCTGCAACCGCAATGATTTCCGCCTGGCGCGCATCGGCATAATCTGCTGATGCCGGGATACCATTTTCGCCGATGGCCCAGACCGGCTCATAGGCAAACAGGATTTCCGCCTGCTTCTGATCGTCGGAAAGCTTGGAAAGTGCTCCGCGCACTTCTTCCTCAAGCACTTCCGCGGCGCGTCCGCTTTCGCGGTCTTCCAGCGTCTCACCGATGCAGATGAGCGGGATCAGGCCGTGGCGCACCGCAGCTTCGACCTTGAGGCCGACCGTTTCGTTGGTTTCACCGAAATGTTCACGGCGCTCGGAATGGCCAAGCTCGACGATATCGAGATTGCAGTCCTTGAGCATCAGCGGCGAAATCTCGCCGGTCCATGCACCCTGATCGGCCCAATGCATGTTCTGCGCGCCGACCTTGACGGAAGTGCCGGACAGGATTTCCTTCACTTCGCGCACGGCGGTAAAGGGCGGGATGACGAAACGCTGAATGTCGGTCGAGCGGCTTGCATCGGCAGCTTTCAAGGCTTCGGCGAAAATGCGGGCCTCGGCCAGCGTCTTGTTCATCTTCCAGCTGGTGCCAATCCAGAATTTTGTCATGCTCAATTTTCGTCCTCTAGGTTTATGCGCAGTCGTCAGCGATGGTCAGTGCAATGCCAGCCTGTTCAAGATCGGCCAGTACAGTCGCGTCGGGGGAGGCATCGGTGATGATCGCGTCGAAATCGGAAAGATCAGCCATCACATGCAGGGCAGGGCGTCCGAACCGCTGGTGATTGACCAGAAGGCAGGTGCGGGCGGCGGATGCCGTCATGGCGCGCTTGGTGCGAACAACATTCTCATCCATGTGATAGACGAGCTTGCCATTGACTGCAGGCGAGGAAATGAAGGCGATGTCGGCGCTCAGATGCGACAGGGCTCCTTCCGTCAGGATACCGAAAAACGCATTGAACTTGGCTGAATAGGTTCCGCCGAGCGCAATCAGATTGATCCCGTTCTCGCCCTTCAGCTCATCGATGATGACGGCATTGTTGGTGATGACTGTCAGCGGGCGCTTTTCCAGAAGCATGCCGCCAAGGACAGCCGCCATGGAGCCGTCATTAATCATCACCGTCATGCCGGGTTCAACAAGCTCAAGCGCGGCGCGGGCCATTTTCTGCTTCGCTTCGCCGTCCTGCCGTTCGCGGAAGCGGAAATCGCTTTCAAATTGTGTGCCGGTATCGATCGTCGCTCCGCCGCGTACCTTGCGCAGCACGCCGGTATGTTCCAGCGAATCCAGATCGCGATGGATCGTCATTTTGGAAACAGCAAACCGATCCGCCAGATCGTCGAGATCGACGGCCTGATTTTCGATCAGAAGGTTGATGATTGCCTGTCTTCTGTCGTCGCGCTTCACGCTCTCGTCCGATCTCATTGGCGGAACATTTATCGCATGAAGTTAGATCACAAAATCACAAAATAATCCATTGCAAAAATGTTATTATGTTATTTTCCGTTCGGCTGCTCAACGAGCGTCTTTGCCGTGCGTTCATCGGTGATGAGACCGTAAAGACGACCGCTTTTCAGCACGGCGCGGATGGCTTCCGCCTTGGAAATTCCACCGGCAAGGCCCACGATTCGGCTCATATCTGCGTTTTCGACCGATGCGGCGATGGTGCGGGCGGTCAATGCTGTTTCGAGGCGCTGGCCATTGGCGTCAAAGAAATGACCGAGCATTTCGCCAACACCGCCGAGGCTGGCGATCTCTTCCACTTCAGCCAGTTCTATCATGCCGGATGTGACAAGCTGCGCCTGCGCATCGACTGTGCCGATGCCGACGATCTTCAGTTCGGCCTGGCAACCCATGTCGAAAACGGTGGTGACGCCGCGCTGCGCGAGTAGCACTTCGCGGTCTTCCGCCGTGTTGGCGAAGAAGGGCACCGGCATCACATAAGCAGGCATACCGGTCTTTTCGGCGATGCGGTGCATCACATCATGCGGGTTGGCGGCGAAATTGCGCGTCAGGCCGCCGAGCAGCGACACGAAGCGCAGGTCATTAGCAACGACGCGGGGCATATAGTTGACTGCAGCCGAAAGCGTGCGGCCATGACCGATGCCGATGACTTCATGGTCGCCATGCTCGATCTCGCGGCGCAGAAAATCTGCACCCGCATGGCCAAGCGCCATGAGCGGCAGACCTTCCTCACCGATGTCGGGAACGACTTCGCAATAGTCGAGGCCGTACATATCGGCGAGACGATTTTCGAGGTCGATACATTCGGTAATGTCGCCGTCGATACTGACTTTCACCGCACCGTCGGCGACGGCTTTGGCAATAAGGCGATGCGCTTTCACGGAGGGCAGACCAAGGCGCTTCGCAACGGCTGACTGGGTCATGCCCGCCACGAAGTGAAGCCATGCGGCGCGCAGCGCCAGTGAATCGTCAGCATCTGCCATTGAGAGCGGTCCGGTTCCTGAAATCGTTTATATCTTCAAGTCCTTAGCGCCGGTGTCAATGTGCGGAGCCCAGAAAGCCACACTTTCCGCAATCTGCGGAATGACTTCACGGTCATTCGGCTCGCGTTCCTTGAACGACAGTTCGAGGCAGATTTCATTGTCCACAGCGCCGCCTTCGGCAAAGGCTTTCAGAAGCGGTTCCGGCTGGATGCGTCCTTTGGCATTGAACGCGGCTGTGAAAGGACGATGTCCGCCCTTGTCCATCAGGCTCTGCTTGATGTGAATGATCGGCGAGACTTTCGGCACGGCGCGTGCCCAGGCGTAGGGATCGAAATCGTCCGGATTGGCGGACGTCACATCGCCGTGGTCGATATCGGCCATCATCCACATCGGAATAGCCATGCCGGCGGCGGTCAGGCGATCCTGAAGCTTCATGCATTCGGCAATCGTCTCGCCAAATTCACGCCCGATGCTCATCGGTTCCCAGAACACATAGTCGAGACCGGCACGGCTCGCATGTTCGGCGACTTCCGCCCAGCAATCGATGGCGATCTTGATCAGGTCTTCGCGGCGCGCAGCGTCATCGAAATCCTTATAGGTGAAGATCGCAAACTGCGTGCCGACCGACTTGCCGCCAAGATCGCCGATAATGTCGGCAAAGGTCTTGAACCAGTCGATATAATAACGACGTACTTCTGCATCCGGATGGCCGAAATGGTTGAGGCGGCCATAGGGGCCGGTCATACCCGAAGTGACGCGGACACCGGTGCGCTGCAAGGCCTTGTCCATATCGCGCGTCAGGCGGCGAATGGTTGAAGCCTGCCAGCTTGGATTGATGAATTCGTGGGTGAGCTGGAGGTCACGCAGGCGCAGATCGCGTGCAACTGTTTCGATCAGATCATCCGGCTCGGCAAAGCGGTTCACAAGTGGATTGGTGTTCAGAGAAAGCGTAAGGGCCATAGTGTCCTCAAGAGACCATTCTAGCGTTGTCGAACCATTCCACGAAAGCGGCACGTTCGGCTTCGGTCAGGTGCAGATAGTGCTTGGTGCGGCGATAGAGAATGTCTTCCGCCGTCTTCGCCCATTCCCTGGCCACCAGATAGCGCACTTCCGCCTCATGGAAATTGCCGCCGAAATGACGGCCAAGCCCTTCGAGGTTCTGTGCGCCTGCAACAACGTCTTTCGTGCGCGCTCCGTAGAGACGACCATAGTGCTGGACAAGCGTGCGCGGCATCCACGGATAGGTGTCGCGCAAGCTATTGGCGAAAGTTTCATAATCGGCATTGGCGATTTCGCCGCCCGGAAGCGGTGCGCCATGAGTCCAGTCGCCGCCCATCTTCGGGAAGATGTGCTTGAGGCGATGCATGCCGCGCTCCGCCAGCTCGCGGAAGGTGGTGATCTTGCCGCCAAAGACGTTGAGCAGCGGCGCATCATTGGTTTCATCGAGGTCGAAGACGTAATCGCGGGTGACGGCGGAAGGGTTGCCCTTGCCGTCGTCGAACAGCGGACGCACACCGGAGAAGGAATGCAGCACGTCTTCGCGCCTCAGCTTTTCCTTGAAATAGCGGTTCACTGCAGTCAGCAGATATTCGATTTCCTTCTCATCTGCTGCAACATCTTCGGCACGGCCTTCATAGGCGATGTCGGTGGTGCCGATCAGCGCCTTGTCGCCCTCGTAAGGATTGATAAAGATAACACGCTTGTCGTGGTTCTGGACGAGATAGGCATTTGCGCCCGACCAGAATTTCGGAACGATGATGTGGCTGCCCTTGACGAGACGCACATTGCGCGACGAGTTGGAGCCGGCAACATTGTGGATGACATCCGTGACCCATGGTCCGGCGCAGTTGATGATGCAGCGCGCGCGGAATGTGCGGGTTTCGCCCGTGTCGCGGTTCTTCGTTTCCACGATCCAGCCGCCTTTTTCGCGGCGTGCGGAGACGACAGGCGTGCGGGTCAGAATGGTCGCGCCTTTTTCAGCAGCGCCAACCGCATTCAATGCAACGAGACGGGCATCATCGACCCAGCAGTCGGAGTATTCGAAGCCCTTGGTATATTGGTCGAGGATCGGCGTGCCTTCCGGATCGCGCCGCAGGTCGAGCGTGCGTGTGCCGGGAAGCTTCTTGCGACCGCCGAGGTGGTCATAGAGAAACAAGCCAAGCCGCACCAGCCAGGCGGGGCGGTCCTGCGGGCTGTGCGGCAGAACGAAACGCATTGGCCAGATGATATGGGGAGCGGCGTTCAACAGCACTTCGCGCTCGATCAGCGCTTCGCGCACAAGGCGGAACTCATAATATTCGAGATAGCGCAGGCCACCATGCACCAGCTTGCCGGAGCGCGACGAAGTTCCCTGCGCGAGATCGTCCTTTTCCGCCAGCACCACCTTGAGGCCGCGCCCGGCGGCGTCACGGGCCACGCCCGCGCCGTTGATGCCACCGCCGATTACAAACAGATCGCAGGTTTCCGGTTCAGCCATTTCATGCTCCTTCGGATGCAATCGCATCCCACAGTCTATATGTGCCGGAAGAGAGGTCCGGCTTTATGTGTTTTGTTCACCGCATTTCCGAACGCAAAACCGCTTCACGCTTTTGCTGGAAATGCTCTATCGGAAGCCAACTTGTCCCAGACGGGCGTCAGTGCCAGCCGGGCTTCCTGATAGGCAACGAAGAGTTCTTCATAGTGCTTTGCGCGCGGACCATCCGGGGCCTCGCAAGGGCCAAGCAGCGGCTCGACCCATTCCGCAATACATGCATCCATGCTCGGATAAGCGCCGATGGCTACCGCAGCCATCATGGCAGCACCTGCGGCTCCGGCCTCTTCACGCGAGGAAACGCGCACGGGCGCATTCACCGCTGCGGCAAGGGTGCTGCGCAATGCTTTTGAACGCGCTGCACCGCCGGTGATGCGCAATTCTGCGGGCATTTCACCCATGGCCGTGTAGCAATCGCGCGTCGCCATTCCGAGGCCCTCGACAACCGAGCGCACCATTTCTGGGAAACGGTCGCGACTGGAAAGGCCTACGAACCCGGCTCGGGCATAGGCATTGACGAAGGGACCGCGTTCGCCCGCTTCCGAAATATACGGATGATAGAGGATTGCACCCGGACGGCTGGCATTAAACCAGTCATCAAGACGGGGAATGAGGTCACTAAGCGAAACAGGCTTGTCTGGCGTCGACATGAGATCGGCTGCGACCTGCAATATCCAGTCGATGTTGATCGTTGCCCCCATATTGGTCTGCACCTGGGTGACGATGCCGGGAATGGGCAGCGCGATGACGTAACCGGTGCCTTCCTTGTTCAGGTGGATATCGGCAACCGGCTTGGCGCGCATGTGCACGCCTGTCGAACCAATGGTCGAGCACCCGGCGCCTGCTGTGCCGCCGCGCACCCCCGCACCAAGTGCTGTCATGGCCATATCGACATAGGCGAGACTCACCGGCGTCCCTGCCCGCAAACCCGTTGCAGCTGCCGCTTCGGGGGATAGCGGATGCTGCACTTCGGTGCCGTCGATGATTTCCGGCAGCAATCCACGCCGTTTCGTCAGACCGAGCGCGTCGATGACGACATCGTCATACTGGCGATTGCGGAAATTGCCGAAGGTGAAGCTTGCTTCCGAAGGGTCGGTGGCGCGAACGCCGGTGAGATTGAGATAGAGCCAGTCCTTGCAGTGGAGCGCGACTTCGGCATTGTCCAGCAGCTCGGGCGCGATGCTGTCCATATGCGCCATCTGCGAGCCTTGCTGGCAGGTGTTCAGCCCGGTGCCGGTCGCTTCAAAGCGCGCACGGTTCATGGGGCCAGCGGCGAGGCGCGTCACCGTCGTTGCCGCGCGGGCATCGAGCCACAGCCAGGCATCGCCGACCGGCTGGTTGTCGCGGCCGACAAGCCAGGTTCCGTCACCCTGACCGGTAACGGCGATTGCCGCAGTGCGTTCGGCAAGGCCGGGCATCTTCGCGCCGAGGTCGCGCAATGCTCGCGCGCAGTCCTGCCACGTCTGGGAAAGCGATTGTGTGACAGCGCCATGTTCGCCGGTATCGTATTTGTTGCGAACGGCAGCAGATTCGATCTGGCGTCCGCTAAGGTCGAAAGCGACTGCCTTGAGCACAGACGTGCCTGCGTCGATCCCGATGATGATGTCACCTTTCTCACGCATGGCGGCTATGTGCTTTCATTGACATTTGGATTCCTCCCGCGACTGAAAATACGTCGCTCGCAGCCCTGTTTATAATGAAATCGGGCGATGGCGTATGCTGGAGATAACATAACGCTATCACGTTGTCTGTAAAATTTTCTAGAAGGAGCATTTTTTTTCACCAAAGAGTGAATGCAGGGGAAATCTCCGCGCCTTCGAGTGCGGTTTTCCCACTGTTTTCCATCGATGGCTTAATGTTTCTTTGGTTTTGAGTATACTTAATTCATTGAAAATAAAAGAAAATATAGAAATTTGCGAGTATCTCTATGGCTGACTTTGCGAGAAAAGACGGCGCTGTGAATAGTGCGATTGATAACGAATTATGTAGTGGATTTCTCTAGATCGTGATCGAGATTCGGCGCGAAATTGTGCTATTTCACCGGTGTTTCGAAAACATCCGATTGACAGCTTTCGAGCTTTATAACATCATTATTGGAGTTAATAACACGCCGCTATCATAGGTTTTGATTGCGGCGCATCTGTTTCCAGGATGCACGGAGGAGCGGGGCCCTGGAATTCATGTGGAGGCTATCATGATCTCGTCTGTCGCGTCCTGCACCGCTTTGGCGGAGGCTTTTGCCTATCCGGTAAGCGTGATGACAATGGTCGAGGGTAATCTCCGGGCGGTCTAATTCAGCCGCATCATCCGTTTCCATAACGACAATACGGCAGAATTGCTGAAGGCGTTTGATAATGAGTGCACAAACCAGTCAAGTTTCACAAAAACCCGCCAAGCTGAGCCGCGCCGTCGTCTGGAGCGTGATCGCTGCGATCGTGGTTGTCGGTGCGATTGCCTTCGACACGAAGGTCGTGAAGATCGGGTCTGATTCCGATGTGCGCCAGCAGGCTTTCTCCCCCGATGCCTACGGTGCTTCCGAATTCCCCAAGGTGAAGGCGAGCGTTGAGCAGCGCGCCGTGGATGCAGTGGAAGTTGGAACGGCTCTCGCCGCCGACAAGGCCGCCGCCGGAAAGAAATATGGCGTCGGCGACGTCAATCCGGTTGTCCCGGTCAAGTTTACAGGCACCGTTGAGGAGCGCAAGTCCAACTACAATGTCGTGAAGGTCGACGGCCTGCCGGAAGGCGTTGCCATCCGCGTTCAGACCGGCCCTGCCGTCAACGGCACCGATCTGCGCGATGCAACCGGCGAAATCCAGTTCGGCCAGTTCAAGAACCAGATCGAATATCAAAATGCCGGTTCTGCGCTGAACAACGAGATGAAGAAGCAGGTGCTTTCCGGCGTCGATGTCGAGAATCTCGTCGGCAAAACCGTGACGGTTGTGGGCGTGTTCAAGGTCGTCAATCCGAAGAACTGGCTCGTCACGCCCGTGGGGCTCGAAGTGAAATGAGCACCGCTTCGAAAATCGAAGGCAAAAACGGTGATGTCGTTCTTGCCGCAAACAACGTTGCCAAATCCTATGGTCGCATTCATGCCCTGAAGGGCGTGAATTTCGAGATTCGCCGTGGTCAGGTCACGACGCTTTTCGGCGAAAACGGCGCTGGCAAATCGACGTTGATGAAAGTGCTTTCGGGCGTCATCCAGCCGACTTCGGGCACGATCATTCTCGATGGCGAACCTGTGACGTTCAATTCGTCCACCGAAGCGCGCGACCTCGGCATCTCGATCATCCATCAGGAATTGAGCCTCGCGCCCAACATGAACGTGCGCGACAACATCTTCATGGGGCGCGAAATCCGCACCGCCACCGGCGTTGATTTTGCCGAGGAAGAACGCCTGACGCGCGCGCTTCTGAAGGAACTGGAAGAAGATATCGACCCGCTGACGCCGGTCGAGGAACTTCGTCTCGGCCAGCAGCAGGTCGTTGAAATCGCCCGCGCCCTTTCGGTCAATTCGCGCATTCTCATCATGGATGAGCCGACTTCGGCGCTCAGCGCCTCGGAAGTGGAAGTCCTGTTCAAGGTCATTCGCGACCTGACGGCGCGCGGTGTCGCCATCGTCTACATTTCGCATCATCTGGAAGAAGCGTTGCAGATCACCAATCATGCGGTGGTGCTGCGCGACGGAACCATGACGGCCTATGCGCCGCGTGAGGAAATTGATCTGGAATGGATCGTGCGCAACATGGTCGGCGAGAACTTCGATCTCGGCTCGCCTCCAACCGGATATGACTGGGGCGATGTGGCGCTCTCTGTTGAGAACCTGACCGTTCCCGACCCGGGTGGCGCGGGCTTCTCGCTGGTCGACCGCATGTCGCTCAATGTGCGCGCAGGTGAAATCGTCTGCATTTATGGTCTTATGGGCGCCGGTCGCACGGAACTTCTGGAAACCGTTGCCGGTCGTCTCAAGGCAAGCGGCGGACGCGTTCTCCTCAAAGGGCAGGACGTTTCCGGCCTCACCATCGCACAACGTATCGAGAAGGGCCTTGTGCTGGTGCCGGAAGATCGCCAGCGCGACGGTCTCGTCCAGACGATGACGGTCGGCAAGAATCTGTCGCTCGCCAGCATCACCGAAATGACCAAGGGCCTTTTCACATCGCGCAAGCGCGAAAAGCAGATTGTCGATCAGTCGATCAAGAATGTGCACATCAAGACGGACGGCGGCGAAGCGGCAATCGGTTCGCTTTCCGGGGGTAACCAGCAGAAGGTCGTGATCGGCAAGATGCTGGCGACCGAGCCGGAAGTCATTCTGCTCGATGAGCCGAGCCGCGGCATCGACATCGGGGCGAAGGCGGAAGTGTTCAAGCTTCTGGCTGAAAAGGCGAAGCAGGGTCTGGCTGTCGTCTACACGACTTCGGAAGTCGGCGAATGCCTCAGCATCGCTCATCGTATCATCGTCATGCACCGTGGACGCATCTCCGCCGAATTCGGATCGGACGTGTCCAAGGAGAAGATCATGGCCGCCTCGGGCGAAGCCATGGTTGGTCACTAAAGCATTTCCAGCAAAAGTGCGAAGCGGTTTTGCGTCGGATAATGCGAACATACAAGAACATAATCCCGAAAAGTTGCAGACTTTTCGGACAAGATTATGCGTTAAAACAAAAGGATAGAGCATAAGACCCGACAAAGTCGGGTTGTTAAATGCTCTGGTTATGGAGCACTGATAGAATGTCAGTCACGAGCACCAACAAAGAAACAGCGGCTCCGAACGGCGCGAAGCGGAAACCCGGCATCGTGCATCTGCTGCTCGAAGGTCGTGCATTTTTTGCACTGATCGCGATCATTGCAGTTTTCTCGTTCCTTTCGCCTTATTATTTCTCGGTCGATAACTTCCTCATCATGTCGTCGCACGTGGCCATTTTCGGCCTGCTTGCCATCGGCATGCTGCTCGTCATCCTCAATGGCGGTATCGATCTTTCCGTCGGTTCCACATTGGGGCTGGCTGGTGTGGTCGCCGGTTTCCTCATGCAGGGCGTGACGCTGCAGGAATTCGGCATCATTCTCTATTTCCCGGTTTGGGCCGTGGTTCTCATCACCTGTGCGCTCGGTGCGTTCGTCGGTGCGGTCAATGGCGTGCTCATCGCCTATCTGCGCGTTCCGGCGTTCGTTGCGACGCTCGGCGTTCTTTATTGCGCCCGCGGCGTGGCGCTTCTGATGACCAATGGCCTGACCTACAACAATCTCGGCGGACGTCCGGAGCTTGGCAATACAGGCTTTGACTGGCTCGGTTTCAACAAGTTGTTCGGCGTGCCGATCGGCGTTCTGGTTCTGGCGGTTCTCGCCATCATCTGCGCCATCGTTCTCAACCGCACTGCATTTGGCCGCTGGCTCTATGCGTCGGGTGGCAACGAACGTGCGGCTGAACTGTCCGGCGTTCCGGTCAAGCGCGTCAAGGTGTCGGTCTATGTCATTTCCGGCATCTGCGCTGCCATTGCAGGTCTGGTTCTTTCTTCGCAGTTGACGTCGGCTGGTCCGACGGCAGGCACCACCTACGAACTGACGGCAATCGCTGCCGTGGTTATCGGTGGCGCTGCGCTCACTGGGGGGCGCGGTACTATCCAGGGCACACTTCTCGGCGCTTTCGTGATCGGTTTCCTTTCCGACGGCCTCGTGATTATCGGCGTGTCCTCCTACTGGCAGACCGTCTTTACCGGCGCGGTAATCGTGCTCGCGGTTCTGCTCAACAGCATTCAATACTCCCGGCGATGATCGATAGCGGCTCTGTCCACCGTTCCGGACGGAGCCGCGAAAATAACCGGGCGTATCGAAAGACTTCCAAAAAGGCACAAGATCTCGAAAACGGCCTGATGGAAATGAGTACCGCCGGGGAACCGGCATAACACAAACGAAAAATGTTAAGGGAGTGAGACCATGTTCAAGAAGGGAATGCGCGTTCTGTTCGCCGCTGCGGCAGCGTTGCCTCTCATCGCCAGCACGGCCTGGGCCGAAGGACTGATGACGATCATCGTCAACGATCCATCCAACCCGTACTGGTACACCGAAGGTGAAATCGCCAAGAAGACCGCTGAAGGTCTCGGCTACAAGGCTGTTGTCGGCGGCCACAAGGGCGACACCAACACCGAAAGCAACCTGATCGACACGGCTATCACCAACAAGTCGGTTGCCATCATTCTCGATCCGGCCAATGCGGACGGTTCGGTCGGCGCGGTCAAGCGTGCAATCGCCGCCAACATCCCGGTTTTCCTCGTCAATGCGGAAATCAACCAGGAAGGTCTGGCCAAGGCACAGCTCGTTTCCAACAACGCACAAGGTGCCGCTCTCGGTGCGACGCAGTGGGTCGAAAGCGTTGGCGACAAGGGCAAGTATGTCGAGCTGTTCGGTTCGCCATCGGACAACAACGCCGCAACGCGCTCGAACGGCTATGAAACCGTTCTGTCGCAGTATCCGGATCTGGTGAAGGCCGGTCAGGACGTCGCCAACTGGGACCGTACCCAGGGTCACGACAAGATGCAGGCTCTGCTTCAGGCCAATCCGGACATCATCGGCGTTATCTCCGGTAATGACGAAATGGCTCTGGGCGCAATTGCTGCTCTGAAGAAGGCTGGCAAGCTGGATCAGGTGAAGGTCGGTGGTTTCGACGGTTCGCCGGATGCGGTTGCAGCCATCAAGGCGGGTGAACTGCAGTACACCGTTCTGCAGCCGGTTGCCGTGTTCTCGGAAGCTGCGGTCAAGCAGGCCGACAACTTCATCAAGACCGGCAAGACTGGTGTGGATCATGAAAAGCAGCTCTTCGACTGCATCCTGATCACCAAGGACAATGTCGACAAGTACACCTCGCCGTTCGTTCTCGAACAGTAAGGTTTGAAAAGACGCATCCCGACAGCAGAAAGCTTTCGGGATGCGCATTCTTGAAGTCCCTCTCCGCAAGAAAGTCCCATGCAACCACTCGCTGGATTTTGGGGCTGAAGACCGCGCAATATGAAGCCTATCAGGCGATTTCGAGGCTTTCGAAACGCGCAAGCAAGGGGACAAGTGACAGGCATGGCAGTGAGCAACAAAGCAAGCATTGACAAGCTGATGACGAATGGCCTCACAACGGGGCAAGTGCCGAACGACAGCCGGCATGCGCGTCAGCTCGTCCGGCGCCAGCAGATTGCGGAAACTGTAATGGCTGAAGGCTCGATGCGTATCGAGGACCTCACCGAACGGTTCGGCATCAGCCTGATGACAGCGCATCGCGACGTCGATGAACTGGTAAGCCGTGGCCTGTTTCGCAAGTCGCGCGGCATCGTGTCGGCTGCGCCCACAAGCCTGATCGAGGCAAGCGATCTTTATCGCGTTACCCGCCAGTCGGAAGAAAAGAAACTGATCGCCGAAGCTGCAATGCAGTTCGTTGAACCGGGACAGGCCATTTTCTTCGACGATTCCACCACTGTTCTGCAAATGGTGCCGCATCTTCCGGGCAAGGGACCGCTCACCGTCATCACCAATTCGCTGATCCTGATGAACGAGGTGCGTGACATCAAGGATGTGACGCTGCTTGGCCTTGGCGGTCAGCTCTATAACTGGTGCAACGCATTCGTCGGCGGCATGACGATCCACGAAATTCGCCGTCTTCGCGCCGATGTGGCTTTCATTTCGATTGCAGCGATCACCGACGACCTTCTGTTCCACCAGTCGCCGGAAATGGTGGAAACCAAGCGTGCCATGCTGGACTGCGCCGCCAAGCGCATTCTTCTGGCCGATCACACAAAATTCGAGCGCCGGGCTTTGCACAATTTCGGTGCTCTCAGCGATTTCGATGTGGTCATCGTCGATGAGGCTACGCCTTTCGCGCATATCGAGCGCATGCAGGCGCAAGGCATCAACGTGGTGGTTGCCCACGCCGGAACAGGCGGAAAGCAAGACTAGAGCATAATCCGACCGGAGTGAAACGAGGATCGATAAGATTATGCTTGAAATATAATAACTTAGAGCGCCGATCTGATTCAATCAGATCGAAACGCGCTCTAGCCCGCGCATATTTATCAGGAATACGATACATGCCTTCTCTGCTCGGAATCGACAGCGGACTGACCGTCACCAAAGCCGTATTGTTCGATATTGACGGAACCACCCTTGCCGTTGCCCGCCGCCGCGTGGCGCAATCCTTTCCGCGCGCCCGCCATGTCGAACGCGACATGGATGAATTCTGGAATGCAACAGCGGATGCGATTGCCGAAGCGATAGCCAAAAGCGGGCGGCCTGCTTCCGACATTCTCGCCATCGCCACCACAGCGCATGGTGATGGCATCTACATGCTCGACAAGGACCGCCGTCCGCTTGGCGCAGGCATATTGTCGCTCGACAGCCGTGCCGTCGGTGTGGCCGAATGCTGGGTTGATGGCCCCGTTGCAGAGCAGGCCATAGCCATCACCGGCCAGCTTCCCCATGCATCGGCACCATCGGCCATTCTGGCTTGGGTGAAAGAAAACGAACCCGAACGCTTTGGCCGCATCGCGCATGTGATCGCCTGCAAGGACTGGCTGCGCTTTTGCCTGACCGGCGATGTGGGCACGGATCGCACTGAAGCCTCGACCTCCTTCACCGATGTCAACACGCAGGAATATTCAAAAGAAGCGCTCGCCCTTTTCGGGCTGGATGCGCTTTGGGATGCGCTGCCACCCATGTCGCGTTCCGATGAAATTGTGGGTAGCGTCTCGGGCGAATGCGCAGAGCGCACCGGCCTCGTTGCCGGAACACCGGTTGTCGGTGGCTTGCACGATGTCACCGCTTCAGCGCTTGGCGTCGGCGGGCTTGGCATCGGGACCGTTGCCGTGGTTGCAGGAACCTATTCCATCAACGAAACGCTGTCTTCCGAACCGCGTGTCAACAAAAGCTGGTTCTGCCGCAATGGCATTGCGCCGGGCGAATGGAACAATATGTCGATCTCGCCCGCATCGACGGCCAATTACGACTGGTTTCTCGACAAGCTCTGCCCGGCAGAACGGCGCGAGGCAGAGGAAACAGGACGTTCCATCCACGACATGCTGCGCCCGGAAATCGATGCGGCATTGGCAAAGCCTTCGACGGCAATGTTCCATCCCTACCTCTTCGGTTCGCCCTATGGAGCGATGGCGAGCGGTGCGTTTTTCGGTCTGCGTGGCTGGCAGGATCGGGGTGATATGCTGCGCGCAATCTGGGAAGGCATTGCCTTCAATCATCGCATCCATGTCGATCACCTGAAGGACGGGTTTGCAATCTCCGCTGCGCGCCTCACCGGTGGCGTGTCACGTAGTCCGGCTTTCGCGCAGATGTTTGCCAATGTTCTCGGCATGCCCGTTACCGTCACGGATACGGACGAGGCCGCCGCCTGGGGAGCTGCCCTTTGCGCTGGCAAGGGCGCAGGTGTCTTTGCCAATGTCTACAGCGACCCGCGTGATCTCGATGCCATAGGCCGCACCTATGAGCCGGATGCAGCGCGAAGCGCGCTTTATGAAAAGCGCTATGCGCTGTTCAAGGAGATTGCATCGGCACTGGGGCCGGTCTGGCCGAAGATCGAAGCCCTGACAGATTGAAATAAACGGCGTGTCCCGCGCCTTAGCGACGTAAAGACAGTAAGATGAATAACTTCGCAGGCAATGCCGAAATGAAAAGCCGCATCGGGCAACTGGAAGCCGAGGGCGTGGATGTGCTCATCCTTGGCGCAGGTGTCAACGGAGCAGGCCTTTATCGCGATCTTTGCGAGCAGGGCGTGAGCTGTCTCATTGTCGACAAGGCGGATTTTGGTTCAGGCACGAGTGCTGCGCCGTCGCGGCTTATCCATGGTGGCCTCAAATATCTGGAAACCGGCGAGTTCGGGCTTGTGGCCCAGTCCACTCTGGAACGTAATCTGCTTTTGAAAAATGCGCCGCACAATGTCGAGCCGCTGCCGACTTTCATTCCGGTCTTTTCGTGGACCAAGGGCATCCCGGCGGCGCTGCGCACCCTGTTCGGCTCGACGACCGCGCCGCGCAGCCGTGGCGCCGTGCTGATCAAGATCGGTCTGGCGCTCTACGATTATTTTGGTGCGCGTGAGCGCGTCATGCCACGTCACCGTTTTCTGTTGAAGGAGACGGCGACGAAGGAAATGCCCTATATCACGCCCGCAATCGTGGCGGGCGGCATCTATCACGATGCGAAGGTCAGCCAGCCGGAACGTCTGGTCTATGAACTCGTCAGCGACGGGCTGCGCGCCAATTCGAAAAGCGCTGCCGCCAATTTCACGATGCTGGTTTCCGCCGAGAACGGCCTTATCGGCTTTGAAGGGCCGGATGGCGTAAAATTCGCGGTGAGGCCGAAGCTGGTCATCAACGCGGCTGGGCCATGGATCGACCGGGTCAATGCTGCACTCGGCAAGCCGACCAAGATGATCGGTGGCACCAAGGGTTCGCATATTCTTGTCGACCACCCCGAACTGGTGAAGAGCCTCAACGGACGAATGATCTATTTCGAGGCGGATGACGGGCGCATCTGTCTCGTCTACGACTATCACGGTCTGGCGCTGGTGGGTTCCACCGACATTCCGTCGGATGATCCGGACAATGTGCGCTGCGATGATCATGAAACCGACTATTTCATCGACAGCCTGCGTTCGCTGCTGCCGAAGCTCACATTCGACCGCAGCCAGATTGTCTACACTTATAGCGGCATTCGTCCACTTCCGGCTTCCAATGCTTCCGAACCGGGTTTGATCAGTCGCGATCATTCCGCACCCGTCATCGAGCCGGATGGCAATCGGCCATTCGCGATCATTTCGCTTGTTGGCGGCAAGTGGACCACATTCCGCGGCTTTGCCGAGGAAGTGGCCGACAAGGTTCTGGGCCGGTTCGACAAGACGCGGCAGGTTTCAACGCGCAACCTCCCTATAGGCGGTGGCAGGGACTATCCGTCCGATGATCGCGCCCGCAAAGCTTGGGTGACGAAATATGCCACCGAAACAAGATTGCCCGCCGCACGGGTTGAGACATTGTTGAAGCGCTATGGCAGCACGGCTTTGCCGATCCTCCGCGAGGAAGCAGGGGCAACGGTTGCGATGCTGCCGGAAACCGACACGGTCAGCGCGACGGAAATCGCATGGATCGCACGCAACGAGCTTGTCGTGCATCTGGCGGATGTCGTTTTGCGACGCACCACACTTGCAATCGACGGGGCGCTGACGACCGGCAATCTCGCTGCAATCGCCGATGTTCTGGCGCGGGAGCTTGGCTGGGACGATGCGCGCAAGGCGCAGGAAATCGAAGCGGTCAACACAGAACTTACGAAACGACATAACGTGATTTTGCAGCGGAACCCGGCCAAAAGGCGCTGAACAGTCCGTGAAGTTGATCTATGTTGCGTTGTGAACAGGAAAGGAAACGCCTCATGGATATCAAGCGAAACGGAACCGATCCTTCGGGAAAAGGTCCAGCCGACTGGTTTACGGGCAATGTCCGTATCGATCCGCTGTTTTCTCCCAATAATGCCCGGCGTGCTGCGGCTGCGACCGTAACCTTTGAGCCCGGCGCCCGCACTGCCTGGCACACGCATCCGCTTGGCCAGACCCTGATCGTGACCGCCGGGCTTGGCCTCGTGCAACGCGAAGGCGGACCGATTGAAGAAATCCGGCCCGGCGATGTGGTCTGGTTTGAGCCGGGCGAGAAACACTGGCACGGGGCATCCGCGAGCAATGCCATGACTCATATAGCCATTCAGGAACAGCTCGACGGCAAAGTCGTTGACTGGATGGAGCATGTCAGCGACGTGCAATATGGCGGTGGGAAATAAATTTCGCCCCGGTTTTGCGCAGCTTTCAGAAATCGGCCCGATCGATCAATGGTCAAAGGTTGCGCAAAACGCAAAGATGATTGCGCATATTGCGAACAGGCGTTTCCTGTTTCCCCTATCATGTTGTTCTCAATAAAAACAAAGGGGAGAAGATAATGAAACGCCTATTTCTTTTGCTTGCAGCAAGCGTCGCCAGCGTGCAGGCGCATGCCGCTGAAGGCGCAAACTGCAAGGCACCCAAATTCTCCGATGTCGGCTGGACCGACATTACTGCAACGACGGCGCTCGCTTCTCTGCTGCTTGAAAAAGCCGGATACGAGCCGCAGACAACCATCCTTTCCGTGCCGGTCACCTTCCAGTCGCTGGAAAATGGACAGATCGATATTTTCCTCGGCAACTGGATGCCGCTTCAGGAAGAAGCGCGCAAACCCTATCTTGAAGGCAAGAAGATCGAGCAGGCTGGCGTCAATCTCGAAGGCGCAAAGATCGGTCTTGCTGCGACGGGCAAGGACCTTGGCATCAAGAATTATGCCGATATCGCAAAATTCAAGGACCAGCTTGGCGGCAAGATTTACGGCATCGAGGCTGGCAGCAGCGCAAACGCCACGATCCAATCGATGGTCGAGCAGGACAAATTCGGCCTGAAGGATTTCCAGCTCGCGGAATCGAGCGAGCAGGCCATGCTCTCGCAGGTTCAAAATGCGGTGCGCAAGGATGAGCCCGTTGTGTTCTTTGCCTGGACGCCGCATCCAATGAACATTCGCTACAAGCTCACCTATCTGGAAAATGGTGAAAACCTGTTCGGACCGGATGATGGCGCGGCAACCGTCGAAACACTGACCCGCAAGGGCTATGCAACCGACTGCCCCAACGTCTCGCGCTTTGTGTCGAACCTGAAGTTCAACACGGATATGGAAAGCACGATGATGAACATGATCCTGAACGATGGCATGGAAGCCAAGGATGCCGTCACGAAATGGATCAAGGAGAACCCGGCGCAGCTTGATGCGTGGCTTGACGGCGTGACCACTTTCGACGGCAAACCAGCACTTGCTGAGGTGAAGTCGGGGCTGGGCCTTTAAGTAAGGGTGCCTTTACTGCCGCAGCTTGCTCGGCGACTGACCGAAATGCCGTTTGAAGGCG
This sequence comes from Ochrobactrum sp. BTU2, assembly GCF_024539785.1. Classification (NCBI taxonomy): domain Bacteria; kingdom Pseudomonadati; phylum Pseudomonadota; class Alphaproteobacteria; order Hyphomicrobiales; family Brucellaceae; genus Ochrobactrum; species Ochrobactrum sp. BTU2. The sequence goes on along the minus strand of NZ_JAHWRG010000003.1, from coordinate 238,068 downwards.
CGTGACAGTGAACTGATCGACGAAAAGCCGGTCTGTTCCGCTGTGTCCGCCATGGAAAGATGCGTATCGAGGATCAGCCGCCGGGCTGCTTTCAGCCGAAGCGACAGGTAGTAATTGCCCGGTGACTGCCCGATCACATTGGCGAACAGCAATTCAAGGCTGCGCGTTGAAAGCGCAAGTCTTCGGGCGATGCTCGACACGGGGATCGGGCGGTCGATATGGGTTTCCATGATTTTTATGGCATCTGCCAAGCGTGGTTCGCGGTTGAGCAAACGGCCAAGAGAGACCAGCGGCTGTGCGTCGGAAGCCTGTTTCACCTCATCGTAAATATAGAGGCTCGCCACATCCAGCGCAATGGAATAGCCGTGGCGGGCGCGAATGAGTGCCAGCATCATGTCGAGCGCCGGTGCAGCGCCTCCGGTTGTCAGAAAAGCTCCATCCCGCACCCAACGATCCGATTGCATTTCGACTTCCGGGAAGCGCTGTGAGAATGCTTCCATGTCTTCCCAGTGCGTCGTTGCCTTGCGTCCATTGAGCAATCCCGCCTTTGCCAGCACCCATGATCCGGCTTCCACACCCACGACGAGTTTCGATTGCTTGGCCGCCTGGCGCAGCATGGCGAGAAGCTTCGGCGTCGCATGTTCCAGCGCATGAAAGGCGCTGACGATAATGAGAATGTCCTGCGCGCCGACCTCGAAACGGCCATTAGCCGCAACTTTGAGGCCACTGGATGTGACGGGATCGCTGCCATCCGGTGACACCACCCGCCAGCGATAAAGCGAGCGGCCCGTCACGCGGTTGGCACCGCGCATTGGGTCCAGCGTCGCGGCCAGCGACATCAGCGAACAATCCGGCAGGACCAGCAGGGTAACGCTCAGTTCTTCGTCGGAGGGTTCAAAGATCATGCGTTTCGCTCTTCGCCAAATAGATTTCGTAAAATGATAATCCCGTCATTTCGCGACCTGTCAAGCTCGGCGAAAATTGAGGGAAACGATCATGCCTTTAAAGCCCGCCCGCGAAATATTCATCACTGCTGCCGTCACCGGTGCCGGAGCCACCACGCACCGCTCAAACAAGGTGCCGATCACGCCGCGCCAGATTGCGGATGCGGCCATTGAAAGTGCGGAAGCAGGTGCCGCCGTTGCGCATATTCATGTGCGCGATCCGGAAACGGGTGAACCATCGCGTAAGCTGGAGCTTTTCCGCGAGGTTGTGGACCACATCCGGGCGTCCGGTGTCGATATCGTGCTGAACCTGACTGCAGGCGTTGGCGGTGATCTGGTCTTTGGGTCGCCAGAAGCTCCACTGCCACCCGATGCCGCCAAGACCGATATGGCGGGCGCGACGGAACGGCTTGCCCATGTTGCTGAACTCTTGCCGGAAATCTGCACGCTGGATTGCGGCACGATGAATTTCGGCGAGGGCGATTACGTGATGACCAACACGCCTGCCATGCTCAGGGAAATGGCCGGACAGATACAACGGCTTGGCGTGCGTCCGGAGATCGAGATTTTCGACACCGGCCATCTGCCGCTCGCCCAATGGCTGCAACAGCAGGGCCTGCTTGATGACCCGGTTCTGGTGCAGCTGTGCATGGGTATTCCATGGGGCGCGCCGGACGATCTGGCGACGTTGGTTTCCATCGTCCACAACCTGCCGGACAACTGGATTTTCTCGGCGTTTTCTATTGGCCGTAATCAGTTGCCTTATGCGGCCCTTGCCGTGCTGGCGGGTGGCAATATCCGTGTGGGGCTCGAAGACAATATCTGGCTTGACAAGGGCATTCTGGCGTCGAATGGCGATCTGGTCGAACGGGCCAAAGCCATCGCCGTTAATATGGGAACGAAAGTTCTGACGCCTGCTGAAGTCCGCGAAAAACTCAAGCTTACAAAGCGCTGGTGATATCCATGAACAGCCATCCTCCCAAGATTGCCTGCATCGGCAGCGGCGTCATCGGCAGCGGCTGGGCCGCACGCTTTCTGCTGAACGGTTTCGATGTTGCCGTTTACGATCCTTCGCCAGATGCAAAGGCGACGACCGAACACATTCTCGATAATGCACGCAAGGCGCTGGCGGCGCTGACTACCGTGCGCCTTCCGCAGGAGGGGCAACTGTCCTTTTCCGCTTCGCTGGCAGAGGCGGTTGCGGACGCGGCGCTTATACAGGAAAGCGTTCCCGAACGCCTTGACCTTAAACTTGCCGTGCTTGCGGAGATTGAAGCAGCTTGCGCAGACGATGCACTGATCGCCTCGTCCACTTCCGGCTTTCTTCCAAGCAAGTTGCAGGCTGGGTTGCGGCATCCGGAGCGCCTCTTGATCGCGCATCCCTATAATCCCGTTTACCTGTTGCCGCTGGTTGAACTGGTGCCGGGAGGCAAGACTTCCGTATCGACAATTGAAAGTGCGTCCGCTCTCTACCGCCAGACCGGAATGGAGCCGGTCGTTCTTGAAAAGGAAATCGACGCTTTTGTTGGCGACAGGCTTCTGGAAGCGCTGTGGCGAGAGGCCTTGTGGCTCGTGCGCGACGGCATCGCCACGGTCGAGCAGATTGACGACATCATCCGCTATTCGTTCGGGCTTCGCTGGGCACAGATGGGGCTGTTCCAGACCTATCGCATTGCCGGCGGTCCGGCAGGTATGCGACACTTCCTCGCCCAGTTCGGGCCTGCGCTACAATGGCCATGGACGAAGCTGACAGATGTGCCCGATCTTGATGACAGCCTGATCAGCCGCATTGCGGATCAGTCGGACGAGCAGAATGAAGGGCTTTCAATCCACGATCTGGAACGGATTCGTGACGAAAATCTGGTTGCGATCATTCGCGCTCTCGCGCATCAGCAAAACGGCAAGGGTTGGGGTGCGGGCGCGCTTCTCAATGCCTATACCGCACGGCTCGATGGGGCGGGCTCTTCCAAGGCAGGTTCCGGCCCGTTGCGTCTTCTGGATGCGCGCGTGATCCCGGAGTGGATCGACTATAACGGGCATATGACCGAGCATCGTTATCTCGATGTATTCGGCCAGACGACGGACAGGTTTCTGGCACATATCGGTGTGGACGAAGCCTATCTGAAATCCGGTCACAGCTACTACACGGTCGAAACCCATATCATGCATCGCGGCGAGGCCAAGGTAGGCGATGCGCTACATGTGGAAACGCAGTTGCTCTCCTTTGACGAGAAACGCGCGCATGTCTTTCACAGTCTGAGGCGGGGCGATACGGAAATCGCCAGCGCCGAGCAGATGCTGCTGCATGTCGATAGCACAGTGGGCAAGGCGGTCGCTGCGAAGGCCGGAATTCTGGCCGCATTGGAGGGGCTTTCTCATGCACACCGTGAGATGCCGACACCGATCGCCGTCGGGCGGCATGTTGGAAGACGGGGCTGAACAACGTCTATAATTTTCAGTGAAATCAAGGTGCTGATCCAAGATCGGCGCTTTGGTTTTTGTCGTGCTTGACATTTAATCAATCGATTGATTAAATCATGATATGAGCAAAGCGAAACATACAAGGCAAGAGCCTCCGTCACCTTCGGTCGATCAGACGCGAGCGGCGCTGATCCACGCGGCCTTGCAACTATTTGGCTCGAAGGGTTTCGATGCCACATCGACGCGTGAGATCGCCGGTCTGGCCAAGGCGAATATCGGTTCCATCGCCTATCATTTCGGCGGCAAGGAAGGGCTGCGACTGGCGGCGGCAGACTATATTGTCGAAACGATACAAGGCATAGCCGGGCAGGCGCTTGGACATCACGGTGTGATCAGTGCACCTGCCGAAACGAAGGAAACGGCCCGCCAGCAGCTCGGTCTGGCGCTGGAGCGGATGACGCATTTCATCGTCGCGCAACCACAGTCCGGCGAGATCGTTCAGTTTCTCTTGCGCGAACTGGCGCATCCGACCGCAGCACTCGATCGCATCTATTCCGGTGTTTTCGAGCCGACGCACAAAAGGCTTTGCGCCATCTGGGAAGTCGCGACGGGCGAACCTGCCGAGAGCGAGGCCACACGGCTTCTCATCTTCACCCTGCTTGGGCAGATCGTTTATTTCCGCATTGGCCGGGAAGCTGTGAAACGGCGCATGGGCTGGTCCACGATGGGCGCGGAAGAGGCGGCGGCTGTCGCGGCAATCGCACGCCAGAATTTGATGGCCATTCTCGCAGCGAAGGACGCCATCAAAGACGGCGAGGTGAAAGCATGAGTATTCTCTGTATTGTTCCTTTCGCCTCTTATCTTTTCGCCGCATGCAGCGCACAGCCCCTTGCTGTTGGTTACGTTGAGGGTGAATTCGTGCAGCTTGCGCCGCTGGAAGTGGCGCAGGTTCAGTCCGTTGCCGTCAGGCGTGGGGATCGTGTCGAGCCGGGCAAGCCCATAGCAATGACGGAGGATGCGGACGCAAAGATCGCCGTCGCGCAGGCCGAGGCAGCATTGGCGCAGGCACGCGCGCAACTGGCGGATTTGCAGGTTGGCAAGCGCCCCGATGAAATTGCAGTTCTGGAAGCGGCGGTCAGGACGGCCAAAGCACAGGCAGACGATGCCCAGCGAACGCTTTTGCGCACGCAAGACCTGACGAAACGCGGAGTGATGACACAGGCGCAGCTTGACGATGCGGCCACCAAGGTTGAAGTGGCTGAGGCCTCGATCAATCAGGCCACAGCCAATCTGGCGGTTGGTCGATTGCCCGCGCGCCCTGAAGAAATCAAGGCGGCAGAGAATGCCGTCAAAAGTGCCGAAGCGCAGCTGGATTCCGCACGCTGGCATCTGACCAAGCGAACGATTGAAGCACCTGCGCCGGGCCGGATCACCGATGTCATCCGCAATCCGGGCGATATTGCCGGTCCGTCTGCGCCGGTTTTGACGATGCTGCCCGATGGTGCGGTCAAGCTGAAGGTCTACATACCGGAAGACAAGTTTTCAGCAGTGCGGGTGGGCGATACGTTGTCTGTGCGCTGCGATGGCTGCGCGCCCGGCCTGCAAGCCCGTGTGAGCTATGTTTCGCCCGATCCGGAATTCACGCCGCCCGTCATCTACTCGCTCGAAACGCGCCAGAAGCTCGTCTATCTCGTTGAGGCGCATCCGGTCGATCCCGCATCGCCTCTGCAGCCCGGCCAGATCGTGGATGTCGATCTGGCTGCCCGATAGGCGGAGATGGCAATGGCGAACGCTATCGATGTCAAAGGTCTCGTCAAGCGGTTCGGTGACGCTACGGTCGTCGATCATGTGAGCATGTCGGTGGCCGAAGGTGAGATTGTCGGCTTTCTGGGGCCGAACGGTTCGGGCAAGACGACCACCATCCGCATAATGTGCGGGCTGCTGACGCCCGACGAGGGTGAAGGCAAGGTGCTTGGTTTCGATCTTCGTACCGAAGGGCTGAAGATCAAGCGTGAAGTCGGCTACATGACGCAGCACTTTTCATTCTATGAAGACCTGACAATTGCCGAGAACCTTGAATTCGTTGCGCGTCTCTACCGGTTGAAGCCGGTGAAGGAGCATGTGGCACGGACACTTGAGGAACTGGGCCTGACATCACGTGGAGACCAGCTGGCGGGCACGCTTTCCGGCGGCTGGAAACAGCGGCTGGCACTGGCAGCCTGTATCATGCACAAGCCAAAGCTTCTGCTGCTGGATGAGCCGACCGCCGGGGTTGATCCGAAGGCGCGGCGCGACTTCTGGGACGAGATACATCGCCTCGCCGATGGCGGGCTGACTGTGCTCGTTTCGACCCATTACATGGATGAAGCCGAACGCTGCCACCGCATCAGCTATATTTCCTATGGCAAGCTATTGGCGACGGGAACCGTCCGGGACGTTATCGATAAGGCAGGGCTAACGACCTTCATCGTCAATGGTCCGAGGCTCAGCGAAGTGGCGCGCGAACTGGAGGGCGAACCGGGTGTCGAGCAGGTTGCGCCTTTCGGTGCGACGCTCCATGTCGTGGGGTCCGACAGGGTGAAGCTTGAGGCAGCTCTGGAAAAGATCAGGCATCGTGAGGGCATTACCGTCGAGGCAGGTGAAACCAGCCTAGAGGATGTGTTCATCCAGTTCATGGCCAATGCCCAGGACAATATGTCGAAGGGCAGAAATTCCGGGAGCGGCAAACAATGAATGGCTGGTTCTCGTTCGAGCGTCTTGGCGCAATGCTGGTGAAGGAATTCATCCAGATGCGGCGTGACCGCATCACCTTCGCCATGATGCTGGTCGTCCCGCTGATGCAGTTGCTGCTTTTCGGCTTTGCCATCAACAATGATCCGAAGAGCCTGCCGAGCGCATTGGTTGTGACCAGTCAGGATCATTATACACGCGCCATGATTTCCGCTCTGGAAACCACAGGCTATTACCGTTTTGACCATGTTGTGCAAAGTGCGGCGGAAGCCGAGGCGTTGATTGCCAATGGAACGGTTTCCTTCGTGGTGACAATCCCGTCGGATTTCGCAAGGCGTGTCGATGCCGGCGAACAGCCGCAAATTCTGATCGAGGCCGACGCAACCGACCCGTCAGTGGCAAGCGGCGCCGTTTCCACGCTTGGAACCGTCGCAAGTCAGGCGCTTCTGCGTGAACAGGGCAAGCAGGCTGAGGCTGCGGATGCCGCGCGAAGCCAGCTACAGGTCATCGTGCATCGGCGTTACAACCCGGAAGGCGTGTCGCAATACAATATCGTTCCCGGCCTGCTGGGTGTCATTCTGCAAATGACGATGGTGATGATGACAGCCATGGCGCTGACCCGCGAGACAGAACGCGGCACGATGGAAAACCTGCTTGCCATGCCGGCCACGCCAGCCGAAATCATGCTGGGCAAAGTTCTGCCATTTCTGGTCGTCGGCGGCGTGCAGGTTGTGGTCGTGCTGGTCGCGGCAAAGCTTCTGTTCGGCGTGCCCTTTGTGGGATCGCTGGCACTTCTCCTGACCTGCGTGCTGATCTTCGTCCTGTCGCTGGTCCTGCTCGGCTACACGATCTCGACAGCATCGCGCACACAGATGCAGGCCATGCAGCTTACCTTCTTTTTCTTTCTGCCATCACTGATGCTGTCCGGCTTCATGTTCCCGTTTCGGGGTATGCCCGATTGGGCGCAGGCGTTGGGCGAAATTTTTCCGCTGACGCATTTTCTGCGGATCGTCCGCGCAGTCATGCTTAAGGGCGCCCACCTTTCCGACATTGCCGGAGAGGTGAACGCCCTCATATTTTTCGTGTTCCTGTTTGCGTCGCTGGCGCTTCTGCGCTTCAGGAGAACGTTGGATTAGCAGGCCGATGGCGCCAGCGCTGTTTTCGGGCGGCGGGACAGTGTGAACAACAGTCCTGCCGCTGCCAGAAGGCCGCCTGCGACGGGAATGGCTGCATAGCCATAGCCTGCGCTGATGACGCCGCCGCCAAGGGCCGCACCCACCGCATTGCCGAGGTTGAACGCGCCGATATTGATCGACGATGCCAGCCCCGGTGCTTCCGATGCAGCCTGCATCACGCGGGTCTGGACCGGAGGAACGATGGCGAAGGCCGCCGCACCCCAGGCGAGCAGGCCGATTGCTGCGCCGATATGGCTTCCCAGCAGGAACGGCAGTGCCAGACTGATGATGGCAAGTGCTGCGAGAAATATCCGTGTCGCGCCATTGAGCGACCAGTCGGCGAGGCGTCCGCCGAGTGCGTTGCCAATGGTGAAGCCCACGCCGATAAGAATAAGCGCCAGCGTCACGAAGCCTTCCGAAGCGCCGGTAAGGTCGGTCAGTACAGGTGCTACATAGGTGTAGAGCGTGAACATGGCGCCAGCACCCATGACGGTTGTTGCGAGCGACATCAGCACGGTTGGGCGCATCAGGACGCCAAGCTCGCGCCGGATGTCGGGCATCTTGCCTGCTTCACCGCGCGGCAGTGAAAGCCAGAGCGCCGAGATGGCGAGCAGACCCAGAACAGCAGTACCGGCAAATGACATGCGCCAGCCAATCTGCTGGCCAATCCAGGTCGCAGCCGGGACGCCGCCGATATTGGCAATCGTCAGGCCCATGAACATGGTGGCAACGGCACTGGCCCGCTTTTCAGGAGGCACGACGCTGGCTGCAACAATGGAACCGAGGCCGAAAAATGCACCGTGATTGAGGCTTGTTACCAAGCGTGCTGCAAGCAGCGTCCAGTAGTCCGGTGCGAGAGCCGACAGGATGTTGCCGAGCGTGAAGATACCCATCAGCAGCATCAGGGCCGTGCGTTTGCCGAACCGCCCGAAGGCAAGCGTCATGATCGGTGCGCCAACCATCACGCCGATGGCATAGGCGCTGACCAGAAGCCCGGCTGTCGGGATGGAAACGTCAACGCCGTCGGCAATGACCGGCAGCAGACCCATTGGTGCAAATTCCGTGGTGCCAATACCGAAGGCACCGATTGCAAGCGCCAGAAGCGGCCAGTTGAAACCGGCCGCCTTCGTCGCGCTGTCGTGAGACGTCATCGTGCTCATCATAGTCTCCGTTATTTGTCCCAGACTGGGGCCAGACCTTCGGGGCTGACCAGTCGTCCATCGGGACGGGCGAGTTTGGAAATCGCCGTCATGTCTTCAGCACTGAGCTCAAAGTCGAATATGTCGAAATTTTCAGCGACACGCTCGGGCTTGGCCGTCTTGGAAAGGGCGATGAAGCCGCGTTCAATCAGCCAGCGCAGACCGACCTGAGCGGCAGTCTTGCCGTATCTGGCGCCAATCGCCTGCAAGGTGGGGTCGCGCGGCACTGCGCCATCAGCCATACCGTAATAGGCGGTTATAGCGACGCCTGCTGCCTTTGCGGCCTCGGCTACGGCATTCTGGTCGAGATAGGGATGGACCTCGATCTGGTTGGTGACGATGGGCGCGGCACTGCGAAGGACGGACTCTTTCATCTGCGCAACATTCTGATTGCTCACGCCGATGAAGTGCGTTTTGCCTGCCGTTTGCACTGTGTTCAGCATGTCAATCTGGTCGGCAATAGCCACCTTGTCGGCAGGCCAGTGCAGAAGCAGAAGGTCGACCTGATCGACTTTCAGCTTGTCGAGGCTTTCGTCGACGGATGTACTGAATTTTTCGGGGCTATAATTATCGACCCAGACTTTCGTGGTGAGGAACAGGTCCTCGCGTCGTGCGCCGGCCTTTTCCAGTGCGCGCCCGAGAGCAGCCTCGTTCTGGTAGATCTGCGCCGTGTCGAAATGGCGGAAGCCAGCTTCCAGCGCTGCTGGAACAACGTTTTCCACTTCCGCATCCGTCATGCGAAAAACACCGAAGCCGAGCGCGGGTATGGCCGCGCCGTGTGCGTTCACGATTTTCATATTATCTCCTGTTGACTGGCCTTCGGCGTTTCGCGTGAGGAGCGCGAGCTTGGGAGGCTCATGCTTCGGGCCGTCAATTTGTTGATCCTGTACCGAGCAATTTTCGGTCAGATTAGATTTCGTGATGCAGAAATAGGATAATCGCGCGGGCTTGAAAATCCGCTCGGAATCCACATTATCTGTGAAACGGTTTCACAGATGGAGCAGGGCGATGGATAATCGCGTCGGCGAAATGCAGGTCTTTCTGCGGGTGGTGGAAACGGGCAGTTTCTCCGAAGCCGCCCGTCTTCTGCGCATGAACCCTTCGACCATCAGCAAGCTCATATCCCGTATAGAGGCGCGACTCGGCGTGCGGCTTCTGGAGCGCTCTTCCCGCCGCCTGTCGCTGACGACCGAGGGGCAGATTTATTATGAGCGTAGTCAGGGGCTGCTGCGTGATTTCGAGGAAGTCGAACGCGAGCTTTCGCAAGGTTCTGCAAGTACAGGCGGTACGGTCCGCGTCAATGCATCGGTTGCATTGGGCACGCTGGCGCTGGAGCCTTTGTTGCCGGAATTTCTGTCGGCCTATCCGAATATCGTGATCGACCTGTCCCTGTCGGACGAACTGGTTGATCTTTATCTTGATCGCACCGATGTGGCTTTCCGCATCGGCACCTTGCCCAATTCCAGCATGATGGCGCGCAAGCTTGGCACGGCTCGGCGCAAGATCGTGGCGGCTCCGGCCTATCTGGAACGCTGCGGGATGCCGTTGACCATAGATGATCTCATCGATCACAATTGCATCGGTTTCAATTTCCGCCGTGCAGCACCTGTATGGCCGCTGAAGGAAAGCGGTCGCATCGTGGATCGCGCGGTCTACGGTTCGCTGCTGGCCAATAATGGGGAGACGGTCCGGCGCATGGCGGTCGCTGGGCTGGGGCTCGCTCGTATCGGCGATTATCACGCGCGGAACGACCTCGCGTCTGGCGCATTGGTAGAGGTTCTGGCCGAGGCGGTGGAGAATGACATAGAGGAAGTACACGCCGTATTTCTTGGCGGCGCGCGACTGCCGCAACGGGTCCGTGTCTTCCTCGATTTTGTAGTGCCGCGTCTGCAGGCTTATCTCGCGGCTCAGTAGGGTCTTTTTGCTCGAATCATTGGCAATGATCCCCGGAAACGTCGAATTTCCGGTGCAAAACACGTGCTTCATCCAAAATAATTAGCTTTCCGATAGCCCAACGATTTCAGCTTGTTGCTGATGCGAACCCCTATGATCACGGGTTAGTGCTCCGCTTTTGTGTTGACTATTAACACTCCGTTAACCACAGTTTGTTGCAATATGTTACAAAGCGTTATCACTCAGTTGTCAAAACGAGGTGTGGATTGAGCAAAACCCGGCAGACCAGACAGCAATCCTTGCAGGCAAGGGGGAGGTCTGCCGTGGCTGACATGACGTCGTTCTGGGGGCTGATGCGCGCCTATTGGGTTTCCGACCGCTGGAAGGAAGCCTGGGTTCTCACCATCGCAATCTTCCTGATGACGGCCTTTGTGAGCAAGACCACCGTATGGGTGGCCGAAGCCTCGGGCCTGCTCATGAATTCCATTGTTAACGTCAACACTGCGCCCGTTCAGCATCCTCTCATGACCATTGCCGCCAATGCGGGCATTCTTGTTCTGCTGATGCTGGCAAAGGATGTGATGCTGGTCGGTTCCCGCCATTTCCTGTCCACGACGCTGCACCGTAAATGGCGCAAATGGCTGAATGACCAGTTCTCCACTGCGCTTTTGAACGGCAAGCATACACATTTCCATCTGCAACAGGGCAGGGGCAAGGATCAGCCCGACAATATCGATCAGCGTCTGCAGGAATCGATCAAGGGCATGACGGGCGGGGCCATCGGCCTCGTCATGGGCATTGTCGGTGTGTTCCTGTCTGCTTTCTTCATCGGCCAGAAGCTGATCGAAATGTCCACCCACGTGGAGGGACTGGATTTCCTCGGCAGTTATGGCAGCGCCGTTCTGGCCTTTGCTGCAATCGTGATCTATGTCCCGCTCGGAACGCTGGTCGCCATCAAGATCGGCAAGCGTCTGGAGCGCCTCAATCTCGGCATCCAGAAGGCCGAAGGTTCCTATCGTGGCGAGTGGACGACGCTGCTGCGTCGCAGTTTCCAGATTTCGGCATCCGGCGGTGAGGCCGTCCAGCGGTCGGTCAACGACCGCCTCTACAAGGATGTCGATGGCACCTGGAACCGGCTCAATCGTTTCGATGCTGCCTATCTCGCCTTCTCGCAAGCCTATGGCTTTCTGTCGAACCGTATCGTTGCCTATATTCCGGGCCTTTTGCCCTATATGAGCGGTTCCGTCAGTTTCCGGAACTATGTAACGGGCGCGGAACTCGTCGCAGCAATGATCAACGATTGCTCGTGGTTTATTCAGGTGATGCCGGCAATTGCCAATCTGCGCGCCAATGCGGGCCGCGTGATCGGTCTCGCGCAGGCAATCGAGAATGTTCAGGACCCGACGGAATTTTACAGTCGCTCAGGCATCAACCGTTTCGCTTTTGCCGAACAGCATCCGCGCTTCGGCCTGTCGGTACGCAATCTCACTCTCATGCAGGGACCGGATAGCGAAGCACCGTTCCTGCGCTCCGGCGTTATCAATATTCGCTCTGGCGACTGGGTCTATATGCGCGGTGAATCCGGTTCGGGCAAAACTTCCTTCGTGAAGGCGCTGAACGGCCTGTGGCCATATGGCACCGGCGATATCATCTATCCGCAGAATGCCACCTCGTTTTATGCGACCCAGGAGGCCAAGTTCCCCTCCGTCTCCTTGAAGCAGCTTGTCAGCCTGCCCACCGATGAGAGCCTGTTCAGCGATCTTGCTGTTGCTGCCGTCCTGCATGAGGCGGGGCTGGGTGAATTCATCGAGCGTATGAATGACGCCGATGCCGATGGAACGCCTTGGGATATGGTTCTTTCCGGCGGCCAGAAGCAGAAGATCGTGCTGGCGCGCATTCTCCTGCACAAGCCGTCGATTATCTTCCTCGACGAGGCAACCGGTGCCCTCGATCCGGCTTCCAAGATGCGGTTCCATGAGGCGCTGAAGACGCGCTGCCCGCAAGCCATCGTCATCAGCATCATGCATGAGGACAAGCTGCCGCGGCTCGAAAACGGCCAGAACGTCTATTCGCATGTGCTGGATATCCGCAACGGCTATGTCTCGCTGCTTCCGGTCCATTTCGATACAATGCCGGATGTGGCTGCCGAAACGCCCCTTATCGCCGCCGAATAAAGCCTGTCTCATCGCTCGAAACACCGTAGAGTTGCAAAAGTCCAAATTTGGACTATATTCTGATCTGGACGATCGGAGGCAATTATGGCCAGAAGCAATACGGTGTTGAAGACAATGATAGGTAAGGGGCCTGATGTTCTCGACGCGGCTCGTTTTTCTCCTCATTCGCGCAAGCGATTGAGTGGGCCGGGCCTGCGTACATTTCTGACCATTGCCGATCTGTGGGGGCTGGACGAGCAGCAGCGGCTCATGGTGCTGGGTCTGCCTTCCAGATCAACCTATTATAACTGGGTGAAGGCGGTGCGCGAGCATCGCGATATCACGCTGGATGTGGATGTGCTGATGCGCTTGTCCGCCGTGCTTGGCATTCATCAGGCGCTGGGCGTACTTTATCCAGATGGGAAAGCTGGTATCCGCTGGCTGCACACGCCCAATCAGTCCGGTGTCTTTGGCGGGCATCCGCCGTTGCGGCTTGTGACAAGCGGCTTGCAGGATGGTTTGCTGACAGCTCGCCGGTTTCTGGATGCGGCGCGCGGCGGCCTTTATATGGAACCGAACGAACTGGATCGCGAGTTCCGACCTTATCGCGATGAAGACGTGGTGTTCTCGTGAAGCGCAATCCCGCGCCACAGCCAAGCTATCGCCTGATCCCGTCGCGTTTCCCGCCGATTGGTCTTTTTGACACGGTTGCCACTGCTGCCGATCTGGAAGCAGTGATGGAACTGGCAGGCTGGACGAATGATCGTCTTCTGACTGAGCGATTGCAGCGCCTTCCGCACGAGGAATGGGTGTTTGGCAGACCCAATTCCAGCATCGTCATGGCGACGTTTCTGCATGTCGCGCCGGGCGGCATGCGCTTCAATAGTCCTGAGCTTGGCGCCTGGTATGCGGCGGCGCGGCTGACCACGTCCGTCGTCGAGGTTGCGCACCACATGCGTCGCGAAACCGTTGCGACGCAGCAGGACAGTCTGGCTCGCACTTTTCGGGTCTATACGGCGAAGCTGGAAGAAGATTTCGTCGATATATGCGGCGAACAGGCAGCATTGCCTGCCATCTACGATCCGACAGATTACGCCGCGTCACAGACGTTCGGCGAGGAGATGCGCGTGAGTGGCGAATTCGGAATCCTGTTTAACAGTTTACGCCACGATGGCGGTATCAATGCCGTAGCATTTCGTCCGAGCCGGATCGCTGAAGTAACGCAGGGCGACCATTATGAAATCACGGTCGAAAGAGCGTCTTCGCGCATTCAGGCGAAGAAGCTCAGTGCCTGAAAAGGCAGGCGTCGCCGCCTGCCTCGGTTCGTCCGATTATGACCACCCATATTCCTCATCGAGATCCTGAAATTTCTTCAGGTCAACGATGTCGCAATATTGCTGATAGGTGATCATATCGCCGGAGCGGGCCTTCGGCGTACCGTCGCGCTTGAGGACTGACAGCGTGTCGCTCACCGCCTTCACTGCCGAAAACAGCGTTGAAAGTGCATAGAATACGACGTTGAAGCCCATCTGTTCGAGGTCGGTAGCTGTCAGAGCTACGGTTTCGTTGCCGTCGACAATGCTGACGACCTTCGGCCCTTCGACGTGTCGGGCGACAGCTTCGACTTCCGCGATGGTCTTGATGCCGTCGACGAAAACAAGATCGACACCCGTATCCTGATACATTTTCGCGCGACGGATGGCTTCTTCCGCTCCGGCTGCGGGCATGGCGTCGGTGCGGGCGATCAGGAGCAGGTCCTTGTCGGCGCGCGCCGCAATCGCGCATTTGAGGCGGCGCACATTTTCTTCTGCGGGGATCAGCCGGATACCGGCAAGCTGGCCACAGCGTTTCGGCGCCATCTGGTCTTCCAGATGAATGGCGGCAACACCGGACTGGATATATTCCTCCACTGTACGAACGATATTGGCCGGGCCGCCATAGCCAGTATCGGCATCGGCGATGACCGGAATATCCACCACGCGGGTCATATCCCGCGCGTGGGTTGTCATTTCGGTCTGTGTGAGAAGACCAAGATCGGGCGTGCCGAGGCGGCTTGCCGTCGCGCCGAACCCGGTCATGTAAATGGCCGGAAACCCTGCCTGCTGCACGAGACGAGCGGTCAACGGATCGGGTGCGCCCGGCGCCTGAATGATGCGACCGGTTTCGATGAGGCTTTTCAGGGTCTTTGCCTGCGTCATCATTGTCTCCTTATCGCCCGCCCGAAACGTCAAGCACAACACCGGTAATATAGGCCGCTCCCGGCGACAGCAGCCAGATGGCTGCGTCTGCAACTTCGTCGGCAGTTCCAAGCCGCTTCAACGGAATGAGGTCGGCCATTTTCGCGATACTGGCAGGATCGGCAAAGACGTCCTTCTGGATTTCCGTGTCGATCACGCCGGGCGCCAGCGCATTGACGCGGATTTCCGGCGCAAGCTCCTTGGCGAGTGCGTAGGTGTAGGAAGCGATTGCTCCCTTGGTCGTCGCATAGGCGATATTGCCGACCATGCCGCCGGTACGGCCGGCGATGGAAGACAGGCCGACAATCGATTTACTCGGCTTGATGCCCGGATTGTTGAGGAAAGCACTGGAAACGTAGAATACGCTTTTCAGATTGACGGCCAGCACACGGTCCAGTTCGTCCGCATCGAATTCCTTCACGGTCATGCGCTGACCGATGATGCCTGCGTTGTTGACGAGATGATCGATGCCACCCCATTTGGCGGCGATATCATGCGCTGCGCGATCAACTGCGGCCTTGTCAGAGACATCCACAATGGCCGTCAGAACCTGCTCGCCATGTTTGTCCGCCATTTCCTGCAGGCGCGCGCCGTTCACATCCCAAAGCACTACCTTGGCCTTGAGCGCGATGAGCTTTTCAGCAACGGCCTTGCCGATGCCCGATGCACCGCCGGTGACAAGCACCACCCGGTCTGCAAAAAAATCGGCCGGAAACGCTGTTGAACTTGTCGTCATGAAATACTCCTCCTCGAAGATGGACGCTGTTGCGCGCCCATAGGTCACCGAAGAGAATCTGCAGACTCAACCATTCGGCGACAGTGCTTTAAAAGCCATGTGCGGACACTTCTGTCAATCTAAGGTACAAGATTTTGTATGCTACTTGTAAAGTAGTTGTTTGCACGCTAATCATTGCAGTGGGAGTGAGACGATAACGGCCGGATCAGTGCTCGTGGCCTGTCCGTGATCGGGATTGCCTATCTGTTGAAAGTGAGCCGGATTGGCCTCGGTTCGATTTCCGCTGATGAAGCTCTGAACGGGAGCGCGCATTAACGTGTGACAGCTCCCGCAAAGATTATTGCATGCCGCTCATGCTGGAACGTGAGCGGAGACCTGGGAGGACATCGTGGTCAATTCCACTCTGAGTGCGGTCGGCGCAACGCCCGACCTGCGCGACAGCACCATTCGCAAGCTCAATCTGCGGATCGTTCTGTTCTGCTTTATCTGCTTTATCGTCAACTATCTCGACCGTGTGAATATCGGCTACGCCGCGCTTCACATGAACAATGATATCGGCCTGACACCCTATATGTTTGGCATCGGTGCGGGTATTTTCTTCATTGGCTATATGCTGTTCGAAGTGCCGAGCAACATGATGCTGCACAAGCTCGGCTCGCGCGTCTGGATTGCGCGCATCATGGTCACGTGGGGGATCGTGTCCTGCGCTATGGCTTTCGTGCAGGGCCCGGTTTCGTTCTATGTTCTGCGCTTCCTGCTTGGCGTGGCAGAAGCCGGTTTTGCGCCGGGCGTTCTGCTTTATCTGACCTACTGGTTCCCGGCCAAGGAACGTGGTCGCGCAACGGCCCTGTTCATGACGGCAACCGTGCTTTCCATCGTCGTGGGCGCACCGTTTTCCGGCTGGCTGATGGATGCGGGCGAGGGGCTTTTCGGTCTGCATGGCTGGCAGGCGATGTTCATTCTTGAAGGACTTCCCGCCGTGATCCTCGGTGTCGTGACCTTCTTCTATCTGGTCGACAGTCCGGAAAAGGACAAGCGGTGGCTCACCGCCGACGAACGCGCATGGCTGATGGCCGAACTTGCCAAGGAAAATGCAGGCAAGCAGGCCGATACCCGTCACTCGCTGAAAGAAGTGTTCAGCGATTACCGCGTCTGGCTTCTGACGCTGGTTTATATGTTCAACGGTATCGCTGTTTACGGCGTGATCATGTGGTTGCCGCAGATCGTAAAGAGCCTTGGCGACTATACCGCAGCGCAGACCGGGCTCATTTCGGCCATTCCGTTCGTGTTTGCCGCGATCGGACTTGTCGTGATTTCGCGTAGTTCGGATCGTACCGGCGAGCGCAAGATCCACACGGCAATTGCCGGCCTGTTCGGCGGTGTCTTTCTTGCCGCCAGTGCGCTGGCTCCGTCGCCGATCCTGAGCCTCGTGCTCCTGTCGGTCTGCGCGTTCTTCCTGTGGTCCTATCTCGGCGTGTTCTGGACGCTGCCGACGCAATTCCTGTCCGGCGCCGCTGCCGCTGGTGGACTTGCGGCCATCAATGGCTTTGCACAGCTTGGCGGGTTCACAGGGCCCTATCTGGTCGGCTGGGTCAAATCCACGACTGACAGCTTCTCGCTGTCGCTGCTGGCTTTGTCCATCTTCCCGATCCTTGGCTTCTTCCTCTGCATGAGCCTGAAAGCCAAACGGGACTAATCAGATTGACGGGTCCGGTTTTCGGCCGGGCCCGTTATCGTTGATGGGTGTAATTTGAATGCGGTTTCAACCGCTCTATACGTCGCAATGAGGCGTCTGTAAGATTCGGACATGAGAGAGATTCGAGGCAAGAGCAAGAAGTCGCTGGCAAGCAGCATCGCCGAACGTATTCGCGGTGCCATTGTCGATGCAGAGTTTCAATTCGGAGAGAACCTCTCCGAAGACATGCTCGCTGCGGCTTTCGATGTCAGTCGCACGCCGGTGCGCGAGGCACTCAACATTCTGCAGATGCAGGAACTGGTTCACATTGTTCCGAAGTCCGGCACCTATGTTTTCACGCCGACGCAGGAAGATATAGCCGAGCTTTGCGATTTCCGCGTCGGGCTGGAAGATCAGGCCATGCGGTTGGCGCTGATCGGCAATCGCAAGAAGCTCGTCTCTCAATTGAAAAAGCAGTACGATCTTATGCGCGCGGCAATAGATGAGGACGATCTGCGCGCTTACGGGCGTTGCGACACCGAATTCCATCTGGCCTTTTTCCGCGTCTGCGGTAATCGCTATCTCGCCCGTGCCTATGACAGCATTCTGGGGCGCGTCGCAGCCTTGCGGACACATCTTGCCATCGGTGCCGAAGGCGAGCCTGCGCGATCCTTCGCCGACCATGCCACCATCATCGAGCTGGCCGATGCCGACAAGCCCGAGGAATTGCGGGAAATACTGGAGGCGCACATCATGCGCACCAAGACCAATTATTTGAATGCTTTCAATCGGCTGCCTCGTCAGCCGGGGGACAGCCGCACGATGCGGCTGCGCCGACAGTTGTCGCTGACGAACGAGTAACAACCATTCAGGTCAGACGGCCCACTCAACATCCGTCGTAAACGCGATGGTCAACCACCGGTCCGGCCCCTCACCGCCGAGTGCATCACCGATTTCGTCGCGTAACGCATCCCACTCCTCGAGCTTTCGTGGCGGAAGATCGGGCGGAACGATGAAATAGAGTTCGATCTGCTTGCCGCGACCAACCTTGGCGACATAAGCGCGGTATGACAGAAAGCCGTTGCGTTTGACGAACTCTTCCGCAACCGCATCGACATGCTGCTTAAGGTCGACAGGCGTAACAAGAAATATGTCAGCCAATGCCTGTCTGATCGTGCCGACTGGCATGGGGATGATGACAAGACAAACAACCGCGAGAACTGCCGGATCGATATAGGGCGTCAGCCAGCCGAGTTCTGTTCCTTCAATGGCATAGCCGACCGAAAAAGCGATCAGAAGCGCTGCAGTTATGCCACCAGACATGATCCAGGCTTTGGCATCGAGTGCGACGAAATCTGATTTTAGGGTTCGGTTTGCGCGCATTTCCAGGAGTGCCATGCCCAGACAGGCAATCAGGGCAACGACGGCATAGAAAATCGCGTAGCTGAATTCGAGATCGCGTCCGCCATCCATCAGGCTGCCGACTGCGTTGATGAGCGCGTAGATCGCAACGCCGGTGAGCATCATGCCGTTAAGGCCAAGCACCATCGGTTCGAGATGCCAGAAGCCCATTGTGAAGCGATCGCGCAATTTTCCGCGTGGCTGTTCCGGCAAGGCAGAAAGGGCGATGAGGCGTGAGACGAGGAGGGCGAGCCCGCTCATCGCAGCATCAGCCAGCATGTAAACACCATCGAATACGATAGAAAATGAGCCGGATAACAGGCCGAAAACGACACCGAAACCAGCAACCAGAATAGTAACCGCTATGGAAATTTGAAGAATAGATTGTTCACTACGCAATTTTTACTCCGATATAAACCGCATGCAACGCGGTTTGGTTTCGGATGCGTATTTCTACGTGCTGAACCAATTCCGCGTTGCACGACAAATCTACACCAGCGGCCTGAATCTGACAAATCGCGTCAAATCTTGAATATTACTAGGCCCATTCCGGCACGCGGGTTGCTGATTCTCGCAGGATCAGTTCGACCGGCCATAATTCATGGATGTCAGTTGCCGCGCGTCCGTCGAGTATGTCCATCAGGAGATCGGCGCAACGTTTTCCCGCAGCGCGCATCGACGAGCGGGTTGCGGTCAGGGACGGCACCATATTGTCGGCGCTCAGGAACGAGATGACATCGTCATGGGCGATGACGGAAATATCCTTGCCGATAGTCAGGCCGAAAGAGCGCGCGGCCCGGTATATGCCAAGCGCAGTCATCATAGAGCCGGCAACAAACGCGGTCGGGCGCGGATCGCGCTCCAGAAGTTTGCGCGCGAGGCGATAGCCGATCTCGTCCGTGAAGTCGCCGTGCTCGACAAGTTCCGGATCGAAGGCGATGCCTCTGCTTTCGAGAGCTTTCCGGTAGCCTTCGTCGCGATGAAGCGAAAAGGTGAAGCCGTAGCGACCGTTTATCATCGCAATGCGACGGTGGCCGAGGTCGAGCAGATGGGCAGTCGAACGGTAAACCGCGCCTTCATTGTCGATGTCGAGCCATGCATGCGGAATATCGGTTTCAGATCGTCCGTGCACGAGGAATGGCATGCCCAGTTCGTGCAGCATGCGGATGCGCTCATCATTGGGCTTTGGAGATGTCACGATGATGGCATCGACGCGATGGCTGGTGGCCAGACGTCGGCAAAGCTGCACTTCGTCGTCGGTGCCGTTGTTTGCAATCGGGCTGACGAGAATATCGACTTCATCCTGACTGAGCCGTTCTGCCATGCCGCGCATGAACTCGGCGAAGTGAAACTCGCTGTTACGGCCCATCACGACGCCGATTGCACCGGCACGCCCGGTAACCAGTCTGACCGCGTTGACGTTAGGCCGGTAACCGAGGCGCACAGCCTCGTCCATGACCCGCTTGCGCGTGCTTTCCGCCACTTCGGGATAGCCGCTCAACGCCCGGCTGACGGTCGTGGCTGAGAGGCCGAGATGTTTGGCGAATTCACGGAGCTTCATTTGGCTTTCGAATTATTCAGGCAGGCAAGGCAGCGGATTATAGCCGCTTCCTTGCGATTAACAATTGGTCGGTTGAGTTCTTTGAACTGCTGCAACATATAGGGTGCACGAAAACCAAACCGATTTCAAGTTTGTTTCAGTTTTCGCTTTGTGATGTTTGGGAAGCTAAGGCTCCAGACCGACAATCAACAATGAAACAGAATGGTAAGATATTGAAATATCACTGTTTCATGGTTGGTGTTGGATGAAGTGAAGCATGGTGCAGAATCTGCGGCTTGACAGAAATGCGGTCCTCTGCAACCTTTTCGCCATCCAAACCGTTTTCGATTTTATCAAACCGCTTACAGAATGGATGGGAGGAGGGAACAATGAAGGCTTTTCAGGGTGTGCTCGCGGCCTGCGTGGCATTTGGTATGGCGACAGTGAGCGCTCATGCGGTGGAGATTTCCATCGCAGCCAATTCAACGGGCAATAACATCAAGTTTCTGCAGGAGCAGATCGTCAAGTTCGAGAAGGATACCGGCAACAAGGTCAACATCGTCTCGATGCCATCATCAAGCAGCGAGCAGTTCAGCCAGTATCGTCTGTGGCTTGCAGCCGGTAACGCCGATATCGACGTTTACCAGACGGATGTAGTCTGGGCGCCGCAGCTGTCCGAACAGTTTGTTGATCTGACGGAAGCCACCAAGGATGTCACGGGCGCGCATTTCCCGTCCATTATCGCGTCGCAGACCGTGAATGGAAAGCTGGTTGCGTTGCCATTCTATACTGACGCTCCGGCACTTTTCTATCGCAAGGATCTCCTCGAAAAATACAACAAGCAGGTTCCCAAGACCTGGGACGAGATGACGGCGACCGCCAAGGAAATCATGGACAAGGAGCGGGCCGAGGGAAAGTCCGATCTCTGGGGCTTCGTGTTTCAGGGCAATGCCTATGAGGGCCTGACCTGTAATGCGCTCGAATGGGTAAAGTCGTCGGGTGGCGGCCAGATCGTCGAAGCCGACGGCACGATTTCCATCAACAATGAAAAGGCTGCGGCAGCGATCGATCGCGCCAAGGGCTGGATCGGTTCGATATCGCCGCAGGGCGCACTCGCCTATCAGGAAGAGGAATCGCGCGGCGTCTGGCAGACCGGCAATGCCGTCTTCATGCGCAACTGGCCTTATGCCTATGCGCTTGGCAACAGTGCCGATAGCGGCGTGAAAGGCAAGTTCGACGTTGCGCCATTGCCTGCCGGTGCGGAGGGTGACGCGCCATCCTCGACGCTTGGCGGCTGGAATCTTGCCGTTTCCAAATATTCCACCAAGCAGGATGCTGCCATCGCGCTGGTGAAATATCTGGCTTCGCCGGAAGTGCAGAAGGTGCAGGCGGTCCAGATTTCGCGCCTGCCAACCATTGAAGCGCTTTACGACGACAAGGATATCATTGCAGCGCAGCCATTCATGGCCAACTGGAAGCCGATCTTCCAGAATGCAGTGCCGCGCCCGTCGGCTGCGACAAAGGTGAAATACAACGAAGTGTCGTCGAAATTCTGGACTGCCGTGCACAAGACGCTCTCGGGCAACGGTACGGCTGCGGAGAATCTCGAAATGCTTGAGGTCGAGCTGACTGAGCTGGAAGGCTCCGGCTGGTAGGGACCGATCAAGCCGCGTCCGGGTTGTCCTCCCAAGCCCCCGAAAAGGGCAGCCCGGACGCTCCAGTTTCTCTGAGCAGGACCAAGAGTGGGATCATGACGGAGACTTCTCTCGATATGTCAGGGAGCTCGGCCACAAAAAGCCGGGTTCACTCCGATCTGCGCGCGCAGCGTATCCGGTCGGCATGGGTGTTTCTCGCACCAACACTGATCGTGCTGGCGCTGGTGGCGGGCTGGCCGCTGCTGCGGACCATCTATTTCAGTTTCACCAATGCATCGCTGACGAGCCTCGGTACGGCGGAATTCGTTGGCTTTAACAATTATCTGTCCTGGGTGACGCTCAAGAGCGGGCGTACCGTCTATCGCGGTCTTCTGGCTGATCCCGCTTGGTGGGGTGCGGTCTGGAACACGATCCGGTTCACTATTCTGTCGGTCAGCCTTGAAACGATTTTTGGATTGATCGTCGCTCTGGTGCTGAACGCGAATTTCCGGGGGCGTGGGCTCGTGCGCGCCGCAATCCTGATCCCGTGGGCAATCCCGACGATTGTTTCAGCCAAGATGTGGGGCTGGATGCTCAACGACCAGTTCGGCATCCTCAATCATATCCTGCTCAATCTGGGCCTCATCAGCCAGAAGATCGCCTGGACGGCCAATCCCGACACCGCGATGATTGCGATCCTGATTGTCGATGTCTGGAAGACGACGCCCTTCATGGCGCTGCTTATTCTGGCCGGTCTGCAAATGGTGCCATCCGACATTTACGAAGCGGCCAAGATCGATGGCGTGCATCCGGTCAAGGTGTTCTGGCGTGTGACGCTGCCGTTGATCCGTCCAGCGCTGATGGTGGCGATCATCTTCCGTATGCTGGATGCCTTGCGCATCTTCGACCTGATCTATGTGCTGACGCCGAATAATGCGCAGACCAAGACCATGTCGGTTTTCGCCCGCGAAAATCTCTTCGATTTCGACAAATTCGCCTATGGTGCGGCGGCATCGACGATGCTGTTCCTCATCATTGCGGCGATCACCGTGCTCTACATGTTCTTCGGACGCGTCAATGTCGGCAGCAGGGGGGAATAGCATGATGCACTATGTGAAAACCCTCAGCTTCTATCTGCTGGTGGCGCTCATCATTTTGATCGCGGTGTTCCCGTTCTATTATGCGATCATCACCAGTCTCAAATCCGGGACGGCACTGTTTCAGGTCGATTACTGGCCAAGCAGTTTCTCGCTCGACAATTATGCCGGTGTTCTCACGCAGGGCAGCTTCCTACGCAGTCTTGGCAATTCATTGCTGGTGGCGACCGTTGTCGTGGCAATCTCGCTGTTGCTGGCGGTGACGGCTGCCTATGCGCTGGCGCGTGTGAGTTTTCGCGGGCGGGGCTTGTTGCTTCTCACCATTCTTTCGGTGTCCATGTTTCCGCAGATCGCCGTTCTGGCGGGTCTGTTCGAGCTGATCCGTTTTCTCGGTATCTTCAACACGCCGCTGGCGCTGATCTTCTCCTATATGATCTTCACGCTGCCGTTTACGGTCTGGGTCCTCACCACCTTCATGCGTGACCTGCCAATCGAGATTGAGGAAGCGGCCATCGTGGATGGCGCATCGCCATGGGTGATTATCACGCGTGTTTTCATGCCACTGATGTGGCCGGCGCTGGTGACAACCGGATTGCTCGCTTTCATCTCGGCATGGAACGAGTTCCTGTTCGCGCTCACCTTCACCTCTTCGGGCAGCCAGCGCACCGTGCCTGTGGCTATCGCGCTTCTGTCCGGCAGCAGTCAGTTTGAAATCCCCTGGGGCAACATCATGGCGGCTTCCGTCATCGTGACGGTTCCCCTCGTCATCCTCGTGCTCATCTTCCAGCGGCGGATCGTGTCCGGTCTGACGGCAGGCGGCGTAAAGGGTTAGGTACAACCATGGCAGAACTTCAGTTGCGCGATGTGCGCAAGTCTTTCGGTAACTTCGAGGTCATCAAGGGCGTGGATATGGATATCCGACCCGGTGAGTTCATGGTCTTCGTCGGTCCATCCGGTTGCGGAAAGTCCACGCTGTTGCGCCTCATTGCAGGCTTGGAGGAAATCTCATCAGGCGATCTGTCCATCGACGGAACGGTGGTCAACAGCTTCGCACCTTCGAAGCGCGGCATCGCTATGGTGTTCCAGTCCTATGCGCTTTATCCGCATATGACCGTCTACGAGAACATGGCCTTCGGCATGCAGCTCGCGGGCAAGAGCAAGGATGAATGCAAGAGCCGCATTCACAAGGCTGCGGAGATGTTGCAGCTGACGCCTTATCTCGAGCGCCTGCCACGCCAGCTTTCCGGTGGGCAGCGGCAGCGTGTCGCGATTGGTCGTGCCATCGTGCGCGATCCGAAAGTGTTCCTCTTTGATGAACCCTTGTCCAACCTCGATGCGGCACTACGTGTGGCTACAAGGCTTGAGATCGCCAGGCTCCACCAGAGCATGGAAGACACCACCATGATCTATGTGACGCACGATCAGGTGGAGGCGATGACGCTGGCCGACCGCATCTGTGTGCTGCGCGACGGACGCGTGGAGCAGATCGGAACGCCGCTCGAGCTTTACGAAAAGCCAAACTCGCTTTTCGTCGCCGGGTTCATCGGATCACCGAAGATGAATTTCCTGACCGGCAGATATAGTGAGCCTTTTGGCGCGCATACGGTGGGTTTGCGTCCCGAACATCTCGCTATCGTACACGAAAATGGTCACTGGACCGGTCAGGTAATCCATACCGAAATTCTCGGGTCCGACACCTATGTCTATATCGATCTCGGCCTGGAGGAACCGCTGGTGGTCCGCGAAAGCGGCGTGGCGGCGCGTAAATCAGGTGAGACGCTTTCGGTTTCCCCGATGGGTGAAAACATTCATCGTTTCGATGAAAAGGGCCGCGCCGTCTGACGCTGACCTCCCAAGCATAATGACACATGAGACAAATGGGCTGTGATGCCCGCAGCAAGGAGAATACTC
Source organism: Ochrobactrum sp. BTU2 (assembly GCF_024539785.1). Lineage (NCBI taxonomy): Bacteria > Pseudomonadati > Pseudomonadota > Alphaproteobacteria > Hyphomicrobiales > Brucellaceae > Ochrobactrum > Ochrobactrum sp. BTU2. The sequence goes on along the minus strand of NZ_JAHWRG010000003.1, from coordinate 213,322 downwards.
GTGCCTATTCGTACCATCGTCTGGGGTGAAAACATTCACGAGCAGATCAATGAAACAGTGCGTTTGGTTTATCCGGACGGCATGCACAACACTATCGCCAGGGCGCTGAGCGAGGATAGCGCCATCGAAGCGACGACTGCCACCTTGCAGGAACCGGAGCACGGCTTGACTGAAGAGCGTCTCGCCAAGACCGACGTGCTGGTCTGGTGGGGCCACAAGGATCATGGTGGCGTCAGTGACGAGGTTGTGGAACGCGTGGCCAAACGCGTCTTCGAAGGGATGGGGCTTATCGTGCTCCATTCCGGACATTTCTCCAAAATCTTCAAGCGTCTGATGGGAACGCCCTGTGCGCTCAAATGGCGTGAAGCGGGCGAGCGCGAGCGGCTCTGGGTAGTCAATCGCGGCCATCCGATCACACAGGGGTTGGACGAGAATTTCGTGCTTGAGAACGAGGAAATGTACGGTGAACAGTTTTCCGTGCCGGAACCGCTCGAAACCGTGTTCATCTCGTGGTTCGCGGGCGGTGAAGTCTTCCGCTCGGGCATGACATGGCGGCGCGGTGCGGGCAATGTGTTCTACTTCCGCCCCGGTCATGAAACCTACCCAACCTATCATGATGCGAATGTGCAGACAGTTCTGCGCAACTCGGTCAAATGGGCCTACAATCCGCAACCGGCATGGACGGGCATTCACACCGCGCCGAATGTTCCCGTCGACAAGGCGCCAGAGCCGATTGTCGAGCGTGGGCCTAAACTGCACAAGCCGGGCGAAGCCGGTTATCGTTGAGGTGCATGATGCGTCTTCTTATTCTGGGAACAGGCGGCATGGCGAAGAACCATGCCGAAGCCTTCAAGGCCATCGAGGGCGTCGAGGTGGTTGCTGCATGTGACGTTTCGGCGGAGCGTGTCGATGCCTTCTCCGAAAATCACGACATCCACAACCGCTTCACGCGGCTTGAGGATGCGCTGGAATGGGGCCGCTTCGATGCGGTTGCCAATGTGACGCCGGATGCCATCCACCATCCGACCACGCTTGCGCTGGTGGGCGCGGGAAAGCATGTCTTCTGCGAAAAGCCGCTTGCAGAAAGCTACGAAAAAGCCGCTGAAATGGCGGATGCGGCAGAGCAGACCAATGTCATCAACATGGTCAACCTGACCTATCGCAATGTCGCGCCCCTGCAAAAGGCGCGCGAAATGGTGATGGCGGGTGAGATCGGCCAGGTGCGCCATTTCGAGGCGTCCTATCTGCAAAGCTGGTTAGTCTCGAAGACATGGGGCGACTGGAAAACTGAAAGCAAATGGCTCTGGCGCCTTTCGACCAAGCATGGTTCGAACGGTGTTCTGGGCGATGTCGGCATCCATATTCTCGACTTTGCCAGCTATGCTATCGGCAGCGATGTGGAGCGGGCCTCGGCACGTCTCAAGACATTTGAAAAGGCGGATAACAACCATATCGGTGAGTATGTGCTCGATGCGAATGACAGCTTCGTCATGATGGCGGAATACGCCAATGGCGCGCTGGGTGTCATTCACGCCAGCCGTTGGGCAACGGGGCACCTGAACGAGCTGCGGCTGCGGATCCATGGCGACAAGGGTGCGCTGGAAATCCTCCACGCACCGACAGGCTCAAGCCTGCGTGGTTCCATCGGCGAGGACATTGAAACGCCAGTCTGGCGGGACATCGATGCGGGAACGGTAGAGACGAACTACCAGCGTTTTGCGCGTGCTGTGGCCGATGGTACGGAACTGGAACCGAGTTTCCGTCACGCCGCCAATCTGCAACGGGTTCTCGATCATGCGATGACAGTGGATCGACCGTTGCCTGAAGTCGTGAGTGGATAAAAACCAGAAGCCCTCCCGGTGGGACCGGGAGGGCTATCGGTCAGTTGTCTTTGGTAAAAGTGTTGTCTACTTCACCACGGAAGAAGTCACGGCCATATATCAAAAGGCAGAGGACGACACCGGTCGCAAAAGCCCAGGCTGCACCGCGAGTGGCAAGAACCGCGCCGACCACGCCGGCAATGCCAAGATCGCGTTGGGAACGTGCTTCGAGAATGCCGACGCGAACCGAAACATATCCCTGAATAAGCAAGGTGAGGGCGAGTGCGACGCCAAGGATCGGCTGCACCAGAGTGACGATCGGCATCAGAAACAAGCCGGTATTGGTGCCCCAGCGAAATGAGCCTGCGCCACCAAAGATCGAATGCATGGCCTTCTTTCCTTGCGAAAAACGCTCGGTGATGACGACGTGCATAGCCGACCAGAGCGGGCCGCACATGCATACATCCGGTCCGAGAACACTCATTGCAGCATTGCGTCCGCCAAAGATGAGATGCGCCCGGTCGGGGTTGTAGTCCACTTTTTCATCAGGACGCGCTTCATCGGCTTCCTTCAGAATGGCGCGGCTTTGCAGGACATCGCCGAACACGACGATATAGGCCGCAAGCATTGTCGGGATTGCGCTGAGGAACATCGAAAGCGGCGGCAAGCCGAGGCCGAAAACCGTATATTCGCGCCATAGCGTGGTGAAATCCGGACTTGTGATCGACCATTCAAGCTTTGGCCACTGTGCTTCACCGAAGAGGGGAGCGATAACGACAGCGAGCAGAATAATCGGGAACACACCAAGCTTTCCGACAATGGCAAGCACCGGATTACTGTTCTTGATACGCGCAAAATGGCGGGAGAAGATGACGTAGAAGCCGAGGCCAACAGCAATGGTGATCGTGAACGGGAACGTATCGAAACGTCCGCCCAGCTGGAAAACCGATATCACGGCGGCAAATCCCGCGCCGACAATGATACCTGCCTTGATGGCGGCGGGAATAAGCTGCACCACCCGATGCGCCATGCCCGTCGCGCCGATAAAGATCGAGAATATGCCGAGCATCATCTGGAATGCGACCAGAGCGTGAACGCGTTCGGGACCTTCGGGGAACGTAGAGCAATAGGCCATCAGAAGCGGGATGGCAGGCGTGATCCAGCCCGGAACGACGGGATCGCCCAGAAGATGATGCGCAAGATAGAACAAGCCGTTCAGCACGACCACAGCAAGGGCGACCTCGAAAGGCATCCCAAGAAGTTCAGTCATGAGCGGGATGGCCGACAGATCCACTGCGCACATCAGCAGCCCTTGAAAATAATCGGGCCATTCGAATTTGTAGTGAACGAAAGGCAGACGAATTTTGAATGGTCCGGCAGGCCAATAGGGCTGCTCCTGACCGTCGATACGTTCAGTGCTCAATTTATTCTCCAAAGACACAGAGACAAGCTGCGGAGAAGCAGCTGTCAGCTCGCTTCTCCGGTGTCCGGTCCGTCAGGTCGTTATGTTTGATCAGAAAGCTTCGCGATAAAGCGCCAGAGCGTCGGCCTCGGTCACATCGACCGGGTTGTTACCCAGAAGCCGTGTTTGCAGCATCGCGTCGCGCGCGAGCATTTCGAGGCTTTCTTCCGTCACGCCAACATCACGCAGGCGGCGCGGTGCGCCGGACTTGTTCATCAACTCTTCCATATAGGTGACGAATGCTGCAGAACGCTCTTCCGTCGTGCCTTCGGATTTCTCCAGCAGCAGATCGCCAAGCTCTGCATAGAGCTTGGCCGCGCCCGCCATGTTGTAACGCAGCACAGGCCCCAGCATCAGCGCATTGGAAAGACCATGCGGTACATGGTAGTGGCCGCCAAGCGGATAAGCCAACGCGTGAACAGCGCCGACGGGCGAGTTGGAGAAAGCCTGACCGGCATAATTCGCGCCGAGTAGCATGGCCTCACGGGCATGACGATCATTGCCGTTTTCGCAAGCGGCGATCAGATTGGCCGAAAGAAGCTTCAGCGCTTCGCGTGCAAATGCGTCGGACAGCGGGTTCTTCTTGATCCGGCTTGTGTAGGCCTCGATTGCGTGGACCATGGCGTCGATGCCGGTTGCGGCTGTATGCAGGGCAGGCAGGCCACAGGTCAGTTCTGCATCGAGAATAACGAAATCGGCGTAGAGCTGACGGGCAACGACGCCCATCTTCGTGGTTTCACCGGTCGTCAGAATGGTGATGTTCGTGACTTCAGATCCGGTTCCAGCTGTGGTCGGGATCTGGATCAGCGGAAGACGGCTGCCCTGCACCTTGCCGATACCATACAGTTCGGAAAGTTCCTGTTCGGAGACAAGCAGCACTGCTGCGAGCTTGGCGATATCCATGGACGAACCGCCGCCCAAACCGAGCACGATGTCGCAACCAGCGGTCTTTGCTTGCTCGACGCAGGCAAACAGCACGGATTCCGGCGGATCGGCCACCACGTCATCGAAAACGCTGATACCGAAACCAGCTTTCTCCAAAGAAGCCAGTGCATGGTCGAGAACGCCTGCCTTGTGCAGGCCTTTGTCCGTCACGATCAGAATATTGCGTTCGGAAAACCGTTCGCCGAGGATTTCGCCGAGGCGCTTCGCAGCGCTCCATTCGACGAGCATCGAACCGACGGTGTCGAACGAAAATGGCTTGATCTCTGTTGTCATCATTCCACCCTTATCACATTCACCAGCGCCGAGGTCTCTCATTTCCTCACCGGCACACAACGCTGGGCTTATCCCGGACCTGCTTCTGTCTTGGGAAGGAAGCGTATCCGTAATTCTCCGATGCAGCCGATGCACCGGTGGCTTTGAAAGAAGGCCTTGGGAGAAACCTTCGATTGTTCAATATATTGAACGATGTTCAAAACCTAAAGATCGATACAGGATGGAAAGGCAGACTGTCAATTTCTCCCTTCGGCTAAGACGCTGAAATTAAGCCCTAAAAGCTGACAAGCGAAACATGCCTGAACATAAGTGGTTGAAAATGTTTACCAGTTCTTCGACGCCAGCCACACAACTTTGTGAATGTTTTATTTAATGCAGCTTGCCGGGCACTGCCTGACGCTACAGCGCGCCATGGAAAAGTACGTTCGCGTCTCCGCCGGATGCAGGATGGACGGAGAACCTCCTGCGCGGAGATCCATGACGATGCCGCAACCGCTTCGGTGGGGCCGTGCTGAACACTTCCGCACATTTTATCAAATGAGGATTCTAAAAAGTGACGAAACAAGCAGGATTTGCACTTGACCTCAACCAAGGTTGAGGAACTAGAGAAGCATGGCCGATCATCTGGAGTATCGCCCATGCGCTTGTCGCTTCTTCTTGTTCCCCTGGCATTTCCCGCTGCGCTCTTCGTCTCAACAGCTGCCTTTGGCGCGGAGGATGACGCTAGTGCGGGAGAAAAACTCTTCAAGCGGTGCTCCGTCTGCCACACAGCCGAGGCTGACAAGAGCAAGCGTGGGCCGTCATTGAACGGTGTCGTGGGCCGAACAGCCGCATCCTATCCCGGCTACCCCTATTCGGACGCGATGCGCAAGGCCGCCGCCGAGGGGCTTGTCTGGAATGAGGATGAACTGAAGAGCTTTCTCAGGAAACCGCAGGCCAGGGTCAAAGGCACCTGGATGGTTTTTGCCGGACTGACCAAGGAAAAAGACCTCGAAAACATGATTGCCTATCTGAAACAGCATTCCGAGTAGTGCTCGTTTCAGTTCGATGTGGCCGAGCGGGTATCCCGCCGCAAGGCCATAGCCGGTCGGAAACGCTGCGGGGTGTTTCCGACCGGCGCTACACAGGTATTCAATCCGAAGGGTTTGCAAGATGATGAACAGAAACGTGCTGCACTTAGATCGCGACGCAATAGGTGCTGTTTCGAAACGAGAGTTCGCGGATGCGATGTCGCGGATGGCATCCACCGTGTCCGTGGTGACAGCGTGCGATGCAGGAGAGGCCCATGGTCGCACGGTAACCGCAGTCTTATCACTTTCAGCAGAACCGCCGATGGTTCTGGTCTCGGTGAAAAGTGACAGTGCACTGGCTACAGCAATCATGGCGGATGGCGGTTTCTCGCTTGCCATGCTCGCGGAAGGGCAGGAAATGATCGGTGATGCCTTCGCAGGCAAGGTACAGCATGCGCAACGCTTCCTCATCGGCGTATGGGGGGAATGGCCGTCTGGCAGGCCGCATCTCTTTGGCGCTTCGGCTGCCATCGATTGCGAATTGGCGGGCAGCGTTCCAATGGCGGATCACACGCTTTTTGCCGGGCTGGTAACGGACACTGATTTGCCGTTGCATTCACGCCCATTGCTATGGGCGCGCCGCAATTATCGCGCACTGAGACATGACACGGATTTATGAGATATCTTGCATTGCCATGAGGCCGCAGCCTACACAGTTTGCATGATTGAGTTTGACGATATGGAACAGTCTGGTCTCAAGAAAAGCCTGGCGGTCGGTGATGTTTCCCGGCGCGCCGGTGTGGCGGTCTCCACGGTTCATTTCTATGAAACCAAGGGCCTGATCGAAGGCTGGCGTACGGAAGGAAACCAGCGTCGCTATCACCGCGCTGTGCTGCGCCGCATCGCCATTATCAAGATCGCGCAGCGCGCGGGCATCCCTCTGGTGATCATTCGTGAGGCCTTGGCGGATCTTCCGCACGATCACGTGCCAACGGTAGAAGACTGGCGGCGGTTTTCTGAAGCCTGGAAAGATATGCTTCAGGAACGTATCGACAGTCTGATGCAGCTTCGCGACCAGATAACGAGCTGCATCGGCTGCGGTTGTCTCTCGCTTTCCGAATGTCCGTTGCGAAATCCCGATGATGTCCTTGGACAACAGGGCGCTGGTCCCAGAAGGTTGATGGTCAAGTCCGGCAACCACACCTAATCGCACAGGGCCTGCATTGAGCCTTCTTTGACCGCAAATAGAGCACGTGGTGTGCTGCATCAGGTCTTTTCGCTGCGGTCTCGGTGCCGCGAAATTCATAATCGTCGTTATAGCAGCCATTCCATCGCGCAAAGTCTAAAGTGCTAGACGCATGGATCGGCCTGCCTGTACCTTACCTGTCGTCTGATCGATAGGCAGGGAGGGCCTCGCATGGACGTGACGATCATAACGGGAGCATCGGATGGGATCGGTGCCGAAACTGCACGGCAGATTGCCCGGCGTGACCGTGCCAATGCTGCTCTGGTGCTTGCTGCGCGCAATGTTGAAAAGCTGGAAAATCTGGCCATCGAATTGCGGCAACTGGGCAGTTCTGTTCTCGTGGTACCAACCGATGTGAAAGATCGTACAGCCTGTATCGATCTTATCAATAAAACCGTTTCCGCTTTCGGTTGTATCGACACTTTGATTGTGAATGCAGGCATGTCGGCCCACGCCAATTTTGCTGAGATCAAACCAGATGATCTCAACTGGATGCATGATCTGATGGAGTTGAATTACTGGGGTAGCGTCTGGCCCATTCATGCAGCACTTCCGTATCTTGCCGCCAGCAAGGGACGGATCGTGGCTGTGTCTTCTGTTGCCGGATTGATCGGTGTGCCGGGGCGCACTGCCTATAGCGGAACGAAGTTCGCTCTTTCGGGTTTTTGCGAGGCGCTTCGCGCGGAACTGGAACCAAGCGGTATATCCATTACCATCGTCTATCCGGGCGTCGTCAAAACCGACATTCGCAAGGTGGGTTACAGCGCAAGCGGCGGTGCGCTGGGAACAAGTGGTGTGCGCGAAGATGACATGATGCCCGTCGAGGAAGCTGTGCGGCTGATGCTGGAAGGCGTGCAGGCTCGCAAGCGTGAAGTGTTGATGACACGCCAGATGCGATTCGGGCGCTGGTTGAAACTGATTGCCCCCTCAATGGTGGATCGCATGGCCCTCAAGGCCATCAAACCGGAGTTCAGACCGAAACCGATTAAGCCAGCTGGGTGAAGAACGCTTCGTTCATTCCACGCTTTGCGGCCAACTATCTATTGACGAGTTTTTAACTTCGACTACTATATATAGTGTTCTAGGTTCTTTCGATTCGTTGGGTCGAAAGCTAAGACGGGAATCCGGTGCGTTTCATCCATGACGGATGCGGCAATGCCGGAGCTGCCCCCGCAACTGTAAGCGGAGAGTTCTGTCCATCACGTCACTGGCTTTGGCTGGGAAGGCGGACAGAATGTTGATCCGTGAGCCAGGAGACCTGCCTTGAACGAGTACGTCCACGGGCGGGGTGTCCGGTTGGCGCGCAATCTTGTGTGGCAAATCGTTGCCTTACGGGTTGCTGCCCCGAACTTCCCGCTCATAGCTTCGGGGTGAAGTCCATGTCCAGTTTATTCAGTTTCGGTTCCGATCCTCCCTTCGAGGCATAGTTTGTGTGGTCAGGCTGCTTGTTCGTGCGGCTGGCCGATCCCGTATCTCATGTCTTTCGACGCGCATTTTGCGATGCGCGAACGGCTCTTTGCGTCTCCTATCGAGAGTATTCCAGTTTAAACCGGACCGTTGGAAATACTCTATCTCTTTGTTTTTATGCATGTCTTAACCCCAAAACCGGTTCCCACTTTTGGGAGACATGCTCCAGTGAGGAAAAAATGAACGTCACCGTTTACAGCAAACCCGCCTGCGTCCAGTGCACGGCCACCACGCGCGCCCTCGACCGCCAGGGTATCGAATATGAAGTCATCGATATCTCCGCCGATGCCGATGCTTTCCATCTCGTTCAAGACATGGGTTATCGCCAGGTGCCGGTGGTTGTGGCAGGTGAATCCCATTGGGCGGGCTTCCGGCCCGATATGATCAGCGCTCTCGCCTGAGGGCTATGGTCACATGAGCCTGATCGTCTATTTCTCCAGCCGGTCGGAAAATACACACCGGTTTGTCGAGCGGCTTGGAATGCGGTCGAACCGTATCCCGATGGACGGTTCAGGCGGATTGCAGGTGCGCGAGCCATTCGTGATCGTGACGCCCACATATGGTGGCGGCGGCTCCAAGGGCGCTGTCCCCAAGCCTGTGATCCGCTTTCTCAACGATGAGAGCAACCGCTCTTTCATCCGCGGCGTGATTGCCGCGGGAAACAGCAATTTCGGCGAGGCTTTCTGTATCGCCGGCAACATTATCTCCGCCAAATGTCAGGTTCCCTATCTCTACCGCTTCGAGCTTCTGGGAACCGATGAGGACATTGGCAATGTCAAGAACGGGATGGAACGATTTTGGACACGGCAGACACGACCTTGATCCGAGAGCGCGAGGCACAGCCAGTGGCGCAGGATGCGCCTCAAGCTGTAACTTCCAACAGCAGTAAACCGTCAAAATCCTTGGACGGGCTGGATTATCACGCGCTCAACGCGATGCTGAACCTTTACGATGACGAGGGAAAAATCCAGCTTGACCGCGACCGGCAGGCTGCGCGCCAATATTTCCTCCAGCACGTGAACCAGAACACGGTCTTTTTCCATAACTTGCGGGAAAAGATCGATTATCTGGTGACCGAAGGCTATTACGAGCAAGAGGTACTGGATCAGTATTCCTTCAATTTCGTGCGCGATCTTTTCGACGAAGCCTATGCGAAGAAATTCCGGTTTCCGACCTTTCTCGGCGCGTTCAAATATTACACCAGCTATACGCTGAAAACCTTCGATGGAAAGCGCTATCTGGAGCGCTATGAAGACCGTGTCTGCATGGTAGCGCTGACGCTGGCGCGCGGCAATGAACAGCTGGCACGCAATCTGATGGAGGAGATCATTGCAGGCCGCTACCAACCTGCGACGCCGACTTTCCTCAATGCAGGCAAGAAGCAGCGCGGCGAGCTCGTTTCCTGTTTTCTGCTGCGGGTTGAAGACAATATGGAGTCCATCGGGCGCTCAATCAATTCGGCGTTGCAATTGTCGAAGCGGGGCGGCGGGGTGGCCTTGAGCCTTACCAATATTCGTGAGGCGGGCGCGCCTATCAAGCAGATTCAGAACCAGTCATCCGGCATCATTCCGGTGATGAAGCTTCTTGAGGATTCCTTTTCCTACGCCAATCAGCTTGGCGCGCGACAAGGTGCGGGCGCTGTCTATCTGCATGCGCATCACCCGGATATCATGCGCTTTCTGGATACGAAGCGCGAAAACGCCGACGAGAAAATCCGCATTAAAACCTTGTCGCTTGGTGTGGTCATTCCAGACATTACCTTCGAACTCGCAAAGAACAACGAGGATATGTACCTCTTCTCGCCTTATGACGTGGAGCGGGTCTACGGTGTGCCACTGACCGAGATTTCGATCACCGAAAAATATCGGGAATTGGTCGATGATGCGCGCATTACCAAGAAGAAGATCAATGCACGCGAGTTCTTTCAGGTGCTGGCGGAAATCCAGTTCGAGTCCGGTTATCCCTATATCATGTTCGAGGACACGGTGAACCGCGCCAATCCGATTGACGGGCGCATCACCATGAGCAATCTCTGTTCGGAAATCCTCCAGGTGAGTGAGGCGAGCATCTTCGGCGAAGACCTTTCCTATGATCATCTTGGCAAAGATATTTCGTGTAATCTGGGTTCGCTCAACATTGCATCGGCAATGGACTCGTCCGATTTCGGCAAGACCATCGAAACCTCCATCCGCGCTCTGACAGCAGTTTCCGATATGAGCCAAATCGGTTCCGTGCCGTCGGTCGCCCGAGGTAATGATGAAAGCCATGCCATCGGTCTCGGTCAGATGAATCTGCATGGTTATCTCGCCCGCGAGCGGATTTATTACGGCTCGGAGGAGGGCGTCGATTTCACGAATATCTATTTCTATACGGTTACCTATCACGCGATCCGCGCATCGAACCTGATTGCAGTGGAAACGGGCAAGTCCTTTAAAGGTTTTGAGAAATCCAAATATGCAACGGGTGAATATTTCGCCAAATATACCGAGCAGCTTTGGGAACCAGCGACGCAAAAGGTTCGAGAAATTTTCGAAAAGGCTGGCATTGCGATTCCGACGCAGGATGACTGGCGCGATCTGAAAAATGCGGTGATGGAGGGCGGGCTTTATAACCAGAACCTTCAGGCCGTGCCGCCGACAGGCTCGATTTCCTACATCAATCATTCGACGTCATCGATTCATCCGATCGTGTCGAAGATTGAAATCCGCAAGGAGGGCAAGATCGGTCGCGTCTACTATCCGGCAGCGTTCATGACCAATGACAATCTCGATTACTATCAGGACGCCTATGAGATCGGGCCGGAGAAGATCATCGACACCTATGCGGCAGCAACACAGCACGTCGATCAGGGCCTGTCTCTGACATTGTTCTTCCGCGATACCGCAACGACACGCGATATCAACCGCGCACAGATCTACGCGTGGAAGAAGGGCATCAAGACCATCTACTACATTCGCCTGCGCCAGATGGCGCTCTCCGGCACGGAAGTGCAGGGTTGCGTTTCCTGCGCCCTCTGACCACTGGTGATGACCAATGAATATTCAAGTGAAAACCAAGAACCCGAAACCCGCCGCAGTGCGTGCGATCAACTGGAACCGGATAGAAGATGAGAAAGACCTTGAGGTCTGGAATCGTCTGACCGGCAATTTCTGGCTGCCGGAAAAAGTGCCGCTTTCCAATGACATTCAGTCGTGGGAAACGCTGAAACCGCAGGAAAAGCAGCTAACGATCCGCGTTTTCACCGGGCTCACACTTCTTGATACGATCCAGAACGCAGTCGGTGCCGTGAAGCTGATGGATGATGCCGCGACGCCGCATGAAGAAGCGGTGCTGTCCAATATTTCCTTCATGGAAGCGGTTCATGCACGATCCTATTCGTCGATTTTCTCGACGCTGTGCCTGACGCCGGATGTTGACGATGCCTATCGTTGGTCCGAGGAAAACGAATTCCTGCAGCGCAAGTCCGTTCTGATCCTGGACCAGTATCGCGCGGATGATCCGCTGAAAAGGAAAATCGCCAGCGTCTTTCTGGAGAGCTTTCTGTTCTATTCCGGCTTCTATCTGCCCATGTACTGGTCGAGCCGGGCAAAGCTGACGAATACAGCCGATCTTATCCGGCTCATCATTCGGGATGAGGCCGTGCATGGCTATTACATCGGTTACAAATTCCAGCGCGGACTGGAACGCTTGAACGAAGAGCAGAAGCAGGCAATCAAGGATTTTGCCTTCGAGCTTCTTCTGGAACTTTACGACAATGAGGTTCGCTACACGGAAGCGCTCTATGATGGTGTTGGCCTGACCGAAGACGTCAAGAAGTTCCTGCATTACAACGCCAACAAGGCCCTCATGAACCTCGGCTATGAGGCACTCTTCCCGGCTGAAGCGTGCAAGGTCAACCCGGCGATCCTGTCCGCTCTTTCGCCGAATGCAGACGAAAACCACGACTTTTTCTCCGGTTCCGGCTCTTCTTACGTCATCGGCAAGGCGGTCGCGACTGAGGATGAAGACTGGAGTTTCTGATGGCATCTCGGCGCCGCGTAATACCGGTGCCGAAGTTTTCTGTTCTGGAGATGACGTTGACGTTGCGGTCTTGTTTTGCGACACATGAATGATGCAGACCGCCATCACAATCGATCAGGACTATCTCGTAACACGGCTCAAGGCGCTGCTCGCCATACCGAGCCCGACCGGGTTTACCGACGAAGCCGTGCGTTATGTTGCGCGCGAGCTGGAGCATCTGGGGCTTGAGGTTATGCTGACGCGCCGGGGGGCTATTCGCGCGCGCAGGGTGGGCCTGACGGAGAGACCGGCGCGCGGGATCGTATCGCATGTCGATACACTCGGCGCACAGGTAAAATATCTGAAGGAAAACGGACGACTGGAACTGGTTTCCATCGGTAACTGGTCAGCGCGTTTCGCCGAAGGTGCCCGCGTTTCCATCTTTTCGTCCAAAGGAATTTATCGCGGTTCGATCCTGCCGCTGAAAGCTTCCGGCCATACATTCAATGACGAAGTCGATACGCAACCGGTCGGCTGGCCTTATGTCGAACTCCGCGTCGATGCGCTCGCCCGAAATCGTGATGATCTGCTGCAGCTCGGTATCGATGTCGGTGACATAGTTGCCGTCGATCCCGCGCCCGAATTCATCGATAATGGCTTTATCGTCTCGCGTCACCTTGATGACAAGGCAGGCGTTGCAATCATGCTTGCGGCCCTCGAAGCGATGCAGAGAGCCAATGTGGAAACGCCGGTCGACAGCTATTGGCTGTTCACCATCGGCGAGGAAGTTGGAGTGGGTGCCTCTGCGGTCGTTGTGCCGGATATTGCCTCGCTGGTCGCCATCGATAATGGCACGACTGCGCCGGGCCAGAATTCATCGGAGTTTGGCGTCACGCTTGCCATGGCGGACCAGACCGGACCGTTCGATTACCATTTGACGAAGAAACTCTACGAGCTTTGCGGAGAGCATGACATTCAGGTCCAGAAGGACGTGTTCCGTTATTACCGTTCCGATGCTGCGTCTGCGGTTGAGGCGGGGCATGATGTGCGCACGGCTTTGCTGACCTTCGGTGTTGATGCCTCGCATGGTTATGAGCGCATTCATCTAAGCGCTCTGACTTCCATTGCAAAACTTGCAGTTCATTATGCAATGAGCGAAGTCGAGATCAAACGCGATGCCGAGGAAACCGCCAAGGGCCTCAAGGGTTTCACGCATCAGAAATCGACCAAGGCAGAGCAGGATTTGAGACCCGAGGATACGCCTGTGGAATAGGCTTTGAACTTTTTGAGATCACGAGCGGGCTCAGGCCCGCTTTTTTTGTCTCGCAAAAATTAATTATGATAATTCATTGATGGTCGTTGATTTATGCCTATAAATTAGAGTCTGACGGATTTGACAAATGAAGGGGAACCCCATGAGAAGGTTATTCCGTGCCGTCCTGACTGCTATGGCGCTTTCGGTCGCCGGGGCGGGCACAGTCGCGCTGGCCCAAACGCCGCCCAATGTGCTGATTGTCGGGCAGATTGCAGAGCCGCAATCGCTCGATCCGCATACAGTCACGGCTACCAATGATTTCCGCATCCTCGTCAATATTTATGACGGCCTTGTGCGCTACAAGGACAGAACGCTGGAAGTAGAACCGGCACTGGCGGAAAGCTGGACGATTTCGGACGACGGCAAGACCTATACGTTCAAGCTGCGTCAAGGCGTGAAGTTCCATGACGGTTCGGATTTCAATGCCGAAGCGGTCAAATTCAACTTCGACAGAATGCTAAAGGAAGACCATCCGTTCTATAACACTGGCCCATTTCCGCTTTCGTTCAATTTCTCGTCCATCGATGCAGTCAATGTGCTCGATGAACACACTGTCGAGTTCAAGCTGAAGGAGCCTTTCGCTCCATTTCTTTCCAATCTGGCCTATCCGACCGGCCTGATCGTGTCGCCGGAAGCGGTCAAGAAATACGGTAAGGAATTTGGCCGTCATCCATCAGGAACCGGTCCGTTCAAGTTCGCGGAATGGCAATCCGGCCAGCGTGTGGTGGTGGAGCGTAATCCCGACTATTGGGACACAGCGCCAGCATTGGAAGCGGTTGTGTTTCGCCCGATCACGGATGCCAATACACGCGTCGCGGAGATGATGGCAGGCGGGCTGGATGTCATGGTGGAAGTGCCGCCGGATAATCTTGCCACCTTCAAACAGGACGCGAATTTCGCGGTTGCCGAACAGGCGGGCCCCCATGTCTGGTTTACCATCCTGAACGCGAAGAGCGGTCCATTCGCGGATAAGAAAGTGCGTCAGGCGGCGAATTATGCGGTCAACAAGCAGGGGCTTGTCGATAATGTTTTGCAGGGTTCCGCAACTGTTGCTGCGGGGCCGATCCCACCCGCCTTCAACTGGGTCGAGAACAAAGCCGAACCCTATCCTTATGATCCGGAAAAGGCCAAGGCGCTCCTTGCCGAAGCTGGTGCAAGCAATCCTGAAATCACGTTCTATGTGACCGAAGGCGGTTCTGGCATGCTTGATCCAATCACGATGGGTGCCGCAATCCAGGCCGATCTTCAGGCTGTGGGCTTCAAGGTCAAGATTGAAACCTATGAATGGAACACGTTCCTTGGCCGGGTCAATCCGGGGCTGGAGGGCAAGGCCGATATGGCCGAGATGGCATGGATGACCAATGATCCGGACACGGTGCCTTATCTGACGCTTCGCAGCGACGCACTGCCGGACAAGGGCGGTTTCAATTCCGGTTACTATTCCAACCCCAAAGTGGATGAGCTTCTGGAGAAGGCGCGGTCATCGACCGATCAAACCGAGCGCGGCAAGCTTTATGGCGAAGTGCAGAGCATCGTCCATGACGATGCACCATGGCTGTTCGTGGCGAACTGGAAGCAAAATGCAGTCACGACCGCTGCCGTCAAGGGGTTCAAGTTGCAGCCGTCCTTCCTGCTGCATTTGAAAGACGTAACCAAGCAATAAGCGGGGAGGGCATTCATGCCAGCCTATATCCTCAAGCGACTTGTCGCCGTTGTTCCTGTGTTGCTCGGGCTCTCGATCATCGTTTTTCTCGTCATGGCGATGATCCCCGGTGATACGGCGACTGCCTTGCTCGGATCATATGCGACGCCGGAAAATGTCGAGCGGATCAATCGCGATCTCGGTCTCGACAAGCCGTTGCTGCAACAATATTTCATCTGGATGGGCAATCTCCTGCATGGAGATTTCGGGCGTTCCTTCGTGCTCAATCGTCCGGTGCTGGATGAGGTTATGGAGCGCTTTCAGGCGACACTCGTGCTTGCGGGCGTAGCACTGGTACTGTGTTCAGTCTTCGGCCTGCTCGCGGGCATCGTTTCGGCGGTACGCCAGTTCGGCTGGGCAGACAGGACGATCACTTTCATCGTGCTTGCCGGAATTTCCATTCCCTCATTCTGGTTGGGGTTGCTTCTGATCTATCTCTTCGCGGTCCATTGGCGCATTCTGCCAGCGTCCGGCATGTATGCTGTTTATGGTGGCGGTGACCTGAAGGATCTGCTCTGGCATCTGATCCTGCCTGCCACGACGCTGGCCGTGGTAGCGGCAGGCGTGATCGCACGTCTGACCCGCGGCGCGATGCTGGAAGTGCTTCGTCAGGACTATATCCGGACAGCCCGGGCCAAAGGTCTCAACGAACGTCGTGTGATATACGGTCATGCGTTTCGCGCCGCACTTGTCAGCGTCATTCCTGTAATCGGTATTCAGGCGGGATTTGTGCTGGGCGGCGCCGTCTACATCGAAACCGTGTTCCAGTGGCCCGGTATTGGCGCCATGCTGGTGAAAGCCATTTCCACCCGCGATATCTTGCTGGTGCAGGGTGGCGTACTTGTGGTTGCCGCGAGTTATGTTCTTTTCAATCTGCTCGCTGATGTCATCCAGACCATGCTCGATCCAAGGATACGCTCATGAGCGCGCTTCCAGAAATTTCTGCCGCGCCAACGGCGGTCCGCATGTCATCATGGCGGCTCCTGATGAGCAATCGACTGGCGGCTTTCGGCTTTTTTATGTTGGTCCTGATCTGCCTCGTCATTCTGTTGGCCCCGATTCTCCCGCTTCCCAATCCTGACGCGACTTCTCCCGCAATGCGATTGAAACCCGTGTTCAGCGAAGGACATCTTCTTGGAACGGATCAGCTCGGGCGCGATATATTGAGTCGTGTCATATGGGGCACGCGGGTGTCTGTCGCAGTTGGCTTTGCGGCGACGCTGATCGCAGCAATCGTCGGTTCTGCCATCGGTCTCGTGGCCGGCTATGCGGGCGGGCGAACTGACAATTTGATGATGCGCGGCATCGATATGCTGATGGCATTTCCTTATATCCTACTGGCGCTGGCTATCGTGGCAGTGCTTGGGCCGGGCCTGATGAATGCGCTTTACGCGATTGCGGTGGTCAATATTCCGTTCTTCGCGCGTAATGTTCGCGGGGTTACGCTTGGTCTCGCGCATCGTGAGTTTATTGATGCTGCCCGGCTCTCCGGGAAAAGTCCGGTTTCGATCCTGTTAAGCGAAGTGCTGCCCAATGTGCTGCCGGTTATCGTCATTACCATGTCGACCACGGCGGGCTGGATGATCCTCGAAACGGCGGGCCTGAGCTTCCTCGGTCTTGGCGCACAGCCGCCGCAGGCCGATCTCGGCTCCATGCTTGGTGAGGGGCGGGCACAACTGTTCAATGCCCCGCACGTCTCCATCGTGCCCGGCTTGATGATCTTCCTTCTGGTCATCAGTCTCAACGTATTGGGAGATGGGGTGCGCGATGTTCTCGATCCACGATTACGCTCAGGTGCGCTGGGTCGGCCAGGCGCGATAACCGATATTGCCAAGGACCGGTCATCGCCCGTGATCAAGGATAGCGAAAAAGCTCTTTCTATTGCCGGTCTCGAAACGGGCTTCGTCAATGGTGGGCATTTCACCCCCGCTGTCCGCAATGTTTCACTGGAACTTGAACGCGGCGAATGTCTCGGCCTGATCGGGGAGAGCGGATCGGGCAAAAGCGTGACCGCCCTGTCAGTAATGGGCCTCGTGGCGTCCCCGCCCGGACTTATCCGCAACGGCGCGATCTATCTGGGCGACCGGGACGTTCTTTCAATGTCTGAAACCGAGTTGACGGCGGCACGGGGCGCAAGAGTTGCTTATGTGTTTCAGGACCCACTGACAACGTTGCATCCTATGTATCCGGTCGGTCGGCAGGTCGAGGAAGCAATTGCAGCGCATCGGCGGATTGGAGCCAGTGAGCGGCGGGAACAGGCGATTGTGCTTCTTGACAAGGTTGGCATTCCAGATGCAGCAGAACGGGCCAATCACTATCCGCACCAGCTTTCAGGTGGCCAGCGTCAGCGTGTCGGCATTGCCATGGCTCTGGCCAATGATCCAGACATCATCATTGCGGACGAGCCGACCACGGCGCTCGATGTTACGGTGCAGGCGCACATTCTCGAGCTGCTACGCGATCTCCAGCGCGAGCGCGGCATGGCTCTCCTGTTTATCACCCATGATTTTGGAGTGGTTTCGGAGATTTGCGACCGCGTGGCAGTGATGAAAGACGGCGAGATTGTCGAGACGGGCACGACATCGGAAGTTCTTTCCAATCCGCAGCACAGCTATACGAAACGCTTGATAGCCTGCGTTCCCGAACTTGGGCAGGGTGCCGACTTTCTGGAACGTGTGGCTGGTCTCTTCAAGCGCGAAAACGGGAAGGCGGCAGGATGAGCGGAAATGCGATCAGCGTTCGTGATCTCACCAAAACCTTCGGTGGCGGACGAACACTTCTGGGGAAAGAGCGTCACAAGGTCGAGGCGGTTAAAAATGTTTCGTTCGATCTTGGAAGCGGTGAGACACTGGCGATTGTCGGTGAAAGCGGATCGGGCAAAAGCACGCTCGCCAGAATGCTCGTCGGGCTGACAGAGCCGACGGGCGGTACGATGACGATTGCTGGACGCGATGCGCATGAACTGCGAAATTCCGGTGCTCGGGCATTCGGCAAGGTCATACAATATGTGTTTCAGGACCCTGTCGCTTCACTCAATCCCAGAAAGACGATCCGGCAGATACTGGAAACACCACTAAAGCTTCTGGGCGGGCTGGATTCAGCTCAGTGCCAGCAACGCATGATCCAGTTGCTGGACGCCGTTCAGATGCCCAAGGATACGCTGGAACGATATCCGCACGAATTCTCCGGCGGGCAGGCGCAACGTATCGCCATTGCGCGCACGCTGGCCGCTGAAGCGGAAATCGTCGTGCTCGACGAACCGGTTAGCGCGCTGGATGTCTCTGTTCAGGCGCAGGTTCTGTTGCTTCTGGATCAACTGAAGAAAGAGTTTGGTCTCTCCTATCTCTTCATCAGTCATGATCTTGCCGTGGTGGAAGCCATATCCGACAGGGTTGCGGTTATGTATTTCGGGGAAATCGTTGAGGAAGCAACCGCAAGCGCTCTTTTTGCCAGACCTGAACATGCCTATACACGACAACTCGTGGAAAGCGTGCCGCGCATCAGGAGAGAGTAGCAAGATATGGTCAGAATGGCCCGGAATTCCGATCACGAACCGCAATCGCGCGCGAGGGCGGCAAAGATCCGTCGGCGCCCGGAAGAGATTGCTGACCGTATCAAGGACGTTATCCGTTCCGATGCATTGAGGCCGGGAGATCGACTGCCACAGGAAAAGGAACTGATTGACCAGTTCAAGGCCGCCAAGGGCACTGTGCGCGAAGCGATGAAGGCGCTGGAGACGCAGGGTCTGATTTTTACGCGCAGCGGTCCCGGCGGTGGGGCTTTTGTGGCCGAACCTTCCGCCCAGCACGCAATGGAAATGCTCGGAAGCTATTTCTTTTTCGATCAGCCGAGCCTTGCCGAAGTTTACGCTATCCGTAAGCTTCTCGAACCGGAGGTTGCCGCTCTCTTGTCCGGCAGATTGACTGGTGACGACATTGCTCGGCTGGAAAATGCGATGCGGGTCTACGATCGCCCGCCGGTCGATCTTGATGATCAATATCGCCAGCGCATTGCGGAACTGGATTTCCATTCCTTGCTGGCACAGCTTTGTCCGGACCGTCTGTTGGGCTTCATCTGCGGATTGACCCACAATCTGTTGCGAAGCCTGCCAATAGCGCGCGCAATCTATGCTGATCCGACACCGGCTTCGCGCGAAGAAGGACTTATCTTCCAGCACCGATTGCTCGCAGCGCTTGTCGAAAATCGCAGCGAGGATGCGCGCCGTATAACGTTTGAGCATATGGTTTCCGCTGAAAACTATATGCTTTCCAAGGCGAATTTAGTCGGAAAAGCCACATAGCGGAAACGAAAAAGTTGGGAACAATCCCGACGCTCCCGCATTTGCAATTATGCAGGCCGCCGCCTTAACAGATGCGACGGCCTCATTTGTTTATGAATGACAATGGAGGTTTCGACCCTTTTTATGTGTGGTATTTGCGGAGAAGTCAGGTTTGACGGTGGTTCGCCGTCAGTTTCGGCAGTCTCGAAAATGGCGGATGTACTCAGTCCTCGCGGGCCCGATGCATCCGGGATTGTGATCCGGGGCAATATCGGCTTCGGGCATCGAAGATTGAGAATCCTTGATCTTTCTGAAAAATCGCAGCAACCGATGATCGACGCCGACCTCGGTTTGACGCTTGTGTTCAATGGCTGCATCTATAATTTCCGCGAATTGCGCACAGAGCTGGAACAGAAGGGCTACAAGTTCTTCTCCGACGGTGACACAGAAGTCATTCTCAAGGCATGGCATGCATGGGGCGAAAGCTGTGTAACGCGTTTTCTTGGCATGTTCGCTTTCGCCATTCACGAACGTGATACCGGCAGGGTTATCCTCGCGCGTGATCGGTTCGGCATCAAGCCGCTCTATATTGCCGAGGCGGAGGGTGCCTTGCGGTTCGCCTCTTCCTTGCCTGCTCTGGTTAAGGCAGGCGGCATCGACACCTCGATAGACCGCGCGGCCTTGCACAATTACATGAGTTTTCATGCCGTCGTGCCGCCACCGCGCACGATCTATAATGGTGTTCGAAAGCTCCCCCCGGCGACGATCCGTGTCTATGAACCGAATGGGCGTTTCGCTGACCGCATCTATTGGCAGGCGCCTTATCGCCGACTGCCCGGCGACGGCGCGTTGAGCCGCGAGGAATGGCAGGAGCAATTGCTCGCTATGCTGCGTGTCGCAGTCAAGCGCCGGATGATTTCCGACGTGCCGGTCGGCGTGCTTTTATCCGGCGGGGTGGATTCCAGCCTGATCGTCGGTCTGCTTGCTGAGGCCGGTCAATCGGGACTGATGAGTTTTTCAGTTGGCTTTGAGGAAGCAAACGGGGAAAAAGGCGACGAATTTGTCTATTCCGATCTGATCGCCGAGCATTTCGGCACCGAACATCATAAGATCTTTGTGCCCTCGGCAGACCTCATGGACGCCTTGCCGGGAAC
The DNA here is from genome assembly GCF_024539785.1 of Ochrobactrum sp. BTU2. Taxonomy (NCBI): domain Bacteria; kingdom Pseudomonadati; phylum Pseudomonadota; class Alphaproteobacteria; order Hyphomicrobiales; family Brucellaceae; genus Ochrobactrum; species Ochrobactrum sp. BTU2. The sequence continues at coordinate 192,650 of NZ_JAHWRG010000003.1, read as the reverse complement.
GATCGCGGCAATGTCCGAACCAATGGTGTCCTATGATAATGTCGGCTTCTACCTCCTTTCCAAGGAGGTTTCGAAGCATATCAAGGTTGTCCAGTCGGGACAGGGGGCAGATGAAGTTTTCGGCGGCTATCACTGGTATCCACCGCTAGTCGATTCCAACGATGTCGTCAGCGACTATGCCAAAGGGTTCCGTGACCGCTCGCATGACGTTCTCGCCACGCAGCTATCGCCGGAATGGATGCCGGAACGTGATTACAGTCAGGACCTTCTGGAAGAACATCTGCTGCAGGATGGAGCGGATACGCCTGTCGACCGTGCGCTGCGGCTCGATACGAATGTGATGCTCGTGGACGATCCGGTCAAGCGCGTGGACAACATGACGATGGCTTGGGGGCTTGAAGCGCGGGTGCCATTTCTGGATCATGAATTGGTCGAGCTTGCCGCCCGCATTCCGCCGGAGGAAAAACTGCGTGACGGCGGCAAGGGTATCCTAAAGGATGTGGCGAGAAAGGTCGTTCCAAGCGAAGTGATTGATCGCAAGAAGGGATATTTCCCGGTTCCGCAGCTCAAATATATCGATGGCCCTTATCTCGATATGTTGCGAGACGCCCTCTCTTCACAAAAGGCGAGGGAGCGCGGGCTTTTCCAGCGCGATTATCTTGAACGCCTGTTTGCAAAACCGTCCGAACACATAACGCCGTTGCGCGGTTCTGAGCTTTGGCAGGCCGGCCTCCTTGAAATGTGGCTGCAAACGCAGGAGGCATGAAATGCGGAAAACCGGTGAGGTGGATATGACCCGGCAGAAAGCGAAAGGTCGCAAAGCCTTTTCGCACCGTCTTACGCGCTTGCGTACACCTGAAAGCGCAGGCTTTTATCAGGAACATGCGCACGGCCATGACAAGGCGGGAAGCGAAGATCGCAAGCAGGATGTGGTTGTCGATTGCGGCTGGGGCCGACTACTCTTCGCGCAGACCTTCGAGACCAATGAAGCCATAGTGGAAGCATTGCGGGGGGAAGCGCCAGCGAGCCGCGATATCGTCTTTTACGTCAGCGATCCTCACGTACTGCTGTCACTCGCACCACATGAGATATTTCTCGATCCGTCGCATACATACCGGATTGAACTTGCGACCTATCGACCGGGCGGGCGACGGATGCGTGGCATCACCATACGTCGCGCAGTCTCCGAAGTGGACGCGGAAGGCATCAACGCTGTTTACGCGGCCTGTGGGATGGTTCAACTGCGTCCCGACTTTTTCTCATCGGAACGAGACAATCGTGCTGTTACCTATTTCGTGGCTCAGGACGATGCTACCGGCGAAATTGTTGGCACCGTAACTGGCATCGACCATCAGCGCCTTTTCGATGATCCTGATCGCAGTGCTTCGCTTTGGTGTCTTGCAGTTCATCCTCAAGCGCGGCAGCCGGGTATTGGTGAAAAACTGGTGCGTAAACTTGCCGAGCATTTTCAGGCTCGCGGCTTGAGCCATATCGATCTCTCGGTTCTGCACGATAATGAGAATGCCATAAGGCTCTATGAAAAGCTGAAGTTTCGTCGCGTTCCGCTCTTCGCGATAAAGCGTAAGAACGCAATCAACGAGAAATTTTTCGCCTCGCATCTGGAAACCTTCGATGCGCTCAATCCCTATGCTCGCATAATCGTGGATGAAGCGGTGCGTCGTGGTATTCAGGTTGAAATAACCGATGCTGAAGGCGGCTTTTTCCGCCTCTCCTATGGCGGGCGTTCCGTCCATTGCCGTGAGAGCTTGTCTGAAATGACATCGGGTGTAGCGATGTCAATCTGCGACGACAAGGCCGTGACGCGGCGCGTCGTCGAGAAGGCTGGTCTGATAGTGCCGGAGCAGATTGCCGCCGAAGCGGACGATGATGCGCTGGAAGCTTTTCTAAAACGTCACAGCAAGCTGGTGGTGAAACCAGCCCGGGGCGAACAGGGAAGAGGAATTTCCGTCGGCATATCGACCATGAAAGACCTGCGAACGGCGATCAAACAGGCGCGAACCGTGTGCGACCGCGTGCTGCTGGAGGCGTGTTTTGAAGGTGAGGACCTTCGGCTGGTGGTTATCGACTACCAGCTCGTTGCCGCTGCGGTTCGTCGCCCGCCACGTGTTGTCGGTGACGGCAAGGCAACCATCCGCAAGCTTATCGAGATACAATCGCGCAGACGCGCTGCGGCGACTGGCGGAGAAAGCCGCATACCGGTCGATACGGAAACGAAAAGGTGTCTTGAGGAACAAGGCCTGTCGCTCGATTCCGTTCTGGAAGATCATCGTGAAATCACAGTGCGCAAGGCGGCCAATCTACATACAGGCGGTACGATCCACGACGTGACAGCGACTGTTCATAGAAACCTTGTCGATGCTGCCTGTAAGGCTGCGCGTGCAATCGGCATTCCCGTTGTCGGGATCGATTTCATGGTCAAGCAGCCCGAAAAGCCGGACTATATTTTCATCGAAGCCAATGAGCGTCCCGGCCTTGCCAACCACGAACCGCAACCGACAGCAGGCAAGTTTGTCGACTTGCTTTTTCCGGGCTCAAGATAATGATAGTTTAGAGATATCTAAACTATGGAATGTTCGCCGGAAAGTCTCTCCGGCGAACTTGAAACTATGCAACCCGCAAACAATATGCTGTATTTTAGCTATTGAGGAAATTTTAAGCAGAAACTGTACTCAGCAAATCAATTCTCGATTGTAACGGAAAAATTCATTTTTCATTTGGTTTCTGCCTCTATCCCTTTACGACAGGGGGCTCGGGCGGAAAAGGTTGATCGAACCGCATTCACGCCTGAGCGGAAAAGGGCTGAAAATGGATACGCGGGGGCAAAGCAGCAAGAATGTGCCGCTGGCAGTCGATCTGGACGGAACTCTGGTTTCGACCGATCTGCTGTGGGAGGGTATTTTTCTTCTTTTGAAGAGGAACATCCTGTTCGTCATCATGCTGCCGGTGTGGCTGTTCTCAGGCAAGGCATATCTCAAGCGACAGGTGGCTGAGCGCGTAACGCTCGATGCATCGCGACTTCCCTACCGAACCGAGTTTCTGGAGTTTCTGCGTAGCGAACATGGGTCGGGGCGGACTTTGGTGCTGGCAACAGCTGCTGCTGAACCGATGGCCAAGGCTGTTGCGTCTGAGCTTGGGATTTTCAGCGCTGTCTATTCAACATCCGGTACGACCAATCTTTCGGCACAGCGCAAGGCTGATCTGCTTGTCGAGCACTATGGGCGACAGGGATTCGACTATGCCGGAAATGATCGTGATGACCTGCCTGTTTTCGACGCAGCCCGACAGGCGATCGTTGTCGCACCTGATCGTGCAGCGGCACATTTCCAGAAGCAAACTGGTTGTGAACTTTTCAGTGCCGAAAAACCAACTATTCGAACCTATGCTCGTATGCTCCGCGTTCATCAGTGGCTAAAGAATCTGCTCGTCTTTGTCCCGGCCATTCTGGCGCATGACATAATGAAGCCAGACGTGTTGATTGCGACTTGCTTGGCATTCGTGGCCTTTTCTGCGGCATCGTCTGCGATCTATATCGTCAATGATATTGTCGATCTTCCGGTGGATCGAAGACATGTGCGAAAAAATCAGCGACCTTTTGCACACGGAAAGATATCCATTCCCTTTGGCCTAAGCGTTGCGGCCCTGTTGTTGCTTCTGACGGCTTTTATCTGCTTTTTCCTTCCGCCCGCCTTTACGCTTGCAATCGTCACCTATCTGTTTTTCACGACCGCCTATACCTTCGCCTTGAAACGCATGTTGTTGGGAGACGTGATTTGCCTCGCGGGACTTTACAGCCTGCGGCTATTGGGAGGGTCGGCGGCTTCCTATATCCCGCCATCGTTCTGGCTGATGGCCTTTGCCATGTTTTTCTTTCTGTCGCTGGCGCTGGTGAAGCGTTATGTCGAACTGCAGGGCGCTACCGTGACAGAAAAGGACCGGATTTTGGGGCGAGGTTACCGTCCGGAAGATCGCGATATTGTCGGACAGTGTGGGGTCGCAGCCGCGTTTACCGCAGCGCTGGTTTTGGCACTCTATATTAATAGCGATGCCGTCAAGACGCTCTACACCTATCCCTGGCTGATATGGCCGCTCGGTCCGATCGTGCTCTATATCAACGTGCGTGTGTGGATACTGGCGCATCGCGGCGACATGGATGACGACCCGGTCCTCTTCATTGCCAGGGATTGGCGCAGTCAGGTCGTCATCGCGCTTGGCGCGGTGCTGCTTCTTGTGGCTGGTATGCGCTGATGGAACAATCCTTCGACAGTTTCGGACGTATTAACCGGCGAAGGCGGCAATACCTTCCGCTGGAGAGACTGGAGACTGATTTCACGCGAGCCTTGCCCGGCGATGCGAGCCTTTTGCCATTCGGAAATGGTCGCTCCTACGGCGATAGCTGCCATAATGATATGGGCTTTCTCGTGCCCATGCAGGCGCGGAAAAAGATACTACACTTCGATCCAGATACGGGATTGCTGACGGCTGAAAGCGGCGTGTTTTTGAGTGAAATCGTCGCCCATGTTGCTCCGCATGGCTATTTTCTGCCTGTCACGCCGGGCACGCAGTTTGTGACGCTCGGCGGCGCCATTGCCAATGACGTGCATGGTAAAAACCATCACCGGCAGGGTACTTTCGGGTGTCATGTTGAAAGGCTGGAACTGCTTCGCTCGGACGGCGTCTACTACAGATGTTCCGATACGGAGAACATCGATCTGTTTCGGGCAACCATCGGTGGAATGGGACTAACCGGATTAATTCTTCGCGCAACGATCCGGCTCAAGCGGGTCGGCGGTCTCGATGTCGAGGAAAAGGTTCTGCCCTTCGCCAACCTCGATGCTTATTTTGATATGGCCGAGGTGGCCGATCATGAAAATGAATATGCTGTTGCCTGGGTCGATCAACTCTCCGATGGCCGGGGCTTGCTGATGGTCGGTAATCATGTTGCCGCGCCGAATGGCTCTATTTCGATCGCTGGGCGGTTTGGCGTGCCGGTTGAATTGCCATTCTCGCTGTTGAACGAGACAAGCTTGTCGCTTTTCAATGCGGCCTATTTCCAGCGCAAGAGGCGGCTGAAAACAGCGCGTAGAGTGCCGTATCAAAGCTTCTTTTATCCACTTGACGGAGTGAGAAACTGGAACAGGCTTTACGGCTCGGCAGGGCTCTACCAGCATCAAAGTGTAATTCCGTTCGAAGCAGCCCGAAAGATCATTCCAGCGATGCTTGAGGCAAGTCGCAATGCAGGACAGGTCTCCTTTCTGACGGTACTCAAGCGTTTCGGTTCGATGAAGCCTCCCGGTCTCATGTCATTTCCGATGCCGGGATATACGCTGACGATGGATTTCCCCAATCGTGGCCACACAACGCTGGAATTGCTGAACCGTCTGGACCAGATGACTGTTGAGGCCGGTGGCCGGATCAATCCGTATAAGGACCAAAGGATGAGCGCAGAGGTTTTTGCTGCAAGCTATCCGCGCTGGCGCGATTTCGAGGCCTTTCGCGACAAGGCTTTCAATTCCAATTTCTGGCGCCGGACCGCATTGATGCTCGGCGCTGCAGGTTAGGAAACGTGATGAAATATATTCCCTTCATCCTGTTCACAGTCATGACCAATGCGGCCGCGCAGTTGATGTTGAAATATGGCATGCTGACGCTCGGGCCGATCAGCTTTTCAGCCGAAACATTGATCCAGCGCATATTCCAGATTGTCTTCAACCCCTGGATTTTTGCCGGTTTGCTCACCTTCGTGATCTCGATGGCGTCGCATCTTTACGTGCTGTCGAAAGTGGACCTTTCCTTTGCCTATCCGTTCCTCAGTCTTGCCTATGTCGCGGTCGCTCTGTTCGCCTGGCTTTTGTTCAAGGAGGAACTTGGCGCCTACAAGATTGCGGGAATTGCGTTCATCTGCATCGGGACGGTGCTGATCGCACAAAGCGGCAAGCCGTCCGAACCGCAGGCGGAGACGCAGGTGAGTCAGCAGACGCATAGTTGAACGGGGGCAGTACGATGAGACATGTAATCTTCGGTGGCGACGGTTTTGTGGGGCGCTATCTTGCTCCAAAGCTACTTGCTGATGGTCAGGAGGTCATTGTCGCGGATATCGTGAAAAGCGATCTGCCACACTATGCTGATACCGCTTTCGTCGCGACTGATGTGACCGATCCGGAAGCAATCCGCAGACTTGGTATCCGCGCAGACGACATGGTCTATAACCTGTCCGCCAAAATGCTTTCACCAATTCAGGTCCGGGCAAAGCGGCACGACTTCTTCTTTCCTGTCAATTATTACGGGACGGCGAACATCATCAAGGCAATGGATGTGGCTGGTGCCAACAAGCTCGTCCATTTCACCACCGATATGGTGTACGGGCACACCCATGTCTGGCCGCAGAAAGAAGACCATCCGTGCAAGCCGCTTGGTGAGTATGGCTTGTCCAAACTGAAAACCGAAGAACTCGCTGTTGAATGGCGCAAGCAGGGCATGAATATCTCCCTGTTTCGTCCTCGTCTTATCATTGGACCTGGCCGTCTCGGTATTCTGGAAAAACTGTTCAAGCTGATTGATTACAATTTGCCGGTGCCGATGATTGGCTCGGGCAGGAATCCCTATCAGTTCATTTCTGTGTTTGATTGTGCGGAGGCAGCACGTGCCGCTTTCAAGGCTGGCGTTCCAAACGAGGTCTATAATCTCGGCTCGCTCAATCCGCCTCCCGTCCGCAAACTGCTCGGTGACCTGATCCGCCATGCAGGATCAAAATCCATTTTGTTGCCAACACCCGCCTGGGCGGTGAAACGCACGCTGGGCCTGCTCGACTGGATGAACATGCCGATCATGGACCCGGAGCAATATCTGATTGCCGATGAAATGTGCGTTCTGGATGTTTCGAAGGGCGAGCGCGAGCTTGGCTGGATACCGCAATATCGTGATGAGGACATGCTGATCGCGGCCTATAGCGAATATCGCAAGAAAATCGGCGCTGCATCGTCGGATGTGCGGGCTTCCGAAACGGCATAGGGGCAGAAATGAACAAGACGAACACAACGTCAAAGCCGAAGCTGTTGACGGTTGCCGAGGCGAAAGCGCTCGATCTGCCGAGGATGACGGAACTGTTTACCACTCACCTCAATCCGGGCCAGCTTCACTTCATGAAGCTGCTCGGCTTTCATAAGGTGAAGATCGAGCGTGCTGAAGGCATGTATTATTATGACCAGAATGGGCGCCCCATTCTCGATTTTTTCGGTGGTTTCGGATCGCTGGCTTTCGGCCATAATCATCCACGTATTCTCGAAGCACGGCGTCAGTTTCAGGAAGAATTGCGCCACGAGATTGCAATCGCCTTCATGTCGCAATATGCGGCCGCTCTTGCTTATGACATTGCGGCTTGCTCGCCGGGCGATCTCGACATGGTGTTTCTGGGGTCTTCCGGTTCTGAGGCGATGGAAGCCGCGATCAAGGTCGCAGAGCGCGCCGCGGGGCCGAAAAAGTCCAAGATCGTCTATGCGGAAAATTCGTTCCACGGCAAAACGAAGGGTGTTCTGTCCATCACTGATGGTGGGCTATATCGTGGCGAATTCAAGCTGGTCGATAACACCGTTCGGGTTCCCTTCGGTGACATTGCAGCCATTGAAAATGCGTTTCGCTCTGACCCCGAGATCGGGGTGATTGTGCTTGAAACGGTGCAAGGTGGCGGCGGTATCATTCAGGCTGACGCACAGTTCTGGCAAAAGTTGCGAAACCTTTGCGACCAGTATGGTGTGATCTGGGTTGCCGATGAAGTGCAATGTGGACTGGGGCGAACCGGGAAATTCTATGCTTTCGAGCATTATGGCGTCATACCGGACGTCACCGCGCTGGCGAAGTCGCTTGGCGGTGGAAAGACCGCAATGGCCGCCATGATCGCGCGCCGCGACGTCTACATGAAGGCTTACGGCACGCCCAAGACGGCGATGATCCATGCGATGGCGACTTTTGGCGGGATTGGCGAAGCCTGCGTCACGTCGATTGAAGCTCTGAACGTTCTTTACGACGAGCATCTGATCGACAATGCAGCCGATGTCGGAGAATATCTTCTGGATCGTCTGCATGAGCTGCAGAGCCGCTATCCTGCGCTTTTGAAAGACGTGCGCGGGAAGGGGATGATGGTGGGGCTGGAGTTCCATGATTTCTCACAAACGATGCCGGTCGTGTTGCGACCTGTCCTGGCGATGCTTGATGAGAAGCTGAAAGGTTCGCTTCCCGGCTTTATTGGCAGCCATCTGCTGCGCGATCATGGGGTTCTGGTCGCCTTTACTGAATATAATCGAAACGTCATCCGCCTTGAGCCGCCGCTGATCTGCGGGCGCGAGCATGTGGACGCGTTCATCAAGGCGCTGGATGAGGTTCTTTCACGCGGCATCGTCCGAATTGTGCGGGATTTCGTCAAGGCTCAGATCAAATGAGCCATTTCTGATTACGGGATCAGACCGGGGCGAAGCAGCAAATCCCAACAGGGGTTCAAAGCGACGACATCACGATCCTGCAGTGCTTCGGCATATATTTTCTGTAAGGCAAGACGATTGGTCGTCGTCGGACATTTCGGACGCAATATGCCGTCGGTTGCTTCTACGGTAGCCTTCGTTTCCTTGGATAACGCCGGGACGGTGCGGAAGGGATCGGCGCCGATCTGGATATGCCGTGTCGCATCGCGATCCAATATCCATGCAAACGGATTGACGAAGTCGAGCGACATGACGCTTTGCAGGCGAACGTTGTTCCGGGTCTCGAAGGATTTCAGATCCTTCACCATCCGGTTTGCAGAAACGAGCCAATAGACCTGGAAATCGATTTCCGAATAAAGCTGCCAGCTAGGTAGTTGGCCTTGAGCTGCCAGCGCGTCATAGGCTGCATTGTTTTCCGGGTAGTGGGTTTCGAAAAGCTCTGCCCGTTGCAGGAAATCGGGCCGGGTCAACACCTGCCCGAGGTTCTTCAATTCCGGGAAGGACGGTTGCACATAAGTCGGGGCTACGGCAACGGCGCGCAGGGTACGGTGCGCAACCTTGGTGAATGTCGGGAGGACACAGAAGGCAGCGAGCACGACGAAGGCGATTTTGAGCTTCTCGGTGCCGGCTTTTATCCGCTGAAAAATCATAAGCAGGATGGGCCAAAGGAATATGAATTCCTGGCTTCCGGTGTTCTGTGTCTCAAGGATGATGCCACCCAGAAGCCCAACGGCGAGCCAGACCGAACTCCGGTCGAAAAAGCGATTGTGTTTGCCGGAATGGAACTGTTCATTCCAGAAAAGAATGAGAACAAGGATCGCCGCTGGCAGAATGACGTCCAGCTTCAACGATATGACGGTCAGGAAACGCGGGAGCAGGGCTTCTTCGTTCAGGGCGATCAATGAGGCGATATCGTGAACATATCCGCCGATAATCCCGTTGTACAATTCAAGGACGAGCAGAAATGCAACGGTAACGGCGGCGGCCAGCAGAATGTTGCGTATAGAGATTCTTCCAGCGAGAAGTGCCACAAGCCCGAACAGTCCACCTGCAAGAAAGCCCGTGACCTTCATCAAGAACAAGGCGAGCATCACTGCCGCACAAAACAGCGCGAGCTTTGCGCCGTTTCGCATAAACAGCAATCCGCACATCAGCACGTAGAGCAAAAGCGATGTATGGCGGTTATAAATGCCAAACCCATCCAGTCCGGGATAGGGATAAAAGCTTTGTGTATTGGCCGGAAAGATTGCGAAAACTAGAAATGGAACAAGGATCAGAAATCCGGTTATTCGATTATGGGGGGGAAGCTCTGTCAGTACCCATGCCATCAGAGGGGCTGCAACGACCAATATTGACCATTGAACGAGCAAAAGCGGTTGTGCCTGTGGGAGCAGGGAGTGTCCCCATGCAAAAAGATAGTAGCCAAGCGGTCCGACAGGCGTGGAAAAGTCTACACCGGGAATCTGGTCCATTCTTATGCGCTGGGCTGCGTCGAAGTAGATGTAGCTGTCCCAGTACATTGGCCCAATGGGGGCATTGAGCCTGAATGACAGAAGCGCGATCAGCAGAACGAGAACAAAACCTAGCCAGAGCATAGGCGCGCATAGCAGCGTCGGTCTGGCCGATTTGAAGGTCGTGCTGAAGAACATGGAACCCCGCTCCCTCGTGCATCACGCGCAGAAATTACCTGCAAACCCTTAAAACTACTGAAATAGCCACAGGGTCACCTGATTGGGCACAAATTTCCGATATGTGTGAAGAGTTTTCCAGAAAAGAGAGCGCCCACTGCACTGGGAGGAGGAATGTGCAGTGGGCGGATCTATAAAGCGCGATTGGGAGGAGGAGTATCGCGCTTTGGGTTCGGTTTTTGGGAGGAGGAGTAAAACCGAACAAGCCCAAGATAGGAATAAGGGCCGCTGCTTACAAGGGGCAACGCTGCAATGCAGATATGCATTTTTGGGTAGCTAAAAAAGAAACCGCCCCGCAGCGGTCTAGCGCGCTGGGGCGGTACTCCCTCCTCCAAGTGAGAGGAACAATAACCGTGCTCATGGAGAAAGCAACCCCTTAATAGAACTCTATAATTTTCAGAAAATACTGAAATTTGTGTAGGGTTATTGGTGATAGTCATTCAGGTTCCACCCGGTACAAGAGCATTTTAATTGCACTGCAGGACTGAACTATACCCGATCTTTAATAGCGTTTAGTCGAACGGTTGCAGACGCGGAAAAGTTCGTTGAGATAGGTTTCTCAACCATTGGCTGATATTGTTCACCAGATTTTCAAGTGTGCGTGCAGATTGTCTATTTATTTTCGTCAAAGCTGTGGGTAAGTTCCTCTATCTTCTTCGATTGGGGGCTTTCGGGGGAGATATGCCGCCTCAGCGCGTTCATTCGCTGCGAGGCGGTTTTCATTTGGATCTGTTGAAAGTGCATATCAGCAATGCAAGCTTGTTGATTGAGTAGGCCGGCCGGACGGGTTATTAAAAAAACGTCCGGTTCACTCCTCCTCCCAAGAACCGGACCCAAAGCGCGATACTCCTCCTCCCAATCGCGCTTACAGATTAAGCCCACAACGTTCTCCTCCTCCCGAGCGTTGTGGGCTTTTCTATATTCTACTCACGTAATTTTTCAGGCTGGAACGTATTGTTAGTTCCAGAATCGGAGCTAACGTTCCATTTTCCCTGTGCGTGCACTCCTGAGAGCTCGCCCGCCTCGCGCCCCTAAGCCCCCCGCCCAAACGCGAGGCGGTTCCTTTGAGCGGAACCTTCCAGAAGATTTATATTTCAGTGTTTCCGTCAGGGATTACTCCCACTGAATAAAGCTGTGTTCGAAGAGGAATGAAAGCGATCAGAAAGATCGCTGTTGCTTCGTTGGGTTATACTCATTTGCTGCGTCGGCTAGATTGGCTGATAGGGCGTGTGAAGATTCTTCATGGCGCAGATTGTTCATGGAATTCTTGACGCAGTGTCGACAATACCAGAAACTGATTTAGTTGATCTGCAATCTCGGAAAAATTAGAAGAAATATACCTTAAAAAGAATCGGATAAGGTTCGGCAGCTTTCTAGTTGCTACAAGTTATTCTGATTTTTGGCCAAATAAAAATATATTATAAAATTATAATACATTACGTAGCGTCATATTTGATTGGAAATTAAGTTTATATTTTCTGCGCTGTCTTCTGTGGATGGGTGAAGAAACGATGATTATCGATCCTGATATCCGTTTACAATCAAGAATAGGCTGAGTCGTTTCCAGGCTGGAGGCGCTTTCGGCTGTTCAGGTGGGCACAATGTTGCGTTCTGTGTCTGGAGGCTAATGCCTCGTCGATAGTTATGCTTTGATCGTCAAAAGAGACCGGCCGCTCCAGCAATGGGGGCGTTCTGGCTTCAGAAATTAACCATCTGTTAACCATTGCGCATATAGACCGGATAAACCGTTTTTTAACCAAGATGAATCAAGTGCTAACACAGTCTCGTCCAATCCGTTTGAAAGGGAGATCCTTTCTTGCGCTGGTACTCTCGCCTGAACTGCCGCTCGATGGCTGGCTCGACAAGCTGGACGATCTTGCAGCCCGTTCCGTGGGTTTCTTTCTAAATCGCCCGATCGTTCTCGATCTGGAGAACGTTTCGATCGAGCGTCCGCAATTGGTTCAATTGCTTGAGGATTTGGTTAAACGTGGTGTCTGGATCACGGGCTTTGAAAATGCGCGGCCCTCTCTGCTGGGGCCAGGCATGCCGCCAGCGATGCGTGGCGGACAACCTGCCGCAGATTTCGACCCGGAGATCACAGAACCGAAGTCGCAGGAGCGCACTCCGGTGGCACCCGCATCGGTACAACTCGTCAAGGCCGTTCCGTCCATGGTGGTTACCGAGCCGGTACGGTCTGGTCAGTCGGTCTACTTTCCGGACGGCGATGTAACGATTGTTGGTTCTGTAGCGTCCGGTGCGGAAGTGGTGGCTGGTGGCTCGATCCACGTTTATGGCGCGCTGCGCGGTCGTGCGATGGCTGGGACAGCCGGAAATGCCGATGCGCGCATTTTCTGTCGCAAGATGGAGGCAGAACTCGTTGCCATCGACGGTCTTTACAAGACGGCCGAAGACATGGAGAGCCGATTGCGCGGACAGGCAGTCCAGCTCTGGCTCGACGGCGATTACATGATGGCCGAAACGCTAAACTAGCATGTTTCCCAAACGGCCGAGCAGCCTTGGGAAAATGCTGGTCCAGACAAATTGTCAGGGCACTTTTGAGTGCTGAAAAAGAAAAGCAGAGCATTTCATATCCCGGGTAACGAATGCTCTGGAGGCGCGCGGGAGATACAGGAGACAAATATGGCAAAAGTGATTGTTGTAACTTCCGGTAAGGGTGGCGTTGGCAAAACGACATCAACCGCTGCAATCGGCGCTGCGCTGGCGCAACGCGGCGAGAAGACAGTCGTTATCGACTTCGATGTTGGTCTGCGTAACCTTGACCTGGTCATGGGAGCAGAACGTCGCGTCGTATTCGATCTGGTCAATGTCATTCAGGGTGATGCAAAGCTTCCGCAGGCTTTGATCCGCGACAAGCGCCTTGAGACACTGTATCTGCTGCCTGCCTCCCAGACGCGCGATAAGGATAACCTGACCACTGATGGCGTCGACCGCGTCATGGAAGATCTCAAGAAAGAGTTCGACTGGATCATTTGCGATAGCCCCGCCGGGATCGAACGCGGTGCCACACTCGCCATGCGTCATGCGGATATGGCTGTGGTTGTCACGAATCCTGAAGTGTCGTCTGTGCGCGATTCCGACCGTATCATCGGTCTGCTGGATGCCAAGACACTCAAGGCCGAACGTGGCGAGCGTGTGGAAAAGCATCTCTTGCTGACCCGTTATGACCCGGTACGCGCCGAGCGCGGCGACATGCTGAAGGTTGATGACGTTCTCGAAATTCTGTCCATTCCGCTTCTGGGTATTATTCCGGAAAGCCAGGACGTTCTGCGGGCATCCAATATTGGTTCCCCCGTAACGCTCGCCGATCAGCGCAGTGCGCCTGCATTGGCTTATCTCGACGCAGCCCGCCGCCTCGCCGGCGAAGAAGTGCCGATGACTGTTCCATCCGAAAAGCGCGGCCTTCTGGGTAAACTTTTCGGAAGGAGAGCGGCATGAGCCTGTTTCGTTTCTTCAGCAAACCTGCTTCCGCGCCGCAAGCGCGAGAACGGTTGCAGGTTCTGCTCGCCCATGAAAGGGCGTCACACGAACATTCCGATCTTGTTGCGGTATTGCGGGAGGAAATTCTCGCCGTTATCGCCAAGCATATCCAGATTGATCGCGACAAGGTCAGCGTGAAAATGGATCGAGGTGACCAGATGTCGACGCTCGAAGTCGATATCGAGCTTCCGTTGAAAACAAAAGCGAAGGTGCGGGCAGCCTGATTAAAGCACAATCCGACCGGAGTGAAACGAAGGTCGATAAGATTATGCTTACAATAGAAAAGGTTAGAGCGCCGATCTGATTTAATCGGATCGAAATGCATTCTAACACCAGTCTTGCGGATAGCCAGAAAGATGGAGGGAAAACCATGAACCGCGGTGCACTTCTCACCAGATTGAAGGAGCTTCAGGAGCTTCCAAAGTTTCAGAAGCGGGATATCTGTACCATAAGCGCTTTCCTGCAGCTTGAGGCACTGGCTGAACATGTCAGAGTCTGCGAAGAGGCAGCGGGCGTTGCACAAACGGGGCAGGATCATTGATCCTGCCTTTTCCTTGTAGGATTGAGCTTTCCTGAACACTCATAGCGTGTGTTCTCGGCAGATCAAGATTGTTGCGTGTTTACGGCACGGCAAAAAACATCTGCAAATAGCAGCCGAGAAAGGCAAGGGCGATCAGCGCCACGATGAGGAACAGGAGCTTCATGCATCATGCATCGCTCAATCGCTGTTCACGTTCAAGAAAACAGATGGTGATTGACGGCAATGGTACAGAAAATATTGCTTCATCCCATTGTTTCCATGTGTTTTTCGAATTGGCGGCTTTCCTCATTTGTTTGAGATAGGCGCAAGCTCCTGTCGTGCCGTCGTCAAAACCGTCTGTGTGAGGCTTGCGAGCCTGTCGGCCGCAAGGCGGTTGACCTGCCAGAACAGGGGAATATCCAGCGGCGTATCCGGGATGAGTTCCATCAGTTTGCCCGACTGCAAATGGTCACCGACCAACTGCACCGGATTCATCCCCCATCCCATGCCTGACAGGCTTGCCTCGACAAAAGCCTGTGTCGAGGGAAGCCAATGTGTCGGGCATGCTATATCGGTTCGGAGGGCAGTGCGCACCCACTGATCCTGCAATCTGTCCTTTTGGTTGAACGTCAGTGCCGGCGCTTTGGCAATAGCATCGTGGGTTATTCCGTCTGGAAAGTGGCGAGCGATGAATTCCGGTGATGCCGTGGCGCGATATTGAAGGATACCAAGCGGGGTTAGACGACAGCCTTGAACTGGTTTTGATAAAGAAGTCACGGCGGCTACGACACGCCCGCGCTGCAGCCATTCGGCAGTGTGATCCTGATCGTCGACCGCAATGTTGAAAAGATATTCCGCTGTCGTGCTGAAATGCGAGATTGCTTTCAGAAACCACGTGCCCAGACTATCAGCGTTGGTCGCTATATGAAGCGTTACGCGCTGTGCAGTATTTTCGCTTCCGGACAGTCCAGGCAACTCTGCCAGAAGTTCGCGTTCGAGCATGCCTACCTGCTCGATATGCCGGCACAACCAGTCTCCTTTTTCGGTCGCCGTGCAAGGAGAGCCTCGCTCAATGAGTACTGCGCCAAGCCGCTCTTCGAGATGTTTGACACGTTGCGAGATTGCTGACGGAGTGACGTTCAACGCTCGTGCGGCTTTCTCAAAACTGCCCGTCTGCACCACCATCGCCACTGCTCTCAAGGCGGAATAGTCGATCATTAGAATTCCTAAACTGGAGTTATTAAGTTTAATTATTCTAATCCTTTAGCATTTGGTATCCAAGTGCCAACTTACTCCCAGATGGCGACCATTTATGAACACTTCAATCTACGTAACCGGCTTTACCATGGGCCTCACCCTCATTGTCGCGATTGGTGCACAAAACGCTTTCGTTCTGCGGCAGGGTTTACGCGATGAGCATGTGTTCGCCGTCAGCCTGGCTTGTGCCGTATCGGATGCCATCCTGATCCTGATAGGTGTGACAAGCTTCCAGAAGATCGCTGCCATCATGCCTGCGCTTGATCCCATCATGCGATATGGCGGTGCAGCTTTTCTGATCTGGTATGGTGCGCGAAGCCTTTACTCCGCTTTCACCTCGTCAGCGGTTCTGGCCACTGCGAACGGGGCGTCCGTGAGCCTTACCAAGACGCTTGCAACCTGTCTGGCACTGACATGGCTCAATCCGCATGTCTATCTGGATACTGTCGTGCTGCTCGGAACGATTTCTACGCAGTTTCCCGGTTTGGAAACGTCGTTCGCGGCGGGGGCTATCACCGCATCCTTCGTGTTTTTCTTTTCGCTTGGCTTCGGTGCCCGCTGGCTGCGCCCGATCTTTGCCCGCCCGTCGTCATGGCGCATTCTTGAAGGCGTCATTGCCGTTACGATGTGGTCTATCGCGCTGAAGCTCGTGACCGGCGTGTAACGATCTCAGGCTATCCAAACTAAAAAGCCGGATGCGTTTACTGCATCCGGCTTTTTAGTTTTTGGAAGAACACACCTAGAGGCCCATAGCCTTCAATTCCTGAAGCGGAGGGATCGTTTCGTACATAACAGGATCGAGGCGGTCCCATATGATTCCGCAGGTTGGCTTGTGCGGGTCCTTCACCTCTATTGTGCGGGTGGGTGTGAAAATCACGTCCGCGACGGTGTCATAGACATCCGGCGTGAGCTTTTCGCTCAGAACCTGACAGTCGTGTACGACAGCGGCAGCAGGCGTCGCTGCAGTGATGCGGCCCAGACGGTAAAGCATACCCCATTCGGCATCGAAGAAGCCATGCCCTTTGCCGAAGCGTACGCCCTCGAGATTGATCGCGCCGGTGCCGGTGACCATGTAATCGACGACTGGCATAGCCGAGATATCTTTCAGCGTGACCGGCTGTCCCACACGCTCCATGCCGTCGAGCGTCGAGGCGTAAAGATAATAATCCGGCGAAATCAGCTTCGGATCGAGAACCCAGAAGCCGCGCTTGATGGAATATGTGGTTATCAGAACGGTCTTGCCGTCTTTCAAAGCCTGAAGACGCAGGCGGTCGAGACAATTATCGGGCGTAATGAAGATGAAATCTGCATTCTGATAATAATGATGGCTTGTCAGCCGGGCTACCGCATCCTCTCCACCTTCAAAATCTGCGATGAACTCGCCGAAGTCGAAATGGAAACGGCTATCCGGGACAGCAACCTTGCGCAACTCGCTCCACACACGTTCGCGAACGGAAGCTTTGTGATCGGTGATTTCCATGGGGACTCCTTGCATTTTAGTCTGCCGGGCTCATGCCGCGGCGTGCGAGCACCTGGCGCTCGCAGAGGGCTACGATTTGATAGAAAATGACGGACAGCATCACGGACACCACGGCAACGGCCCAGATCATGCCGTAGTCGAGATAGCCGCGTGACTGGTTGAGAAGGTTTCCGAGCCCCGTACCCGTTGCCAGCCATTCTGCAATCATGACGCCAAGCAAAGCGCGCGGTACGGCAAGGCGAATGGCAGCGAAGAGATAGGGCAGGGAGGCGGGCACGGATACCAGATGGATTTGTGTCCAGATGCTGGCGCCATAGGCGCGGGGCACATCCAGTGCGGCACGAGGAACCAGTGCCATACCCTGAGCCATAGTCACGAAGGCAGGGAAGAATGTGACTGAGACCGTAATCCAGAGGATGACGGACGGGCCGCGTCCCAATAACAGAACGAGTAGGGGTGTCAGGGCAACGAGTGGCATTGTCTGCGTGACAAGGGCGACAGGCATGAAGCCGCGCACGATGGCAGGCTTGGCGACTGAGGCGATGGCGAGCGCAAAGGCGAAAAGGATGCCTGCTGCCATGCCAAGAAAAGTAAGCGGTAAAGTTTGCGAAAGCGCTGTCAGCAATTTTGCCTGTGCGGGAGCTGCAGACGGAGCGAGGAAAAGATAGTCGAACAGTCCGGCTGGTGTCTTGGCAATCATGGCCGGTGTTCCCATGAAAACGAGCAGCAGCCACCATAAGACGAACGGAAGCGCGATCGAACAAATGACGAGAATAAAGTTTAGGCCGCGAGAGTCGCGCGGGGCAGTGTTTGGAGCGTTGGCTGGGACGGTGATGGCCTTGGTGCTGCCAGTCAGCATTTTTGCAAGAATGGAAAAGAGCGCATAGGCCAATCCTGCGAGCAAGGTAGCGCACAGACCGATACCCCAGAGCCGGGTCGGTTCTGCTCGCCCGAGAGAACCGATCAGATAGGCGCCGAGACCGAAACGCCCACCGCCACCAAACTCAGCCAGAATGGAGCCTAGAACCGCATTGGGAGCGGCAATACGCAGACCGGCAAGGATTGACGGCAGAGCGGATCGCAATTGGGCCAGACGCAGCACTTTCCATCGGTTGCCACCATAGGCACGAACAATATCCACCATACGGCGGTCCGTCTGGCTGATGCCAGTCATGGTGGCGGCCATGGTGATGAAATAACAACCAAGTGCCGCCAGCGTGATACGCGGCGTCATTCCTGAAAAAGTCAGAACCAGAATAGGCGAGATGGCAATTGGAGGCAGTGCAAAAATCGCGATGTTGACGCCCCGACCCAGTTTCGCGGCAGCTGGAAAGAGGGCGAACAGAATGCCTGCAGCTACGGCAACAAGGTTTCCGATGACAAAGCCAGCACCAGCGCCCTGAAGTGTCGCTAGTATATGAGCTGGATAATCGGCACGGTCGATCCACAGACGGGCCAGGACCGCCGAAGGTGCTGGCAAGGCGCCGCCTGCAATCAGGGAAAAGCGGCCACAAATCTCCCAGACTGCAAGAAGAATAACCCAGTTGCGCAAGGTGGAGAGATGGGTTGATGGCTTCATGTCAGCCATGCAAAGCCTCCGCGACAGCGTCCTCCAGCGCATGGAATTGCGACGTGCTGAATATTTCGGGGCTGCGTGGGCGTTCCAGCGGAATATTGATGATCTTCGCGATGCGTCCGGGGCGACTGTGCATCACCACGATCCGGTCGGCGAGGAAAACCGCTTCGTCTATGCCATGGGTGACAAGTAGGGTGGTGGCCTTGCTTTCAAGCCATATGCGTTGAAGCTCAATGTTCATCTGGCGGCGCAATATCTGGTCGAGTGCGCCGAAAGGCTCGTCGAGAAACAGAACGCGCGGATCGGTGACCAGAGAGCGGGCAATTGCCACACGCTGGCGCATGCCGCCGGAAAGCTCACCCGGAAGTGCTTTTTCGAAGCCTTTGAGGCCAACAAGGGCGATCAATTCGGCAATCCGGTCGGTCTTTGCTGAACGAGACAGGCCAAGCACATCCAACGGTAAGGCAATATTGTCTTCGACATTGCGCCAAGGCATGAGCGCCGCATCCTGAAAAGCCACACCGGTCAGTCCGGCCTTTGCGGCCTCTACAGGGCTTTTGCCCATGACTGAAATCGAGCCGTTATCAGGCTGATCGAGACCGAGTGCCAACCGCAACATGGTCGACTTGCCACAACCGGACGGTCCGATGAGTGCAGTGAACGAGCCGGTGGGGCATTCGAGCGAGACATCGGATAGCGCAACTACATTCGTGCCGCGCCCCGAAAAGGAGCGCGTCACATTTTCAAGTTTGATACCGGACATATCAGGCATCAAATCTCTTCAAGAAGCGTTGTGTCGAAATGATCGCGCTTGGCGGCGATGCCAATCGTACCGAGCGCCTTGATCGTGTTCTCGATGGCTTCTTCGCTCATGGAGAATACACCATTCGGTGTCTCGATCAGCGGCTTCTGCGCCGTGTTGAAATAGACTTCGTTTTCGATCGAGCGGCCGGTGCCCTTGAACCAGCTGTCGGCAAATTTTGGTGGGTAGGCTGCTGGGTCCTTGAGGTTTTCATCCCAGCCCTTGCGGCTTGCGCGAAGGAAAGCAACGAGATCCTTGCGCTTTGTCTTGAGTGTTTCTTCCGTAACGACAACCGTATCGTTGAAGATCGTAAAGCCAAAATCATAGAGCAGGAAGGAAACTGCCTCTTCGCCAGCCTGCTTGATGGTGAAAGGAACATTGGTCGTAAAATCGAGTGAAGCGTCGATTTCACCCTTGATGAGCGGCGTCGGATCATAGGCGTAAGGAACGATGTTGACTTGAGAAGGCTCTATGCCCGAAATCTTCAGCATGGCTTCAACCGAGATGACGTTGACCGGCGGCACAGCCAGCGTTTTGCCGATCAGGTCCTTTGGCTCCCTGATCGGGTTCTTGGCCAGCGAAATAATACCGATT
Organism: Ochrobactrum sp. BTU2; assembly: GCF_024539785.1. Lineage (NCBI taxonomy): Bacteria > Pseudomonadati > Pseudomonadota > Alphaproteobacteria > Hyphomicrobiales > Brucellaceae > Ochrobactrum > Ochrobactrum sp. BTU2. The sequence continues at coordinate 172,743 of NZ_JAHWRG010000003.1, read as the reverse complement.
GGGTTCTTCTGATACTGGGCGCCGATGATTTTGAAAGGCGCACCCTGTTCGACGATGGCCTTGATCGTCGTGTCGGGGGTGGTGAGGGTCAGATCGGCCTTGCCCGCAATGATCGTGCTTTCCGGAATGACGTCGGGACCACCGGAGATATAGTTCAGGTCGAGGCCTTCTTCGCGATAGAAGCCCTTGTCGACTGCAATGAAATAGCCGCTGAATTCCGCATCATTGATCCAGGAAGCCTGAAAGTTGAATGGTGTATCCGCAGAGGCAAAACGGCTCATGGCTGGCAGAGCGGCTGCGGCGCCCATCAGTCCGAGAAAACGACGGCGATCCAGGGCAATATTCATTGAATTTTCCTTTTGGTGCTGAACTGTCAGGCAATGCCGCGCATGCGCGCAAGCTCACGCAGCGGGGGGATGGACTGGATTTCTTCGGCTGAAACGTCGTTCCAGCGAATACCACGCGGCCTGCGACGGTTGCGCGTTATCTCGATCAGGCGGCTGGGCGTGGCAATGAAGTCGAGAGCAATATCGTTCTCCGATACGTTGAGGCGCTCTTCCACGATCTGTACGTCATGCACGGCTGCCACAATCAGAGACTGCTCGTCGGCAAGTCCCAGATCGGTGAACATGCCCCATTCCAGATCGAAGAACGCATGGCCTTTGCCAAAACGGACTCCATCGATGGAAACAGCGGATGCGCCAGTCGCAATGACATCAAAACGACCGATATGGGTCAGGTCTTCTAGACTGACCGATCGACCGAAATGTTCCATTCCGTCAAGCCAGGCTGCGGCTTTCTCCAACCCCGGGGGAACGGATCCCGGTTCGAGCAGGAGAAAGCCGCGCTGCATGCCGTAGGTCGGCATGATGAATGGTGTACCCGACATGATCAGGCGACGGCGCAACTCGATCATGGAATTATCTGGCGTCACAAAAACCAATTTGGCTTTCGCAATCCCTTCAATCGCCAGCAAGCGATCCGTAGCTGCCTCTACTCCTTCAAAGTCCGGTATGAATTCCGAGAATTTGAAGTGGAAGCGTGCATCAGGGCGCGCGACGTCTTTCAGCCGATCCCAGATGCGCTGCCGTGTATTGCGGGAATACGCCATGGAGAATCCATGAATTTCAATGTTTCACTATCAATGAAACAAATGTTTCAGTATTGCAAGAGGCGATGATAAGCTTTTTTAGTGCACAGAGAGATTCGGAATAAACGCACATGGCTTCACGTCTGGTACTGCGCATACAGGAGCGCTACGCAAAGCTCACGGCAGGCGAGCAGAAAATCGCGCAGCTCGTTCTCGAGCGCGAGGACGACATTCTGATTCATTCCGCTACCGAAATCGCGGAGATGGCCGGCGTATCCAAGGCTACCACAGCTCGCTTCTTTCAGCATCTGGGCTATGCCGATTTCAATGAAGTGAAACTTCAGGCGCGTGAAGAGCGCAATCGCACTGAACCTTTTGAATATTCGAGTACGGTTGACGAAGAGGTGCCGCTGGTGCGTACCATCAGCGCACATCTCGATCTGGAGATCGCCAATATAACCCGAACATTCGAGGCGCTTCGCTCCGACAAGATGCGCGAAGCTGCCGAACTTATTGCAGAAGCGCCGCGTGTCTGGGTGATCGGGCTTGGTGACGAGGAAGGGTTTGCGCGCTACGCGCGGCTTCTGTTTTCAAGGCTGCGCCACAGCGTGATGCTCCTGGGCATCAACCAGGGGTCATGGGCTGAGGACCTGGCCATGACTGGTCCGAAGGATGTGTTGCTGCTGATCACATTGCCGCCGCATCGGGCATTGCTGAAACAAATTCTGGGCTACGCCGCAACGAGCCGGTTGAATATCGTGACTATTACAGATCGTGGATCAGTTTTTGAGGCACAGCGTTACGCGCGTGTTGTTCTCCCATGTCATGTAGACAGTATCGCATTGGGCGCATCTTATACCGCCGTCAGCAGCGCCATCCGGCTTTTGGCGCTGACCTATGCTTCATATGCGGGGAAATCGGCGCAACAGCGGCTGGAAATCGTCGCCGGTATTCACGACGAACTTGACGATATGGACTGAAACTCAGCCGTTCAGTTGTTTCTGACATGTTCCGGGCGGAAGCCGACACCGATCAACCTGCCCGCAAGATGTGCAAGAATGGGCCAGCGTGCGAGGTGACGCATAAAGGTGGGTGGCCCATCGCGTCTGGTATTGTTTGTTTCACGCTTGCGACGATCACTGCGCATCATCAGTTGCAGTTTCTGCGTTGCCTTTGTGGGAAAGCGACGTCGGGCTTCGACTGCTTGGAGATACGGTTCCAAAGTTTGGTTATCCTTAAGCGGTGCGGCCAGAATATTGGCTGCTGCAACGGCATCCTGAATGGCGAGATTGACCCCAAAGCCACCAATTGGCGACATGGCATGGGCGGCATCGCCGATACACAGAAGCCCCGGTTTCCACCACGTTTTAAGTCGGTCGATGCGTACGCTCAAGAGATGAATGTCATCCCATGTGCCTATTTCGTTCATTCGGTCAGGAGGCAATGGAGAGACTTCTGCAACTGCCTTGCGGAATGCATCGAGTCCTCCCTGCCTGACTTCGGCAAAGGTCTGTTTGCGGAGTACATAACCGCATTGCCAGTAGTCACCGCGATCAATCATGACGAAACCTTGTCGAGGGCCGCCATGGCCCATCGTATAGGGTGGGTCATTGGGAGCGTGCGACAGCTTCATCCAGAGAATTTCGCTTGGCGAGCCAAAACTTTCGACCTCCAGACCGGCTTTTGCGCGCACCACGGAGTTTCTTCCGTCCGCACCCACAACAAGTTTGGCATTGATATTTATGGTTTCAACTGGTGTTGTCGCGACGAGGCCGGTAACACTTCCGTCCCTCTCGGTCAGATTGATCACACTTGCAGGCATAAGGAGCCTGAAGTTTGAATATTTCGCAGTTTCGCGTGCAATGTAATCCAGAAATTCCCATTGCGGCATGAAAGCGATGAAACGACACTGAGCGGGAATTCTCGAAAAATCGGCTATCGTGATGTCCTTGCCGCCGATTTCCGCATGTAGCCGATGCGCCTTGGTATGGGGCAAGTCAAGAAGACCGTCCAGCAAGCCGAGTTCATGCATGACTTGAAGCGTGGACGGGTGAATTGTGTCCCCGCGAAAATCACGCAGAAAATCTGGATGCTTTTCGAGAACGGTCACGTTCACACCAGCGCGTGCAAGCAAAAGTCCCAGCATCATTCCTGCTGGCCCACCACCCGCTATCGCGCAATCGGTTTCGATATAGCTTATTGGCTGCGTCATGACTGTTCCACTCGACCGCGCTTGTTTTGCACAAGACATAAAAAGACCGGCGCTCTCAATAGGTCAAGCGCCGGCTGGAAGTCTACGCGACCAGTAGAGGTCAAAACATGAATTAAATTATCAAGTTTAATTTGTCAAGCCGGTGAGCCCCGTCGTTGGGTCAGTGATTGGAGCTGATTTGACGGAAAGTACTCGAAACCTCTGACTCGTCGGTATATCAGGCATTGAGAATTGAAACCTATCCAAGCGCGGGTGGATTTCTTTTGCCAAGCTGCCGCTCGCGGAAGACCGAGAACAATCCGGCGCTGACGACGATGACCGCACCGGCAATGATGTTCCATGTCAATTGCTCGTGGAACACTGTGACTGCGATACACGCGCCGATAACGAGCTGCAGATAGGTAAGCGGTTGTACTTCTCCTGCCTCCAGAATGTTGTAGGCACGGATGAGGAAATAATGGCTTGCTATACCGCAGGCACAAAGGGCTGCCATCCAAAACCAGTCGCTTCTGGCAATAGGCATGAGATAGAAACTGCCGACAAATGTGAGGGCAACAGCACCTGCTATGCCAGTGTAGAAGAAGCTGGTCATGGCATCGTCGCTCTTGCTGACGGCGCGTGTCGCAACCGCGTAAACGGCGAACATGACCATCGCCGCCACGGGTAGAAGCAGGCTTGCGTCGAATGTCGCGTTCACTGGATTGATAATCAGCAGAACACCGATCAACCCGACAATAATTGCAGTCCAACGTCTCCAGCCAACCTTTTCGCCAAGGAAGGGCACCGAGAGCATGGTCACCAATAGCGGCGCGCCCTGAAAAATCGATTGTGCCGTTGCCATGCCCGCGCGACTGAGGGCGAATATGAATGTAACGATTTCAGCAGCAAGCAGGATGCCGCGAAAAACCTGCAAAAAGGGACGTTTCGTTGCTGCGGCCTTGGCAATGCCTCCGGAGCGGATTGCAAGCAGGAGAACGAAGGCAGCAAAGACCCAATAGCGGATCATCGTTATGAGGATCGGCGAATAATGGGTGCCAAGATACTTCGAGATACCATCCTGCGTTGCAAAAATGGTAACCGCGAGAAGTGTGAAGAGATAGCCCTGGCCTTTGCGTGTCATGGCGCACTCATATCGACACAGCTTTGGTGCTGCCACCCATAAAATCCGAAATGCCCACATTGTATGAGCATTCCATCGTTATCGACGGAAGATTTTCAGTCGATGTACTTTGATGGATTGACACCTCCAAGTTCTCGGTTATTCTTTTATAAAAGCCTATATAACATAATTGTGGAACAAATCAAAAATGGGGGTTCTGCCTTGCGGATCAAATTAGCACTCCTTCTGGCTTCTGCCATGATCTTCAGTCCCGGCGTTTCGCTGGCTCAGGACAAGGGTGGTGTCATCAATGTCGCGACCATTGGCGAGCCGCCGACGCTCGACCCGATGGTATCCACTGCCGATCTTGTGGGTATCGTCACGCAGCATATCTTCGAAACGCTCTATACCTTCGACAAGGAATGGAAGCCGACGCCATTGCTGGCAGAAAGCCTGCCTGAAATCAGCGCGGATGGAAAAACCTATACGATCAAGCTGCGTTCCGGCATCAAGTTCCATGACGGTAGCGACATGACGTCGGAAGACGTGGTTGCGTCGCTGGAGCGCTGGACGAAGCTGGCTTCGCGCGGAAAGCAGGCGTCAGCCTTCATCGAAAACATTGCCGCTACCGATCCGGCTACGGTGACCATAACGCTCAAACAGCCTTATGCGCCATTGACCTCTTTGCTTGCCTTCAACAATTCTGCGGCGATCATCATACCGTCAGAAAAGCAGGCTGAGCCGATGAATGAATTTATCGGTACCGGTCCCTATATGCTCAAGGAACGAAAGGCAGACCAGTATATTCAGCTCGTGCGTTTCGATGGTTACAAGTCGCGCGACGGTGAGAGTGATGGTTACGGTGGCGCACGCCATCAATATCTAGACGAAATCCGTTTCGTGTCAGTCCCGGATGCTAACACCCGTGTCGAGGCAGCGGTTTCCGGACAGTATGATTATGTCGATTCCATTCCGGTTGAATCATTTGACAAGATCAAATCTTCCACAGCTTCCCAGCCATTGCTTCTCAAGCCCTTCGGCTATCCTGTCTTTGTTTTTAACACCAAAGAAGGTGTGGCGTCGAAACTGCCGGTCCGAAAGGCCGTGACACATGCGTTGAGCATGGAAGACATGCTTGCAGCGGCATTTGGCAGCACGGAATTCTATGCATTGGACGGCGCTTTCTATCCGTCCAATTTTGTCTGGAATACAGAAGCTGGCGTCGAAGGGAACTACAATGTGGCCCAGCCGGAAGCTGCGGCGGAAGAATTGAAGGCGACCGGCTACAACGGCGAGCCGCTGCGTATTCTGACCAGCCGCCAGTACGAGTTCCATTACAAGATGGCACAGGTGGCTGCCGAATATCTGAAACTTGCCGGTTTTACAGTGGATTTGCAGGTTGTCGATTGGGCGACACTGACACAGCGCCGCGCAGATCCCAAGCTCTGGGATATCTACATAACGCACAGCCCCTTCCTGCCCGAGCCTGCTTTGATGGGCTCTCTGTCGACCAGCTCGCCGGGTTGGTGGGACACGCCAGCGCGTAAAACCGTAGTCGATGCTTTCACGTCCGAATCCAATCCGGAAAAGCGCGTTGCGCTGTGGGCGGACGTTCAGAAGACCATCTATGACGAACTGCCCCTGATCAAGATCGGCGACTTCAATGCCGTTGCAGCGATGTCCACCAAGCTGGAGGGCGTCGAGCCAGCGCCGTGGCCTTACTTCTGGAATGCTTCGTTGAAGAAGTAACTTCCAGCAAGGCGAATGCCGTCCGTCTGGTCGGCATTTGCTGAATTGTTCAATCTGGAGAATCTGATCGCATGGTGCGCTACATCCTTCAGCGGTTTGTCGGCATGGCTGTCGTCATGTTTCTGGTCGTAACGATCGTATTTGTGATCGTTCGTGTGACGCCCGGCGATCCTGCCGCCGTCATGCTTGGGCCGGACGCATCGGCGCAGGACATTGCCGATCTGCGCGCTCGGCTCGGACTCGATCAGTCGCTGGTCATCCAATACTTCTACTACATCGGTCAGCTACTGAAGGGCGATCTCGGTCAGTCGATCTTCCTCAACATGCCGGTTGGTGCAGCATTGCTCGACCGGGCTGAGCCGACCTTCTTTCTGACCGTTCTTTCGCTTCTGATTGCCTGCATCATTGCGCTACCGGTTGGAGTTTATGCAGCTTATCGGCGTGGTTCTTTTGTCGATCAGGCGGCGACAACGGTCGCTATGCTTGCAGCGAGCATACCGAGCTTCTGGCTCGGTCTCATCCTCATGCAGTTTTTTGCCGTCCGGCTGAACCTGTTTCCGGTATCCGGCTATGGCGGGCCGGGTTCGAGCTTCATCGATCGAATGTACCATCTGATCCTGCCAGCCATCGCGCTGGGGCTGGTTTCCTCCGCTCTGATCCTGCGTTTCACGCGCGCCTCAATGCTTGATGTTCTTGGTGACGATTACATCCGCACGGCGCGCGCAAAGGGGTTGATCGAGCGGCGCGTGATCATGAAGCACGCATTGAAGAATGCGCTTATCCCTATCCTCACAGTCGTCGGTCTCACTGCTGCTGTTCTGATCTCCGGCGCTGTGGTGACGGAGACTGTGTTCGGCCTGCCGGGGGTTGGCAATCTTGTCGTGTCTGCGGTCCTCCGACGGGATTATCCGGTAATTCAGGGCGCGCTGCTCGTCATCGCGGGGCTCTATGTCCTGATCAATTTCATCATCGACATGCTCTATCTGTTCGTAGATCCGAGGGTTCGTTACTGATGGCCGATCTTGTTACGACCACGCAAAAAGCCCCTTCGGAACGCGCTTTGTTCATCCGTCGGCTGTTCAAACGCAAGACGGTGGCGGCAGGCATCATTGTGCTTGCCGTCTTCGCTATCCTCGCGCTGCTGGCACCCTGGATCGCGCCTTATTCACCGTCGAAGCTTTCTATCGTCAACCGGCTCAAGCCACCAAGCGAGATGTTCTGGTTCGGTACGGATGAGTTCGGGCGCGATGTCTTTTCACGCACGATCTATGCCGGGAGGCTGTCACTTATGGTGGGCGCGGCGGTCGTTGTCCTGTCGGCGATCATAGGGGTTACGCTCGGATTGCTCGCAGGCTTCTTTCATCGTCTGGATACACCGATCGCTCGCCTGATCGATGCGATGATGGCATTCCCCGACATTCTGCTGGCCATTGCGCTGGTCGCGGCGCTCGGCCCGTCGCTGGCGACGGTCATCGTTGCGCTGTCTGTTGTTTATGCACCGAGGCTGGCGCGCATTGTGCGCGCCTCAACGCTGGTCATCCGTGAGCTGCCCTATGTCGAAGCGGCCCAATCGCTTGGAATTTCGACATTCCACATCATGACGCGGCACGTGCTGAGAAATCTAATCTCACCGATCATCGTGCAGTGCACTTTCCTTTTTGCGAGCGCAATGCTCGCCGAAGCGGGGCTCTCCTTCCTCGGTCTCGGCGTTAGCCCCGAGATTCCAACCTGGGGAACCATGATTGCGGCAGGACGCCAATATATCGGTCAGGCCGACTGGATGACCTATTTCCCCGGCTTCGCCATCATTCTTTCCGTCCTCTCGCTCCAGATGGTGGGGGATGGACTACGCGACATGCTCGATCCAAGACTGCGAAGGGATTTGTAATATGATTTCCGGTGAACAGGCGAAGCCGCTTCTTATCACCAATGTCAAACCGGTAGCCTTCGGGGTGGAACACTCCGACGCGACGACCGATATTCTGGTCGGAAAAGACGGTAGTATCAGCGCCATCGGCAAGTCGTTGAACGCACCAGCCGATGTGGAGCGTGTCGATGGCAAAGGAGCCTGGATTTCGCCGGGTTGGGTCGACCTGCATGTCCATATCTGGCATGGCGGTACGGATATTTCGATACGCCCTTCAGAGTGCGGCGCTGAACGAGGAGTGACGACGCTCGTCGATGCCGGTTCGGCAGGAGAGGCCAATTTCCATGGCTTCCGGGAGTATATCATCGAGCCGTCCAAGGAACGGATCAAAGCCTTCCTCAACCTCGGCTCAATCGGCCTTGTTGCCTGCAACCGGGTTCCGGAACTGCGAGACATCAAGGACATTGATCTCGACCGTATTCTCGAATGCTACGCAGCCAACAGCGAGCATATTGCTGGGATCAAGGTTAGGGCCAGTCACGTCATAACCGGGTCATGGGGCGTTACACCGGTCAAGCTTGGCAAGAAGATCGCCAAGATACTCAAAGTGCCCATGATGGTGCATGTGGGCGAACCGCCGGCGCTCTATGACGAAGTTCTGGAAATCCTTGGGCCAGGCGATGTGGTCACGCATTGCTTCAACGGCAAATCCGGCTCCAGCATCATGGAAGACGAAGATCTCTTCAATCTCGCGGAACGCTGCTCAGGCGAGGGCATCCGGCTGGATATCGGCCATGGTGGGGCATCCTTCTCGTTCAAGGTCGCCGAAGCGGCAATTGAACGCGGTCTCCTTCCATTTTCGATCTCGACGGACCTGCATGGCCATTCGATGAACTTCCCTGTTTGGGATCTGGCGACAACCATGTCCAAACTGCTGTCGGTCAACATGCCGTTTGAAAATGTCATCGAAGCCGTCACACATAATCCGGCGTCGGTGATCAAGCTCTCGATGGAAAACCGGCTGTCGGTTGGGCAACGTGCTGATTTCACGATCTTTGATCTGGTTGACGCCGACTTGGAAGCGACGGATTCCAATGGCGATGTGTCTCGCCTGAACAGGCTATTTGAACCCCGCTACGCCGTCATCGGTGCCGAGGCCATTACGGCCAGCCGCTATATACCGCGTGCGCGCAAACTCGTTCGCCATAGCCATGGCTATTCGTGGCGCTGAAACTGTCGGCGCAGCATTGAATTTGCGGGAACGTCCCGTGACGAAATGATGAGGAAAATTCGTGTCTCATTCTCCCCAAACGACCGAAGTACAGCATTCTCCCTACGACCGGCTGGCTTCACTTGGCATAACTTTGCCGCCACCGCCGCCGCCTATCGCGAATTTTGTCACGCATGTTCGGGAAGGCAATATCCTCTATCTTTCCGGGCAAGGGCCGCGGGAAGAGAGCGGATATTTGCGTGCGGGTAAAGTCGGTGGCGACATCGGCGTGGATCAGGCTTATCAGGATGCACGTCTGACGGGTATCAATCTGCTGGCCGTCATGCACGAGGCGCTTGGTGACCTTTCCCGTGTCAAGCGGGTCGTGAAGCTATTGGGTATGGTCAATGCCGTGCCAGATTTCGAACTGCACCCCAATGTCATCAATGGCTGCTCCGATCTTTTCATCGAAGTATTTGGCGCTGCCGGCCAACATGCGCGTTCAGCCGTCGGCTTCGGTTCATTGCCGGGCAATATCACGGTTGAAATCGAAGCGATCGTCGCCCTGAACGACTAGGACAGCGTCAATGATTGCGCCAGCCCATCAGCTTTTCGATCTTCGCTGCCGAAGCACGCACCTGACTGGTGTAGCGGCTTTCGTCGGAAAGCACCTTCTGTTCGGGAAGCACGATGGAAATGGTCGCAACGCATTGTCCATCGCGGTCGCAGATCGGGGAAGCAATACAGGCCACCGCATAGTCGGATTCCGCAATCTGGATCGAGAGCCGCTCATCGAAGGCTTTCGCTGCAGCCTCCGAGAGACTTGTGGCGTCGATTTCGGCCCGACCGGTTGGAGAAGTCCGGGCGCAGCGCTTGAAAAGCTCGATCCGTTCATTCGCAGCCAAATGACCGACCAGAAGGCGTCCGGACGCGGTCCAGTTCAAAGGCACTCTTGTGCCGACACGCGAGGCAACCTGAAACGGGCTTGGTCCGTCCGCCATGGCCAGAACGAGCATATGATCTCCGTCCCGGCCGCAAAGCTGCACCGCTTCGTTTGCTTCGCGGCAGAGATCATGCATCTCGTGCGTAGCGACGCTCATGAAATCAAGCGACCGCGCATAGGCAAGACCGTAGTGGTAGAGCCGCGCGCCGAGCCAGATTGCACCATCCGCGTTGCGGGCGAGCATGTTCTTTTCAACGAGATCGTCGATGGTCACATAGACTGTCGACAAAGGCGCCTTGATCGCTTTTGCAATCGCATAGGGACCAGCTGGAGCGCCGGTTTCATAAAGATAATCAATCACTTGCAGTGCGCGGTCTATGCCGCTCACGCGCGAGCGGCGTGTCGACTTGTTTTCAAGGTCGTCCGCAGGGGACGTTTCGGCGGGGACGGTGGGTGATGATGTGCTCACTCAAGTGCTCCATGTGAAACTCAAGAAGTTATTACATTATTATGGCATATTCGTCTATGCCCGAGGCAGTGAAAGAAATGGGAGAAATGAAATGACCGATGATATTCGCCGCAAGATCGGGCTTCGACCGGTCATCAATGTTTCTGGTACGATGACATCACTTGGTGCATCCATCGTTGTGCCCGAGGCAGTAGAGGCGATGGCGGCCATCTTGCCACAATTCGTCGAGGTCAATGATCTGCAGCGTAAGGCGAGCGAAGTGATCGCACGATTGACAGGTGGCGAAGCTGGCTTCGTCACCGCGTCCTGCTCATCAGGCATTACGCTTGCCGTTGCCGGAGCTATGACAGGCAACAACCTCCTAGCGATTGAACGATTGCCGGATATCACGTCGGAAAAGAACGAAGTTCTGGTGCAGACCGGTCACGTGGTCAGCTACGGCGCGCCGGTCGATCAGGCAATCCGGCTTGCGGGAGGCAAAGTCGTCCTGATCGGACAGGCAACATCGACCCACCGTTATCACATGGAACATGCGATTACCGAAAAGACGGCTGCGGCGGTTTATGTCGTATCGCATCATGTCGTGGACTACGGCCTTCTCCATCTCAGCGAGTTTGTCGAGATCGCACATGCCAAGGGCGTGCCGGTGATCGTGGACGCTGCATCTGAATATGACCTGAAGCTGTTTCTGGAAAAGGGCGCAGATATCGCAATCTATTCGGGACACAAGTTTCTGGGCGGCCCGACCTCTGGCATCGTTGCAGGCAGGAAGGAACTTGTCCGTAATGCTTTCCTGCAGAATCTTGGCATCGGGCGAGGCATGAAAGTCGGCAAAGAGAGCATTTACGGCGTCATGGCAGCGCTGGAAGCGTGGGAAAAGCGTGACCATGCTGGAATTCGCGAGAGGGAAACCGGATATCTGGAACTGTGGAAGAAGACGCTGGATGGTCGCCCCGGTATCACGGCTCTGATCGAACCAGATCCGACCAACAATCCGCTCGACCGCCTGCGAGTAATTGTATCAGCTGCTGATGCCCACATCACGGCCTGGGATTTGGTAACCGCTCTTGCGCGAGGGAACCCACCGATCATCACACGTGACCATGAGGTAGAGCACAACTATTTCTATCTCGATCCCTGTAATCTTCATCCCGGTCAGGAAACCGTTGTTGCGCAGCGTCTTGGTGAGGAGCTCGATAAAGCCCGGGCGTCTAATGAGATTATCGCCACTCCTTTTGAGGACCGAAGCAGACATCGTTTCGACGGTTTGCTGCGTTGGCCGGATTGATACTCGGAAGAGCCTGAGTAAAGCGGAGGAACATCATGACGTCTGAGAAAATAGCGACGGTTGGAAAACACGAACCTGTTTTATCCGTTCTAGGACTAACCACTTCTTTTCTGGTCGATGGTGTCTGGAAGCCTGTTGTCGATGATGTTTCCTTCGATGTCCACCCCGGAGAAACGGTGGCAATCGTCGGGGAATCCGGCTCGGGCAAGAGCGTAACCTCGCTGTCGATCATGCGGCTTCTGCAGAAGGATACGAGCCGCACCGAAGGCAGTATCAGGTTGGGAGATCGGGAGCTTCTGACGCTCCCGGAAGAGGAAATGCGCCGGATACGCGGCAATGAAATCTCCATGATCTTTCAGGAGCCGATGACCAGCCTCAACCCGCTCTTCACAATCGGAGACCAGATTTCGGAAGCATTGCTCTGCCATTCGCAAATGTCGAAGGCAGATGCGCGCGCTGAGACGATCCGCTTGCTTGAAAAGGTCCGTATCCCGTCGGCTGCTTCCCGCTTCGATGAATATCCGCATCGCTTTTCAGGCGGTATGCGTCAGCGTGTCATGATCGCGATGGCTCTGGCGTCGAGACCCAAACTGCTGATCGCCGACGAACCGACAACGGCATTGGATGTGACCATTCAGGGGCAGATACTCGATCTTATCAAGACATTGCAGGAAGAAGAGGGCACGTCCGTTCTTTTCATCACGCATGACATGGGCGTGGTGGCCGAAATATCGGATCGCACAGTCGTCATGTTTCGGGGAAAGCAGGTTGAGACAGGGCAGACTGCCGATATTTTCCGGCAGAGCCAGCATCCTTATACGCGAGCACTTTTGTCGGCGGTTCCTGTACTGGGTTCAATGCAGGGCTATCAACGTCCTCTGCGGTTTCCGATAGTAGACAATGCTACTGGCCTTTCGGAAACGCCGGTCGAGGTGGCGGATACGGTCGACAAGATCGATGTACCCGTGTTGGAAGTGAAAGGGCTTACCAAGCGCTTCGAGATTTATTCGGGCTTTATGTCTCGCCTGAGCGGGCGTGTTCATGCCGTGGAAAACGTGTCCTTCGATCTTCGCAAGGGTGAAACCCTTTCGCTGGTTGGTGAGAGTGGGTGTGGGAAATCGACGACCGGGCGCGCCATCATGCGGCTGAGCGAACCGGATTCCGGTGAAGTTCTGGTTGAAGGCCGAAACATTCTGTCCCTTGACAAACAGGCTATGCGCGAGATGCGACGGTCGGTTCAGATGATCTTTCAGGATCCCTATGCATCGTTGAACCCGCGCATGACAGTGGGTGCCGCGATCGCGGAACCCTACATTGAACACCGGCTGGGGAGTGTGCGGGACGCGAAGGATGTTGTCGCCGATATGCTGGAGAAAGTTGGCCTCACGCCTGATATGGCAAAGCGCTATCCGCATGAATTCTCTGGCGGGCAAAGGCAGCGTGTCTGTATCGCCCGCGCGCTTGCCTTGAAACCTAAAGTCATCGTGGCAGATGAGAGTGTGTCGGCGCTCGACGTCTCGATCAAGGCGCAGGTCATCAATCTCATGCTCGATCTTCAACAAAGTCTCGATCTAGCGTTTCTGTTCATCTCACACGATATGGCCGTCGTCGAGCGTGTAAGCCATCGTGTGGCCGTCATGTATCTGGGCGAGATCGTAGAAATCGGACCGAGATCGGCGGTATTTGAGAACCCTCAACATGATTACACACGCAAGCTGATGGCGGCTGTTCCTGTTCCTGATCCTGATCGACGCGGGGTGAAGCTTTCAAGCGAAACGGGAGAACTCAAGAGCCCAATCCGTCCTGCGGATTTCGTTGTGCCTTTGCGCGAATATCGAGAGGTATCGCCGCAGCACTTCGTGGCGTTGTAGAGAATGCAATTCATTATGGTGCGCCGAGACGATCCAGTGCAGTGCGAAGCGGAGTTTCGGAAATGTGGATCAGTCCGGCATAGGGGCTCGCCATATCTGAAATCACGAAAATCGCGCCGGCAACGGACAATGAGCATACGATTATTATCAGTATGACAGTGCTGTTTAGCGGGGCCTGTAGGCCAAAAGTTGCGAATAAAAGCGCCAGCCATGAAATCAGCACGATGAGAAATGGGACAGGCAGCCCTTCATCTGTCGTTTCCACTAATTGCCAGTGACCTTCTGCAATCATGCCGCTGACTTCAAGCGCGCGTGTTTGGAGAGAGCCTTGCGCGGCGTCCTTCGGGTTCAACGCGCGCAGACTGTCCTGAATATCCTCAATATCCTTGAACTCCGGCAAAGCTCCATTGGAGAGCTCATCGGCCCGCTCGGCATTCCATGCCCGATCGAGACGTTTCTGGATTATTTGCTTGAGTACGGTACGTGGATGCTCCGTTTCAGGACCATAGCGGGCCATGATCCGGTCCAGGAGAACAATACGGGCCGCCGATGTCTTCATCTCGGCTTGCGCATTGTCATAATCGGATTTTGCTGAAGCAATCAGAAGTCCGAGAGCGAGAGCGGAAAGTGTCCCGACAACAGCGGTGGCAAGGCGTATGACATCCTTGGACTCGGAGTTGAGATGATGCTCGGGCAAACGCGATCGAGCGAACATGCCAAGCATAGTCGCCAATATCAGGATGAAGAATACCAGTGCGCCAAGCAATAAAGAGTTCAACTTCGCCTTCCGCGACTTGCTCTCGAATGATCGCTCATTGAAACTTAGTATATCATCTGTGAGTTGAGATGCAGCTTCACCAAAAGGGTGGTGTTTTCGGCTCGATATGGCCCGGTATGCGAAGAAAGTGCATTCAATAAATTACGCTGCGATCAGATGAAAAAGGTCGGCACATATGGCCGACCCTTTGTTATCAAAACTGCTTTCAATCAGTTCTCTGTATGTTGCTGCTTGGCGAGGTCCTCAACGCTCATGTCCGGTTCGTTACGGGTTTTATACAGCGAATAAAGCACACCGCTTGCGAGGATAGCCAGCGTTACGACAAGCGACAGCAGCGTGTTGATGTGAACGCCCAGCGGTACAAGGAAAATCTTGATGCCGATCAGTACGAGAATGATAGCAAGCGAAACCTGTAGATAGCGGAACCGGTTCATCGCCGCAGCCAGCGCAAAATAGAGCGCGCGCAAGCCCAGAACGGCAAAGATGTTCGAAGTGTAGACGATAAACGTGTCCTGAGTGACTGCGAAGACGGCGGGGACAGAGTCGACTGCAAAGATCAGATCGACAGTTTCCACCATGATGAGCGCGACCGCCAAAGGGGTCAACCAGGTGACCATCTTGCCAGTTTTGGGATGTGGCTGTTTGACCGTGAAGTTGCGACCATGCAATTCGCGGGTGATATTGAACCGGCGACGAAGGAACTTGAAGACAGCGTTCTGCTCGATGTCGGGTGACTCGTCCTGATGGCCGAACATCTTGAAGCCGGTGAAAACGAGAAACGCGCCAAAGAGGAACAGAATCCAGTTGAACTCGTGCACAAGGGCTGCACCAAGTCCGATCAGGATTGCCCGGAAGGCGATAACGCCGAGAATACCCCAGAACAAAACACGATGCTGGTAAAGACGAGGAATGCCAAGAAAGCCGAAGATCGTTGCGATAACAAACATGTTGTCCATCGCAAGACTCTGTTCGATCAGATAGCCGGTATAAAATTCCAGGCCGGATTCCGCTCCGCGCTGCCACCACACCCAGCCACCGAAGGCGAGTGCGATCAGAACATAAAAGCCATAAAGCAGGAGGCTTTCCTTGGCTTCGATCTCGTGTTCGTCACGATGGAGAATGCCGAGGTCGAAGACAAGCAAGCCAACGACGACGACGATAAACGCCGCCCAGAAATATACAGGTGTGCCAAGAAAATCGCCCGAAAGGGCTACAATAAGCGAATCCATCGCCGGACCATCTCCATTTGAACAAGTGGAGCAGCCCCGACATCGCCATAGCGGTAGCCATGACCAGAGGGGCCCGGCGCTGCATTTCTTCAAATGTGTATGGTTTTGCCAAGTTCAAGAGTGGAACCTGAATTTTTTGTAATGTTCGATCCGGTATGTGTCCCGTTTTGAAAACTCTTAATGCGGGTTACGATATCTAAGTTGGGTACTGGAAGTTGGTTGCCGCTAAACGCGACATGAAAAAAGCCAGGAAGTATCCGGGCTTGTTGTCTATAACATTGATTTTCTTGAAGAAAGTATTGGCTGGGGAACCTGGATTCGAACCAAGACTAGCGGAGTCAGAGTCCGCTGTTCTACCCTTAAACTATTCCCCAGCAGGAATATGCAAATGCCTTCGATCTAGAGGCCTGCAAGCGCGATAAAGCGTCAGCTCATTCGCGACGGCTTCCATCTAGCGAACTCAAACACCGAACGCAATACTTTTCTTCGAAAAAAATCAAAGCGATTTAAGTTATCCAGCAATTGCTGATTTCATGCGATAGGGTCGCTGCAAATTGATGCGCTGAGGAATGGTTTCTGGAAGCCGGCGCATAAAAAAGCCCGGCCAGCGGAGGAGCGGCCGGGCAAAGGGCAGGCTGACCGGGAGGGGACCCGGTATGTGAAGGTGGCGCCTGCCAGATGATTTGTCTGCGGGCTCAAAAAGGCTGCGCCTTACTTACCCGAAGATATGTTGGTTCAGCAGATCAGGCGTGTAGCCTTGATCTGCAACCGAGCGTCTGCCAGCTCACTCAGAACCCGCGTAGGGTCTTCCGTGCCGCGATAATGAGCTGCCGTGTAAATATCCTCACGGCGAAGTCCGATATCGCGCAGCATGTGGTCGTCAAAGCTGCTCAGGTTCAGCACTTGCCGTCGACCATTGGAAAACGTCCAGCGACGCATGATCGACGTAAATACGGTCTTTACCATTTGCACGAACGTGGAGGTTTGTCCGCTTATTGCAGGTAAATGCGTTGTCGTTATCTTGCTTGTCGCTGTCATGTCCGCTCTCCTTTGATCTGGCGGGGCTAAGTGATCCTTATCGTCAGGGTCATTCGCTTTCGCGGCTCCTTTTCCTTTACGATGGCGGCTTTATCCAACAATCGAATTGATTGTTCCAACGAATGTTTTTAATGTAATTCTTCAATAATAATGATGGATGACGCCGATGAGCACGCCTCTGGATCTCGATCAGTTGCAGACCTTCATAGCGATAGCGGATGCGGGCAGTTTTACGCGGGCAGCCGATGCCGTTTTCAAGACGCAATCCGCTGTTTCCATGCAGATGCGCCGGCTGGAAGAGCGTATTGGTAAACCGTTATTTGAACGTGATGGACGGACCAATCGTCTTACTGAAGAGGGTGAGCGGCTTCTGCTTTATGCACGCCGCATGATGCAGCTCAATGGTGAAACCATCGCTGCGTTTGATGACACTCAACTGGAAGGCCACGTGCGTATCGGTACGCCGGACGATTATGCCGATCGGTTTTTGCCGGAAATCATGGCGCGTTTTGCGCGATCAAACCCGCGCGTCGAATTGTCGGTTGTGTGCGAACCGACCGTCAATCTGGACGAGATGATCCGCCGCGGAACACTGGATATTGCTCTTGTCACCCAGTGCGATGATAAGCGTCGCTCCGAGGTCGTTCGTACAGAACCACTGCTATGGGTGACTTCTGCCAATCATGCGGTGCATGAAGAGGCTGTCCTGCCGCTTGCTGTCGGGCGCCCGACCTGTATCTGGCGACATGCAGCCATTGATGTACTGGAAGCGGCCAGACGAGATTATCGCATCATCATCACAAGCTGGTCAGCGACCGTTCTGGCGGCGGCGGTTCTCTCCGGCCTTGCGGTCTCGGTTCTTCCAGAATGTGCACTGCGTCCCGGTATGCGGGTCCTGGGTGAAGCAGATGGGTTTGGAAAGCTGCCGGAATTCGGCATTGGCATCATGCGCGGCCATACAAAACAGAATGCCGTTGTCGACGCACTTGCACAGCATATTATTGAAAGTCTAGACAATATATCGTCACCGCAGCCCGGCGCGATGGCTTCGGCGGAAATTTCGCCGTTTCCGGCGGTTCGTACGAGGAGGGTGCGAGCCAACGAATTGCTGCCAGGATGGTGACGACTCCGTAAATCGCCGCATGGCTTCTTGACCAGCCATGCCACCTGGTTGCCTATGATGGGATGAGCATGGGTTCCGATTCGAGTTTTACCGGCGCATCGTCTAATGTTGCCGAGTATAGCGTTTCCGAGATTTCCGGCGCGTTAAAGCGCACGGTTGAGGATACGTTCGGGCATGTGCGCGTGCGCGGCGAAATTTCCGGCTATCGTGGTCCGCATTCGTCGGGGCATGCCTATTTCGCATTGAAAGATGATCGCGCGCGTCTCGAAGCCGTCATCTGGCGCGGTTCGATGAGTCGCCTCCGCTTCCGTCCCGAAGAGGGGATGGAAGTCATTGCTACAGGCAAACTCACGACCTATCCGGGCTCGTCGAAATACCAGATTGTCATCGAACAGATGGAGCCTGCCGGGGCTGGCGCCTTGATGGCGCTTCTGGAAGAACGCAAGCGACGGCTTGCTACTGAAGGGTTGTTTGATCCAGCAGTAAAGCAGCTTCTACCCTTTATGCCCCGTGTGATCGGAGTGGTGACTTCTCCGACCGGTGCCGTCATTCGTGATATTATCCATCGCATTGCTGATCGTTATCCGCTGCATGTCATTGTCTGGCCCGTGCGCGTGCAGGGCGAGACAAGTGGACCTGAAGTGGCCGCCGCGGTGGACGGTTTCAACGCTTTGCCCGACGAAGGGAATATTCCGAGGCCGGATGTGCTGATCGTTGCGCGGGGTGGCGGCAGTCTGGAAGACCTTTGGGGCTTCAATGACGAAATCGTCGTTCGTGCCGTTGCTGCATCGCATATACCGGTAATTTCTGCGGTCGGCCACGAAACCGACTGGACTTTGATTGATCTTGCAGCCGACATTCGTGCTCCCACGCCAACAGGCGCGGCGGAAATGGCGGTGCCTGTAAAGGCGGACCTGCTGGCAACGCTGGCGGGGCAATCCGCGCGGCTTTCGTCGGCCATGTCCCGCTTTATCGACCTTAAACGGCAAGCCCACCGTTCGGCAGCGCGAGCTCTTCCGTCGGCTGACCAGTTGCTGGCTTTGCCGCGTCGGCGTTTCGATGAAGCCGCTGCGCGCCTCACGCGGGCTCTGTTCGTCAATACGCAAAAGAAGCGGGTCCACTTTGACGGTCATGCGCGACAGTTATCGCCGCGCCTCCTTCAACGCCGGTTTACGGAACTGCAGCGCGATGTTTCCGCTCTTGGACAAAGACTGCCTCGTGCGCTCGAGGCATTCCTGCGTGAACGACGAACGGCTTTCATTCATCGGGCAAATCGCCTTTCGGCGGAGCCGATACTGCGGCGAACAAAACTTACGAGCGTTGCAATAGAACAGCTGGATCGTCGTCGCGATCAAGCCGTCCGTCTTCTCATTGAACGAGCTAAACGGCGTGGGCAGGAACTGGAGCGTCTTATGCGCACGCTTTCTTATGAAAGCGTTCTAGAGCGCGGTTTTGCGGTTGTCTTCGATGAAGAAGGGAAACCGGTGAAGCAGGCTGGATCCGTATCGGCTGGCGATGCATTGTCTATTCGGTTTCGCGACGGTGAGGTTGCCGTCGTTGCGGGTGATGAGGACGAGAGCGAGCCCGCAAAGCTTGTACAAACAAAAAAGGTTCAGTCTCCCGGCTCTGGCAATCAGGGATCGTTATTTTAGCAACAGTCAGTCGCTGTATTTTCCGTTTTCTGCTGAGATTGTTTGGCCTTAAGGCTGGCTTAAGCTTGGACGTCTTTTTCTCGCGCATCTGTCATTGTTAGAGATTCAGGATGTCGCGTAAAAAATCCCAGGACGACCTCACAAATGGCTTTGCGAAGGCTGCTTTCAGCCGTCGCGGCTTTCTTATAGGTGTAAGCGCGGTTGCGTTGTCGGGCTGTGTTTCCACGACGCAACAGCCACCTCAACCGGTGAAAAAACTGCCTGAACCTGCACCGTCGCGACCTGTGCCGCTGATGTACCAGGCGCTGCCGGAAGAACAGTTCCCGATCCCGGCTGTCGATACGAGCAAGGTTGATCCAAAATTCTGGCGGCAGGAAGTGGATTATCCAACGGACGAAGTCAGAGGCACTGTTATCGTCGATACGCCGAACAAGTATCTCTACCATGTACTCGGCAATGGGCGGGCCATGCGCTACGGTATCGGTGTCGGGCGCGATGGTTTTGCATGGGCCGGACGCGCCAAGATCGCTTATAAGCGCCAATGGCCGCGCTGGACGCCGCCGGATGAGATGGTTGCACGTCAACCTGCGCTGGAGCCTTACAGCATCGCCAATGGCGGGATGCCTCCTGGTATCAAGAATCCGCTGGGTGCAAGAGCGATGTACATTCACAAGGATGGGCGCGATACGCTCTATCGCATTCACGGATCGCCGGAAGCATGGAGCATCGGTAAAGCCGTGTCGTCGGGGTGCATTCGCATGCTCAATCAAGATGTGATTGATCTTTACAATAATGTACGCGATGGCAGCACGATTGTCGTGATACCCGATCCGAGCAAAGGCCAGCAGGTCACAAGCTGACTAAAACGAAAAGGGCGCGGATACCGCGCCCTTTTTGTTGGATGTGTTTTGCGGCTCAATGCTCAATAGGCATATTCGAGAAAGATTGGATCGACCGACCCTGCCCATACGCTGTTATATGCCTTCAGCATGCGCTCGGCATCCGTGACGCCCGCTGCTACGATTTCTTCAAGCGGCGCAAGGAAATGCGTTTCGTCATGGCCTTCGCTGTTGAGCTTGCTACGGTTCAAAAGACCGAGCCGGGAGATTTTCAAAGTCTCACGAGCGATCTGTTCCAGCGGCTTGCCCCGGAATGTCGTGTTCAAAGCTTTAGCGGGAACCTCGTTACGAAGGGCAAGGACCTCTTCGTAAGTCCAATCCTTGGTGAGAAGCTCGGCAGCAGTCAGAGCCTCTTCATCATAAAGCAGGCCGACCCAGTAGGCTGGAAGCGCACAGATGCGGCGCCACGGACCTCCATCAGCTCCCCGCATCTCAAGGAAGCGTTTCAGACGGACTTCGGGGAAAAGCGTGGAAAGGTGATTGGTCCAGTCGCCCATATTGGGAACCGGGTCGCTCACTTCACCTTTCAGCGCACCATTCATGAACTGACGGAACGTGACATGCGTACAGTCGTGATAATGGCCGTCGCGCAGGATGAAGTACATCGGTATATCAAGCGCCCATTCGACATAATCGGCAAAACCGAAGTTCTCCGAGAAGACGAACGGCAGCACGCCCGAACGCTGGTTATCGGTATCGCGCCAGATATTTGAGCGCCACGACAAAAGGTGGTTTGGCTTGCCTTCGGTGAATGGGGAGCTGGCGAAAAGTGCGGTGGCCACAGATTGCAGCTTCATCGAAACCTGCATCTTGCGGCGCATGTCGCGTTCCGAGCTGAAGTCGAGATTAACCTGAATAGTCGACGTGCGGTACATCATGTCCAGGCCTTCATGCCCGACTTTTGGCATATAGTTGGTCATGATCTTGTAACGCGATTTCGGCATGACAGGTGTTTCAGCCAAGGTCCATTTTGGACTGCCACCAACACCTAAAAATTGGATGCCCAGAGGCTCGGCAATTTCGCGGACCTGGGACAGATGCGCATTCACTTCACGACATGTCTGGTGAATGGTGGAAAGCGGTGCACCGGAAAGCTCAAACTGGCCTCCGGGTTCCAGCGAAATGGCACCCTGTCCGGTTGGCTCTACCAAGCCGATGATATTGCCTTCATCGATAATAGGCTCCCAACCAAGCGTGGCCTGCATGCCTTCGAGTATGGCTTTGATACCGCGCGGCCCCTCATAGGGAACGGGACTGTTATCGGCTGTGTAAAATGGAAATTTCTCATGCTCGGTGCCGATACGCCAGGCATCCTTGGGCTTGCATCCGCCAGCCAGATAGTTCGCCAGTTGTTCAACGCCCGTCAGTGCCGTTTCGTCAGTTGTATCGCGCGCCATGCAGTCTATCCCTAGCCTATTTTTCGCTTTTCAGCGTGATTGGACAAATTTGTCAAATCACGCAAGTCAATTCCATTGAACGTCAGATTTCGAGAACGTCATCCTGCATTCCGCCAGTCTCCGAGCACAGATTGTACCAGAGCCATCGCAGCGACAGCAGCTGTGTCGGCACGCAGGATTCGAGGGCCGAGCGGAATAGCTGTCACGAAGGGAAGATTTCGGAGCGTTTGACGTTCGTCTTCTGAGAAGCCACCTTCGGGACCAATCAACAACGCGACAGGGCCGGGCGCCATTTTCTGCAAAATGGTCAACGGATCGTCCGATTCGTACCCTTCATCGCAGAAGATCAAATGTCGGGATTTGTCCCATTGCTCAATGAAGCGGTCAAAGCGAATGGCCTCACAACATTCCGGTATGGAAAGTACGCCGCACTGTTCCGCAGCTTCTATCGCATTGGCCTTGATGCGATCGGCCCCCAGCCTTGGTACCTGAGTGTGCTGTGTGATGACAGGTTGCAGTATACCTGCGCCCATCTCGACAGCTTTCTGGACCATATAGTCCAGCCGCCCCTGTTTCAGAGGGGCGAAGCAATAAACAAGATCACTCGCTAAAGGCTGCGGACGCGTCTGTTCGAAGGGCATGAGAAACAGACGCTTTTTACCCTCCGGCTTCAGCCGTGATTTCCATTCGCCGTGGCGTCCATTGAATGCGAGAATTTCATCGCCATCTTTCAAGCGCAGGACGTGGGTGAGATAATGTGCGGCCTGCGGGGCGACCTCAATCTGGTCGCCGTCGTCGAGGTCGTTTTCAACGTATAGTCTCTGCATTTTGTAGTTTGCGCGCATGACAGCATCGATGGCAGAGGGCAGGGGCGGCGGTCAAGCGCTTTGGTAATGCATCAAGAGACAATTAATTAGCATTCCTACACAAACAATTGATGGGAAATATCATGGCAGTTGCATTTAATTAGATTGTATCCATATAGGTATGAAGCTATCTATTTGAATGGAATTGATGTGATGAAACAAACTTGGGTCGAATTCGCACCGCTTCTTGCAAGCACCGCCAGAGGATGGCGGAAAGCTTTCGATGCAGCGATGGCGGAACATGGTCTTTCCGACGCGAAAGCCATACCGCTGATGATCCTGTTGCGGCACGGAGATCGTATTCCCCAAGGTGTGCTGGCCGAACGGGTCGGTATCGAGGGAGCAACGATTGTCCGGGTTGTCGACGAGTTGGAGAAGGATGGCCTGATCCAGCGGGTTGCCGACGATGCTGATCGTCGCGTCAAGCTCATTCAACTGACAGAGGACGGTCGCGCCCTTGCCGCCAAGGTGGAAAAGTCTGCTGCCCGTCTTCGCGCCATTTTCCTCGGTGATTTCGATTCCGATGCGGTCGACATCGCCATGGAAGTGCTGCGCAAGCTGAATGAGAAGTTTCAAACACAATCTTTCTGATCGGTCGCGCGACCGGAAAGATGCGATGCATTCAACCGGTGCCCTCACAGCCATGACGAAGCCAGTCGAAACAACTCCGAAGTTCTGGGACGTAGTCTTTTCACTGAAGACTTTCGCTGCAGCCATGCTTGCGCTGTGGATCGGCCTGATGGCCAATTTGCCCAATCCTTACTGGTCCATTGCGGCTGTCTATATTGTTGCGCATCCGCTCTCAGGTGCGACGACATCAAAGGGTTTTTACCGTCTGATCGGTACGATTATCGGCGGAGCAGTGACCATTCTGTTCGTGCCGCATCTGGTCAATTCCCCTGAAATACTGACGCTGGCGATCGGTCTTTGGATGGGGCTCTGCCTTGCGATCAGCCTGCTTGATGGTACGCCGCGCAGTTATTTGTTTATGCTGGCTGGCTACACGGTGGCTATCGCGAGTTTTGCCGTTGTTTCCGTGCCTGAAACGACTTTCGACTATGCCGTGGGTCGTGTGGAAGAGATCGCAATCGGGATTATTTGCGCTGCTGTCGTCAATCGACTTGTTTTTCCACGTCACAGCGGCCCGGTGCTCGTCAGTCGTATCGATAATTGGCTGCGTGACGGCTCAAAGCTGGCGCTGGCAAGCATGCGGGGTGAAGGTGCTACACCTGAATTTCTTCGGGATCGCCAGCGTCTTGCAGCCGATGCGCTCGAGCTGCGCAATCTGACGACGCATGTTGCCTATGACACTTCATCAATCAGAAATGTCGGAACGCAGCTTCACGTTTTGCAGCAGCGTATGGTGGCTGTTCTTCCGATCATATCAAGCTTGCACGATGTGCTGGCGATGAAGCCTGGTGAAAACGAAAAGTCCTGGCATCCAGCGGTGCAGAAACTGTTGGACGAGGCCTGTGACTGGATCGAGAGCGGCGAAAACCTGACAGAGGAACGCCGTGCTGTTTTCTTGCAGTTGATCGACGAAATCGACCGGCATGGGAAGGATGCGACAAGTTGGGGTGAATTGCTGCCGTTCAATGTGGCTGCGCGCGTTCGCGATCTGGTTCAGATATGGAGCGATTGCATCACATTGCGTCAGGACATTGTTTCCGGTTCCCGACATTCGCTGCGCTGGCGTCGCTACGACGCACACTTGAAAGCTCGCCCTATGCATCGGGACTACGGCATGGCCTTCCTGTCTGGCTTTTCCGCCTTTCTGGCAACTTGTGTAGCGACTGCATTCTGGATTGCGAGCGGCTGGTCTCAAGGCAGTGCTGCAGCCATGATGGCCGGTATTTTCTGCTGCATCTTCGCAACCATGGATGATCCGGTGCCGGTCATGCGCAAGTTCAACTGGCTGCTTTTGATTGTCATCGTTGCCGCCTTCATTTTTGAGTTTGCGTTGCTGCCACTTGTGGATGGGTTCTTCCCGCTGGTTCTGGTGCTGGGACTGTTCCTCATCCCGGCAGGCTTGCTGCTTGCCATTCCTTCGCAATTTTTGCTCGGCATGGTGCTCTGCGTGAACTTGCCGAACATGCTCATGCTGCAGGGCCATCTGACCCACGATTTTGTCAGCTTTGCCAATGCCAATCTGGCCACCGTAGTGGGGATCGTAATCGCTGCCGTAGTGACTTCAATTGTCCGGTCTGTCGGTGCTGAATGGAGCGTACGCCGCCTGATCAAGGCGGGTTGGAACGATATTGCACTTGCTGCCGAACGGCGTCCTGGACGTTATCGTCGCCAGCGCATGAATCGCCTTTTGCTCCGGATGATCGACCGTATCGGCATGATGACCCCGCGTCTCGCGCTGGTCCCGGCGGCAGATGTCGCGAAGGTCGATCTGTTGCGCGATCTGCGAAACGGCATGAACACGATTGATCTCCAGCAATACCGCTCCAAACTGCCCGAAAACTGTCGGCCAGCTGTCGATGAAGTGCTGGATGGTGTTGGCGCGCATTACCGAGCCTTGGCCAACAAGCCACAGGAGGCAGGTGAAATCGACAGAAACCTGCTCACCTCCATTGATACGGCAATCACGACCATTATCGAGAGCGGATCGCCAGCAATAGCCAAACGTACGCGAATGGCGCTGGTCGCCCTTCGCTTCAATCTGTTTCCGAAAGCGCCACCTTTTGCCTTGCCGCCGCGTCCACTCATGGAACTCCCGCAAGCAGCCTAAGACAACGATGTGATTTGTGATGCAACCTGAACTCGATATCTACGGAATTTACATTCCGACCCTCGGCGTGCTGGCGCTTGGCGCTTATTTTGCAAATACGGTCATGCAACGCCTTTTGGCGCGGGCACGCCTTTATCGTTTCGTCTGGCATCGGCCTTTGTTCGATGCTGCGATGTATTTTTGTATTCTCGGTGTCGCCGCCGTCATTCTCAATGGAATACCGCTATGAAAAAGCTCTTTGCACATTCAGGCCGTGTCTTTGTAACCGTCGTCATGGTCACGATGGCAGGGCTCCTCGGTTGGCATTTGTGGGATTACTACATGAACGCGCCATGGACACGCGATGGCAAAATTCGTGCCGATGTCGTGCGCGTTGCGCCGGATGTCTCGGGCCTTGTTGGCGAAGTGCTCGTCCACGACAATGCGACTGTTCATCAGGGCGACGTTATCTTTCGCATCGATCAGGCCCGTTACAAGCTCGCCCTGCAAACAACGGAAGCAAAGGTTGATAGCAGCAAGGCGGCACTTGATATGGCAAACCGCGATCTGGTCCGCTATCGCCAGCTTAACGACACGACCGTGACACGCCAGAAACTGGAGCAGATTGAAACGACGGCCCAGCAAGCGGAAGCTTCCTATCGGCAGGCGCAACTGGATCGCGATCTTGCAGCACTCAATCTCGATAGATCGTCGGTAAAAGCGCCCGTCAACGGTGTGATTACCAACTTCTCGCTTCAGCCGGGTGATTACGTCTCCGCAGGCTCAGCGGTGACTGCCTTGGTGGATACGGACTCGTTCTACGTTTCTGGCTATTTTGAAGAGAACAAACTCGAGCGTATCCAGATTGGTGACCCGGTAGTGGTCGATATCATGGGCAGCAAAGTGCAACTCAAAGGAAAGGTTGAAGGCATCGCTGGAGGTATTGAAGATCGTGAGCGTAGCGATTCTTCCAGCTTGCTTGCGAATGTTTCGCCGACCTTCAACTGGGTGCGTCTGGCACAACGTGTGCCAGTGCGTGTGAAACTTGAAGAGGTGCCGGACAGTGTCCATCTCGTTGCTGGCCGAACGGTCAGCGTTTCGGTGGTGAACTGATTTAAAGGCCCGGCTGTCGTCCGGGCTTTTTCCATGTTAGCAAAGACAAAAGCGGTTGGGGATTTCTCATGGGTGTGCTGGTTGTCCAGAACTACGATGGGTCCGGATTGGGGCAGATCGAACCAATTTTGTCGGATGCTGGGCATTCGATTGATCTGCGTCATCCCTACAACGGCGATTCACTACCCTCCGATGACAATGGCTATCAAGCCTTGATCGTTCTTGGTGGTGAGCAAAATGCGCTTGCCGACGATGAGTGTCCTTATTTCCCCCATTTACTCGAGCTTATACGCCAGTTCGGCGGTCGCGATAAGGCCGTTCTGGGCATTTGTCTGGGCAGCCAGCTCGTGGCTCGTGCTTATGGTGGGGAGAATATTCTGGATCGCCCGATGGAATTCGGCTGGCAAGAAATTCGACTTACCGAGGAGGGTAAAAGCGATCCGGTCTTGTCTGCCGCGGGTGACATCTTTCCAATCTTTCATTGGCATCGCGATACGTTTTCGCTTCCGAAGCAAGCTTTGCATATGGCGATAAGCGATATGACACCTCATCAGGCTTATCGCATTGGACGCGCAGTCTATGGCACGCAATTCCATTTCGAGGCGAACACGCAGCTTGTGGCGGAGTGGAATGACCAGCTAAGCGAACTGATCGCGGGTTTCGCGCCGGATTGGGCGTTACAATATCCAGAGCTTGCAAAGAAGTTCGGAGCGCAGGCGGATGCCGCAGGTGCTGCATTAGCCAAGGCGTGGGTAAACCAAATCTAGAGGCCTCGTAACTGCGTCTTAACCTTAAGTCGAAGTATCGCGTTGCCGCTTTGCCACAGCGTTCAACCAATTCGGTTTTTCAAGAGAAAAGCGGTGGCTTGGCTGGAACCGTTCAGTTGCGGGTAACTTTTTTCGGGTGTAACTGAACGCCGTCTCCCCCGGGCAGCAACCGAATGAGCAAGGCTGATCGCCATGCTCTCAAGTGGCGGCTCGTCTACCGAACTTTATCCGGCCACCGTCGAAAGAGTTTCCGAATATGACCGCCAAGCATGCCGCTCTTCTCACCGTCCTGATGGTTTCCGCGATTGTATTCATGGCGGTCGGCATATTCACCGTCGATGCGGGCAACAACGCGATGTCTACTGACGGTTATGGCATTTCCAGCGCTCATTGAGCGCGTACTAGCTAGCTTCAATAAAACGTTTTTCAGAGCCGTCGATCACGATGGCTGATAGCTGCCCACTTCTCCATGCATATGTATCGAGATTGACCCTGTTGGGTTGAATATCGATAGCGCTTTGCGGTGTATGCCCGTGGATGATGACCTTTTCGAAGGGCTCAGTCCATTTGAGGAAAGCTGTGCGAATCCAGATCAATTCTTCCGGGTCTTGTGCATCCAGCGGCACGGCAGGGTTTATGCCTGCATGACAGAAGAAGAATTCGCCAAAAGCGACTGAGCGCGGCATGGCGCGAATGAAGTCGATATGGTTTTGGGGGACGGCCTCGACGAGCGCGGCATGACCTCGGTGCGCTGAATCTGCATCAGTAAAATCAATTTCTACACTGTAGGAGCGGGCGGTATCAATGCCACCGTGGAGTGCGAATATCCCGGCAACATCTCCCGTTGCTAGATAGGTAAGAAAACCGTCGTCGTGATTGCCCAACAGCGAAAGGACGCGCTTATCCCGACGTGACACATCAGTCAGAAAATCCAGCACTTCTTTCGAGCGCGGACCGCGATCGATATAATCACCAAGATGAATGATACGCCAGTCGTGAGCGGGGCGGTGGTCAAGGTCGGCGCGGATCAGCCCGTGCATATCCTGCAACAAGTCGAGGCGGCCATGTACGTCGCCGATGGCATAAAGGCGGATACCGTCGGGTCCTTTGGCATCCTTGAAAACTACGCCGTTCATTCGCTATCATTTTCCTTCATGTCCTTGCCTGACTTCGCACCCGCCCGCTGCCGATAGCGCAGACGCGAGACACGTTCGCGTTCTTCGTGAAGCTCGCGATCATGCGTGGCCTGTTCCACGAAACGAATGTGCTTTCGAACCGCTTCGCGTGCTGCTTGCGGATTACCGGCCATGACGGCATCGTAAATGGCGCGGTGCTGCGATAGAAACATGTCGGCGACACCGGGATAGCTGTAAATTAGGCTGCGATTGTAAAAAACGCCATCCTTCAGAAGTTGATAGCAAGACCGCAGGGTGTGCAGCAGAACGATGTTGTGTGCTGCTTCACCAATAGCATTGTGCAATTCCACATCGAGGCGTGCCTCCGTGTCGAAGTCGCTGACGCCATGAGCCTTTTCCATGGCCTCCATGATCTCGGTCAAAAGCGCTTTGTCAGCTGGTGTAGCTCGAAGTGCTGCATATTCTGCGGCAATGCTTTCGATTTCCCGGCGATATTCGAGATAGTCTGCGGTCGCCTTGCGATGATCGGCAAAAAGCTTGACCACGGGGGCGCTGAATACCTGTCCGATCACGTCTGCAACGAATGTTCCTCCACCATGACGAGAGATGAGGAGTTCGGCAGTCTCAAGCCTTTTTAGAGCATCGCGCAATATCGGGCGAGATATATCGAACTGGCGCGCCAGTTCACGCTCGCCGGGAAGCCGGTCGCCACCGCGCAGAACACCTTCGAGAATGAGCGTTTCGATCTGATGCACAACGTCGTCTGCCGTGCGGCTTGCCTGTATGCGTGAAAAAATTGTTTCGGCCATGCCGTCTGAAGCCCTCTCCATAACGGCGGCAAATTAGCCTTTAGGTCGATGCCCGGCAACGGAATATATTGAAAAGGAAAGTCCGATCGATGATGCGACCGGGCTTTCGGAATATATGATCAAAAAAATGATCAGGCTTTTTTGCGCTTGCGTGTAGCTACGAGTACGAAAAGACCTGCGACAAAGCCGTACATAGCCCATTTAAACGGGAGAGCGTCAGCGGTTTCGCTGCGGATCGGAAGTACAGTCACAGTGCCGGGGCGGCTTTCTACGCCCGATTTGCCTTCGGCTTTAGCTTGTTCGATCTGTTGTGGAGAAACGACCCATTCGGCGCCACGTGATTTGTCATAGAACATGAAACCACAGCCGACGATAACGGCGACGATGATTGCTAGAATAAAACGTAAAGGTGTGTTCATCATTTTTCCCAGAAAATCAGGACAACGGGAGAAAATCATCCGATTCGCTTGAATAACGGATTGCGGAATATTTAAGCCTTTTAGAATCAAAAGCTTAGTTAGCTTTATATGCTGGCACACTAATATAGCGCGCGCGACTTATTAACCGACGAATGAAAGCCAGTCTATTTCTTTGCTACTTCGTGCGGAGATGCGCCGCTTTCCCAGTAAGGAACAGGGCCATAAAGATCTGCCAGATAGTCGATGAACAGTCTGACCTTTGCCGGGAGGAACTGTTTCGACGGATAGACGGCATGAATTGCAACGTTGCGAGATGCGGCATAGTCGGGCAGAACCTGCACCAACTTGCCTGCTGCAAGTTCTGGGCCGATATCCCAGGTCGAGCGTTGCGCTATGCCGAGGCCTGCCAGGACTGCCTCGCGTACCATTTCGCTGGAATTGGTTTGCAGTGGCCCCACTGGGCGAATGACGATGGGGCCTTTGGGGCCTTCCAGTCGCCAGGGGTCGTTGTTGTGCGGTGCCAGACAGATATGGTCCTGCAAGTCCTCAATCGTCTGTGGTGTACCGCGTTCCGCGATATAGCCGGGTGAAGCGACGAGAATACGACGCACGGGTGCGAGACGGCGTGCGACGAGGGTTGAATCGGAAAGTTCGGCGATCCGAATGGCAAGATCGTATCCATCGCCCACAATGTCGACCATCTCGTCGGTGAGCTGCATATTGACGGTAAGGTCTGCGTTGGCGCGCATGAACGGCACGAGATAGGGCGCAATGTGCATGCGACCGAAAGTCGTAGGGGCTGAAATTTTCAATGTACCGCGCGCATCGGCAGAACGGCGGGCAACAAAGGCTTCAGCTTCTTCGATGTTGGAGAGAATGGCCAGAACCCGCTCATGATAACCCTGCCCGGCCTCAGTCAACGCGATCTGGCGTGTCGTTCGTTGAAGCAGTCGGGTTCCGAGTCGCTCTTCCAGTCGTCCCAGACGTTTTGAGACGACCGCTGGCGAGAGGCCCAGATCGCGAGCGGCTGCTGACATGCTGCCCGTTGCCACGACGCGGGCAAAGATTTCCATATCCGCCAGACTGCTCATCATGTTCTGCTATCCCACTCATTGCCGTGCTTTGCTAAAGCTTTGGGTTTAAAGCATCTAGCCGAGCGCTAGGAAACTAGGCAAGCAATTATGCCGCAGTGTGAAAACTGTTTAGCCGCTGACTAAAGTGGTAAAAATGATTTACCACTTGACGAGAATGGTGCGGAGTGCACTTTGACCACATAAGTGGTGGAGGAGAATATGAGCGGACTCATCATGCCGGAGCCGGACGCGTCCGTCATGCAGCGGCGCGAGCAGATCGTTGCAGACTTGCGCGACATCGTGCCGGGTGAAGGCGTTGTGGATGCTATCAATGCAATGCGCGTGTTTGAGAGCGATGGCCTGACTGCGCACCGTTCGTTGCCGTTGGTCGTTGTGCTGCCAGAAACGGTTGATCAGGTTTCGCAGGTTTTGCGCTATTGTCACGATAACAACGTTCGTGTCGTGCCACGGGGAGCGGGTACATCACTGTCCGGCGGTTCCATGCCGCTGCAGGATGCGGTTTTGCTTGGCATGTCGCGCTTCAATCGCATTCTTGAAATCGATTATCCGAACCGCGTCGCTGTGGTGCAGCCAGGCGTGACCAATCTCGGCATTACCAAGGCTGTTGAACACGAGGGGTTTTATTATGCGCCTGATCCCTCGTCACAGATTGCCTGTTCCATCGGTGGCAACGTCGCGGAAAATGCGGGTGGTGTGCATTGCCTTAAATACGGTCTGACCGCCAATAATGTGCTCGGCATCGAAATGGTGCTTATCACCGGAGAAGTTATCCGGCTTGGCGGTAAGCATCTCGACAGCGAGGGTTATGATCTTCTCGGTCTGATGACCGGCTCAGAAGGACTGCTCGGTGTCGTGACAGAGATTACGGTCCGTATCCTGCAGAAACCGGAAACGGCGCGTGCAGTCATGGTCGGCTTTCCCTCCAGCGAGCAAGCCGGTCAGTGTGTCGCTGACATCATCGGCGCAGGCATCATTCCCGGCGGCATGGAGATGATGGACAGGCCAGCCATCAAGGCCGCCGAAGATTTCGTGCGGGTCGGTTATCCGCTCGATGTTGAAGCGCTGCTGATCGTCGAACTTGATGGACCGCCCGTCGAAGTGGACTATCTGATAGGTCGGGTCGAAGCACTGGCGCTTACAAACGGTTCCACAACCTGCATTCTGTCGCAGTCGGAAGAACAACGTCTGGCTTTCTGGGCAGGCCGGAAGGCGGCTTTTCCGGCGGTGGGGCGCATTTCGCCCGACTATCTTTGCATGGACGGCACCATTCCGCGCAAAGAGCTGCCGCGTGTTCTGTCCGGGATGCGCGAACTTTCCGAGAAATATGGATTGCGGGTGGCCAATGTGTTCCACGCGGGCGACGGCAACCTGCATCCGCTTATCCTCTATGATGCGAATATTCCTGGCGAACTGGAAGCTGCGGAAGATTTTGGCGCGGACATTTTGCGCCTTTGCGTGAAAGTCGGTGGTGTTCTCACTGGCGAACATGGAGTAGGCATCGAAAAGCGCGATCTGATGCCGGAAATGTTCAACGAGATCGATCTTGACCAGCAGATGCGTGTCAAATGTGCTTTCGATGCCAAGCACCTTCTTAATCCCGGCAAGGTCTTTCCGCAATTACGCCGCTGCGCCGAGCTTGGTCGTATGCATGTGCATCGCGGCGAGCTGGCCTTCCCGGATATTCCCCGATTCTGAGTTGTGGTTTGATCATGAGCGATGCAAATATTCTAAAGCCGCAGGATGAGGCGGGCGTTCTGGAGGCGGTGCAGGATGCACTGGCCAGTTCTACGCCGCTGGAAATCATCGGCCACGGCTCCAAACGCGGCATCGGACACAGGGTTGATGCCGGTCGCGTGCTCGACGTTTCCAAACTGTCGGGCGTGACCTTGTATGAGCCGGACGAACTGGTGCTCTCGGCAAAGGCCGGAACGCCGATGGCCGAGATCGAAAGGCTTTTGGCCGACAACAATCAGTGCTTTCATTTCGAGCCTATGGATTACGGTCCGTTGCTTTCGGGTGAGAGCGGTCGCGGTACGATCGGCGGAGTGCTTGCCGCCAATCTGTCCGGTCCGCGCCGTCTCAAGGCAGGTGCTGCCCGCGATCATGTGCTTGGGGTACGCGTCGTGTCCGGGCGTGGCGAATTGTTCAAATCTGGTGGTCGCGTGGTCAAGAACGTGACGGGCTATGATTTGTCCAAAGGCATGGCTAATTCCTGGGGCACACTGGGCGTTGCCACCGAGGTGACGTTCAAGGTTCTGCCGAAGCCGGAAACGGCGGCAACGCTTGCCGTGCGCGGTCTGACCGACGAACAGGCGGCGCGTGTCATGGCAATGGCTATGGGATCGCGAGAGGAAGTCGCTTCCGCTGCGCATCTGCCACCGACCGTTGCCAATCGCTTCCTTGACGGTAAGCTCGGCTGGGATGCGGCAACCGTGCTGCGGCTCGAAGGCTTTGCACCTTCGGTCGAGCACCGTAGTCGGCAATTGCAGGCGCTGCTGGGCCAATCGGGTGAAGTCGAGATGCTTGATGGGCAGCAGTCGCATCGGCTCTGGCGTGAAGTGCGCGACGTCCTGCCTTATGCCAATGCAGGAGACAATCGCGCCGTCTGGCGCGTTTCGATGACGCCGATGCAAGGCTGGCGTATGGTGGACGAGTTCCGGCGTTATGCAGGTGTCGATGCCTATTACGACTGGCAGGGTGGGCTGATCTGGATGCGGATGGAAGCGGACCCGGAAGCGCAAACTTTGCGCAAGCTGATTACCAAATATGGCGGTGGCCATGCGACGCTCGTGCGCGCATCGGAACATATTCGCGCAAGCAATGCAGTGTTCGAGCCGCAACCGGCAGCACTTGCAGCGCTTTCTCAGCGGTTGAAGCAGCAATTCGATCCAGAAAATATCCTCAATCCGGGGCGTATGCATCCCCGTCAGGCCGGAGCTTGAAGCCATGCAGACCCATTTCAGCCCCGATCAACTGCGCGATCCCGGCGTCAGTGAAGCCGAAAAAATCTTGCGCAAATGCGTGCATTGCGGCTTCTGTACCGCAACATGCCCGACCTATGTGACGCTCGGCAACGAACTCGACAGCCCGCGTGGCCGCATCTATCTCATCAAGGATATGCTGGAAAACGGCCGCCCGGCGGATGAGGAAATCGTGCGCCATGTTGACCGCTGCCTGTCCTGCCTTTCCTGCATGACGACATGTCCTTCCGGGGTCAACTATATGCATTTGGTCGATCATGCGCGGGCGCATATCGAAAAGACCTATAAGCGCCCATTTATGAACCGCTTCCTCCGTGGGGTTCTGGCGCAGGTGCTGCCCTATCCGGGGCGCTTCCGTGCAGCACTAAAGCTTGCGAAGATCGGCAAGCCGTTTGCGCCGCTTTTGCGAAAGAGCCAGGCCTTGCGACCGATGGCGGCAATGCTCGATCTTGCTCCACAAAAGTTGCCAGCCGCCGCCAATGTTGAAACGATCAGTGCCGCCAAGGGCGAGAAGCGAGGTCGAGTGGCGATCCTCAATGGCTGCGCCCAACCTGTGCTCAATCCCGGCATCAACGCTGCAACCTTGCGTCTTCTGAATCGCTTTGGCATTGAAGTCATCACACCGAAAGGCGAAGGTTGCTGCGGTTCGCTGGTCCATCATATGGGCCGCGAGGAGCAGGCGCTTGAACAGGCGCGGCACAATGTCGATGTCTGGACGCGTGAGATCGAAGCGGGCGGTCTCGATGCGATCATCGTCACGGCGTCCGGCTGCGGCACGACGATCAAGGATTATGGTTACATGCTGCGGCTTGATCCGGCCTATCAGGACAAGGCTGCGCGCGTGTCGGCGCTGGCAAAGGACATCACCGAATATCTCACCGGCATCGATCTGCCGGAACCCGATGCGCCGCAGGCGCTGACAGTCGCCTATCACTCGGCCTGCTCGATGCAGCACGGGCAGAAAATTGTGCGGCAGCCGAAAGACCTGCTGTCAAAAGCGGGCTTCACGGTGAAGGAACCGCTGGAAGGGCATCTGTGCTGCGGATCGGCTGGCACCTATAACATCATGCAGCCGGAGATTGCCGCCAAGCTGCGTGACCGCAAGGTAAAGAACATTGAGGCGACAGGCGCCGATCTGATCGCTACCGGCAATATCGGCTGCATGACCCAGATCGCCACTGGCAGCCAGCTACCCATCGTGCACACGGTGGAACTGATCGACTGGGCCTATGGTGGGCCGAAGCCTCAGGGATTGTCACAAATAGCTGCATAAAAAAACCGGGCAATTGCCCGGTTTTGTCTTCGATGTCTGCTCAGCCAGCCGAAAAGGTACTCGGATTCGGGCCGATCCGGCCGTCTGCCTTGTCCAGTTTCGTAATCGCATCGTGATCGGTTCCGTTGAGACGGAAATCGAAAATATCGAAATTTTCTTTGATACGGGCGGGCGTAACGGACTTGGGAATGACGATATTGCCCGTTTCGATGTGCCAGCGCAGGATGATTTGTGCGACCGACTTGCCATGCTTTTCCGCGATGGCCTTCAGCGTGGCATCCTCCAGAATTTTACCCTGACCAAGTGGGCTCCACGCTTCCGTCGCGATGTCGTGTTTGCTGTGGAACAGACGCAACTCGTCCTGCTGGAACTGTGGGTGCAGCTCAATCTGATTGAGAACCGGCGTTACGCCGCTTTCCGTGATGATGCGTTCGAGATCGGCTGTACGGAAGTTGGATACACCAATGGATTTGGCTCGACCCTCTTCTCTCAATTTGAGAAAAGCGCGCCATGTTTCCATGAAAAGATCTTTCGATGGCATCGGCCAGTGGATGAGATAGAGATCCACATAATCCGTGCCAAGCTTTTTCAAGCTGGCTTCGAATGCTTTCAGCGTCGATTCATAGCCTTGTTCACCGTTCCACAGTTTCGTGGTGAGGTAAATGTCGCCGCGCTCGATTCCGGAACTCTTGATCGCCTTGCCGACGCCTTCTTCATTGCCGTAAATGGCAGCAGTGTCGATGTGACGATATCCTGCTTTCAACGCTTCGCTGACAGCGGCCACTGCTTCGTCATTACCTACTTGCCAGACACCGTAACCGAGCTGCGGAATGTGATTGCCGTCGTTCAGTTTAACCGTCGGTACGGTCATGATTTATCCTTTCCCTCCGAAGCATTCAGCGCAAAGGTGGATCCTTTGATGCGCATGAATGCTATTGACCTGCATGCCGGTTCTTTCTCCAGCACGAACTGCCATCTGGCAGCCATTTTCATATCTCTTTGGACTTTGCCACTGTCAGCATATGGGTGTTCGGGGGAAAAGGAAAAGCCCTTTCAATCATGTTTCCAAGTCTGCAATCATTCTTTCTGTACAGAAATTTTGATCTTTTCAGATTTATGAAAACAATACGACCGCCTCCGAGAGAAGGCGGTTGTAAATGGCATAAAAAAGATGGTTCGATTAGCGGACAACCACCTTTGCGCCGACCGGGACACGTTCATAAAGATCGGTGACGTCTTCATTGCGCATGCGAATGCAGCCGGACGACATTGCCTTGCCGATAGTCCAAGGCTGGTTAGTCCCGTGGATACGATAGAGTGTTGAACCGAGATAAAGCGCGCGCGCGCCAAGCGGGTTATTTATCCCCCCTTCCATACGCGCCGGGAGGATACGCCCCTTCTTGCGCTCGCGGGCGATCATTTCCTTCGGCGGTGTCCAGGTTGGCCATTCAGCCTTGCGGCTGATGCGCTGCGAACCCTTCCAGCTGAAACCTTGTTTCCCGACGCCGACGCCATATCGCATCGCTTTACCGCCGGATTGAACGAGATAAAGGAAGCGCTTGCCTGTATCGATGACGATTGTGCCCGGTTTTTCGTTGCCGGAATAGGAAACCGTCTGCGGCAGGTAAGCGGGATCGATCTGGTGCTTTCGTACTGTGGTTGCCGGATTCGCAGCCGGGCGTTGATACGAAACCTGACGATAGCTGGATTTGGCTTTCTGCTTCTGTCTGGCGGCAACACGTGGCGCTGGCTGCAAAGATTGCGGTACGGCCTTTATGCGGGCAGGCTGTCCATGCAATTGAGCTACCCATGGCGCGGAAAGATCAGGACTCACACGTACCGGCGGCAGCGTTGCATAGCGGTCGTTGGCAAAGGCCATGCCCGTGCTGACGATGGAAACGGCAATCGCCGCAAGCGACCCGATTAAAAGAAGATGCCGTGGTTTCATAATCCCGATCCGTATCTTTGCGCCTGAAAATCTTTGTGACGCAGTTGCCCGTTGCAGCTCCTGACATCTGCTGTCAGGAGAGCGACCCTCATGCTCGTGTGGGGATTGTGTGCCGGAATGGAATCGTAAAGGTAAATTTTGGTCGCGTGTTTTGCCTGACGGCCCTTCCAATTAAAGTTGTGGTTAGTGTCAGGTTGCGCGACATAATTAATTATGGATGAAACTTGAGAGGCGGAACAATGAGCGATGTCGCTGAGGCAAAAACCGGTCTGATCGTCGGCGCCGATGGAATGACGCGTTGCTTCTGGCCGGGTGAGTTACCCGATTATCTTGCTTATCATGACAAGGAATGGGGTGTTCCTGTCTCTGACGATTTCCGGCTTTTCGAAAAAATCTGCCTTGAGGGTTTCCAGTCAGGCCTGTCGTGGCTCACGATTTTGCGAAAACGCGATAATTTTCGGGCAGCTTTCGATGGCTTCGACTTTCATAGTGTTGCGCAGTACAATCAAGAAGATGTGGCGCGCTTGCTGGCCGATAAGGGTATCGTGCGCCATCGCGGCAAGATCGAATCTACGATCAACAACGCCAAGCGCGCAATTGAGCTGGTTGCCGAAAAGGGTTCACTTGCGGCCTATTTCTGGTCATTCGAACCGGGCGTAAAAGATCGCCCTACCGTGGTGGACTATCCAACTCTTGTTGCCAATCCGAAGACTGAAACATCAATTCGCATCTCCAAAGATTTGAAGAAGCGCGGCTGGTCATTCGTTGGTCCAACGACTGTCTATGCTTTCATGCAAGCAATGGGGCTGGTGAACGACCATATTGAAGGTTGCCACTGTCGGACACACATTGAAAAATTGCGACAGCGTTTCAAACGACCCAGCTAGAGCAACGATTGCTAAGCCGCATCATTTCTGCGAGAAACATCCATCTTTGAGTATGGGAGACGATCATGGATTTGGTGTCGTTGTTGGCATTTGCCGGTATTCTGGTTGTGGCGGCGGGTACGCCGGGGCCGAATGTCGGCGCGCTGGTGGCGCGCGTCATCAGCCGCGGCCACAAGGGCGTCTTTCCATTCATGTTCGGTCTGTGGCTTGGTGATGCTATCTGGCTTTCACTCGCTGTCTGGGGACTGGCCGCGCTGGCCAACACATTTCACACTGCGTTTCTCATCCTCAAATATGTCGGCGTAGCCTATCTGATCTATCTTTCGTGGAAGATGTGGATCGCACCGGTAGATGAAGTTGCGGATGAAAATGCCATTCCGCGTCAGGGTGAGGCTGGGAAGCTCTTCCTTAGCGCGCTGGCGATAACACTTGGTAATCCGAAGATCATGGTGTTCTACCTCGCCATTCTGCCGACGGTGGTTGATATCACCCATGTTTCGCTGGTTGGTTGGGCTGAATTGCTGGTGGTCATGTTTGCTGTTCTCGCTGCAGTTGATACGGCGTGGGTGGTGCTTGCCGCGCAGGCAAGACGGTTTCTGCGCAGTCCTCGCATGATGCGGATCGCTAACAGAACCAGTGCTGGCATGATGGCGGGTGCAGCCGTCGCCATTGCGACACGCTGAACACGCTTCCTGCACTTGCCGCAACGGACTTGATCGGTTAGGAAACCGGCAACAGAATTGATGCCGGTTCCAATCGGCATGTGTGTATAAATCAGCGATCAGGCAGGAAAAATGGCCGATAAAGCGGACAAGATGAAGGCGCGGTTGCCGCGCGGGTTTGTCGATCGGGTGCCGGATGATTTGCGCGCCGCTGAAAAGATGATGGCGACAATCCGTGAAGTTTACGACCTCTATGGCTTCGAGCCGGTGGAAACTCCGCTCGTGGAATATACGGATGCGCTCGGCAAGTTTCTGCCGGATCAGGACCGCCCGAACGAAGGCGTGTTCTCGTTTCAGGACGACGATGAACAATGGCTGTCGCTGCGCTACGATCTGACTGCGCCGCTGGCACGTTTTGTTGCCGAAAACTATGAGTCGTTGCCAAAGCCTTATCGCAGCTATCGCAATGGTTGGGTGTTCCGCAATGAAAAGCCGGGACCGGGTCGTTTCCGTCAGTTCATGCAGTTCGACGCTGAC
Source organism: Ochrobactrum sp. BTU2 (assembly GCF_024539785.1). Taxonomy (NCBI): domain Bacteria; kingdom Pseudomonadati; phylum Pseudomonadota; class Alphaproteobacteria; order Hyphomicrobiales; family Brucellaceae; genus Ochrobactrum; species Ochrobactrum sp. BTU2. The sequence goes on along the minus strand of NZ_JAHWRG010000003.1, from coordinate 133,621 downwards.
ACGGTCGGTGCGCCGAATGTCTCGGCCGATGCCGAAATGTGCATGATGATGGCCGACACGATGGAGCGCCTAGGCATCAGTCGTGGCGATTATGCGATCCGCGTCAATAACCGCAAGGTTCTTGACGGTGTGCTGGATGCTATCGGTCTTGAAGGTGAGGGCAATGCCGCCAAGCGCCTCAATGTACTGCGTGCCATCGACAAGCTCGACAAGTTTGGACCTGAAGGCGTTCGTCTTCTGCTCGGCGAGGGCCGTCTTGATGAAAGTGGAGATTTCACTAAAGGCGCAAATCTTGATGATGAGCAGATCAAGCGCATGATGAACTTCATCACAGTCGCGGCACGTGATTACGATGATATCAGTCAAAGGAAAGCAATTGATCCCGTATTTCCTTACTTCTCTCCCGAAGGTGGGGAACCCATCGGAAAAACGCTTTTACAAGCTATCCGGGAAAGCGACTTTAATAAAAGCTCTATTATGCTCGAAGGATTGAAAGAACTCGAAGATATTCGAGATTTAGCAATAGCGGCTGGGTACGATGACGGTCGAATTATCATTGATCCTTCTTGTGTGCGTGGTCTTGAATATTATACGGGGCCGGTTTTCGAAGCGGAACTGCAATTCGACGTTACCAATGAAGACGGTCAGAAGGTCGTGTTTGGTTCTGTGGGCGGTGGTGGCCGGTATGATGGTCTCGTGTCACGCTTCCGCGGCGAGCCAGTACCAGCGACGGGCATTTCCATTGGTGTTTCGCGCTTGATGACGGCTTTGAAGAACCTCGGCAAACTTGATGTTTCCGATGTCGTCGGCCCGGTAGTGGTTCTGGTTATGGACAGGGATACAGAAAGCCTTGGCCGCTATCAGAAGATGGTCTCCGACCTGCGTCAGGCGAGCATTCGCGCTGAAATGTATGTCGGCGGGTCCGGCATGAAGGCGCAGATGAAATATGCTGATCGTCGTGAAGCGCCTTGCGTCATCATTCAGGGCTCGCAGGAGCGTGAGGCAGGTGAGGTGCAGATCAAGGATCTGGTCGAGGGCAAGCGCCTTTCTGCGGAGATTGAGGACAATGTAACCTGGCGCGAAAGCCGCCCGGCTCAGATCACGGCCAAGGAAAATGGCCTCATTGATGCCGTCCGTGAAATCCTTGTCAGCCAGGCGCGAGATCGCGCAGAACAGTCGAAGTGACGGAAGCCATGGCTGGATCGAGCTCGTCTGGTGTTTTCAATTCTCTTCGTGCGACGCTTGATGCGCGCGAAGCCGAACTTGTCGAAATTCCGCTGATTCAGCCAGCTGATCCATTCCTGGATATGGCGGGCGAGGATTTACGCCGTCGTATTTTTCTCACTGAAAACGAGAACGGCGATAGTTTGTGCTTGCGGCCGGAATTTACCATTCCCGTCTGCCGCAACCACATCGCCCTGAATGCTGCCACGCCGAAGCGCTATGCCTATCTGGGCGAAGTGTTCCGTCAGCATCGTGACGGTGCGGCTGAATTTCTTCAGGCCGGTATCGAAGACTTGGGTGCTTCCGACGAAGCCGCATCGGATGCGCGCTCGATTGCTGATGCGCTTTCCTGTGTTCGTGCGGCGGCTCCTGAAGCAGAGCTTGAGATTGTTCTGGGAGACCAGTCGGTCTTTGCGGGTATGCTGAAGGCGCTAGGCTTGCCACAAGGTTGGCGCAAGAAGCTTCTGCGTTCTTTCGGCGATGCGAATTCCATGGAACAGGTACTTGCTGAACTAACCGGCGCACAACGGCGTGATCCGTTATCGGAAACGCTTGCCGGGCTGGTGGCAGAGGGCGATGAATCCGGACTTGCACGTATGCTGGAAGCGGAAATGCTCGAAGCTGGCATTTCGCCCAGTGCAGGACGTTCGCCGGCCGAGATTGCACGCCGGTTGATCGAGAAGGAAGATCTTGCGGCTACGCGCTTTCCTGCATCCGCGCTTGATCTTCTGAAACAGTTTCTTGAAACGCGCGTCACGCTTGATTCCGCAGCCGTTACCTTGCGGGCATTTGCTTCGGAACACGCCCTTGATCTTGCTGCAGTCTTGCAAAAGTTTGAGGCGCGCAGTGAAGCTATTGCGAATGCGGGCATCGCCACAAAAGATATTATCTACGATGCCTCCTTCGGGCGTCCGCTCGATTACTATACCGGTCTCGTTTATGAAATCCGGGCTCCGGGTGTTGAAAAGGAAGGCGTTCTCGCTGGCGGCGGTCGCTATGACCGGCTTCTGACCATGCTTGGCGCTTCGGAAAACATTCCCGGTGTCGGCTTTTCCATCTGGCTCGACCGACTGCAAATGCTGGTGGGAGAGAAAAAATGAGTGTGACTCTGGCATTGCCGTCCAAAGGGCGCTTGAAGGAACAGACGCTCGCAGTGCTAGACAAGGCAGGTTACAAAGTGATCCTGCCGGATGACTCGCGCAATTACCGGGCTCGTGTTGAGGGCGAAACTGATCTCGACATTCTGTTCCTTTCGGCTTCCGAAATCGCCCGTGAACTGGGATACGGCAGTGTTGATCTGGGCGTTACAGGCGAAGATCTTGTTCGCGAAACATTGGCGCATTCGGAAGAACGCGTGGCCATCGAAGCGGAACTGGGGTTCGGTCATGCTGACGTTGTGGTGGCAGTTCCGGAAGTCTGGCGTGATGTGACCAGCATGGCTGACTTGGACGATGTGGCGGCAGATTTCCGCCAGCGTCATGGTCGCCGTCTGCGTATCGCCACCAAATACTGGCGACTGACACAGCAATTCTTTTCGCAGAAGCATGGCATTCAGGTTTACCGCATCGTTGAAAGCTTGGGGGCTACTGAAGGCGCTCCGGCTGCAGGTTCTGCAGACATGATCGTCGATATTACATCGACGGGTTCAACACTGCGGGCTAACCGCCTAAAGGTTCTGGAAGACGGCGTTATTCTGCGCTCGCAGGCTTGCCTTGTTTCAGCGCGCCGCAGTCGCGAGAATGCACGTGTCACAGAAGTTGCGACCCGTATTCGTAAAGGACTGGGCGGGTAGATAACTTCAAGTTTGTCTTTTATGTTGCGAGTTGCCATTTCACAATTGGAACTCGGAACAGTTCAGATGAATAGTGTGCGGAAATTGATTGGACGTTGTACCTGCGAAGCAGTCCGTTTCACAGTGACGGATGAATTCGAATATGCCCTGAACTGCCATTGCTCATTATGTCGTCGTGCCACTGGCAGTGCATTCAAGGCTTTCGGTGGAATAAAAACCCACGCACTCGAAGAGACGAATAGTAAATCGTCGCTCATGCTTGTCGGCAACGAGATCGATCACGATGTGCGATGCGCTTCGTGTGCTTCTTTTCTATATTCCATCGTTCGCGGGGGCGAATATGTTCACGTCAATTATGGCGTGTTGGCTGAGGAGCCAAAGCTGAAGCCGTCTGCTCATATTTTCGTCGGCTCGAAAGCTCCATGGTATGACATTCTGGATGACTTACCTCAATTCGAGGAGAATCCTCCTTTCTAACCATTGGCAGCAAGACGCTGGAAATTAAAAAACCGCGCCATCTGAATAGCGCGGTTTCTTTATGTTGTGTTGGTGATGTCTGATCAGCTGCGCTTGGCGTCAATCGAAAGCGAACCTGCACCATGCAGGGCAAGGATGAAGAGGCCACCCGCAATTGCGAGGTTTTTCTGCGCCATCATGGCGTTCATGCCTTGCGAGAAGTCCATATGGGCAACAAGCGTCGCGCCGATGGTGAACAGACCGACAATGGCTGCCGCGATGCGGGTCTGAAAGCCGACGAGAATTGCGAGACCGCCGACAAATTCCACCAGACCGACAATGACAGCCGTAACGGTTGGAACCGGAAGGCCGAGACCAGCGAAGTAACCTGCAGTGCCCGAGATGGCGGTCAGCTTGCCGTAGCCGGCAAGAATGAAGAGGATCGAAAGAAAGATGCGGGCGATGAGCGTTACAGCGCCATTGGACTGTGGAGTGATAGAGGACATGCGGGGCTATCTCCTGTTGAACTGAAGCATCAATTAACGACTGCAGACTGTCAAGGAAAGCCGTCTAATCCTCGACAGTTTGTTTACAGTATGAATACCAATTCACTCTGGTGCAATCATTCTCTCTGCCCGCACCAGCCGCTCATAGTCTTCTGCCGACACCAATCCGCTCGCCAATGCTTCTTCACGTAAGGTCGTTCCATTCTTGTGCGCAGTCTTGGCGATCTTGGCTGCATTGTCATAACCGATCGCCGGAGCCAGCGCGGTCACAAGCATCAGCGAGCGGTCCAGCAGTTCCTTGATACGGTTCAGGTTCGGTTCGATTCCCTCCACACAATGATCGGCAAACGACACCATGGCATCACTGAGAATGCGGATCGATTGCAGGACATTATATGCGATTACCGGTTTGAACACGTTAAGCTCGAAGTGACCCTGGCTTGCGGCGACCGTAATTGTGGTCTGGTTGCCAAACACCTGTGTTGTGACCATAGTCAAAGCTTCTGCCTGGGTCGGATTGACCTTGCCCGGCATGATTGAGGAGCCGGGTTCGTTTTCCGGCAGTGACAGTTCACCAAGCCCGGAACGCGGACCCGAACCGAGGAAACGAATGTCATTCGCGATCTTGAAAAGGTCTGCCGCCAAAGCATTCAGGCTGCCATGGAAATTAAGGATAGCACCGTGGCTGGCAAGAGCCTCAAATTTGTTGGGCGCCGTCTTGAAAGGGAGGCCGGTAATTTCGCTCACGGCTTCAGCAAAGCCCGTATCGAAACCGATTGGCGCGTTCAGGCCCGTGCCGACTGCAGTCCCGCCTTGTGCGAGCAGAAAGACGTCTGCGAGCGATTGCTCGATGCGATGGCGCGCATATTCCAACGCGGCGCGATACCCGGAGAATTCCTGTCCCAGTGTAACCGGCGTTGCATCCTGCGTATGGGTACGACCGATCTTGATGATATCCTTGAAGGCCTCTTCCTTGGCCTGGAGCGCCTTGGTCAGATGTTCAACCGCCGGATAAAGCCGATCGACAGCCTCAACTGCCGTGGCAACATGGATTGCCGTTGGGAAGCTATCATTGGACGACTGGCTCATATTCACGTGGTCATTGGGATGGACCGGCTTCTTGGACCCCATTTCACCACCGAGAAGTTCGATAGCCCGGTTTGAAATGACCTCGTTGGCATTCATGTTCGATTGCGTTCCCGAACCAGTCTGCCAGACGACGAGCGGAAAATGATCGTCGAGCTTGCCTTCAATCACTTCGGAGGCTGCAACCGCGATCACCTGACCGAGAACCGGATCGAGTTTGCCAAGCGCAATATTGGTTTCTGCTGCCGCGCGCTTGACGACACCCAGTGCGTGGACCAACGAAAGCGGCATGCGCTCCCCGCCGATCTTGAAGTTTTGCAACGAGCGTTGCGTCTGAGCGCCCCAGTAGCGGTCTGCAGGAACATCAATCGGTCCGAACGTATCTGTTTCGGTACGCGTAGCGGTCATTTCAGGTCTCCGGGTAATTGGACTCGAAACCGAGCCTTCCAAAGCAAATATAGCACCGCTAGGTGCTTGGCGGGCTAATGTTTCTTCGTGAAACTTTTATAACGCAATCATTTGATAAAACATGACTATAAAAGTCAATTTTTGTTGACCGGGACCTCCACGGTCAAGCGTCGTCCTCTTCGTCACCGTTATCCGTTTCGGAAATCCAGGCGGTCGGTTCGATCTTGCGCTGAGTTTTGCTATCGGTGAATGTCCACCAGCCAGTATCTGTCTCATCCCACTGACCGCCACCGGCCTGCAATTGGGCTAGCGTTCGATACTGCGCAATTGACTCATTACGCTGCTCATCTTCATCGGTCCAGACGACTGTAATCTTACGACCGTCTTTCGGAGCTGTGGCGATAGGAAGTTCTTTACGCATATGATCATCCATTACATTGTGACTGCGGATAATCATAGGGCATACAATGCTAGCGGCAAGCCGGAACTCTAACGTTCCGGCTTGCCGTCTTATTCAGACCGCACGCGCCGACTTAAGTGCCTTGCCCCACCAAACCAACTGATCCAGCATGTTTTTGGCTGCTTCTGCCAGATGAGGGAAGTCGTCCAGCTTATTCTCGCCTTTGACGACGGCGAGATAATCAGGGAAAAGTATATGAACGCCGGTCTTGACTGACATAGAAGACATTTCGACTGCAATCATCCGCAGTTGTTCGACAGCGCGAGCACCACCGACGCCACCATAGCCGACAAATCCCATTGGCTTCTGAATCCAGTCACCATAGTCGATGGCGTTTTTTAGAACAGCAGTAGGAGCGTGATTGTATTCAGCCGCAGTCAGGATATAGGCGTCGAACTCGCGCAGCTTGTTTTTCCATTTGTCAGCAGTTTCTGCTTGTGCGGTCGTGGTGGAAGTGTCGCCATAGAAGCCCATCGGATAATCGGCGACATCGAGAATTTCCACGTCCAGTTCCGGGCGTTCTGCCACGAGTTTCGCAATCCACTGAGCAGGGACTGGAGCAAAACGCTGTTCACGTGTACTGCCGACGATGACGGCGACTTTGAGCTTAGACATTGATAGCACCTTTAATTAGAGTGGTAACCGTTAGAAACTGACGCTATATAAGTGACTTACCTGGCGCACAAGGAGGCACTTTTATGAAACCCGGTGACTTCAAGGAAACCAGTGCATGCAGGACCGTTGCGGATATTTTGTCTCGCGTGGGCGATAAATGGACGGTGCTTGTGGTGAGCTATCTCGGTAATCATCCAATGCGTTTCAACGAATTGCGTCGAAGCGTAGATGGTATTTCTCAGAAAATGCTGACGACGACGTTACGCAATCTGGAGCGAGATGGTTTCGTCACGCGTACGATCTTTCCGACAATTCCGCCCAAGGTCGAATATGAACTGACTGAAATGGGAAGCGATCTCTTGCGGCCTGTGCGCGCATTGGGTGAGTGGGCGATAGCCAATGAAGCAAAGGTAATGATGGCCCGCGCACGTTATGACGCCTCGATATCAGGAAAGGCGCAGATTGACGCCGCAGAATAGAAGCTGAATTTTTGGAAGTGCAAGTGGAAAGACAGGCCGAAGCCTGCCTTTCCTGTTGCCTGAGACAGGACTTCCAAAGTGCGGGGGCAAACAGGAAGTCCATCTCTGTGTCATTCGGGATTGACCATGATTGGTGGTTATGAGTCAATCAGAAGTTTCTAAAATAAAGACTTCGGTGCAGCAAAGCGCGAGCAGAGTAAATTTTTCATAAATCACAAACGGTTACGCAACGTAAAAAGAAAGGCGGCCCAAGGCCGCCTTTCTCGCATTTTCATTAAAGTAAGCTTGATGGACTTCTTGGAAGTCCATGCCGCCACCCGCACCGCTTTGCGGTGCGAGCTTATTACCTGATGGGCGTGCTTTATGGACTTCTTAGAAGTCCATGCCGCCCATGCCGCCCATACCGCCAGGCATGCCAGCCGGAGCTGCATCCTTCTTCGGCAGTTCAGCGATCATGGCTTCCGTCGTGATCAGGAGGCCGGCAACCGATGCAGCATTCTGCAGGGCGGTACGGACAACCTTAACCGGATCGACAACGCCAGCCTTGATCAGGTCGCCGAATTCGCCATTGGCAGTGTTGTAGCCGTATGTTTCAGAGGCATTCTCAAGGATCTTGCCAACGATAACCGAAGCTTCTTCACCGGCATTGGTCGTGATCTGACGAGCTGGAGCCTGCAGAGCGCGACGAACGATGTTGATACCGGCTTCCTGGTCGGCGTTGATGCCCTTGGCGGAGATCTTGGCCGAAGCGCGGAGGAGGGCGGTGCCGCCACCAGCAACGATGCCTTCTTCAACCGCAGCGCGGGTTGCGTTCAGGGCGTCGTCAACGCGGTCCTTCTTTTCCTTCACTTCAACTTCCGTTGCACCGCCGACGCGGATCACGGCAACGCCACCAGCAAGCTTGGCAAGACGTTCCTGAAGCTTTTCACGGTCGTAGTCCGAAGAAGTTTCTTCGATCTGCTGCTTGATCTGGCTAACGCGAGCGTCGATTTCAGCCTTCTGGCCTGCACCGTCAACGATCGTGGTGTTTTCCTTCGAGATCGAAACCTTCTTTGCACGGCCGAGCATGTCGAGCGTAACGGTTTCGAGCTTGATGCCGAGGTCTTCGGAGATAACCTGACCGCCGGTGAGGATCGCGATGTCTTCGAGCATGGCTTTGCGGCGATCGCCGAAGCCAGGAGCCTTGACAGCAGCGATCTTCAGGCCGCCGCGCAGCTTGTTGACGACGAGCGTTGCAAGAGCTTCGCCTTCGACGTCTTCAGCGATGATGACGAGCGGCTTGGAGGTCTGAACGACAGCTTCCAGAACCGGCAGAAGAGCCTGGAGGTTCGAGAGCTTCTTTTCGTGCAGAAGGATGTAGGCGTCTTCGAGGTCAGCAACCATCTTTTCAGGGTTGGTGACGAAGTAAGGCGACAGGTAACCGCGGTCGAACTGCATGCCTTCGACGACTTCGAGTTCGGTTTCAGCGGTCTTGGCTTCTTCAACCGTGATCACGCCTTCATTGCCGACCTTCTGCATCGCATCAGCGATCATCTTGCCGATTTCGGCTTCACCGTTAGCGGAGATGGTGCCAACCTGAGCAACTTCTTCCGACGTGTTGATCTTCTTGGCCTTGCCGAGAAGTTCAGCAACAACTTCGGTTACTGCGAGGTCGATACCGCGCTTCAGGTCCATCGGGTTCATGCCGGCGGCAACAGCCTTTGCGCCTTCCTGAACGATTGCCTGACCGAGAACGGTAGCGGTCGTCGTGCCGTCACCGGCAGTGTCGTTGGTCTTCGAAGCCACTTCGCGCAGCATCTGTGCGCCCATGTTTTCGAACTTGTCTTCCAGTTCGATTTCCTTGGCGACCGATACGCCGTCCTTGGTGATGCGCGGAGCACCGAAGGACTTGTCGATGACAACGTTACGACCCTTCGGGCCGAGCGTTACCTTTACAGCGTCAGCGAGGATATCGACGCCGCGCAGCATCTTTTCGCGCGCAGAGCGACCGAATTTTACGTCTTTTGCAGCCATTTTACTCTCCTGGGAATTGTCCCGGTCAGATTATGGTGAATTGGTTTGTGGTATATGATCGACTCCGTATGTAGGCCATATTAGCCGACGATACCGAGCCGGAGGCGTTAGCCGACAATACCCAAAATGTCGGATTCCTTCATGATCAGCAGGTCTTCGCCGCCGATCTTGACTTCGGTTCCCGACCACTTGCCGAACAGAACCTTGTCGCCAGCCTTGACTTCCAGAGCGATCAGCTTGCCAGCTTCGTCACGGGCGCCTGCGCCAACAGCGACGATTTCGCCTTCCTGCGGCTTTTCCTTGGCGGTGTCAGGGATGATGATGCCGCCAGCGGTCTTGGCTTCCGATTCAACGCGACGAACGACGACGCGGTCATGAAGCGGGCGGAACTTGATATCAGCCATGGTATAACCCTTGGTGTTATAGACGTTGAACCCTGTTAACGGATCGAGCCGATCCGCGCTTGTTAGCACTCATCATGTGAGAGTGCTAACGTGGCTCTGAGATAGAAGCCGGACCTTATCTTGTCAAGATTGCCTGAGAAATTTGACAGACGAATGATGGTTAATTTGCACCATCCTTAACGCGGAGCGGCCACGGGTTGACTATGTCCGATCCGGCATATGGTGATGTCGTTGGCAATATCAATCCACAATGCGCAAATTGGAGAGTTCGTCGCCGATCTGCCTGAATGTTTCGCTTAGTTCACCGCCGGTTGAGTTCCAGAAAAGCTTGGCTGGTCTGCCGCTCTCCGTGCGAACGCGCGAGTTTGAAGAGCAGGATCTCAACAGATCTATTTGTGCTTTCTCGGTGCTGTTCGTCTCGCTGAGATCCAATGCGACTGTCATAACGATGATATTGGCTGACTTGGCGTTGTCGCAGAGCTTTGCAAAACGCGCATTCATAGCCTTCGTATATGTACTGTTATTTTGCGAAACCGAAACGCCGCTTTCCTGAAATAAACGGGCCTGGCTGTAGTGTTTGGTTATGCGAGCAGTGTAGCCGTGCGCTGAATAGTAGGAAAAGTTTGCAGCTCTGTCGGGACCCGAGCCAGCCAGTCCGTCATATTTATAATAGGTGTTGGCGCCGTCGGTCAGCACGATCACAACTTTATCATTGCCGCGTTCGGTCGAAGGCCGGGCTTCTGTAAACGGTGCTCCTCGGACGATCGTTCGCCAGCCCCAGGCCATAGCCTCGGGAACATTCGTACCGCCGCTTGGTACCATCGCCTTGATTGCGGTTTGAATTGTTTTCATCCCCTGTTCGGTAGTGACGTCCGTCAATGGGGTGAGAGGTGATGATGTGCAGCTATAGTTGGGGCCACCATCATTCGATCTGCCACCTCGGTAAATCTTGTCGAGGGAATCGCGCAGATAGTATTTCTTGAGATCGCTTTGCCGGGGCGAGTAAGCCAAGGATGTGTCGTCTTGCCACCAGCTGTTCAAAACGGTGGAAGTGACGTTTCCCCTGCTATCGGTATTGTAGTACTCGGCCGGGCCGAACATGGGGACAAATAATGTGTCTGGGTTGTTGTCAGAAGGAGGCGTTACATCCAGCGCATAGGTGCCCGGACGAGACTCGACACAACCCTGCCAAGGGAGCCAAGTCTCTTTCGATCGCAGGGAAAGGTCGGCATAAAGTTCTGCACGCGAATAAGGTTTGTTATTGCGTTCTCCCCAGCCAGTTCCGGATTTGTAGTATCGCCCGCTGCCTACCGGCTTTTCTTCTATCTTGCGTGTACTGTCGATGGTGACAGGCAGCGTAAAGTTTTCGAGATTGACGGGAGACCTGCCTTCCGGATCCATCCAGGCTGCGTTCAAATATTGCGGGCCGACATTTACTGAACCAGCAAAGGGAACGAGTGAAAATTGCACAGGGTTTTCAACGTGGGTTATGAGCGTGGATTGCGCGGCCATTGTCTCCACGAGCTGTGAGGCGGCTTCTTTCAGAAGGTCGATGCGCTTTTTTGTCGACCCGCTTCTGGTTTCATCCATGGAGCGGGAATTGTCGAGAACGAGAGCGACTTCAATCGTGTTCTTAAGCCTGACCGAAGAGCTGAGCGTATATTGGTTTTGATCCCAATCATCTCCTGTAAGGCGAGAAGCAATGACACCAAACAGGGACTTATAAGTGAATCCAGCGGTCGCCTGTATCTGTTGATCAGTTGTTTTATCTTTGGGAAAAGCGACGTCGAAATTGACCGCATCTGCGCTCAGTGCGGTAAGGTTGGCGGTAAAAACTTGCGCACCGTAGACCTGCACGACAGTTTGACTTTCGCCAGTGGAAAATCTCCTACCCACAGCAAGTGCCGCAGCATCGAGCGAAGCCTGCACATTGTTGCGCACGCGCATGAGATTGGCGGAGTCGACTGCAACCATGCCGGCAAGCAACAGGGGCACCAGCACCAAAGCCATTATCATCGCAAAATTACCGCGCTCGTCTTTGGCAAAGCGCAGGCTCATGGGTTGAGTCAAATGGCGAAAACTACGCAGCGCAAGACTGCTGGTTTGAGTGATCCAGTTTTTCAATGTAGCCCCCGCCGACGGTTGTGTCTGCGACACATGAAATGAAAGGTTGTATCCGCTCCTACCAGCATCTTTCTAACAGTCAGTCACGAAGCACGGTAAATGATCGGTGAAATCACCTATGGGATAATTGGACGCGCTTTGCCGGTCGGATATCCAGGCCAAAGACCGTGACAGATGTGATTGGCTGCGTTAGATGGAGCGCTGGCTGCCTTCTCGGCAGTCTTAAAGACACCCTATAGCGGTTCTCGCCTTACCGATGGATTATCAAGAGGAAACCATGAAGCAGCTCGAACGCCTCGACGATCTGACCGACCAGTACGATGTGCTCTTCTGTGATGTATGGGGCGTGGTGCATAACGGTGAAGCCGCGTATCCGGCTGCAATCGAGGCGCTAAAGCGCGCGCGCGCCAAGGGTGTTACGGTCATTCTGGTGACGAATTCTCCAAGGCCTCATCCTGATGTCGAAAAGCAGATGTTGGGTCTTGGCGTTCCCGCCGATGCCTATGATCGTGTGGTCACGTCCGGCGATGTAACCCGTGATCTGATCGCCGAAGGTCCGCGCAAGGTGTTTCACATCGGCTGTGAGCGCGAGTTGACCATCTATGACGGTCTCGATGTTGAATTGGTCGAAGAATTCGAAGCTTCGGGGGTCGTCTGCACCGGACTTTATGATGATGAAAGTGAAACACCGGACGATTATAAGGAATTGCTGGTCCGACTACGCTCGCGCAATCTTCCGTTCATCTGTGCCAATCCGGACATTATGGTTGAGCGCGGTACGCGGCTGATCTGGTGCGCTGGTGCCCTTGCGCGCGAATATGGCCAGCTCGGCGGACGCACTCTTATAGCTGGAAAGCCGCATCGCCCGATTTACGAGGCAGCACTGAGGTTCGCTGAAGAGATCCGCGGTGAGACAGTCGAGAAAAGCCGGATTCTCGGTATCGGAGACGGTGTCTTGACCGATGTGAAGGGAGCTGCCGATTTCGGACTGGATGTGCTCTACATCTCCGGCGGAGTTCATGCTGCGGATTATACGACCGATGGCACGGTTGACATTGCCCGAATGGAAGCGTTTCTCCAGAAGCATGGCAATCGTCCGGTTGCTGCGCTTAATGCGCTTGTTTGAGCACGAGCAATCTCGTTACGACCAACGAAGTTCGGATCACAATGACCCCATCCAGCTTTCAGCGCCTTTCTGGAACGGATTCTTTACCGGAACGCCTGCAGAATTGTGTCGTGGCAATCGGTAATTTCGATGGTGTCCATCGCGGCCATCAGGCTGTTCTGGAGCGCGCGCTGGAGATTGCTGAAAAAAGCGATCTGCCAGCAGTAGTCCTGACTTTTGAGCCGCACCCGCGTAGCTTCTTCAAGCCAGATGCGCCGATCGATCGTTTGACCGCAGCAGCAAAGAAGGCTGAGATTCTGCGTCTGATGGGTTTTGATGCGGTCGTCGAGCAACCATTTACCGGTGAGTTCTCGTCTCGCTCTGCGGAGGACTTCGTTGAACACATTCTGGTTGAAAGATTGCAAGCAAGCTGTGTGGTCACCGGTTATGATTTTCATTTCGGCAAGGGCCGGCGCGGAACACCGGAATTTCTTCAGAAAGCTGGAGAAAAAGCCGGTTTCACGGTTACACTTGTCGACGCCTTTTCAGACGAAGGCGATAACCTCGTCTCATCGACCCGCATAAGAAATCTGCTTTGCGAAGGGGACGTCGTTCAAGCAGCGGGACTTCTTGGTTATCGCTATATGGCTTGCGGTAAAGTTATTCACGGCAAGAAGCTCGGACGTACGCTTGGATTTCCGACCGCGAACATGCAAATCGACGCGCAAGCGGGCTTAAAGCACGGAATCTATGCTGTCAGGTTCAGGCGTGAGAACGGCGATCTTTATGACGGGGTTGCGAGTTTTGGTCGTCGGCCAACCGTCGACAGTGACGGTACGCCTCTGCTTGAAACATTTCTTTTTGATTTTTCGGGCGACCTTTATGGTGAGATCGCTTGTGTATCCTTCTTTGGCTTTCTGCGCGGGGAAATCAAGTTTGATGGCCTTGATCCGCTTATCGATCAGATGAAGCGCGATGACGCAGAGGCACGAGCCCTGCTTGCAAGTGCAAAGCCACTGTCAGAACTGGATCGCTTGCTTTCTTTTGAGTGAGGCGAAGTCCTGGTTTCGTTTTCCACTTAAGATTTAAATCAAATTTTACTTATTCTCGACAAAAAGTGATAAATGCCTCAAAATTTGTTGGGGGCGCTTTTTGTTGGAGTTTAATGTGGCACGTATTGTTCCTCTGGCGCTCGTTGCAGGTGCCGCATTCCTAACGAGTAGTTCGCTCGCTTTCTCCGCCGATGTACAGCAAACCGATATTTATGCGGCGGAAACCGTTCAGCCCGCTCGCAAGCATTTCTGGTCCGGCGATTGGTATCTCAAGGTCGGCGCGGCAGGCCTCGTCGCTCCAAAGTTCGAAGGCTCGAACAAATATCGCTTTTCTGCCCAGCCGCTGATCTCACTCGGCCGACAGGGGCAGGCGACGCGCTTCTCATCGCGAAATGACAACGTATCCTTCGCGTTGATCGACAATGACCGTTTCCGCGTGGGGCTCGCCGGTAAGCTGTTGTTCGAAAGGGATGACGATATTCATGGCCTGAAAGACACGAAGTTTGGTGGTGAAGCAGGTGCTTTTGTCGACGTCTACCCGACCGACTGGTTGCGTGTGCGTGGCGAAGTGCGTCACGGTATCCGTGCGCATAATGGCGTCGTAGCCGATATTGCTGCCGATGCATTCTATGATGTTACGCCGACTGTTCGTGTGTCGGGTGGTCCGCGTGCGACTTTCGCATCAAAGGATTACTTCAAAACCTATTTCGGCGTCGATGCCGAGGAAGCGGTTGCGTCGGGACTTTCCGAATATAGTCCGGGCGGTGGCTTCAAGTCAGCTGGTGTTGGTGGTGCAATTACCTGGAAGACAACCGACAAGATCGATACGAGCCTGTTTGGTGAGTACAGTCGTCTGCAAGGTTCGGCAAAGGATTCAAGCATCGTGAAGGAACGCGGCTCCCCGGACCAGTTCATGGTCGGCGTTTCTGCGACTTATCGTTTCGATTTCTCGCTGGACTGACCTCAACGGTATCAATGTGAACACTTTCAGGGGCAGGGATGCAGTTTTATTGCGTCTTTGCCCCTCTGGCCTCTTTATTCCTGCGAAGCTCATTGCTAAAAGCGTGCCCATGATGACGGATTTTCGGCTTATCATGACAGCCATACGAATTATTGGCCCGGTCTCCCGCTTTGCCTGAATGGCTGCTTTGCCAGGCAATATCTGGCGCGGAGGTCCGGGAGCGACCGGCTGTGCTCTACAGCCCCCTGTTTTCTTTGATCCACTTGCCCGCCATCTCCGGCCGGGGCTTCACAGGCGAATACCCTCATGACTGAGACGACCAAAATCGATTATTCCAAAACCCTTTATCTGCCGCAGACCGAGTTTCCGATGCGTGCTGGCTTGCCGCAGCGCGAGCCCCTTTTCGTCGAGCGCTGGGAGGGAATGAATCTCTACAAAAAGCTGCGCGAGCAGGCGAAAGACCGCCCGCTTTATGTGCTGCACGATGGCCCACCCTATGCCAACGGCAATATCCATATCGGCCATGCGCTGAACAAGATCCTCAAGGACGTCATCACCCGCTCGTTCCAGATGCGCGGTTATAACTCGAACTATGTTCCGGGCTGGGATTGCCACGGCCTGCCGATCGAATGGAAGATCGAGGAAAAATATCGCGCCGAGGGTAAGAACAAGGACGAAGTGCCGATCAACGAATTCCGCAGGGAATGCCGCGAATTCGCGACCAACTGGATCAAGGTTCAGACGGAAGAGTTCAAGCGCCTTGCCATCCTCGGCGATTTCGAAAACCCCTATACGACGATGAACTTCCACGCTGAATCGCGTATCGCTGGCGAGCTTCTCAAATTCGCGGCTTCCGGTCAGCTTTATCGCGGCTCCAAGCCGGTGATGTGGTCGGTCGTCGAACGCACGGCGCTTGCCGAAGCGGAAGTCGAGTATCACGATGTCGAGTCGGATATGATCTGGGTCAAGTTCCCGGTCGCCGGCCAGAATGATCTCTCCGGCAGCGATGTTGTGATCTGGACGACCACGCCGTGGACCATTCCCGGCAACCGTGCCGTGTCCTATTCGTCGCGCATCGAATACGGGCTTTATGAAGTCACGGAAGCCGAGAACGACTTTGGCCCTCGCCCGGGCGAAAAGCTCATCTTCGCCGACAAGCTGGCTGAGGAAAGCTTCGCCAAGGCAAAGCTTCAGTTCAAGCGCCTGCGCGGTATTTCGGCAGACGAGCTTGGCAAGATCGTCCTCGACCATCCGTTGAAGGGCTTTGGCGGTGGTTATGAATTCATCGTGCCGATGCTTGATGGCGACCATGTTACCGATGATGCAGGTACGGGTTTTGTGCATACTGCTCCAAGTCACGGCCGCGAAGACTTTGAGGCATGGATGAACAATGCCCGCGAACTGGAAGCACGCGGTATAGATCCAAGTATTCCGTTCCCGGTCGGGGATGATGGCTTTTACACCAAGGACGCGCCGGGCTTCGGTCCTGACCGTGAAGGTGGTCCCGCGCGGGTTATCGACGATAACGGCAAGAAGGGCGACGCCAACAAGTCCGTTGTGGATCAGCTGATCGCACGCGACAAGCTTTTCGCGCGTGGTCGCCTGAAGCATTCTTATCCGCATTCGTGGCGTTCCAAGAAGCAGGTCATCTTCCGCAACACGCCGCAGTGGTTCGTCTATATGGACAAAAACCTTGGTGACGGTACGACCTTGCGTTCGCGCGCGCTGAAGGCCATCGACGATACGCGGTTCGTACCGGCTGCCGGTCAGACGCGCCTGCGTTCGATGATCGAAGGCCGCCCGGACTGGGTGCTTTCGCGCCAGCGCGCCTGGGGTGTACCGATCTGCGTTTTCGTGGATGAAGAAGGCAACATTCTGCAGGATGATGCAGTCAACAAGCGTATCCTCGATGCTTTTGAGGCAGAGGGGGCGGACGCCTGGTTTGCCGAAGGTGCCCGCGAGCGCTTCCTCGGAAGCCGTGCCAATGAAGGCTGGACGCAGGTGCGCGACATCCTTGACGTTTGGTTCGATTCCGGTTCGACGCACACCTTCACGCTGGAAGACCGTCCGGATATGAAGTGGCCAGCTGATGTTTATCTGGAGGGCTCTGACCAGCATCGCGGTTGGTTCCATTCGTCGCTGCTGGAAAGCTGCGGTACGCGTGGCCGGGCACCATATAATGCCGTCGTGACCCATGGTTTCACTATGGATGAGCACGGCAAGAAGATGTCGAAGTCGCTCGGTAATACGGTCACGCCGCAGGATGTCATCAAGGAATCCGGTGCGGATATCCTGCGTCTTTGGGTCATGACGACCGATTATTGGGAAGATCAGCGCCTCGGCAAGAGCATCATCCAGACTAACATCGACGCTTATCGCAAGTTGCGCAACACGATCCGCTGGATGCTGGGCACGCTCGCTCACGATAAAGGCGAAAATCTTCCCTATGCGAATTTGCCGGAACTTGAGCGCCTGATGCTGCACCGGTTGACTGAATTGGATGAAGTTGTTCGCTCTGGATATGATGCTTTCGACTTCAAGCGCATCGCTCGCACGCTTATCGACTTCATGAATGTCGAGCTCTCGGCCTTCTATTTCGATATCCGCAAGGACGCGCTTTACTGCGATGCGCCGTCGAGCGTTCGCCGTAAGGCAGCGTTGCAGACTGTGCGTGAAATCTTTGATCACTTGACGACCTGGCTGGCGCCAATGCTGCCTTTCACCATGGAAGAAGCTTGGCTCGACCGCTATCCGCAATCGGTTTCGGTTCATGCCGAGCAGTTCCGGCCGACACCTGCCGAATGGCGGGATGATGTGCTGGCGGAAAAGTGGCGCAAGGTTCGTGCGGTGCGTCGTGTCGTTACTGGCGCTCTGGAACTGGAGCGTGCGGATAAGCGCATTGGATCGTCGCTCGAAGCTGCTCCGCTCGTCTACATTTCCGACAAGAGCTTGACCGATTCGCTCGAAGGTCTTGATTTTGCGGAAATCTGCATCACCAGCGGTATTTCGTTGAGCGATGCGGCTGTACCGGAAGACGCTTTCACGCTTTCTGATGTGAAAGGCGTTGCTGTTGTGCCCGTACGCGCCGAAGGTGAAAAGTGCGCCCGTTCGTGGCGTTATACGACGGATGTTGGTTCCGATCCCGAGTTTCCCGATGTCTCGGCGCGCGACGCTGCTGCTCTCCGGGAACTCAAGGCACTCGGCAAGCTTGAAGCTTGATGGAGTTCTGAAAGTTTTACCCTCGGCGTTTCATATGTTGGGGGTATTTTCAGAAGGAAACGGGTTGCAATCCTTTCTTCGGACATGGTGAAATACCGATTAACATCGGATTGCCGCATGGGTTGCACTCATGTACAAGGCATTCCTCGGATAATTTCAAGATCTGCCTTGGAGTTGCCGGTTTCTTCAGTCAAGGCTTGCTTGAGCAAATTTTGGTGAAGATAAAATCGGCAAGCGTAAAAGAAGTGGCGCTAATGAAGATTGAAGGACGAGTTCTGGTGCTTATGACAGCGATAGCGGGCGTTTCGCTATCCGGCTGCGTTTCTTCGCCAACCTATGGAACCGACAAGACCGCAGGAGCACAGCTCTTTGACGATGTGTCGAATATGGCGAGCTTCGGACAGGGTAAGAACAAGAAAGAACGGATTGACTACAAGCCTCGCCCCGACCTGGTTCGTCCGGCTCCGGGGGATAAAGGTCAGTTGCCCGCTCCGCAACAAAGCGTTGTTAGCGCCAACGATCCGAATTGGCCAGAATCGCCGGAACAGCGTCGCAAGCGTTTGCGTGACGAGATCACGGCAAACCGCGATGATCCGAATTTCGTGTCGCCGGTCGTTCAGGATGGTCCGGTAGCGTCCAACATTCAGGCAGCATTGCCGCGTGGTAACAGCCGCCGCGAAGATTATGAGTCCCGTACGCCGACATTCGACCCGGCAAAGGTTGCGGCCTACAAGGCTGCACGCCAGCAGCAGGTTCAGGGTTCCTCCACGACACGCCGTTATTTGAGCGAACCGCCGCTTACTTATCGCGAGCCTGCGTCTACTGCAGCTGTAGGCGAATTGGGTACGGACGAGGCGCAAAAGGAACGTGAGCGCAAGAAGGCATCCGGCAAATCCAAGGGCTGGCGCGACTATCTGCCTTGGAACTAATCGTTTGCTGAATTTATTTTCTTGATAATAAGCCGCAGTAAATAGAATTTACTGCGGCTTATTATTTCAGTAGTTTTAGTGAATGTTTAATCTGTTTTCTCGCAGGAAAGATTATTAAATATTTTTAATGTTGGCAGTTCTGACGTATATTTGATTTCAATCAAAGATTTCTTTCATGCAGATCGTATCATGCCAACTTGGGAAGTAAGGTATGATTTGATGAACGATACGAACACTATCTGGGATACGCCGTCGGGATATGGTCTAATCAGTCGATCTCTTCATTGGCTGATGGCTCTCCTGTTTCTTTGGCAGTTTGCGTCAGCAGTTCTACGCGTCGTGGCTAAAGATACGACGATCTACAATATCTTCTGGTCGGCTCATTACCAGCTTGGTTTCGCGCTTCTGGTGCTTGTACTATTACGCGGGGTCTGGGGATTGTTGAACTCAGGTCGTCGTCCGCATAAGTCAGGCCATGTCGGCAAACTGGCTAAACTCGGGCATCTCGTTATCTATGGCCTGATGTTCGCAGTGCCTGCATTGGCTCTGCTGCGCACATATGGCGGCGGGCGAGGCTTCTCATTTCTTGGCATCCGGATTTTCGAGCAGACCGATGTGAAAAATGCCGCGCTGACCGCTCCGGGCAGCGCATTGCATGGTTTGCTGGGTTGGGGCCTGCTTGTGATAATTGCGGGACACGTTCTGATGGCTCTTATTCATCATTTCATGCTGCGAGATAATACGCTGCGCTACATGGCTGGACACAAGGCTCTGAGCAGAAGCTAGCGCTTGTCGCGGAAGAAATCCCGCAGGATTTTCTGTGAATCCCCCTCGGAGAAACCCGCATAAATCTCCGGTACATGGTGGCAGGTGGGCTGCGTATAAAACCGTGGCCCATGTTCAACGCCGCCACCTTTCGGGTCGGAGGCGCCGTAATAGAGGCGACGTATACGGGCGAAAGAAATGGCGGTTGCACACATCGCGCATGGTTCCAGCGTCACATAAAGATCGCAGTCGACCAGACGTTCGGATTGTAGGGCTTTTCCAGCCTCACGAATTGCAAGCACTTCGGCATGGGCTGTTACGTCATTGAACTCACGTGTACGATTGCCTGCTCGTGCAATGATCGTGCCCTGATGCACAATGACTGCGCCAATCGGAACCTCTCCACGTGAACCTGCAGCGCGCGCTTCTGCAAGTGCTATCTCCATGGGGGTAGCCATCTTTGGGTCCGGGATTTTGGCACTCTTATTCATGGCTGTTCCATTTCGTGCATTCTTTCGGAAATTTCGCTCGCAAGCCATGAAGCGATTTGTTACTGCATAATTCCCGAAATCGAAACCGATTTGCGAACGGATTTATACAGCGTTCCTGTTTCCGGCTGTCCCTTGCCTGTCATTAAAGGTGTAAGGTGACACGGCAGCGCTGCTGAAAGGCCAATACCAGATGACTAAAGATGATGACAACAAGGATGGCAAGCGTCCGCATGGCCGTGGAGGGCGCTCCGATCGTCCCGCTCGGCCAGATCGTGACACTCGTCCGCGCCGCGATGACGGCGGACGTGACAAGCCACGTAAATTCGGACCGCGCGA
The DNA here is from genome assembly GCF_024539785.1 of Ochrobactrum sp. BTU2. Classification (NCBI taxonomy): domain Bacteria; kingdom Pseudomonadati; phylum Pseudomonadota; class Alphaproteobacteria; order Hyphomicrobiales; family Brucellaceae; genus Ochrobactrum; species Ochrobactrum sp. BTU2. The sequence goes on along the minus strand of NZ_JAHWRG010000003.1, from coordinate 113,196 downwards.
CGCCGAGGGGCAAGAGGACACGGGCGAACGTATCGCCAAGCGTCTGGCACGAGCAGGCATAGCTTCACGCCGTGAAGCGGAAACGATGATCGCTGCTGGCCGTATTGCCGTGAATGGCAAGGTGCTTGAGAGCCCTGCGGTCAATGTCAAGCGCACGGATATTATTACGGTCGACGGCAAGCCATTGAAGCAGACCGAGCGTACCCGTCTCTGGCTTTATCACAAGCCTGCGGGTCTTGTGACGACCAATCGCGATCCTGAAGGTCGCCCAACGGTTTTCGAGGCACTGCCTGCCGAGATGCCACGCGTACTTTCAGTTGGTCGTCTCGACATCAATACCGAAGGTCTGTTGCTGCTCACCAATGATGGTGGTCTGTCGCGCGTTCTGGAGCTGCCTTCCACCGGCTGGCTGCGCCGCTATCGCGTTCGCGCCCACGGCAAGGTCACACAGGTACAGCTTGATGAGCTGAAGAACGGCATTGCCGTCGATGGCGTCTTCTACGGCAGTATTGAAGCAACGCTTGAGCGTGAGCAGGGTGCCAATGTCTGGATCTCTATCGGATTGCGCGAAGGCAAGAACCGTGAAGTAAAGAATATTCTGGGCGCTCTTGGTCTGACTGTTGGACGTCTTATCCGCGTTTCATTCGGTCCTTTCCAGCTCGGTGATCTTGAAGAAGGTGCAGTCCGCGAAATCAAGGGACGTATCCTGCGAGATCAGCTTGGTGACAAGTTGATTGAGGATTCAGGCGCGGATTTCGATGCGCCTGTTCTGAACGAGTTTTCCAATGCCGCTGTTCAGGGACGGACTCGTCGCGACGTGGAAGATGAGGGCGAGGAAGGCGAACGCCGGCGTGGCCCGCGCGAACGTGAATGGATTTCCAGCAGTCCTCAGCGTCGTCGCGGTCGCGACGACAAGGGAGCCGAAAAGGTTGAACCGCGTCGTCGCGGAAACGCCAATGTCTGGATGGCTCCAGGTGCGCGTCCAAAGGGCGAAAATGCGGCTGCCAAGCCCGCCCGTGTCGAACGTCAAGTTCCGCATCGTTCAGCGAAATTCAGTGGCGATCTGCAGATGCGCCCGCGTCGGGCTGGTGATGAGGAGCAGGGACGCGACGAAGGTGGTGAACGCCGCTATAACAAGCGACCGGAAGGCCGCTTTGATAAGGACGCTCGTCCACAGCGTCCGCGTCCGGAAGGAAACCGCTCGGAAGAGGGACGTCCAGAGCGCCGTGAGCAGCGTGAGGATGGACGCAAGGAGCGTCGTCCCGGCAAACGCGAGCGTGCAGAATTGCGCGACGCGGAAGGCCGGACTGTAGAGCACGGTAAGGGCGGCTTCGAGGGCCGCAAGACGGGAAAGCCGGGCGGACCGCGTGGTGAAGGCCGTTTTGGTGCATCCGATCGCGATACGCGCTCAGGCCCGCGCAGCAGCGGACCGGGTAATAAATCTCGTCGTTTTGATGATGGTTCGAAGGATGGACCGCGTCGTGGACCAGGAAACAAGCCGGGTGGTAAACCAGGTGGAAAGCCGGGTGGCAGCAAGTCAGGCGGTGGCAGAACTGGAGGCGGTGGTGCGGATCGTCGGCGGTAGGTTCCGCGGGCGTGCGCTCGTAACACCTTCGACCAACGCCATTCGTCCCACCACCGATCGCACACGCGAGAGCCTGTTCAACATCCTCGCGCATAATTTCCCCAACAAGGTAGAGGGCGCACGCGTCCTCGACCTATTTGCAGGGACAGGCGCGCTTGGTCTTGAGGCCCTATCGCGCGGTGCGCGCTACGCGACCTTCGTGGAAGAATCTGCGGAGGGGCGGGGATTGTTGCGTCAGAATATCGAGGCTTTCAGTCTGCAGGGGCACACCAAGATTTTGCGGCGCGACGCCTGTCAGTTGGGTATCGTCGGTACGATGGAGCCGTTCGACCTGGTTTTTGCCGATCCGCCTTATGGGCGGCGTATGGGGGAAAAGGCATTTTTGTCTGCACTTCAAGGTGGTTGGCTTAATCCTGACGCACTTTTGGTGCTTGAAGAAGATGCTGAGGCGGCGCTCGAGCTTGATGAGCGATTCGTCGTGTTGGAAGAGCGCAACTACGGGGGCACGATTATTCGGCTGATCCAGTTGAAAGCCGCCGGTTGAATTAGCGGACGCTTCTGTTCGCATAAAAATTGAAATGCTGCCCGGAAAAACGGGCGGGAATGAAACCGATTGGAGATGTCGCTTGGTGAATAACCCCTCACTCCGGCGCTTGCTGTTGTCCACCGCCTTGGGTTTCGTGCTGGCTTTACCGGTGGCAAGCGGTGCAGTCCGGGCAGAAAGCCAACCTGCCGCTGCCGCCGAAACGCAACCAGCGCCCGTGTCGCCCCCAGTCGCTGAACAAACAGCGCTTCCAGAAATCATCCAGTCGGATGGGGTCAGTCATTTCACATTGCCAAATGGTCTGGAAGTGGTTGTCATCCCCGATCATCGCGCTCCAGTCGTGACCCAGATGATCTGGTACCATGTAGGGTCGGCCGATGAAGCGCCCGGCGTTTCAGGTATCGCGCATTTCCTCGAACATCTGATGTTCAAGGGTACGAAGAACCACCCAGCTGGCGAGTTTTCGGCGAAAGTCGCCTCCATCGGCGGGCAAGAAAACGCCTTCACCTCCTATGATTATACGGCCTATTTCCAGCGGGTATCTCCCGAAGCGCTGGAAATGGTGATGCAGTTCGAGTCGGACCGGATGGAAAATCTGGTGCTCAATGAAGAAGCGGTGAAAACCGAACGGGATGTCATTCTGGAAGAACGCCGGATGCGAGTTGATTCCAATCCGGCTTCCATGCTGATGGAGAATAGCGACGCTGTTCTTTTCTATAACCATCCTTATCGCAAGCCTGTAATTGGCTGGCAGCAGGAAATGGAAAAGCTAAGCCTCAAGAACGCCATCGACTTTTATCAGCAATATTACACACCGAATAATGCAACGCTCATCATCGCTGGAGACGTTTCACCGGAACGCGTACGCGAGCTGACGTTGAAGACATGGGCAAAGGTGCCGAAACGCGCCGAAGTTCTGCCGCGTGAGCGTCCTCAGGAGCCCGCGAAGCACGCCGCCCGCGTCGTGACGTTGCACGATGAGCGTGTAAGCACCCCCTCATTCCGTGTGTCGTGGCTTGTTCCTTCCTATGCGAACGAAAAACGGTTTCCGAATGTAAAACCAGGGGATGCCCCCGCCCTTGATCTACTGAGCGAAATTCTCGGCGGTTCGTTGCGTTCACGCCTTTATCAGGAATTGATCGTCAAGCAGGGTATCGCTGCCAATACTGGCGCGAGCTATGGTGGCGATGCGCTTGATGACGGCACGTTTTCTGTATATGGCGCGCCGCGCAATGGCGCGACGCTTGGCGATGTCGAAAAAGCCGTTGAAGCCGAAGTGGCACGGATCATCAAAGACGGCGTAAGCCAGACCGAGCTCGATCAAGCTCGCAATCGTTTCCTGAAAGCGGTTATCTTTGCACGCGACAGCCAGACAGGTATGTCCCGGATTTATGGCTCGTCGCTGTCTGTTGGGCAAACGGTTGACGATATCCAGAAATGGCCGGAGGTCATCAAGGGTGTGACAGTCGATCAGATCAAGGATGTGGCGACGCGTTATCTCGTTAAAGACCAATCGGTAACGAGTTACCTGCTTCCTCCGGACGCCGAGCCGGAGAGCGCTCGCGAGAACCCGGATGCGTCAGCGGGAAGCGCCGGGGCCAATGGTGCGGGAGGAGCGATCCAGTGAAGAACATTCTTACGTTGAACTTCAGACGTGTTTTCGACTTTCGCTATGCCGGGTCGGCTGTGGGTGTTCTTGCCGCATCCGTGACATTGTTGATCGTGTGCGCCTTGCCGGCGCGCGCAATCGAAATTCAGGAAGTTGTTTCGCCAAAAGGTATTCATGCCTGGCTGGTAGAAGACGATTCAGTCCCGCTTATTTCCATGCGGTTCTCATTCAAGGGTGGCACATCGCAGGATCCTTCCGGGAAGGAAGGGTTGGCTAACCTGATGACAGGGCTGTTCGATGAGGGGGCGGGCGACCTGAAATCGGATGCGTTTCAGGAGAAGATAGACAATCTGGGCGCGGAAATGAGCTTTTCTGCAACACAGGATTCCGTTTCGGGCGGTATTCGCATGCTCGCGGAAAATCGCGACGCAGCCACAAACTTGCTTGCTCTTTCTGTCAACAAGCCTCGCTTCGACCAAGATGCTATTGATCGTATTCGACAGCAGGTGGTTGCGAGTATCGAATCCTCACAACGCAACCCTTCGACGATTGCATCGCGTAAGTTCTCCGAAGTTCTCTATGGGAACCATCCTTATGCACGTCCCGATGATGGCACGGTGAAATCACTGCAGTCGATCACGCGTGACGATCTGGTGAACTTTCACCGCAAGAACTTTGCGCGTGACCGTCTGACTATCGGCGTTGTGGGTTCGATCAATGCGAAGGATTTGGAGGCGTTGCTGGATAAGGTGTTCGGCGATCTCCCCGCGATGGCCGAACTGGTTCCTGTACCCGATGCCAAACTGGCACTTGGCACGACGACCAGCCTCAATTTCGATATGCCGCAGACCTCGATCAGCTTTGTCTATCCGGCTATTCCGCGCAAGGATCCCGAATTCTTTGCAGCCTATCTGATGAACCATATTCTGGGTGGTGGCTTTACATCGCGTCTTTATGCCGAAGTGCGTGAAAAGCGTGGCCTTGCCTATTCGGTATCGTCATCCATGGTCATGCGTGATCATGTTTCGGCATTGATGATTTCGACTGCGACCCGTCCTGACAAAGCGCAGGAATCCCTGAAGATTATCCGCGAGCAGGTTGCTGCTATGGCCGCGGACGGGCCCACGGAAGAAGAACTTGCTGCTGCCAAAAACTTCCTCAAGGGATCTTACGCCGTCAACAATCTGGATTCATCCGCCGCTATTGCTGAAACTCTCGTTAGCTTGCAGGAAGCAGAACTTCCGCGTGATTATATCGACAAGCGCTCGGAGTTGATTGATGCTGTAACGTTGGATCAGGTCAAGGCTATTGCTAAGAAACTGCTTGAAGCGGAACCGGCAATATTGATTTTCGGCCCGGCCCAAAGCTAAAAGGTACCAAATTGGAAAAGGCAGTGCCGTCATCGCCCCGAATTGCCGTCGCTTTCGGCGGAGGTGGGGCACGCGGCATTGCCCACATCCATATTGTCGAGGTGCTCGATGAACTTGGTATCAAACCGGTTGCAATTGCAGGCTCGTCGATAGGTTCGATTGTTGGCGCCGGAATGGCGAGCGGCATGACGGGCAAGGAAGTTCATGAATATATGGCGGCGATTTTCAATCGCCGCTCCGAAGTCGCAAAGCGTATGTGGCAGACCCGCCCTGCGCGCTGGGTAGAATTGCTGAAAGGTGGCTTGCGCGTCAGCCAGTTCAATATCGAAAAGGTGCTGGACGTCTTTTTGCCTGCAAGCCTGCCGATGAATGTAGAAGAGCTGAAAATCCCGATGACTATCACAGCGGCGGACTTTCACGCCGCTCGGGAAATCCATATTCGCGATGGCGATCTGCATTCGGCCATCGCAGCATCCTGTGCCATACCACCAGTTTTCGCACCAGTACGCCGGGATGGCCGCATTCTGGTCGATGGCGGCTTGTTCAATCCAGTACCCTTTGATCTGCTGTTTGATGAGGCCGATATTGTCATCGGCATCGACGTTGTCGGCACGCCGGTCGGACCAGATGACTACATGCCAACCACATTCGAGGCAGTGATCGGGGCGAACCAGCTGACCATGTGCTCCATCATCGAAAACAAATTTCGAATTCGCCCCCCGCATATTTTCATTCGCCCTAATGTCGAGCGGATCGGTCTTCTGGATTTCCTGAAGTTCGAACAGATATTGTCACAGAGCGCCAGTGTTCGCGACGAACTGAAACGTGCTCTCGAACTGACAGTTGAGGGAAAAGTGGTGCCGATAAATTCAACGCTTGCAACCTGAATCTACCGGCTTCCTATACGTTTGCTATTCCGCCGGAACGGGTGATCCGACTGTGTCACTTGACGACGAGGCGGATACGATATCATCCGCGCCTTTGTCGATGCGCTGACCTTCGCGGACAGGTTTGACCAGAGGCTCTGGTGTGACCGGTTTGTTGAAGAGCAGATGGCGACCAGCCATGATTCCTTCCGAAGCCTGCACGTGGAGACGATCTTCGTCGCGCTGGCGAACGTCTTCACGAATTTCGTAGGCTTGGGTTTCGGCTATGCCGAGCCCTTCGAGTGTACGCTGACCAAACAGCAAACCGGATTCGAACGTTTCGCGCAGTTCATACTCGACACCTTGAGCGCGCAGTTGCAGCGTATGTTCCCGATCATATGAACGAACGAACAGCCGCACATCCGGGTATTCGGATTGTATAAGGTTGATGATGTGGTTGGTCGTTTCCTTCTTGTGGGTACAGATGGCAACGATCTTCGCTTTTCTTATACCTGCCGCTTCCAGCACGTCTTTACGAGTACCGTCGCCAAAATAAATACGGAAGCCAAATTTTCCGGCAGCACGCACGCGATTGGGCGAACTGTCAATCACGGTTACGTCGATACCGCCAGCGAGCAGGATTTGCGATGCAATCTGACCGTATCGCGAGAAGCCGATCATCAATACGTCAGAACCGGCACCTTCGAAGTTTTCCTCAATTTCATCGACAGTCTTGTCCTTGATAAGCAGCTTTGAGCCAATCAAAACGGAAAGCGGTGTTAGCGCCATGGATACGGTGACGGCGGCTACAAGCTCTGAACCGAGTGCGCTTGAGACTATGGATGCGGCAGAAGCTGCCGAGAAAAGAACAAAGGCAAATTCGCCGCCTTGCGGCAGAAGAAACGCAATTCGCACAGCATCGTTATGGTTGGACCGGAAGACACGGCACAGCAGATAGATGATCGCGATCTTGGTTGCCATGAAAATGGGAACAGCAAGAAGGATAACCTTCCAATACTGTACGATCACAGTGAGGTTCAGCGAAAGACCAACCGCCACGAAAAACAATCCGAGAAAGATTCCGCGAAATGGTTCGATATCCGCTTCAAGTTCGTGTCGGTAGGATGATTCCGCCAGCAAAACACCGGCGATAAATGCACCCATGGCCATCGAAAGGCCAGCCGCCTGAAGCAGGCTGGCTGATCCGAGCACCACAAAAAGCGCTGCTGCGATCATCACTTCGCGAGCGCCGGTATTGGCGATAATGCGGAACATCGGATTGATGAGATAACGTCCGGCGACCACCAGTGCCGCGATGGCCGCAATTGCTGTGGCAAGGTGGAAACCCGCGCTCGCCTGCGACGGTTCGGTCGGCGAAAGTGCCGGAATAATTGCAAGGATCGGCACGATGGCGAGGTCCTGGAACAGCAGGATCGAAAAAGCACGTTGACCGTGTTTCTGGTTCGTTTCGGCCCGGTCCTCCAAAACCTGCATGGCAAATGCCGTAGACGAAAGCGCGAGACCGAAACCGATGATGATCCCTGCTTCGGGGCTGAGGCCCGCAAAGTAAATGCCAAGAGTAGTGAGGGCTGCTCCACAAAGCAGAACCTGCGCGGTACCAAGACCGAAGATCGATTGGCGCAACGCCCAAAGTCTTGAGGGTTTCAGCTCAAGTCCGATGATGAAGAGAAGAAAGACAACGCCAAGCTCGGAGAAGTGCAGAAAATCTTCTCCGTCTGCAATGAGGCGAGCTACGGGGCCAATCGTGATGCCTGCCGCAAGATAGCCGAGGACTGTACCAAGCCCTAATCGCTTGAACAGCGGCGCAGCGATAATCGCACCGCCCAAAATCATCAGACACTGCAGGTAGAGACTTCCGCCAGTTGCAACCATGCCAAGCTCTTGGAATTTGGAGAAATGTAGGAGGGCTTGCCTTGAAGCCCTAGGATTTCGGCAATATAGAAACAAGATATGGCTGTAATCAGCCCGATGTCGAACAATTTGACGATATTTTTTAGCAAGTCCCGGTTTCGGTCCCGCTGCAAATCGTACTGCGAGGTTGAACCGTGATGAACTTGGGAAACTCGGATTATATAATGATTTCAGATAATTCGGCGGAGAAACTTGTCGATCGCGCAGCCGTTCTCGTGGCTGCAGCCAAACGGGCGGGAGCTGATCAGGCTGACGCAGTCGTGATGCGGGCACGGTCAGTTAGCGTATCAGTGAGGTTGGGCAAGGTTGAGGGAACCGAATCGTCGGAAAGTGATGATTTCGCTCTGCGCGTTTTTGTAGGCCGTCGCATTGCGAGTGTTTCTGCCAATGCGAGCGCCGATCCCGACCGTCTCGCCGAGCGTGCCGTTGCTATGGCACGCGTTGCGCCGGAGGATCCCTATGAGCAACTCGCAGACCCATCGCTGCTTGTTGTTTCGCCTCGTGATCTTGATCTCTACGATTCAACGGAAATCGATTCCGATCGTTTGACGCAGGACGCACTTGCGACGGAAGCAGCTGCACTCGCAGTCAGCGGCGTGACGAATTCAGGTGGAGCTGGTGCCTCGCGCAGCCTTGGTGGTCTGGTGCTGGTCACATCGACAGGCTTTTCGGGGCATTATGCTGCTACACGCTTTGGACGATCGGTCTCGGCCATTGCGGGCGAGGGCACGAAAATGGAGCGCGATTATGATTTCAGTTCGCGCCTGCATTTTTCTGATCTTGATACGCCTGATGATATCGGTCGTCGCGCTGGTGAGCGCGCTGTGCGGCGGTTGGGTGCACGTCAGGCAAAGACGGGGCCTGTCACAGTTATCTACGATCCTCGCCTTGCGCGCGGTATTGCGGGACATCTTGCAAGCGCGATTAATGGCGCTTCTGTTGCACGCAAGACGAGTTTTCTTCGTGACAGTCTCGGTAAACAGGTTCTCAAGAACGGCATAAATGTTACTGACAATCCGCTGCGTGTGCGCGGTTCGTCTTCGCGTCCGTTCGACGGCGAAGGGATTGAGGGGCAATCTTTGACGATGGTGGAGGATGGCGTTCTCAAACACTGGCTGCTTTCTGGATCGAGCGCCCGGGAACTGGGCCTGCAAGGCAATGGTCGTGGTGTTCGTTCGGGCTCTGGCGTTTCGCCTGCTTCAACCAATTTTGCCATCGAGCCCGGTTCGCAGTCGCCGGAGGAATTGATCCGTGCAATTGGCACAGGTTTTTATGTGACAGAGGTGTTCGGGCAGGGTGTTGACATGATCACGGGCCAATATAGCCGCGGCGCATCGGGGTTCTGGATCGAAAATGGCGAACTTGCCTACCCGATCAGTGAAGTGACGATTGCTTCGAACCTCAAGGACATGTTCCTCAATATGACACCCGCCTCCGATATTGATCGAAACTTCGGGATGACAGCACCGACACTCGCAATTGAAGGCATGACTCTTGCCGGAAACTGACAAGCACAACGAAATTGTCAGTGAACTGACGCTTCTGCGTGATGCTGCGCGTGAAGCCGGACGTATCGCGATGCGCTACTTTGGTCGTTCTCCGGAAGTCTGGCTGAAGGATGGTTCATCGCCCGTCAGTGAAGCTGATCTGGCCGTTGACCGCTATCTAAAGGATGTCCTTTTGAAAGCGCGGCCAGATTATGGCTGGATATCGGAAGAGACCGTCGATGAACGGGCAGCTGAAAAACGCAGCCGCGCCTTCGTTGTCGATCCGATTGACGGCACCCGTGCATACATCGCTGGGCAGGATCAATGGTGTATTAGCATAGCCGTTGTGGAAAATGGCCGCCCGTTGGCCGGCGTTCTGGAATGTCCGGCGCGCAACGAGCTCATCGAAGCAGGGAAAGGCGTTGGGGCTTCACAAAACGGTGCTGTCATACGTGTCAGATTACCATTGCCCGGTGAACAGGTGACAATAGCATCAGCCCGCAATATGGTGACGGCACTCCCGGAAAGCTGGCGGGATCGTGCAAAGATTCATCCCTACGTTCCCTCGCTGGCCTACCGTATCGCTATGGTGGCGCGCGGAGATATAGCGGGCACCTTCATTCGGCCAAATTCACATGATTGGGATTTGGCAGCAGCTGATCTGATCCTGAGTGAGTCGGGCGGGGCAATCCTGACAAGCGATGCCCTACCGATCCAGTATGGTGGTCCGACGTTGAGCCATGGCGCTCTCGTTGCCGCCAGCGGAGACCTTCTGCAAGAAATGTTGAGTGTTGTCGCGGGCTGACCCTTGGGTTAATCATGCCGCGAACCAATTTTGTTCAGGGATAATTGTCATGAGCGTCGAAGGCGACAAAAAGCAGCTTCTTCATCTGGTGTTCGGCGGTGAGCTGAAAAAGCTCGGTACCGTTGAGTTCCGCGATCTTGAAAACGTCGATATCGTTGGCATCTACCCGGATTACGAGTCGGCCAAGACCGCATGGAAGTCGAAGGCACAGCAAACAGTAGACAATGCTCATATGCGCTATTTCATCGTGCACCTGCATCGGTTGCTCGATCCAGAAGGCGTGACGCTGAAGGCGGATTGAGCAGTTTGACTGCTCCCGGCCAATATCGGATGCAAAGCGGAGATAGTCCGGGTCAGACCACCGGGCATAAGAAGCAAGGATTCGCGAAGCGCCTCTGGCGACGTATTCGCGGGCCGCTGGCGCAGTCTGCCGTGGTTAAAGCCATGCTGGTCTGGCTGATCACCTCCTACTTCAAGCTTGTCTATTTCACAAATTCTCGCTTGAAAGAATCAGCAGACCCACAGGCGCTGGTGGGTAAGGACGATCCTTTCATCGTGACTTTCTGGCATGGGCAACATCTCATGGGACCGTTCATCTGCCCCAAGGGAATTGAACTTGTCGCCATGTTTTCGCGCAGTGCAGATGCGGAACTGAACGCTCGTGTTGCGGAAAAACTTGGATTGTTGACAGTGCGTGGCTCTGGTGGACGAGGTTCTCGCTCCAAGCCTGAAAAGGGAGGCGCACGCGCGCTTCTGACGTTGAAGAATGCTCTCAAAAACGGGCAATCGGCATCAATTATAGCGGACATCGCTCACGGCAAAGCGCGTGAGGCCGGAGAAGGCATCATTTTATTGGCGAAATTGTCCGGTCGTCCAATAATACCGGTTGCTTATGCTTTCTCGCGGAACCATGTTCTGGAAAAGTCCTGGGATAAAACGACGATTCCGCTGCCCTTTGGGCGTTCGATTATCGTGCGCGGCGACAATGTATGGGTCGACGCGGATGCCGATGAAACGCAATTGGAAGAAAAACGCATGGAGCTAACGCGCCAACTCAACGACGCGACCGTCAAGGCCTATGCTGCGTTGGAGAAAGCGAAATGAGCGAACGCTGGGCGCGCAATATGTTGTCTGCCTACCGTGCACTCGGTTCCGCGGCCTATCCATTTATGGGGCCTTACATCGCCTATCGTGCGTCTCGCGGCAAGGAAGAGCGCATGCGTCGCGGCGAGCGCTACGGCAAATCCGCCATAGCACGTCCGCAAGGACCGGTTATCTGGGCCCACGCGGCAAGCGTTGGTGAAACCGTCGCGATCACGCCATTGATTGAGCGGATCGCTGCGACTGGTATCCATATCGTGCTGACGACAGGTACTGTGACTTCGGCAAAAGTTGTCGCAGATCAGTTAGGTAGTAAGGTCATTCACCAATACGCGCCGCTGGATTTGCAACCGGCGGTCAACAAGTTTCTCAACCACTGGAAACCTGATCTTGCCATCGGTTGTGAATCTGAAGTCTGGCCTGCTACTGTGCTTTCACTCGGCAGTCGCCACACGCCGCAGGTTCTGGTCAACGGGCGCATGTCTGATCGCTCCTTTGCTGTCTGGCAGAAAAGACCGGCTCTGGCCGAAGCGCTCTTTGAAAATTTTGCCTATGTGGTCGCACAGTCGGAACTAGATGCAGATCGCTTTCGTACGCTGGGAGCGCGGCCTGTCAGTGTTTCAGGTAATCTCAAGGTCGATACGAATCCGCCGCCGGCTGATCCACAGGCTCTGGCCGCATTGCAACGCCAGATCGGTGGACGGAGAACGTGGGCCGCAATTTCGACCCATGACGGCGAAGAAGCGATCACAGCAGAAGTTCATCAGATGCTGAAAGTACGCTATCCGCATCTTGTCACGATCATCGTGCCGCGTCATCCAGATCGTGCTGCGGCCATTCAGGCTATGCTGGCTGAAAAGGGGCTCAAGGTTGCGCGTCGCAGCGCCAATGAGCCGATTGAAGCTGACACAGATATCCTGCTCGGAGATACCATTGGGGAGATGGGACTTTATCTCCAGCTCACCGAAATAGCATTTATTGGCAATTCGCTGACCAAGGAAGGTGGACACAACCCTCTGGAACCGGCGATGATGGGAACTGCTGTGCTAACAGGACGAAATGTCCAGAATTTTCGTGAATCCTTCCAACGCCTCATCAAGAATGGGGGCGCACGCATTGTGAAGGATCGCAATATGCTCGCAGGAGCGATCAATTTCCTGTTCAACAACCCTCAGCATCTCCGTGCCATGATCAATGCTGGGGTGAGCACGGTCAGGGATATGCGCGGCGCACTGGATCGTACGCTTGTCGCACTCGAGCCGTTTATCCAGCCATTGATCCTGCAGGCACAGTTACCCGGCAATCGCAATGAGGCTGCCTATCAGACAGGCGGTCACTGAGTATGGTGAGTGAAGCGCCGCCTTTCTGGTGGGATAAACCTGATTGGCGCGCTTTGTCTTTGGCGCCTGCTGCCTGGCTCTACGGAGCCGTGGCGGGCCGTCGGCTTTTGAAAGCGGAACCACCAAAAATTTCTCTGCCGGTTCTTTGCGTGGGCAATTTTACCGTAGGTGGGGCCGGAAAAACACCGACTGCAATTGCTTTTTCTGCTGGCGCAAAAGCACGAGGTCTAAACCCCGGCATCGTCTCACGCGGCTATGGCGGCGCTTACAAGGGACTACACGTTGTTGATCCCGCGCATGACAGTGCGCGTTACGTCGGGGATGAGCCACTCCTGCTGGCACGTCATGCTTCGGTGGCTCTCTGTCCTGATAGGCTAAAGGCGGCTCGACATTTACAGGCGCTCGGTTGCGATTTCATCATCATGGATGACGGTTTCCAGAGCGCACGACTTTTTGCCGATTTTTCGTTGCTGGTTGTGGATGCTGCCCGTGGTATTGGCAATGGAAAGGTCATACCGGCAGGCCCCCTGCGGGCTCCACTGACTGATCAAATGCGTAAGACCGACGCTTTGCTGCGTATCGGCAAAGGTGATGGTGCTGATTTCGTTATCCGTCAGACAGCACGAGCAGGTAGACCGATATATGAAGCCCGGCTTAAGCCGTCGTCTACCACACCAATAGCGGGCAATCGTTGGCTTGCATTTGCGGGCATAGGCAATCCTGAAAAATTCTATGCAAGTGTTGCTGAAGCAGGCGGTGAGATTGTGGAAACATGCTCATTCCCCGATCATCACAGCTTTGCATCAGACGATATTCGCAATCTGACAGACACAGCACGTCGTCAGGGATTGGGATTGATCACTACGGCGAAGGATCAGGTGCGTCTGGCAACGATGATTGGAGTTCCTGCCGGTTTTCTGACGAAACTCGCTGTCCTTAACGTTGATCTCAAATTTGATCGCAACGATGCGCTTGACCACATTCTGGATACGGTCATCGAGCGCTTCAAAAGCCGTGTTACAAGCTGATTTTAAGCCTTCTTTCGGCTACGCATTTCAGGATTGACTTCCAACTCACGTTCAAAAGAAATCAGGCCTGTTGCGTAGGGTTCCTGCCGCGAAACACTCCAATATTTGAGTTCATCGAGCGGGATATGGGCGCCTGTCACCGCACACGCGACATAGGCTCCATGCCTGACGATTTCATAATCACCGTCGAGATAGCGCAGAACAGCTTCGGAAGAACGGGGGGATTCAAATTTATTCATGTGTGTAAAACCTTTGTAGCCGACTCTAGCAAGCGTCGTGCGTTGCGTCCAGCAGTACAACATCATACGTCGTTGTAATTCTATCAGCGCCTGCCAAATAGCCGTTCGATATCTGTCAGTTTCAGTTCGATGTAGGTTGGGCGACCGTGATTGCAGGTGCCTGAGCCGGGGGTGGCTTCCATTTCACGCAGGAGCGCATTCATTTCTTCAGGCTTCAACCGTCGCCCCGAGCGAACGGAACCATGACAGGCCATTGTTGCGGCCACATGGTTCAACATGGCCTTCAATCCTTCAGATGTGTCGTGTTCCGCAATCTCATCCGAAAGATCGCGGATCAGCTGCTGCACGTTCATTTCTCCGAGCATTGCGGGCGTTTCACGCACCGCGATAGCACCTGGCCCGAATTGCTCGATGCCAAGGCCAAAGCGGGCAAGTGTTTCCGCGTGGGTTGCCAGTCGCTCGGCGTCTTCTTCCGGCAGATCCACGATTTCAGGAATAAGCAGCATTTGTCCCGATATGGGACGAGAATGCAGGGCGTTTTTCAACGCCTCATAAACGAGACGTTCGTGAGCCGCATGCTGATCTACAATGACGAGACTGTCTTCGGTCTGGGAGACAATATAGTTCGCGTGGATTTGCGCGCGGGCCGCCCCGAGTGGCTTCTGCTGGAGTTCCACCGGTGCTTCGTCACGCGTCGCTCGGGCATCTGCCGCCAGCACGTTAACGGTGGCGAGCGTCGCCTGGTCACTTTCCTGAAAGGAGGGTGCCGCTCCCAAGTCCAGCGGCCGATGCGCCGGATGTGCGGTCTGCGGTGACCATTCGGTTCTCGGCGAGGAAACTGCGGGGTGCCAGCTCCCCGATGCATAACCAGCCGAAGAAGGCCGCGATGTGAATGATGGTGAGGGCGGCTGGAATCCTTCTGCACGGAACGCTTGCAGCATGGCATCGGCACCGCTGGTCGCAGGCCGAATACCTGATTGCGCCAGTGCTTGTTTGATCGCCCCGACGATTAGCCCGCGCACAAGACCTGGATCACGGAAACGCACGTCAGCCTTGGCAGGATGCACATTAACGTCGACAAATGCCGGATCCAGCGTCAGAAACAATACGGCAACCGGATGACGATCACGTGCCATGACATCCGCATAGGCTCCACGCAATGCGCCGAAAAGCTGTTTGTCCCGCACCGGGCGCCCATTCACATAGGCGAACTGATGCAGGGCGTTGCCACGATTATGGGAGGGGATGCCGACAAATCCGGCCAGACGTACGCCGTCGCGTTCCGCGTCAATGGCAAGCGCATTTTCGCCGAATTCTTTTCCGAGCACCTGATTGATGCGCTCAAGCGTTGCTTCTGCGCCGCTGCCGGTTGCGGCCAGTTCCAGTGGTGTCCTGTCGGTGCCTGCAAGCGAAAAGCGGACATGGGGAAAGGCAATTGCGATGCGCTTGACGACATCGGTTATGGCGGAAGCTTCCGCACGATCCGTTTTCATGAATTTGAGACGGGCAGGCGTCGCGAAAAAAAGATCGCGGACCTCGGCAATTGTCCCGCGATTGAGCGCGGAAGGACGGGGACCGTCGAGATGTCCGCCGGAAATCGATACTTCAAAGCCGGAGTCAGCGTCCTGCGGACGAGATTTGAGGGTCAGTTTTGCGACCGAGCCAATAGATGGCAGAGCTTCCCCACGAAACCCAAGTGCACGAATGTCGTGCACATCGTCCGAAAGCTTGGAGGTACAGTGGCGGGAAACTGCCAATGGAAGCTCATCGACCGGAATCCCCGAACCATTATCCGTCACGCGCAACAATGTCTTGCCACCGCCACCGGTCACGACCTCAATGCGGGTCGCGCCAGCGTCGATAGCATTTTCGACAAGTTCCTTGATAACGCTGGCGGGGCGTTCGATGACTTCCCCCGCTGCGATCTGATTGATGATGGTTTCGCTTAAGTGTCGAATTGGCATGATGGAACTATAGAAGGATTCGCTTCTGTAAAGAACACGCTTCTACAGTCCATCCAGACTGCCTTTTGTGCGTCTGAGGGGCCGCCGAAGTGCACAGTATTGTTAACAGGTAACCACCTTACTGCGGGGCATAATCCTTATATGCTGGCAAATTCAAATCCTTAAGGCTGTCTGCATTGACAACCGCACGTGCCACGGCTTCTGCCATAACAGTCGCTGCAATCGCTCCAATCGCAGTTACATCGGCTTCCACGCTTTTTGCCTTGCCTGTGGAAAGTGCGAAGATCGTGTCACCGTCCCACATAGTGTGGATTGGATTGATAGTGCGCGCAAAACCGTCATGCGCCATGCCCGCAATCTTTTTCAGTTGAGCCTTGTCGAACGGGACGTTGGTCGCTATTGCGCCAATCGTGGTGTTGGCGCCGCCGGACTTGACCACGCCATGGCCCTGCATGATGGCGGACATCGTATCACGGAAGCCCTTGCCGTCCTCGGTCCGCGCACCAGCCAGAATCTGGCGCGAGTTCGGTGCATAGACGTCACCAACAGCATTGACGGCAACAATTGCGCCGACAACGATTTCGGTGCCAGGCACCTTGTAACTGGCTGTGCCGAGCCCGCCCTTCATGGCGTAGTCCATGCCGAACATTTTGCCGACGGTAGCGCCTGCACCAGCACCGATGTTGCCTTCTCCAGAAGCTTCAGCCTTGGCGGCCTGGCATGCCAGATAACCGGCTTCCTCATCGGGACGCACAGAAAAATCTCCGACACCGAGATCCATCAGGATTGCTGCTGGTACAATCGGAACGACGCCTTTGCCGATCTTGAAGCCGAGATTGTTCTCTTCAAGATAACGCATAACGCCAGTCGCAGCCGCCAGACCATAGGCACTGCCGCCGGAAAGCAGAATAGCTTGAACCTGCTGCACATAATTGATCGGATCGAGCAGATCGGTTTCACGCGTACCGGGCGCCGAACCGCGTACATCAACACCCGCGGAAGCGCCTTCTTCGCAGAGAAGAACAGTGCAGCCGGTCGGGCGTTTTGTCAGTGTGTGGTGTCCCAGCTTGATTCCGGGTACATCCGTGATGCTTCCACCCATAAGCTCCAGCATGCCTGCTCCTCCCTCAGTAGCTGCCGATGCCGCATTGACGACAAAGGGCATTGCCCCAAGTCCCGCAAGCGACTTGGCGAATGTTCTGCGATCCATGAACAGTTTTCTCCTCCATTTTCGCTCTATTGAGAGAACGTATTCTTTTCGCGCGCCCGGCGCTGGCGCAGTACGTCTGCCACGTAGTCACGTGACAAAGCATGGTAGAGCGGCTCGTGAGAGATCAGCCGTGCAGTGCCGTAGCCCAGCATCGATGCGCACATGAGTGGAATGACGTTGTTATGATTGCCGGTCATTTCCAGAATGATGACGAATGCAGTCATCGGCGCTTGCACGACGCCAGCAAAATAGCCTGCCATACCGAGAACAGCAGCAAGACTCGCACTGGTTCCAAGAACCAGGCCGATTGTGCTGCCTAGTCCCGCACCGACCGACAAAGAAGGTGCAAATATTCCGCCCGGTATCCCCGAAATCATGGAAAGGAGACCAGCAAGGAACTTCCCTATGAAATAAAGAGGTGGAAGAGCCAACCCTTCCACGGCGCTCCGTGCCTGATCGTAGCCTGCTCCAAAGGTCGATCCGCCGGACGCAATGCCAATGATAGCGACCAGAAGACCGCAAATTCCCGCGAAAAATACTGCGTTGCGAAGAGGGGCCTTTTGTATGCGGCGTCGCACACGACGTCCTAGTTCGAGTGCGAGCGCACTGAAGGCAGCCCCGAATGCTCCACCAATTACACCGCACGCAATCACCAGAACCCAGTCTTTACCGCTGGAAGCAGTAACGGTGGTCAGCCCGAAATAATTATAGTTTCCAACGAGGCCCAGCGAAGCAAGACCGGCGAGAATAACAGCAGATAATACGAGACCGTTGGTTCGTGCGGCGTAGGCGCGCCCCATCTCCTCAATAGCGAAGACAACACCTGCAAGGGGGGTATTGAACGCAGCCGCTATACCTGCGGCAGAGCCTGCAAGGATGAGACCACGCGCTTGTTCCATGCCGCCGAAACGCGCTGATTGCATCATGATGGACGCACCGATCTGCACGGTTGGACCCTCACGACCGATAGATGCACCACTGAAAAGCCCGGCCAGAGTAAGAATGATCTTACCGATCGCGGTTTTGAGTGAAAGCAGCAGAGTTCGATCTTCATGATCGTGCAAATGGCGTGCGGCAATTGCTTGCGGAATGCCACTGCCTCCAGAATTTGGAAACCAGGATAAGGCTATCCAGGAACAGGCCATAAACCCCACCGGCGTGATAAGCAGGGGAAGCCATGCACGCCAGCCGCTTCCACTTGTGAGGCTCTTGAACCAATCTTGTGCAATGTCCGCAGCTTCGGCAAAGCCTACACTGATAAGACCGATGGCCAGTGCGCCGCACCAGAAGACCAGTCGCGGTTTCCAGACATGTGGTGAGATCCACATGGCTTTTGACCGGCGGATGAGTGGAACGCGTCTATAGGATTTTCTCACTTTGCCCCTGCAAGCCTGCTGCTGCCCGATTTCGATGTGTGCAGAGATTTATCACGTAAATCCTTATCGGTAACTGAAACTTGTCAGCAAAAGGCTTTCCATTTGGTCATAACCGTGTTACCAGCCGGTGCCAATTCAACCTAGCAAACCAGATGTGTCGCTGCTCCCGGACCTATTCCGGAGAGGCGGCTTTTCTCATTCGATAAAATAGGCAAAGGAATTGGCAATGGCTAAAATCGTGGAATCGCCCACTGGCGCTCTCGCTCTCACATTTGATGATGTGCTGTTGCAGCCGGGCCATTCCGAAGTAATGCCGGGGCAGGTTGATCTGCGTACGCGCATCGCCAAGGATATCGAGCTTAACCTTCCTCTTCTTTCTGCTGCCATGGATACGGTGACGGAATCCCGTCTGGCTATCGCGATGGCGCAGGCCGGTGGTATTGGCGTCATTCACCGTAATCTGACGCCGGAACGTCAGGCGGAAGAAGTCCGTCAGGTAAAGAAATTTGAATCCGGCATGGTTGTAAATCCGGTTACCATCGGGCCGAATGCCACACTTGCCGACGCTCAGGCATTGATGAAGGCACATGGAATTTCCGGTATTCCAGTCGTTGAAAATGCTACCAAGGGGCCGGGCCGTCTTGTCGGTATCCTGACCAATCGCGATGTCCGTTTTGCGTCCGATCCGAAGCAGAAAATCCACGAGCTGATGACCCGTGAGAACCTCATTACGGTTCGCGAGAATGTCAATCAGGACGAAGCAAAGCGTCTGTTGCACGCGCATCGTATTGAAAAGCTTCTCGTTGTCGACGATCAGGGCCGTTGTGTCGGTCTCGTTACCGTCAAGGACATTGAAAAATCGCAGCTCAATCCGAACGCCGCCAAGGACGCTCAGGGACGTCTGCGCGCTGCTGCAGCAACGAGCGTTGGTGAAGACGGTTACGAGCGCGCCGAACGTTTGATCGAAGCCGGTGTCGATCTTCTGGTGGTGGATACGGCGCATGGCCATTCGCAGCGCGTTCTTGATGCAGTGGCCCGTATCAAGAAAGCCTATCCGAATATAGCAATTCTTGCAGGTAATGTGGCAACGACCGCTGGTGCACAGGCACTGATTGATGCCGGTGCGGATGCGGTCAAGGTTGGTATCGGGCCGGGCTCGATCTGCACCACGCGTATTGTTGCCGGTGTCGGTGTTCCACAGCTTTCGGCCATTATGTCAGCCGTTGAAGCAGCGCAGAAGCAGAATATCCCGGTAATCGCTGATGGCGGCATCAAGTTTTCGGGCGATTTCGCCAAGGCGTTGGCCGCTGGAGCGGTCGCGGCAATGGCTGGTTCGCTGTTGGCCGGTACGGAAGAAAGCCCCGGCGAAGTCTATTTGCATCAGGGCCGCTCGTTTAAAGCCTATCGCGGTATGGGGTCGGTCGGCGCCATGGCGCGCGGTTCGGCAGACCGCTATTTCCAAGCGGAAGTGCGCGATGAGCTGAAGCTCGTACCGGAAGGCATCGAAGGACAGGTGGCTTACAAGGGGCCGATTTCCGCGGTCCTGCACCAACTTGCAGGCGGTTTGCGTGCTTCCATGGGCTATGTAGGCGCGAAGACGCTGGAGGAATTCCGCGAGAAGGCGACTTTTGTGCGCATTTCCAACGCCGGGTTGCGGGAAAGCCATTCGCATGGCGTTGCAATCACCCGCGAGAGCCCGAACTATCCCGGCGGCATGTAAGGTCAGTTCCCTGTGTACTTATAAAAGGCGGCTTCAAGCCGCCTTTTCATTTTGCGAGAGTTTCTAGTTCCTTTGGATCGATGAGAAGCCCGTTGGCGCTTTCCACGATACAATCACCAAGCGCCTGAAAGTCTTTTCGGCGCATACTCTGTCGCCGCCAGAACAAGGCGATTTCCCGCTTTGGTTGCTCGCCGTCAAAGGGCACGATACGCATATGATTACTGCGTGCTTCTGCGCGCACCGCGATTTCGGGAATGAGAGTAAGGCCCATTCCATGACTCACCATTTGTAGAAGCGTGGTCATGCTGGTGGCACCATATTTTACAAGCTGGCGCTGAGAAGGCAGCGAACAGACGGCCAATGCCTGATCCCGCATGCAATGCCCCTCTTCCAACAGGAGTAAACGGTCGAGAGCGACGTTGTCCTGTGTCATAGGCGAAGCGAGAACCGTTTGATCATTGGTTGAGGTCGCAATCAGGAAGCGGTCGTCGAACAGCTTTCTTTGGGCAAGCCGCTCATCATCAATGGGAAGGGCAGC
This sequence comes from Ochrobactrum sp. BTU2, assembly GCF_024539785.1. Classification (NCBI taxonomy): domain Bacteria; kingdom Pseudomonadati; phylum Pseudomonadota; class Alphaproteobacteria; order Hyphomicrobiales; family Brucellaceae; genus Ochrobactrum; species Ochrobactrum sp. BTU2. The sequence continues at coordinate 92,482 of NZ_JAHWRG010000003.1, read as the reverse complement.
GACAATTGCATCGATTTCGCCCGCGTGCAGTTCATCAAGAAGTTTCGCGGTTACGCTTTCTCGCAATTGGAGGCGGAATGACGGATGACGTTCGCGCAAAAGAGGGATAAGAACCGGGACCAAATACGGAGCAACAGTTGGAATGATACCCAACCGCAGCCGTGTTTGTAACAATCCCCGGCTTTGCGCGGCAATTTCCTCAAGTGTGTGGAGTTCGCGCAAGATGGTCTGGATACCCGGATAAAGCTGCTTGCCGAGCTCCGTCATTATCACCTGTCGCTGTGAGCGCTCGAAAAGGGGCGCGCCTGCAAGAGCTTCCATTTCCGCGATCTGGGCCGAAAGGGCCGGCTGGGACACGTGTGCCAGTTGCGCGGCTTTGCGGAAATGCAGCGTGGCGGCAAGCGCTTCGAAATAGCGCATTTGACGTACTGTAAACATGATAAGAAAAACTTATCGAAAATAATCGGAAAAGCAATTGGAGATTATGATTGGAATAGGTCTAATCTGAGCCAGTTACCTAGCCACGGCACGACACGGACGAACTGTGTCGTGCTTATAGCAAGGCTAGTTGTATTCCAATATTGGCTTTTCAGGAGGGAATTCCCATGACAGATCGCCCAATTATGACGACGAGTGCAGGCGCTCCGATACCGGACAACCAGAATTCCCTGAGCGCAGGTGAGCGCGGCCCGCTTTTGATGCAGGACTATCAGCTCATTGAAAAACTAAGCCATCAAAACCGCGAACGTATCCCGGAACGTGCCGTTCATGCCAAGGGCTGGGGCGCTTATGGTACGCTGACCATCACCGGCGATATTTCGAAATACACCAAGGCCAAGGCACTGCAGCCGGGTGCCCAGACGCCGATGCTGGCGCGTTTCTCGACCGTTGCCGGCGAGCAGGGTGCTGCTGATGCCGAGCGCGACGTGCGCGGCTTTGCTCTCAAGTTCTATACGGAGGAAGGTAACTGGGATCTGGTCGGCAACAACACCCCTGTGTTCTTTGTACGCGACCCGGTCAAGTTCCCGGATTTCATCCACACCCAGAAGCGTCATCCCAAGACGAACCTGCGTTCGGCGACCGCCATGTGGGACTTCTGGTCGCTCTCGCCTGAAAGCCTGCATCAGGTGACGATCCTGATGTCTGATCGTGGTTTGCCGACCGATGTGCGTCATATCAACGGTTATGGTTCTCACACCTATTCGTTCTGGAACGATGCCGGTGAACGCTATTGGGTCAAGTTCCATTTCAAGACCATGCAGGGCCACAAGCACTGGACCAATGCTGAAGCCGAAGGTGTGATTGGTCGCACGCGAGAATCCACGCAGGAAGACTTGTTCACTTCCATCGACAAGGGCAATTTCCCGAAGTGGAAGGTTCAGGTGCAGATTATGCCGGAACTCGACGCCGACAAGACACCGTACAATCCGTTTGATCTTACCAAAGTCTGGCCGCATGCGGACTATCCGCCGATCGATATCGGTATCATGGAGCTGAACCGTAATCCGGAAAACTACTTCACCGAAATAGAAAATGCGGCTTTCTCGCCGTCGAATATCGTGCCGGGTATCAGCTATTCACCCGACAAGATGTTGCAGGCGCGTATTTTCTCCTATGCGGATGCGCATCGTCATCGCCTTGGCACGCATTACGAAAGCATTCCGGTCAATCAGCCGAAGTGCCCGGTTCATCACTATCACCGTGATGGTCAGATGAATGTCTATGGCGGTATCAAGACCGGCAATCCGGACGCCTATTACGAGCCGAATTCGTTTAACGGCCCGGTTGAACAGCCGTCGGCCAAGGAGCCGCCGTTGCGCATTTCCGGCGATGCCGCCCGTTATGACCATCGTGTGGGAAATGACGATTACTCGCAGCCGCGGGCCTTGTTCAATCTGTTCGATGACGGACAGAAACAGCGTCTGTTCTCCAATATTGCGGCGGCAATGGGTGGAGTTCCGGGCTTCATCGTTGAGCGTCAGCTCGGCCACTTCAAGCTGATCCATCCCGACTATGAGGCTGGTGTGCGCAAAGCCTTGAAGGATGCACATGGTTATGAAGCCAACACGATTGCTACAAATGAAGAGGCAACGGCAGCCGAATAAACCGTGTTTATAAGACATAAAGAAAGCCGGAGGTCGTTGCTCCGGCTTTTTTTGTTTTGATTTGCCGATTGCCTTTTCCCTGTAAGGAAGGCTATGCCCGAGCAGGCATTTGAGAAGGAGACACAATGCGGCTTGGCGGACGCCTGCAGGCGGCTATCGAGGTATTGGATCAGATTGAAGCGGGCACACGCCCGGCTTCTGATGTGTTGAAGGATTGGGGCGCTTCCCATCGTTTCGCAGGCGCGGGCGATCGCGCTGTGATCGGCAACATTGTCTATGATGCACTGCGCCGCAAATTATCCATCGCATGGCGAATGGATGCCGATGACGCACGCGCTCTGGCTTTTGGCGCATTATTGGCCGACGGCGGCATGGATATTGCGGCCATCGACGCTGCTCTCGATGGAGACAAGTTTGCGCCGGAAGTGCTGGAGCAGCCGCGTCGTATTGCTTGGGAAAGCAGGGATGTCACCGAAGCGCCTGCCCATGTTCAGGCGGATGTGCCCGAATGGTGTGCATCGTCGCTTGAGGAACTTTTCGGCGCGCGCTGGGTGGATGAAGGCAGGGCGCTGGCAACGCGACCGCCAGTCGATCTTCGTGTGAACAGTTTGAAGGCGACGCCGGAAAAAACGCTCACAGCACTTGAAAAGGCTGGTGCTGCACCCGCGCCGTTCCTTGCGCAGGCGCTACGCATCCCGCCGATTGAAGCACTTGGGCGCCATCCGAATGTGCAGGGCGAGCAGGCCTTTCTCGACGGCTGGTTCGAGGTCCAGGATTTGGGGTCACAGCTTGCTGCGCTCTTTGCCGGTGCCAAACCCGGCCAGCAGGTACTGGACTATTGCGCTGGAGCTGGTGGAAAGACATTGGCTTTGGCCGCTGCGATGCAAAATAGCGGCCAAATTCACGCCTATGATGCTGAACGCTCCCGATTATCGCCGATGCATGAGCGACTGCAGCGTGCTGGAGTGCGTAACACGCAGGTCCATGGAAATCTCGATGCACTGGACCCACTGACAGGGCAGATGGATCTCGTGCTGACCGATGCACCGTGCACTGGTTCCGGCACATGGCGCCGCCGCCCGGATGCGAAATGGCGGTTGAACGACCAGCAGCTTGAGCGGCGCGTTCAGGACCAGAAGGAAGTGCTGGAATCTGCCAAGCATTATGTGAAACCGGGCGGACTTCTGGCCTACATTACCTGTTCATTGTTCGCAGAAGAAAACACGAGACAGGTTGCACAGTTTCTCACAGGGAATGCTGATTTTACGGAAGTTGCGCCAAAGGCTTTGTGGGATACAATTGTAGCGGACGCTGGTGATGTGAAGCCAGTATTCTCGTCGCACGGCGCGGTATTCTCGCCATTGTCCACTGGCACTGACGGGTTTTATGTGAGCCTTCTGCAGAGATCAAACTAAAGCATTTCCAGCAAAAGTGCGAAGCGGTTTTCCGTTGGATAATGCGTGATAATAGATGGAAAGAAGGGGGGACGATGTCAGCACATCGTGTAGCAGAACCGGATTTCAAAGAGCGCGTCGAGGAAAGTTTTGGTCGACAAGCAGCCATGAAACTGATAGGCGCTGAACTGACACGGTGTGAGCCCGGTATCGTTGAAGTTGAGATGCCGTTTCGTGAGGAGCTGACGCAACAGCATGGCATTCTCCATGCGGGTATGATTTCTGCCGCTCTCGATTCTGCTTGTGGCTATGCGGCACTGACACTGATGCCCTCCGACGCAGCTGTACTGACCATCGAGTTCAAAGTGAATCTGCTTGCTCCGGGCAAAGGGGAACGTTTCCTCTTTCGTGGAGAGGTCACCAAACCCGGGCGGACGATCATGGTTAGTGATGGACAGGCATTCGCCGTAACTGACACGGAAGTGCGCCTGATCGCAACCATGACCGGAACAATGATGGTCGTGCAGGACAGAAAAGGCCTGCAGGGATGATTAAAACTGTCGCCGGAAAGCGTCTCCTCTACGTCATGGCAGTGGATGCCGAATATGGGCGTCATTTGGCGAAGCTCTTTACGCCGGTCATGATCGGGGTAGGGCCAGTCGAGGCGGCTGCCAATCTTGCATATACTCTTGCAGGTCTGGCGCAGGCGGGAGAAAAGCCCGACCTCGTGGTCTCGCTTGGCTCAGCAGGCTCAGCCAGATTACCGCAAGCTGAAGTGTTTCAGGTATCTTCCGTATCCTATCGCGATATGGATGCTTCACCTCTCGGGTTTGAAAAAGGCGCAACGCCTTTTCTCGATCTTCCCAAAGTGATCGAGCTCCCGGTTTCTGTACCAGAAATCCCTGTCGCTTCGCTCTCAACAGGTGCCAATATCGTTTCCGGCAAAGCCTATACGACGATTGATGCGGATATGGTCGATATGGAAACCTATGCCTGTCTGCGCGCATGCCAGCTCGCAGGAATTCCGCTTTTTGGGCTTCGCGGTATCTCCGATGGTGCAAGCGAGTTGCAGCATGTCGGGGACTGGACGCAGTATCTGCACGTTATCGATGAAAAACTGGCCCATGCTGTCGAGCGATTGGAGGCTGCAATCGCGGATGGTCTCCTGTGGGATCCTGACAATGGTATGTCAGTATAGGTGGATTTTTGCCAACGCACTTGTTGAGCATGATGTCTATAACCCATATAGGCATTGCATCCCGGTCACTTTTTAAATAGATGCTGCACATGAGCACCACGGCACATCCCGACACAATCCTAATCATCGACTTTGGCAGCCAGGTTACGCAGCTGATTGCGCGTCGCGTGCGCGAAGCCAACGTCTATTGTGAAATCGTCCCTTTCCAGTCTGCGGAAGAGGCTTTCAAGCGGCTGAAGCCGAAAGGTGTTATCCTTTCAGGCAGCCCCCATTCGACGACTGATATTGGGGCGCCGCGAGCGCCGCAGGCCGTTTTCGAGGAAGGCATTCCCGTTCTCGGCATCTGCTACGGCGAACAAACGATGTGCGCCCAATTGGGTGGTAAGGTCGAAAGTGGCCATGATCGCGAATTCGGTCGTGCTTTCCTGGATGTGCAGGAAGATAGCCCACTCTTCGAAGGCATCTGGGCCAAGGGCACCCGTCATCAGGTCTGGATGAGCCATGGTGACCGTGTTACGTCGCTGCCCGATGGTTTTACCATTATAGGCACTTCGCCAAACGCACCTTTTGCGGCTATCGCTGACGAGAAGCGCAAATATTACGGCGTGCAGTTCCACCCGGAAGTCGTGCATACACCGGACGGTGCAAAACTTCTTCAGAACTTCGTTCATCGTATCGTCGGTGTGAAGCCGGGCTGGACCATGGGCGCCTATCGCGAACAGGCAGTCGAGGCGATCCGGAAGCAGGTTGGTAGCGGCAAGGTGATCTGTGCGCTTTCCGGCGGTGTGGATTCTTCTGTTGCAGCACTCCTGGCGCATGAAGCCATCGGCGATCAGCTGACCTGTATTCTGGTTGATCACGGGCTGATGCGTAAAAACGAAGCTAACCAAGTCGTTGAAATGTTCCGCGAACATTACAACCTGCCGCTCATTCTCGTTGATGCTGCTGATCGTTTCATCGGTGAGCTGGAAGGCGAAACCGATCCTGAAAAGAAGCGCAAGACGATTGGCCGTCTCTTCATCGAAGTGTTCGAGGAAGAAGCAAAGAAGCTCGGCGGTGCGGATTTCCTCGTGCAGGGCACGCTCTATCCGGACGTTATCGAAAGCGTTTCGTTTACCGGCGGTCCTTCTGTCACGATCAAGTCGCACCACAATGTAGGTGGTCTGCCGGAGCGCATGAAGATGCAGCTCGTCGAACCACTGCGGGAACTGTTCAAGGACGAGGTACGCTTGCTCGGCAAGGAACTCGGCCTGCCGGATAGCTTCATCGGCCGCCATCCGTTCCCGGGACCGGGTCTCGCTATCCGCTGCCCGGGCGGTATTACGCGCGAGAAACTCGAGATTCTGCGCGAAGCCGACGCGATCTATCTGGATGAAATCCGCAAGGCTGGTCTCTATGATGCCATCTGGCAGGCTTTCGCCGTTCTGTTGCCGGTTCAGACCGTGGGCGTGATGGGCGATGGCCGTACCTACGAATTCGTCTGCGCACTGCGCGCCGTGACGTCTGTGGACGGCATGACCGCCGATTTTTACCATTATGACATGAACTTTCTTGGCAATGCGGCAACTCGCATCATCAACGAGGTACGCGGCATCAATCGTGTTGTTTATGACGTGACCTCAAAGCCGCCCGGCACGATCGAGTGGGAATGATTTGGGTTCGCCTATCACACCAAATGTGATTTAAATCGCCGAAAACCCTTTGGATTTATGCCCGTCAGTTCTTGCTGGCGGGCATATCATTTTTATAGCTCAGCATTGGCCGCTCCCGATCAAAACAACAACGACGCGATTAAAACTATGAGCGTTTCAAGTTCTGGACCGCGTAGGGATCGAGAGTAATCTTGGCGAATTGAGCGATGCTGACAGTCTGAGGCTGTGACGTGATGTTTACCAGCCAGAATTCGTGCTCTGTTGCAAAGGCCAGAACGTGATCAGGCCGCGACGAAATAAGCTGCCACCAATCCTTTCCTGCAAGTCCGGACAATGTTTTTATCGTGGTGAAGAGTGGACGTTTCCCACCTGCGAGTGTTGGTTCGCCTTCACCTGCAGTAAGTCCGAAAGGTCCGGTGAGGGCTGAAAGTGTAAGGCTGTCGAGACCAGCATTCAGCACCGATATGGCATAGGCCAATGCGAAGCTTTCCGCGAATTTTCCATTATGGCGCGGATCGCGATTGGCCATCGCAATGCGCTTGCCATTCGGGTTTTCCATCGTTCTGCTGCCATAAGGATTCTGGCGCATGGGGATGGTAGACGGCCCGATGCGATAGGGCTTGTCGCCATAGACTGCTCGCACCGAACGGGTAATGAAAGGCAGCGCCTCCAGTGTTTGCATGACGCTTAGATCATCGGCGGCATGAACAATCGGATTGGTGCAATGGGTGACGAAATCAACAAGCTCGCCTGGAACGCACTTGCGATTAAGCTCGGTGAAATAGCTCAGCATTCCGCCACCAAGCCGCGCATTCGGGAAGGCTGCTCTTGCTGCCGCATAGACATCTTCGAGCGGGGGGCAGGTTGGCCATTCGCTGCCGGGTGGTGTCGACTGCCGATCTATAGCCGGTGAAACAATGACCGCATCTGGGTTAAAGCCAGCCGCTTTCATGTCAGAAGCGATTGCTGTCGTCTCTTCGATGAGCGATTTCTCGCAAGGTAATGCAATTTCGAGCGAAACGCGCGCGCTATGCTTCGCAGCCAAGGTCGCGAAATCAGCAAAAGCTGATCCGTTATGACCTGCCATTGGATCGTATTGAAATAACAAATCCTGCGGGTCAATTTCCTGCAACAGATCAATTGCAGCAAGGCTTGCCTTGGCTTCTTCCGGTGTGATGATGATGCCGATATTTGGCAATTTGCCACTTGTGTTGCCGAGCGTAATGCTCACCGGCTCCGCATTCATGCCCGCTTGTAATGCTGCTTTGCGTGTGTCGGAAATGTTGAGCACGATGCGCTGATGCTGAGGTTTGGAGGCTTCGATCTGGTAAGGCCATGGCAAGGCCAGCGGACGTACATAGGTCTTGTAAGATGCATCGGACCAGTTGCGCTGATCTTCCATCTCAAATGTATCGCCTTCCATGCGGCATTCGGCCGTAACGCCAGGCATGGCCTCATGGGTGATCGCACGCATATCCTTGAAAGGCTGCCATGGCTCAATCAGATAGGGCAGCTGTGTTCTATCGAGCGTGCCATCGACATGCTCGACCCTCACAGGCGAACCGGCAACGCCGACGATTGGATGCAGGATGCAGAAGCCGCACCGGTTGGTTTCAAAGCCTGTCGCAGTATTCGCTACGGCGTCGAAAGTGAGCGTACCGCCACTCTTTGCCTGAATGCAGACATCAATGGTGAGTTTGGTCGCATCCGGGCCTTCGCAACGTGCCTGATAGGTGACGATGAAACCGCTGTCGCTTTGCTCGACGTTCAGATCATGGATTTGCGGATTATAGGTCCCCCAGTCGCGATCCCGCACCAGATAGGAGACGGCACGCAGAACTTCGACACCGTCGTAAGTGATGGTGCGAAGATTGCCGTCGTTCAAATCCAGGCTAAGCAAGCCCGCTTTCAGATGCGTCGGCTTAGCTTCGGTTTCACGCGTTCCATAGAGCAGGAAAGGATCGACGTTGCTCATTTGAGCAACGCCGTAATGTCGACGCGGTTGCCGCTTGCGGCACTGTCATAGGCGGCTTCGACAAGCGCGAAAGTCTTGAGATTATCCGCACCCGATGTCGAGGTTTCTTCGCGAGTTTCCAGCTTGTCCACCCAATGCTGCTGAATGGCAAAAACGCTTTCCTGAATATTGTGCCATGGACGTGAGGCCCACGAGAGCAGTTTTGGCGAAACGTCGGAAACCGTGGTGCCGTTCGGCGTAATCACTTCAAGGCGATAACCCTGATAAAGCCGGATCGAACCTTCGGTGCCATCAATTTCAATGAGTGTTTCCGGGAAAGGATCGGTTTCGAGCTTGGTGGCATAGCTTACGTCAACTATGGAAGTAGCACCATTTTCATGGTCCATGAGGATGGTTGCAACATCTTCACCCTTGATCTTAGGGTTCACACGCTTGGTGCGTGCGACAAGGCTCGTAACGTCGCCCAAGATAAAGCGCGCAATATCAAGCGTGTGGATCCCGAGGTCTTCGATGATGAAGCGTTCGCCTTCTGCAAGATATGGCTGCCCGGAAAACACGTCGAAGCCCGAGCGGAAGGAGAAACGTCCCCAGAACGGCGTGCCGATGACGCCACTGTCGAGTGCCTTGTGCACTGCCTGAATAGGCGTCTGCCAGCGGAAGTTTTCATGGACCATGAGCGGAATACCTGCTTCATCGCAGACCTTCACCATGGCCTTTGCATCATCAAGCGTTTTGGCAAAAGGCTTCTGGCAGATTGCTGGCACCTTGTGGGCAGCAGCAAGTTCCACCAGAGCACGATGGCTTGAAACTGTGGTGGCGATATCGACAAAGTCGATGCCGCCATCTGCAAACAGCGCTTGCGCATCCGTGTAGTGGCGTTCGATGTCAAACTGGTCGCCGACAATCTTCAACCGCTCAGGATCGCGGTCGCAGATTGCCACGATTTTGGCACCTGAAACGTCATTCCATGCGTGCATCTGGTTGATTGCGAAGAAACCGCAGCCGATCAGAGCGCCATTCAATTCCGCCATTTACTGAGCCTTTATCCTGCTTTTGCCATTTGCATAAGTGTAACGCGCTGCTGGAGGCGGCGCTGTGCCTGATCAACCACCACGGCAATGATGATGACAAGGCCCTTGATGACCATCTGCCAGAAGGACGATACGCCCATCATAACCAGACCGTCGGAGAGAATACCGATGACGAATGCCCCGATGATTGTACCGCCAATGGTGCCGCGTCCGCCTGACATCGAAGTGCCGCCGAGAACGGCTGCTGCGATGGCGTTCAGCTCGAACGAGTTGCCGGTTGCTGGATGCGAAGACATCAGTTCAGACGAGATGATAAGCCCGGCAATTGCGGCACAGAAGCCCGAAAACATGTAAACGAACATCTTTACGCGGTCGACGCGGATACCCGACATGCGTGCCGCACGCTCATTGCCGCCGACTGCGAAAATCTGGCGACCAAGCGGTGTGTATCGCGCGATATAGGCTGCGGCCAATGCAACGACGATCAGAATCCAGATCGATACCGGAAGACCGAGAATGCTGCCCGATCCGAGAAATGCGAAGCCGGTTGTGCCCAGGTCTTCACGGCCCACGAGGTTCGGGAAGGTTTGGCCGTCCGAGGACAGAAGAGCCAGACCGCGCGCCACATAAAGCGTGCCGAGTGTCGCGATGAAGGGCGCAACATTCAGTTTGGTTATCAATAGCCCGTTTATGAAGCCGACTGCGACACCAACGGCCAATGTGATCAGCGAGATTTCGATGATGTTGAAATAGATCGTATAGCCGATGCCAAGATCGATGCCGTAGATCAGAAGGCCACCGGCAACCATGCCGCAAAGCCCGACAATGGAGCCGACGGAAAGGTCGATGCCGCCTGTGATAATGACGAAGGTCATGCCCATTGCAAGAAAAGCGTTAAGCGCAACGTGCTTTGACATCAGGATCAGGTTGGCGGCTGAAAGGAAGTTCGGTGCCGCGAACGAGAAGAAGATGAACACCGCAAAAAGCGCGATGAAGGTTCTCAGTTTCATCAGCGTCAACAGGGCCGAGCCGCTGTTAAAGGTTGAGTCAGTGGCGGCCGTCGTCGTGTTGGCTGTCATGACGCGCGTTCCCTTGTTTGTTTGTTGTGATCGTTGTCATGTGTGTGCCCGTGGCCTTTGGCCGAAGCGGCAACAATGTCGGCTTCCGTCGCTTTGTCGCGGTCGAATATGGCGACCAGTTTCCCATTGCTGAGCACCGCGATGCGATCGGAGAGCGCCATGACTTCCTCCAGATCAGAGGTTGAAAAAAGAATGGAAAGACCTTCGGCAGCAAGTCTGCGCATGGTGCGGAAGACATCGGCCTTGGCACCGACATCGATGCCGCGCGATGGCTCATCCATCAGAAGAACTTTTGGATTGGTCATCAGCGCCTTGCCGATGACGACCTTTTGCTGATTGCCACCTGACATCGAAGTGACTTCGAATTCGGGGTTTGGTGCCTTGATCGAAAGGTCTTTGATCGCCTGTTGAATGGCCTGCTTTTCACGCTTTGGCGTGATGTGGAAGAAGCGCGCCAAACGATCAAGACTTGCCAGTGTCAAATTGCTGGCAATCGACAAAATCTGTACCAGACCTTCGCGCTGACGATCTTCCGGTATGAGGGCAAGGCCGCGCCGGATGCGACGGGTCGTATCGCGTTCCTTCACTTGCCTGCCATCGATATAGATATGGCCGGTGGAGTGTCCATGCTGGCCCATCACACACTCGAAAAACTCGGAACGTCCCGCGCCCATAAGGCCGTAAATGCCCAGAACTTCGCCTGCGCGCACGGTCAGGGAGACGTCATCAACTGCAAGCCCGCCAGTCGCACGCGGCAGGGTGATGTTTTCAGCGCGAAACCGTTCTGCACCGATCTTGTGGGTCACAGGCTTGGCGAAGTCCTTGGCATCGGAGCCGATCATCGAACGCACAATCCATTGCGTATCGATATTTTTGATCTCTTCCTGGCCGGTGATTTTTCCGTCGCGCAGAACCGTGATGTAATCGCCAATCCGCATCAGTTCTTCAAGACGATGCGAAATATAGACGATTGCAACGCCCTGGCTTTTCAACTCGGCAATCACCTTGAACAGAATATCGACTTCGGCTGCAGAAAGGGCCGATGTCGGTTCATCCATGATGACGATGCGTGCATCGAGCGAAATAGCCTTGGCGATTTCGACAAGCTGCTGCTGACCGATTGGCAGATCGGCGACGAGCGTAGTTGCACTGATGCCTGCGTCAAGGCGGTCGAGATATTCATTGGCCTTGACGACCTGCGCCTTGTGATCAATGCCACGCAAACCGCGTGTGATCTCGCGTGTGGCAAAGATATTCTCGGCCACCGTCATGTTTGAAAACAGGTTCAGTTCCTGAAAGATCATCGCAATGCCGCGCTTCTGCGCGTCGGCAGGGCTGTCGAATGACACTTCCTCGCCATCGAGAATAATCTTCCCCATGGTCGGACGCTCAACGCCTGCGATGATTTTCATCAGCGTGGATTTACCCGCACCGTTTTCGCCGACAAGCACATTGACCGAACCACGGCGCAATTCAAGATTGGCGCGCTTTACCGCGACAATGCCTGAATAGACCTTCGAAACATCCTCAAGCTTGAGGACGATATCGTTTTTCTCGTTTAATTCCGTCTCCATGGCTTACTTCTCCAGAGAGATGGAAACAGGCGTCACAAGAGGAAGCTGGCCCTTCGATGGCAACGGGAAAGCACCTTCGGCCTTCACCTTCATGCCAATGAGTTCTTCGCGTGGCAGCTTGGACAATACGTCATCGTTGATGCGGGTGTTGAAAGCCTTGCCAAATTGCGCCCAGTCGATCTGATTGCGAAACTCGTTGAAGTTCACAAAGGACAGGCTGTCACGGATTGCGCTGCCGCGAACGGTCGGCCCGATCTGCACGCGTGCATCGGCCTTGCCATCGCCATTGCTGTCGACATCGACATAGGCGGCACGTGACTTTGTTTCAGCGGCGACCACTGCGCCTTCAAGCCTGGCTGCAAAGGTCCAGGGGGCATTGCCCTGCTTTTCGCGATGACCGTATTTCGCTCCGGCTGCATCCGCATCTGTGTTTGCTGCCTGCATCACTTCATCAAGCGTTGCGGTTTTCTCGGTAAAAAACGGCTTAACTTTTGAGTCCCAAATGTCGGCAACCGAACGATCGGGATTGAAATTATCGCCGCGTGCTTCTGCGGCTTCTTCTGCTGTCGGAGTCTTGATGATTTTGCAGCCCGAAAGCGCGACACCGCAGGCCAGCAGGATAATGGAAGCTGACTTCAGCACTGACATGAATTTATCCTCGGTATTAGGAGCATTTCGGGAGCGCTAACATTTGTCGGCGCTCCCGATGTCGCAAGCCTTGGGAGTTAGTCCTTCAAAGCGAAAGTTTCGAGCTTGTCTGCGTTGTCAGGATTGATGAGGACGCAGTCCATCAGCTGCTTTTCTTCAGCAGGGCCCTTACCGGTCTTGATGAATTCGTCAGCCTGAACGACAGCCATCTGTGCCTGAGCATAGGCTGGCTGAAGAACCGTTGCCTTGATGCCACCGGCCTTGATGGAGTCGCGGACATCGTTGGAGCCGTCGAAGCCGACAACGATGACGTCCTTGCGGCCTGCAGCTTCAAGCGCTGCCCAGGCACCCATGGCCATGGTGTCGTTGCCGGAAATCACACCCTTAATGTCGGGATTTGCCTGCAAAATGCTCTGCATCTTTGTGAAGGCTTCGGTCTGGCTCCAGTTGGCCGACTGCTGCGCAACCATCTTCATGTCTGGATATTCATCGATGACGTCGTGATAGCCCTTGGAGCGGGTGCCAGCATTGAGGTCGGATTCGCGACCGAGAAGCTCGACATAATTGCCTACTTCGCCCATCAGCTTGACGAATTCTTCCGCACCGAGCTGCGCGCCCTGATAGTTGTTGGAAACAATCTGCGACACTGCAACGCCTGAGGCATTGATTTCACGGTCGATCAGGAATGAAGGGACTTTGGCATCCTTGGCCTTCTGAACGGCGGCAATCGATGCTTCCGAGCCAGCATTGTCGAGAATGATTGCCTTTGCGCCACGACCGATTGCCGTATCGACAAGCTGTGACTGCTTGGTTGGATCGTCGTCATGCTGAAGGATCAGTGTTTCGTAGCCAAGTTCCTTGGCTTTGGCTTCAGCACCCACGGCTTCAGCTTTGTAGAATGGATTGTCGTGCGATGGTGTGATGATTGCGATCAGATCAGCGGCCCATGCTGGCATGACAACACCGCCTGCCAATGTTGCCGAGACGGCTGCAATCGCAAAACCGCGCGCAATTGTCCTGCGTGTAAACTTCATATTTTCCTCCCAAATCAAGCCCCGTTTCCCAAGAGGCGGTAAAAAGGGGAAGGCGCATTGCGCCCTCCCGGATAACGTCACGTAATGCGACGGATGCTTTCTGCGATTTCTTCCGGTTCGAAAACGTTCTTCCAGTCGTCGCGCATCAGCGCAGGAATGCCGAATTCGATTGCCTTGTTGCAGGCATCGGAGAATACGCCCTGGACTTCGCCAAAGATGACGGCGCCGAGAACATTCATGTGGCCGAGCAGGAAGTCGCGCGCTGCTTCTTCAGGAACGCCGCGACGAACGGTTTCATCCATGGCCTGCTTCATGACAACGAGAAGCGAAGCTGCAACGGTTTCCGAGAGGCCCGGCTCGAGAATTGCGAGCTGCTCAACAGTTACGCGATGCGAGCGCATCACTGGTGCCCAGATGACCTTGGCGATTTCTTCGCCCAGCGCATAAGCTTCTTCCGGTCCCTGCATCAGAGCCGAAACGATGTGCTGCTTTGCAAACAGACCGCCGAAGTGGTCCTTCTTTGCCTGCATATCCGTTTCGTCGTTGAAGATCGGCGGATGGCAAGGATGGGTCACGAAATAGGTGAGATCTGCGCGCTCTGGCAGATGACCGGCAAATGGTGCAGCTGCGTCGAGCGCAACAACCATCGTGCCCGGCTTCAGCTTGTCTACGATGCCTGCTGCGACCTTACCGATGATGGTATCCGGCACAGCCAGAATGACGACTTCCGCGCCTTCAAGACCCGCATCAACATCGATGGTATCTATGCCGAGGTCGTTCTTCAGGCGTGCCTTGCCTGCGTCGCTGACTTCGATGTGACGGACGTCAAAGCGCGAACCTTTGAGGTTCTTGGCCAGACGGTAGCCCATCTTGCCGCCCGCTCCGAACAAAGCGATAGCTGTCATGATTGTAGTTCCTTCCCAGACTTTTGGTAGCGTAACTGGTATAACCAGTCAATGAGTATTCCAGATTCAAGCGGTCAGGCCGTCGCGAATCTGACTGAAATAACCGTCAGAACCGACCTGACCGCCCTTGAGGGCAATCTGGAGGCCGTTGGTGGCGGCGTGAGCGCCGTGCGCCGTGCAAAGCGGCGACCCCGGTGTTTGTGGAAGTGGCAAAAGCGTGGTGAGTGCATCGACATGCAATTCACGCAATGCGTGGCTCGAAGTGTCGCCGCCTGCAATGACTGCGCGGGTAAGCCTTTCGCGCTCGACAAGGCTGCGGAGGATGAGGCCGAGGCTGCGGGCCAGCTTGTGGCGGCTGCCTGCAATCTTGTCGATTTCTGTACCTCGGTCAGCCGATGGACCAAGGGCGGTGTTGAGGATAACGCTGTTGCCCTGCTGGAGCGCCTTCTGGCCGTCAGCAATGGCAGCTTCGATTGCCTGATTGCCATTCTCACCCAGCAGATCGAGTGGGTTGAGATCAATGCCGGTAAAGCCTGATGCCGTCGCGTGACAAATTTGACGTTCTGTCGTCGGTGAGACGCTTCCTGAAACGACCGCAATGCGGTCGGCTTTGCCCGGAAGCGGAAACTCTTTTTTTGCACCGATCAGTCCGGCCTTGGCCCATGCGGCCAGAAGCGCATATTCAACACCCGACGAACCAGCAACAAACCAGCCGTCGCGGGAACGCAAACGCCAGAGCTGCTCGCCTGCCTGCAACTGGCTTTCGTGGCTGTCGACGTCAAGCAACAACATGCCGTCAGCATCTTTGACAATTGCGTTTATGCGATCATTTGCATCTGCGGCTGAAAGCGCTACGAGATCAGCAAGCACCGTTTTCAGTGCGGTCTGCTTTGCCAGATGCACGCGCAGGTCTGCTTCATGCATGGGCGTGACCGGATGGCGGCTCATGACGGGATGACGGTCGATACGATGGGTTTCGCCCTGATAGGCGGCAAAGAGATTGCCGAAAGATGTGTAACGCTTGAGCTGCGGCGCACCGACAATCAACGGCACATAGGCCTGATCGAAGATTGCTTTGCCGATTTCGACGGCCTTGCCAATATTGCCTACATGAGGTGCGGAATCGAATGTCGAGCAGACCTTGTAATGCGCAATCGCAGCATTCAGGCTTTTGAGCCACTTGAACGCTGGCGTGAGATTTTCCTGCATCCATTCCGGCGTTTCGCTGCGGCTGGTTCCAGCAAGACCGATAGCCTTGCAGTGCGAAAAGCGTGAAAGAAGCTCTTCATCCGGCACATTCATGAACAGCACAGTGTCGACGCCATTGGATGCCATGGCTTCCATAACATCGGTCGAGCCGGTCAGATCATCGCCGTAATAAGACAGCAGCGATTCGTTGGAAGCCTGTGACATTACTCGTCACCTTTCCCGAATTTCGCGAGCGAAGCTGCAAGTTCGGGGTGATCTGCGGCGTAAGTTTCAAGCGGAATACCCGCAACTGCTGCTTCCCATGCCTGCTGTACGGCGCGAACACCGGCAGCCGGGCCACCCGGATGGCTGACAATGCCGCCGCCGCACAGATAAAGCAGGTCCGTCGTGCGGCCCGTGCGCTCATAGGTTTCAGGTGCCTGTCCACCCCATTGCCCGGAACCGGCTACAGGAAGCGGACAATCGGACGGATCAAACAGGGGCGTGCTGACGGCCTTGAACGAATTGACGAAACTTTCGTCCGGCTCCCAATACTTCACGCGAATACCGTTGATCTGGAACTGATCGACACCGAGCAGACGCCAGAACTGCTGATAGACGCGGAAATCCATACCAGCGCCCGGATTGCGGGTCAGAATATCCCAGCCATTGCGATGGGCATGAAGCACGAGGCCCGAGCGCTTGCGCAGGAAGCTCATGCCGCCAAAGCCGACCGAGTTGATGTTGACCACAGCGCAATTGCCGCCAGCCTCGAGCACCATGTCATGATTGCGCATCATCTCGTCAGGATCAGCATGGGAGATGCCGAAGGCATACATGACCTTCTTGCCGGTCTTCTGTTCGTGATCGAGAATACGCGGCATGATCGCGGCGATGCGCTCTTTAAGCGGCGAGTAGGCCGGGCTCATCAGTTTTTCATCGTCCTTGATGAAATCGACGCCTGACTCAATGAGTTCACCGACGAGTTCTGCCGTCTCATGTGGACGCAGCCCGAGCGCGGGCTTGACGATGGTGCCGATGATCGGACGCTTTTCAACGCCTGTCAGACGACGGCTTCCGGCAATGCCGAACTGTGGGCCGGGATGCGCGTTTTTGAAGGCTTCCGGCAGCTTCATGTCGACAACGCGGATGCCTGTCATGCCCTTGATCGAATAGACGCCGCCAACGGCAATCGTCATCAGTGCTGCAAGATCGGTACCGATTGCATCGAGCGGAAAAGCAATATCGACATCGGCGCGCCTGATCGGGCTGTGTCCGGGCTCAAGCTCCGGCCATGCAGGCACCATTGCGTCTTCAAGCGGGCGAATCTCGAGCACACGTGCTGCAACCCGCGCCTTCAGTTCTTCCGTCTCACCCGGAACGGCGACGAAAGTGCCGGTCGACTGATCGCTCGCGATCTTGGCCGCCATCTGTTCGATGCCGCCGGTTGTCTCAATGCGATAGGTCAAGCAGATGTTCATCGGAATTGTCGTCACTCACGGTTTTCGTTGCGCCTGCAATAAGCGCATGGTGTTTGAGTGCAAACTGGTATAATGAGTATTCCAATATCTGCAAGCGGAAAATTGTTAACCGGTCGCGAGAGTGTGGGTAACGGCTTTCCTCAGAGCATTTGAAGATGCATAAGGGAGAAAAGCTCATGAGCAGTGAGACGCATGACCCAAGCAATTGAACCCATCATTCGCCGCAAACTATCCGACGAAGTTTTCGACCGGCTCGAAAACATGATTACTTCCGGTGAATTGACGCCGGGCGACGAGATGCCGTCCGAGCGCGTTCTGATGGAGCGATTTGGCGTTGGGCGGCCCGCGATCCGCGAGGCGATGCAGTCACTTGCCAAGATGGGGCTGGTCAGCATTTCGCATGGTGAGCGCGCCAAGGTTTTGAAGTTGACGGCAAAGTCGATCTTTCAGCAGGTGGATCCGACTGCGAAGATCATGATTGCGCAATCAATGGACACGCTGGAAGATTTGAAGAGCGCGCGAATTTTCTTCGAACGTGGTATTGTTCGCGAGATTGCACAGAAGACAACGGAAGATGATATCGCCGAGCTGCGGGAGATCATCGAACGGCAGCGGAAATCGCTCGGTGATGCAGAAGCATTCATCGCTGCCGATATGGAGTTTCATGTCCGGATAGCTAGAATTGCTGGCAATCCAATATTGGTCGCAGTAAGCGAAGCTATGCTGGCTTGGCTGAAAGAGTATCACACCCATATGCTTATCTGGACCGGCAAAGAGAAATATACCCTTGTTGAGCACGAGGAAATATTGGATTGCTTGTCGGCTAAGGATGCGGACCGCGCCGAGGCTGCCATGCTCCGACATCTTGAGCGGTCGCGCACGCTATACAAGAAAGAATAGAGCTTCTCGCCTGAAAGCTATTGTCGTTTCATCAGGCAGTAGACCAAAAGCGAGGAGGCGATGGCCACGATTGCAGAAACCAGAATTGCAACCGAGAAGCCGGCAGAATAACCTCGCATGGCAAGTTCGGTTGCGGCGATCCTCGCTGAAGGTGCGACCATACCAAGTGCGTTGGGCAAGTCGCCCGCGACTATCGCGTCAGCAAAATTTTCACGGCATGTCGGATCGTTGCAGCCCGCCTGCATTAAGTGAGTCCGGACAGCACTTGCAAGCACTCCGCTCAGGACCGCGAAGCCGAGCAGAATGCCGGTAAATCGGGCGGTTGTGCTGATGCCCGATGCCATCCCGGCACGGTCGCGTGCAACGGTACTCATGATCGCTTTTTGGGTTTCACCATTCAGCAAGCCGCCACCGCTCCCAATCAGAAACATACCGCACATAACGATAGACCAGGCGCCGGAATGTGCGCCGAAGCTTGTCACAAGACTACCGATACCCACGATCATGAGTCCAAAGGACAGAATTTCCCGTGACGACATTCTCTTTCCGAGAAAACGCCCGACATTGGGGAAGATCAGCATCGCGCTTGCAAATGGAAGCATGGCAAAACCAGCTTGCAATGGCGGCTGACCGAAGCCGTTTTGAAGGAATAGCGGCAGCATGGATGCCATCACCTGTGCACAGGCGGCATAAGCAAACATAGCCCAAACACCACCGATGAAACGAGGATTGCGGAACAGGCTGAGATCGAGCATCGGGCGCTGCTGGATATTCTCCGCAGCCAAGAAAATAGCGAGGCCGGCTAAGCCGCCGACAAATCCTGCAATCGCGGTTGAAGAGGTCCAGCCATGTGCCTGTCCGTTGATAAGTCCCCATGTGAGGCCGAACATTGTACTCGCAAATGCAACGATGCCGATTGGATCAACGCGCCGCGCATTTTCATCTTTTGAATCGGTGATGGAACGCAGCGTAGCCAGTGCCAACACAATGCCGGTAGGTATGTTTATGTAGAATGCCCAACGCCAGCCGAGACTATGGGCGATAAGGCCTCCGATAATCGGTGACAGCACCATGGTCAGGCCCATGATGCCGCCCCAGATTGACCATGCACGGTTACGTTCCTCATCGCGATGGAACGTATGGCCAATGATTGCGAGCGCAGGTGCGAGCTGGAAGGCGGCACTGGCGCCTTGCAACGCGCGAGCAAGGTAAAGTGAAGCGGCTGAATCTGCTACACCGCAAAGCCAGGATGAGAATGCGAACGCACCAATTCCAATCAGAAAAACAGTGCGACGTCCGAACCGGTCGGCTAGAGCGCCAGCCGGCAAGAGCAGCGACGCGAAGCAAAGGACATAAGTGCTGATGACCCACTCTACGTCAGCAAAACTTGCCGAAAATTCCCGTGCAATGGTCGGTAGGACCATCGCGACGACATTTGTGTCCAGCACGGTCATTGCGCAACCGGTCGAGGCTGTCAGCAAAATGAAAGTTGAATTGGTAACGCGCGGCGCGGATGCGAGAACAGTTGTCATTTGGTTGTCAATGCTGCTGCACCAGCTTTCGCAATCTGCTGGTCATGATCGGGTGTGTCGGCTGATACGCCAATGGCGCCAACAATTGTACCATTCACCGTGATTGGAACTCCTCCGCGCATGAGTACGAAACCTCGCGCCGTGATAGCGGCAGGGCGAGCCCCGTTGATAGCATCCTCGAGAGCGCCGCTTTCCCGACGGAAAAGCGCGGCTGTGCGAGCTTTGCCGGGCGCTAGCTCGACTCCAGCAGGTACTGACGCGTTGTCCATGCGTATCGTGAGGATCTGCAGACCTTCTGCATCGACGACTGAGATCACGCAGGGCCAGCCGTTCGCTGTCGCTTCTTTTTCGGCAGCAGCTACGACGGAGCGGGCAGCTTCAAGAGTAAGATAAGGCTTTGTCGGCAATTCGATTGCCAATGCCGGGAAGGCTGCGGCGAGGGTCATCGTTGCGGTCAACGAGGCGAGGATTGTGACAGAACGGGCGGACATTGGACTTCCTTCATTACGTTTGAGGTGCCAATAAACAGGATGTTTGAATTTCTTTCATTCGTGGCATTTTGAGATAATATTAGTTTTTACCTAATTATTGGAGCCACTCATGGAACTCAGGCATCTTCGTTATTTTTTGACACTCGCCGAGGAGCTTCATTTTTCAAGAGCGGCAGAACGGTTGAACATTGCGGCTCCGACGCTCACGGTTCAGATACAGGAAATCGAGCGGCGGCTCGGTACGAAACTTTTCTTCAGAACCAAACGCTCAGTCACAATCACTCCCGCGGGTGAGGTGTTTCTGAAGGAAGCGAGATTGGTGTTGGATCAATTCGATAAGGCGGAAAGTGTCGGCCGCAGAGCTGGACGAGGGGAGATCGGGCGGATCGAAATCGGCTATGTCGGCTCGGCGGCTTATGCCGGGGCCTTGCAGAAGCAAATCAGCCGTTTCTCGCATGATTGGCCTCAAGTGGAGCTTCATTCGCGCGAATTTCCGATGGAGGATCTACCGAAGCTCATTGAGGACGGGCATCTCGACATTGGCTTCGTCCGTATGCCGATGACGCTCCCACCGTCACTCAGCGCTCATGTTTTGCTACAAGACTATTTTTGTCTGGCGCTGCCCTCTGGCCATCGGCTTGCGGTTGCTGAGTTGGAGGATCAGCATGCTCTTCTTGCGGAAAGCCGGTTTATTCTGCCGGAACAGGAGGCGGGCACATATGAGGTCGCGAAACGAGGAGGCTTCACTCCGAGGATCATTGCAAAGCCGGGCGGTCTTCTTGCTGTTCTGACACAGGTATCGCTGGGTGCCGGTATATCGGTCATACCGGGCGTGGTGAGAAACGTCGTGCACATGCCCAATACGGTTTTCCTTCCAATAATCGGAAAGCCGATCATGTCGGAAGTGGTCGCCATTTTCAGAAGTAGGGAATACGCGGGCAGTGTCAAAAATTTCATCGACCAGTTATGCGCTTCGCCACCGATCCAGCTTGACTATAAGCGAAATGAACAAATGGTATGAAATATATTTCATATACTGAATTATATTGACAGTCGCGTTTCTTTGCGATTAGCTATCAATACTGGTCTTCGAGGAGGAGGGCCGGTCTTCATAAAGATCAACGGCGTTTTTGGGACGCTTTCCGCGCGTTTGGGAGGGGCTTCGGCCTCGAGGAGGACACTTGCGCAATTTTCTGAGCACGACCGCAATGGCGGTTCTTGCGGTAACGCTTCTGGCCGGTTCCGCAACGGCAGCCGAGACCGAGAATCCGTTCCGCTGTAAACCGGGCGAAAAATATGTGATGAACGTCATGGTTTCTGGCGTTGAATACTGGTTTCCCGTCTATGAAATGTTCAAGCAGGCTGGCCAGCAGTTCGGCTGCGAGACGGAATATACTGGCACACCGGAATATGACGTGAACAAGCAGATCGCCACGTTCGATCAGGCGTTGGCGCAGAATCCAGCTGGTATTCTTGTTCATCCGATGAACTCTGACCCGTTCATCGAACCCATCAACCGGGCGATCGATCAGGGTACGGCGGTCGTCACATTCGCAGCAGATTCTCCGCTGTCGAAGCGCGTGTCCTTCATCACTTCCGACAACACCCGCGAAGGCACCTATGCGGCTGATGCCATCGCCCAGAAAATGGGTGGCAAGGGCGAGTATGCTGTTCTTGAAAATCCGGGGCAGGATAATCACGACAAGCGCATTGCGGCTTTCATCGCCCGCATGGAAGAGAAGTGGCCTGACATGAAGCTGGTTGGTCGTGCTGCTTCCAATCAGGACCCGACGAAAGCGTATCAGGGGCTGTCGAGCCTCATTCAGGCCAATCCGAACCTCGGTGCGGTTTTCATGCCGGAGGCCAACTCCGCAATTGGGGCTGCGCAGGCGAACAAAGAAGCTGGTGGCAAGGTTCTCGTCATGTGTGCCGACGTCAACGCCAACATCCTCGACATGATCAAGGCTGGTGAAGTCTTCGGTTCGATCAATCCGAACCAGGGCATGCAGGGCTATATGGGCTTCATGCTGCTGTGGCTTGCCAAGCATCCGGAACTGATCGACCCGATGAATGACGCCAAGCGTTCCGGCTTCAACCCGATGAGCATTCCCGTTGTCGATAATGGCCTCTCGATTGTGACCGCAGAAAACGCGGACGACTTCTATTGGGACAAATATCTGAAGCGTCGCGGTACTAAGGGCATTGAGGAATAGGCTCCGTTCAAGAAGCCATCCGCGCCCTGTGGTGCGGATGGTTGGAATGAAGAGGGAGGAAAAAGATGGCTGAACCGGTGCTGACCATCCACGGGGTAACCAAGCATTTCGGAGCGGTGAAGGCGCTGACGCAAGTGGATTTCACGCTTGAACGTGGTGAGGTCCATGCGCTCTGTGGCGAGAACGGTGCTGGTAAATCGACGCTGATGAGCATCATCGCTGGCGTTTTGCAGCCGACCGAGGGAGAAATACGCATCGACGGGAAGATGGTTCACATTGCTTCTCCCGCCGTGGCGCAATCGCTCGGTATCGGTCTGGTGCATCAGGAAATAGCGCTTTGCCCGGATGCCACAGTCGCTGAAAACATGTTTATGGCGACGACCAATCGTCGTCGTTCGCCTTTCATGAATTACCGCGCGCTGGAACGTGATGCACAGATCGTGATGAACCGCTTGGCGGCTATCGATGTTCGGCAAAAGGTCGCCAACTTGCCGATTTCCAGCCAGCAGCTCGTGGAGATCGCCAAAGCGCTGACACTCGATTGCCGTGTGTTGATTCTGGATGAACCGACGGCTGCGCTCACCGAAACGGAGGCACAGCAGCTCTTTTCGATCATCCGTGATCTCAAGGCAAACGGTATTTCCATCATCTATATCAGTCACCGCATGGCCGAGATTTTCAACCTCTGCGACCGGGTGACGGTTTTCCGCGATGGTCGTTATGTATGCACCGATCGCATTGCAGATGTGAAACCCGACGATGTGGTGCGTCGGATGGTGGGTCGCGAGATCACGCAGCTCTATCCCGATAAGCTTGGATCGCAGGAGGCGCCGGGTGAAGTCATTCTTGAAGTTGGTGATATTGGCGATGGGTTGCGTTTCACAGATGTAAGCTTCTCTCTGCATAAAGGTGAAATTCTTGGTGTCGGTGGCCTCATCGGATCGGGGCGAACGGAGATTGCCGAAGGTATCTGCGGCCTTCGCCCACGTACCGCAGGAACAGTTCGCCTCCATGGCAAGACCCAGAAGATCAATTCATATTCCGATGCCGCCAAGGCCGGCATTGTTTATCTTTCAGAAGACCGCAAAGGTTCTGGCGTATTCCTGGAGATGTCCATCGCGCGGAATATTTCCGTGCTGGACCTGAAATCGCTGACCAATGCCGCCGGACTTCTGAACGGTCGAGCCGAGGCCGCACTTGCGGAGGACTTCGCGAAACGGCTCTCCGTGCGCATGGGTGGCATCGAGGCGCCGGTGAAATCACTTTCAGGCGGCAATCAGCAGAAAGTGGCAATCGCCAAGCAACTGGCCGTGAAGCCTAAAGTCATTTTGATGGATGAACCGACACGGGGCATCGATGTTGGCGCGAAGGCGGAAATTCATCGCCTGCTGCGGGAGCTTGCGCGCGCCGGTATCGGCATCATCGTCATCTCATCGGAAATGCCGGAACTGCTTGGTCTTTCAGACCGCGTGCTGGTGGTCCGGGAGGGGCGCATTGCGGGAGAGCTTTCAGCGGATGCCATGTCGGAAGAGGCAGTGATCCTTCTTGCTTCAGGTGTTGGCGCGGAACGGGCATCGCATCATGCCGCATGAAAAGAAAATGGGAGAGGGTGAAATGGCAATCGACACAATGGCAGCGGCTGCGCCAAAAAAATCGTCGATAAGGCGCATAGGAACCATGCGTGAAGCCGGTTTGATTGCGATCATTCTGGCATTGGCCGTGGTGATGAGTTTTGCGTCGCCGCATTTTCTGACGCTCGGCAATTTTCGTGCGATGTTGATGAGCTTCTCGGTGGAAGGCATCGTCGTGGTGGGGATGACGATCCTGTTGATTGTCGGGGGCATCGACCTTTCGGTCGGCTCGGTGGTCTGTTTTTCCATGGTCCTTTCCGGCGCACTCTTTCTGGCCGGGCTCGATCCATGGACGGCTTCGCTTGTCGGTATCGCGACGAGCGCAGCCATCGGCGGTATTATGGGTTTCTTTGTAACCGTCGTTGGCCTCAACCATTTCATCACGTCGCTGGCAGCCATGGTAATTGTGCGCGGTCTTTGCCTTATCATCACCAAAGGAACGCCGCTGTCGCTTTTCACGCTGCCGCCAAGCTTTAAAGCGGTGGGGCAGGGCACATTCTATGGCATCCCCTATGTCATTTTGATTTTCGTCGCCGTCGTCATTCTGTTCGACTTCCTGCTCCGTCGTGCCACGGCCTTTCGCAAGGTGTTCTATACCGGCAGCAATGAGAAAGCGGCGCTCTATTCAGGCATAAAGACGAACCAGGTCAAATTCTGGGTTACGGTGTTGTGCTCGACGCTCGCCGGTGTTGCAGGCGTCATTTATATGTCCCGCTTCGGTGCTGCTACGCCTACTTTTGGTGTTGGCATGGAGCTGAATATTATCGCTGCGGCAGTCATCGGCGGTGCATCGCTCAGCGGTGGTTCAGGTACTATCCTTGGCGCTATTCTCGGCATGGCTCTGCTTTCGCTGGTCACATCCTCGCTGATCCTTCTCAATGTTTCGGTGTACTGGCAGGACATGATCAAGGGCTGCATTCTTCTTGCCGCCGTTTCCATCGACCATTTCCTGCACAAGAGGAAGGCGTCCTGATATGTCCGTTGCCAAACTGAAACCGAGAACAATAGCGCCGCGTGAGGAAATCGTCATTGCCCGCCAGATGCATCAGGCGCTCGTCCTGCATTTTCTGGAAGGGCTGACACAGGCGCAGATTGCGGACCAGCTCGGGATTTCTCACGCAACTGTAAACCGGCTCATCAAACGCGGCCGCCAGCTTGGCCTTGTAGAAATCAAGATCAAGTCGCCGGTCGAGCCTCTTATCGATCTGGAAGAACGATTGCTGGCGCTTGGTGGCATTAGCCGCGCCATCGTTGTGCCGACCGCATCCGACAACCCGCAAACGGCTTTGCTGGCGGTGGGGGAAGCCGCTGCCCGCCTGCTTCTTGAAGAAATCGCCGATGGCGACACAATCTGCATCACCGGCGGCAAAGGTGTCAGCGCCGTTGTCGCAGGCATTCAGGCACCGCGCAACTTCAATGTAGAGGTCATTCCGGCGACGGGTTGTGTGCAGGGAAAGCACTATACCGATGTCAATCACGTCTCGACGTTGATGGCCGAAAAGCTCGGCGGACACTCATATCAGATACATGCGCCTTTGTTTGCAGATGACGCCGGACAACGTGCGATGCTGATGAACATGCGCTCCGTAGCGGAAGTATTCCAGCGGGCACGGGAAGCCAAAATTGCAGTTGTCGGCATCGGGTCCATCGTCAGCACGGATTCGACCTATTACGACCTGCACCCTTCTTCGAGCGGAGATCGCACTGCTATCGAACATTCCGGTGCCAGTGCGGAACTTCTCGCCCATCTGCTCGATGTGGAGGGACGGATTTGCGACTATAGCCTCAACCGTGCGCTGGTCTCGCTAACGCTGGATGAGTTTGCGCATATCCCGACGAAGATCGGTGTAGCAAGCGGATTGAACAAGGCCGAGTCTATCCTGAGTGTTCTCCGCGGCAATCATCTCGATACGCTTGTCACCGACGAAGCGACTGGCGCCCGCATTCTCGAACTTGCATCCCAAGAAGGATATTCCGCATGAGCGGCGAACAGTTGATCCGCGAAATCGGGCGTTCCGGCGTCAGGGCGTCCGCAGTCGGTCTCGGTACATGGGCTATAGGCGGCTGGATGTGGGGCGGAACGGATGAAGCCCAATCCATCGCAGCAATCCAGGCATCGCTGGACGCTGGCGTGACACTGATTGATACGGCGCCAGCCTACGGCCTCGGACGCTCCGAGGAAATAGTCGGTAAGGCGATTGCCGGGCGTCGTGACAAGGCGGTGATCGCGACCAAATGCGGCCTCGTCTGGCACACCCAGAAAGGGCAGCACTTCTTCGATCAGGATGGAAACCCAGTTCATCGCTATCTGGGGCGGGATGCGATCATCCACGAGGTAGAAGAAAGCCTGCGTCGTCTCGGTACTGATTATATCGATCTTTACATCACCCATTGGCAGGACCCGACGACGCCAATCGAAGAGACTGTAGCGGCGCTTGAGGAACTGAAACAGGCTGGTAAAATCCGGGCTGTTGGTGCCAGCAACCTCAACCGACCGGAACTGGAACAATATATCCAGACTGGCGCGCTCGATGCGATCCAGGAGCGGTTCAGCATGATCGATCGGGAGATCGAGCAAGACTTGCTGCCGCTTACCACTGCAAACAACGTATCGACGTTGAGCTATTCCTCACTCGCGCTTGGTCTTCTGTCAGGCATGATCGGGCCGGAACGTGTGTTTTCCGGGGACGATCAACGCAAGGACAATCCACGCTTTTCCGTTGCCAACCGACAGAAGGCAAAGGATTTCGCGACGACAATACAGCCGGTCGCTGATCGCCATAACGCGACGATCGCCCAGATCGTGATTGCTTGGACGCTGGCGCAGCAGGGGGTGACCTTCGCACTTTGCGGGGCGAGAAATCCGGCGCAGGCTCTCGACAATGCGCAGGCAGGAAGGCTCCGGCTTTTGTCCGATGATCTTGCGGCTATAGACACGGCCATTTCGGCACAACTGGTTAACATGGACGGATAACGGACGGCCATCATGAACCGTAAAGAAGTATTGGACGGGCTCCGCCAGAGCCCGAAGGTGGACGTTTGTGTCGTCGGTGGCGGCATCAACGGGCTCAGCGTTTTTCGCGAGCTTGCGCTGCAGGGCGTGAACGTGCTGCTGGTCGAGCAGTCCGATTATTGTTCGGGTGCCAGCGCGGCGCTTTCGCGGATGGTTCACGGCGGTTTGCGTTATCTGGAGAATGGCGAATTCAGCCTCGTGAAGGAATCCCTTGTCGAGCGTGACAGGCTGCTGCGCAATGCTCCCCATTATGTGGCACCACTACCGACAACTGTTCCGATCTTCGATACGTTCTCGGGACTAGGCAATGGGATCGTGCGCTTTCTGGGGCTTACCCGTCGTCCAAGCCGGCGTGGTGCAATCGCTGTCAAGACGGGTCTGAGCATCTACGATTTCCTGACGCGCAAACGGGCATTGATGCCGAAGCACCGTTTTCGCAGCCGCAAGACGACGCTTGCGAAATGGCCTTCGCTTAATCCCGCAATACGCAGTTCCGCGACCTATTTCGACGCCTGGGTCAGCCATCCCGAGCGGATCGGGATCGAGCTTCTTCGCGACGGTCTTTCAGCTGGACCGAATGCCAGGGCGCTGAACTATGCGGCAATTTGTGAAAGTGGCGGTGGTGATTTCCAGTTATTCGACGGTATTTCCAGCGAAACACTCTCTATCCAGCCGCGGCTGGTCATCAACGCGACGGGCGGCTGGATCGATATCGCGAATGGCACACTGTTTCCGAAAGAGGCACTACCTGCCCCGCTGATGGGAGGCACCAAAGGTTCGCATCTCATTGTAGATAATCCTGCTCTCAGTGACAGTCTTGATGGGCACATGATCTATTACGAGAACGAGGACGGGCGCATCTGCATCCTGTTTCCCTATCTCGACAAAGTTCTCGTCGGCTCGACCGATATCCGCGTCGATGACCCTGGCGTGGTTCGCTGCGAGACAGATGAACGGAACTATATCCTGCAATCGCTCACCTTCGTCCTACCGGAGATCAAAATACATCCCGACCAAATTGTCTTTCAGTTCGCAGGTGTGCGCCCGCTGCCAGTTAGCAATGACAGTTTTACGGGGCGTATCCCACGCGACCATTTCTGCACGGTGCTCGAAGGGCAGAACGGGCGTCCGCCGGTCCTCTGCATGATCGGTGGAAAATGGACGACTTTCCGCTCGTTTGGCGAAATGGCTGCCGACATGGTGCTAAAGCGATTGGGTCTGTCACGACGGATCGACACGGCGGAACGCGCAATAGGCGGCGGACGTTCATTTCCGAAAGACAGCAAAAGCTGGATCGGAAAACTGGCTGTCGCCACCGGGCTGCCTGCGGATCGCCTTGAAATCCTCTTTGAACGCTATGGCACCGATGCCGCCGAAATAGCCCGCTTCATTGCCACAGGGGCGGATCACGTCTTGCCCAATACCGACTACAGCACGCGGGAGCTCCTGTATCTCATCCGCACAGAGGCGGTCGAGCGTCTCGATGACTTGCTTTTGCGGCGCACGACATTGGCGATTTCCGGCGAACTATCTCTCGCCATGACCGAGGCTGTGCTTGATTTGCTGGCGACGGAGAAAAGCTGGTCACCAAAGTACAAAAAAGCAGAGCTGACGCGATTTCTAACCCTCATGCGCGAGCGCCACGGCGTCGCCGAAGAAACCCTTTCCGCAAGGAACGAACAAAGGAGTGAATTATGCGAGAAAACCGCAAAGTCCGGATGAACCGGCTGTTCGGCAACGGTCGCTGTCTGGATGTGGCTGTTGACCATGGCGTGTGCAATGAGCCCTCTTTTCTCGACGGCTTGGAGAATATGCCAGCTGTCATCAAGGCATTGATCGACGCTAAGCCTGATGCAATTCAGATGAACTATGGTCAGGCCGATCTGCTGCAGGATATTCCCGGCAAGGATAAGCCAGCGCTGGTTATGCGCCTCGATATGGGCAATCCCTATAACCGCATTCGCCATCGCGACATGTGGGCTGTGCTGCAGAACGAGGCCGATCCGCTGATCGGAGCGCTGCAGATGGATGCGGCCTGCGTGGTGGTGAACCTCTTCATGCTGCCGGACGAGCCAGACCTCTTTCGTCAATGCGTGCAGAACATTTCCCGCGTCCGGGCAGATTGCGAAAAATACGGTATGCCGCTGATGATCGAACCGCTCGTCATGCAGCCAGTCACAGAGCGCGGCGGCTACATGGTCGATGGTGACGCCGACAAGATCGTGACGCTTACGCGGCTTGCCCGCGAAATGGGAGCCGACATCATCAAGGCAGACCCGACAACAAATGCAGAGGATTTCCATCGTGTCGTAGAGACGGCGCGCTGTCCGGTGCTGGTGCGTGGCGGCGGTAAGGAAGATCTCTCCGCCGTTTTTGCAAAATCTGCAGCCTTGATGCAGCAAGGTGCAATGGGCATGGTCTATGGACGCAACATATATCAGCATGCCAATCCAAGCGCCGTGGTGCGCGGGTTGATGGCGATTATTCATAAGAATGCGAGCGGCGAGGAGGCCTACTCGCTTTATCAGCAGGGCTGAGTTACTGGATTGGTTGGACCTTGGGAGGGGTTCTTCATGCAAAAATATCTGTTGGGGCTCGATGCGGGCAACACTGTCATCAAGGCGGTGGTTTTTGATCTTTCGGGACGGGAGCTCGCCCATGCAGGTGAAGAAGGACGTAGCCGCATGCCGCATCCCGGTCACGTCGAGCGTGACCTTGGCGAGCTCTGGTCCAACGCCAAGAGGGTTATTCGGGCTTGCCTCGATAAGGCGGGGATAGCGGCGAGTGATATTGCCGCTATAGGCTGTGCCGGACACGGCAACGGGCTCTACGCGCTCGACCGGGAGGGAGATCCTCTCATAGGCATCCAGTCGCTCGACACCCGCGCGACCGGTCTCGTTGAAGAGTGGACGGCAAAAGGGGTGGGCGCAAAGACCTATCCGATAGCACGCCAGCGTCCATGGCCCTCCCAAACCCCGACGCTGCTTGCCTGGCTGAAGCGCTACCAGCCTGAACTGTTTGACCAGATTGGCACGGTATTTTTCTCCAAGGACTTCGTGGTCAATCGCTTGACGGGCAAACGTTTCAGCGAAGTTTCCGACATGTCGGGGGCAGGCTTGCTCGATCTTGCAACGCGCCGTTACGACAGTGCTTTGATGGAAGCTTACGGTTTGGGCGACTGTATGGATATCCTGCCACCGCTCATCGAAAGCGACAATATTGCAGGTAATGTAACCGAGGCTGTGGCGCGGGAGACCGGGCTTGCGGCGGGTACACCCGTTGTTGGAGGTCTCTTCGATGTCGTAGCTTCGGCGCTAGGTTCTGGTGTCTCACGCACAGGAAGTGCATCGATCATTGCGGGTACGTGGAGCATCAACCAGATTATTGTCGACGGCCCTGATCTCAAGGGGCCGGTCTTCATGACCTCTACTTTTGATCGCAGCCGTTACATGGCGATGGAAAACAGCGCTACCTCTGCGGCGAATCTTGAATGGCTGGTGCGGGAATTTTTCGAAGGAGACCATCATGCTGATGTCTCGCCATTTGATGTTTGTTGCAGTCTCGCCGCAGCCATCGAACCTGCAAGTGATGATCCGCTTTACCACCCTTATCTCTACGGAGCGCAGCAGAACGGCCACGCCCGCGCAGGGTTTTACGGTATCGCGGGCTGGCATACGAAGGGGCATCTGATACGCGCTTTGCTTGAAGGCGTTGCCTTCGGTCATCGCCAGCATGTGGAAACCATCCGAAAAGCAGGCGCGACCTTCGAGGAGGCTGTGCTTTCCGGTGGCGGCTCACGCAGCCGTTTATGGCCCCAGATATTTGCCGATGTACTCGGCGTGCCAGTTTCTGTTGCCGTCTCACGAGAAACAGGCGCACTTGGCGCAGCCATTGCGGCGGGGACCGGTGTTGGGCTGTTCTTCGATTTCACAGAAGGTGCCAATGCCATGGTGCGCGCCGATCGGCATTACAAGCCGAACGCCGCGCTGGATGGACACTATAATCGCCGTTACGCGCTTTATGGAGACATCACAGCTGCAATGACGCCTCTATGGCGCCAGATACAGGCTAAACCGGTACAAAGCGTCCAGTTAGCGGAGACCGTTTAGTCAATCGTGAGTCATCAGGTGGGAATTGCCCAAGCTGCTTTACCCACCTCTTGGCTCGCCGAAACTGGTATAAATATCCGCTCTCGTCTGCGGCACAGCGGAAATGCCGCGTTTGCGTTTTGAAGCCACGGTCTGGTTAATCTGGACGGTGCCTCTCTCAAATGCCAGTGAACATCCCGCAAGATAGAGCAACCAGAGACGCGCTTTTGGATAACCGATTTCGGCAACGGCCTTGTCGAAATTGGAATAAAGTCGTTCGCACCATAACCGGCAGGTGCGGCCATAATGTTCGCGCAGATTTTCGACGTCGTGGACTTCGAACCCGTGTCCTTCGAGGTTTTCTATCGTCATTCCAAGATGATCGAGTTCCCCACCGGGGAAAATATACTTCACAAGCGCCTTATGCTCTGCACTTTTGCGGTTGAAGGATTTCTTGTCCTTCTTCATGCGCCGTGTGATTGCGTGGTGCATGTAAAGCCCACCGGGGCGCAGAAGCCGGTTCACGGCATTGAAATAGCTGTCGTAATTGGCGATACCAACATGCTCGAACATTCCAACAGACGAAATTTTGTCGAACTGCCCGTCAAGCTCTGCATAGGATTTGACGTGGATGGTGATCCTGTCTTCGAGACCTGCCTGCTTGATCCTCTCTCGGGCAAGTGCCGTTTGTGCCTCCGACAATGAAACGCCGGTTCCGATGACGCCAAAGTTTTGCACTGCATAGATCAGGAGGGCACCCCAACCGCAACCGATATCCAGAAGACGGTCACCTGGTTTCAATCGTAGTTTTCGGCAGATGAGTTCCAGCTTGTCCTTCTGGGCCTGATCGATATCATTGGCCCAGTCCGTGAAGTAGCCGCATGTGTAAACCATTCGCTCATCGAGGAATAAGCGATAGAACTCGTTGGACACATCGTAATGATGGGTAATTGCCTCCTTGCTCGACCCACTGACGAAAGGCTCCTTGCCGTCAAGAACCTCGCGCGCATCGGTTTTGCCAGCGAGCAGAAGAGCCGGAAGATCCTTGAGTAGTTGCCATTTTGGCAGCTCTTTCAGCCTGTTCTTCACACTTCCATCGGTTTTGGCATTTGCGAGGTCGAAGATCGTACCATTGCTGATATCCACACGACCGGATGTCCAGATATCGATCAGAGAATCATAGTTGGGCTTGAGGAGAAGCTGTCGAACGATTGTCGGATCGTTGATTACCAATGATGGGCCATCGAATGCACCGATGCGCGTGCCGTCCCATAACTCCACATTGAACTGTGGGCGCAGTGTTTCAACAACTGTCCGAATAATGCGAACGGACCTGGTTTCAACCGTCATGCCATGCCTCTCTATTGAGGTTTCAGAAGATAATCTTCCCGCGCTGACCCTAACCGAAGGCATCTGCGATTGCAGTCATAAAATCGTGACAGTTACTGCTATGCCTTCAACAGGAACAGCACCTGATATGCAGGATTGCTTGCGCGTTGCGTTTCGGTCAAAACAACGCCGTTGATTTACGATTCAGGAAAAGGAGCAGCCGATGGGTAAACGTTCGAATACAACTCGATGGCTTGTAATATTCTCGGCCATATCTTGTATTCTGAGTTTTCCAGCGGACTTGCACGCGCAACAGGCAGCAGGTGCTGAGGTGTCGGCAGGGACTGAAGAGACATCGCATCATTCTGCACCGGCAACCGACACCTTTGGTCAGACCCAGTTCGTTCTGAGTGGCGATCCCGTTGTCCCCCCGCGCGATTATGCCAAAGGGTTGGAGATACCAAATCCTGATGAGTATGATCCTATCGCGTCCGGCACGATTTTTGACATCGTTTATTTGGGCGTCGCCGATGGCAGAATGCGTTTCGAGATTCGCGGTTATACCGCGACTGATCTGCAAAACCCGGATACGGGACAAACAGTCGATTTTCCGGTCGAGCAACAATCTATCGAAATCAGGAATATCCGAATTGACGTGGAGGCTGCTGAGTCGGGAAGCCTGACTTACAAGGCAAACAGATTTTCTGAAACTTCAGGAAATTAGTTCTCTGATGTATCCCAACCTGGGTAGACGCCCGAACGTATGTTGCCCCAGGTCGGATCAATGTCGTGGTACTCGTGATAAAGTCTGATAATCACGGCAGTCACAAGGAAAACTGCGCATAAAGCCAGTATGATTTTAAAGAATAAGTCCGGCTTCAAGCTCTGCCTCGCCCATTGCTAAATGTAGCCCTCAGCGTTTTATATCCGTGCAGATCAATGTTTTCCGTTAACGGGTGCTGTCGAACGAAAGTTTCGTTCAATGCGGCATTGTTGAGAAGTGCCTGCTATATTGAATTGTGAAACGATAGAAATGGCGGGTAACAGCTTGCGATTCGACGAGCCGAAATTTTTGCGCATTGAACCACGTGAAGAGGCAAACGGCATGGAATTTCCCCGTGATATTGAAGATGCGGCCAGAAATTTGTGGCTCGAAGTCTCAGAAACGAACGAAAAAGTTGCACCCATTGATATAATTGCACTTGCTATCCTGAGGGAGAGGCAGCGATGTGCGACAATTGCGCTTTGCGTATTTGATGATGAAGAATGGTCGGATGAATACCGCATGGCAGGTGGATTGGCTGCGGATGCAATACTTGCAGGCAATAGCAATATTTCAGATTAAGCGGTGGCATCGCACGTGAAGCCTGTCGCATAAAGAAACGGAATGAAATGGTATTCGAACGTTTAGGGGCAGGGATTGCTGGCCTGCTGTCAATGACTTTGGTTGGATGCACGACATCGCCGCAGAATTATGCGTCCTCGCTTTCAATTCAGGATCCCAAATGGCAGTCGCCGCAGTGCGAAGAAATTCGTGCCGAGGCCGCGAATTATGAGGCGAGAGAAAAGAAGGTTTCCGACCTGGCTCCCGGACTTCTCATCGGCCCGTATGGGCTGGGTATAGCGGCGGCAATAAAGGAGAATGACGAGAAGCGGCGAAAAGTGTTCGTTCGCGAGATGCACCTGCGCTGCTCAAGTTTGCCTCTTCCGAGAGAGCTCGAAAATACACAAAACGAAACGAACCAATCAAAACCAGCTGATACATTTCGATAGTTTGCGTACTTCTTCGCATAATTCCGATCCGCAATAGCGACGTCAACAGCGAGTTAATGAAGATGCCCGAATTTGTACCTGTCATCGCGTTGCATGGCGGCGCTGGGACCATTCTTAAAGCCAATATGACGCCAGAGAAGGAAGCAGCCTATCATGCCGGCCTGCGGGAATGCCTGCAGGCTGGACTGGATGTTTTGCGTAAAGGCGGCAAAGCACTCGATGCCGTGACGGCATCTGTGATTGCCCTGGAAG
This sequence comes from Ochrobactrum sp. BTU2, assembly GCF_024539785.1. NCBI lineage: Bacteria > Pseudomonadati > Pseudomonadota > Alphaproteobacteria > Hyphomicrobiales > Brucellaceae > Ochrobactrum > Ochrobactrum sp. BTU2. The sequence goes on along the minus strand of NZ_JAHWRG010000003.1, from coordinate 57,996 downwards.
AAAATCCGCTTTTCAACGCCGGGCATGGAGCCGTTTTCACGACGGATGAAACGCATGAGATGGATGCGGCTATCATGGATGGTGCAACGCGCGCATGCGGTGCCATCTCCGGAATTTGCGGGCCACGCAATCCTGTTCTGGCGGCACGTGCAGTCATGGAGCAGACCGAACACGTATTTTTCGCAGGCGAAGGGGCAAAGCGATTTTGCGAAGCTGCCGGTCTGGAAATGATGGCGCCGGAATGGTTCTCGACGGAACAGCGTCGCAAGGCCTTGCACGACGAAATGGCACGTCGTCGCAGTGGTGCCGCCGACGATGGCGATCCTGCCCGCAAACACGGCACTGTCGGAGCAGTTGCACTGGATCGTTTCGGTCATCTGGCGGCAGCTACATCCACGGGCGGCATGACCGCCAAGACACCGGGACGCGTTGGTGACAGCCCGGTCATCGGTGCTGGAACCTGGGCGGATGACGAGACGGTAGCGCTTTCCGCCACAGGTCACGGAGAATATTTCATTCGCTGGGCGGTGGGTCACGAAGTGGATGCACGGATGCGCTGGGCAGGGCAATCGCTCAATGAGGCGGCTGGCGCGGTTGTCCGCGAGCTGGGTGAAATCGGTGGCTCTGGCGGTCTTGTTGCGGTGGATCGCAAAGGCAATGTCAGCCTGCCGTTCAACAGCCCAGGCATGTATCGTGCATGGTGCGGTTTGGACGGGGAGATAAATACGGGTATATATAGATAGGGTCGAAGCGCTCGCCTGTTTTTAACAGGGCTTGTTCAACAAGCGTCAGCTTCTCTATTCCAAGTTGGAATGGCAAGTCTAAAATTGCATTGGCCAAAGCCTAAATTTGCTGCCTATAAATTTCAAATAACAAAATTGACAGTCAAGGGAGATTACTCCTCGGCTTTTCTTCAAGCTTCTGAAAAAGCAAGAAGATTGGCTTCGGGTAACGATGACTGGTGCGCCTTTCAAACGAGCGCGAAAATGGGGAAATGAATGACGGAAGCCAAGCGCGTTCTGGAGGGGAAGATTTACCCTTCTGACGAAAAGGCGCAGCTATTCAACAATATGGAGCCGCAAAGCGGTGCCAGTGGAGCGGCAAGTCTTGCGCAACCAGTGCAGGAGTTTCGCTTGCCGGTCAGTGACCTGCATGAACTTTCCGTTTTGGAATATGGCAATCCAAAAGGGATCCCAGCTGTCTTTCTACATGGCGGTCCCGGTGCGGGTGTCTCGGCCAAGCAGATTGCCAGTTTCGATCTCAACACTTATCGTGTCATTACCTTCGATCAACGCGGTGCGGGCCGTTCCACCCCTATCGCGGAAATTGCTGAAAACACCACACAGCATCTGATCGCGGACATGGAGACCCTGCGCAAAAAACTGGGTATCAAGCGCTGGCTTGTGGCCGGAGGCTCTTGGGGATCATGTCTTTCGCTTGCCTATGGAATAGTGCATCCGCAGCACTGTCTCGGGTTTCGGCTGCACGGAATATTTCTGGGCGGGCAGGAGGATGTTGACTGGTGGTTCCATGGCTGCCGTGCCATTTTCCCGGATCACTGGCAGGAATTCGCCGAATTCGTACAGGAAAGTGAGCGCGCCGACCTGCTCGCCGCCTACTATACGCGGCTAACGTCTGGTGATCCGGTACAAGAGCAGGCGGCGGCCCAGAGCCTGCGCGGATTTTCGGCGCGCACGCAGACCTTCGAACCGGACACGAACCACGTCTCCGAACTTCTGAAGCCGGAAGCGGCCTTGGCCGTATCACGCATTTTTACCCACTATTGCATCAACCGCGCTTTCTTGCCGGAGAATTATCTCATCGGGAGTATTGATCGTATTCGTCACCTGCCGGCCGAAATTGTGCAGGCGCGATACGATACGGTGACGCCGATGATGACGGCCTGGAAACTCAAGGAAGCCTGGCCGGAGGCCGGATTCACCGTCGTCACACTTGCCAATCACCAGTCGACGATCGGCCCAATGGCCGATGCGCTGGCAGCTGCATCTGCCCGGCTGGCGCGGCAGTTGGTGTAACCCAGTTCATCAATGTTTGGAATTGAGGACAATTCGATGTTCGATACAAGGACCGCCGATACATCGCTTTCGATGACGCACTACGTCGATATCTGCAAGGCGGTGAAGCCCGCCGTGTCGCCGGACGGTGAACTTCTGGTCTATCTCAGCGATGAAAGCGGTACGGCACAGGTTTGGGCGCGCTCGCTTGCAGGTGGCAAGCCACGCCAGCTCACCAATCTGCCGGAACCGGTCGGCAATCTTGCCTTCAATCCCAAGAACCGTGATCTGCTGATCACCACAGACTGGGGTGGCGACGAACGTCACCAGCTGTGGCTGATCGAAGACGCCGAAGGTGAGCCGCGCCTCCTCACCACCGATACTACGGTGGTGCACGCCTGGGGCTGCTGGTCGCCGGATGGCACCCAGATCGCCTATAGCGCTAATTATCGCGACCGTTCGCACATGGATATTCATGTGATGACCGTTGCAACGGGCGAGACGAAATGCGTCTACGAGGGTATCGGCTGGCGCAGCCCGGCAGCTTTTGCGCCCGATGGCAAGTCGCTTCTGGTCAATGATTGCCAGCGTGCCATGACGGATCAGGACTTCTGCCGCCTCGACCTCGAAACAGGTGCCTATGAAAACATTCTGCCGCATGAAGGCCGGGCGCACTATCAGGCACCGAAATTCTTCAAGGATGGCTCCGGTATTCTGTTGATTGCCGATCAGGAACGCGAGTATCTCTCGGTCATGGTCAAGCCGCATAACGCGGCATCGCTGACCGAACTCGCCGCTTTTGAAGGGCAGGATGTTGAAGCGCTCGCAATCTCACCTGATCAAAACAGGATAGCACTCGTCCTGAACCGTCAGGGCTGGAATGATTTGGTTCTGATCGGTCGCGACGGAGCGGTGCTGAAACAGCTAGAGATGCCGGTTGTCGGGGTCGTTGCTTCGATTGCATGGACGCCCGATGGCATGTCGTTGATCATGCCTGTGGAAGGTGCAGCGACGTCGGGCGATATCTGGCGCTGCGATGTTGAAAGCCGTGTTTTTACACGCCTGACAGATGCGCCGAAAGCCAAGGTGAAATTGCCGGCCTTTCTGGAACCAACGGTAACGAGCGTTGCAAGTTTCGACGGTCTGGACGTTCCATATTTCGTCTACAAGCCGGAGCGTGCACCGGGTCGTGATGGTTATCCAGTTATGATCATTGTGCATGGCGGTCCTGAAGCCCAGTGGAAACCGGATTTCCGGGCGGACATCCAGTACATGCTGGCACGGGGCATCATGGTCATCGCGCCGAATATTCGCGGCAGCACCGGTTATGGCCGCGACTACCAGCATCTCGACGATCGTGAACTACGCATGGACAGCGTCGCCGATCTCAAAGCGGTGCGCATGGCGGTCGCGACACGCGGTGATGTGGATGAAAGCCGTATTGGCGTGTTTGGCCGGTCTTATGGCGGATTCATGGTCCTCTCGGCCATGACGGAATATCCCGACCTGTGGAAGCTTGGTGTCGAATATTACGGGATCGCCAATTTTCTCACTCTGCTGCAGACAACGGGACCGTGGCGCAAGGAACTGCGCGCCATCGAATATGGTGATGCCGAAACCATGCGGGATGAGCTGGAGCGGTTCTCGCCCATCAATCGCATAGGCAATATCGCCGCGCCATTGATGATCGCGCATGGTCTGGAAGACCCGCGTGTCACGCCGTGCGAAAGCGAGATGGTTTATTCGTGCCTGCGCGGCCTCGGCAAACCGATCGAATATCTGCGTGTACCGCATGAGGGCCATGGCTTCGCGCGTATCGAAAATCGGCGCCGCGTGTTTGGCGCGCTGGCCCGTTTCATTGACGAGAATCTTTAAGAGCATTGTTGGGAGAGAACACCGTGAAGAATGGTGAAGATATCTGGGATCTGGTGGACGCGAAGAAGGCTGATTTTGAAGCCTTGAGTGACCGCGTCTGGGGCATGCCGGAGATCGCTTATACCGAATATAAGTCCTGTGCCGAGCATACTGCAATGTTGAAGGAACAGGGGTTTCGTATTGCCGAGAACGTAGCGGGCATTCCCACCGCCGTGATGGGTGAAGCCGGGGATGGTGGACCGGTCATCGCAATCTTGGGTGAATACGATGCCCTTCCGGGCCTCAGCCAGGAAGCGGGTATTGCGGAACCCCGTCCGATCCCTGGTACGGGACATGGCCATGGTTGCGGCCACAATCTTCTGGGTTCCGCCGCCATTTTGGCTGCGACGGCGGTTAAGGACTGGCTGGAACAGACCGGCAAGAAGGGACGTGTACGCTATTACGGTTGTCCGGCGGAAGAAGGTGGGGCGGCGAAGTCGTTCATGGCGCGTGCTGGCGCTTTCGATGATGTCGACATTGCCATCTGCTGGCATCCGGCTTCGTTCACCCAGGTAGACGACGCGCAGTCGCTCGCCAATACGCGCATGGATTTCGAGTTTACCGGACGGGCCTCCCACGCCGCCGCGGCACCGCATCTGGGGCGCTCGGCTCTGGATGCGGTGGAGCTGATGAGCGTCGGTTGCAATTATTTGCGTGAACACATCCCTTCTGATTGCCGTCTTCACTATGCCTATCTCAATGCGGGCGGTATCGCGCCGAATGTCGTTCAAGCCAAAGCCAAGGTGCGCTACGCCATCCGGGCAACCGATCTTCCGGGTATGTTCGCTCTCAACGACCGGGTGAAGAAGGTTGCAGAAGGCGCTGCGATGATGACGGAAACGACCGTCAACATCTCCATTATGAGCGCGGTGTCGAACCTGCTCGGTAATACGCCGCTGGAAATCGCGATGCATTCGAACATGGAACGTCTGGGCGGTGTGCCGTTTGACGATGTGGATCGTGCCTTCGCAGCCAAGATTCAGGCAACACTTTCGAAGGAAGACATTGAAACCGATTATCTGCGCGTCGGCCAGCCATTGGCGGAAAACGAGCCGCTATGCAACTACGTCTTGCCGCGCGAACAGAAGGGTGTGCCGATGATCGGTTCCACTGATCTGGGCGATGTAAGCTGGGTCGTCCCGACCGTTCAGGCTCGCGTGGCAACACATGCGATCGGCTCGCCCGGTCATTCGTGGCAGATCACCGCACAAGGCAAGATGCCAGCCGCGCATAAGGGCATGGTCTACGCCGCCAAGGTGATGGCGGGCACTGCGCTTGATGTTCTTCAGAACGAGAAAACCCTGAACGACGCCAAGGCTGATCACAAGGCTCGTACGGCAAAGACGCCCTATACCTGCCCGATCCCGTCAGACGTCAATCCGCCGCTCCAACCGCGTCCAGCAGACTGACTGGCTGAATAATTGCATTTCGTGCCACGCGGGCTCGCGCGGCACCTTTCGAAAATGCTCAACCATAAAAGGGGATAATAATGCAAAAACAAAAGACAACCATCTTGCGCCGTACCACAGCACTCGCACTTGTCGCCGGTATGAGTGCTGCGACGTTCCCTGCTGAGGCCGCGTCGCCACCGAACGCGCTTGTCATGGCGTGGAACATCGACGCTATCAGCACTTTTGACCCAGCACAGATCGGTGAGGCGGCTACCAACGAGATCATCCAGAATATCTGCGACCCCATGGTTGATTTCGATCCGACTGACGAGACCAAGATCGTGCCGCAACTCGCCAAAAGCTGGGACGTCTCGCAGGACGGTCTGCAGATCACGTTCCACATGCGCGATGACCTGAAGTTTGACAATGGCGACAAGGCGACGGCGGGCGATATGGCCTGGTCGCTCCAGCGCGCAGTCAAGCTGGGTTTTGGCAATGCCGCGACGTTGACAGAATATGGTTTCACCAAGGACAATGTGGACCATACCATCTTGGCACCTGACGACGACACGGTCGTTTTCAAGCTGGACAAGCCTTATCCGGTCAACCTCATTCTGGCAGCGATCGCTGCCAACCGGGTTGCCAGCCTTCTTAATCAGAAGGTGTTGATGGAGAACCAGGTCGATAATGACATGGGCAACAAATATCTGGCCACTCGGTCAGAATGCGTCGGCCCCTACAAGTTGATGCGGTGGAACCCCGCCGAAGTGGTTATCCTTCAGGCGACCGACAATTACTGGGGAGAAGCGCCGAAGCTCAAACAGGTACTGATCCGCCATGTTTCAGAAGCGGGAACTCAACGGCTTCTGCTTGAAAAAGGTGACATAGACATTGCTCGCGATCTGACGCCGGAGGACCTGCGCGATCTCGAAGCCCAGGATAAGGTGACCGCTTCACGCTCGCTAAAGCCTTCGCTGTTCTATTGGAATTTCAACAATGCCGATCCGATCTTCGCCAATGAAAAGGTGCGCCTCGCAATGCGCTATCTCATTGATTACGAGGGCCTCGGCAAGACGGTCATCAACAATGTCGGCGTGCCGCGTGCGAGCTTCGTGCAGTTAGGTGCTTTCGGTGCACTGGATGAGAAGGAAGGGCAGCCCTTCAAACTCGATGTGGAAAAGGCTCGTGAACTGCTGAAGGAAGCCGGTTACGAGAAGGGCTTCGAGACGACGATGTTTATCAGTACTGCGCCTTATGCGGCTCCGATTGCCCAGAGCATTCAGGATGCCGCCGCCAAGGTCGGCGTGAAGATCAAGATCGAACGCATGGCCAACGCGCAATTGTTCAGCCGCATTCGCGGTCGTGAGTTCCAGACGTCGCTGATGGGCTGGCAGACCACCGTTCCGGACGCGCATGGCAATGCTTCGCGTCAGATTTTCAATCCTGATAACCGGGCTGAGGCCAAGCAGACCATGTATCCGAGCTGGCGCGCGAGCTATTTCAATGAAGCGGTCAACAAGGAGGTCGACACGGCTTTGTTCGAGAAGGACGAGGCCAAACGCAAACAGATGTATATCGATCTGCAGAAGGAGATGATGGAGAAGGGGCCGCACGCCTTCATTTTCCAGATCTATAATGTCGCTGGCGTTAACAAGGCTATGAAGAACTGGAGCTGGAACGGCTTCCGCGTCTACTACGATCTGGCCGCGAAATAGCGAGAATAGCGTTCCCGGTGGCTTCCTCACAGTCGCCGGGCGTTCTTCGCTTCGATGGATGACCGTGTGACCGCTTGTGGCTCGCAGTGCGATCCTGGCCCGGCATCCCGTTTTTCTCTTTCGGGAATTTGCAGATGACGACGCACGAAATCATGGACGACGTGGAGGAGGTGGACCGCGACAGGGAAGCCGGTCCGGTGCTTCAGTTTCTCGCCGCCACAGTGCGCCTGATCATTTCAGTGGCGATTACGCTTCTGGGATTGGTCACACTGACCTTTTTCATCAGCCGCCTTTTGCCGCTCGATCCGGTTATTGCCATGCTGGGGGACAATGTTTCCCAAGAAGCCTATGACACGATGTATCGTAAGTTGGGTCTCGACCAGCCGTTGATCGTGCAATACGGCCTATACCTCAAGAATGCGCTTATGTTCGATTTTGGCAACGCGCTGACTTCCGGTCGTCCGGTACTGGAAGATATTGCACGCGTCTTCCCAGCCACCATCGAACTGGCGACCGTGGCTATCGTCATCGGCACCACGCTTGGTATTCCGCTTGGTGTTTTCTCTGCCATGTATCGCAATTCGCCGCTGGACCATGTCGTGCGTATGGTCAGTTTGCTTGGCTATTCTACGCCGAACTTCTGGCTCGGTCTGATGGCACTGCTGATCTTCTATGCCACGTTGGGTTGGATCGGTGGGCCGGGGCGGATCGACTTCATCTACGAATATTCCGTCGAACCGACGACCGGCTTCTTGCTTCTCGACAGCGCAATGCAGGGGCAGTGGGATGCATTTTGGAACGCTATAAGCCATATCATCATGCCGGCCCTGATCCTCGCGTTTGGCTCAATGGCTTACATCAGCCGCATGACGCGTGGCTTCATGATCGAGCAGCTCAATCAGGAATATATTATCACTGCGCGCGTCAAGGGGTTGTCCTGGGCGCGTACCGTTTGGGGTCATGCATTCCGCAATGTTGCGGTTCAGGTCGTGACGGTGGTGGCGTTGTCCTATGCGTTCCTGCTGGAAGGTGCGGTGCTGACCGAAACGGTGTTCGCATGGCCGGGCTTTGGGCGCTATCTCACCAATGCGCTTCTGGCGGGTGACATGAACGCGGTGGTCGGCTGCACGCTGATTGTCGGCATCCTGTTTGTTGGTATCAACCTGATCAGCGATCTTCTGTATCGCGTTTTTGATCCTCGCACACGATAGGACACTGCCGATGAACACCCACACCAGCACATCGTCGGCCCAAACTTCCAATTCTCTGCGGGGTTGGCTGACTGCCCCCGTGCCTACTTCTGCCTTTCAGGCCAATATCCAGCAGTTACGCCGTTCCTGGTTCAAGCTGATGGCCAATACGTCCGCCGTGTTCGGTCTGGCCGTAATCGTGCTTTTGGTACTGGTAGCTATTTTTGCGCCTCTCATCGCGACGCACGACATTGGTGCCAACAATCTCGCTAACCGGCTTCAACCACCGTCATGGGGGCATTTCTTTGGTACGGACGAACTGGGGCGCGATATTTTCAGCCGCCTTGTCTATGGCTCGCGCATCACGCTTTACATCGTGACGCTGACTGCTGTCATCGCTGCGCCTATTGGTCTCGTCGTTGGCACCACCGCAGGCTATATGGGCGGCTGGGTTGATACGGCACTGATGCGTATTGTCGATATCTTTCTTGCTTTTCCTAGTCTCGTGCTCGCGCTGTCCTTTGCTGCAGCGCTTGGGCCAGGCATCGAAAATGCCGTTATCGCCATTTCGCTCGCCGCATGGCCACCGATAGCCCGTCTTGCACGTGCCGAAACACTGACCATCCGCTCGTCTGACTATGTGGCCGCCATTCGTCTGCAGGGGGCTTCCACGATGCGGGTAATTACGAAACATGTCGTGCCGATGTGCATTCCGTCGGTGGTGATCCGCATTACGCTCAACATGTCTTCGATCATTCTGACGGCCGCCGGCCTTGGCTTTCTCGGTCTTGGCGCACAGCCGCCAAGCCCGGAATGGGGCGCGATGCTTTCCAGTGGTCGCGAATTCATGATGACCTCGTGGTGGCTTGCTGCTGTACCCGGCACTGCAATCTTGATCGCGAGCCTCGCCTTCAACTTGTTCGGCGACGGTTTGCGCGACGTTCTCGACCCCAGAAACGGATAAGATCGATGACAAAACCATTGCTTGAAGTTGACGATCTGTGGGTGTCGTTTCCCGGCGTTGACCGCAATATCGATGTCGTTCGTGGTATCAGTTTTTCCATTGGTCGTGAAAAGGTTGGCATTGTAGGCGAATCCGGCTCCGGCAAATCGATGACTGGGCGCTCGATCCTCAAGCTGACACCAAAGGCGGCACAAATCCGCGCCAAGAGCCTGCGTTTCGGTGAGATAGACCTGCTGTCGGCCAGCGAACGTCAGATGCGCGGTGTACGTGGCAACCGCATTTCGATGATCCTTCAGGACCCGAAATATTCGCTCAACCCGCTGATCCGTATCGGTGATCAAATCATGGAGGCCTATCGGCTACACCATCGGGTGAAATCGGCGGCGGCACGACAGAAGACAATTGCCATGCTGGAGGCCGTGCATATACGCGATCCCGAGCGTGTCATGCGTCTGTTCCCGCATGAGATTTCCGGTGGCATGGGCCAGCGTGTGATGATCGCCATGATGCTGATCCCTGAACCGGACATGATTATTGCTGACGAACCGACCTCCGCGCTCGACGTGACTGTGCGGCGTCAGGTTTTGACTGTGCTCGATGAATTGGTCAGCCGTTCAGGCACTGGGTTGATGTTCATCAGCCATGACCTCAACCTGGTGGCGGACTTCTGCGACCGGGTACTGGTTATGTATGCGGGGCGCATCATGGAAGATCTGCCGGCCAAGGACCTGCACAAGGCGCGTCATCCCTACACTCAGGCGCTTCTGGCAAGTCTTCCTCGGCTGGATCAGCCGGTCGATATGCTGAAGGTGCCCGAACGCGACAAAAGCTGGCTCACCGAGCCGACGCTGGTGGGAGAAAACTCATGACACATGCCGCCAACTCTCCATTTGTGGATGTCTCGGACCTTTCCATCAGCTTCGGCAAAGGGCGCAAGCGCGCCACTGTCGTCAGGAAGGTAAAGTTTCATATCGAGCGCGGCGCGGCCTATGGCCTGATCGGTGAATCCGGTTGTGGCAAATCCACGATCCTGCGCGCTCTCGCAGGCCTCATCCCGCACCATCAAGGCAACTTCGTTTTTGATGAACAGAAGATGGGCGGCGAGCGCGACAAAGCGTTTTTCCGTCGTGTGCAGATGGTGTTTCAGGACCCCTATGCTTCGCTGCACCCGCGCAAGCAGGTGCACAAGGTGTTGGCGGAATCGCTTGCCATTCACGACATGGATCGCAAAGACGAGCGTATTCGTGACGTATTGCAAGCGGTCGGTCTCGGCCCAAGTTTCCTTTATCGCTATCCGCATGAATTGTCCGGTGGTCAGCGTCAGCGCGTCGCAATAGCGCGTGCGCTTATCATCGAGCCGGATGTGCTGCTTCTCGATGAACCGACATCCGCGCTTGATGTTTCCGTGCAGGCGGAAATTCTCAATCTGCTCAAGGTACTGCGCCGCGAGCGCAATCTCACCTATCTCATGGTTTCGCACGACCTCGCCGTAGTGGCGCATATCTGCGAGCGTGTCGGGGTCATGCACAAGGGCATCATTCTGGAAGAACTGACGGCAGACGATCTTCGTCATTTGCGTGCCAAGGCTGAATATACGCAGGAATTCCTGCAGGCCAGCGTGGAAGCCGTCGCACATAATCAGGCTGGGGAAATACGGGTATGAACTATCATTCGGCGGCTAATCCGGGACAGGAATGGGAACGTTTGAAGAGTCCTGCCGCGGCGGGTTGGTCGGAAGCTGGACTTCGTGCTGTTGATACTTGCGCGTACCAACAGGAAACCGATGCGTTGATAATCGTCCAAGGTAACAAGATCGTTCACACATATGGTGACATCACACACAAATATCTCTGCCATTCCATTCGCAAGAGCATCCTTGCCGCACTGATGGGGCAGGATGTGGTCGATGGCACCATTGATCTTAGCCTGACGCTGGAACAGCTAGGTATTGATGACAATGAAGGCTTGAGTGAAGTCGAGAAGCAGGCGACGGTTTATGATCTCCTGACCGCGCGTTCCGGCGTCTATCATCCCGCGGGCTACGAGACGCCATGGATGCGGATGATCAAGGAAAAGCGCCACTCCCATGCGCCGGGTACCTTCTGGTGTTACAACAACTGGGATTTCAATGTGCTCGGCACTATTTTCGAGCAGTTGACCAGCAAGACCGTACCCCAAGCTTTCGATGAGCGTATCGCAAAACCGCTCGGGCTTGAAGATTTCAGACTGGATGGTGACAAGCCGGATGGCTGGCATGATCGCTTTACGGAAAGCCGGCACGCCGCCTACCCGTTCCGTCTGTCCACACGTGATCTGGCCCGCTTCGGCCAGCTTTATCTGCGCAATGGCCGCTGGAATGGTGCATCCGTTCTACCTGATGGGTGGGCGCAGGAATGTGTGATGCCTTACTCTCATGCTGGTGCACGTGGCGCTTATGGCTATATGTGGTGGCTGGAGCGAGACGGTGTGTTCTTCCCCGGTGTGGTGACACCGAAAGGCAGCTATGCAGGCTTCGGTGCAGGTGGCCATTTCTGCGTTGTCTTGCCTGCCCTTGACATGGTGATCGTGCATCGCGTGGATACTGACATTGCTGGGCGCCAGCTCAATCGACACAAGTTCGGGCGTCTTTTGAAGCTCATTCTCGACGCATTTCAGGGGTGAAATCATGCCGCGGGAGGAAATGACGGTCGCACTCGCGATAGCTTCAGCATGCGCAAAGCCAGTGTTGAGCACCAATGCGCGGGAACTGGCGCGTGACGCCATTTTAGATACCTTGGCCTGTATGGTGGCAGGCCGCGACGACGTCAGCACGCAAAGCGTTGTGAAAGCCTTTGCAGAATTCAGCGCTGGTGGAACTGCTTTGTCGGTTGCGGGAGGAACAGGCAGCCCGATGTTCGCTGCGCTGGTCAATGGTACAGCAGCACATGCGCTCGATTTCGACGATAATTTTCTGCCCGGCATGAGCCATGCTTCGGCGGTGATCGTGCCTGCTATCCTGGCGTTGGCCGATCTAGATGAAACCGCAGGGGGGCGTCTGATCGACGCCTATCTGGCAGGACTGCAGGCGCAGGCGCTGGTAGGCAACGGCCTGGGACAGGCACATTACACAGCTGGCTGGCATGGCACCTCAACGGTGGGGAGTATTGGCACTGCTGTCGCCACGGCTCAAATGCTTGGTCTCGACATCCAGGCGACCGCACAGGCGATTACTATCGCTGCCAGTTTCGCATCCGGCACGAAAGGTCAGTTCGGCACGCTGATCAAGCCGTTTCATGCGGGCATGGCCGCGCGCAATGCTGTTGAGGCTGCATTGCTCGCAAAAGCTGGAATGGAGGCACGGCCCGATATTCTGGAAGGGGAGCAAGGTATTCGTGAGCTATTCGCTGGTGACCCACGTCTCAGCTGGAATATCGAAGATATCCTCATCGACAAGGCGCATGTGATTGAAACGGCCGGTGTCATGCCGAAACGGCACCCTTGCTGTGGGTCCACCCATATGATCGTCGACTCATTGCTTGATCTTAAGGAAGAGCACGGGTTTGATGCCGAGGATGTTGTGGCTGTAGACTCTTTGGTCGGGATCGCGAATTATCGCAATCTCGCATATACGCAGCCGACCGACCAGATGCAGGCACGCTTCTCAATGCAATATTGCGTCGCACGCGCCTTGCGGCAGGGCTATCTTACACTTGCAGATTTCACCCCAGAGGCTGTGGTTGCTTTCCGGGACGATCCACTGCTCGATGTTATCGCCATGCGAAGTTATTCGATAGAGGAAGAACGGGTATCAGCGGAAAAGCTGCCGCATGTCGCAACCGTTACACTGAAAAACGGACGTGTTTTGCAGGCGTCGCGCAGCTTCGCTGTTGGTACTCTGCAGCAACCTTTCAATGCCGATGATCGGACGCGGAAATTTCTGGATTGTTGTGCGGCGATTCCGGTCGCAGATAAGATCTATTTGGATTTGCGCGGTCTTGACGATGCAGAGAACCTGAAAGCTGTTGCGGCACTTTTCACGCGGCCTTGATGTTTTAACTCGGCGCAAGACTTCCGGCGTTGTGGCCACTTTTCTGGGAAACCAGTTGTGAGGCGCGGCGCCAGAAGAGTTCCGCCTGTTTGTTCCTGAATTGGGGTGTTCGGTAAACACGGATTTCGATCAACAGATCGGTGTTTGTTTCACTGGCGCGGACCAGCACGCCGCGCTTCAATTCATCGTCGACAAGGCTTTCCGGTATCCATGCAACACCGTGTCCGGAGACCGCCATTGCCTTGAGCGCAACAGACATTCCGTTTTCGTAAACCGTGTTCAATTCGAAACCATGTTTCTCAAACAGCCAGGGCAGAGCGAGAGAAAAGAACGAGTTGCCACGATAGCTGAGGAAGTCGATCGGTAGCGACTTTTCCTTCAGGCTATGCAGGGCCTGTCCATTCGGCGCAGGAGCGGATACAGGGATGACCCTCTCGGTGCCCAGTGCCAAAAACGGATAACCGCCAAGATCGTCCATCTGCGGAACAGCCGGATGCGCATAAGTCAGGAAGAAGTCGCAATGCCCGCTGACGAGTGTGGAGATATTACCGACGAACGATGAATGCGGATCGGCAAAACGGGCGCGGAATGAAGCCCCAGAAGCTTCAATCTGTGCCATCCAATGCGGGAAGAATGTGAGCGACAGCGTGTTGAGTGTTGCGAAAGAAATGATTTCCCACGTTGCGCTGTAGCCGTCGCTGACACTCTTGCGAGCACTGAGCAGCATTTCGAGAGCATCTTGTGCCCGCGGAAGAAAGCATTCTCCTGCCTTTGTCAGGCATATCGGGTTGGATGAGCGATCGATTAGTGGCAGACCAACCCAGTCTTCCAGTTGCTTGATGCGCTTACTGAGAGCGGACTGCGTGATATTGCGGTCACCTGCAGCACGGGAGTAGCTCCTGTGTTCCGCGAGGCTGACGAAATCTTCCAGCCATTTTAGTTCCATAGTCTGTACCAATGCATCGGATAAGCGAAAATGATCCCGCCCTGATTTATAACGCGATCCGGCTCCATTGAGTTAGAACCCATCCGATGTTTTCGATCAAACGATAATCTGACTGATAGTGATAAACAGATAGAACTACCCACCTGATTGCCTTTACATCGAGTCGCGTACGCGCTCCCATGCCTTGGTCAAATGGCGTCCCAATACTTCAGACAGTCGGGTTGCGTCGCGGGCTTCCAGCGCCTCGATCATTTCTTGGTGCTCAGATACAGCCGCCGCCCATTTCTCGGCGCCTTCGTGGCCGACGAAACGGATCCGCTTCAATCTCGTCTGCAGCATCTGGTGAATGTCAGCCAGCGTGGGGTTCTTGGCAAGATGAACGATGGCAAGATGAATCTGCTGGTTCAGTTTGTAATATTGCAGTCGGTCAGCATGCTTGTAGCGTTCGATCATTTCATCGTGCAGCGAACGAACCTCGGCGATTTCCTTGTCGGTCGCAAGCTCGCAGGCGAGTTTCCCAGCAAGTTCTTCCAGAGTACGCAGGACGGTGAGCATGTCCCTGACATCAGCTGCACTGAACCGTTTCACAATAGCGCCGCGGCTTGGAACAAGCTCGACGAGTCCCTCGCTGGCCAGATATTTGATCGCCTCACGCAACGGTGTCCGGGACACACCGAGTTGTTCTCCGAGCTGGCCTTCATGCAGGCGCGTGCCGGGTTCCAGCTGCCCTTCGATAATCATGTCGCGCAGATGGTTGACGAGCATATCGTGCAAGGCCGTGCGGCGGAACGCTTGTGAGCCGTTGTCGGCTTGCCCGGTTTTCTGAATTTCGTCCATCGGCCTTTTTCTCAAAGAGTGGTTTCGAATCCTCATCGCACCAATTGAGGCGAAGATGGCTGGCCCGCTTTCAACCGTCAACATAAAATGCTGCATACAGAATACAAAATGCTTGCGCCGTACGGAAGACCATCTTATGAATGCTGCATACAGAATGCAGACGAGGAGGATGCTAATGTCCGTTACTGGCGCTGAACCGAGCGTGATCGCGCTTGCAATGGGGGATCCAGCTGGTGTCAGTCCAGAGCTGACAGCCCGTCTGCTCGCTTTGCCGGATGTCAGAAAAGAAGCGCATATCATCGTCTTCGGTGATCGCCGCATTCTGGACGAAGGTGCGTATATCGCAGGTGTTAAGCTTGATTTGCAGGATGCCAACCTCGAAAATGCGCCTAACATGCCGGTCGGCAAACACGTCTTCGTTGACTTGAAGAATCTCGATCCGAAGGATGTTGTGCGTAGCGAAGCCACGCTGGTTGGCGGAACTTTCGCAACCCAGAACTTTCGTACCGCACTGAAATTTGCCGATGCTGGACATGCGCAGGCTGTTTGTTTTACGCCGTTCAACAAGCAGGCGATGCGGTTTGCCTATCCGGGTTACGACGACGAAATCCGCTTTGTTGCCGATGTGCTGAGCTTCACAGGCAAGGTGCGTGAGTTCAACGTTCTGGAGAAAGTCTGGAACGCGCGCGTGACGTCGCATATTCCGCTCAAGGATGTAGCCTCGACCCTGACTGTTGAAGGAATTCTCGCCGAGCTGGAACTGGCTTGGGTGTGCCTGAAGAAAGCGGGATACGACAATCCGAAGATTGCAGTGGCCGGGCTCAACCCACATGCCGGTGATGGTGGCAGCTTTGGCATGGAAGAAATCGACATTATCGAGCCTGCAGTAAGGGCAGCGAAGGCCAAGGGTTTCGACGTCGATGGCCCGTTCCCGGCTGACACAGTGTTCCTGCGTGCGCTGAAAGATGATTTTCAGGCGGTGCTGACCATGTATCACGATCAGGGTCAGATCGCGATGAAGCTGATGGGCTTCGACAAAGGTGTGACAATGATGGGCGGATTGCCATTCCCGCTTTGCACGCCGGCCCATGGAACAGCCTACGATATTGCTGGAAAGGGCATCGCCGACGTGGGAGCCACGCGCGAAGCGATCCTGCTCGCGGCACGAATGGCGAAAAGAGCAGCAGCACTTTCAGACGCTGCCTGATTTTCGTCATTTTGACACTATCGGCATGGGGGGAGGCCCATGCCGCTTAACTGGGAGGATAGACCATGAAGAAGTCTTTGCACATTGCCTGCCTGGCAGCAGGAGTGGCAATAATCGCATCATCCGCTCTGGCATTCGAGCCGACACGGCCGGTGGAGTTTGTCGTGACTGCAGGACCGGGCGGCGGCACGGATATTTTCGCGCGTACGATCCAGTCGATCATCGGCAAGTATGACCTGATGAGTGCGCCAATCGTCGTCACAAACAAGGGCAGCGCGGGCGGAGCAGAAGGTTTTGTCTACACTGCCGGCTATAAGGGCGATCCATACAAGCTCGCTTTCGGCACGAACAACGCCTATCTTTTGCCGGTGCGCGCAAAGGTTCCTTATAAATCGGCAGATCTGGTCCCAGTTTCGGCACTGGCTTCGGATGAATTCATTCTTTGGGTCAACGGAAAGTCTGAATTCAAGACAGCCGCAGAGTTCATCGCCAAGGCGAAAGATGATGCGGGCCTGAAGGTTGGCGGCAGCCAGTCCAAGGACGTTGACCAGATTTTGACATCCATGATCAACGATGCCACGGGCTCGAAACTCGGCTACATCCCGTTCAAAAGCGGTGGCGAAGCTGCCGTCCAGCTCGCGGGCGAGCACATTGCTGCCAACGTCAACAATCCCAGCGAGAATCTTGGCCAATGGCAGGCAGGCATGGTGAAGCCGCTTTGCGTCTTCAAGGGCGAAAAGCTCAAAGGTGACGGCAAGATTGCTGGCGATATGGGGTGGAGCGACATCCCAACCTGCAAGGAAGCGGGGATTACAATCGAAAATTACGCCATGCCGCGTACTGTATGGCTTCCTGCGGGCGTTGATCAGGACGTCGTTGATTACTATGCAGGCGTACTCAAGAAGGTTGCCGAAACACCTGAATGGGCGAAGTATCTTGCCGATAGTTCGCAATCTGCCGCCTATATGAGCGGTAATGAACTCTCATCCTTTATCAAGAACGATGAAACAGCGGTAACGGCCGTGCTGAAGCGTGAAGGCTGGCTTGCCAACTGACGTTTCGTGCATTTGTGCAGACGCCGCCGGCGTCTGCACCATTCATTGAAGGAGCTTATCCAATGAATGACAAAGGCGAGGCCGGAATTTCCCGCTTCATCGTCGAGGCGAGCGTAGCTCTTTTGACGGGTGGGTTGGGAGCGGTGGTCTGTTATGGCTCACTACAGGCTGGTATAGGCTGGACGGAAATGGGGCCGGATGCAGGTTATTTTCCGTTCTACATCGGGCTACTGATCATGTTCGGAAGCGCGGTCAATCTCGTTCTGGCATTTGTAAAACATCGTGGTAGTGGAGAAGTATTCGTTGAACTCTGTCGGTTGAAACCTGTTCTCGGTTTCGCCTTGCCGCTGGTTGCCTTCGCTGCCATATCGACGGTTCTCGGACTATATGTCGGTACCGCGCTCTATATCGCTGCAGCGATGATGTTTCAGGGGCGCTACAAGTGGAGGGCTTCATTGCCAGCGGGTATTGCCGTTTCCCTCTTCTTTTTCGTCATTTTTGAAATCGGCTTCAAGGTTCCGCTCCTTAAAGGTCCGGTGGAGGCTTTCTTCGGCATTTATTGATACCGGAAAGTCCGATGTCTTGGGAGGAAAGACATGGAAAACTTCAGTCTCCTGATGGATGGCTTTGCCCACATACTCAGTTTCAATCATGTTTTGCTGATGATGCTGGGTGTGACGCTTGGAATTCTGGTTGGTGTCCTGCCTGGATTGGGTGCGCCCAATGGTGTTTCCCTGCTTTTGCCACTGACTTTTACAATGGACCCCATCTCCGCGATCATTCTGTTGTCCTGTATGTATTGGGGGGCATTGTTCGGTGGATCAACCACGTCCATTCTTTTCAATATTCCGGGCGAGCCTTCGTCCGTTGCCACCACTTTCGATGGATATCCGATGGCGAAGGCCGGACATGCGAGCCGCGCCCTGACTCTGGCATTCGTTTCGGCTGGCATCGGCGCGCTGGCTGGTGTGGTGATGATTACACTGCTCTCTAGTTGGGTTGCCAATTTCGCCCTGCGATTTTCATCGCCAGAGTATTTCGCTGTTTATTTTCTGGCTTTTGCCAGCTTCATATCCATGGGCGCTCAATCGCCCTTCAAGACGCTCGTTTCCATGATGATCGGTTTTGCCTTTGCTTCGGTAGGCATGGACACGATCTCCGGCAATTTGCGCCTGACATTCGAAATACCGGAACTCATCAAGGGTATCTCCTTCCTGATTGCAGTGATGGGCCTGTTCGGGATCGGCGAACTGTTGCTGACGACGGAGGAGGGGCTGCGCTTTGATGGCATCAAGGCACGGGTGCGCCTCGGTGAGATCGGGCGCACGCTTCTTGAAATGCCACGCTACTGGTTCACGCTTGCACGCTCAACGCTGATCGGTATCTGGATGGGCATAACGCCCGCCGGGCCAACGGCTGCATCCTTTATGAGCTATGGCGTGGCTCGTCGTTCCGCCCGCGATAAATCGAAGTTCGGCAAGGGAGACCCGCGCGGTATCGTGGCTCCGGAAACCGCTGACCATTCTGCCGGTACATCTGCGCTTCTCCCCATGCTGGCACTTGGTGTTCCGGGTTCGGCTACCGCTGCCGTGATGATGGGTGGCCTGATGATCTGGGGTCTCACTCCTGGCCCGACATTGTTCACGGATCGCCCGGATTTTGTTTGGGGCCTGATTGCATCCATGTATCTCGGTAATATCGTCGCCGTTATTCTGGTCATTGCGACCGTGCCGCTCTACGCATCTATTCTGCGCGTGCCGTTCTCGATCATCG
Organism: Ochrobactrum sp. BTU2; assembly: GCF_024539785.1. NCBI lineage: Bacteria > Pseudomonadati > Pseudomonadota > Alphaproteobacteria > Hyphomicrobiales > Brucellaceae > Ochrobactrum > Ochrobactrum sp. BTU2. The sequence continues at coordinate 38,962 of NZ_JAHWRG010000003.1, read as the reverse complement.
GACCGATCATTGTTGCGGTCATTTTCTCCGGCGCTTATCAGGTCGCCAACTCGATAACCGACGTCTGGCTGGTGATCGCATTTGGCGTGCTGGGCTATATCTTCAAGAAACTCGACTATCCGCTGGCACCGTTGGTTCTCGCCATGGTTCTCGGAGACAAGGCAGAAGATGCATTCCGCCAGTCGATGATGATGTCCAGCGGTCAGCTTTCGATATTCTGGTCGAATGGCCTGGTTGCATCGTTGATGACGCTCGGCGTCTTCCTGCTTGTTTCACCCGCCATCTTCTGGGGCATTGGCAAACTGCGGAACCGGAAACCCGAAATTCCCTCCGGTAACGGCAACGTGGCCTGATGTCGATGGATCACGCAAAAGAACAGGAATGTAAGTTGCAACAGACGACTTCCAAATGGACACGCGAAACCTGGCCAATTGCAGCAGCGATGATCCAGTATCCCAACATGCTGCCGGATGGCAGTTCGGTGCAGGATCAGTCGGCAGAAGATTGGGTTCGCACTTTGTCCGATGTTGCGGATGCAGGGTTTACCGAACTCGATCCAACTGACAGCTGGCTGCGACTGGCTGACTTGTCATCCGTCCGTCTCAGTGAATTTATGGCGGTCGTCAAATCGCTCGGCTTTACTATTCCTGCAATTTCGACGTCGCGACGCAGCGTGATCGACGCACAACACGGCGACGAATATCTGGCTTATGGTCACAGGGTTATCGACACCGCTAAGGAAATTGGCGCGAGCTGCGTTTCCTTCGGGCTTTTCGAACCGCTGACGGACGTTCAAAAACAGGCATTGTGGTTCTGGACGGTCGATGGTGCTAAGAACCCGGACGATCCGGTTGTGTGGAACAAGGCTGTTGAGCGAATTCGTGAACTCGGCCGCCATGCGGAGGAGCTTGATATAGAGCTGTCGCTTGAAATGTACGAGGATACCTATCTCGGCACTGCGGACAGCTCGGTCCGTTTTGTCGAGGACGTGGGGCTCGACAATGTCGGGATCAATGCCGATCTAGGTAATCTCATCCGTCTGCACCGTCCGGTCGAACATTGGCAGAAGATGATGGAGAAGGTAGCGCCTTACGCAAAGTTCTGGCACGTCAAGAATTACACCCGTACGGAAGACCCAGCATCCGGTGTGACCGTCACGCATCCAGCTCCCCTTGAAAGCGGGATCATCAACTATCGTACGGCTATCAGGATGGCGCTGGATCACGGTTTTGCCAGCCCCTTCTTATGCGAACATTATGGTGGCGACGGGCTCTCCGTTTCGGCTACAAATCGTGACTACCTGCGCCGCATCCTGCCACGCGGCTAATGACCCAGACCAAGGACTGTTTCAATGACGACGATTTTCGACGCGCCGGAGGAGTTTGCCTCGACCGCTCTTGCCGGGTTTGCCAATATCTATAACCGCTATGTTCGCCACGTGCGTGGCGGCGTTGTTCGTTCCACAAAGGTGCCTCAAGGCAAAGTTGCTGTGGTTGTCGGAGGTGGCTCGGGTCATTACCCGGCATTTGCTGGTTACGTCGGGCCGGGCTTCGCGGATGCAGCAGTTGCTGGTGACGTATTTGCTTCGCCTTCCACTGCGGCAGTGGCGCGCGTTTGCCGACAGGCGCACAAGGGCGGCGGTATTCTGCTGGGATTTGGCAATTACGCCGGAGACGTTCTTAATTTCGGTGTTGCCGCCGAACGTCTGCGTGCCGAAGGTATTGATGTCCGCATCGTACCCGTAACCGACGATGTGGCTAGCGCTCCGGCGGATATGCATGAAAAGCGACGCGGCATTGCTGGCGATCTGGTTGTGTTCAAGATTGCGGGTGCGGCTGCCGAAGCCGGTCTGTCACTGGACGAAGTCGAACGGCTGTCACGCCACGCGAACGCGAACACTGTCTCCTTCGGCGTTGCCTTCAAAGGCTGCACCTTGCCGGGCGCGTCGCACCCGCTCTTTACCGTACCGGAAGGCCAGATGGCGCTTGGTCTCGGCATTCACGGCGAACCGGGGATCAAGGAGGAGGCGATCCTGCCTGCCTCCGGTCTGGCAAGCCTGCTGGTGGAGAAACTTCTTGCGGAACGTCCAAAAGGAACGCAAAAAGTTGGCGTTATCCTGAATGGCCTCGGTGCGACCAAATACGAAGAACTGTTTGTCCTGTGGACGGCGATCGCGTCGCTGCTGGAAAAAGCTGGTCTTGACGTTGTCGCTCCGGAAGCGGGTGAATTTGTCACCAGCCTAGATATGCAAGGTTGTTCACTGACCCTTCTTTGGCTCGATGACGAACTCGAGCGCTACTGGACAGCAGCTTGCGATACTCCGGTTCTACGTCGCGGCGAAGCGATTGCAGTCGAGCCTGCAAACAATGTCATTGCCAACGAGGATGCAGCCCCCGATTTCGCTAAGGCGGATGAAGCCGGGCGTGCTGGTGGCGTTTGCATTCAGGGAATTTTGCACGCCGTCGCAGACGTGTTGGTCGAGGCTGAAGAAGAACTGGGCCGCATCGATGCCTTCGCCGGCGACGGTGATCACGGTCAGGGCATGCGACGCGGCTCTGCAGCTGCAAAAGATTCAGCTGATCAGGCCGTCAAGGCTGGGGCCGGGACCGCAAGCGTATTGGCTGTTGCAGGCGATGCCTGGGCAGATCGGGCGGGAGGAACATCCGGAGCACTGTGGGGACTTCTGTTGCGCTCGTGGAGTGCGGAGCTCTCCGATAATGGCAACATTGATGATGGTGCAGTCGTTCGCGGTGGCAGGCGCGCGCTTGATGCCGTAACAACCCTCGGCCGCGCGAAACCCGGCGACAAGACATTGGTGGATGCGTTTGTGCCTTTCGTGGAAACGCTCGAAAACGCATTTGCATCGGGCAAACCACTTGCTGATGCATGGAAACAAGCCGCTGAAGTCGCCAAGGTGGCTGCGGAAGCGACAGCTCCACTTACTCCGAAACTCGGTCGGGCAAGACCGTTGGCAGAAAAGAGCATTGGCCATCCCGACGCGGGCGCCATTTCACTGGCTCTGGTCGCAGAAATCGTCGGCAAGAAACTGAAAAGCTGAATTGTCAATCAGGCGGGCTGGTTCGAAGCCGGCCCACCTGACAGGCATTAAATGATTGTCTAAATAGCAATCAGGACGGGAGGATCTGGTAGAAATTATCAAGTTTTCCCGGCTTTGAGTGGGCTACCAGCATGACCAGTTTTTCCTGATCGAACACGCGAAACCAGTCTTCCCATTCCACGACCTCAAGACCGCCAGCATCCAAGGGTCGTTCGACATCGGCGACGAATTCCGGTTCGAAAACAATTCGCAAAACGGGCACTGCATCGGGGTCTATGGAAGTGCTGACAAAAGCCGGGTTTCCATTGCGAGCGGCCACCCAGTCCCGAATGGCTTCATGCGTATCAAGGGTGATCGTTTCACTCATCGGGAGCATTCCTCTGGTTGCTATCATTAAGGACATCTTTGGCTCGGCTGGCAGATGAGTCAAATGCAAGCTTTCGTAATGTGCCATGATATTCAGATAGGCCCGCTCAGGTTTCTGAAAAGACACTGCTCCGTTCACTTTCTTCATGAATCTGCAATCGGGGTAAAATCTTTCAGTCCATCCTGTTGACGACGGCTGTGCGTTCATTCATGTCGTAAACCGACTATCTGCTGTTACAGCCTGGAAATCCCCAAAATGACTGAACGTCTCTCTCTCGCACGCGACCGCATCAATGTTCTTCTACTGGAGGGCATCAATCAAACGGCCGTCGATTACTTCAAAGCCTCCGGTTACACCAATGTCACGCATCTGCCGAAGGCGCTGGATAAAGCCGATCTGATTGAAGCGATTTCGTCTGCACATATCGTCGGAATTCGTTCGCGGACGCAGCTGACTGAAGAGATTTTTGCTGCGGCTAACCGCCTGATCGCAGTCGGTTGCTTCTCGGTTGGGACTAATCAGGTTGAGCTGAAAGCTGCACGCAAGCGCGGCATTCCGGTCTTCAATGCACCATTTTCGAATACCCGTTCGGTCGCAGAACTGGTGATTGGCGAAATCATCATGCTGATGCGCCGGATTTTCCCACGCTCCGTCTCCGCACATGCAGGCGGTTGGGACAAAACGGCAAACGGCAGCCGCGAAGTGCGCGGCAAGACGCTTGGTATTATCGGTTATGGCAATATCGGTTCGCAGGTCGGCAATCTGGCCGAAAGCCTCGGCATGACTGTGCGCTACTTCGATACTTCCGACAAGCTGCAATATGGCAATGTCAAACCGGCTGCGAGCCTCGATGAGCTGCTGAAGATTTCGGATGTCGTCAGCCTGCACGTGCCGTCCAACAAGTCGACTTCGAAGCTGATTACCGAAGCGAAACTGCGCAAGATGAAGAAGGGAGCCTTTCTCATCAACAATGCGCGCGGTACGGTTGTCGATCTGGAGGCTCTGGCGAAGGTTCTGCAGGAAGGTCACCTTGCAGGCGCTGCCATTGACGTGTTCCCGGTTGAACCAGCCTCCAACAACGACAGGTTTGTCTCCCCGATTCAGGGGCTGGAGAACGTCATTCTCACACCGCACATCGGCGGATCGACAGAAGAAGCGCAGGAACGTATCGGTTTGGAAGTCACCAGAAAACTGGTCGAATATTCCGATGTCGGTTCCACGCTGGGCGCTGTCAACTTCCCGCAAGTCCAACTGCCGCCGCGTCCCACGGGTACGCGCTTCATGCACGTGCATGAAAACCGCCCGGGCATCCTCAACAGCCTCGTGAATGTTTTCTCGACGCATAACATCAACATCGCCAGTCAGTTTCTGCAAACCGATGGCGAAGTGGGTTATCTTGTGATGGAAGCAGACGGCGTCGGTGAGGCCAGCGAAACGGTTTTGCAAGCCATTCGCGAAATTCCCGGCACAATCCGGGCCCGTTTGCTCTATTGAGTGTATTTCGCAGCGCCAACTATCTCTGGCGCTGTGATTTCTCAAAACGTTTGATGAGGCGGTCTCGACGCAATCGCGAAAGGCGCTGAATCCAGAAAATACCATCGAGCTGGTCTATTTCGTGCTGATGGCAAACTGCGAGCAAGCCTTCCGATTCCTCGGTTTGCTCGGTGCCACTCAGGTCTTGATAGCGAATTTTGATGCGGGCGTGGCGCTCGACGTCGTCGACTACGCCCGGCATCGAAACGCTACCTTCCTGATGATGGATTTTTTCGTCCGAAGCCCAGACTATTTCCGGATTCACATAGAATTTCGGGGTTAGCTCGGTAGGTAGTTCTAAAACCACCAAACGTTTCGATATGCCGACATGTGGCGCGGTGATACCGATGCCCGGTGCTGCGCGCATTGTATCGAGAAGATCGGTGCCTAGTTCCTGCAAATCGCTGTCGAATTGGGTGACTGGCTCGGCAACAGCGCGCAGTCGTTTATCCGGATAGCTTACAATCGGGCGAACAGTCATCGGACCTCACATTCTGCATGCGGATAGACCTCGTATCCGCACGCGATCTTTTGGCCGATTTTCACCGTGACTTGCAAACACTATCGCAGGTGACCGTCACAATCCTCGCGCTATAACGAGACGCTGTACGTCGCTGGTGCCTTCGTAAATCTGGCACACGCGAACATCGCGATAAATGCGCTCAACCGGATAATCAGCAAGGTAACCGTAGCCGCCATGAATCTGAATCGCGGCGGAGCAGACCTGTTCGGCCATTTTGGAGGCGACGAGTTTGGCCATTGATGCTTCGGTCAAGCAAGGTTTGCCCGCCTCGCGCAGCGCAGCTGCATGGAGAACCATCTGACGGGCTGTCTCAATCTTCGTTGCCATGTCGGCGAGCCTGAAAGAGACAGCCTGATGTTCGATAATGGGCTTGCCGAATGTAATGCGCTCTTTGGCGTAAGCACATGCAGCTTCGAACGCTGCGCGAGCCATACCGACTGATTGCGCCGCAATGCCGATGCGTCCGCCTTCCAGATTGGCAAGCGCGATTTTGTAGCCCTGGCCCTCATCGCCCAGTCGGTTCTCTACTGGGATGCGCATGTTGGTGAAAGCGAGCGCACAGGTATCCGACGAATGCTGGCCGAGCTTGTGCTCGACGGAAACAACCTCGTAGCCCGGAGTATCGGTCGGCACGATGAAAGCCGAAATGCCTTTCTTGCCTGCCGATGGATCGGTAACGGCAAACACGATCACCACGCTGCCGTTCTTGCCTGATGTGATGAACTGCTTGGAGCCATCGATCACATAATGATCGCCGTCGCGGCGTGCACGGGTTTTGAGCGCAGACGCATCCGAGCCGGCCTGTGGTTCGGTCAACGCGAACCCGCCAATCCATTCGCCTGAAGCCATCTTGGGCAAAAAACGTTTTTTCTGTTCTTCGGTGCCGAAGCGCAGGATCGGAACGCAGCCGACGGATGAGTGGACTGAAACGATGGTCGAACATGCCCCATCGCCAGCAGCAATCTCTTCCAGCGCCAGAGCGTAGGCAACCGTACCGAGATTGGAACCACCCCATTCTTCCGGCACCAGCATTCCGAGAAAACCAAGCTCGCCCATTTCCGCGAGCTCGGCGCGTGGAAAAGCGTGCTCCCTGTCACGTGCGGCGGCGCCCGGCGCGAGCCGTTCCTGCGCGAACTGCCGGGCGGCGTCGCGAATCTGCTCCTGCGTATCGCTCAAGAGCATCAGACGATCCTCTCGATACCAACCGCAGTCGCTTCGCCGCCGCCCAGACATATGCCAGCAACACCGCGCTTCAGACCATGGGTTTCGAGGGCTGAAAGCAGGGTGACAAGTATGCGCGCCCCTGACGCGCCGATGGGGTGGCCAAGGGCGCAGGCGCCACCATGAATGTTGACTTTGTCGTGCGGTAGATCAAGATCACGCATGGCCGCCATGGTTACGACCGCAAAAGCTTCATTGATCTCAAAGAGATCGACATCTTTCAGGTTCCAGCCGATTTTCGCTGAAAGCTTGTTTATGGCGCCGATCGGGGCGGTCGGGTAGAGATTCGGCTTGTCGGCATGGGTCGCATGGCCGACCAGAACCGCACGTGGGGTGAGGCCGCGCTTTTCCGCTTCGGAAGCACGCATGAGAACAAGGGCTGCCGCCCCGTCCGAAATCGAGGAGGAATTGGCAGCCGTCACGGTGCCGCCATCACGAAATGCCGGGCGAAGGGTGGGAATTTTGTCCAGTTTCGCCTTGCCGGGCTGCTCATCAATGGAAATTTCAACTTCGTTACGTCCAGCTTTCACTGAAACGGGGGTAATTTCGGCAGCGAAAAGGCCGTTCGTGATAGCATTCTGCGCACGTGTCAGAGAGGCAATGGCGAACTCATCCTGAGCTTCGCGAGTAAACTGGTAGGCTTCCGCGCAGTCTTCGGCAAAGGTGCCCATCAGACGACCTTTGTCATAGGCATCTTCAAGCCCATCGAGGAACATATGGTCGATAATCTGGCCGTGTCCCATACGATACCCACCACGTGCCTTTGGCAGCAGATAGGGGGAGTTCGTCATGCTCTCCATGCCGCCGGACACGATGACATCGGCAGAACCTGCCAGCAGCAGATCGTGCGCCAGCATGGTTGCCTTCATGCCTGAGCCGCACATCTTGTTGACCGTCGTCGCGCCGGTTGAAACCGGCAATTCGGCTTTGATTGAGGCCTGACGTGCCGGAGCCTGCCCCTGACCGGCAGGCAGAACACAGCCCATATAGACATCTTCGACCGCTTCCGGTGCAAGACCCGCGCCCGCAAGTGCGCCGCGAATGGCGGCGGCACCAAGATCGGTCGCCTGGGCGTTGGCAAAATCGCCCTGAAAGCCGCCCATGGGAGTACGGGAAGCACCGACAATGACAATAGGATCGCTGTTGGACATGATTGTTCCTCGTTACTTTGCTGCCATGCGAAGTGCGCCATCCAGACGGATGACTTCACCGTTGAGCATCTGGTTTTCCACGATGTGGCGGGCAAGAGCCGCATATTCGTCCGGGCGACCGAGGCGAGGCGGGAAAGGCACGGAAGCGCCGAGGGCATCCTGCACTTCCTGCGGCATGCCTGCCATCATCGGCGTGGCGAAAACTCCGGGCGCAATGGTCATGACGCGGATGCCATGTCGCGCAAGCTCGCGCGCCACAGGCAAGGTCATGGCAGCAACGCCGCCCTTGGAAGCGGAATAAGCAGCTTGCCCAATCTGGCCGTCAAAGGCTGCAACCGACGCCGTGTTGATGATGACGCCACGTTCTCCGCCTTCACCGGGCTCGTTCTTTGCCATGGCTTCGGCAGCAAGGCGCAGCATGTTGAATGTGCCAATCAGATTGATCGAAATTGCGCGCGTGAAGCTTTCCAGCTTATGTGCGCCGTCGCGACCGAGAACTTTTTCGCCCGGTGCCACACCCGCACAATTGATGAGTATATCGACGTGCCCGAACGCCTCAAGCGCAGCCGCGATGGCAGCCTTGCCATCCGCATCGCTGGTGACGTCGGTGCGATGAAAGTTCGCCGCCGAACCAAGCGTCTTGGCCTGCGCTTCGCCAGCTTCCGCATTCACATCGAGAAGCATGACTTTGCCACCGGCATCGACGGCCATTTTCGCAACTGCTGCACCGAGGCCAGAGCTTGCGCCAGTAATCAGAAATACCCGATCCTTAATCTGCATAATCTTGTCCTCAGGCCTTCGTCTGTTGCTGTTTGTCGATTTCCGCCTTGCGTAGGAGGAAACGTTGGATTTTTCCACTTGGTGTCTTGGGGAGCTCGTTCACGAAATCGATTTCGCGCGGATAGGAATGGGCGGAGAGCCGCTTCTTCACGTGCAACGCCAGCTCATCCTTCAGTTCATGCGTACCTTCGAAACCGGGTGCAAGAATAACGAATGCCTTCACAATTTCCGTTCGTTGCGGGTCAGGTACGCCGACGACCGCTGCTTCGTTGACGGCTGCGTGTTCAAGAAGGGCGCTTTCGACATCGAAGGGTCCAATGCGATAACCTGATGATGTTATAACGTCATCGGCACGGCCTATGAAGCTGATCGAACCATCCGGCTCGAATTCCACTGTATCTCCGGTGCGATAGTAACCGTCCGCAATGGCTGGTGTTTCCTGCTTGTAATAGCCGGAAAACCAGAGAAGTGGCGATTTTGCAACATCGACAGCAAGAATGCCGGGCTGATTAGGACCGAGCTCATTGCTCTGTTCATCCAGAACGGCGATGCGATAGCCGGGCATTGCATAGCCAGCCGAACCGTGTCGAACGGAATGTTCAAGGCCGTGATGATTATTCACCACCATGCCGAGTTCGGTCTGGCCGTAATGATCGTAAATCGGTGCGCCAAGATATGCGTCGAACCAGCGAATGACTTCCGGGTTAAGCGGTTCTCCCGCACTCGACACCACACGCAGGCGACCTTTGACGCGTTTCGCAGCTTCCGGTCCCTCGGCCATTAACAGACGGAAGGCAGTCGGCGAACCGGCAAGGCTGGTGACGCCAAGACGCTCGATAATGTCGTAGGTGCTTTCGGCGGTGAAACCGCCTTCGTAAAGCGTGGTTGCCATGCCAAGCTGCAATGGCCCGGTCACGGCATAATAAAGGCCATAGGCCCATCCCGGATCGGCAATATTCCAGAAAATATCGTCGGAACGCAGGCCGATGGCTTCGCGCATATAGGCACCGAACGCCATTAGCGCATAAAGCGGGACCGGTACGCCTTTGGGCAGGCCAGCGGTGCCGGAAGTCGACATCATCATGAACAGATCGCTGCCCTTGCGAAGCACCGGCGCGCAGTCAACTGAAGCAGAAGCGGCCGCCGCGCAAAAATCGATGTCGCCGGCTGGCAAGTCTTCGCCGGGTGCCGGTACGATTGCGACTTTGGAGCAGTTTTCAACTTCTGTCAGCTTGGAGCGGTTGGCCGTGTTGGTGACGACCAGTTTTGCGCCGCTGGTTTTCAGGCGATGTTCGATTGCTTTTGGGCCGAAAGCGGTGAAAAGCGGCTGATAAATAGCGCCGATACGCCATGCGCCGAGAATGGTTGCAATGAGTTCTGGTGTGCGCGGCAACAGACCGGCGACCACGTCACCAACGCCGACACCTGCATCTTTCAGTACATTGCCGACACGAGCGGCCATATCGCGCAGGTTCTCGAAGGTAAATTCGGAAAGTTCGCCATTGGCTGTAATCGCGCGCAGGGCTACGCGATTATCACCCGTATGCCGGTCGCAGCATTCAATACAGGCATTAATGCCTGTTTCAGGATTGCCGTGAAGCTTTGCAATGGCATCTTCGATGCGAAATTGCGCGACGGCATCATCATAACGCATCAATCGCGCTGAAACGGACGTTTCAGTCATCCAGTATAACCTCCCTGACCGCCACCTCCTCGTGGCCAACCATGCCTAAAGGTTAACGCGTCACGCATTGCAAACAATGACATTAGATGCATTAATGTGTGATCGATTTTGCAATATAGAGAAACCATGGAACGCCATAATATTGCACCGGGCTTCGTCGAGGATGCGCTCGAAAGCGTGCGTGTCCGGGGGATGGATACGGCTGCCCTGATGGCAAAGATCGGCTTGCCGGAGACAGTGACAGAACCCGTCACTAATGTGGAATATGGTCGTTTGTGGTGGCTGATTGCCGAAACGATCAACGACGAATTCTTTGGGCTGGCTGCAAGGCCGATGCGCCCCGGCAGCTTCAATCTGCTTTGTCATGCTGTGCTGCATGCTGGCACGCTGGAACGGGCTTTGCGACGGGCTTTGCAGTTTCTCAATGTAGTGCTGGATGATCCGCGGGGCGAATTGCGGATCCGCGATGGCATGGCCCATGTCGTTCTGACCGATGCCGGGCACCCGAGACCTGCCTTTGCTTATCGTGCCTATTGGCTGATCCTGATGGGTGTGGTCTGCTGGCTGATCGGGCGACGTATTCCGTTGCGGACGCTCGACTTTGCTTGTCCGGCGCCGGTCCACCGTCAGGACTATCACAAGTTCTTCGGAGCGCCGGTCCTGTTCGACCAGCCGGTGACGCGACTGGTTTTTTCGTCGTCCTATCTATCACTGCCGATCATTCGCAGCGATGTAGCGCTGGACAGTTTTTTACGAGAGGCTCCCGCCAATATTCTGATCCGCTATCGTCATGATAATGATCTTTCCGCAAGGGTACGCGCGCAATTGAATGCTTTGCCAATCACAGACTGGCCTTCTTTTGAAGAACTCGCGAAGGGGCTTGGCATGTCCGTACCGACCTTGCGACGCAGGCTGCGCGGGGAGGGGCAGAGCTTTGGCACGATCAAGGATGAGTTGCGGTTCGTTATTGCTGAAAGGCTTTTGCAGGAAAGCAGGTTGAGCGTGGCGGAGGTGGCTGCCGAACTTGGCTACAGTGAGCCGAGCGCCTTTTATCGCGCCTTCCATAAATGGATGGGGCAAAGCCCTGGGCGGTTTCGGACAATACAACAGGAGGAATAAAAATGCCGGACGTTAAGTCCGGCATTTTGTCGCTTGGGAGGCAGTATCAGTCTTCCTTGATCATGCTGTCCTTGCTCGTATCCCGCATACGCAGATAAACGATGAGGGAAATGCCGATCATGATGGTGACGTACCAGTAGAAGCCGCGTTCCCAGCCACCATTCTTGAAGCTTAGTGCAACATATTCGGCAGTACCACCGAAGAGAGTGTTGGCCAGTGCGTAGGGCAGGGCTACGCCGAGTGCACGGATATGCGCCGGGAAAAGTTCCGCCTTCACCACAGCGTTGATGGAGGTGTAGCCGGTGACGATGATGAGCGCTCCCATGACCAGCAGACCAGCCGTGATCGGGTCGCGGGTCTGTTCCAGCGTCGTGAAAATCGGATAGGTGAAAAGAACACCTGCGGCACCGAACGCGATCATCAATGGCTTACGACCAATCCTGTCTGACAAAGCGCCAGCGATGGGCTGCAGGCACATGAAGATGAAAAGGGTCACGGCATTGATCTGGCTCGCTACTTCACGGCTGAAGCCGGATGTATTCACCAGAAATTTCTGCATATAGATCGAGTAAGCGTAGAATGCGAGCGTACCGCCGGCAGTCAGAAGCATGACGAGAGCGGTTTCCTTCGGATGATGCTTGATAAGCGTCCAGAAACCGGACTTTGGAGTGTCTTTGGTCTTGGCGTTCTTGAAGCTTTCGGTTTCCGCAAGGCCGCGACGCAGCCAGAATACTACAACGGCAAGCAGTGCGCCGATGAAGAACGGAATACGCCAGCCCCAGGCCTCCAGTGCCGGGGTTTCCATGGTCGACTGAAGCACAATCAAAAGCAAGATTGCGAGAAGCTGGCCTGAAATGAGCGTGACATACTGGAACGAGGAGAAGAAGCCGCGACGATCCTTGCCCGCCATTTCCGACAGATAGGTGGCGCTAGCGCCATATTCGCCGCCGACTGACAGGCCCTGCATCAAACGTGCGAGCACGAGAAGGGCCGGAGCTGCGAGGCCGATGGTCTGGTAATCGGGCGTCAGTGCGATGATGAGCGAACCTGCACACATCAGCGTCACGGACAGTGCAAGACCCGCCTTGCGACCCTTGCGGTCGGCGTAAATACCCATGATCCACGCACCGATGGGGCGCATGACAAAGCCGACTGCAAAGACTGCGGCAGCACTCATAAGCTGCGCGGTCTGGCTTTCAGACGGGAAGAAGTGCGGTGCAAAATAGAGCGCGAATGCTGCGTAAACATACCAGTCGAACCATTCGACCAGATTGCCGGTCGAGCCACCGATGATGGATTTCAGGCGGCTATTGGTGCTTTGCACTTCACTCCGTTCACTTGTAATTGAGACCATGGGTTGCTCCTTCCAATCTCTGGATTTTTGAATTTCACCCCTTGTTGTGGAACCGGATCAGCGAAACGGTTTCAGGGTGTTTTTCCGTCGCCATCAACTCGTCTCTCTGCACTTCCACTTGGGTTCGTGAGAGAAGGCTTGTTTGGCGCTGGTGAATAATCTCATTCCGCGCTCCGCTTCAGCTTCGAGCACGCAATATCAGTGACCCGGTCGATAAGAGCGGCTCTGGAAGTGATTGCGATGCGGGTGCTATATTGATGCGGTTCACGGTTAAGCTCCTCCCTTCGAAACTCCCTTTTCGAAGTAGCGCTAACATGCTGTAGCTGAACAATGATCACCAGAGAGCGAATTTAAAAAGATTAAAATATTGAAATTAAATGATTTTCTGCAGATTTCGATTTACTTTCGTGCGCGTCTTGTGCAAGATTCTGCGTGACTATTCGTTTGAATTTGCATAAATATGCACAAATGAAGGTGCCATCGAAGATTACAAAATTCCTTTTGGTTGCCCTCGCTTTCTTACTGGCAATCGGTGTGTGGTTTTCCGCCCGGCTGTGGGCGGAAAACGAGGCGCTTGATGGACTTCGGCAAAATGCCACGCTTGTAGCGCGTCAACAGACCCGCCTGATAGACAGTGAACTGGCAAAGTTCCGGTTGTTGCCTGTGGTTTTGAAGGAATATAGCGATCTGCGTGATGTGCTTGCTGGCAGATCAGAGGACGCGACCACTCGTCTGAACCAAAAGCTTGAACTTCTTGCACATCAGATCGGTTCGCCAATCATCTATGTGATCGCTCGTGACGGAACTGTTATTGCGTCATCGAATGCTAATACGCCGGAGAGCTTTGTCGGACGCAATTACGATTTCCGGCCTTATTTCAAGGGCGCGATGGCAGGAGGTTCGGCAGAATATTATGCCATAGGTGATTTGAGTGGGCGTTTCGGCCTTTTTTTGGCGCGGCGCATCGGTGATCAGGCTAATCCGGTTGGTGTGGTCGTCATCAAATTTGAATTCCACAGACTGGTGCAAACATGGGCAAATGACCCCGGCCAGACCTTCGTTGTTGATCCTCGCGGGATCATACTGGCCTCCACCGATAAGGCCGAAGACCTTCGCTCCTTTCAGCCGATATCAACTACAGAACGCACAAAGATTATCGAGAGTGGACAGTTCAATGCTGCGGATATGAAGCCGAGCAATTATCGTTTTGCGCCGGATGGGATGATGATCGGGCCGTCCGGCCAATATTCAGTTGCGGTTGACGAGCCGATTGCCGAAACGTCTCTGAAACTGGTTCATATGGAACCTATGGGGCGGGCTCTGCGCGCTGCCAACGACCTTGCGCGCCTGATAACGGTGGCAGTTATGCTCGTTTTTGTCATGATTGCCGGTGCCGTTTACTGGCGAGTGAGCCGCGCAGCGCGTGCGGCAGCCTATCGTGCCGAACTCGAGACTGCAGTTGACGAGCGCACTGCCGCATTGAGCGCGGAAATGGCGGAACGTGAACTGGCTGACAAACGCTTTCGTAATGCGCGGGAAGAGCTCGCCCAGGCGAACAGGCTCGCCTCCCTCGGATCGATAACCGCAGGGCTGGTGCATGAAATCAACCAACCCGTCGCGACCATTCGGACGCTCACCGAAAACGCACAGCATCATCTAGCACATGGCAAGCTCGATAAGGTCGCCCAAAACCTCAATACATCTGTGGAACTGACAGCGCGCATAGGCTCTATCACACAGGAAATGCGCCGGTTTGCGCGCCGTCGCAGCGGTGTCGTTCGCTCGCTCCCGCTGAATGAGCTTGTAGATGGCACAATGCTGCTGATGGGAGACCGGTTCCGCAACGCCAAGGTTCAACTGGATATACCGGAACGTTCCGACGTGGTGATACTTGCCTGCCGCGTCCGATCAGAGCAGGTGCTGGTGAATTTGCTGCAGAACGCATTGGATGCGGTCGTGAACATCGAGAATCCACGTGTTTCGTTCAGCGTCCGCGACGAGGGCGACCAGATTTCTCTTGTCGTGGACGATAACGGACCCGGCATTGATCCCCAATTGGCTGACGAGATTTTTAGCCCATTTGTTACAGGAAAAGCGGATGGCCTCGGTCTGGGGCTGGGCATCGCGAGAGACCTCATGACCGAATTGGAAGGAACGCTACGCGTCGTTCCATCGCAGCTTGGTGGTGCAGCTTTTGCGGCAACCTTGAAACGGGCGAAAGAGGAGGGTGGCCTTGACGGAAAGTGAGCCTTTGCGCGTGATGCTGGTCGATGACGATGCAGCATTTCGTACGGCCTTGGCCGATTCATTTGAAATCGCAGGTCTTGATATTGAAGTGCACGGTGACGGTCAGTCCGCTTTGACCAGTTTGACGCCTGACTATCCGGGCATCGTTGTGACCGACATCCGCATGCCGCGGGTTGATGGACATGCCGTGATGGAAACATTGTTGGCGCGTGACCCGGAGCTGCCGGTTATTTTGATGACTGGACATGGCGACATTGGAATGGCTGTGGCCTCACTCAAGAAAGGAGCTTTCGATTTCATAGCTAAACCATTTGCTGCTGATCATCTGATATCGAGCGTTCGCCGCGCCCTGGAAATGCGCCGGCTGGTGCTGGAAAATCGCCGCCTTCGCCGGGCTGCGGCAAATGCCGAGCAGGATTATCCCCTACTTGGCGAGACGCCGGTGATGGTGCGACTGCGTGACACGATCCGCCAGCTTGCCAGTGTCGATGTCGATGTTTTGATAGAAGGCGAAACCGGGACTGGAAAAGAATTGGTGGCTCGCCTTCTGCACCGCTGGAGCGCGCGTCACGCCCGCAGTTTTGTTGCCATCGATTGTGCCGCCTTGCCCGATGTCATTGCCGATGAAGTTCTGTTCGGCAGTCGCATCCAGCGCGGGAGAATAGCCGACGCGGATCGCGGCACATTGTTTCTCGATGAAGTCGATAGCATGTCACTGTCCGTTCAGGGCAAGCTGCTGCGTGTTGTCGAAGAGCGTGAGTTGCCTTCGCTTTCAGGAGAACCGCGCGCGGTCAATCTAAGGATCATAGCGGCTGCGAAAGGCAATCTGGAGGAAGCTGTGACTTCCGGTCGCTTTCGTTCCGATTTGTTTTATCGCCTTGAAACGGTCAGGCTCCGTGTTCCGCCTCTGCGCGAGCGGCGGAAGGATATCGGTCTGCTTTTCTCTTATTTCCTTGATGAAGCGGCAGCACAGTTCAGCCAACCGCGACCTGCAATTGATGCAGTCATGGAAGCGCGATTGAACTCGGACGAATGGTCGGGAAATGTCCGCGAACTACGCAATTATGCCAAGCAGGTCGTGTTGGGATTGCGCCACGATCCAATTACGGAGCCCAGTCCGCTTTCGCTGTCGGAACAGATGGACCGTTTTGAAGACGGCGTTATTCGCGCGACGTTGGATCGTTGCAACGGTGATGTAGGGGTTGCTGCAGTTCTGCTGCAATTGCCGCGGCGCAGTCTCTACGCCCGCCTGCAAAAGCTTGCAATTGACGCTTCGACCTTCAGAAAGCGTGATTGATGTTTTCATTACGGGGTTGGTTTGATAACGATGCCAGCGAACTCGCTGATATTGACGCCAAGTTTTTGCCAGACGACGGTCTGGCAATGAGGATGTGATGGCTACCCCCCTTGATAAAACACAGATCCGCTCCCTGTCGGTCTTTGCCGGTATGGATGATGCGGGTTTTGATCAGTTTCTTGGTCTGGCTACTCGGCGTGCTGTTCCGAAAGGAACCGCCGTCTTCAATCAAGGTGACGATGCAAGCCACTTTTTTGTGTTGTTGCATGGGCGCTTGAAAGTCATGCAAGTTACCGCCGACGGGCAGCAGATTATTGTGCGGGTCGTCAATCCCGGAGAACTTTTCG
This sequence comes from Ochrobactrum sp. BTU2, assembly GCF_024539785.1. Lineage (NCBI taxonomy): Bacteria > Pseudomonadati > Pseudomonadota > Alphaproteobacteria > Hyphomicrobiales > Brucellaceae > Ochrobactrum > Ochrobactrum sp. BTU2. Next base: position 22,281 of record NZ_JAHWRG010000003.1, on the reverse strand, counting down.
GCTTCGCGGTAGCGTTGGGGCGCAAAGACTATCCCGGTACGCCTCTGGCCGCGGTCGATAGTTCCGTCCTTGCCTGGCCGATGGAAATGATGACTGATTTCATGGCGCGCAGCCCCGCACTCGCTGTGAATACGATGCAGATGATTGGGCGCAGACTGGATGCCGCGCACAATCGCATCAGAGAGATATCAACGCAAGAAGTCGAACCGCGCGTGGCACATGCAGTGCTGAGACTTGTTCGTGAAGCTGGGGTAAAAGAAAGGGGCGGTGTGCGTATCGATTTTCCGGTTTCGCGACAGGATATCGCTGAACTGACCGGAACAACTTTGCACACGGTTTCGCGTATTATCAGCCAGTGGCAGACTAAGGGCTGGGTGGAAGGTGGCAGACAATCGTTGCTCGTTCGCGACCTCCGGCATCTGAAATCGATTGCCGAAGGCGAGAGCTAGAGTTCTTCCGATAGAAGTAAGAACGGTCTCGATCTAGTTTGCAGCCGCCGACCGCTGACGGCTGATCCATGCAGCCCCGATGTTCCCATGCAAGAACCCGTTGGAGAGCGGGACGCCCGGATAGACAGTTCTCAAGCGCGCAATGCCGTCTTCAGGGCTGATAGATCGGTTTAGCACCTCGTCATGGATATGGGCTACTTCCACCATATCGCAGTCCTGCGGTGACAGTCTAAAACGCCTGATCCCTGCTTCTTGCAGCTCAGGCAGGTCCTCAATCAGTGACTGACAGGTATGAGAGAGCGTCTGCACACCGTTCAGTGCCAGAAATGGTTGGCTATCCAGGGTCTTGACTGGCAGTCCGTCGGGCTCTTCGCCACATACAAATTGGCAGTTGTCCTTTATGTGGCCCTTGGATCGCGCATGCGCACAACGAGCTGAAATGGCGAGCGGCACTCGTCCGAACGTGAATACTTCAAACGCAATCTCAGGCGCGGCTTTGACGATTTCCCGGATTGAACTGATTGGTAACTCTGGCGGCAGGCAGATCGACTGTGCGCCACGGGCCGCAAGAACCTTCGCGGTCGCAGCATTATAAACATTGACCAGTGGACCGACTATATGCGGCACACCGGACAACAGCCCCAGTGCCGACAGATCGTTTGCCTCCACCGGTAGTGTCGCCTCCTTAATCGTGTGACGGACCTGTTTTGCTTCTCGCTCGAGCATGACGAGCGCCAGCGAACCGACGTTCACCGTTTTTCCTGCGCGCTGCAGCCGCTCGATCACAGCGTCCATATAAGGTGTCAAGAAATGGAACCGTTTGGAGCAGACGATTTCACCGACGGTGACATGGTCGATCGGGGCTTCGTCGGCGATACGAAAATAAAAATCCCGCCATTTTGGGCCGTCCCACAGGAAGAGAACGGGACCAAGGCTGAGGCTGGGTGCTGACATATCTATCTCCAGCGTTTGTCGTAAGCGCCCGAAGTCGTTTGCTGGCCTTCGCTCAGCAGACGGAGGCGGGACAGAAGGGCGGCGCGGCTTTCGGGACTTGCTGCGAGTGTCTGACGCAGTGTGGAGACGACTTCACCAACATAAGCCTTGCCGCGTTGGCGACCCTCAATCTTGAGCGCTGAGACGCCTGCCGCCCGCAACTCATCGATATGATTCATGACATCGAGGGAAACCGGATCTTCAAATGCATAACCTTGATCGTCTGCGATATCGAACCGGCCTTTACAGAGTGTCGGATAGCCGGTGGGCTCGCCCAAAGGGAAACGATTGATCGTGTAATCGCCGAGTTCGGAGACGAGTTCCTCTCCGTCTTGCCGGTAGCGGACGTGGCTGGCCGGTGAGCAAACGCCGTTCATGTTGGGCGATCTGCCAGTGGCGTAGGAAGACAGGGAGCATCGTCCTTCTGCCATCACGCATAGTCCACCGAACACGAATACTTCCATTTCGCAGCCGATCTTGCGGCCGAGTTTCGCAATATCGGCAATGGTCAGAACGCGTGGTAACACGACACGCTTAGCCTTGAATGCATCGACGAGAAACTGGATTGCGTCTGCATTGGAAGCGGAAGCCTGTACGGATACGTGGAGCCGCTGTGTTGGATGCTTCCCGGCAGTATAGGCCATGAGCCCGAAATCGGCGATGATGACTGCGTCTGCGCCAAGGGAGGACGCATCGTCTACAGCTTGATACCAAATGTGCTCATCGCCTGCGCGCATGAACGTATTGATGGCAACGAAAACTTGCGTTTTACGAGCATGGGCGAACTGGATTGCGTCGCGTAGTTCGTCACGGCTGAAGTTGAGGCCTGGAAAGTTGCGCGCATTCGTTTCGTCGCGAAAGCCGCAATAGACGGCATCCGCTCCAGCACCCACTGCTTCACGCAAGGCCGATGGCGTTCCTGCAGGACAAATCAGTTCCATCCGGTAGCTTCCTTGCCGAGGGCCTTGCTGCGTACGTAGTTTGCAATGCCGCGGACCATCGGGGCAAACGGTCCGGCACTTGTGCCGAGGTCGGATGGAAGGTCTATATTGCAGTCATCCAGCGCATTGCGAAGCGCCAGCATGGCCTCCATGTCGCCCGTCACGGTAATATCCCTGGAGAAGAACAGCGCATCTCCATCAAGCTTACCTTCGAGAAGCGCGAGCAGCATAACCAGCGGTCCTTCGATGCCTGCGTCGACCTCTGTCGCTTCGTCGTCGCGCACGATTGTGATGCGCGGCTTATCCGGCTCGATCACAAAAGCAAATGGTATGTCGGACGGGCGAAAACGGAACCGCTTCGTCGCATAGTCTCCGAGACGCTCGAAGAGGCCCGGATGCGCGCGCATCACTTGAAAGAAAATGCGCGAGACAAAAGGGGCGATCAAAAAGGGTGGAACAAGCCGGGCAGGAACAGCCACAGCTGGAGGTATCTTCATCATCACTCAGCTCCGGTGAGCTTTACAAGGTGAGTTCAGAACTAGGCGATTCAATACAATGACAGTTTGATTCAGATCAAAGACGGCGAAAGAATTCGATATTCAAAACTAAGGGCATGAAAACGGCTCGCTCTCTTCGGTCACATTACGACTGCCTGCAAAGCTTTTTGTCGGAGCTTGAACGGCGCAACGATCTCATTCGGATCAAACGTCCGGTCTCGCTCGTCCAGGAAATAACAGAAATCCACAAGCGTGTGCTCGAAATGGATGGTCCGGCATTACTCTTCGAACAACCGGTCGATGCAGACGGTCATCAACATTCAATTCCACTCGTGGCCAATCTTTTTGGTTCTAAGCGGCGTATTGCGTTGGGACTTGGCTGTGCCGTTGAGGGAATTCCCGACCTTGCCGAGATGCTTGCGGAACTGCGTGCACCAAAGCCGCCCCGTTCAGCAGGGGAAATATGGAGCAAGCTGCCTTTGGCAAAGGCAGCATTGAATATGCGTCCTCGGCAGGTCAGACGCGCATCGGTGCAGGCGACGATATTGGAAGGCGAAGCGGTCAACCTCGATCTACTGCCGATCCAGTGGTGTTGGCCGGGAGAGCCTGCGCCGCTTGTTACCTGGCCGCTGGTTATCACACGGGCACCAGACGATCCATCCGACGTAAATGTCGGAATTTACCGGATGCAGAAGCTTGGCCGGGATAAGTTGATCATGCGCTGGCTCGCCCATCGCGGCGGTGCGCGTCATCACCGCATGTGGCAAAAGCGAGGCGAGGATATGCCGGTTGCCGTTGCTATCGGGGCCGATCCGGCGACAATCCTTGCAGCCGTTATGCCCTTGCCTGAGGGGATGAGCGAACTTGCCTTTTCGGGCCTGCTTGCTGGACGAAGGCCTTCCGTCGTTGATGCGTACACTGTGCCGCTCTCCGTGCCCGCTAACGCTGAAATCATTCTGGAAGGGCGAGTTTCCGCATCAGTGACAGCGCCAGAGGGGCCTTATGGTGATCACACGGGCTATTACAATAGTGTCGAGGAATTTCCGGTCATGCAGGTGACAGCGATAACCATGCGGAAAAACCCAGTCTATCTTTCGACCTATACCGGTCGCCCGCCGGATGAACCCTCAAGACTTGGCGAAGTGATGAACGAGCTGTTCGTGCCAATTGTACGAAAGCAATTCCCGGAAATCGCCGATCTGTGGCTGCCTCCGGCGGCGTGTTCCTATCGGGCAATAGTCGTTTCGATTGACAAACGCTATCCCGGTCAGGCGCGGCGGGTGATGATGGGGCTTTGGTCGATGCTGCCACAGTTCAGTTACACGAAGCTCATAATCGCCGTCGATCCCGACATAAATGTTTGTAACTGGGATGACGTCATGTGGGCACTTGCCACACGCTTCGATGCTAGTCGCGATGTCATCACGCTTACCGACACACCAGTGGATTATCTCGATTTCGCGTCGCCGCGCTCAGGTCTGGGCGGGAAGCTTGGACTTGATGCGACCAACAAAATCGGTGCGGAAACTGACCGGGAATGGGGTGCGGTGCTGAAGATGAGCGACGATGTAATCGCCCGCGTGGATGCAATGTGGGGCGAGCTTGGGTTGATTAAGGAAAGCATGCGATGAAACGGGTTGTTGTTGGCATTTCCGGCGCATCGGGCGCTCTCATCCCGCTCAAACTGCTGGAACAGCTTTCCACTTTAAACGATGTCGAGAGCCACCTGGTCGTATCGGACGCAGCGCAGCAAACATTGCGCCACGAGCTGGGTCCTGACGGCTATGCGCTTCTGCACAGGCTGGTGCACAGAAGTTATTCCGTCAGCGATATAGGTGCACTGATTGCAAGCGGATCAGTCGCAACGGCCGGTATGATCGTTGCGCCGTGCTCCATGCGGACGCTCGCGGCGATCGCAACGGGGCACAGCGACAGTCTGTTAACCCGCGCTGCGGACGTTCATTTGAAGGAGCGGCGCAGGCTGGTCCTGATCGCGCGGGAAACGCCGCTGCATCTGGTCCACCTGCGCAACATGTGCACGGTGACAGAAATGGGCGCGATTGTGATGCCGCCGGTTCCGGCCTTTTACTTCAAACCCCAATCGGTCGATGAAGTAGCCGATCAGATCGCGGCGCGAGCCATTGATCTGATCGGTATTGGCGAAAAGCAATCGGAAAGCTGGGCGGGAATACCCGGCAATCGATAGCAGTAGTTACGGCATTATGTGAAAGGTTCGGTTGGGCCTTTTGCTGGTTGGGTGAACCATTTTGGTCCGGTCGCCGTCATATGGATATGATCTTCCAGACGAATACCGAACTGGTCCGAGACTACGATCATCGGCTCGTTGGAGAAGCACATGCCTTCAGCGAGCGGAAGCGAATTGCCGCGAACGATGTATGGGGCCTCGTGAATTTCCAGACCAAGGCCGTGACCGGCTCGATGCGGAAGGCCGGGTAGCGCATAGTCCGGTCCCAATCCATGCTTCACCAGCGTAGCGCGTGCCGCATCGTCAAGGGTTGAACAGGCCGCACCAAGCTTTGCCGCATCAAAAACGGCTTGCTGCGCTTCGCGTTCAATCGCCCATATGCGCGAAAATTCTGCGCTTGGCTCTTCCAGCATGTAAGTGCGCGTGAGATCGGAGTGATAGCCATCGATACGGCATCCGGTATCCACAAGGATAACGTCACCGGGCTGATAGAACTGTTCGCCATCTGCGCCATGTGGCAACGAAGTCGCCGTTCCGAACGAGACGATGCAGAATGTCGAGCCGCCTGCGGCGCCGAGGGCACGGTGCTGTTCATCGATAAAGCGCACCACTTCGCTTGCGGCAATGCCGGGCTTAATCAGCGCATGCGCCCGGCGATGAACTTCAAGCGTCAGATCCATCGCGTGCTGAATAATAGCGATTTCATTGGTTGACTTGCAGATGCGCTGTTCACGGATCAGTTCGCCGCCGTCAAGCAAGCGCTCCGACGAGATTTCCTGTTTAAGGGCATTATAGACGAACAGCGGCACGGCATCGTCCACGGCAAGTGTAGCACTTGCCGGAATGAGTGATGCTATCAGCGCTGCGCTACTTTCTTCCTCCTGCCAAACACGGATTTCTCCTGGCAGATGCGGCAGGCTTTCGACGCGGCTCTGTTCAAAGCCGGGAACGATATAAATGACTTCCGACGGTGTGACGAGGGCACCCAGAAAACGTTCGCTGATGTGCCAAACAAGCCCGGTATAATAACGCAAACTTGCCGTTGGCCCGAGCAGAAGGCCGCCAATCCCGCGCTCTCTCAACTTGTCTTGCAACAATGCCAGTCGTTCCAGGCGTTCTTCCTGTTCGATCCGCGGAGGAGATGACGGTGAAGTCATAATGCATACCTTTGTGATTTTGTTTGTACGCAAGCCTGTGTCTGAAAGCGGCTCGCTTGTCGCCAGATATATCACGGCTTGCGCCGTCTGAAAGTAATCTCTCTGCTCTTGTGTTCAAAAGTGCAGGACTGCATGGTCGATCGGCGAAACACGATGTGGAGTTCGTTTTCAGCATTTATTGCGACAGATACGAGACCATTCCTGCAAATGTATGAGAGAGGTAAGCGATCACAAATTGATGATTACCGGACTAAACGTCCTATGGTACATTGCAGGCTTGAATGTGAAATATTAAGTGACATCACACTGTAGTAATAATGTTTTGATATAATTCGCGCAGTTTCAAAATGAGTTCAGCATTTGTGAGGTTTCATGTCCGAGATATGGCAGTGGGTTTCCGCTTTCGGTTTTTCGATTGTCATCATCGTCGCTGCGCTGGTCTATCTCAACATGTCCAACCGTGAAACGCCTGGCGACACGTTCAATCTTTTCACAAAGGTCGGTGCTGTCGCAGTGGCGTTTGTTGCCGCTTTCGCGAGCCTCGCCGCCGCAGCTATTATCGATTGATCTTACTACTCATATTTTCAGCGAAGACACTGCCGCTTCGCTTTTATGTACATAGTCATTGGCATCCTGCTGTCGTTGGAACAACAGGATAAAAAGCAAGTCGGTCAGAACCAGTTGTGCATCGCGTGCGGTGATCGATGATGAGCGAACGCGTTCTTCGTCTGCGACTGTGTACAGACGAATGTCGGCAATCTTATTGAGCGGGTTCTCGTTGAGGCCTGTGACGGCAATCACAGTCGCTCCCCATTTTTTAGCCTGTTCAGCAATGCGAAGGGTTTCAATGCTCGTTCCGGAATAGGAAAGGGCAAACAGAACGTCACCCTCGTGCAATGTGGAAACATTGGCCATCTGGATGTGACTATCGCTGTCGTGCATCACATTGCGACCGAGCTTCATCAGCTTGTAAGAAAAATCGCGTGCGACGAGTGACGATGCGCCAACGCCGGCGAGGTGGATACGCCGGGCGCTGATCAGGGCTTGCAAAGCGCCGTCGATACCTTGTTCATTGTTGGCGGAAATCGTCTGCTGCATGGATTGCAGTTTGCTGCCGATAAGCTTCTGCAGAACCGTGATATAGCTGTCCCCGGTCTCAATGCTGCCATGGACCATGCCTGCCGGAACCTGCCATTCCTTGGCGCGCGCCTCACTGACGGCGAGTTTAAGTTCCTGATAGCCGTCAAACCCGAACTTCTGACTGAACTTGACGACACTGGATTGACTCCGACCGGTTGCGACCGCGAGCGCGGAAGAGGAAAGCTTCAATACCTGTTCTGGATGATCGACGATGAACTGGCCGATCTTTCGGTCTGCAACAGTCAATTCGTTCAGTTTGGCGTTGATCTTTTGCAGGATCGACATGCGCGATTATTCCCCATTCCGGCGCCGGAGGGCTCGATATTCGGTTGCCTTGCCTCATAAGACAACCGAAATTGATTTGGAATATAAAATTCCAATCTTTTAAAATTTATGGAATGAGCTAACAATCCGCAAGAGAGGACATGGTGGAGAGACATGGAACGATTGCGAATTGTCGGTGGACGACCATTGCAGGGAGCGGTCAATATCTCCGGTGCAAAAAACGCCGCGCTGCCTCAGATCGCGGCTTCCTTGTTAAGCCCTCACCCTGTTGAACTTACCAACCTCCCAGCGGTGAGTGATGTCGAAAACATGCTCAATGTCGTGCAGTCACATGGGGCACAGGTCTCCCGCGCGCCGCACTCGACGACAGTAACCGCCACGGATGTTGTCGGAGGAGAAACTCCTTATGACACTGTAAGGCGAATGCGTGCGACTGTTCTGGTGCTGGCACCCTTGTTGGCGAGACTGGGCAAGGTTCGTGTTTCCTTGCCGGGCGGGTGTGCCATTGGTGCGCGTCCCGTGGATATGCACTTGAAAGCGCTCGCAACACTTGGCGCAGATGTTTCCATTGATCGCGGCTGGATCGTGGCTTCGACTGATAACGGCCTGATCGGAAGCCGGATTGTTTTGCCAGCGCCTTCCGTTGGTGCGACGGCGACGGCGATGATGGCGGCAACTTCCGCTCGTGGCGAAACGGAAATATTGAATGCGGCTCGGGAGCCGGAAATTGGCGACCTTGCCGAATGTCTCGGGGGCATGGGTGCGCAGATTGAAGGAGCGGGTACGCATCGCATTCTGATCCAGGGCGATACATCTTGGCGGACTGCACGCCACCACGGCATACCGGATCGTATCGAGGCCGGAACTTACGCTGTTGCCGCCGCCATTACAGGCGGCACGCTCGAACTCACGCATGCCCGTCTTGAACATCTCGCGTCTGTTGTGCAGATGCTTGAAACGATGGGCGTCAGCGTTTGGCCAAGTGATCGCGGATTGGTTGTTTCACGTAGCGGTTCCTTGCGTGGATCTGATCTGACGACAGAGCCCTATCCTGGTTTTCCGACCGATCTGCAGGCCCAATTCATGGCACTGGCAGCTTGTGCCGAAGGAGCATCACTCATTCGCGAAACGGTGTTCGAAAGCCGGTTCATGCATGTGCCGGAACTGATGCGGCTTGGTGCCGACATCAAACTGCATGGGACAACTGCGCTGGTACGCGGCGGGCGCCCGCTGCATGGCGCACAGGTTATGGCAACGGATTTGCGGGCGTCCGTATCACTTGTTCTTGCAGCACTCGTGGCCGAGGGAGAAACTGTCGTTAATCGCATCTATCATCTGGATCGTGGATATGAACAGCTTGACCGCAAACTGAAGCTTTGCGGTGCAGATATAGAACGGCTGTCAGAATGATGTCGGACAGGGTTGGGAAAGATCAGTTCTATCTTGGTGTGGATGGCGGCGGTACGGGCTGTCGAGCCCGGCTGGAAAATGAGACCGGCAATGTGCTGGGACAAGGATTGTCTGGCCCGGCAACTACACGGCTCGGGATAGACAAGGCGTGGGAATCCATCGCACGTGCGTTTGACGCAGCAATCAGCGAGGCGGGCCTGGGTGCTGAAGAGTTGGCCAGAACACATGCAGGCGTTGGGCTGGCGGGCATAGGCAGGCAAGGTGCGCTCGAAGCACTTCAGGCTATACAGCATCCCTTTTCGAGTATTCATTTCATGAGTGACGGCAAAGGCGCGTGTCTCGGTGCACATTCGGGTAGTGATGGGGCTATCGTTATTGCCGGGACCGGCTCAATTGGTCTCGGCTTCGTGAATGGTATCGACATTCGCGTCGGAGGCTACGGCTTTCCAATTTCCGACGAGGGCAGCGGTGCTTTTCTGGGGCTGTCAGCGATTCAACAGGCCCTTCAGGCTTATGATGATCGGATCGAGCGTACGCCGCTTCTCTATGAGGTTATGGAGCGCTTTAATCAGACCCCGATGGACGCTGTGGCGTGGATGGACCGCGCAACCGCTACAGAATATGCGTCTCTGGCGCCTATGGTCATGCGTCATGCGGACCAGGGAGATGCAGCGGCACGCCGTATCGTTCAGGCGGCTGCGGGCCACATAGATACTATCGTGCGCGCGCTTTTCGAAAAGGGGGCGCCGCGCGTGACCTTGCTTGGCGGGCTTGCTACCCCACTTGAACCGTGGTTGGCGCCAGACGTCCGCAGACGGTTGAAACCTGCCGACGGTGATGCGGTTTCCGGTGCGATCATTCTTGCGCGAAACATGGCTTCTGCAAATAAGGAATAATTTATTCCTTATTTTGATTGACTGATGGAATTTATAATCCTAACATTTGTTAACCATAAGGCGGCGCGTTTTGAACGCTGCTCGATAAGCAGGCAGAGGCATGACGGAACAGGCGTTGTTATCTGAACTGGATAGGCTGGTTTCTGAAGAGCGAAACCCACGCACGATGGATATCGATCTCTTGTCGAGCCTTGCTATCGTACGCCGCATCAACGACGAGGATCATCTGGTTCCCGCTGCTGTTGAGCAAGTGCTGCCTGAGGTTGCCCAGGCCGTCGATAAGATCGTCGACGCATTTCGGGTTGGCGGCCGACTGATTTATTTGGGCGCAGGAACAAGCGGACGTCTTGGCGTTCTTGATGCATCGGAATGTCCGCCGACTTTCAGCGTACCGGAAGGCATGGTGATCGGGCTGATTGCAGGTGGCGTGGATGCATTGCAACATGCAATCGAAGGGGCAGAAGATGATCCGTCGCTCGGGGAATCTGATCTGCGCAACATAGGTCTGACTTCGCACGATGTTGTCGTGGGAATCGCCGTTAGCGGGCGAACGCCCTATGTAATAGGCGGGCTCGCCTACGCAGAATCGATCGGCGCTACGACCGTGGCGCTCTCCTGCAATCCCGATTCGACCATTGCGACCATGGCTGAAATCGCGATATCGCCAGTTGTTGGGCCTGAAATACTGACGGGCTCGACGCGGCTCAAGTCCGGTACGGCGCAGAAGCTCGTTCTTAATATGCTGACGACGGCGAGCATGATCCGAATAGGGAAGACATACGAGAATCTCATGGTGGACGTCAGTGCCACCAACAATAAGCTTGTCGCGCGGGCATCGCGAATTGTCATGCAGGCAACCGGTTGCGGGGCGGGGGAGGCAAAACGCGTTCTCGCTTTGACGGATAATGAGGTCAAGCTTGCAATCCTCATCACGATCACCGGAATGCCAGTGGATGAGGCAAGAAAGGCATTAAAGAATGCTGGGGGATTTCTTAGACAGGCAATAAATGCCAATAAAGCGTGAGCCGAAGCGGGGAAGCAGTCGGACATTAGCATTGCAGTCATTTGCGAGGGAAGAAAATGGGAGCGAGTTTCAAGAAAAGCCTTATTGCAGGCGCGGCCGCAATAGCGTTGAGCATTGGAAGCTTTGGTGGATTAGGTGTTTCGACGGCTTTTGCCGCGACGCTCCGAATGGCCTGGTCGCAGGATGCCACTGGTCTCGATCCGCATAAGCAGCCAGCATTTTCATCGATTCGTCTGCTCGAGCTCATCTATGAGCCGCTCGTCCGTCTTGGTTCCGACCTTCAGATCGCACCTGCCATTGCCAAAAGTTGGGAATTTTCCGAAGGCGGAAAGGTTCTCACATTCAAGCTCGACAAGAATGCGAAATTTCAGAACGGTCAGCCGGTAACGCCAGCCGATGTGAAGGCCTCCTTCGAGCGCATTCTGGATGAAAAGACAGGCGCCGTCGCGCGTGCGAATTTCGGTTCCATTTCTGCTATTGAAACGCCGGATGCTGAAACGGTCGTCTTCAAACTCTCCCAGCCTGACGTTCCGCTATTGGCTGCAATCGCCAGCATCAATGCGGCGGTCGTTCCAGAAAGCGAGATCAAGGCGGGAACTATAGGTACGAAAACTATTGGGTCGGGTCCATTCATCCTTGAGCGCTGGGAACCGAATTCCAAGGAAGTGCTGAAAGCCAATCCCGACTGGGCGGGCGGTAAAGTAGCGATCGACGGGATCGATATCAGTGTTCTGCCGGACGAAACAGCAATCCTTGCGGCGCTTCGCGCCAAGCAGATCGACTTTGCGCTCCTCAACGACCCTCTGGTTGCAACGATGGTGCCGAACGAAAGCGCTCTGGAACTGGTGCGCACTCCGGCTCTTGCTTATCATGTCTTGCAGTTGAACCCGTCGCGCAAGCCGATGACGGAACTGGCCGTGCGTCAGGCAATCTCCTGTGCCGTTGATCGTCAAGATGTGCTCGATACAGCCTTGCTCGGTGAAGGCAAGGTAACGGGCCCGCTGACAATGCCCGCCTATGCGAGCGATCCAAACACGCTCTTCTGCTACAAGCGCGATGTCGAAAAAGCGAAGAAGCTGATGGCGGATGCCGGTTATGCGGATGGTTTTTCGGCAACTATCATTGCTGCAAATGGAGAGCCTGCAACCGCTGCAGCCGAAGCCCAGGTTCTCCAGTCGCAACTCGCCGAAATCGGCATCAAGCTCGATATCCGCATGATGGAACTCAACGTCTATGTCGATACGTGGTTGAAGGGCGACTTCGATATGGCGGTGGCGCTTAACGGTGGTTCGGCTGATCCCTACACGATGTATGGCCGTTACTGGACAAAGGCGGGTAACCTGCAGAAAGTCGCACAGTATATTGACGATACGCTTGACGATCTGATGCAAAAGGGAAGAGCCGAGACTGATCCTGAAAAACGCAAGCTTATCTTCTCTGACTTCGAAAAGCACATAACGGAAGTTTCTCCGTGGATATGGCTTTATACGGCCAACAACTATGTCGCCTACCAGAAGAACGTTACCGGTTTTGAGCCTCGCGCTACCGGTTCGCTGTTCGGCGTAACCAAGCTGCAGATCGGGCAGTGACGTCATGAAATCCGCCACGTCTTCAATATGGAGGCGTGGCTTTCCAGTGCCTTCCTTGACGGCAGGCCGTGAGTAATCTGACATGAATTATCTGACACGTCGGCTGCTGACATTTCCCCTGGTTATGCTGGGGGTGTCGATCCTTGTCTTCGTCGCGATCCGTATGGTTCCAGGTGATTCCATTACGGCTATGCTTGGAACGGAAGCAGGGCTGCTGACGCCGGAACAGCGGCAGTCTCTGGCGCAATATTTTGGTATCGACCAAAGCTGGACCACGCAGTACTGGCGTTGGCTCGGTGACGTAGTGCAAGGTAATCTGGGTGTCTCGGTCACATTCGGGAAGCCAGTTCTGACAGTTATTCTGGAACGCTTCCCGCTGACACTGCAGCTGGCATTGATGTCGATGATTATTGCCTTGCTTATCGGCCTCCCGGCCGGGGTTTATGCAGCAACGCGCAACGAAAAAATGTCCGATCTGGTGGTCCGCATTTTTGCAATGATCGGGCAGTCGACTCCGAGCTTCGTTCTTGGTCTCCTCTTCATTTATATTCTTTCGGCAGGGTTCGGTGTGTTGCCGACTATGGGCGAATTCACGCCGCTATGGGTAAATCCGTGGCAGAATTTTCTACAGATGATTTTGCCCGCCATAACGCTCGGCTGTGCATTTGCGGCGTCGGTCACACGCATATCGCGTTCGGCTATGTTGGATGTTCTAAGTGACGATTATGTTCGCACTGCCCGCAGCAAGGGTGCCTCGGCCCGCTCTGTCATCTGGCGACACGCATTGCCGAACGCACTCATCCCTGTGGTGACGCTGAGTGGTGTAGAATTTGGTTACCTTCTGGGCGGAGCCGTGCTGGTCGAGCAGATCTATGCTCTGCCGGGGCTCGGACGCATGGTGCTGGATGCCATATTGCAGCGCGACTATGCGCTGGTACAGGGTAGTATTCTCTTCATCGCGTTCAACTTCATGATCGTCAATCTGCTTGTTGATCTTCTTTACGTTGCGCTCGATCCGCGCATTCGTCTGGGGGAAAACTAATGCGGATATTGCGTTCCGTTTTTGCTCATCCGAGTGGCCGTATCGGCGGGCTCATCGTATTGATCTATCTGATCGTCGCGTTTCTGGGGTATTTCGGTTTTACGCCGCATGACTCGTTGATGCAGTACCGGATAGACAGGCTGCGTCCTCCAAGTGCTGCCCACTGGATGGGAACTGACCTGTTCGGTCGTGACGTCATGAGCCGCCTGATGGCAGGCATCGCGCAATCCTTCATCGTTGGCTTTTCTGCGGTCGGAATTGCCGCCATCGCGGGCACCGTTCTGGGATTGACTGCGGCATGGTTTGGGCGCTGGTGGGATGGAACTGTCATGCGCGTCATGGACGTGCTTCTGGCATTTCCGGCAATCTTGCTTGCGCTTCTGATCATTGCCGTTGTCGGACCGGGAACAGGAACAAGTATCGCCGCCATCGCCATCGTCTACACCCCGATTTTTACGCGGGTTGTGCGTGGTCCGGCCTTGTCGATCAAAACACGTGAATTTGTTGATGCAGCGCGTACGTTCCACAGTAGCAACCGTTACATCCTTTCGCGCCATCTGCTGCTTAATCTGATCGCGCCTCTGACCGTCCAGATCACCTTGGCGCTTGCCTGGTCGCTGCTGACTGAAGCAGGCTTGAGCTTCCTCGGTCTCGGCACGCAGCCGCCGGCTTCGTCGCTTGGTCTCATGCTGGCAGATGCGCGCAATCTCATGGAAACCGCGCCATGGCTGCTGGCATTTCCGGGACTGGCGATCATGATCGGTATACTTGGCTTCAACCTTCTGGGTGATGCTCTGCGCGACATTCTCGATCCCAGAATGCGGAGGGTAGCGGCATGAACAAGCTTCTGTCCGTCTCAAACCTTCGTGTCGGTTTCGGGCGCAATCCTGAAGCTAATGAGATTGTGCGCGGTGTGAGTTTCGATCTTGCCGCCGGGGAAACGCTGGCGATTGTCGGGGAAAGCGGTTCCGGTAAATCTGTAACGGCCTTGTCGATCAATCGCCTTGTGGATTTTGGCGGCGGGCACATTATCGATGGAACGATCGAGCTGAATCGCGCGAACGGTACCACCATCGATCTTGCGACTGCGAATGAAGCTGAGCTGACGAAAGTCCGTGGCGCGGAAATCGGCATGATTTTTCAGGAGCCCATGACGTCACTCAATCCAGTGCTCACTATCGGGACACAGATTGAGGAATCGTTTCGCCTTCACCGTGGACTTACCGGCAAGCAGGCAGCTTCCGCTGCCAAGGACGCACTTGATCGCGTACGCATTCCGGATGCTGCACGGCGTCTCAAATACTGCCCGAACCAGCTTTCCGGCGGTATGCTGCAACGGGTGATGATTGCAACGGCGCTTGCCTGCAATCCGCGCCTCATGATTGCCGACGAGCCGACCACAGCGCTCGATGTTACGGTACAGGCACAGATCATGGCACTTCTGGCAGAGCTGAAGCGCGAAACCGGCATGGCGATGATCTTTATCACTCATGACATTGGTCTGGTCGCAGGTATGGCCGACAAGGTCATGGTGATGCAACACGGCGAGGCAGTGGAGCAAGGTGAACTGAATGTCGTTCTCGATCAGCCTCAGCATCCTTACACGCAGCATCTCCTGAAGGCTGTGCCACATTTTGAAAGCGGCAAGGCGGTACGAACGGATAACGTACGCGCAGCCAAACCCGGAACGAACCCAATTCTGGCTGTGGAAGGGCTCACAGTCCGGTTCCCCGTCAAGGGCGGCATTCTTGGCCGCAGACTTGGTGCAGTTCATGCCGTGGAGAGTGTCGATTTCGATCTTGTTCCGGGCGAAACACTGGCGGTCGTAGGGGAGAGTGGTTCGGGTAAGTCGACGACTGCGCGTGCGATTCTCGGGCTCGTCAAAGCGTCACGCGGCAAGCTTGAAGTCGGTGTGGCAGATACCGCCGATACTCGAAATTCATCTTCTGTGCAGATGGTTTTTCAAAACCCCTATGCATCGCTTAATCCTCGTCTGCGTATCGATAGCATTCTTGCTGAGCCGGTCATAGCTGCTGGCGGGCGCGACGGGCCGGAAACACGACAGAAGATGCTGCAGTTGCTTGACCGGGTGGGGCTGCCTGCAAACAGTCTGGAACGCTATCCGCACGAGTTCTCCGGCGGGCAGCGGCAGCGGCTTTGTATTGCCCGCGCCTTGATGCTGAATCCTTCAGTGTTGGTGCTCGACGAAGCCGTCTCAGCTCTCGACGTATCCGTACAGGCGAAAGTGCTGGAGCTGTTGATCGATCTCCAGAAGGAACGTGGTCTCGCCTATCTGTTCGTGTCGCATGATATGGCGGTGGTGGAGCGTATCGCGCATCGCATCGCCGTCGTTTATGCTGGGCAGATCGTGGAAATTGGCGATGCCGCTTCCATTCTTTCTGCACCGAAACACTCCTATACGAAGCGGCTGATCTCTGCCGTTCCAAGTATTGATCGGCGCAACGAGCATTTTACCCTCGATACGCGACAAGTGCCTTCACTCGTACGCCCGCTGGGATATGAGCCGGCACCGGCAAACTGGCAGACATATGGCCATGATCACATGGCCCGGGCCGAGGCATAACTATCATGGCAGAACCGAATGTCCGCCACTCCGTCGATACTGCTTTTACGGCTCGCTTTGAGAAAGCTTTCAGCCTTCTGACAGGTGCGTGCGACTCAGGCCGTATTCCGGGAGGGGTGCTCGGAATGGTCGATCTCTCCGGGAACCGGGCTGTCCGGGCGACTGGCTATGCGCAGATCATTCCGGCCCGGCGCGCGATGACAACCGATACGTGGTTCGATCTCGCCTCGCTGACCAAAGTGATTTTCACGACACCTCGCATCCTTACGCTGGCTGAGGAAGAGGTCATTGACCTCGATGCACCATTGATCACGTTGCTTCCGGATCTTCGGCAATATGATAATGATGCCTGGGAGCGCAAAGTCACCTTTCGTGAATGTCTCGGCCACCAGACGCCATTTCCGTCGGTCGAACCGATCTACACATATGGACGGGATCCGGAATTGTTGCGCGCGTTCGTATTGCAACGCGAATGGAGAGAATCCGCGCCGGTTTATTCAGACATCAATTTCATTCTGCTCGGTTTTGCGATGGAAAGATTATACGGCAAGACCATTCGCGAGATGGACCCCGGCGAAGGCTTTGCCTTTTCCGCGGAGCCGGAGATTAGTGCCGCTACCGAAAATTGCACCTGGCGCAATCGTGTACTCTGCGGTGAGGTGCACGACGACAATTGTTCAGCGTTGCAGGGTGCGGCGCATGCGGGTCTGTTCGGTACGGCTGCGTCCATACTTGATTTCGCGCTTGGCTTGCTTGACGGCACGGGTGCATCGCAAAACGTTATCGAACACATGCGCCAACCACTATCCGCCACCCGTACGCATGGCTGGGAACGGCCTTATGACGGTTGGTCGGGGGGCAATTTCAATTCGAAGGATACAATCGGGCATACCGGTTTCACGGGAACCGGCTTGTGGATTGATTTTGAAGCGGGCAGGGCATGGACCTTGCTCACCAATCGTATTCATCCGACACGTCACTTTGACAGCGGTATTCTGGCGCTGCGTCAGGGTGTCGGCGACGCAATTTCATTGGGATAGGAGACGTCTATGCAGCCAATATGGGCCGTTGGCCTGATGACCGGTACCGTTCTTGATGGAAACATCGATGTTGCTCTGTTGAAAACTGATGGCGAAACCATTGCAGAATTCGGCGCTTACGCGTTGAAACCTTATCCGCGTTGGATTCGTGATCTTCTCGAACAGGCGCAGGCCGAGGCTCGCGTCTGGAATTTTGAAGGTGCGGAACCTGCGATTTTTGCTGAGGCAGAGGAAGCGCTGACACGCGCGCAGTCTGCGGCAGTGCGCGAACTGGTCGAGGAAAGCGGGCTGTCGATGGCGGATATCGGCGTTGTCGGTTTCCACGGGCAGACGGTTTTACATCGCGCACCGCAGGCAGGCAGGCTTGGTGATACAAGGCAGCTTGGCGATGGAAGGCTTATGAGCCAACTGCTCGCTACTAAAGTGGCTTATGATTTCCGGACGGCAGATATTCGGGCTGGCGGGCAGGGTGCTCCGCTTGCGGCCGTCTATCATGCTGCCTTGCTGCGCAGTGCCGATGCGAGTGGTAATACTGCGATTCTCAATCTCGGTGGTGTCGGTAACATCACCTGGTGGGATGGTGATGATGCGCTTGTGGCATTCGATACCGGTCCAGCCAATGCGCCTATCAATGACTTTATGAAAAAGCGGGGATTGGGCGAAATGGACCGCGATGGGGCACTGGCAGCAAAAGGTAAGGTAGACGAAGACCGGCTCGCCGAACTGCTCAAGCACCCCTATTTGATTGCTCCGTATCCCAAGTCGTTGGATCGCTTCGACTTTACCGAGATGATGGCCGACGGCCTGAACGAGGAAAATGGCGCGGCGACATTGACCGCGTTCACGACCTCGGCGGTGGGGAAGGCTCTGGATATTTTGCCGCGTCGGCCGAAGCGGCTTGCAGTCAGTGGCGGTGGCCGTCGCAATCCAACCATGATGCATATGCTGGTCGAGCGCGCCGAGGTGGAACTCGTGCCTGTCGAAGCGCTCGGCTGGCGAGGCGATGCTGTAGAAGCTGAATGTTTTGCTTTCCTCGCAGTGCGAGTCTTGCGCGGTTTGCCTATCAGTTTTCCGAGCACAACCGGGGTTCCTGAGCCAATGACCGGCGGAGAACTAGTCGGTTGAAGAGACAATAACTATCCAATTTCTCCAAAGGGCAGCGTCAATCACGTTGTCCTTTTTGTTTTTGACAGCACGAATTGAGCCTGATTGACCTAGTGCTCAGCTGATACGGCATATTAAAAGCGTTACTATCCAATAAAAACGATCTAACATTAGGGTAATTCACTAACTGCGGTCGTTTGAAGTTACGTTGCGGCAAGCTTGACGCCGATATTCCATTTTTATTGCATAAGAACATGAAAAAATACAAGACTCATGCGATCTTCACGTTGATTTAGGCAATTCTCTTTATTGTTCTAATTTATCATGGAGAAATGCAATGAAACTAATTCGAGTCCTTGCCTGTCTGCTCTTGCCTTTCGTCTGGCTATCCGGGGCCGCTGCTGAACCGCTGGCCAAACCGACGGGTAAGCCGATCCTGGTCATATCCGGCAATATTTCGAATACAAATGTTGACGATACAGCGCAATTTGATCGGGATATGCTGGAGGCCCTGGGTTTGGTGACCGTAGAAACGGCAAATCCATGGTATGATGGTCGTGTGCGTTTTGACGGCGTGTCGATGGACAAGCTTATGACGCTTGTCGGCGCCAAGGGAACGAAAGTGACTGCGGTAGCGTTGAACGATTATGTTAGCTCGTTACCGATGGAAGACTTCAAGAAGTTCAATGTTATTCTTGCCATGAAACGAGATGGCAATTACATGCCGGTTCGCGATAAAGGACCATTGTTTATTATTTACCCGTATGACAGCGACCCACAGCTCCAAAGCCAGACCTATTACACACGTTCCGCGTGGCAGGTTGCCAAGCTGATAGTTGAATAGAGGCAAAGTGTGAGACGAATTCTAGGCGTCATTATCTGTTGTTTCGTGGTGGCAACGGCCTATATCGCCTATGTCATTGCCGAACGACAGACAGCGCTTCAGAAATTCTCCCGTTATAATGATTCCTGGGCTGTTGGTCAGACAGTATCGGAATATATGCGGCTTGAGCATGTTCTGGCTGGATACGTCCTGGATATGAACGAAGAAACGCGCGACGAAGTGCGGCTTCGCCTCGATATTATGCTCGGGCGACTTGAACTGTTGCAGCAAGGCAATCTGCGCTCCTTCATTCAAAACGATCAGCGGCGACGCGATCTCTTTTTGAAGTTAAGCGACGTTCTTCAGGCACTTGACGTCCAGCTGGATAAACTTGATGCAGACGAGGTCAAAACCCATCTGCAATTAATGAGTGCGCTTGATGGTCCGATGACAGCGCTTGCGTCATCTGCAGTTGAGTATGATGTCGGACTTATCGATGCTGCCCAGGCAGAAGTTCGCCAGTTGCATCTTATCTACACCGGATTGGCGGCGGGCCTCATTCTCTGCGGCGTCGTGCTCGTTATTCTTCTGCTGCGTCACAACAAGCTTCTTGATCGGGCGCATGGCAGCATGCAACGCCTGACAAGCGATCTTCGGCAAGCGACAGGTGAACTGCAGTCGCAGAATTTTCGGCTGGAGCACGATGCACATCACGATGCGCTGACCGGATTGCCCAATCGTGTCCTGTTCCGGCAGGATTTGGAGAAAAGGCTTGAGGCCGCACAGACGGGAAGCCAGTCGGCCATTATTCTTCTTCTGGATCTCGATGGGTTCAAGGACGTAAACGATACGCTTGGGCATGATGTTGGCGACGCACTGTTGCAGGCAGTTGCACGGCGTCTTACCAAGCTCGGCGAACGAGGTGACATGGTGTGTCGCCTGGGTGGGGACGAGTTTGCCGTGCTTTCCACGGGATTACGGGAAGAGGAAGCACTGGAACTTGCGGATCGCCTGATGGACGTGATCAGCCAGCCTTATCATGTCGGCGAGCTGGAAATCAAAATCGGAACCTGTGTCGGTGTCGCAATCTCCGAGGGTGAACCCGACACGGAGGAACTTTTCAAACATGCCGATTTGGCGCTTTATGAGGCAAAGGCTCTCGGGCCTGGTCATGCGAGCGTATTCAAATCGCAGATGCAGACGCGTTTGCGGGAGAAGAAGTCATTTGAGGCCGATCTTCAGAAGGCACTGGAGAATGGTGAAATGGAAGTTTACTATCAGCCGCAGGCCTGTACTATAACGCGTGAGATATGCGGTTATGAAGCTTTGCTCCGTTGGACCCACCCTATCCGGGGGGCAGTTTCACCGGTTGAATTTATTCCTGTGGCAGAGAAGATTGGCTTTATTCACGCACTAGGGGATTGGGTACTCAAGACGGCCTGTCTTGAAGCTGCTCATTGGAACAAACCGCTCAAGATCGCAGTCAACCTCTCTCCTGTTCAGTTTCGCAGCCTGAACCTCATTCAAAGCGTTATCGATGCCCTGGAGCAAAGCGGCCTCGAAGCGAATCGGTTGGAGCTTGAGATCACAGAATCAGTTCTGCTGGACAAAAATGAGCAGACCTTGAGCACTCTACGCCAGTTAAAAGCGTTGGGTATCCAGATCGCGATGGACGATTTCGGAACAGGCTATTCCTCGCTTGGCAGTCTCAGCGGGTTCCCCTTCGACAAGATCAAGATTGATCGATCTTTCGTACGCGATGTGACAACGCGACCGGACGCACTGGCGATTGTCGAACTCGTAACTGGGGTCGGGCGCAGCCTCAGAATGGTAACAATTGCAGAAGGCATTGAAACCGAGGAGCAGTTCGAGTGCCTGAAGCGGTTGGGATGCGATCAAGTTCAGGGTTACCTCATAGGTAGGCCGATGCCAGCTTCAAAACTCAAACATCTTCATGGTCGGAGTGGGCAGGACGTCAAGGCGGTCGGTCATGCATCAAATCGCTGACGATATAGCGGTGTGACAACTGGCATCAGATACGCAAATCAGTTTATGTTCATATGCTAATCACATCGTAAAGTTACGTGTGATGCTTTCAATAAGTTGGGGCGCATTTGGTCGTTCGTTCGGACGCAATGCTCCAATGCTGGGGAACTGGGGCGTAGGAATTGCTGAAAGTACATGGGATTAACGTGCCGATCGCATCTGACGAAGTTTCGCCGGTTATCTGGCAAGCTTTGATGAGCGGCAGCTATGAAGCCAAAGAAGCGCGTTCGATTTTCAAAGCAGTGAAGCCGGGAGATCGCGTGCTGGAGCTCGGCTCAGGCATCGGAATTATCACATCGATTATTGCCAAGATTGCCGAGGTGTCTGTTTGGGCTTTCGAGGCGAACCCGTCTACTGCAGCGCTTGCTCAGCGTGTAATCGATGCCAACGGCATCAACAATGTTGTGCTTTCCCAAGGGATTCTTACTGCAGGCGAACCCCGCTCTTTCCGCTTCTATGTGCGGCGTGACCTCTGGATGTCATCCATGGATGAGAATCAAGGGCCATACGAACACGCTATAGAATTGTCCTCGACCAATATTGACGAGTTCATCACTCGGCACGGTATCAATGTTCTTGTCATGGATATCGAAGGCGCTGAGCATCACCTGCTGCAAAACGCCGATTTGACGGGTGTGGAGCGCATCTTCCTTGAATTACATGATCACCTTTATGGCTTGGCTGGCATCCGGGATATGATGCATGCGCTAGCGGCGAAGGGATATGCGTATGATCCACGGGGGTCTCAGGGGCCATGTGTGTTGTTTGCCAAGGACGACGGTGTTCGCGAATACGAACCCGAATAGAGTATCGCGATCATAATATGTGTGTTTTTGAAAGGAGCCGCTTTGAGCGGCCTTTTTCCTGTTGGTCTGTGGAAAGATTTTTTGGAGGAATTGCGGATTGGTCGTTGACAGTTTGGAATGATGGGGTCTATATGGCGCCACAACGAGGGCGGCGACGCTGCTAGCGGCAGACTGGTTCGTCCCTTGGGTTGGTTGAAAGTGTTTGACGGCGACGTTGGGTGTGAGTAGATCGGCGATGTTAGCGGGATG
>NZ_JAHWRG010000039.1:0-11494 GCF_024539785.1 Ochrobactrum sp. BTU2 | reverse complement strand
GAGCGCGAAGAGGACCATGGCCTGCAATTTCAGTATTACGCACCCGAAATCGGCATAATCCGACTTACGGCATAATGACCAATTTCGTGAAGAAGCGATGAGTACAGGTGGACGTCGCTTAAAAAACGCTCCCGGTCGGGCATGAGAATGTCGTCAGGTCCAGGACGATAGCAAGCCTTCGTGCCGCCGTAGTGAATGATAGCTCCGGTCTGGCTAACAAAGGTGTCGACGGTTTCATTGTGCGGCACAGGCACCGTCGGCATCGGTTCGGCCGGGCTGTAATATTCGGTAGGCAGGTGTTCGATCTGCTCTACGTTGAATACCGTGTAGCCTTTGAGATAAGGGATTGAACGGTCGTCATCGGCGTCCTGATCCTTCGGGGTAAAGGTGCCATATTTAACGACAAACGATCCACGTTCGCCCTTCCGGATTTGACCGCCGAGATCCTTCGCCTGACGATAGGTCATCCAGGTGGTGTCCTCGTAGCCGTTCATCTGCGATGCGATCCAGAGCATAAGGACATTGATGCCGCGATAGGCCTCGCCGCTGGATCGGCGTGGGATGATGGAGGTAGGGCGGGTATTTCCGCGCCACGGCCGCACCCAAGGTTTGGTGCCGGCTTCCAGTTGTTCGATGATGAGGTTTGTGATGCGCTGATAGGTGTCGCTGACATGGTTCATAACCGTCTCCATTCGTTGGTTGACGGCAAGAAACGGAGATAGCCGAGACGACCCCACGCACCCTTGGGCCGCAACGGAAGAGGAGGACCGCGAAGCGGTTGCATGGGAGAGTGGCTATCGTAGCTTGTCCGTCAATCAGCCAACGAACGAGACGGCCTAGATGTCAGTCACCGTTTTCGAACGGGACCGGCCTCGGCACGGAAGGGGTGCCGTTTATCGTTCGCGGTCGTCGGAATCCCGCTCGGGCGGCTTGTGCGCCGACAACTCTGCAAGCCGGGATGTGTCCGCGGCGCTTTTCTGCTCTGGCGGCATTCGTTCGACGACGGGATCATCTGCATTTCTGACCTGATCCGGACGCGACAGGCGGGAGAAGTCAGAACGAGCCGTGAATGTGATTTCGGTATCATCATTGGGCAACCGCTCTGGAAGGTCGGCGCGATCAACGGCGACAATCCCGTGGTCGCTAACAAGGCTGACAACACGGATATCGTGACCGAGTACCTGACCTGAAACCTGTTCGCCCGGCCTGACGCTGCGCACGTTGTGCTCGAAAGCATTCTCACCGCGCATTTCCAGATCGACGAATGCAGCTCTTATGGCTTCCTGTCGGTTTGGATCGATCGCGTCTTCAAAGACATGTTTCATAGCTGGACTGGAGGGATCGTTGGTCGTCGCGATCGACGCTTCGATCATGCGCGGCTTGGTAATGACCGTGAAGTCAACCTCATGACCATATTCGCGACCAAGAGATGCTAGCAGCGCCTCCTGCGTCCGTCCGTTTCCTTCTCGAAACGGGTGCACATAATTCAACTCTGCCAACACTTTACCGGCGATCTCGGCGAACCGTTCGACCGACGATCCGCGCAAAATTTCGGGATTCCGGATCGGCCTAAAGGCTTCATCCAAGCCCATCTCGATACGCGAACCGTGCAGGAACGAGGTTCCGCCTTTCGACAGATTGCCAATCGGCTCCACTCTCTGGCCGTCAACTACCGGGCTTTCTTCCCGGGTATGACCGGCCCATTCATAAATATCTTGGAAAATATGACCATGAATGGCCTTCAGATGTTGCGCGTCGAAAGCGCCTTTCGGGCCGTCTCCTTCGCCAATCTCAACCATCCGGAATGCTGTCGCGCGATATTCTTCGACGCGCAGTTCCTTATGAGACCGGATTCCGAGTTTGTTGCGCAGCACGTCCCTGCGATCAGGATCGTCCGATATATTCGGATAGGTATAGGAGCCTTTGGGTTCCGTTTCAGCCATGACGAAGATCAACAAAAAGCCGCCAGCCCAAGGCAGGCGGTCTCATGTCCCAAAATGTTGAAGGGGAATTACTGAGGTTTGCGAACAACGCGCGCTTTGTATTCGTCGCGCGTGATCTCGCCGGCAACATAGGCCGCGGTTGCCGCCTCCAACAATGGATCGTGGACATAGCCCTGTCGCATATTTGCGGCGCGCGCCTGATCCGTAGCCTTTTTGCGCTTGGCAACAGCTTCCGGAGATCGATCCGGACGGGGGGCATGAAAGTTCATCTTCAAAACTCCTGTTGTTGTCTACACTAGCATCAAAAGCGTTGAAAATCCAGAAAACAAAGGGATTCTACGGCACTACTGTGAATTGCGCCCGGCATTTGACCGGGCGCTGTTGGGCTATCAATTGCGCGGTTCCCATTCGAGAACGGCCTGAAGGCTTGGGTCGTCCTGTCCGCCGAAGCGGCCCAGATTGGCGTTGTAGTTCAGGCGACGGATCGAGAGATTGCGCTTAAAACCTTCGCCATCGGCCTTTGCCTTTTTCCAGATGCCGCCAACCTCGATATTAAAGCCACGCGGTGACTTGGCGAAAACGCGATGCGTAGGAGCGTCCGGGTTTTCCGAGTTGAAGGGCACGACCTCGATGTCGATATCGTCGGTCAGGGTCGAGATGCGGCCTTTGCCGGATGCAGTGTCGAGGTCTTCGCTGTCGAACTGGATGAAATTGGTGATTTCGTTGGCCATGGTATTCACTCCTCTGTGTGGTTGCGATGATCGTTCACTGGCACGGCGGTAAGCGGTGTTGCACCCTTGGGCCGGAGCGCAGCGGAGGAAGCCGAGGGCCGAAAAATTTGTCGCGCGAGGAGCCGCAGGCGGGGAAATTTTTCAGGCTTCCGGCTTTGCAGCAATCGCGTCGACGTGCGAACGAGCGTCAAATGCAACCGATTTAGAGGTGTGGTCTATGCGCCAATATGGCAACTCGTCTCGTCGGCGTAGACCATTGATACGGTACTGATAATGCAAACGCATGATAGCCGGATTCAACGCATTTTCAACGGTTTCCGTGTGCTCATGACAAATATGGATAACCGGAACGGTTCTCTGCACTGATTATTCTGGAATACCAACTTTGCTATGTTCGGTGGGCGTTTTCTGAAGGCATGGGCCGGACGATAAGTGCGGGCTCTCTCCATCCGCCGCCCAAGCTCCAAGCAACCGTTCACGTGCTTCGTTCTCGGCATACCCGTATTCGGCAATGTCAATGCCGTGATTTCGCGGCAAGTAGAGCGACATCGCTTCAGCCCGACCCACGTGCACGATTGCAAGGCCGATATCCGTAGTCACGAGAAAGCACTGACCGACAGAGCGGTTATAGCGATCGATGTCAACGATCCGGCAGGACACATGCTTCCCGTCGATCATTTTGCGGAGGTAGCTGCGCGCAACCAGGCCGCATGGCCATGTCTTGCTGTTCAAAAGGCCGCTCTGCTCCTTTTCGCAAGCGTCGATTGCGGCAATCCGGACACGCTGTTGTCGTATGCTGATCGTATCGCCATCGATGACGCGGGCCGTTCCTGCCACGGAACCTGGCCATTGGTCTGCGACGGCAAGACCGACAGTCAGCGGCAGGGCCACCGCGAGGCGAAAATGTAGCGAAAGATCAATGTATTCCCTCCATTCCATGTCTGGCAGCAAGCCCGAAAACCGAGCGGGCAAGATGTAGTTCGCCGACCGCGGCGCGCTCTGTCATGGCGCGCAAATAGCCGCCCGGCGACTTCACTTTTTGCTCATCGAACTTCTGCAGCGTGATTGCGATGGCAATCGCGGCGGCTTGTTCCCCCATCTGATCGACCGCGCGGCGGCGTGCGTCTTCGGAAATGCCGGCCATGCGGCAAATTGGCGGGGCGAGCCGAGCCAATTCAGCCCAGGTGCGGGGGCGCGACATTCCATAGGTGGTCAGCGCCGGTATTGCCCGTAACAGATCCTGCAGGCCCACTAACGCTTGTGGCGGGTGTTGCGGTTGATTTAATATACTCGAATTGTGCCCCAGGCTTTTTTCGAAAGCCCTCTTACCGGCGAAGCCGGTGTTTGGGTAATTGAGTTGTTCGGCGTTAGCCGAATGCATTTCACCTCTACTATTTTCAAGGGAATAAGGGTTTGTAATCTGTTTGTGCGTGTCGTTTTCGGCATACGGGCATGTCGAATCTTCGTATCTATCCGAAAACTGGTCACGGCGAGGCAGCTGCATCGCCCGCTCGACGATCCATTCAATCAAGCCTGTTGCGCGACGGAGAACGGCGCTTGATGCCTTGCTCGCGATGCCTACTGCATCGAGAACACGCGCAAAACGCTTCTCGATCAACGCGCGCAGCCGCGCGGGCAGGTCCTCGATAGACGCGAGCGCGTAACGCAGATTGCGAACGGCGCCGCGATAGCGACGCAGGTTCGCATTAAATGACTTCTTTTCCGCCTTTGCCTTCCGGACCATCCCATCGAATTCCGGGAAGCGAGCTATAAGAACACGCAGATCGATGCCGCAAGCGTCGGCAATACTACCGTTCCCATTACGGACCGGATAGCGCTTATAGTTGCCGCTGTCCTGCATGGTTACTAAACCGGCATCGAATAGCCGTGACAAGATGCGGCTCACACGTCCCTCGGATCGTCCGATCTCGAAGGCAAGCGTCGCATTGGATTTGAACACGATCGGTCGGCCGCCTTTGTCATAGCTCTCGGATGGAGCCGTATTGATCAGGGCCACAAGCAAGTGCGCCTCGGTGCCATTGATGAGGCCAAGGCAAGGGAGTGACTGCGCAAGACCGATCAGTTGGCCGCGTGTTACCGTTCCGATCTTTGCGGACTGAGCCAGCCGCCGAAACTCGGTTCGTTGTGATGTCTGTTTGCGGCCGACCCGCCGCACAGGCTGTTGGGCTTCTCCCATACTCCTCGTCTCCTCTTAGGGACCAGGCAAAGCTTTCCCGTTCGCCGAAAAGCGTTTTGTATTGACTTTGGAAGTTGGGAGTGCGACTTTATTTTTACGAAATATTTGAAATTTGCACCCCGCTTCCGGATTTTTTCGGGAGCGGTTTTTCTTTTTTACCCGGTCACATTCTCCTCAAAGTTTGGTATTCGACAGCAAGGAATGTTACCGATTTGGTTCATTACGACAACCCATAAACACACGTTCTGCCTGAAAAGTGCGCCTTAGAGGCCATTATTTTTAGATCTGAGGACTGTAATTTCCCTGATAAGTCATCCCCCCGGTATTTCCGTATTACCTTTTCGGTAACATAAATCGAACTTACCCGTTTTATTAATCGAAGCCATTTCGCCTCTCTTAATGGGCCTCCGGCATCCCTACAGCGCGATATGAGAGCGCGGGTGCCTCCGGCCGGCGGCGTTCGCTACGCTCTCACCGCATTTGGTGCACTAAAATTGTTTGAAGATCCCAAACTGATTAACCCGAGAACAGGATTCTACTGAAGGGTCTTCGATGTTTTCGGATAAGCGACGGGTTGGAATCTGGATTCAAGGCGATTATATTTTCGGCGTTCAAAGCGGATGGAGACGTGACCAGATTGCGTTGAACGGCCCCGGTGTCTTTGGGAAGAACACCGGGGTTTAATTCCTTCGGTCAGCTCCGCGTTTGGCGCGAAAAAACGATTGAGCGCTTGAAAGTCAGCTGAAGCCACCAAAAAGCGTCAGCCCTTTTCGAAAGACGGTCGCCCATGGCAATGTAGAGAGCGTTCATGCGTTTTCAGCCGCTACCGCGCAGTTAAATTTTGTATGCACAGCTTTCAATCAGAGTCTTGTTTACATTTTTATGCGCAGTATCGACTTATGAACGACAATTATCCTTCCTCAATGATCGATTGGACTGGCAAATCAACTTTCAAACGCCGACAACACGCCCGGTTGCTGGTGGCGGTGATTGTCATGTTGATAGCTTTCGTCGGGGTCACAACGCTCGCGTACAACCTCCTCGCATCAGGTACATCCGACCGCGCCATCCTTCTAGAAGACGCGTCGTCGAATGAAATGTTTGACTGATCCTAAAAAGGCCACTTCGCTTAACCTGTTACAGGACACTGAATGATATGCCGCCCTGCCGATCAGTATCTTCTACATCCAGAGATAAGAGATCATGAGCATCGGAAGGTTTCAGTTCCACTTTCTGGGCATCCATTGCCACAGCAATAGCCTGCTTATTCCCCCAGAGTTTTCCCCGCCTAGTCGTATCCGGACTGTCCGAAGGCTCCGCAATACTAAATTCAATCTGGCCAGCATCAACGCCGTCACAAATCAAACTGCCTGACCCATTCAGGAATATAACACTCAAGTCTGCGGCTCCTCACAAGAACTCATACTGGTCATATGGCCAGCGGCGACTTGGTTCAATGATCAATCGATCGGGTCGCCGCGATACGAGGCGGTTGCGCGTCCCCTGCGCATTCAATAGTCTTCCTCGGCAAAGCAAACATCGCTCCAATTAAGAGGATCCATATGGCAACGGGCACGGTAAAATTTTTCAATTCTGACAAAGGTTTCGGTTTCATCACGCCAGAAAGTGGCGGCAGTGATGTTTTTGTGCATGTCACCGGCAAAGCCAAGGCAGAGAACGTTCGACCGATCTGAATCGGCATCCCGCGGACTTGTCGCCAGGTCCATCGCTGCAATCTGGCGGCGATGGTCTTCGTACGGACGGCCTACGCACATAATCCGATCATCCGCCAAACCGCTTACGGTTATGAAAGCCCTCGCCTAACGGTTCGAACGTCGGAAAAGGGAAAACCAGTGCGACAAGCAAATCAACGCCAGACCAGTTATGAGAATGACGCCGAGCGCGAAAAATCCACTTAGGGCCCAAAATATGATGGGGTTATCGCTCATATAGAGGTCCGGCCCTCGTCTGTTGACGATCCTCCCGTTTTGTATGACGCCAACGAGACCCTGTGCACCAGCCCAGACCAGCCAACAAAGCAATCCCGCGACAAGGCCCGAACCCAGAATTTGGCTTATTCGCGATATTCGTTTCCAAATCATGGCTGCGCCTTAAGAAACGGGTCAACGCAGTCTCATATTGAGACGAGATGCCCACTTGCCTTCATTCCTGAAAACAGGAGCTGGCGGATTGAAAAGGTCCCTCCCCTCGCCTTCTGTGTCAGAGATCGTAGATATCCGCCAGGCGAATTGATGGTCGATAGTTTCTGCAGGATCCAGGCAATAGCGGTAGAGGTGATTTCCGGTCCCATGAAACGGATCGCTTCCTGATAGGCTGATTGACTGATGCCGAGAAAGCCGGAGACGATACGTGAGGCGTTGAGAAGCTCACGCCATGTGCCAATTCCGTTCGCACCATACTCGCGAATATCTGGACAGGATCGAAGCACCTGGTCGAGAGAAATGGAAGGCGTTAACTCATCAGAAGTTTCTTCCGGCATCACAGTAACTGGTGTTTTCGCGGAAGGCGCGTTCAAATCAATCTTTTTGCTATTTTGAGATTCAAATAGTGATTCTGGCAGGGATTCAATATGCTGCCGCTCAAATTGAGCGCCGCTGCCGCTCATTTCCGGAACAATCTCTATTGTTTTCAGAGCGATAGCCAATTCACCACAAATGGCTTCAAAATTGACCCTGATCGCGGACAGTTCATCAACAGATGCGCGGCGAGGAATAGCGTCGACAATGGCGCGGAAGCGAACGAACAACGCTTCGAGACGTTCACCAAGCTCACCTGTTTCTTCGGCCATACCCGCAAAAGCTGCCGCCATATCTCGGCGCATGACCGACACTTCGTCGCGAAGACGCTTCAGTGCTTTCTGATCGGCGAGGATCTTATCCGCGATAACAGCAATTTCAGAGGAGCGATCGAGTAAGGGCGCAAAGGAAAAGCCGAAAGCAAGCTCGACGCCGCCTTCCCTATCCTTATGAGCATAGCGTTTGCGGGTCGGGCTATCTTTGCGCGCAATGATCCCGGCTTCAATCAGGGAGGCCAGATGTCGGCGCAGTGTAGACTCCGGCATGCCATGGGCGCGCAACGAAAGCTGTCGATTGGATGGGAAAACGACGAGACCGCTTTTCTCATGCAATTCATCATCAGGCAGAAATGACAGAAGCGAGCTCAGCACGGCAAGACAACGATCGTTCAGACCGAATTCAGCCTTAGCGACGCAAAGCTGTTTGTAGAGCGCCCATCTGTTTACGCCCCTCCCCTGCATCGGCTTCTCTTGCCGATCAGAATTCTGGGCAAACGCCTCCATTCGCCCACGAAATGCAGGCGTGTTAGTCTTCAGAGTTTGCATTCCCTCTCACCTTTCAAAAGGCAAAAGAAATCCACCCGCCAAAAAGACGCTTACGACTCTTGACACTGATTCATGGAAATGCGATTCTCTGATTACCACATCCGAGAGAGGCTTCCACGACGGCGACGTTTTGGGGGTCTTTTTCTTTTGGTCGTTATCCTTCTTTTTCGTCTATCAGATACTGCGCATGCAGCTCAGGCATTCGTTCCGCAAGAAAGTCAACGAACCCTTGAGGAACATTTTTTTGAAAACTTAGCCGTGAACCGGCCTTAGACCGAGCAATCGTTGCCAGCAGTTCGCCGTTTGCTCGGATTTCACGCTGTACTTTAGATTCCTGTGTTGCTTGCTTCATATCGGGTTGTTTCAAAGCGGCGACAGCGGCTTGAAAACGATCCGACGGCGAGCTTGTCAACGCCTGCTGAACTAGAAGCTGGGCATTGGATCGTGCGTTCCACAGTTCGCAAAACTCGAGCCAACGTCTGCGTCCTGTGTCAGGCGCCCTTCCGATTAGTAGCAATGTAGACTTCGGAACAGTAGTCGTGATGCGTAGCATCTCAGACAGATGTGACTTTGTCGTTGATAACGAGGCGCAAATGACATCACGCCGAAAACCTGCTGCTTCCTGTTCATGCGCAAAAAGACATTTTTCCAAAAAGCTAAGGTCTTCTCGATTAGTGTTCTCTTCACCCTGAAAGACTATTGCCTGTTCGTCAGTAAGTTCCTTGATAACGGCCCGGAAGGGCAATCCCAATTGCTTTGCTGCATTCCAGCGACGGCGGCCAAACACGATCTGATAATGGTGTGTTCCATCGTCCAACGGACGGACGAGACCAGGAACGATTTGTCCCCGTTCTCGCATTGACTCAACGATCTCTGCTGTTGCTGACTCTTCATAAGAGCCATCAAAGCGATCTTGAATTGGCGACGGAGCAATATCATTAACGTCAATGTCAATGATGCGATCGCCGTCCTTCAGAATTTTCGCGAACGTCTCCTCGCGTTCGTGAAGTTGGCGAAGCCCTGCCGCCACTTTTCGAAGATGAGGCGATGGCGAAGCTGCTGGCGTCATGTCGCCAGTTTGCTCTTGCGGCTTCATAAGGTTTGCGAAGATGGATCGGGAATCTTTCCGGCTCATTCTCTGCCCCATGCTGTCCAAAGCAGCTTTTCGATTTCATCGTTCACAGCGTTGAGTGACTCCATCGCCCTGTCATACGTTTTGGGCGCTGAAAAACGTGATCGCTGCACTTCATACAGGCTTTGCTTCCACGTGAGTGCATCTGCTACCGCTGTCGATTTCATAACCATATTCAGCAAGAGGTCCTCGCCGAAGACCTGTCTCATAAGAGCGGTCATATTAGCCTGCGGGTGATCGTTTGCTTCAAATTTGGTTATGATGAACTTTGCAAAATCCCAATCAACTTCGGCTCCGGCATCATTCAACACCTGCATATACGACGCTGCGAGCTCGAGAAACTTTCCAGTAGCGTCAACATCGAGCATATGAGCGGGTACAGGAATTATCACACCGGTAGCGGCCGTAAGCGACGCAAGCGTCAAGAAGTTTAGGGATGGCGCTGAATCCATCAGGATAACGTCGTAGTCGTCTGAGACCTGATCCAACGCTTGCGATACACGAAGGAGGAAGTTGGTGCCGCTTTTGCGCATCTGAAGCGCTACTGCAGTTTCAAACTCTGTCAGTTCCAATCCCGCGCAAATTACATCCAGTCCCGGAATATGAGTCTGATGGATCAATTCTTTAGTGGGCCGGGGATTCTCAAACTGGATCGCTGCGTACAGAGTATCATCAACCCGTGGATCAAAATTGGGAAGCGTACCGTGTAAGCTGGTCAATGAGGCTTGCGGGTCAAGGTCCACAGCGAGAACGCGATAGCCCTTCAACGCGAGATAATGCGCTAAATGAATCGTCGTCGACGTCTTGCTCGACCCGCCCTTAAAATTCGTAACTGCAATTACATGGCAAGCTTCGTCTCCGGTGCGTCGTGGGTTCATCCATTTCTTACGTCCCTTCGACGCAAGCATCATTCTGAGTTCAAGGACTTGTTCCAACGTATAAAGGCGGCGCCCATTGGATGTTACCTCTGGCGTCGGACCTATATCTTTTTGAACGACTTGGCGGATATATGCTTCCGAGACATCGAGCAATGCTGCGACTTCCGTCGACGAAAATTTACGCATTTCTCGACGGGCATCTGGCGGATATTGAGCGATTGAAAGATTCTGTAGAGCGCTTTCGAGCTTGCCCGAAAAATCCTGCATAAACTGAAGACTGCTCAGGTGGCGATTCACGATTTTATCCTCATTGAATTGGAGCATATTAGACGCCACTAGAGTTAACGAATGGTAAAACCAAATGTAGTTTCGCAAAAATACAAAAGTGCGAACTTTTTGCGCAACTTCAAGCTAGTCCGATTCGGGCGCTGAGAAAAGAGGAAGTTCCCCGCGGGGAACTTTTGAAAATTTTGTATTTTGGAGTCTGAGGAGGCGCGGTAACGACCCACGGCTTCATCTTATATATTGCATAAGTGCTTTATAGTTCCCCGCGGGGAACTTTATTCCTCGAGTGGTGCGCCCCTCCCCTCTTGCAGTCTCCAGGATGCAGGGCATAAAGATGTGAGACTACGTAAAAAGATCCGTGTTAGCTTAATACATATCGTTGTACGGCTCTTTGGTCTCTCCAATTATTCGGGCAAGCTCGGAAAACGTGCTGGATCGCGGAGTTGTTTCCTTGTTTGCGGCCTCGAGAATTCGGATAGGAAAGCAGACGGCATCACGGCTCGAAGGATTGAGATCCTCGACAAAACGTTCGTCGCTTCGCGCTATCGCTTTGGCCTTCTTAAGTGCTCCGTTTAGCTCTATTCGCGTGAGAACGCCTTTTTCAACCAAGGCATGATTGACGGCCATAATTGCCATGCAAAGTCCTTAGATCTGCAGATTGGCTACGTTCATTTTCACCCCCTGTGGCTGGAGGAGAATAACGCTGCGCTGCTGTCTTTTGATCCACGGGTGGTCGTTTTGACGGATAGTCAATAACTAAGGACACACTTTCTTGGTCTTGTTGACGTTGGGGCTGCCCGCGCCCGGGATATCCAAAATATCCCAGTGATCGCTACACACAACGAGGATGCTGTGTGCGAAGGCGACGCCCACTTGATCGAGGATAATATCCTAGGCGGCGTGGACGAATTGGTTGACGAATTGATCGCAGCTTGATTCAAGACTGCTTTTTGGAGGCAGTCATGAG
>NZ_JAHWRG010000038.1:0-12200 GCF_024539785.1 Ochrobactrum sp. BTU2 | reverse complement strand
TCACGCGGAAGCAGTGGAGGGGCTATTTCTGAGTACGGTCGACAATCCTCGTGGCGCTTGTTTGAGTCCTATCGGTGCATTTCTGGGACAGCAGGCGAGGGCATTAGCTACATACCCCCTAGTGTAGGGCAATATTTTCTGATCAGGTGATACCTTTTAATCCGTTCAATGCTGATGGAATCGTGACTCGATTGCGGTGAATAGGACCGGTCAGTGTGCACTACTGATCGGGAGTTTCTATTTATCCGTGCTGCGTGAACTTTCTCGCGCAATAAGAGTTATGTTTTCAGGAGGAGAAAGAATGAGCTGGTGGTTTATCGGAACGATAGTGGTGGCGCTACTCGCCTTGATCGGCTTTATGATTTGGGTAGAGAAAAACCGTGAATAACGGCAGCGAACTGCTTCATAGAAAGGCTCAGCGATCGTTGCGTTGCGGGTCCAGGCAGGTTACCGCTCGACACCTCGCATTGCGTTCTAGGATGTCATCCAGCATTAGCCCGTTTTTCGCTGCACCGGCGCGCCTCCACAGCATTTCAGAAATATCTGAAGATGACCAGAAAAAGCCAAATATTTTCAAAGACTAAGAGATCTGTTACACCCACATACACCCACATTGACGTTGCTGGCCCCGGCTACGAGGGCATTAAAGGCTTGCTCTTTATTGCGCTCAATCGTCCAAGCAAACTGGTGATCGCACATGTCTTTCGCAAGGTCACAGAATTCTCGTTCTAGTTCTCGGCGGTCTGTTGTCCACGCCTCAAGCATCTCAATTCCTCAGGCTGGCGCAGCGGCTCATCGGAAAGCCAGATTCTTTGAACCTTTTCCGATGCTTTCGGTTAATTTTATCGACCCCGCTTTTCGTTGTTGTCGCGCTTCAGTTGGGCAGCCTGCAGTCGTTCTGTTTTAGCATCCACCACAGCTTTTTCGTTCGTAAGAATAGCCTTCGCGACCCTGTCCGTGATCGCGTTTTTGGCTTCTATACGCAATTATGGAATCTTGAAAAGCGTCTCTTTGGTTAACGAGAGGGGCTTCTCTTCAATCATAGTAGTAACGCTGTTCCCATAAATGGAGCGGAGCAGCTGAAAGTTCGTATCGAATGAAAAAACCCCTATGTTCGGCAGAAATCTTAGCAAATTGAGCCGCGCGTAATATCGCGTCTTAAATCTTTTCCGGAATCTTGACTGGCAATCAAACGCCAGCTTTGCCTCGCTTGTCTACGTCTGAGACTTTAAGTAATGGATGGAAATTTTACTCCGAACTATAGTCTAGTTTAATGAAAGGGCGCCTTACTTAGCGACTGAAGCTGTAATCTCGATCTCCACTTTCGCACCGCGTGCAGGGATCTGGCAGATTAGGAACGTACTGGTCGGCCGAATGTCTTTGAACACTTCCCCAAGCACTGGCGTTACAGCATCGGCGGCCTCAAAATCTGTAACATACACTCGGCTTGCTACGGCATCGGCGAGGCTCGCCCCTGCTTTCTTCAACACGTTGTCGATATCTGCGAGCGCGTTACGGGCCTGTTGCGCTGCATCAGGGGGAAATATGCCTGTTGTTTTATCGCGGCCAGTGGTCCCCGAAACATAAATTGTGCTTCCATCAATAACCGCTTTGGCATATCCGGCGATTGCCTCCGAAGGGACTCCAGAAAAAATTCTCTGTGCCATTTTTCCGTCTCCTTGTCTTTGATAGTTGATCGTGTTGGGTGGGCGTTACACTATTTGAGATCTACCGATGATGGTTAGAACCGGTCCGGTGATAGGCCCGATATATCCACTGAAGACGAGTGTCCTTGTGCGAGTTCAGCCATGACTTTACCAGCCATTGGCCCTAGGCCAAAACCGTGTCCACTGAAACCCGTGGCCACTAGAAGTCCATTGACGCCGTCCACATGGCCCATAACTGGGATCACATCAGGAAGTGTGTCGATGATGCCAGCCCATACCGCTTCGATTTCGAGATCAGCGATCGCCGGCAGGAAGCGGCTTAATTCATCCTGCGCCTGCTGCACGCGATAATGTGCAGGTTCAACCGCCTCGCTTGTCGGTGCAATATCTGCAATTGGCACCAACGGTCGCGAGGGCGCAAACCTTTGCAGAGGGCCAAGGTAATTGATGCGGGCCGCGTCAGGATTGTTTTTATGTGTTTCTTTATAGTGACGCATGGTGCGCCAGGAATCGAAGCGTACGTCATATTCCCCGCCCGCCACTGAAAAAACGAATGCTCCACGTGCGTCTTGCCGAATGCCTGTCAGTGGGAGTGAAATGCAGGGATTGACGGTGAGATCTGCGGCCGGGACCGTTCGTGCCACGGTTGCGCGTATTCTTTCTTGCGGGAGAATGTACCCAACCGCGCGCAACAGCTTGGAGCTTTCGGTGCCCGCAGCGCACAGCACCTGATCTGCGCGATAATGCCTGCGGCCAATCCAGACCCCGTGCACATGACCAGCCTGAATATCCACTCGTGTCACACGCGCGCCAAGGATAACGGAAACACCGGCTTCAATCGCCGCTTCAAACATGGCTCGCGTTGCTCGGCTCGGTTCGGCACGCCCGTCTGATGCGGTAAACATGGCCCCGCGCACTTTAGCATCGTCTGCGATAAGCGGAAGCTTTTCGCGAATTTGCGCTTGTGTGAGCAGAACCGTGTCCAACCCAAACTGTGTGGCTTTGGATTGCCAGTTGGCTTGGTTGGCAAGGTCACCGTCACTGGTGGCAAGGACCACGTTGCCGCCACGAAGCCAGCCCACTTTACGGCCCAGATCCTGCTCCAGCCCTTCCCACAGGTTGAGAGAAGCCATAGCCAGCGGAAGCTCGCGAAAGTCACGGCCCTGCTGACGTACAAAGCCAAGATTTCGGCCGGATTGTCTGGATCCCGGTGTATCACGCTCGACAATCAGCACACGCAAGCCTGATCGTGCGGCATAAAGAGCCGTTGAACATCCGACTATACCGCCGCCAACGATGATCAGGTCCCATTTGTCCGAAGAATGCGCCTTGTGCGGAACAGTCATCTAGTGAACCTTGGAAAGGAAAGAGCGGGTTCGCTCAAACGCGGGATTATCCAATATTTCCGCCGGAGCGCCACATTCGACAATCTGGCCCGCCTGCATGAATGCAATCCGATTGCAGACATCGCGTGCAAACGACATTTCGTGCGTCACCACCATCATTGTCAGGCCATCTGCTGCCAGCGACCGCATGACGTCCAGCACTTCCCCCACCAGTTCGGGATCAAGTGCACTGGTCGGTTCATCGAAAAGCAGGACCTTGGGCTTCATTGCCAAGGCGCGTGCAATGGCAACGCGTTGCTGCTGACCTCCAGATAACATACGGGGATAATGGTTTAATTTATCGGCCAACCCCACGCGAGCCAACAGTTCGAAGGCCTTTTTCTCGGCCTCGCGTTTTGGAACTCCCAGCACATGGACGGGCGCTTCTATAACGTTTTCGAGTGCTGTTTTATGGCCAAAGAGGTTGAAGTTCTGAAACACCATGCCGATCCGGGCACGTTGGCATGCAATCAGCTTTTCTGGTAGTTCGTGCGCAAAATTGCCTTCGCGCCGGTAGCCGATTAACTCGCCGTCCACCGTAATACTACCTTGCTCGATGCGCTCCAGATGATTCACGCAGCGCAGCAGCGTCGACTTTCCTGACCCCGACGGGCCGATCAGACTGATCACCTCACCAGCGGCCACTTCAAGGTTGATGTTACTGAGAACAGTCATGCTGCCGTAATTTTTCGATACCCGGTCAAAGACAATCATCGGATCAGACATATTATTGAGCTTTCTGACGAAACAGACGACGGGTTGGGCGGAGTGGGGAGTTATGGGTCTGCTGATTGGAGCGACCAAAATGCCCCTCAATGCGAACCTGCGCAGCACTCAAGATGGTCGTTGCCGCCAGATACCAAATGCACGCCACGATCAACAAAGGGATAGTCTGAAAATTGCGTGAATAGATCGTTTGTGCTGAATAGAGCAGGTCAGCCAACGATATCACACTCACCAGAGAGGATGTTTTCAGCATTCCAATCGTTTGATTGCCGGTCGGAGGGATGATCACTGGCATCGCCTGCGGCAGTATAATGCGCCACAAAGCCTTTCCGTTGGTCATACCAAGTGATTTTGCCGCTTGTTTTTGACCGGGTTCCACCGACATCAAGCCGCTCCGAATGATTTCGGACATATATGCGCCTTCATTCAAACCCAGACCAAGGACGGCAGCCGTTACCGGCGATATCAATGAATTGGTGGGAACCGAAATCCACCACGATGTGAAAGGCAGCCCGATTGACATTTCGGGAAAGAGGGCGCCGAGGTTGTACCAGAAGATCAATTGTACCAGGACGGGGGTTCCACGAAAAAACCAGATATAGGCATTGGCTACATTCGAAATAACGATATTGTTGGACATTGCCATAATGGCCAAAATCGTTCCCAGAACAACTCCAATAGCCATGGTGACTACCGTCAACCATAGCGTGAGATACAGCCCCCACAGGATACGGCTGTCGAAAAGATATTCTCCAACTACATTCCATCCAAAATTAGGATTAGCCGCAATCATCTTGACGCAATAAAGTATGAAGATGATAAGCAGCGTTGCAGCAATCCGCGTCTTCCAGGCGCTGGACGGGACATATGTTAACATGGGCCGGTCAGGTGAAGGCGAGGGGGCGAAAGTTGAATCATCCGACATGGTGGCTGTCTCTCAATCGTATTCGCATTGATGCGGCCGATGAGCCCGATCATCAGTTATGTCACCGGCCGAGATTGCTATTTTGAAGTTGGGATCGTGGCCAGATTTATACCAGGCTCGTGTTCCATCGCCATTGGCGAGACAGTCCAATTCGCGTAAATTTTGTCGTAATCGCCGCTGGCCTTGACTTCCTTGAGAGCTGCAAGCAGTGCTTCGCCGAGATCCGCTTCATTCTTGCGAAATGCGATGCCACTGGGCATTCTTGGCAAAATCTGCATGGGAATGACTTTGACGGGATGCGGTGCCGACTTCTGAATTTCTCCGGCAAGGGCCGCAGAGGTCAAAACGAAGTCGCTGCGACCGGAATAAACCGACAGCAATGTCGCTTCGGATGTGCCGAATTCAGAAACGCTAGGTTTTTCCTTACCGGCTGCAACGCAGGCTTCGCCGATTTCCTTCGTAATCATATCGACCCATTCGGTGCCGCTTTGCGCAGAACCTTTCAGCCCGCAAAGGCCGAGATGGTCGTTTATATCAGCGCCTTTTTGCTCAAGGACATAAGCTGATGATGTCGTGTAGCCGTAATCAACGAAACTAACAACTTTCTGTCGTTCGGCATTGTCGGTGATGCCTTCCATCGCAATATCCCAACGTCCGGATTGGACACCGGGGATGAGGGAATCGAAGGAAACCGATGTAACATCGACTTTGACGTTGAGACGGGCGGCGATCGCGTTCCAGAGATCGACTTCAAAGCCGACCATTTCGCCAGCGTCGTTCATAGACTGGAAGGGCGGATATTTCGCGTCAGTAACTAGCTTGATGACACCGGCTTCGCGATATTTCTGTGGCAGGCTTTCCGCTGCGGTTTGCGCACTGACAGAGCCTGTTATCATGAGAAGGCTAATTACCGCCCCGATGGTAAGCACCATTGCATTTTTGGAGCGCTTTGTTTTTACAACACGCATTTTTTAGTTCCCCTTTGGCCGTGATTGTTTTCGAGCCACCCGGCCTCAAATGGCTCGCTTTTCTAGGCTTTGTTCTGGCGTTCCTTCTCAGCCGATCACGAACGGATTTGCTATCTCCTCTGCGGTGGATAACCACACGGCTTTGGTTTGTAGGAATTCTTTAATTCCTTCTATTCCGTTTTCGCGCCCTATTCCGCTCTTTTTATAGCCGCCAAACGGCGTGGTATAGGACACATCGCGATATGTGTTTACCCAGACACTGCCCGCTTCCAGGCTTTCTGACATAAGGATGGCGCGACGCATATCCGACGTCCAGACGCCAGCGGCCAATCCGAATTCGCTGTCATTGGCGATGGCTACAGCTTCTTCAGGCTCATCGAATGGGATGGCAGCTAAAACAGGTCCAAAGACCTCTTCACGGGCAATACGCATATCATTGTTCACGCCAGCGAAAATTGTTGGTTCAACGAAATAGCCTGCCGCACATTCATCCAGATCAGGCCGTTTGCCACCGAGGATGAGTTCTGCACCTTCCTGCCGGGCGATATCGATATAGCCCAGCACTTTCTCATACTGCATGGCATTGGCGATGGGACCGATGCGGGTCTCGAGGTGTTTGGGATCGCCAATGCGCGCCGTTTTGGTGAAGGCCGTCAGTTTTTCCAGAAATTCATCATGAATTCTGCGCTGCAACAACAAGCGCGAACCCGCGATACAGGTCTGACCGACTGCGCCGAAGATGCCGCCGACGACGCCGCGTACGGCATTATCAAGATTGGCGTCCTCAAAAATAATATTGGGCGATTTGCCACCAAGTTCGAGGCTAACCCGCTTGATGTCTTTGGCGGCCAGCGCATAAAGATGTGCGCCTGTGCGCGTCGATCCCGTAAAGCCAACGTGGCGGGTGAGGGGGTGGGTTACCAACGGTTCACCGACTTCAGGCCCATAACCCGTCACGACATTGATCACACCTGCGGGGAAGCCAGCCTTTTCGACCAGTTCCATCAATTTGATAGCGGTAGCGGAGGTATATTCGGCCGGTTTCATCACGAGCGTACAACCGGCTGCCAGGGCGGGAGCAGCCTTGAGTGAAAAAAGAAACAGGGGTGCGTTCCACGGCACGATGCCGACACAGACGCCAAGTGGTTCGTGCCGCGAGAAGCTCAGGGCCTTCTTATCGCAGGGGTGCACCGCACCTTCGATCTTGTCCGCAAGCCCGGCATAATAGTGATACCAGCGCGGAATATAGCGAATTTGATGGCGCATTTCGGCGAGAAGGCGACCATTATCGCGCACTTCGATCTCAGCCAGCTCATCTGCATTCTGTTCGATGAGGTCGGCGAAGCGCTGTATAATGCGGCCACGCTCGCTGGGATGCAACTTTCTCCACGGGCCTTTGGTAAAGGCATTATGCGCTGCTTGAATGGCTCTGTCAGCGTCTTCGGCATTGCCGCGAGGCACCAGAGCCCACGGCATGGCCGTAAACGGATCAATGGTCTCGATATATTGGCCCGATGACGGCTCTACCCATTCACCGTTGATGTACATAGCAAGTTTTTGCAGGTCGTGGGTCGACATTGCCCCTCCTCTTGGCGAGCCTTTGTGCGGGAAGCATGGCTTCCTTTCGCGGTGCGCGGCCCGGAATTATTCATTTCAATGCACTAAAGATATCGTTACCTATGCAAAATGATATTACTTTAAAAGTCAACAGTAAAAGTGATGAAGTCGAAATTGCGCTAAAATCGCGGTAAAACCGCAGAATAATCGAGATAATGCTGGCGTAAACGATTCTTGTCCGAAAAATCGATAGCATTTTTAAATTTACGCACTTGATTATGATATCATAATGGTTGAAGTTTACTATCACATTGACCTTTTTAAGAGCGACTATCGTGAACACTGACCAGCATCTCTACAAAAAAATCAAAAGTGAAATCGATCGTCGCGTTGAGACGGAAGAATGGCCTGCGAATTTTCAGATCCCTTCGGAAGGTGATCTGGCAGCAGAGTTTGATGTTTCACAACTGACCGTGCGCCGTGCGTTGCGCGAGCTGCAAACGGCAGGTGTGTTAATCCGCGTGCAGGGACGGGGCACGTTTGTGCTGGGGCCGCGCATTCAGTGCGCCGTGTTCGACCTTCCCAATATCAGCGACGAGATCGCCAGCTCTGGCGGCGCGCACACCTGTCAGGTTCTGGTTCACACAACCCTTGCGCAGGACAATCCTGCGCGCAACATTTTGCAATTGTCCGCAGATGGGGTGGTTTATTACAGCCGGTTTCTTCATCTGGAAGATGGCACGCCCATTCAGCTTGAAGAGCGCTATGTCAACGCCGCAGAAGCTCCGGGATATCTGGATCAGACGTTTTCAGCGCAAGGCCCTGAAGCATGGTTTCGGCGCGAAACGGTGGTCACAACAGTTGATAATGCCATTCGTGCCATTCGCGCTGAAGACGACATACGCCAGCTTTTGCAGATCGATACCAACCAGCCCTGTCTGCTTCTGGACCGTTCTACCTGGCGCGACGGGATTCCGGTCACGCGCAGCCGTTTTATCTATCCCGGAGACCGTTATCGGCTGCGTTCCGCGCACGACGCGCGCACCACCCGTATCGCATTAACACCCAATTTGGGCACTGTCCGCTGAATCCTAGAACGGAGTTTGAGATGAGAGATTTTATCAATAAGCTTGAAGAGCGCGGCGATCTGCTGGTGGTTGATCGCGAGATTGACCCTGCGCATGAACTTGCAGCCGTCACGCAGCTTGCGCAGAAAAAATGGGCGAAGCCCGTGATGTTTACCAACGTAAAAGGCACACGGTTTCCCGTTGTCAGCAATGTCTACAGCACGCGCGACAGAATTGCCGAAGTGATCGGCATTGACGCTAAGGATTTTTGCACCCAGTGGAGCCGTCTCGCATCTCTTGGCACGTCAGAGATGAAAGAGCCGCTAAAGCTTGCCGAGGACAGCGAGCTTCCCGAATATGAAGAAGTCAAACTGTCCGATCTACCACTGATCACCTATTCTGACCGCGACGGCGCGCCCTATTTCACCTCTGCAATGTTTATCG
Organism: Ochrobactrum sp. BTU2; assembly: GCF_024539785.1. NCBI lineage: Bacteria > Pseudomonadati > Pseudomonadota > Alphaproteobacteria > Hyphomicrobiales > Brucellaceae > Ochrobactrum > Ochrobactrum sp. BTU2. Next base: position 3,461 of record NZ_JAHWRG010000038.1, on the reverse strand, counting down.
CCAAAGATCCGGAAACCGGCGTTGGTAATTTGTCTTATCATCGCTCGATGTTTATCAGCGATAACGAGCTGCGCTGTCGCTTGGCACCTCGCCATCATCTGACGATCTATCATGAGAAGGCGGAAAAACTGGGCAAACCGCTCGAAGCGGCCATGTTGATTGGTACGCCTTCGCATGCATTTCTAACCGCAGCAGCGCCACTGCCTTATGATGTCGACGAATTGGAAGTGGCGGCGCGGTTGCGTGGACGACCGATTTCCATGCGCAAATGCAACCATATCGATCTTGAAGTTCCCGCAGAAACCGAAGTGGTGATCGAAGGTCGCTTTCTTCCCAATGAACGCCGCGCTGAAGGGCCTTTTGGCGAGTTTATGGGCTATTACGTTCCTGTCGGACCGAATGCGGTTTTCGAAGTGCTGGGCGTCACCGTGCGTAAAGACGCAATGTTCCATTCGATATTGTGTGGTTCACCTGAAGAAGTACTCACACTCGAATTATCGGTTTCCGCGAATATCTATCAGCGCCTGAGTGCAGCGCTTCCCGGTATCGTCAATGTAACCTGCCAGCCATTCGTCAATCACGCCATCATTCAGATCGAGCCGCAGTTCGAGGGACATGCGCGTCAGGTCATGCTGGCGGCTATCGGCGCGGAACCCATATGGTCAAAGCAGATCACGGTGGTGGATACCGACGTGAATATCTACGACATGGATGATGTTCAATGGGCCATTCTAACGCGGTGTCGCCCAGACAAGGACATGCTGATCATCCCGGATACACCATCATTTTATCGAGATGAACAGAAGGACCATTGGGGCAGGCTGCTCGTGGATGCGACCAAGCCATGGGGGCGTGAACAGGAGTTTGAACGTAAGCGATTGCGACTTGGCGACAGTGTCAAGGCCAGCGACTGGTTCGAGGGAGCTTAATTGATGAGCGTTCAACGTCTGGTGATAGGAATTTCTGGCGCTTCGGGTGCAGCTTATGGGCTCAAAGCATTGGAACTGGCGCGATCCGTAGGCGTTGAAACACATCTTGTCGTTTCGCGCGCAGCACTTCTCACCCTCCATCAGGAGCTTGGCATACAAAAATCAGAGCTGTCGCATCGCGCCGATGTTGTTCATTCGGCCGCTGACGTCGGTGCTTCGATAGCATCGGGATCGTTCAGGGCGATGGGTATGCTGGTTGCTCCGTGCTCGGTCAAAACCATGTCCGAGATAGCGTCGGGGGTGACGTCGACACTCATGAGCAGGGCAGCCGATGTGGTTTTGAAAGAACGGCGTCGACTGGTTCTCATGGTGCGGGAAACGCCGCTGCATCTCGGGCATTTGAAAACGATGACAGCGCTCACTGAAATGGGGGCGATCATCATGCCACCCGTTCCAGCCTTTTATTCGCATCCCGCAAGCATTGATGAGATGGTCTGCCATTCAGTGGGTCGCGCTCTTGATCTGTTCGGTATTGAAACCGGCACTGTCAAACGTTGGGATGGGCTGAAATCTGGATCTTAAAGGCAGAGGAACAAGCGAGTGAACGATATAGAACGTCATTCAGCACTTTGGAGCTTTATGCTTCAACTCTATGCCAAGCCCGGAATTCCGGCTGCCTTGCTGAGCTTGCAAGACAATTATGCCATTGATGTGCCGTTTTATCTGGCGGTTCTGCACGCGGTAACAACAGACCGATATGTCACGGCAAAAGCGCTCAGCGCTCTATACGCCGAAATACAAGAATGGCGGGAAGAGGTCGTAATCCCGCTGAGAATTGTCCGAAAGACGCTGAAGGTGCATGCGTGGGCGACAAGTTTTGAAAATACGGGTGCCTTCCGCGAGACTATCAAAAGTGCTGAGTTAAACGCCGAAAGAATTGAAGTTGATGTTTTGGAAAAACTGATCCCAATCTATTTCAGCGTGGATTCCATTGATGACAAACCAAATATTTTAGCGGTTTCGCTGATGTTCTTGAATGTCTTCGGCTTTCCGGCGCTGGACCAACTTCCGGCAGACGCTGAATTTGTAGCCAGAACATTAGCAAGCAATCATTAGGGGTGAAACCCATGATTCATGCAATGTGTAATCACGCAAGTGGACTTGACCCAGCCCGACTATGAATGTGATTATGCGCTATTAATAACATCATTTGTTGTGAGATATGAACAGTTCAGACCAACCATTATATGCTCAAATAAAAAGCGCTATCGACAAAAAGATCGAAACAGCAGAATGGCCGGCAAACTTTCAGGTGCCTTCAGAAGATGACCTTGCGGGAACCTTCAGTGCATCTCGCCTGACAGTGCGCCGGGCATTGCGGGAATTGCAGGCTGACGGGGTTCTGTTGCGCATTCAGGGACGCGGAACATTTGTCATTGGCCCGCGGATGCAATGCGCGATTTTCAATTTGCCAGACGCTTCAGAGGAAGTGATCCTGTCGGGCGGCGCGCATAGCAGCCGTGTTTTGCAGCACGAGGTTTTGAGTGCGGACAACCCGCGGCGGAATATGTTGCAGAGCTCGCCCGAAAACGACGTCTTCTATTCCAAGCTTTTGCACCTCGAAGATGGAACACCGATCCAAATCGAAGAGCGATATGTGAATAGCGCTGAAGCGCCCGATTATCTCGAGCAGGACTTCACCCTGATTACCCCGAATTTCTGGCTGTTGCGTAACACGATTGTCACGACAGTCGACAATACAATCCGTGCTATACGCGCGGATGAAGACATTCGCGAAAATCTGCAGATTGATATCAGTCAGCCTTGTTTGCTTGTAGATAGGCAGACATGGCGCGATGGGATCCCTGTCACTCGAAGCCGATTCACATATCCGGGAGATCGTTACCGTCTGCGTTCTTCGCACGAGGCACGCGCTACCCGAGTGACTTCTTCGAGTCTGAGTAAATGATCAGGCTAACGACGCTTTAAAATCGGGCATCGCCGATCCCGGTTTACTGGCTGGTTCGAATTGACGGGATTGTCGCAAATAGTCTGACAAATTAAGACACAATTTGCTTGGCGAATACGGTGTTGACTGGCGGTCTGCAATTACAACCGTCTCAAGCTTTCGGGTTGAAGCACGGCTATTCTTGACTCTACGTCAAAATCCTCGGGAAAGCTGGTAAAACGGATCAGTTCGTGTCAGCAATTTGGCCCGGCTTCAAATCCCCCAGTTCATGCCCGCTTTAAAGGAACGAATGATTCTGACTGGCTATCAAAACTGCCGGCTCGCGCCCGGTGGACGGCCAGTAACACGCTTGAATGCGCGGCTGAAAGCCGCTTGAGACGTATAACCAAGCTTATGCGCTACAGTGTCAATCGCCAGCCTGTCCCGGTTTAGCCATTGGCTAGCAAGCCGCATCCGAAGTTCGGAAGCATAGCGAAGCGGCGGAATGGCACTGTTACCTTAACCTAAGTGTAAACATCAGTTGCGATAACGGGTGATGACCGAACCTCGTTCTTCGCTTTACC
>NZ_JAHWRG010000037.1:0-15147 GCF_024539785.1 Ochrobactrum sp. BTU2 | reverse complement strand
GCGGAGTCTTGCCGTAATGGGCTGCCGGTCGTTTGAAGAAGCTCATGAGCGGTCACTTTCGGAGAGATTGACGGAAGAGCCGCCGCCATGGCTGTCGCCCGATCGAACGGCATGGGCGGCGGCGGAAACGCCGTGGCTGACGTGCTGGCTGCGTTTCATGCGCCTGGCCCAATCGGGGGCGCCATTGCGCGAAGCCGCCGGAGCGGCGGCAAAGGAATCGTCGTTGGCGGCCTCATCGCCGCCGACGGTGTCGAGCGTGGAAGAGCCGCCGGTGGCGCTGAAGCCGCCTTTCACGCCGTCGGAGAAATTCGATTTGACGCTTTCGGACGCACGGCCGGCGGCGCGCTTCAGAGGCGAAACGGCGGCGGAGCCTGCTCCTCGCGCGACACCGCCGAGACCGGACGCCATGCCCGAGGCGCCGGTCTGTCCCATCGATCCGAGATTGTAGGCGGTCGAGGCAGCGCCCGCTGCCGCTGCGCCACCACGAACAGCGGCCGCGCCGCCGGACAAAGCCGCAGCGCCCCCCCGCAAGGCCAGGCCCGCCGCACCGCCTGCGGCAAGTGCAGCACCGCCGACGGCAAGGCCGGTACTGACGGCTGCACCGGCGCCAAGCTGCGGGCCGCCGGACACGAGGCCGTTGGCGATGCCCGGTCCGAAGATGCCGAGACCGACCAGGGAAAGTGCTGCGAGCACGATCGCCATCGCGTCGTCGATCGTCGGCGTGACCCCGCCGAAGCCGGAGGTGAACTCGCTGAACAGCGTCGAGCCGATGCCGATGATGACGGCGAGCACCAGCACCTTGATGCCGGAAGAGATGACACTGCCGAGGACCCTTTCGGCCATGAAGGCCGTCTTCCCAAACAATCCGAATGGGATGAGGACAAATCCGGCAAGAACGGTCAGCTTGAATTCGATCAGTGTGACGAACAACTGGATCGCCAGAATAAAGAAAGCCAAGAGGACGAGCGCCCAGGCGAACAGCAGGCATGCGATCTGGATGAAATTCTCGAAGAATGCGACCCAGCCCATCAGGTCGGAAATGGATTCCAGCAGCGGGCGGGCCGCGTCGAGGCCGACTTGCGCCACCCGTCCGGGGCGAAGGAGATCCGCCGTCGAAAAGCCGGTGCCCGATCCCTTGAGGCCGAGGCCGGCGAAGCTCTCGAAGATGATCCTCGCCAGATTGTTCCAGTTGTCGATGATGTAGGCGAAAGCCCCGACGAACAGGGTCTTCTTCACTAGACGGGCGATGATGTCGTCGTCGGCGCCCCAACTCCAGAACAGGGCGGCGAGCGTCACGTCGATGACGATCAACGTGGTGGCGATGAAGGCGACCTCGCCGCCGAGAAGACCGAAGCCACTGTCGATATAGGAGGTGAAGACCCCGAGGAAATTGTCGATGACGCCGCTGCCGCCCATGAATCATCGTCCTTCGATCGTCTGTGGAGCAGCCTGCACCGCAATTCTGCCGAGGAAGCGGTCGCGGGTTTCCGACCAGACGCGCAAACATTCGGCATCGCCGGTGGCGGCCTGCCCAAGCTCCTGGCACCGGCGCTGGCCGAGGCGGAGCGGATCTGCCGGCGAGTCGATGGCGGGTGTGGGGCGTGTCCATGGTGCGGGAGCCTCTCTCTTTCTGAGCATCTCGGTCGCCGTCGCGGTGATCGCGACGGCGATGAAGACGACAGCGGCCAGCCGGGCCAGCATCTTGCCATCCATGGCTGCGTCCTCAGTTGAACATCTTGGCGCTGCCGGCCTGATAGCCGGAGCCCGGCGTCAGAAAGCGCTGGCGTTGGACGCGGCCCTGTTCGGCTGCGGCGGCGCGCTCGGCTTCGGTGAGCGCGGTGGACCGGCCATTGGCGGCAAGCAGGGCCGTCAGGTCGGAGAGCTGCTGCGACTGGAGGGCGAGAAGCTGATTGCCTGCCTGTGCGGCCTGAAGCGCGCCGGTCGCACCCTGGCTCTGGCCGACCAGTTGCGACATCTCGGTGCGGTTGGTATCGATATTGCCGACGACGGTAGCCTGCACGCGCATGGCGTCCTGAAGGCCGCCGATGCTGTTGCGCCAGCGCTCCTTGGCATCGGAGACGAGCTGCGCATCGGTGGCCGAGAGCGAGACATTGGCGTATTTCGACTGGAACGCCTGATCGATCTGGCTGACGTCGAAGGCAATGTTCTGCGCCTGGGACAGTAGCTGCTGCGTGCGCTGAACGGACTGCTGGATCTGCTGGAGCGACGAATACGGCAGGCTTGCCAGATTGCGGGCTTGGTTGATCAGCATCTGCGCTTCGTTTTGCAGGCTGGTGATCTGATTGTTGATCTGCTCCAGGGCGCGGGCAGCGGACAGAAGATTCTGAGAATAGTTCGTCGGGTCGTAGACGATCCAGGCGGCGGATGCCGGCGGCGCCAGAACGATCGAGATCGGACCGGAAAGGGTCAGGAGGGATGCGGCGAGCAGCGCCGCGCGGGTACGACAGGTCTTCATGGTTGAGCCTCCTTGTCGGGCTGGGGGATGAGATTGGCGAGGTCGGGAATGAGGTCGGCCGCCCAATCGACGCCGCGCAGGCGCAGCCAGGCGGCGAGAAAGCCGTCCCGGCCGTGTTCAGCGAAGATGCGGGCGATGGCGGACTGATCGGATTTCGAGGAGGCGGCCGTCAGTGCCAGGCCGACTTCGGACAGGCCCAAGTCAAACAGGCGGTTCCCCCTGCGGCTTTGGCAGTAATAGTCCTTTTTCGGCGTGGCCCGCGCGAGGATCTCGATCTGGCGCGCGTTCAAGCCAAATCGCTGATAGATCGCGGTGATCTGCGGTTCGACAGCGCGCTCATTCGGAAGAAGCAGGCGCGTCGGGCAGCTTTCGATGATCGCCGGCGCGATCTCCGAATTGTCGATGTCGGAGAGCGACTGCGTGGCGAAAATAACCGAGGCGTTCTTTTTTCTGAGGGTCTTCAGCCATTCCCGCAACTGCCCGGAAAAGGCTTCGTCATCGAGCGCCAGCCAGCCCTCGTCAATGATGAGCAAAGTGGGTGAGCCATCGAGCCGGTCGCCGATGCGGTGGAACAGGTAGGACAGGACGGCCGGAGCAGCGCCCGTGCCGACCAGTCCCTCGATCTCGAAAGCCTGCACCGACGCACTGCCGAGGTGCTCGGTTTCGGCATCGAGCAGCCGGCCATAGGGACCGCCGACACAATACGGCCTGAGCGCCTGCTTCAGGTCATTCGATTGCAGCAGCACCGTCAGGCCAGTGATGGTCCGTTCCTCGACCGGGGCCGAGGCGAGCGAGGTCAGCGCCGTCCAGATGTGCTCCTTGACATCCGGCGTGATCGCGATGCTCTCGCGTGTCAGGATGGCGACGATCCAGTCGGCCGCCCAGGCGCGTTCCGGCACGTCACGGATGCGGGCGAGCGGCTGGAGCGAGACCGAAAAAGCGTCCCCCTCGGTGAGATCGCCGCCGAGATCATGCCAGTCGCCGCCCATGGCAAGGGCCGCGGCCCGGATCGATCCCCCGAAATCGAATGCGAAAACTTGGGCTTGCTCATAGCGCCGGAACTGGAGCGCCATGCAGGCGAGCAGCACGCTCTTGCCAGAGCCGGTCGGCCCAACGACGAGCGTGTGGCCGACGTCGCCGACATGGATGGAAAGCCGGAACGGGGTGCTTCCCTCGGTCTTGCCGTAAAGCAAGGGGGTGCTACCAAGATGGTCATCCCGTTCCGGTCCCGCCCACACGGCACTGAGGGGGATCATGTGGGCGAGATTGAGTGTCGATATCGGCGGCTGGCGCACATTGGCATAAACATGCCCCGGCAGCGAACCGAGCCAGGCGTCGACGGCATTGATGGTTTCGGGCATCGCCGTGAAGTCGCGGCCCTGGACCACTTTTTCGACAAGACGAAGCTTTTCATCGGCCAGGCGGGGATCGGTGTCCCATACGGAGATGGTTGCCGTGACATAGGCCATGCCGGCATAGTCGGCGCCGAGTTCCTGAAGAGCGATGTCCGCGTCGGCGGCCTTGTTTGCGGCGTCGGTATCCACGAGAACCGACGCCTCGTTGGTCATCACCTCTTTCAGAATGGCCGCGATCGACTTGCGTTTGGCGAACCACTGGCGGCGGATGCGGGTGAGCAGCCGGATGGCGTCGGTCTTGTCGAGCAGGATCGCGCGCGTTGACCAGCGATAGGGAAAGGCGAGCCTGTTCAGCTCGTCGAGAATTCCGGGTGTCGTCGCAGTCGGGAAGCCGACAATGGTGAGGATGCGCAGATGGGTGTCGCCGAGACGCGGCTCCAGTCCACCGGTCAGCGGCTGATCGGCCAGCAGCGCATCGAGATACATCGGCGTCTCGGGCACACGGACGCGATGCCGGTTGGTCGAGATGGTCGAGTGCAGGTAGGTCAGCGTCTCGCTGTCATCGAGCCAGTCGCATTCCGGCATAAAGCCGTCGAGGAGCCCCAGCACGCGGTCGGTGCGATCGATAAAGCCGCGCAGGACCTCGTTCGGATCGACGCCGGAGCGTTCGCGTCCCTCGTAGAGCCAGGTCTCGGCACGCGCGGCATCTTCAGCAGGCGAAAGATAGGAGAAGGTCAGGAAGTAACCTGAAATGAAATGGCTGCCCTGTTCCTCGAAATCGGCCTTGCGCTCGGCGTCCAGCAATGCGGATGCCGGATCGGGAAAGCGGCTGTCGGGATAGGTCGCAGCCTCATGACGCTGCGCCTCGACGAAGATCGCCCAGCCGGAGCCGAGACGCCGGAAGGCATTGTTCAGCCGCGCGGCGACGGCGACAAGTTCGGCTGCGACGGACGATTCCAGATCGGGGCCACGAAACCGGGCGGTCCGTTGCAACGATCCGTCCTTGTTCAGAACGACACCCTCGCCGACGAGCGCAGCCCAGGGCAGGAAATCCGCAAGCCGGCTGGCGGTGCGGCGATATTCGGAAAGGTTCAGCATGGCCGCACTCCTCAAACCGCAAGATGACCGGGGATGCGCAGGTGACGGCGACCAACCTCGACGAACAGCGGGTCGCGTTTCGCCGCCCAGACTGCCGCGAAATGCCCGACGGCCCAGATGGCGAGGCCGACCAGCCAGAGACGCAAGCCGAGACCCACGGCCCCGGCCAAGGTGCCGTTCATGATGGCAATGCTTCTCGGCGCGCCGCCGAGCAGGATGTGCTCGGTCAAGGCGCGATGGACCGGGACAGAGAATCCCGGCACCGCGTCGAAATGTTCGAGGACGGCGGCCATTACACCAAGGCTCCGCCGCCAAACGAGAAGAAGCTGAGGAAGAAGGAGCTGGCGGCAAAGGCGATCGACAGGCCGAAGACGATCTGGATCAAGCGGCGGAAGCCGCCGCTGGTGTCACCGAAGGCCAGCGCCAGGCCGGTAGCGATGATGATGATGACAGCGACGATCTTGGCAACCGGCCCCTCGATGGATTCGAGGATCGACTGAAGCGGCGCTTCCCACGGCATAGAGGAACCGGACGCGTGAGCCGGCACAGCCGCCATCATCATGATCGTGGCGAGCGCCATCGAACCCAAAAGGTGGCGGCGGATGCCGCGCAGGATCGGCGGGGTGGATGTGTTCGCCTGCCGCGGCAGAGCGGACAGAATCGGCGGAACATGGAAAGTCATGACGTTTCTCCTTTCGGGAGCGGTTGGCGGTCGGAGGAAAGATGAGCGGGAGCGACGCCGTAATCGCCGTTAGGTCCGAGACCTTCGACGCGGGCGAGTTCCGAGAGCCGTCGCGCGGAACCGCGTCCGGAGAGAACCGCCACCATGCCGATGGTTTCGGCGATCAGCGCCTTGGGGACAGTGACGACGGCTTCCTGGATGAGCTGTTCGAGGCGGCGAAGCGCGCCGAGGCTGGTGCCGGCGTGAATGGTGCCGATCCCGCCGGGATGGCCGGTGCCCCAGAGTTTCAGGAGGTCGAGGGCTTCGGGACCGCGCACCTCGCCGACGATGATACGGTCGGGACGAAAGCGCATGGCCGAGCGCGCCAGATCCGTGAGATTGGCGATGAAGTCCTTGGTGCGCATCGGCACCTTGTTCTCGGACCGGCTTTGAAGTTCGCGGGTATCCTCGATGATGAGGAGCCGGTCTTGCCCCTTCGCCACTTCCGAGAGAAGCGCGTTGGTCAGCGTCGTCTTGCCGGTGCCCGTACCGCCGGCGACAAGAATATTGGTGTGCGCGGCGACAGCCTCGCGCAGGAATGCCGCCTGATCGGCGGTCATGGTTCCTGCCGCAACATAGTCGTCGAGGGTGAACACCGAGACTGCCGGTTTGCGGATAGCGAAGGCCGGGCCTGTGACGATCGGAGGCAGGAGACCCTCGAAGCGCTCGCCACTCTCAGGCAGTTCGGCCGAGACACGCGGAGCGCCGGCATGGACCTCCGCGCCGACATGATGGGCGACCAGGCGGATGATGCGTTCGCCGTCCGCGGGCGAGATGCGCTCGCCGGTGTCGGACATGCCTTCCGAGAGACGGTCGATCCACAGCCGCCCATCGGGATTGAGCATCACCTCGACGACGCCGGGGTCTTCCAGAAGACGGGCGATGGCAGCACCCAGCGCGGTGCGCAGCATCCGCGCACCGCGGGCAAAGCCTTCCGAATTTCGATGAGAGACTGCCATCCGATCCCCGTTTCCGGCCGGGGAAAATCAGACGATCCCCGGACGGGGATGATTAAAAGAGCCGCAAATCAGGCCGATTCAACAAGGAATTGGCGTCGTAGTAATGTAGCGTGCAAATACAGGAAAACGGCGGGTCGGCGATCTTCTTGATCTCGATACGGCGGTTGCTATTCACCATGCATGCCCGCGCGCGCCGAAGCCTGACCGTTTGGTGAGTCGCCCACGTCCTCGCTGACTTCCTGCCTGAGCTTCGGCCCCTGTGCCAGCCGCCGACCGAGCGCGGTCACGAACGCCTCATAGCGTTCAGCAGCCTTGGCGCGTGCCGCCTGCGCCGCCGGCTCGGGCAGCGCCGGCGTGCTCGTGAGCCAGAAGCGAACGAAGACAGCGAGCGTCTCAACCGAAATGCCGACATCACGTTCCAATCGGGTCATGCGGCGATCGATCTGGTCGAGGCGTTTGGCGAGGATCGCCTCGCGCCGTTCGGCGTCGTCCGGCGACAGGAAGGAAGCGACGGCCGCTTCCACCACCAGGGACATCGGCTGTTCCCGGCGAGCGACATAGTCCGAGAGCATCGTCATGACGTCAGGTTCGAGATAGACGGAGATCTGCGTCTTCTTTTTTCGGCCGGTCATGGCGTTCACAGCTCCATTCCGTCATTGGGATCGAGCGAGACCTGCCGGGCTACGCCTTGCATGAGGCGGGCCATGCGCCGGTTGCGGGTTGCTTCCTCCTCCATCTCGTCGAGCGGATCGATCTCGAATTCGTTTTCGATCGGCTCCTTCTTCTCGACAGGCTTCACCCGGTTCAGCTCGGGTTGCTGCCGGCGCTCGGATTCGGTCGGGTCTTCGTCTTCCGTTCCCGCGCTCGCAAGCGTCTCGGCGGCTTCCGGTCGAGCCGGAATTGGCAGGTTGCTCCAGTCATCCGGCCGCGGCTTTTCGGGGCGGGTCAGTTTGGGCGGCGGCAATATCCGCTCCTGAAACCGCGCATCCTCGTAATAGCGCGCCTTCTTCGCCCGGATTGGCGGCGTTCCGGCGACCATGACGATCTCGTCGGCCGGCGGGAGCTGCATGATTTCGCCGGGGGTGAGCAGCGGTCGCGCGGTTTCCGAACGTGAGACCATCAGGTGTCCGAGCCAGGGCGACAGACGATGCCCGGCATAGTTCTTCATCGCCTTCATTTCGGTAGCGGTGCCGAGCGCGTCGCTCACCCTTTTCGCGGTCCTCTCGTCATTGGTCGCGAACGACACGCGCACATGGCAGTTGTCGAGGATCGAGTTGTTCGGCCCGTATGCCTTCTCGATCTGGTTCAACGACTGAGCGATCAGGAACGACTTCAAGCCATAGCCCGCCATGAAGGCCAGAGCGCTCTCGAAGAAATCCAGCCTGCCCAGGCTCGGAAACTCATCCAGCATCAGCAGCAGGCGATGCCGTCCTGTCTTCGCCTGCAGATCCTCGGTCAGGCGGCGGCCGATCTGATTGAGGATCAGGCGAATGAGCGGCTTGGTGCGGTTGATGTCGCTCGGCGGCACGACGAGGTAGAGGGTCGCCGGACGCTTGCCGCCCACGATGTCGGTGATGCGCCAGTCACAACGGCGCGTCACCTCGGCGACAACCGGATCGCGATAGAGGCCCAGGAACGACATTGCCGTGGACAGCACGCCGGAGCGTTCATTGTCGGATTTGTTCAGCAGCTCGCGCGCGGCGCTGGCGATGACCGGATGCGGACCGGCTTCTCCGAGATGTGCCGTCTTCATCATGGCAGCGAGCGTCGATTCGATCGGCCGCTTCGGGTCGGAGAGGAAGGCCGCAACGCCGGCGAGCGTCTTATCCTTCTCGGCATAGAGGACATGCAGGATCACGCCGACCAGAAGGGCATGGCTGGTCTTCTCCCAGTGGTTTCGCTTCTCGAGCGAACCTTCAGGATCGACCAGAATGTCGGCGATGTTCTGAACGTCGCGGACCTCCCATTCACCCCGCCGCACCTCGAGCAGAGGATTGTAGGCCGCGGATTTCGCATTGGTCGGGTCGAACAGCAGCACGCGGCCATGGCGAGATCGGAAACCGGAGGTGAGCTGCCAGTTCTCGCCCTTGATATCGTGAACGAGCGCGCTGCCCGGCCAGGTCAGGAGTGAGGGCACCACCAAGCCCACCCCTTTACCCGATCTGGTCGGGGCAAAGCATAGAGTGTGCTCGGGACCATCATGCCGCAGATAATCTCGATCGAGCCTACCGAGCACAACGCCATCGGCTCCGAGCAACCCGGCAGCCTTCACCTCCTCCATCTCAGCCCAGCGCGCCGAGCCATAGGTGGCGACGTTTTTCGCCTCGCGCGCACGCCAGACCGACATCCCGATCGCGACGGCGATAGCGATGAAGCCGCCGGACGCCGCGATCATGCCGCCTTCGACAAAGATCGGCGGCGCATAGGCGTCGTAGAAGTACCACCACCAGAAAAAGGCCGGCGGATAGTAGATCGGCCAGCCGGCGATCGCAAACCAGGGATCACCGAGCTGGGGCTGGAAACCGAGGCGCCAGGCCGTCCACTGTGTCGCGCCCCAGGTCGTCATCAGCACGATCAGAAGGACGGTAAGGATCTGACCCCAGAGAATTTTGGTCGCAGACATGCGATGGTCCTTTCTATGACGTTGAGGATTAGAGGCCGAGCCCCCGCTTGCGACCAAAGCTCCAGTCGATGCCGCCGTCGTCGCGGGCGACACCGGAGACGTGTTTGCCGAGCTGCTTTTCGAGGGATGGCGACCAAGGCACGAGCTGGAAGCCGAGGCCCCCATCCCCACTGATGACCTCGATCATGGCAAAGCGGCCGGAGGCGAGCGCGAAGCGCTGACGATAAGTGCCGGCGACATATTCGCCGCTGCCGGCCCGGTTAAACGGCTGGCCCGTCTCGGTGGCGAGTTTCTCGCCAAGCGCGTCCAGTTCGCGGCGGCGCAGCGTGTCGACCAACCTTCGGGCGAACACCACGCTGCGGCCCTGGCGCACGGCCAGTCCCTGTTCGACAAGATGGTCAGCGCGCCGTTCCATGGCCTGCTGCACCTCGGCGCCGAAACCGCCGTCGGAAAGCGACAGCGATTCCCTCGCGACGGCCTGCCGATCGAGCCAGGTGGCGCCCGACGCCGTAACCTGCCGCTCAATGTCGAGATCGGAGCGGACGGCGAGCGCGACGCGGCGTTCACCGCGGGCGTCATCGAATTTGCGTAGCTCGACGATCGAACCGGGAGCGCTGTCGCCCGCCGCATCAAGATCGGGCAACTTGATGTGATGGGTACGAGCGTCGACGCCATCGACGACGGCATAGGCCGAGCCCTTCAGCTCGTCGTCGAGACCGCGATCGACCAGCCGGCCGATGATCGGCTCATCAAGGCTTTCGCCCGCCAGTACATAGTTGGCCGAGCCGCGCTCGATACCGCGCTCCGTCAGCGCCTTGTGCATGCGCTTGATGATGTCGCCGCGCTCGCCGAGTTCGCGCAGCACCGCCTCGGCCTCGGGCTTGATGAACCATTGCGAATGGCCGACCTGTCCGGCCAGCCCAAGGACTTCCAGCCTGCGCAGCCGTCCAACCTTCAGGGCATGGAACTCGTCGGGCTGGCGATCGGATCGCGGCGCAAGATCGATGATACCGGTTTCTCGTGCATCCCGGACAAGCTGCCGGTCGAGCTGGGTCCAGCGCTCCGATTCAATCTGGCGCTCCAGGGTGCGGCGGATATCGAGGTCGGTGCGCGGTCCCAGCTCCTGGGTGATGAGATCGCGCGCGCGGTCGCGCATGCCTTCCTTGATATAGTCACGCGAGATGACGAGATCCTGGCCGTCGTCGCGGACACCGCGCACGATCAGGTGGACGTGCGGATGCTCGGTGTTCCAGTGATCGACGGCCACCCAGTCGAGCCGGGTGCCAAGATCCTTCTCCATCTGCCCGACGAGATTGCGGGTGAAGGATTTGAGATCGGTCATCTCCACGGCGTCGTCGGGCGAGACGATGAACCGGAAATGATGCCGGTCATCCTGGCACCGCTCGGCAAATGCGCCTGCATCGGCATTCTCGGTGCCCGGCCCGAACAGGCGAGCCTTCTCCCCGTCGCGGGTCACGCCTTCGCGGCGGAGATAATTGAGATGGGTTCCGAGCGGTGCTGAGCGCACCGAATGGCGCACGACGCGCGCCTTGACGACGGCGCCGCGCGAGCGCGACGAAATCAGCCGATTGGCCTGGATGCTGGCGCGCTGGCCGTGGCCGAAGCGCGAGCGGTTGCCGGAAACGACACGGCCGGAACGCGACACGCCGCCGCCGGCCTTCTTCGCCGCGGCGAGCGCCTGAGCGATGAAAGGCCGCGCCGATTGCGCGCGGGTCGAGCGGATGCGCCCCGGCCGGATGCGAAACTCGCGTTCATCGGCCATGGCGCAGCCCCGCAATGTGCAAAAAATCTATGAGAAACAGAGTTTTGGTGCCTTGGCGAACATTGTGCGCAAGCCCGGCAATGTGCGCAGCAGGCCGGAAAACCCAGCAAAAACAACCACCCGACCGACGCGCAAGGTGCGCCCTTTTATCCTGCCATCCTTCGGTTGCGGTTCCTGCCACCACCCCCCGCACCCTCCAGGATGCGCCAGAGCCCGACAGCATACGAAAGGGCCGGTCGAGGGTCATCTCGGACCGTCCCCCTCGCGACGAGCGAGGAAAATGGGGACCGTCTGTGATCCGGCGGTGCTATCGTCCTGCGCCGGAACGGAGGGATGAAGGTTGCCCGGCGAACGATCGGCGGCGCGATCATCGGAAGGCTGGCGGTCGCCTGCCCGCGCCACGAAGAGCGGTGCCTCCCGCCAATCGGCCGGTGGCTGGAGCGCGGTGCGCGGTCTGTCCGACGGTGCGACGGCATCAAGCGCGGGCGCGAGCAAGGCGACGTAAGCGCGTGTTTCCGCCGGCAGAGCGCGGCCGGTTGCAAGATGCTCGTCGTAGCGTGCTGGTCCGGCGTTGTAGGCCGCAAGCATGGCCGGGACCGTGCCGTAGCGATCGAGCATCTCGCGCAGATAGGCGGTGCCGGCGATGATGTTGTCGCGGGGATCGAACGGATCGCGGCCGAGCCGGTAACGGGCGCGCAGCTCGGCCCAGGTATCGGGCATGATCTGCATGAGGCCGAGCGCACCGGCGGGCGACACGGCGCGCACGTCATCGTGGCTTTCGGCGCGCTTCACCGCGACGATCCATGCCTGCGGGATAGCGAAGCGCTGCGACGCCTCGGCGATGTGCGCGGCATGCGGATCGGCGATCGCGACGCGGGTCGCCGGCAGCGATTGTGCAAGAGCCGGACACGCGGCGGGTGCAGCGAAGGTCAGGCCGGAAAGAAGAAGGGGGAGTATCCGGCGTCGGACGACCGCAAGACGTCCGACGCGGGCACGATGCTCGATTGCCACCATTCAGTCCTCCTTCCGCTTCTTCGACGGCGGGTTGGTGTGCAGGCCCCAGGCGGAACCGTCGTCACCGGCACGGAAGAGGTTTGCGCGAAGCGTGCCGCCGAACAGCGGGCTGTAGATCTCGACGGAGACGAATTCGCCGGCGCGATCGCCGACATGCGACCAGCCGGCGCCGATATCGAGGCCTTCCTCGTCGCCGAGCAGAACGCGGTAGGCCGGGGCATTCTCAGAATCCAAAGGTTCGGCATGAATAAGGGTGATTTCCTCGTCGATGCCGAGCGCTCTGAAGCGCCCTTCGAAGCCCGATTGCGTGCGGGTGAAATGTCCAATCTGGGCCATGCTCATGGTCTCCTTTGTTGTGCGGCAAGGTTGCGAAGCTCGCGCCGTCACCGCGCCGGCGCGCGCCAGACGAAGCGGCCTTCGCCGTCCTCGTCGGTGAAGAGAGGGATTGCCCGGCCGATCACGGCGGAGGCCGGAAGCGGCCCGAAATAGCGGCCGTCGAGACTGTCGCGGACTTCCCAGTTCATCAGGAAAAGCTCGTCCTCCGCGACGACGCGGCAGCCGTGCCAGACGGGTAGCGGACGGCCAAGGCGATCGCGGTCAAGCGCTTCGCCCATCTCGATACCGTCGACCGTGATCAGGTCACGGCTGCGGCACACGCGCTGTCCCGGCAATCCGAGGACGCGCTTCAGCAACGGCACGCCGCGGCCGACATAACCGCGCTCGACCATGAAGTCGGCGAGCGGTTCGGGCGGCATGACGACGACAAGCTCGGGCACCTCCAGCTGGTCGGCCGGCGCGATGGTGTAGAAGCCGATCGGCGCGCTGGCGGTGGCATTCCAGATCAGCTTGGTGGATGTCGGGATGAACGCAGCGACGGCGACGCCCATCGCCGCGAAATACGTCACCATGACGTAGCCGAAGCGGGTCATCTTTCGATCTCTCGCCGTTTGAGCCATGCCTGATGGCGTTCCGGCGTGTAGGATCGCGGTGCCTCGCCGACCTGCATCTGCTGGGCGACATGACGCCAGTGATCGGGGGCGACGTCGCAGGCGTCGATGCCGGCGCGTTCGATGGCATCGACATGCCGCAGCACGTCCTCGACCTTGGGCCAGCCTTCGATCTTGAGCAGGATTTCGCCGCCGGGACGCACGAAGGGTAGCGTCTGGTAGGGTTCGCCGGGCTCGATGGCGCGCACGATGTCGATGCGGGAAATGACGGTGCCGAAGTCGTTGGCCGCCCAGCGGGCGAAGGCGAAGGTGCTGTTCGGGCGGAAAGAGATGACGCGCCGACGGCGATCGAGGATCAGTTCGCCGGCTTCCCGGCCGAACCTGATCCAGTATTCGACCTTCTTCTCGATCCATGTCAGCTCGACATGGGTCATGTCGTTGCTGGAGCCTGCGGACGGCAATGGGCCGCCGCGCAAGCGGGGAGCCGCATTGCCGGTCATGAGGAGGTTCCTTCAGTTGGGGGGAATTCGCGCGCGAACAGGTCGCGCAGCATGTCGGCGACGGTGATGCCGCGCCGGAAGGCAGTGATCTTGATCCTGCCGCGCAGGTCGGGCGTCACGTCGATGGTTAGCCGCGCAGTGAAACCGGCGGCGTCACCGTTGCGCGAGGGAGCATCCGCGGCCTTGACCCACTGTTCGGGATCGGCAGGCCGGGAAGCGAAGCCTTTGCGGAGCGGGCGCTCGCTCATGATGCGGCACTCCCGTCGAACGGCAGCTCCGATGCGATCCGGGCGCGGGCCTTCTCCGCCATGTCGTCGTCGATCTCGCAGCCGAGATAGCGCCGGCCGGCAAGCCGGCAGGCTTCCCCGGCCGCGCCCGATCCGGCGAACCAGTCGCTGACAAGCCCGCCCTCCGGGCAGCTCGTGCGGATCAGGATTTCCAGCAGCGCCGACGGCTTCTCGGTCGGATGGATGGCGCGGCCATGGCAATTGCGCAGGTAGATGACCGAGCGCATGAGGCGCGGCCCGCCGTCCTGGTTGACATAGTGGCCGGCATCGATATGGCCGGTGTGCGGCGGGCGCTGCTTGCGCCGCACGGTGCGCGCCATCGCATCGGGCGTGGTTTGGACGTCGTTGTAGATGTCACGCCACGCCGTCTCGGCTGGGTAGAACTGAACGGCTAGCTCATGCACGCGCTTGAAGCGGTCGGCATGGAACGACGATCCGTTCTGCTTCTCCCAGACCACCTCCTGCGCGAGCTGCAGACCGGCATTGGCGAACTGGTCGGCGGTCGCCATGAAGTGGCGCAGCGAGCCGAACGCCCAGAGCGAACCGGCGGGCGTGAGCGCCGCGCGAGCAAACGCGATCCAGCCGGCGACGCGGCGATCCCAGGCGAGCGAGGTGTCGCCGTAAGGCGGATCGGCGAGGATCATGTCGAACGGGCCGCGCGCCGGCATGAGGTCGCGGCAGTCGACGGTGAGGATCGTCATGACGCGATCCTCCCGACGCACAGCCGGCCGATTTCGTCGGCCAGCGTCGCGATCTCGCGCGCGGCGGGCGTGTCGTCGTCGAGCTCGGACGCGAGGCGGCCGGACTGCGCCGCAACCGCAAAGGCGATGCGCTGGCCGATGGTGTTGATAAGCACCGGCGGATCGTGATCGGCTAGCGTCTCGGCCGTCTCACGCGCCAGCACGGTGCGGGCGCCGCAGCGGTTGAGCACGAAGCGCGCGGCCAGCTCCGGCCGGTAGATGCGCGCCTCGGAGAGCAGCGCCAGCATCTCGGCAGAGGCCCAACCGTCGAGCGGTGATGGCTGCACCGGGATCAGCACGAGGTCGGCAGCGAGGAGCGCCGAGCGCATGAGCCCGGCGACACGCGGCGGTCCGTCGATCACGACATGATCGACGTCGCGGGCGAGTTCGGGCGCCTCGCGATGCAGCGTGTCACGCGCCAGGCCGACGACGCCGAACAGGCGGGGAAGGCCCTCACGACTGCGTTGCTGTGACCAGTCGAGCGCCGAGCCCTGCGGATCGGCATCGATCAGGGTGACGCGCTTGCCGCGCGCTGCCCATTCTCCGGCGAGGTTCAGCGCCAGCGTGGTCTTGCCGACGCCGCCCTTCTGATTGAGGAACGCGACGATCATCGGCTTCCTCCCGGCGGATCGAGAGGAAGTCCA
>NZ_JAHWRG010000036.1:0-15669 GCF_024539785.1 Ochrobactrum sp. BTU2 | reverse complement strand
ACTTCAATAAACAGGCAGACTGACCGGCATTCAGCACCCTCATATCACTACTATGTGCCCTCAAATGAGCGCTTACCGTTGATGAAATCGTAGCGGGTCTATGGCGATATAAAAATCCGCGCAATTTTACATGCCATGACGGAAGGTCTCCCAGAAATGCTAGATCTGTGCCGAAACGCCGTTTGCCAGGCTTTCGTTACCCGTCTGGCTACGCTGGGCATTTCAGGCCGAGATGCCTTGGGATACGCTGATATGATTTGCCGGTGTGGCAACTTGACGTGGCGCTGCCGTATTTCAGGGTACCCACATAGCGTATCAAATCAGGATAATTTGCAGTCTTGCGATTCCAGCTTTTGGATTAACGTTGCGGGTATCCGGAAAACCATTACGAAACCGGATATATCCGATTCATCGATAAACTGCGTTTGAGAGCCGGGAACCGATGCAGGACGGTCCCACCGTGTTCGAGGGAGCGTCAGGGGCGTAGAGCAAAAGAACCTGGTAGACAGGCGTTTTCCCAGGTAGGTCCTCCAGATTCAAACGCCGTTTGACGCCATATTCATTCCCGTAAGGGTAAATGGATTTTATAGAATTGATTTACGTCTTGGGCATGTCGTCATGAGTTGCCCGCAACGTACCACAACGTGTCTGCACGTCATTCCAATTTGCCCGCAACGCATTTCAAATCGAGACAATTTGCATTAACCCGATTCAAAACCTCAGAAAAGCGTTGCGCGTTTCCGCACAAACGTTGCCAGATTCGAGATTTCCGTTTCAGCTACAAACGGCGTTTGCCAGCTACGCCAAGCGCGGAGACAAGCGTTTTGTGCCAATTGGTTTGCGGCACACCATGGCTGCAAACAGAGCCGATAAACTGGAACATCCGTGACGACAGACCGGTAGAAGACGGAATGGTTGCGTAAATATTGGGAGTGATAGGGGATGTCGACGTGCTTGAAGACAGCCCCTACTAGTTCGGTGGGATGATATGTCCCCATACGAGCAGGATTAAGGTGCAAGCCAAAGCTGGGCGCAATGAACAGATCACCCGGCGCGAGGCGCTGGAGCTATCGACTGACCGCTTGCAGTCTAAATATACAGGCTGAATGAGAAGCTGTGGAAGAGAGCTATACCAAGGTTCGGCATTGCTATTCTCCCGCAGCTCACCATAGGTCGATAGCGTAGACGTTCTGCTTTTTTCATTTGGCGAGATTAAATGCGTTCAGCCCATTTTTTGAATCAATTGACGCCGGGCGATACCGCCGTCTGAGCGGTGTTTGAACGTGGCATCATGGCCGAATCCAGTACCTGCTGGCAAAATTCGTCGTCGCGCAGGATAGCATGGCGATTCAGAGCATCCAGAAGCAAGGAATCGAATTGATCACCACGAGCGCTGAACCGCTCCTGCACATAAGAGGTCTTAAACTTCATTCCAAAATAGACGCATTGCTCCGCGTCCGACCAGGTTGGATCAAAAACCTCACCTTCACGATCAACGAGCCAGGCATGGTGCAGCGGGATCGGCAATTCGAGATCGCAAGCATAGCCTTCGACATAGCTGAACTGCTTCTGGCGATGGTTGCGAGGCGAAATCACTTCGGCCTGCGCATTCGCAAAGCAGGCCTTGGGGATTGAGAAACGGGCATTTTCGGACTGTGCCGATACGCGCCAGAACTTGCCATGAGACAGGAGAGTGGTTGCCACTCCCCAACCCGGTTCTGTATTGGCCGAATCCGTTATGTATTTTTTGAGAAGTGTGGCGATGGCGACCAGGTCCCCGCTATAAATCTGCATGCAATAATCCTTTTAAATAATATAGGCCCGATGAGTAACACGTCATCGTATGTAGAATGACACCATCAAAAGATAGGGTAGGCAAGCCCCTGATTCAAACAAACTGCGATAGCGGGATTTTGCTACACCATGCTTTTATGAACGGCGATGTGATTGCGTGCCGAACCATTCGTAGAGCCGAGCAGTCGCTGACTCGTTTAGCGATCCTGCCTCCACGATCAGTTCCGGTGCCATTGTTAGGTGGGCTCCAGGGCCGACTGGTTGTCCGTTTTTCTTCTGCTGAAACTCGCGATTTCCGCATGGTAATGTTCAAGGGTCGCAACCTGCATTGATCACGGCCTGCGGTCCTATAATCGAAGAACAGTAAGCGAGTTTTTTGTCGCATCTGTCGTGAAACAGTGCCATTGCTTGCCGTGGCTGAAGAATGGCTGCAGAAACAGCCGCCTGTGTCCCAGAAACATCTGGAGTTCAAATTGATCGTGGTGATGCAAACGGCGTTTGCGTTAGCCAGCCCTGCAAGCGATACAGATAGCAATGATTTTCCGGCAATGCATCCCGAATTGCGGGGCTGGCAAAATGACGTGCAGACACATCAATCCAGATTGTGGGCAAGTCACATAGATTTTTTCCGATTTGCAGTAACTGGATTCTGAACTCGAGATTTGCGTTGCAGAGTTCCGGACATGTGTTGCCATATCTGGGATTTCCGATTCAATGACAAACGCCGTTTGCGGGCAGGCGCGGGGCTTGGCAGAAAACGCTTTGCGCCGACGGTTTTCGGGCACATGATTTGATTGTGGTCACGTAATCTGGAGAAGTGATGGCATCGAACAGGCAGCAGTCGGAGCGTTTGCGCAAGCAGCGCGAACGGCAGAAGGACTATCGCGATCGTTTGAGGGCACAGCGCAAACCGACGCGTGACGACATAGCACGAGTGCTGCTGCATTTTATGATCGTCAAAGCGGTGAAGTCTGGCAATCAGGACGGGACGGAGAAGCTGATTGATATGCTTCTTGATGCGCTGGCGGATCAGGGCTTCGATAAAGATGCTTCATTAGAAGTCATTGATGACCTGATTGTCAGATACACAAAAAGCGGCTGGGATTTCCGTCGCAAGATGCATCTGAGGCCCGGCGGGGTTCTTGACGACACCGAACATTGAGGATCGTTTTCCAAACCATACCGTTTTGATTTCAACCTGAAAATTTTACAAACGTAGTTTGTGCTTTTTGTCTGTTTTCCCCCCATTACTTCATGAAACGCTGTTTGCACATGAATCGGATTTCTCAAGGTTAACGGAGGCGGACGATCGTCGAGGCTTAAGAAGAGAAACAACGGGATTGCTCAGGATCGTCGGTGGTAACGTCACCGCTATCCATGAAAAATATGTAGGACATTTCGCTGCTGAAGCCCATCCTGTGGATAACTTCAAGCTCCACATTTAGGCTTCCTCAAAAACTCAATACAAAGCAAAAAACCTATGGCCACTACGTTTTATCACTGTTTTAGTGAAGCCAAAAAAGCCGGTTATATCCGGGACTTAGATAAAAATGCTTAATTGGGATCTTTTTTCGTTCCGGATCCTTGCAGCGCAATTCAGATCCTGCAATAGTCGCCTTGCCTGATTGATCAGGCGCCTCCATCCCGGTGCTGGTAACACCTGAATGGAGACTGACTTAGCCTGCCAACACAGGAGCCAAGCTTATGACAACTCTTATCGATATTCGTGGCGGATTAAAAGATCCACTATCAGAATTCCATGTCGACATAGCGACTCCGCAGCGGAGATAATTTCCGCTTCTGACGCGTTCGGTGCTCTTTAAGGCACGAACTCCCAATTTCCCATTCTGTCAGTCTGGTCGTGTGCGTTCGCGCGCAACGCTAAGATCTTCGCTGTCTTCAAAATCTGTGCCCACTCGCAATGGCAACCTACCTTCACACCCGTTTGACTCCGGCGACCAACAGTCGCTTTGGAGATGGAGAAATCATGTTTGCAGAAACCGTAATTGGCTACATTGATCTCATTGAACACAAATTCCCGCAGCGAAGCTACAAGCGTGAATTAAACGCAGCGCTACACCTGTCGTTATGTTTTCATTTGATTGACCGTGCTCATGACAGAAGTAGCCGGAAACGAGCTTTGTCAGAGCAGATATTCCGTTGTGCCTTATGGAACACCGGCGAAAAAATCATCGGCCTTATTGAAGAAGCTGTAGCAAAAGCGGCGGTAAAGGTTCAAAGAGATTTCCGCTCATCTCGTTCTATGCCACTCACGCGTGATACTTTCAATGACGTGATCGAGTCTGTCACATCGAAATCCCTCGCAGACGAAAACGACACAGACCGAAGCGCCTCGGAACTTCCGACAGACCCTTACACATTCGAATTGGTGTCCTATGAACAGGAGCGCAAATGCCTCCGTGTGCTCAGTCTGATTTATGGCATCAGCGGCCATAAGGGGGCTCTGGATCAATGGCGCATTGAAGCATCGACCGCCTCAGCATTGTGGGAGCGGCTGGCGCAACAGTATTATGGCATTGATATCGATCACTACGAATTCGTGCTGATCGACCCATTGCTTAGTGAAAGCCTACCCGAGGAGGGGATCTGGGCGCTATCCGATCTCGATGGGCTACTGGGGATCCCGGAGATCGCTGAAAAAGTGTTGGGCGTGCAAGAGGCTCTCAGAGAAGAACTCATCATATGGCTTGGCGACACATTCGCGAAAACCGAAGAGGAGCAAGCGCGGCTGATTGATGAAGAGATCGCGCAGATGGCGTTTGAAGCACTCGACAGCAAGTCTGGGCCGGAGATTCAGATTTTGACGCCGGATAACGTGTTGCGCTGAGCAGACAGGGGCCGATCAGTCGATGCGTCGTGCGAAGCTTGTGAAACTACGTGTCACGGACTTATCCGTTATGCAGTAGAGCGGACGTTCACTGCGATGCAGACGAACAGGGGTATCTGCCATTCTCAATGGCGAGCTAAAGACCAACCGATGGGAGCAAAGGCAATAGATAAGGTAGCGGAGAATCTTCTGCCCAGATATTCGGGGTGGATGCCTGTGTCACGCTGAACGGCTCAGCTTTGCTCTCAATAACAATCAAATGCATGGAAATTCAGGAAACACCCCCGGACGCGTCATTGCGCGCCCGAACGGTCCATCATTTTGTTCATTCATCAGGAACACGGCATGACAGTTACAATCAAAAATGGAAACTACAATCGCGAGCAGCTCGAGCTTGAAATCAGGATGCTGAAAGCTCTGGTCGATGATCTGCAGCGGATATTGGAGGGTGATTATCCAGACGAACAGTTACTGACAAATTCACCAGCGATCACAAGCTGGAAGCTGAGTGCACGGCGGGCAACGTGTCTGGAAGGCGTATTATTCGAACATCCTCGGCTCGGACAAATCGTACCGCATGGCATCACGTCCGAGCTCTGGCTTCTGGATCTCGACCGGAACTATGCCCGCACATTCAGCCGCTTTTACCGGCTTGGCCAAAAAGACATCGGGCAATGAGAAAGAATGAAACTGATCAGGCTACGCACATCAATCGGCAGGACAGCCGGCGTGGAAGCTTCGCCATGTCTGTCAGAAACGCGGCGACCTGTCATGGAGAACCAGACACGAAAACGGCTTCGAGATTACCAATAGGAATAGAGAGGGAACGGCATGAAACTCTGGATCTGGTCTGATGTGCATAATGAACTGCAGGAAGTCGTTTATCCACCACGTGAACAAGCGCCGGACTGTGATCTGATCATGATTGCCGGCGATCTCAATGCGGCGGCAGATCTCCATTTGACGCTAGAATTCCTGATCAGGCGCTACGAGAAGCCTATTATCTATGTCCCCGGAAATCACGAATTTTATCAGAACAAGTGGATGATGAACGACCGGGACCGTTCGCTTGAAAGCGACAGGCAGACCATCAAGGCAATCGAGGCGCTTTCTCTGCAATGGCCGCAACAGTTTTATTGTCTTGATGCGGATGAGGTGATTATCGACAATACGCGCTTCATTGGCGCAAGCCTATGGGTCGATTTCCTGATGAAACTCCCCGCGAAGTCTGATTTGCCGCAGCGGATGTGGATGGCGCGCCAGATGCTCAATGATTTTCATGCAATCTCCATGCAGGACGGCAAACGATTCACGCCGGAGGATATGCTGGAGCTACATCGTTCAGATGCAGCTTACATTCGAAAAAAGCTGGCAAAACCATTTGACGGCTCCACTGTGGTATTGACCCATCACATGCCGCATCCCGATTGCACGCCGCCGGCTTATGCGGGGCAAGAGGCAAATTTTCTGTTTGCCTGTGGCGCAGAGGCTTTCAATAACATCCTGCATTCCGAACAGGCCCCGGATATATGGATCTGTGGTCATACACATCATGCCTTTGACGTTCAGATCGGCCGAAGCCGCATTGTCTGCAACCCCTATGGGTACCGGTGGGAGCAGGGCAGAAACGGCTTTCGGTGGGACTGGGTGATAGCCATGGAATAACCGCCTGTACGGAGCACAGGATTCTGACTGACAGGGAGCTAACAGGCATCGGGCGATAAGGAAGCCTGTAGCAAAAGGAGGGCCAAAGCCAATCACATGAACACCTCTCGTGTCTGCTGCCATCGATTTGCCCGTGATACGGTAGCATTCCGATCTCCAGGTCGCTTTTCCGTCGTGGTCGCCGAGCGGGAAGGAATTATGGTGGTCGGCGGATAGGGGCAAACGTCGTGCCTGCTATCCAGATCTAAGCCGAGGTCCATCGAACCCGATGTTTTGGTAAGGGGTATTTTTAACGTGGGCCGGATAAATAGCGCTTTCGACCCTCCCGATATTAAAATCCGCGATTTGATTGCGGATGCCACTGACGCGCCCCAACATGCGACATTATGTCATGAAACAGGAATTAAAACGCATCGAAATGAAGCCATTTTGGGGCCATTTGGGCACCATTGGACCAGTTACAAAAGCATAAGCATTTGATATTATTGTAATATTGTGCTCTAATATAAAAGTCAGCGCTTTTTGAAGCTGACAGACAATCATTTTCAAGAAAGGATTTTTCAATGATTGGAACTTCACCACTCGACTACGGTATCGACAAAGCCAGCAATGGCATCGCAGCACGTATGCTCAAGGATTTTGAGGAGGGACATTTTTCGTTCCTCGCTGATGAGGCCACCGTTGAAAAACGCTATAATCAATCAGGACAAGGTTCAGTCTGGCACGATTTCAGACGAGCCTGTCGCGCTTATTCCACGCTTAATGGATGTGTGGTGATTGTTGATGACACGAACCAATGTTTTGTCGATAGCGTTGATATCCATGGTGAGTACGAATTCGATTTCGCGAATGAATTCGCTCGTCGCGCAGCCCCAACCTATCGCGAGCGGTTGCTCGCACTTGGAAAGCAAGGTCCTGTTCGGTTGACGCTCTACAGACTTCCCCGGGCCAACTACGAAAACACCGCATGGGGCCATTTCTGGGAGCGTGGAGAATATATTGGCGAAATGAGAATGGCACTCGCGTAAGCGGCCATTTAGGAACCCATAGTCTATCGAAATATGAAACCGGCAGCACGCGTCATACGTGCTCCCGGTTTTCTTATTTGGGTTGTCGGCTTCAATTCGTCAGGTCTGGTGAAACCCGGAATCAGCCATTCAGCACGGTCGTCGCAGACCTGGCGGGTGTGACGACAGGCTTCTTCGAGCGCGATCCAGATGGTCGGCCGATTGCCTCAGGGTTTGCGCTCTTGGCTGTTTGTCAAACTTTAACGTCCCAAACCTGCCAATTGTGCTTGTCGCAACGGTCGTATCTATCCAGTCACATAATACTGTTCAGCGCCCAGTTAGAAATTTTCATCGGCGTTCATGATCCGTTTGCGCCGGTGGCTGATTGGTCTCACACTATATCTATTGGCTTGTTAGAGATGATAAAATGTTAAAAGAAATTCCATGGGACATATTCGGCGAGAACGCGCAGGTGCTTGATGAAGCGGACATTCCGGTTTGTGACGGGTGTGCGTATTATTGTATCTTGCAATTTGCAGGTGTCGATCGGTTGATCTCACGGCTGCGCATTTTCGATCTGGATACCGAATACTGCTATTCGCTGTACGGTCATTTTTCGAAAATTAATGCGATCGTCCTTGCTGGTAGCTTGCCGCCGGCGCTCAAAGAATTCGACGGCGTGCGCTGCCAGGTCGGTCAGCTCGAAGTCAGTAGTGGGAGCTTCTACGGAGCTGCCCCCATGACCCCACCGGCAACCAAGTACGCACTAAAAGTGGTAGATCCAGGTAACACGACGCTTGCTCAAAATGAGATGTACACAGTGTGGGGTTTCGGAATTCGTCCTTGTTCCGCGCACGAAGCTGAATTCGCCACCTTTGCCGCAGAGGAGGCGGTGCGTCGGGCGATAGAAATCGCAGCCGAGGGTGAATGTCTGACTGACGATAGACGGCCGTGAAAGAAGATCGGTGGCATTTGACCCGGAGAAGAATGAACGGTCGGGATCGGTTATGAGAAAACTGATATCACGAATTTATCCATGATGAGAATCCAGCAATGATCTTAAGAAACACAAAATCAAACCCGACGGAACCTGGCGATCCCGGGTAGCGCTGACAGACTCTAAGGCCGGTATTGTTGAATTCCAAAAGCTGCGACGGATTTACCCGTGTGCGTTGATGACGGCCAAAAAGGCCGGGCCATAGCGTTCGAGTTTTGCATCGCCGACACCGGGCACGTCGGCCATTTGGGTGCGGGAGGCTGGTCTGGCTGTGGCCAGTTCGATCAGTGTCCGATCGTGAAAAATGACGTAAGGCGGGACATTTTGCGTGCGCGCGATCTCTAGCCGCTTCTCACGTAGCGCCTGAAACAGCGCCTCATCACGCTCCGAAAGGGCGGATGTTACCGATTTTCCACGCGAAACAGTCCCACGTGATGGCTTCGATTTCCGCGGGACACGCAACATGAGCGCCTGCTTTGCGCGCAAAAACTGCCTGCCTGTCTCCGAGATCGACAAACCGCCGTGCCCGGCAAAGTCGACATCAATCAGCCGCTGTGCGACCAACTGCCGTACGATCGCGCGCCAGGTGTGATTGTCATGCTCGCGGCCAATTCCGAAAGTCGAAATCTGGTCGTGGCCGAAGCGGCTGATGCGCTCATCGTCGACGCCAAGAAGGACATCGACAATATATGCTTGCCCGAACCGCTCCCCGGTTCTGTGAATGCAGGACAATATTTTCTGTGCAGCTATTGTCCCATCGAAGAGGGTTGGTGGCTCGGCGCAGGTATCGCAATTGCCGCATGGTTCGCATCGATCACCGAAATAAGAAAGCAGCACCTGTCTGCGACAGTTCGCCGTTTCGGCCAACCCGAGGAGAATGTCGAGTTTCTGCCGCTCCATCCGCTTGCGCTGATCAGGCGCGTCGGATTCCTCGATGAAGCGGCTGCGCAGGACGATATCGTCATAACCGTAGAGCATCATCGCCTCGGCTGGCAGTCCGTCACGTCCCGCACGACCTGTCTCCTGATAATAGGCTTCGATGCTCCCCGGCAGATCGATATGGGCGACGAAGCGAACATCCGGCTTGTCGATGCCCATCCCAAAGGCAATCGTCGCCACCATGATGACCGCCTCGTCGTGCTGGAATCGTGCCTGGTTCGCCTCGCGCGCGGACTTTTCCATACCGCCGTGATAGGAGAGGGCGTCGTAGCCCAGGCTGCGCAGCCATTCGGCCGTTTCTTCTGTCTTCCGTTTCGAAAGACAGTAAACGATGCCGCTTTCGCCTTGGTGATCCTGTAGAAAACGCTTCAACTGCGTGCGGGGATTGTCCTTCTCCATGATCGCATAGCGAATATTGGGACGGTCGAAACCGGCGATGAAGGCATCGCGCTCATCAATCTGCAGATGCGACAGGATTTCGGCACGTGTCGGCTCGTCGGCGGTTGCGGTCAATGCCATGCGTGGCGTGTTGGGAAACTGCGCCATCAACACATCAAGCTGCCGATAGGACGGCCTGAAATCATGCCCCCATTGCGACAGGCAATGTGCTTCGTCAATAGCGATCAGCGAGAGAGGCACATCGCTCAGGCGTTGCAACGTATCCGGCCTGAGCAGTGTTTCCGGCGCGACATAGAGCAGATCAAGCGCCCCGGCATGGATATCTCGCCACAAGGCCAGTCTGTCATCGCCAGCAAGGTCGGAATTAAGCGCTGCAGCTTTCACACCCGCCTGCCGGAGCGCGGAGACCTGATCGGCCATCAGCGCCAGAAGCGGTGAAATCACTAACCCCATGCCCGGCCGCACAAGGGCGGGAATCTGATAGCATAGCGATTTGCCGCCGCCTGTCGGCATCAGGACGAATGCATTATTGCCTGCTATCGCGTGCGATATGATTTCAACTTGCCGCCCGCGGAAGGCATCATATCCATAAATGGTTTTGAGAATGTGGAGCGGGTCGGTCGTCATCAGTCGTCATGTCATCGCTTGTTGTATAGATTCGACAGCCACATTCATAGCAGACCTCAGCGGAAAACCAGTCTTTATCCGAGGCATGAGCAGACAAAGGGACAATCTACCGATCATAAATGCAGTTTTTAGTGATCTGCCCCTTCAGCGGCAGATTCTCTTTGAACGAACAACAGCGCCGCTCAGTCGCGTAGCCAGTTTTCGACCCTCAGAGCACGGATACGTGAGAATTCTCCGGTATTGGCCGTGACTAACACCATCCCGAGCGCATAAGCATGGGCAGCGATGAGGAGGTCATTCGGACCGATGGGCTTGCCAACGGCTTCTAATTCGGCTCGGATTCGCCCATATTCGGCGTCGGCAGGCGTATCAAGTGCGAGCACTTGTATACTTCCAAGAATGGCCTCGATGTGCGCCAGCAGCTTCGGCGATCCTTTCTTGGCGCATCCAAAGCGTAACTCCGCTGCCGTGATGATACTGACGCAAACTGCTTCTGGTCCAACCTCGGCGATGCGTCTGGCGACAGCGCCCTTGGGGTTTCGTGCAAGCTCGGACACGACATTGGTGTCGAGCATGTAGAGGGCGCTCACAGGTCGATTTCTTTCAATGGTAGCAGGGTATCGTCAATATCAGGGAACTGATCTTCCGGTCCAAGTGGTTCCAATCCAGCAAGCACTTCCAACAGGTTCGGGCGACGCACCGGCTCTATGATAAGTCGATCTCCATCGCGATGGATCATCACCCGGTCGCCGGGAAGTTCGAAGTCAGCTGGAATGCGTACCGCCTGACTCTTATTGTTACGGAAGAGTTTTGCTTCGCGGGATGGTGTAGGTTCGGAGTGTCGGAGCTGTGGCATATTGGTCTCCTTTGTATATACACGAGTATATACATCGTGACAGGATAAATTTCAAGCGGAGCGGGGTCGCTAGCGCGCAATTGTACGTCGTTCAGCGATGTTGTAGCGGTTCATAGTGGGCACCAAACTAAGATGTGGGATGGCATCGTCGGCGGTGGGAGTGCACAGTGGAGACGCCATTCTTCGTAATTATATATGCAAAATAATAACGGAGTTATCCGTGATGGGAAAATCCCGGGCGCATAAATGGCAACGAAGGCAAAGGTTCTAGATAAAATATATAAGAAAATCAATAGTTTATCAAAAATCGCATAAGTTCTATTATGGAACTTTTAATCATTTCGCGGTTGGCGAATTGCTGCGCTTCTGAGAGCAAATCATTTTCAAGTGGTATGTTTTTTCGGCTTCAATTGCATCAGCCCCCCGCGACACCTAACAACGAGAGAGCCAGAAAGGTTGCAAATAAGACAAGATGTGTCATGCCCTCAATGGCGTTGGTCTGACCGTCGTTCAAATTTATGGCTGCAGCAATAAGCGTGATGACAATCATCACGGTCTGAATAGGAGTCATCGCCATGATAATCGGTTGATCATTGAAAAGCGCGAAGCCCTCAATGACGGGAACGGTGAGGATAACTGTCGACAATGATGCTCCCAGTGCAATATTGATCACCACTTGCATGCGATTGGCAAGCGCGGCGCGAAGCGCGGTTAAAAATTCGGGTGCCGCAGACATAATAGCGACTACGAGGGCGGCCAATGCTACCGGGGCCCCGATCGCATGAAGTCCGTGCAACAGAAACGCTGACATCACTTCAGATAAAAAACCTATGAGTACAACGCCGATGATTAGTACGGCTATAGACGGCGCCAACGGTTCGTATTCGCGGGGCTTCCCGCCCCTCGCTTTCTTTTCCGGGTAGCTGTAGTTGAAAAAATAGCTATGCTGTCCAATTTGGTTTCTGAGAAATACCCAGTAGAGCATAGCCATCGCGCCCACTGTGAAAATCGAATAAACGCGCCATTTCTCATGAGGAATAAACTCGGGTACAACCATCGATATACTCATTGCCGTCAAGATCATAACGCCGTAAGTCTTCCCGGAATCATCGTTATAAGCCTGCTCTCCAAACTTCCATCCGCCAAGAAGTGCGGCCAGACCCAGTATTCCGTTAATGTCGAGCATGACAGCGGAAAATATTGTGTCCCGTGCAAGCGTGGGCGAGCCGCTGCTTCCGTTCATAAAAATGAGAAGAATGAGCACCTCGACGCCAACAGCTGACATCGTCAGGACCATCGTTCCATAAGGATCGCCCACTCTAGAAGCAATCGCTTCCGCCCGATGAGCGACCCGCACAGAGACCACGACGATAGCGATGATGAGACAGAAGGTTGCTATTAATGCACCGGTGGGTCCAGTTGCCAATATTGTCGTTTCAAAAGCAAATGCGACAACACCAGTTCCGAATGCCAGTACCAATAAGATTTCCTGCCAAACAACTGAAAACATACGATCATCCGATGTGAGCTATGACTTCGCTGCTATCCTCGATGCTACCGATTGATCTCCTGATCGCGAAGCGATGGTATCATAGATAAGGATTTGTCCGTCCATTCGTTCCCAAATGCGTTCATGCAACGTTATCGGAAATGTTCGCTCCGGTGAGAGGGGGCACCATTGCTGCAGGTGGTTCAATCGGCCGCCATTTGTTCACGAATAGCAGTTACTGATAGTGTTTTCCGGGACCGTCGAGATCACGCACAACGAAGGTGATGACGCGTCGCCCAGACAGTGAATGCGCAGGATCTCTATTCCTTTCCCGCTGATTAGTGGCGGTCAAGACGCAACACCGGCAGCGATACGGCGGAATTCAGGCTGATAAGGGCAGCGATCGTAGAGAGCACGTTATTTGGTCTGAGAATATCCGCGCAGAAGCGGCAAGGCTGGCTATGCCATTGACCATACCGACTATGTCGATATAAGAGCCTGTTCCAAAAAGGGTTGAGCGATTACAGTAGGTTATGATCCAATCGGATTGCTTACATTCGATGGAGATCACAATGGCCTGGACAGTAACCGCTCGCCGCCACTATGTACGACGCAATTCGCGCTATGTAACTGATTTAACGGATGCGGAATGGTCAGTGATCGAACCGCTGATGCCTTCGCCCAGATACCTTGGTCGCCCTCGCAAAACGGATCTGCGTGAAGTGGTAAACGCGCTTCTTTATATCGCATCTTCTGGCGGTGCGTGGCGGCTTCTGCCAACCGATTTCCCACCATTCTCGACGGTACAGAAATACTTCTACCGCTGGCGCGATGAAGGCTTGCTGCGTACCATCAATAACACGCTTGTGATGCTGGCGCGTGAGCATGTCCGTCGTCGAATGATTTGAGACTATTTGTGCTTTTGAAGATTGGAGTTTCCGGCTCGGTTTAGGGGTTGAGTTAAGCCGCTTTGGCCTGGTGGTTCAAGCGGCGTTTTTTGATCGTGTCTTGTTTGATCCTTTCGCGTTCGAGCAGGATGGTCTGTCCGCGTCCGAAGTAGACGTCGGCGGGAGTGAGATTGTCGAGGCTCTCATGGTAACGGCGATGATTGTAATGCTCGACGAAGGCCGCGATCTGGGCTTCAAGGTCCTCCTTGAAGAAGTAGTTTTCAAGCAGGATGCGGTTCTTCAGCGTCTGGTGCCAGCGTTCGATTTTCCCTTGCGTCTGCGGGTGGCCGGGAGCGCCGTGAACCTGGTCGATCTTGTGTTTCTCCAGCCATTCGCCGAGATCAGATGCGACGTAACACGAACCGTAGCACCTACGGAAGGAAGAATTGGAGCCACCGAGAGAACGATGCGCGCAGCTTTTTTGCTGCAAGCGCGCATCGTTTGAGGTGGCCATGGCCAGTCGAAGTAACTCTAGAATGTGAGTGTTCGCAACTCATTCCGGAGAGACCGACCATGACCAGTCAGAATTCTATACCTGCCGATGCCGTGTTGGTAGCCATCGACATCGCCAAGGTTCGCAATGAAGTGTTGATCGAAGCACCCGGCCATAAACGCCGCCGTCGGTTGTCTGTTCTCAATACGCGTGCAGAACATGACCATCTGATCGCGATTTTGCAATCATATGACCGACCGGTGGTCTGCGCCTTTGAGGCAACGGGTAACTATCATCGTCCGATTGCCTGGCGGTTGGTGGAAGCCGGCTTCGAAACGCGGTTAGTGTCGTCGCTAGCGCTTGCCCGCACGCGAGAAGCCTTGCACAACAGTTGGGACAAAAACGACCCCAAGGATGCGCAGGTGATCCTGCACATGTTGAGGATCCACTCGACTCAGGTCTATCATGATCCCTTGCGTGCTGGCATCAACGACGTTCAGGAATTGTCGAAGACACACGAAGCCATTGCTAACGCCAAGACCGAGATCCAACATCGCATCCTGACGCATTACCTGCCGCTGTATTTTCCAGAGATCGAGCGTTTCCGGGGTAACAGTCGCAGCGACTGGTTCTTCGCGTTCCTCGATGCCTTCCCCACACCATCGAGCATCACGACACTGACGAAGGAGAAGTTCGTCGAAGCAGCATGGGATGTTGTCGGCAGGAAAGTGAGCAAGTCACAGATTTTAATGGATATTTATGAGACTGCCCGCACCTCTATTGGCTTGCCATTGCCGCCGGATGCGCCTGCAATTCGCATGTTTCGGATGGTTGTCGCCGAAGCCCGCAGCCTGATCCGCCAACGCAACGAGATCGAAGCACAGGCCGATGATCTGCTGCGACACAGCCGTGATTATCAGATACTGCGGCAGATTCCCGGGATCGGTCCGATCAACGCGCTAACGATCATTGCGGAGGCTGGGGACCTACGCCGCTTTCATCATCACCGTCAGTTTCTCAAATTCTGCGGGCTGGATCTGTCGACACAGCAATCGGGCCAGTATCGCGGCCAGACCCGGCTTTCCAAATTCGGCAACGCGCGGCTGCGGCGAACCCTGTGGATTGCTGGGCAAGTTGCCATCCGCCAGCGTGAGAACGGCTTCCGACATAAATTCGAACGCTACATCGCGAGAGATCGTGACAATCCCGATCTCCGCCGCAAGGCAATGACCGCTATTACCGCCAAGATGGCGCGTGTCGTACACGCTGTCATCAAAAATGGTTCAGATTACCGGCCCTTCGTTGAAGGGCGGGTACCAGGTGGAAGAACCTCTGTCAGTTAGAGCCGTGAGGGCATCCTTCGGATGACCCTGTAGACAATGCTTGGGTCTTCCACCTGGATCAGAAGCTCGTGTTAAGGACGGTGAGGGCCAAAATGATGGACCCTGTGTTTGCTATGGACGAGACCTTTTCCCATGCCAGTGGAAGCCGCCTGGTTCGACGATGTGACTTGACGAGCGTCATGCAGCGTGAGCATGCTGACGAACAGAGAAACTTTGCCTGCCAAGCCCATTTTCTTCCGCACTTAGGACGTTGTCCGACAGCAGGCGGGGACGATGCTCGACCCTGACCTTGTCACAGCCTGAGGCGGCCAATGCAAGATCGAGT
>NZ_JAHWRG010000035.1:0-17480 GCF_024539785.1 Ochrobactrum sp. BTU2 | reverse complement strand
AACTTCAATAAACAGGCAGACTGACCGGCATTCAGCACCCTCATATCACTACTATGTGCCCTCAAATGAGCGCTTACCTCTTTTTCGAGTTCTCTGATGACGAGCGGTTTCCGAACCAGCCGCACATCGCACGGATATTCATCGCGGAGATTGGCATCCGATCCTGCGACAATGATGAGTTTCAGCGGGCGTAGCCGTCGAAAAACGGTCAGACACTTTTCAAGATCGACGGTGTCGGCATCTATCAATACAACTGCGATATCTTCATCTTCTGACACTGCCCTGCCTGCTTCACCAGGGATATTCGCGAACAGGGCTCGGGCGCCAAAGTTATCCAAAGCCAGATCGTAGTCGATCGCGTATTCCGATTGACGTTCCACAACCAATGCTTTCGGCTTCTTGTCCCGATGATAGTGGTTAGAGGAGACACCCAAGCGGGTTCTGGAAAAACTGAAAGAACGCGCCCGGTGGCTTGCCATCGAACTCTCCATTCGGTTGATTAACGATGAACGCTTCCAGACTCGCTTGGGAGTTCATCTAACTCATCAGATCCACCGTGTGGCGTCTTCCGTCCTGTCATCGCGCGGAAGAATGCCAGCAGCATCTGCTCGCGCGGCATGGCCTGAGCGACATCGCCCTGCACAGCCATACCCGACCATAAAGCGTAAAGGCCTATGCCGATCTGCAACGGAGGCAAGGCCGGCAGAAGATTGTAGCGAATAACGAGATCCTCAATGAGCTCGCAGAACACCCGGTAGCAGGTTGCCTTGGTGGCATTGTGGCGTCTGGCGAATTTGCTGTCCCGGCGGGCATGAAGCTGCAATTCAATCGAGAGCAACGACCATTCCGGTTCAGTCGCCACATAGGCAAGTCGCTCGGTTAGAATTCGAAGCGTTTCGTCGACGTCGTTGCCGGCGGCCTCGCTTAAGATCCGACGCAGGAACGATACCTCCTCCAAAATATGCATCTCCATCAGATCGACAAGAAGATCGTCTTTGCTCGAAAAGTTCGAATAAAATGCGCCTTGCGTGCGCCCTGCTGCGGCGCAGATACTGCGGATCGAGATTGAAGCGACGCCCTCTTCAACAATCGAGGCGTGGGCAGCCTCCAGAAGCCTATCGCGGGTCTGACGCTGGGTCTCTTTTCGGCTCACCGGCATTTTCGATTCCCTCAAAGCAAATGACGCTGGAACTTTTTCGGGGCTCACGGATTTATTGTTCAGATATCAAACGATATCCGAAACTGAACAAAGAGCAAACGCTTTTGTAGCGAAACATTCGAGGCGCCGATTTGAGCGAATACGTCCACTACGGTGAAGATGTCGAGGTCCGAACAGATGATGAGGAAGAACTCACTGCCGAAATCCTCGAGATCATGGCGACGACCAACCGCCGGGCCTTCGATCGGCATCGCCACGCCGTTCGCGATGCACACGCCAAGAGTCACGGCTTCCTAAAGGGCGAACTCGTGGTACCGGACCTTCCCAGCCATCTTCGACAGGGTGTTTTCGCTCGCCCATCCACGTATCCCGTCGTCATCCGTCTATCGTCCGCCCCAGGCGACATTCATTCCGACACCATTCCCGCGCCGCGTGGCATGGCCATCAAGATCATCGGCGTCGAGGGAGAACGGCTGCTTCCACAGGATGCCGGCCGCAACCAAGATTTCCTGCTGGTCAACATTCCAACCCTGAGCTTTGGCACGATCGGCAAATACCGACAGTTGATCGGGCTCCTGGAGAAAAACGCCGACAATCCAGCTTTCCTGCAGCGCGCCATGGCTGGGGTGGCCCGCGGCGTCGAGGCAGCAGTCGAGGCGGTCGGGATCGAACCGGGCGCAACATTGCGCGGGCTCGCCCGCGACAATGATCACCTCCTTGGCGAGACCTATCACTCCATGGCCGCGGTTCGCTTCGGTGACTACATCGCCAAGATCAGCGCCGCGCCGCTGTCGGATAATGTACGTGCATTGACCGGCAAGGATGTCGGGACCGTGGGGGATTCGACCATGCGCGATCTCGTGGTCGAGCATTTCCGAAACGAGGGAGCCGAATACCAGCTGCGCGCCCAACTCTGTCGCGACATCGACAAGATGCCGGTGGAGGATGCGGCCGTTCTATGGCCGGAAGGGCTTTCGCCGCATCAGCCTGTCGCCACGCTACGCATCCCGAAGCAGGACGCGTATTCTCCGGCGCGAAGGGTCTACGGCGACGATGTCCTGTCGTTCAATCCATGGCATGGCGTCAAAGCGCACCAGCCGCTCGGTTCGATCATGCGCGTGCGTATCGCCGCCTATGAACGCTCGACTCAGCGTCGGCACGAATGGAACGCGCAGCCGCGCGTCGAACCGGAAACGATCGGCGAAATCCCGGACTGATACCCCGAACTCAAAACCGTCACGAAAGGAGGCCGCCATGGCCGATACTGAAGACACCCCGCAGATAGACGAAACGCGCCTGCAGGCAATCCGCCGCCGGATCGAGGAAGTGGTGGGCGATGCCCCGCAATTGGCCAAGCTGGCGCTTGAGCAGATGGTCACCAAGCACAATCCCGATCTGAAAGGCACTGCAGGCTCCGCCGGACGGGTCGGGGCCCAATCCGGCAATGTCTCCGAGTTGACCGCCATCGCCAATCTTAAGCCAGGTGGCGCCGATCGACTGCGCCGTATCTTCAACCTCGTGAACGGCAATTTCGATGGCGCGCAGAAAGTCGGCACGTTGCACAATATGCGCTTCGTCTTTTTCGACAACGATACGCGCATCCTGTTCGCGACCGCTTATGACGGTGATTGGGATACCTACATCAACGACTTCGCCACCAAAATTCCGGACCTGATGGACCTGCTTTTCGCCTCGGTCGAGGGCTGGCCTGGCATTGCCAGCCCGAAGGTCAAGGATTTTATCGCCGAGCACCAGATAACTGCGGCCGGCTGGTTCGTCGCCAATCCCCAGGTGACGGTCGTCGATGTCCGACGGCTCCAACGAATGGAGCATGCCGTCAATGAATTCCTGGACAAGGTGGGCTGAACCATGGCGTTATTGCAAAAATTGAAAGAGCGCTTTCGCCGCGACAGCGTGTCGCTTGAACTCGATGACATTCAGGCTTTGATCCTCAGAAGCCGGCCGGAGCCCTATGTCGGTATCCATGCTATGCTGCATTTCGACGAAGCACACGGTGCCCGCGACTTGCTCGGCAGGCTGTCACCCCATATCTCGTCGGCCGACAACTGGAGCGACGATCTGGATTTCTGGATTGGAGCGGCGCTGAGCTTCGAAGGCCTGAAGGCACTAGGACTTCCCGATGCGCAACTGAAGACCTTTCCCCTGCCCTTCCAGCAGGGCATGGCAGCTCGCCGTGAGCAGTTGCGGGATTTCGGCCCGAATGCGCCGGAGAATTGGGAAGACGTGTTCAAGCCGGGCAACTGTCATCTGGCCCTGACCATCTACGCCGTCGACGACGCGGCGCTCGACAAGGCCCTGGCGACGGCGCGCGCGGAACTCGACAAAAGTACCGGCATTACCTTGCTCGGCGAGCATCGCTTTGGCGCCCCGGACGGCGCAAAGAACCCATTTGGCTTCCGGGATTCGATCTCGCAGCCGGCGGTGGCTGGCAGTGGTGTCGATCCGCTACCCGGCGAGGAGAGACCGATCAGGGCTGGCGAGTTCATTCTCGGCTATGAGAGTGAGAATGGCCAGCCGCTGGCCATGCCGGAACCACCGGTTCTCGGTAAGAACGGCACATTTGTGGTCCTGCGCAAGTTCCAAAGCCGCGTCGGCTGCTTCAATGCGTTTCTCAAGTCGCAGGGCGAGACTGCCGAAGAGCGCGAATTCCTCGCGGCAAAAATGTTTGGACGCTGGCGTTCCGGAGCGCCGCTCATTCTGGCGCCAGAACAAGACGATGCGGAACTGGGCGGCGATCCCGAACGCAACAATGACTTCAATTTCAAGGAAGATCCGAAGGGCCGTG
This sequence comes from Ochrobactrum sp. BTU2, assembly GCF_024539785.1. Classification (NCBI taxonomy): domain Bacteria; kingdom Pseudomonadati; phylum Pseudomonadota; class Alphaproteobacteria; order Hyphomicrobiales; family Brucellaceae; genus Ochrobactrum; species Ochrobactrum sp. BTU2. The sequence continues at coordinate 13,515 of NZ_JAHWRG010000035.1, read as the reverse complement.
TCGTCCCACTCGGCTGTCACATGCGCCGGCTCAATCCGCGCGACTCCGAACTGACGCTGCTGACCGATGTCAATATACACCGGATCATCCGACGCTCGTCGACCTTCGGACCGGTCTATTCGGAGGATGTGACACCGCAGGACGACGCTAAGGGCGATCGCGGGATCTTCTTCATTTTCATCAGCGCGCGTGCGTACGATACCATCGAGTTCATGCAGCAGGAGTGGATCAATCGCGGCAACTTCGTCGATCTCGGTGAAGAGCGCGATCCGATCGTCGGGCTGCATGAAGAAAATGGCCGTTTTACCATCCCGCAGGCGCCGGTCCGCAGGCGGGTGGATGGGGTGCAGACCTTCAACGTCATGAAAGGTGGCGAATACCTGTTCATGCCGAGTCTGTCGGCGCTGAAATGGCTCGCAAACGCTGGATGGGCCACCGGCTCGAAAGAAGATTTCAACAATGACGCGCAAAGTTGATGACCCGGCTCAGCAGCCTGGTATTGAAACCTTCACCTTGCCGGCCAGTGAGATGCAATTTTCAAGGCTGGCATGCGGCCCACGAAATGGAGAAGTCGTTCTGCTCCTTCACGGCTTTCCGCAATTCGCCGACAGCTGGACCGAGGTGATGCTGGAACTGGCAAACGCCGGCTATAGTGCGATCGCCGTCAATCAGCGCGGTTATTCCACAGGCGCTCAGCCGAAAAGAAGGGGCGCCTACACCGTCGATGAACTCGTGGCGGACGTGCTGGGCATTGCCGACGCCCTAGGGTCAAGACCCATTGATTTGTCACGCTGATTGTGATTCAGACGGGCTCGAAGGAGCCTGAATGATGAGTGATCTCTTTTGGCTGACAGACGAGCAAATGGCACGTCTTCAGCCGTATTTCCCTAATAGCCACGGCCGTCCTCGCGTTGATGATCGGCGCGTTCTGAGCGGCATCATCTTCGTCAATCGCAATGGGCTCAGATGGCGCGATGCGCCGAAGGAATATGGCCCCTCCAAGACACTTTATAATCGCTGGAAACGCTGGGGCGACAAGGGCATCTTCCTGCGGATGATGGAAGGTCTGGCAGTGCCTCAAGCTCCAGAGCGCAAGACGATCATGATCGATGCGACCTATCTCAAAGCCCACCGCACGGCTTCCAGCCTGCGGGTAAAAAAGGGGGCGCGGAACGCCTGATTGGACGCACCAAAGGCGGCATGAACACCAAGCTTCATGCTGTAACGGATGCCAACGGTCGCCCGATCAGCTTCTTCATCACGGCAGGTCAGGTCAGCGATTATACCGGTGCAGCCGCCTTGCTTGACGAGCTTCCCGAGGCCCAATGGCTGCTGGCCGACCGTGGCTATGATGCCGACTGGTTTCGCGACGCCCTACAGGAAAAGGGTATCACTCCCTGCATCCCGGGCAGGAAATCCCGAAACAAGACCATTAAATACGACAAACGCCGCTATAAACGCCGCAACCGCATCGAGATCATGTTCGGCCGCATCAAGGACTGGAGGCGCGTCGCTACACGCTATGACAGGTGCCCTATGGTCTTCCTCTCAGCCATCGCACTCGCCGCTACCGTAATCTTCTGGCTGTGATCAATGAGATGCTGTAACGGGGCCTGCGCCACGCCACCGGCTGACGCATCTTGAAATTGCCCGCAGCAAGCTGTCGTTGTTCCCGTATCGGTCTCAATCGGAGGAATATGGGATGAAGCTGTTCATAGGACTGGATGTATCACTGGCGAAGACTGCGGTCTGTGTAATCAATGAGCACGGCAAGATCGTAAAAGAAGCGCAGGTTCTCAGTGATCCCCAAGCGATCGTGGATTTTGCAAACACCCTGGAGGGATCGGTCGCTATCATAGGGCTTGAAGCCGGGCCGCTGTCCCAGTGGCTGCATCGCGGTTTGGCCGATGCCCGGCTGGAAGTTGTTCTGATGGAAACCCGACAGGTGAAGGGTGCTCTGAAGGCAATGCCGATCAAAACGGATCGGCGCGACGCGGAAGGGATTGCCCGACTGCTTCATCTGGGCTGGTTCAGGCCCGTACATTGTAAATCCGTGTCGGCACAGGAAGTTCGTGCACTTCTGTCTGCCCGCAAGGCGATCCAACAAGGCATGATCGCGCTGGAACTGTCATTGCGCGGATTGCTGAGAAACTTCGGCCTGAAGGTCGGCGCCATCTCGCGCGGCCAGTTCGACGCCAGGATCAAACAGTTGGTGGAAGGCAATTCCATGTTGCAAGCAGCGTCCGGACCGATGTTACGCGCGCGCACCAGCCTTCGCCATGAACTGGCGGGACTCGAACGTCAGGTCCGTCTGCTTGCGAAGGACGACGCGGTGTGCCGGCTATTGACGACGATGCCTGGCATCGGGGCGGTCGTCGCCTTAACTTTCCGATCCGCGGTCGATGATCCCGCGCGGTTCTCATCGTCCAAGAAGGTGGGTCCATGGGTCGGCCTTACACCCTCGCGCAACCAGTCCGGTGAGCGCGACGTGATCGGCGGTATTACGCGAGCTGGCGACGCCAATCTGCGAAGAGCCTTGTGTCAGGCGGCTACCGTTATGATACATCGGGGTCGCTCGACATGGCTGAGAAGCTGGGCCGCACAAGTCGCCAAACGCCGAGGTGCAAAGCGTGCGATGGTGGCTTTGGCAAGGCGCATCGGTACCATCCTTCACCGGATGTGGACGGATGGCACCGAATTCTCTTCAGACCGATTGCTCGCCAAGTCGGCCTGAGCCTTCACATCAGAACCATATCGTTGACGTCTGCCTGACCGCAGACCTTCGAGGTCCCAACCGGGACGCGGTTCCGATGATGCCGTGGTCAGGACTGTCGCCGGCCTCTGCCGAGCACGCCAATGAGATGGGCACATCGGAATTACCGCACTGGACCAGCATCATGTTGGCAGCTATCGCGCTGACCACGGACCGAAGCATGAGCCCGGGCGGACCTCAAACGAAGGGCAAAGCAAGTCAGGCAGCGGCGAAAGGGGATCTGTCGGGATTATTTACCGCAATGGCACCATGACGGCGCGGCTGCGGTCGTCACTTTTTGCTTGACTGGAACGGCCCCGTTACCGAAGTCCTGACCCTAAAGACGCTTATTCCGATTATACTTGTGAACTTCGCGTGCTTGTGCCGCGATCAACATCGCCTTCAGCGCGGAAATATAGCGAGAAGATCGGCAGCCTTCAATGCTCGAAGTCAATCAAGTCCTGCAACGCTTCGCCGGAGGCCCACCCGTTCGAGCCATAGTGCCGGACCAGGCGGTCATCGACCCGCGGGACTCAGTGAGACAGCGGAAAACAGGGTTTGATCCGACACATCGGTGCCTCCGACCGCGACAGGACACCACTCGTAGCAAAAGCCTCATTGCGATCCGAGTGAATCAAAGGCGATTGATATCTGCAAATAGGTCCTGAGCCTAGGCGTTCTAAATGAAACCGTCGATAGGCTTCGTCATCCTGCCCAATAGCATCATCGCATATATCTCTATGGTTGGGAGTTTTGCTTTGTATGTTGACCAAGCGCGGCACCGCCTAAGCGGTCTGGATTAGCGTTATTGGCGCCATCCATCTTTTAGGGTCATGCCGATTTTCGCAGGCGTTCACGGCCGGTGCGCGCGCTGGCCCGTGACCGATAGAGTTCAGCGATCAAAACCGGTTTGCGGATCAAGCGGATAAATCGGCCGCGCCAGCCTGGTAAAGGAGTAATTATCAAAGTTCGAGCTGGTGACGCCGAAACTTGCACATTCGATTGTGGCGCGGCTCAGCGGTTCGAATACCGGACGGCAATACATGCGCGACTTTAGGATCAGGAAACGTGCCGCTAGAGGATCGATATCGGTCGAGGTGAAAACGCCCAGGTCCCATGGCTCGTGCGGACGCTCGGTAATGAGTATGATGGCATCCGCGGTGACAAACTTCACGGCCTTGCCCATCCGGCAAACTTGCCCGGTGTAAATCGGCCCGGAGACGATATATTGGCCGTCGCTCACGGCCCCGACCCGTCCGAAAAGGCGCAAAGGCGGCTCCATTCGATCAAACCCTTCGGCCTGCAGCCGGTTGCCGAGATCAATCTTCATTTGCGCACCGACGCCCGCTTCCGTCAATTGCCGTACGGTTTCTGGGTCGCAAATCGGACCAGCCACGATTCCGGCCATGCCTCGTGCCAGCGCAGACCTTAATACATCGACATTGTCGCAGGTGCCCCCCGACATGCAATTGTCGCCATGGTCCAGTAGAAGTACCGGCCCGGTTCCGGGGCTTGAAGCGGCCTTGACCGCCCGAGCAAGCGAATCCTGTAAGGGTTCCTCCCGATAGACCAATTCCTCGCGGCGCTGCCAGGCGGCTTGGGCAATGTCTCTCGCCACCTCTTGCCCCACGGCCGGTTCATTTGCCACCACCACCACGGACAAACCGGTTTCGGCAATATCGGCGATAGGAAACCCGCCAAACACAGTGACCGCCAGCACGCCGTCGCGGCGCTCTGCTTGTCTGGCCAAATCAACCAGATCGGTCATGGCGCAGTCGTTATTGGTATTCATGCACAGGGTTGACGCCAGCATCGGCGGATGGCACATGACCTGATACGGACGCATACCGCGCTCCAACATGGCGTCCATGATCCTGACGACATGTTCGCCGGTAGCATACATGTCCACATGTGGATAGGTTTTGAAGCCAACGATGCAATCACTGTTGACGATGATTGCCGGCGTGATATTGCCATGCATATCAAGTGCAACGCCGATAGGCGTTGATGGAGCCACCTGCCGGATCCGGGCCAGCAATTCACCTTCGCCGTCATCATGGCTTTTCGTCACCATGGCGCCATGCAGATCTAGCAGCACCGCGTCGCAGCCCCTTGCCACTGCTGCGACAATCGCGCCGGCCATCGTCTCAAATGCGTCGTCGTCAACCGTGCCGCTCGGATTGGCTGTTGCAGCGAGCGGAATCACCATTTCGGCTTTTATTTTCGTGGCATAGGCGATGAATGCGCCCAGCGCGGTGTTACTACCTCGTCCGAATGCAAGCGCTGCCTCGCCCCATTGGGGATCGAATGACGCCAGCGGCGTCGCGACCGGCGAAAAAGTATTGGTCTCATGATTGAGGCGGGCAATGACCAGTCGCATGAAATTCACTCTCTCAGTTAGGTTACATTCCGGCTGGAACCCGACGTAGCGCGCCCAGCTGTACAATCTTTGGTGAATCCTCCAACAAAACGCTGTAGGTGCGAATCCTTGATAGCCGAACCTGCCCCAAGGAGGGAATGACTCAGGTCGGCACGGCGAGGGCGCGCTCAATCAGCCGCACCAGCGACACCACCACCAGATTGATAAGTAGATACAGCAAACCGGCCACCGCAAAGATCTCAAAAATGGCATAGGTCTGGCTCATCAGCCGCTTCGCATATCCGGTAATCTCCAGCACTGTGATGGTTGAGGCGAGGCTCGTGCCCTTGACGATCAAAATCAGCTCGTTCCCATAGGCCGGCAAGGCCTGGCGCATGGCGAGCGGAAACAGGATACGCCGGAACTGCAGCAGCCGGCTCATGCCACAGGCGCGCGCCGCTTCCAATACTCCGGTGGGAACCGCGACAAAGCCGCCACGCAGGATTTCCGAACTGTAACCGGCGGTATTGAGCGACAGCGCCAGAATTGCACAATGGGTAGCGTCACCGATGAACCACCACATCACCGCGTTGTTCTTGATGAAGGATAACTGTGCAAGCCCATAATAAAGCAGGAAAATCTGGACGAGAAACGGCGTGCCGCGAAACACGACGCTATAGCCCCTTGCGAAGCCTGCAACGAGGCGGCGCTGTGACATGCGCATCAATGCTAGTGTCAGGCCAAAGGCAAAGCCGGCCACAATGGCGCAGCCTGCCAGAATGAGCGTCATGCTCAATCCTTTCAGCAGCACGGACAAGGCGCGGGCAATAAATTCTATATCCATGTCAGGCCCTCCTTAGGCTGAAAATCAACCGGCGTTCAAAACGCACCAAGCCCGCCTGACTGATGATGGTGATCAGGAAATAAGTAGCGGCGGCGGTGAGATAGAAAATGAACGGGCTGCGGGTCGAACCGGCGCCGATGAAAGCCACCCGCATCAGTTCCTGCAGTCCGACGACTGAAACCAGCGCCGTATCCTTGATGGTGATCTGCCAGACATTGTTCATGCCGGGATAAGCGATGCGCAGCATTTGCGGGAGGATGATGCGGCGAAATATACGGGCGCGCCCGATGCCAAGCGCACTCGCCGCCTCCAGATGGCCCTTGGGAATTGAGTTCAGGGCGCCCCGCACCACTTCGGTGGTATAGGCGCCCGATATGGTGCCAATGGCGATTACGGCAATGATGAAAGCATAGCCGCCCGCCGCCATGCCGGCATAGCCAAAAGCGCTGGCGAGTTTGCTGACAAATTCCACCGAGCTGAAAAACAGCAGATAGATGATCAGCAGTTCCGGAATACCGCGCACCACCGACGTATAGGCGTCTACAAGCAGATTGAGCGGAAAGATCCTCCCCCATTTGATCAGTCCGCACAGGGTGCCGATCACGCCGCCCAGCACCATACTGCACAGACCGATTGCGATCGTGATGGTCGCGCCGCGAAGAATGGCCCCGATCCAGCCACCCTCCCAGATTTGTAAAAAACTGATTTCCATTTTCACACCTTGCCACCGCCCGACAGAGAACCGCGCTGCTGTCGCAGCGCAGCTTTTCTTAGTAATTCATTGAAATTATTGCATTATGATTGGCATTTCACTTGCATGGCTTGCTGATGTCCATCTTGAACCAGGTCACGCTTGCCTTGCCGATCGAACCATCGGCAATGGCCGCACAGAGCGCCCCGTCAATTTTCGATTTCAACGCGCTGTCTTCCTTGCGCAGACCGATGCCGGCGGCATCGCCAAGCGTTTCGTCCGAGGCGCTGTCGATACGCACCTCGACCCGTCTGAAGCCGGCGCCATCCGGCTTGCCAAGAAAATCATCAGCCGCCGAGACATCGGAGAAAAACGCATCGATGCGGCCACTGGCCATGTCGATCTGCATCTGTTCCAGTGTGTCATAGGTCTTCAGATCGGCATCCGGAAGGTGCTTGGCGATATAACGGGCATGGGTCGTGCCCGATTGCACGCCGATCCGCTTGTCGGCCAGCGCTTTCATCAGACCGTCGAAGTCAGTCAGTGCCGCGACAGGACTTCCTTTGGGCGCGACAAAGAAATTGGGGACGTCCCCATAGCCTTTCGAGAAAGCAATCTCCTTTTTGCGCTCATTGGTGATCGACATGCCGGAAATGATGGCGTCGATCTGATGCGCCCTCAGCGCCGGGATCAGCCCGTCAAAGGCTTGTACAACAAAGGTGCATTTCACCGCCATTTTTGCACAGACGAGCTTGCCGACATCCGCGTCATAGCCGGTGACATTGCCCTGCGCATCGGCCATGCTCCATGGCGGATAGGCGCCTTCAGTGCCAATGCGCAGTTCTTCACCGGCGGCCGAAGCCGTTGAAATGCCCATCGCCATGATGCTGGCGAGCGCCAGATTTTTCCACATCACGTTTTCCCCTTGTGTTTGTTGTCGGTTGTGGTGTCAGTTAATGAATGTGCGCGCCAGAAACTGCCGCAGGCGCGGCGATTGCGGATTGCTGAATAGAGTTGTTGGTGCACCCTGCTCCTCCACCCTGCCCTGGTGCAGGAACAGGATCTTGTGCGAGACCTCGTAGGCAAAGGACATTTCATGCGTCACCAGGATCATGGTGTTGCCCTCTTCGGCGAGCTGGCGGATGACGCGCAACACTTCGCCGACCAGTTCCGGATCCAACGCTGACGTCGGCTCGTCGAGAAGAATGACCTTTGGCCGCATGGCGAGTGTACGGGCGATGGCGGCGCGCTGCTGCTGGCCACCGGAAAGCTGCGCCGGATAATGGCCATGCTTTTCTGCTAGTCCAACCTTCCTTAACAGTTCATGGGCATGGTCAACCGCATCCGCGCGGTGTTGACTGCGTACATGCACTGGCGCCTCGATGATGTTTTCCAGCACCGTCATATGCGGCCAGAGATTGAAGTTCTGAAATACCATGCCGACATCGGCCCGAATGCGCTCTACTTGGCGCTTGTTTGCCGGTGCCTGTTTGCCGTCCCGCCGCCGGCGGATCGCGATTTCTTCGCCGTCAATTACGATACGGCCGCTGTCGGGCTGCTCAAGCAGATTAACGCAGCGCAGAAAAGTACTTTTGCCCGACCCCGATGAGCCGATCATTGATACGACCTCACCCGGCCGCGCCACAAGATTTACACCGCCAAGTACCGCCAGACTGCCGAAAGACTTGTGCAAATCATGCACTTCCACTGCCGGCGGGAGCAATTCTGCCGCCATCGGTGGTACGACGTTGGCGGCGACCCGCGCCGGCAACGGGTTCTGGGCGGCAAGGTCATGCAGGCTCTGCAAAGCGCGATCAAAATAGCGCAGGCTGGCCGGGATACATGCCTCCTCCCAGGCCCGGTCTTCTGGAATGAAGCCGGTGCGCAGGCGTTGCTTGATGTCCAGACCGAGCGGGCTGGCAGGATCACCATGCAGATGCAACCAGTTGTCGGCGCTGACCGCTTCTGCCATGACACCCGGCGCCAGCGTGCCGCATTCCACCACCAGAGGCAGCAGCTTTGCGCGGGGCAACATCTTCCGCACTGCCGCCGAAACATAGCCTGTTGCGGTCGCGGCGATACCGGTATCTGTAGTGGCATTGGTTCCGGTCAGCACCACACTCATTGCGGGACCGTAGATGGTTCTACCCCAGTCCAGCCCGCCATGCTCGCTTTCCGCGATTGACAGCAGTGCAGGATAACCATAGGGCCCCGCACCGGTATGTAGATCGAAGAGGACGACGTTTTCCGCCTCACTGACATGATCCTGCATGATGCGGTGCAGCGTCAGATTGGACCATTCCGCCTGCGAGCCGCCATAATAGAGCCCATCGCTAAATTCATATTGGCCCGCTTCGACCACCGCCACCATCGCCTGTGGCCCACCCAGTTCCTGCTGTAACCTGGCATAAGCTTGTCTGGCCTGCTCGCGCTCCTGACCGTCCCAGGCAGTGAAAGCCGCAACTTCGTGTACACGGCGATAATTTTCATTGCGCGGCGGCTCTTTCGACCAGTCGATAAAATTGCGGTTTAGGTCGACATTGTTCTCGGTTACTCGGCGCATCCAGGCCGCGCCCCATGGATTGATGGCGTGGATGAGCAGGATGGCAAGATCCTCCGGCAATCCGGCTAAGTCGGTGCTCCCGACCCATCGGCTCTGACAGGCAGAGCCAAACGCCGCCTCCGCGCCATGGGTGCCTGACAGAATGACCAGCATGCGCCGCGCATCGCGACGGCCAATCAACGCCACATCGGTCGAAAGCTGCTCTCCCGTCGGTCCATGCAACGGATGAATGATCTGTTCCAGGCTTGCTCCGGCTTTCTGCGCTGCTGCGATGAAGTCCGCTCGCATGGCGTCAAAGTTCGTCGGAATGAATGATGCAACCGTTTTTGCCTTATATTTGATGAAACCTGCGTTCACGCGCGTGTCCCTTCTTACTTAGGTCGTTATAGATCAAGCACGATGGTTGATTGTGGCTTCGCGCAACACAACAGGACTTGACCCGGTTGGGGACCATCGAGCGGTTCTTCAAAATAGCTCACGGTCCCCGACACCAGTCTCTGCACGCAGGAGCCGCATATGCCTGCACGGCAGCTGAACGCCAGTTCGAAACCATTATCCTCGAGAAAGTCCAGCAAGGACGGTGACTTATCGTTCCAGGGCAGAACTTGGCCACTCACGGCGAGCGCAACGCTTACTGCGTCACCGCTCAGCGACGGTTCAGCGGTGACCACGGCTGTAGCAGTCAGAGATGAGCTAGTCTTTTTCAGCCGGCTGCCCACACCGAAAAACTCATAGGCAATGCGGTTTTCAGCGATGCCAAGATCGGTGAGAAGATCATACATGGCCTGCATGAACGGTAGAGGTCCGCACATGTAGACGTCATAGTCGTCGAGTGGCAGCAGCGCCTGCAGCGTCTCTTTCGACAACAAGCCGGTGGAGTGGAACAACTTCTCATCCTCCACGCGAGGCGTGCGGTAGCAAAAATGCACCCGGATATTGTCTCTTGCCGCCGCCAGCCACAAGACATCCTCGCGCAGGGCATGTACGCCGCCGTGATCGGTGGCGTGAATGAACCAGACCGGTCGATCACTCTGTTCCACCAACGCCCGCAGCATGGCGACCATCGGCGTCAGTCCGACGCCGCCCGACAGCAGCACCACCGGCCGGCAGCTCGTCTCATCCAAGGTGAAAGCGCCGTGCGGGCCGTCAATATCGATGTGGGCGCCGATTTCCACCCGGTCATGCAGCCAGCTGGATGCGAGACCGTCGGGATACTGCGCTGACGACGCCGTCTCACGCTTGACGGTAATGCGATAGGTTGCGGTTTCGGCTGAAAATGACGACACGGTATAATTGCGCTGTTCTGTTCCTTGCGCACTAGGCACCCTTAGCGTCACATATTGGCCTGTCTTGAAGCTCGTCCAATGTTCACGGTCGCAGGCGGTCAGGTGAAACGAGGTTATCGTGTCACTCTCACGGATTTTTGCCGTTACCATAAATGGACGAAAACCTTGAGTTTTCGCCATTAAGACCGCCTATTCAGCTGCCACGGCGGTTGAGTTTTCCGCGGCGATCATCTGCGCCAGACGGCGGCGGAAACGCAGCGGGCCCGTATCGATCTTTAGATCAAGATTTGGCGTCTTCTTGTTGGCCATTCCCTGCTGCACGGCTTCAAGCACGACACGATCCTCTTCAAATGCACCGCGCACGGATTTGGCGAAACTTGCTGACACCGCCGGATCATCCGGCTTGAAGTTTCGAAGCTGAAACCAGTAATATTTTGTGTGGCTTTCGTCGATCGGGGTCATGAAATTATAGCTGTCCATCATAAAGGTCGTTTCGGGCAGAGACTTGCCCTCGCCACCGCTATTCGCCGGGGCAAAAATTGCCTTAATGATGGCGTTACTCGGATAACGCACTTCATAATGCTGCTTGCGATCGGTTTTGCCTGCAAATTGCAGGAAGGGTGCATAAAAAGGCGCCGGGTCTGAATCGATCATCCAGCGCCATACAGTCACGCCGTCCGCAGCCACCGTGGTTTCAAGGGGCGTTTCCTCGCAGGCTGAGCTGGCGAAGGAAGATTGATGCACCCAGGCGACATGAGACGGATCGAGTAGATTGTCAGTCATGTAGAGATAATTGCAGTTGAGCATCATCGATTCGCCACGATTGACGCCCCAGGCCGGATCATCGAAATGCTCGACATGGAAGATTTCCGCCGGGTCGGCATTGTCCGCCTCGCCCATCCAGATCCACACAAGACCATAGCGTTCTTCCACAGGATAGGATCGTACACAGGCGACATGTGGAATTTTCTCGGCGCCGGGAACGCGGGTGCAGGTGCCGGTCATATCAAAGGTCAGGCCATGATAGCCGCATTCGACCTGATCACCTTTGATGCGCCCCATGGAAAGCGGCAATTTCCTATGCGGACACGCGTCTTCAAGCGCCGCCGGCCGACCATCGCTGGTGCGATAAAGAACGATCGGCTCACCGAGAATCGTCACCGTCTTCAACTCGCGATTGACCTCATGATCCCAGGCAGCGACGTACCAAGCATTCCTTAAAAACATGATCGTTCCCCAATTTTCGATTTTAATTGCCAGCATGTTCAGGGGGGAGCACAGCAAATACAAGCTGACTAGTCCTGCGTTTTTATTTAGAGTAGCTAAAAAGTACCAACGTGAGTACAGCGGTTATGCTTAATTTGCCCTTGCGGGGATTGCAGGTTTTCGAGGCGATTGGGCGCTGCGGAACAGTGACAAAGGCGGCGCGCGAACTGGGAGTTTCACCCGGCGCTGTCAGTCAGCAGATACGCAGTCTTGAAGAGGCTATTGGCGTCACGCTGCTGGAGCGAAAAGGACGCCAGATAGCCCTGACCACTTGGGGCCGGATTTATCACGAGCAGATCTCGAAGGGATTCGAACAACTTGCCCGGGCGGGAGATGTACTCGAACGGGCGCGCAATCACGGCGTAATAATCCTGAGCGCGCTGACATCGGTAGCCAACCGATGGATTGGGCCAAAGATTTTTGACTGGCAATCACAACATCCGGAAGCACGCGTGCGCTTGAGCGGACAGGACATCGAGCCCCAGCTTGGCGTTGAGCCGGCGGATTTCCGCATAACCTATGGTAAACGCGTGCTGGCGCACGAGCACTATGTCGAGCTTTATCGCGACTGGGTGGTCCCGGTCTGTGCGCCACAATTGCTGGCTGGCGGTACGCTGCAGCAGCCGGCCGATATTTTGTCGCTACCGCTGTTGGGCATTGACTGGGAGAGCGATTATTTACCGCCGCCGAACTGGGCCGACTGGGCGCGCCATATAGGTGTTGATACATTGCATGCAGCGCCCGGATTTTCCTTTAGCCTGTCTACCGGCGCAATAGGCGCAGCTTTGAGTGGACGCGGCGTGGTATTGGCCCAAATTTCAATGATTGGAGAAGAATTAGCCGAGCGCCGACTGATTATACCCTATGACCTCCGCTTGCGGCTGTCGGAAAGCTATTATCTCGCGTGGGACCGCGCCGCGTTGAGCAAGCCATTTGGCGCGCGCTTCCAACGCTGGATCATTAAGGCTGCCAAATCGCAGGAAGCTATTTCGCGCGGGTCATGACTGCGCAGCAAGTCAGCCAAGAGATTTTAGAACGTTCCCAACCCTTTCCCTACACCCTCTGGACCGATAAACTGGTAGGAGCGCAAATATGTCAAATATGCGGCTGCCATGAAGACGCGATTTGTACAGGCGGTGTCCTTATCAACCAGGCGTTCAGAGAGCTCGGACGCGCGGTTCTTCATTTTCGCCACCTACTCCGCCCGCGGAAATTCTGAGAAGGGCTCAACGTCGTGGATGGAACAGCGCCAGCCGTATCGGTATCCTTCGAAAAGTGCCGCGAAATGGCGATCAACCTCATTGATGAGTAGGTTTCGGCGCTAAAGCTCCGCCAACTTCAAGCTTCGCTCGTCAATGGAACGCCCTAACGCTCCACACGGTGCGCACCGAACCAGCAGGGCACCGTCGATTGGTCACAGAAGGTTATCGCTTCTGATGTTGCCGATCAACTCCTACCTAAAACCCTGCTTACGGTTCGATCTCGATCCGCATAGCCGGAAACATTCCGGCAAAGTACGCCAATCGAATCGGTATACTTATAAACAACGGCGAATCCACACCATGATGTACGGCTGGATGAATTCGAGTGTATCCAGGGCACTGTTACTTTAACGAGAGTGCAGACGTAACGTATTCTTTGGCGCATCTGTCATGCGGATTTCAGGCACGTGATTTCGCGCCACATGTCAGTGGCGGCTTGTCGTAACTCACGATGATCGGCGGCATTGAATTGGTTTCGGGGGAAATAATTTA
>NZ_JAHWRG010000034.1:0-17576 GCF_024539785.1 Ochrobactrum sp. BTU2 | reverse complement strand
ATCGTTGTTCGTCACGGTGCGTTTGTTCTAAGTGTAGCCAGCCGCATAACCCCGAATTTTCGCGATGCTGAGGACATCGCCCAGGATGCAATGGTCAAGGTGTGGCATCACGCTGGCCGCTTCAACCCAAAGCGCGCTCGATTGAGAACCTGGCTTTATCAGATCGTCGTCAATCTCTGTATTGATCGCCGCCGCCGTAAAGAGCCGGTCCCCCTTCCAGACAACTTCGATGCTGTCGATCCAGGAGCCGCAGCAGACGAGATTTTGACGAGTACCGAGCGCGATGCCGCCCTGGCTGCAGCTATTCGCGCATTGCCAGCGAGCCAGCAGGCCGCGATGATACTCGTCTACGAGGAAGGCATATCCGGCGCTGAGGCGGGACGTATTCTTGGGCTGTCGGCCAAAGCAATAGAGCGTCTGCTTGCGCGCGCCAGAACTACACTTCGTGAGCGGCTGCTGGCAGAGCGTGATAAACAGGGAGAATAAATATGTTGAAGATCGAACGTTTTACGTCCCTGGCGCGAAGTTACGGAGCGAATATTGACCTCTGGCCTGTAGAGGTGCAGGCCGATGCGCTGTCTCTGCTAAAGATCTCGAAAGTGGCGCGTACCGTTCTTGCGGAGGAGCGCTTGATGGATGATGCGCTAGCGGCGGCGCGCAGGCATCAAGAGATCTCCCTGTGGCCGCCGGGCGAGCGTAGTGTCGCCTTGGTGCGCCTGAGAACGAACGTCGCTGCGCGAATAGCGCCAGCACCATCCGGACCCTCCCGGTTCGGTGCACGGCTTTTTGCGCAAGTTCGCGGGCTATGGCCCCATCTGAATTGGCTGGGTATTTCCTCCGGCAGCGGGATAGCAGTGGCTGCGGGTCTTTTTATCGGGATGCATTTCCCGAACTTACCCGCCTCCGGTGATCTGCTCCCCACACTTCAGGTCGCATCGATCCCAATTTTCATGGAATGAACAGCAATATGGTTCAAACACAGGATGGCACAAGAAAATGGCTGCGAATTGCTCTTCCCATATCGCTCGTGTTGAACATGTTCCTTCTCGCTTTTGTGGGAGGGCAAATGCTGCGTGCGACACCGGAGGTCCCCAGAGGTGATGATCCTTTAGCTCGCATTCTTGCTGTTGCGGAAGCGACCCTTCCCGCTTCAGACGCCAGGTCGTTCCGTGAGACTCTTCTCAAGGAAGAACCGCGATATGCGCGAGCCGTGAGGAAAGTTACCGAGGCTCGGCAAGAAATGCTGAAACAGATGTCTGCTGATCCGTATGATCCTGTCGCAACCCTGGCGGCCCTCAGTGCAATGCAGTCCGCCTGGACGGAGTTCATGGACGCAATTGGCGGTCCATTGGTGGATGCGATAGGTCAAATCTCCCCCGAAGGAAGGCGCACGGTGGTTGCCGATCAAAAGGCAAAGGGAATACTGCGCGTTCCGTAACGGTCGCCGATCCGTCGCGGGCTAGACCGATCAGTTATCGCACGATCGCCTGCCGCGTGTCCGACGGCTTCATCGCACCGGTCTTGGCCGCCACCGAGAGGTTCTCCCGTAGAAGAGCCGTTATCCGCTCCTCGCCCATGCGCTGATGCCAGCGCGTCATCGACGAACGGTCCAAATGCAATCTGTGCTGGAAGAGCTCCCCACCGCAAAAATACTGGAAGTACGGACTGTCGTGGTAGCGGACGCAAACCCCATCATCCGACAAATTGAATGTATGCTTGAGGATTGCCAGCCCTGCCATCAGCCGGGTCGGCAGCTGCCGCATACCTGATCCATCCTGAAAAACCTTGCCAAAACGCTCTTTCAGAAACGGCCAGTCGATCATCTGCGCCAACTGGACCAGCTCATGTTGCATGTCCTTCCCTTACTGCTGCTCACCATAAGATCTCAGATCTGAATGGCAGCTCCGAAAAAAATCCAACCGGAATGTCGCATCGGGCGCCGCACTTCGTATCAGTAGCAATTCATCCATTCGGGAAGCTGCTGATGATTGAAAAATACCGACCGAAAACCATCGCAGCGCTGGCGCGAGCAACGGCCGTTTGCCTCGGGGCCAACCAGTTATGGAGTAGGTCAATCTTTCAGAATGCACCGTTGCCTCGAACCCTTGGCAACAGGTCGGATGGCGATTGCCGTTAATTGCATTTCGCTCCGTGGCAAGAAAGAAACTGCCCGGACATCGACCTTCTATTCAGCATTACAAGCGAGGGACAATGAGTAAGAGGCGCGGTTTTACCTGCTTTGCTTTGATGCTGCTTGCCGGCATTTCCGTCTCTGTTAACGCGGCTGCCCGCGAGCGGCCCGTCACGATCCCATGGGAGAACGAATCCATCGAGGCGCTCTGTTTCCCGATGGAAAACGGAATGCCGAATACCGTTTGCGTCACTCTGTATGCCGCCGAGGACGGATATGAGCTGTGCGTGTCGAACGAGGCGGCTTCGACGGAGAGATGTGTCAGCGCCTACCGCTTTGGCGACCCTGATGGCTCCGAAGACGATGGGCCAAACGACAGCCGTTGGAGCGTCGTCAACTTGTAAATATTTGAACGACTTTGATCTGCTCGTTCAAGTTGTCGGACGCGTTGACTCAGGAAAGCTCAACGATTTCAAAGGAGAAAGTTATGAACATAAAGCGTATTTGGGTTACGCGCCGCCGTATCCTGGGTGCATTGGCAGCGCTGTGTATGGCCGTCGCATCAGGCCCGGCTGTAGCGGCAACAAAAGGAGCGACGGTCGGCAGCGTCAATCTGAGGGCCGGGCCGGGAACATGGTATCCAGTGGTCATGACGATGCCGCCGAGCGCAGCTCTTACCATCTACGGGTGCCTTGATGCAGCGTCCTGGTGCGACGTCTCGTGGGGAGGAGCACGCGGCTGGGTCTCTTCGAACTATGTCAGCATCTACTATCAAGGCCAAACAGTAGCTCTTTCACCGGCGCTCATTCCGATGATCGGATTGACCGTTGTCGCCTTCAATCAGGCTTACTGGAACAACCATTATGCCGGCCAGCCGTGGCACGGACAGTGGAACACGTATTATCGCGGCGGCCCGGGCTACGGCGGCGTTGCGCGAGGTGGCTGCGTCGGAGCGGCATGCGGCGGTTCTGCCGTTGTTCGCGGCCCTTACGGCGGCGGCGCCGCGGCACGAGGAGCATGCGGCCCAGACCGTTGCGCCGGTGGCGCGATCATGCGGCAGCCTGGTGGCGGCCTCCAATTCCGTAGGGGCGTCGTGGAGCGTTAAGACGAACCTCAAGCCGGAGACGAGTACACGCCGTCCCCGATCGTTAGCCATGACGCAAGTCAGGCCGAGGCGGATCACCGCCTCGGGATTTTCGTTCAAAAGCTGAGGACCGTTCTGCCGGTGAAGAAAACACCGTGACAGCGGGCCATGCACATGAGGTGAACTTTGGATAATCGCGCAAATAGTCTGACCCCGATTTCCGGTCCGTCCCAGGCACCTCGGAGGCGGCCTTCCAATATTTGGGTGCGTGGCCTGGCGGCTTGCGCGATGGCGCTCGCCCTCGCCGCCTGCGCAACAACACCGCCACCGTCTCAAGCGCTGTCTTCGTCGGCGTTTCTACGCCCGACCTCGGACAAGACAAGGCCCTATGCCTACCGTCGGCCGGATGTGAATTTCGCAGCCTACAGTCGTGTGATTATTCCACCCACGGCGATCTATGCAGGGCCGGACGCCCAATTCGGCAAGATGTCGGCTACCGACCGGCAGGCACTTGCCAGCTACATGCATCAGGAGTTTTCCAAGGTCCTCAGCCGACGTCTTCAACTCGTTGCACAGCCCGGACCGGGTACGTTGCGCGCCAGGCTGACACTGACCGGTGCAGAAGCAAGCACACCGGTGCTGTCCACCGTTTCGCATGTTCTGCCGGTCGGCCTTGTCGTCAATGCGGGCGCTCAGGCCACTGGCGGTCGCGGCACATTCTCCGGCTGGGTGTCCTATGCCGTCGAGATCGAGGATGCCCAGACCGGCGCCCTGCTCTACGCCCATGTTGCGAGCAGAAGCGCGAACGCACTCGACATCACCGCCAATTTCGGGGGGCTCGACGCCGCGAAGGCCGGGGTACGCTCGGCGGCGGACCAACTGGGCAAAGAATTGGCCGGCAGCACCCGGTAGCCGCAAGCGTCAATGCGTCAGCCGTTTCGCCCAACGCGTCTGGACGTCAAGACACGACAAGCGCCCCGCGCCAGAAATCTGCCGGCTCGAAGCCTCGCAGACAATCGCAGGAGATCTTACTCTGACTGGAAGTTATTTGAAGAAGCAAGAACGATATGATGCCGGCGAGTTTACGAGCCGGCATCGCACTTCCAAAATTCGATTTCGCGTGATTGGTCTCGGTTTGACCGGCATGTTGCTTGCGGCATGCGACGACAATGCCAAGACAACAGCGGCGCCACCGCAGCCGGTACGCGTGATTCACGCTGCAATGATCGAGCATCAGCGCAGCACAGGCGTCTCAGGCGAGATACGAGCGCGCATCCAGACCGACCTCGCGTTCCGCTCCGCCGGCAAGGTCATAGAGCGGCGGGTGGATATCGGTTCACATGTGCACGCCGGAGATGTTCTGGCTCGGATCGATGACACCGAGCAACGCGCCGACGTGGAGTCGGCTGAGGCTGGTCTTCTGGCGGCGCAAGCGACACTCAATCAAAAGAAACTCGCCTTTCAGCGCTATCAGACATTGGTGGAGACACGCGCAATCGCCCAGTCGACCTACGATCAGGCGAAAGAGGAATTGGCGACGGCAGAAGGGTCGCTGGAGTCCGCCAAAGCGTCCCTGGCGATCACTCGCGACGCACTCTCCCACACCGAACTCAAAGCCAATGCTGACGGCATCATCACTGCGCGCAGCATCGAGGTTGGGCAGGTCGTATCAGCGGCACAGCCTGCCTTCACGCTCGCCCATGATGGTCCCCGTGATGCGGTCTTCGATGTCTTCGAGGCATTTTTCCTGGCCGGGCCACCGGGCGATGAGGCGACCGTGGTGCCAGTCTCGAATCCTGGCGGTGGTATCCCTGCAAAAGTGAGAGAGGTCGCGCCGGTCATCGATACGACGACCGGAACGATCCGCGTGAAATTGGCACTTCCCGACAATGTCCAATGGTCCCTTGGAACTCCCGTGATCGGCACTTTTCAAGCGTCTCAAGAGGCTGCGATCACATTGCCGTGGAGCGCGATGGCGTCGGCTGACGGGAAGCCCGCAGTTTGGATCGTGGATGCGGCCAAGCGCACCGTCGCACTTCGCCCGATCACTGTAGCAAGTTACCGCGCAGGCGAATTCACTGCCGCAAAGGGGGTCTCCGCACAGGAACTGGTTGTCACGGAAGGCGGCAAGTTCCTTCGGCCCGACCAGGTCGTGAACTGGGAGGGTAACTGAGATGAAGCGCCCGTCCCCAGCTACTATGCTCTATATCGCAACAGTCATCGTCTGGTCCTTACCCTACCAGCCCGCTGCAGCGGAAAACACGCCACCGCGACCCGTAGTCTGGATGGACGTGACAGCCGGTCGTTCCCAAGCCTTGAGTTTTGCCGGTGTCGTTCAGCCGCGGGTGGAGACCGAACTCGCATTCCGGGTTCTTGGCCGTGTTATCGCGCGACAGGTTGAGACAGGCGACATCGTCAGGAAGGGCGACATTCTCGCGGAGATCGATCCGCTCACATTGCAGCTCGCCGTGATCAGCGCGCAAGCCGATCTCAGAAATGCGAATGCCCAACTCGAGAACGCCGTGATTAACGAGCAACGCAAACGCATGCTCGCTGCGACTAACACCGCCAGCGTTGCCGACCTCGAACTTGCCGAACAGGGGCTCAAGTCGGCACAGGCGAATGTCGCGAAAGCGCAAGCCAATCTGGCCAAGACCCGGGAGCAGCTTGGCTATGCTCGGTTAGAGGCGGAGTTCGACGGCGTGATCACCTCAACCTCCGTTGAAGTGGGCCAGACCGTTACAGCCGGACAAGCCGTCCTGAAACTCGCGCGGCTCGATCAGCGCGATGTCATCATAGACGTGCCCGAGGCGCAGGTTTCGTCTATCACTTCGTCCAACCATGTAGACGTTGCGCTGCAGCTCGATGGCAGCTTGCGGACATCCGGACAGGTCCGGGAGATCGCTCCGCAGGCGGACGCGGACACCCGAACCTACAGGGTGAAAATCGCCCTGGAAAAGCCCCCCGAGGTCTTCCGCTTCGGTGCGGTCGTGACCGCCACGTTCACGGAGCGCCAACGCATCCAAGCCGTGGAAGTGCCCCGCTCGGCAATCGTGGAGAAGAATGGCGTCCCTAGTGTTTGGGTGATCGATCCGAATACCCTGAGCGTGTCGTCGCGTACGGTTGTCCTGGAACAAACCGGGCCGGAGAACCCACTTGTACGGGTCAAATCGGGACTGACCGCGGAAGAAAGAGTCGTGGTTGCAGGAGTCAGTGAACTTCAGGAGGGACAGAAGATAAGGCCAGGACAGGAGATGCGCCCATGAAGAATTTCAATCTATCGGACTGGGCGCTCGAACATCGTTCCTTCGTCTGGTATTTCATGATCGCCTTCGCGGTCGCTGGCATGTACGCTTACCTCAACCTTGGACGCGAGGAGGATCCGTCTTTTACTATCAAGACGATGGTGATCCAGGCGCAATGGCCGGGCGCTTCGGCCGAAGAGGTCACCCAGCAGGTCACCGATCGCATCGAGAAAAAGCTTCAGGAGCTCGACAGCCTCGATCGGACGCGGAGCCTCACGACCGCCGGCAAGACCACGATCTTCGTTGATCTTCTTCCGACCACCAAGGCGCGCAATGTCCCAGCGACCTGGCAGCGCGTCCGCAACATGATTGGCGACATCCAGCAGCAGTTTCCGTCAGGCGTCGTCGGCCCCTTCTTCAACGATCAATTCGGCGATGTTTACGGAAACATCTTTGCCTTCACCGCCGACGGCTTGAATCAGAGGCAGTTGCGCGATCTCGTCGAGGATGCCCGCACCAAGGTCCTGACAGTGCCGAATGTTGGCAAGGTCGACATCATTGGCGCCCAGGACGAGGTGATCTATCTGGAGTTCTCCACCCGCAAGATCGCAGCGCTTGGAATCAATCAGTCCGACATCGTCGAAACCCTGCAAAAGCAGAATGCCGTCACCCAATCGGGCTTCATCGACGCCGGGCCGGAGCGCATCGCTCTGCGCGTCGGTGGCCGCTTCATCTCCGAAGACAGCCTCCGGGCGATCAACCTGCGCGTCAACGATCGCTTTTTTCCGCTGACGGATGTTGCAACCGTCAAACGTGGTTACGTCGATCCTCCATCGTCGCTGTTCCGGTTCAATGGCAAGCCGGCGATCGGGCTTGCAATCGGAATGAAGGCCGGTGGCAATCTACTCGAATTTGGTCACGCTCTCGACGAGATGATGGAGCGCATCGTGCAGGATCTGCCGCTCGGCGTGTCCGTCGATCATGTCTCAGATCAACCGGCCGTGGTCGACGAAGCCGTTTCCGGCTTTACCAGAGCTTTGTTCGAGGCTGTCGCCATCGTGCTCGCCATCAGCTTCATCAGCCTTGGCCTGCGCGCCGGGCTGGTCGTGGCGATCTCCATCCCGCTGGTGCTCGCCATCACCTTCATGGTGATGCAGTATTCCGGTATTTCGCTGCAGCGTATCTCGCTCGGCGCCCTCATTATCGCGCTCGGCCTTCTGGTCGACGATGCAATGATCGCCGTCGAAATGATGGTGGCCCGCCTGGAGGTCGGTGACACTCTGCGCAAGGCCGCGACCCATGTCTACATATCGACTGCCTTTCCGATGCTGACCGGCACGCTGGTCACCGTCGCAGGGTTCCTGCCGATCGGTTTCAACAACAGCAGCGCCGGCGAATTCACCTTCACGCTTTTCGTCGTACTGGCGGTTTCGCTGACCGTGTCCTGGATCGTCGCCGTTCTGTTCACCCCTCTGCTGGGCGTGACGATCCTGCCGAAGACAATGAAAAAGCACGAGGAGCACAAGAGCCGTATGGGAGCAGCCTTCTCATGGCTGCTTCAGCTCTGCCTTCGCTTTCGCTGGACGACCATCATCGTGACAGTCGCCGCGTTTGGCCTGTCCGTTGCCGGGATGTCGCTGGTTCAGCAGCAATTCTTTCCCGCGTCCGACCGTCCGGAGTTGATCATCGACTGGAACCTGCCGCAAAACAGTTCCATGGCCGAGACGAACCGGCAGATGGCGCAATTCGAGCGGGAGAAGCTCGCCGGCAATCCCGACATCGATCACTGGTCGAGCTATGTCGGTAGGGGTGCCCCGCGCTTCATTCTGTCCTTCGACGTCCAGCCCGACGATCCCACCTTCGGCCAGATCGTCATCGTCTCGAAGGGTCTTGAGGTCCGCGACCGGCTCAGGGCCGACTTGCAGGCTTATTTGCTGAAGACTTTTCCGGGCACCGACGCTTTCGTCAAGACGCTGGACTTCGGTCCGCCGGTCGGCAAGCCGGTCCAGTACCGAATTTCTGGCCCGGATATTCAGAAAGTGCGCGAGTTAGCGCAAAAAACTGCCGGGATCGTGATGTCCGATTCTTCTCTGACCGGCCTCGTCTTCGACTGGAATGAGCCTGCACGGGTAGTGAAGGTCGACGTTCTCCAGGACAAGGCCCGGCAGCTCGGTGTTTCTTCCGAGGATATCGCAACGGCGCTGAACGGCATCGTCCAGGGCGCGACCGTGACGCAGGTCCGCGATGCGATCTATCTGATCAACGTTGTCGGACGGGCGGAGGCACAAGAACGCGCCTCTATTGACAGTCTGCTCGATCTCCAACTGCCAAGCGCCAGCGGGAAGTCCATCCCGCTCTCCTCCGTCGCCAAATTCGAACACGACCTGGAGCAACCGACGATCTGGCGACGCAACCGGATACCGACGATCACGATCAAGGCCGGTATAAGGGACACGATGCAGCCTGCGACGATAGTTCGGCAGCTCGACCCGAAGATAGAAGAACTGAAAGCCTCTTTGGAACCGGGATACGATATCGCCGTCGGCGGTACGGTCGAGGAGAGCTCCAAGTCCCAGGCGCCGATTATCAATGTGGTGCCGGTCATGATTTTCGTCATGACGACGCTTCTGATGACGCAACTTCAAAGCTTCCATAGATTGCTCCTCGTCTTCTCGGTCGCCCCGCTCGCCTTGATCGGTGTCGTCGCTGTGCTCGTTCTGAGTCGAGCGCCATTAGGTTTCGTCGCAATCCTCGGCGTGCTTGCCCTGATCGGTATCCTCATCCGAAACTCGGTCATCCTGATCGTCCAGATCGAAGACCTGCGCAAGGCAGGGACCCCTCCGTGGCAGGCCGTCGTCGAGGCGACGGAGCATCGGATGCGACCGATCATGCTGACGGCCGCCGCGGCGACGCTGGCGTTGATCCCCATCTCAAGAGAGGTGTTCTGGGGACCGATGGCCTACGCCATGATGGGCGGCATCGTCGTCGGAACCGTCCTGACCCTGCTGTTCCTTCCCGCTCTCTACGTAACCTGGTTCAGGATTCCCCGCGATGTCGAACACAATTGACTACACGTCATCGCTACGACGGCTTTCGTCAATGAATGCCGTTGCCGCCCGAAAAGCCTGCTCACGCAATTCGCGCTCATGGCGAGGGCGCATCGTATTGTTTCCCCTCCTTCTTTCCATGCTCAGCGGCTGCGCGGGCCGGCCGGAGAATGTCCTTCAGCCCGTGGCGTTGACGACGAACGACACAAGCCGCGTCGACATGCTGGTCGCGACCACCCGAAAACCCGCCGCAGATCCCGGCGAGCTTTATTCCGGAGAGCGCGGAACGGCGATCTCGCTCAACAACCTCACCGTTTCCATCCCGCCGGATGAGGCGCGGAAGGTCGGGGAGGTCCAGTGGCCGAAGCGCGTGCCCCCGAACCCTGAGAAAGAGTTCGCCGTGCTCAAGGACGAGAAGGTCAGCTCAGAGCATCAGGCGCTCAACTGGTTTCGCAAGAACCGTAATGCAAAGCGGCAGGTGATCATCTTCGTGCATGGCTTCAACAACACCTATGCAGATGCTGTCTTTCGTTTTGCCCAGATCACCCATGACGCGGGAACCGATGCCGCTCCGATCCTGTTCACCTGGCCCTCCCGTGCCAGCGTTCTTGGCTATCTCTACGACAAGGAAAGCACGAACTATTCACGCCGTGCCCTGGAGGATTTGATCATCCAGGCTGCCCGCAGCCCTGACGTCGGCGATATCACCATCCTTGCCCATTCCATGGGAACATGGCTGACGGCTGAGGCTCTGCGCGGGATCGCGATGCGCGAAAAGACGATCCCGGCGAAGGTCCGCAACGTCGTGCTGGCGTCGCCCGATATCGATGTCGACGTCTTCCGCCGTCAACTCATAGAGATGGGGCCGAAGCGGCCGCAGTTCACCATTTTTGCCTCGACGCGCGACCGGGCGCTTGAGGTTTCGAGATGGATCTCCGGTGGAGTCAACCGTGTCGGCGGTGTCGATACCACCCCTTATACCGGCGTGCTGAAACAGCTTGGGATCACAGTGATCGATACCAGCACCGTGCGTTCCAAGGACGCCCTCGGTCACAACGCCTTTGCCGATAGTCCAGAAATCATCGGGCTCCTGGGGAAACGTCTGGCTGGACAATCCCTCGAGGGCGGCCAGGTGACATTGGCCGATCACGTCGGGATGGCTGCAATCGGTACGGTCAATCTGGCCGGCTCCGCGGCGAGAACTGTCGTTGCGGCCCCGATGTCGGTGGTCAGCCCAGAAGCGCGAAAGATCTTGCAACAGGAACTGTCCGGGACGTCTGGAGGACTAGTCAATGGCCAGATCGCTTACTGACTGTCAGCGAGGTTGTATCGTTGGCTTTTAACGATGAAGGGAAAATGGGCAATGAACGTCACTTATGGTTTTGGCGGCTATATTGTACCCATTACTGGCGCAGCCAGCGGTATTGGGCTCGAGGTTGCTCAAGCAATGATGTGGCTTGCATCGGACGCTGGCAGCTACGTGATTGGCCATGCACTACCTGTCGACGGTGGTGTGGCCATGGGTGGCAACGCCAGACATCTGGAAGACTGATCAACTACGACGGAAATCCGGCATCCTGCTGACAATGAGCTCATGCAGCCGCCGGTCCAGCAATATTTCCGTTGGGGAGACAATGTCTTCCAGCCGTCGCAAGAGTTCACTTCTTTCTATCACTCAGTAAATTCTGGGTGCCCATCACCATGACCAACAATAATCTCAGTCGTCAACGAATAAACGCAATAGTTTCTGTATTTTCACTTGCCATCATCCCACATGAACGGATATATGGTCGCTGATAGTCATCACATGATGACTTGGAATTAGCATGTCGATTCAGGGGATGCTGGTTTTTCCCACGTCAGCCAAACTGTTGGCGTGCTTTGGGCGAGCTGAGGGCGGGAATATGCAGCAAAAAAATTTCAACACGGCAGCCTCATTGGACGCCGCAGAAATCAATCTAATCCATCGCTACTGGTGCGCCGCCAATTATCTATCGGTCGGCCAGATCTATCTTCTCGATAATCCGCTCCTGCGCGAACCGCTGCAGCCCCAGCATATCAAGCCGCGCCTGCTCGGCCACTGGGGCACAACGCCGGGGCTGAACTTCATCTACGCGCATCTCAACCGGGTGATCAAAAAGCGCAACCTCAGCGTCATCTATATTTGCGGTCCGGGCCATGGCGGCCCAGGCATGGTCGCCAATACCTGGCTCGAGGGCATCTATAGCGAGATCTATCCAGAGGTTCCGGAAGACGCCGAGGGCATGCACAGGCTGTTCCGGCAGTTCTCCTTCCCCGGCGGCATTCCGAGCCATGCGGCACCGGAAACGCCCGGATCGATCCATGAAGGCGGCGAACTCGGCTATGCACTCGTGCATGCGTATGGCGCGGCCTTCGACAACCCGAACCTGATCGTCGCCTGCGTGGTGGGTGACGGTGAGGCGGAAACCGGACCGCTCGCCGCAAGCTGGCATTCCAACAAGTTTCTCAACCCCGCCCGCGACGGTGCCGTTCTGCCGATTCTGCATTTGAACGGCTACAAGATCGCCAATCCGACGCTGCTTTCGCGCATTCCCGACGAGGATCTCAAGAAACTGTTCGAAGGCTATGGCTACGAGCCGATCTTCGTCGAAGGCCATGAGCCGGAAGCGATGCACCGGCTGATGGCAGGCGCAATGGACAAGGCAACGGATACGATCCGGGTTATCCAGGACAAGGCTCGCCATAGTTCAAAGGGGGGTGGAACGCCCTATGCCGAACTGCCGCGCTGGCCGATGATCGTGCTGCGCAGCCCGAAAGGTTGGACGGGGCCAAAGGAAGTCGACGGCAAGAAGGTCGAGGGTTTCTGGCGCTCGCACCAGGTGCCGGTCGCCAATTGCCGGGAGAATGAAGACCACCGCAAGATCCTCGAAGAGTGGATGCGTTCCTACGATCCGGAAGATCTGTTCGACCTCGCTGGCGGGCTGAAGCCGGAACTGAAGGCGCTGGCGCCGGAAGGCGAACGCCGCATGGGTGCCAACCCGCATGCCAATGGCGGGGTGCTGCGCAAGGAATTGAAATGCCCGCCGCTTTCCGACTACGCGGTCGATGTGCCGGAGCCCGGCAAGACCGTGGTGCAGACGACGGAAGTCCTCGGGAAATATCTACGGGACATCCTGACCCTCAACGATACGGAGAAGAATTTTCGCATCTTCGGCCCGGACGAGACGGAATCGAACCGGCTGGGTGCCGTGTTCGACGTGACCGACCGCGTTTGGATGGAGAAGATCGAACCCTATGACGTACATCTGTCGCCCGACGGGCGGGTGATGGAAGTGCTGTCGGAGCATCTGTGCCAGGGATGGCTGGAAGGCTACCTGCTGACCGGCCGGCACGGCTTCTTCTCCTGCTACGAAGCCTTCATCCACATCATCGACAGCATGTTCAACCAGCATGCCAAGTGGCTGAAGGTGACGCGCGAGCTAGAATGGAGAAAGCCGGTCTCGTCGCTCAACTACCTGCTCACCTCGCACGTGTGGCGGCAGGACCATAACGGCTTCAGCCACCAGGATCCGGGCTTCGTCGATCTCGTCGCCAACAAGAAGGCAGACGTGGTGCGCATCTACCTGCCGCCAGATGCCAACACGCTTCTGTGGGTGGCCGACCATTGCCTCAAAACCTGGGACCGGATCAACGTGATCGTCGCCGGCAAGCAGCCGGAGCCGCAATGGCTCAGCATCGAGGATGCCGCCAAGCATTGCCAGGCCGGTATCGGCATATGGGACTGGGCTGGCAATGAAGAGGATACGATCTCGCCTGACGTGGTGATGGCATGCGCCGGCGACGTGCCGACGATGGAAACACTGGCTGCGGTATCCATTCTGAGAGAAGCGATCCCGGACCTGAAGATTCGCGTCGTCAACGTCGTCGACCTGATGACGCTGCAATCAAAGGATCAGCATCCGCACGGGATTTCCGACGAGGATTTCGACCGGATGTTCACCACCGAGCGGCCGGTGATCTTCGCCTATCACGGCTACCCCTACCTCATCCACCGGCTGACCTATAAACGCACCAACCATCAGAACATCCATGTTCGAGGTTTCGTTGAGGAAGGCACGACCACGACGCCCTTCGACATGACAGTGCTGAACCAGCTCGACCGCTACCACCTCGCCATCGAGGCGATCGAGCGCGTGCCGGGCCTGAAGGAAAGGGCCGGTCATGTGGTCGAAAGCCTGCGCGGCAAGCTGCAGGAGCATTTCGCCTATGTCTGTGAACATGGCGAGGATATGCCAGAAATCAGGGACTGGGCATGGCGATCCGGTTCTTAGTTTTCGACAGTAGAACAACATCCAGCCTGTCCCTGCTCCAGAACGTTTGTGACAAGAATTCGAGACGTTTCCTATGGTTCGTATCCTAGCCCAAGCAATTCTGTCTGCTGCAGGCGTTGTGGTGGCCCTCTTCGTTTCAAGAGACGCGGTGGGTTTTCCTGTCTACGAAATGGTCGGCACGCTGTTGTTGATCGCAGCTTTGGCTGTCATCGTCTGGTACGGTCCGCGTGTTGTTAAAGCGCTCTTCGGCCCCCGCTCCAAAGAGTGATCGAACAGGGTGAGGAAGGTGTGCGTGACACGGAACAGCAATCCTTCCTGAAGCTATGAAATGCTCGAAAACGGAAAATTCACGAAGGTAAACAATGCGGAGTTGCAACAGGAGATAGCGTGGAGGAGTTTCTTGAGCGAGTAAAGCATACCAGGCTCTCGCTTCGGGATAAGCACATCATTCTTGATGCTCTGCCAATTCCAATCTCGTGGGCGACAATACCGGTGGGTAATATCCAATTCATGAACCGTGCTTTCAAGGAGACCTTCGGTTATAACGAAAGTCATTTCTCAACTGTGGATGCATGGATTGAACAAAGCTATCCAAAACTGGAACAGCAACTGTTAGCTCGTCAGTACTGGAACCGTCTGTGGAAAGCCGATTCCACCGGAATATCCAAAGTAGAACCATTGGAACTGGACGTGGTGTCGGCGAATGGCGGTATCGTCACCGTCAACCAGCGTGGCGTCCTTCTACATGACATAAGGGTCGGGATTGCTACATTCGAGGATGTCTCCGACCGAAAGCGGGTGGAGGAGACGCTAAGACGCATCGCCTTCGAAGACCCGTTGACGAGCCTTGGTAATCGGCAGCGGTTGTCAGCGAAATGGACCAGTATCGCAACATCTTATGAAGACGACGTGCGGCCGATGACCGCTCTTATTCTGATCGATCTCGATGATTTCAAGAAAATCAATGAACTACTGGGACATGATGCCGGTGACGAAGCGCTGTTCTTGATCGCCAACAGGCTTCGCGCGTGTGTTCGCGGCGACGATACAGTGTACCGATTAGGTGGGGATGAGTTTGCCATTCTCGTCGAGAACATGAGATCGCCGTACCAGGCAGAGCAGGTTTGCCGACGTGTCGAAAGAGCGCTCAAGTGTCCCATCCGGATTGCCGGGACGAGGATTGTGCTTGGCGCAAGCGTTGGTGTGAGCTTCTATCCTGACGACGCGACTGATCTGGCAGAAAATCGAATCAAGCGGGCCAGTAAGGGTGGGTGGGCATGGTTCTCACCACCGGAAGCCAAGAGATATCCGAAGGGCTCACCGGAACGCAACGTGCATGACCTCGAGCGGCCTATTACGGACAATGGAGGTGTCGGCGTTCGCATGACGGGATAGCGGAGCGACCGACCGAGCAAGTCAAGTTGGCAGCATAGATGAATGGCGAAGGGAAAAAAGCGAAAGCAAGGGATTGGATGCGGACTTCAAGAACCAAATTGTCGCTCGGCGATTACTTTTAGGGCAGCATAAAAGACTGTTGGATGCCAGACCTCGCGCTTGACCTGCGATACTTACGATACGCGTTATTGGTTGCCGAACACGGAAGTTTTCGCCGTGCGGCGGATGCCGTCGCCATGTCCCAATCTACTGTAAGCCGCCGAGTCCAACTGCTTGAACGGCGTCTTGGCGTACCCCTTTTTACTCGCAGTCGGACCGGAGCAAAATTGACCGCTGCAGGAGCGCGGTTTCTGCAAAACGCAGCATTCGGCGCATCTCATTTGCATCAAGCTGTGAAGGACATGCAAACGGCGCATCACGGCGACACAGGTGAGATACGAATCGGGCTGATGACGTCCCTGGCAAGCGGCTTCCTTCCCAATCTCGTAGGCGAATATCATTCCCGCTTCCGCGGTGTAGAGGTGAAAATAGAGGAATCGACGTCCGAAGTGGCAGCCGCCAATCTTCTCAGCGGCCGCATCGATGTGGCCTTTCTTCCGAGAGAGCCTCAGTTAGCCGGTTGCAAAACGGTTCAACTGTGGACCGAGCGACTTTTCCTCGCGCTGCCAAAACGACATCTTCTTGCAACGGCAGAGAGCGTTTCCTGGGCAGATGTGCGCAACGAGACATTCTTGATCCCGGCCGGTATCGCTGGGGCGGAATTGGATCAATATCTGCTGCGGCAGCTTTCCAGATCCGATTCCGAACCGAGAATATCCATTCAGGGAGTCGGACGAGATAATCTTTTGAACATGGTCGGAGAGGGGTTCGGCATTTCGCTCATATTGTCGTCAACGTCCGGCGGCGCACACAAGGAAGTCGTGTTCGTTCCCATCTCGGATGGCCTGGAAGACATTCGTTTTAGTGCTGTCTGGTCGCCAAAGAATCACAATCCAGCACTGAAGCACTTCCTGGACCTGGCTACGGGAAAAGCGCGATGGAATGCAATTGTCAATCAGGCCGATAGCGCTCGGTGAGCGTTGCCGGGTGCTCCGCTACTTTAGCACTATTCGTCAATCTTTGGTGTTTGAGACGGTGCGCCAGAAACACCCCGAACAGCGCGCTTTTCCTTTGCGAAGCCGCGATCGGTCGCAATGAACCGCTGAAGCATAGGCACGATCAGCTTGGCGGGATCGGCCGACGATTGGCCCGGTTGCTGACGGTTTAGCAACTCCGCATAGGCAACAAGATCCCGATATAGCGGTCCGGGAAGTTCAATACTCACCTTGACGGGCCTGTCGTCGACGAGTGGCCCAAGCTTCAATTTTGCCATCGGGTTAACCTCTATAGGGCTCCATCACAAGGTCACGGGTGACGATGATCCGCACAGGGAAACCTGGCCTGATGGTGAGTGTGGGCGCGATCTGCAACTGGCGGCGGATGATCTGCTGGCCAGCATCGTTGATGGTATCTTGCGCACCATTGCGGATAGCCTGAACCAGCCGGTCTTCGTCATCCATGGCAAGCTCTGCGCCGACCGCGAGCAATGTCGAGAGGCCAGCAGCTTTCGCCAGATCCCACCAGTGATAGTCGACGCCATCCTCGAGACCGGCATAGCCCTGCGTATCGGCGCCAGGCTGCCGTTCAAGAACGATTGATCGTCCATTTGGGAATATCAGCCGGTTCCAGACCAGAAGGACGCGCCTCTGGCCGAAGCCGACATTGTTATCATATTGGCCAATGATGCGGGTACCCTGCGGCACAAGCAGAATACGGCCGGTCGGGCTGTCGTAGATATTCTCGGTGACCTGGGCGGTGATCTGGCCGGGGAGATCGGAGCGAATGCCGGTGATAAGCGCTCCGGATATCACCGAACCGGCCTGCAGCACATAGGGCGAGGCCGGCGGCATCACGCGATCGGCTGCAACCGTGCGGCGATCGACGGCAGCGTTGAGGAAGGCGGCCTGCCGGTCCTGTGCCGTGGGAGTGCCGGCCTGATCGAGCCCGGCAAGATTGGGCGTGGTATTCGCGTTGGGCGTTATCGCGCTGGCCGTTGTCCGTGTTTCTGTCTGGAAGAACAGGCGGCTGGTTCGGGCAGCTTCCGCTTCAGCGAGGCGTCGTTGCTCGGCCGGATCGACGTTCGGAGCCGTCATCGTCGGCACAACGACAGGCTGACCACGATCCTGCGCACTGAGGATAGGACGGCCGAGATCCCCCGGCAAAGCCGGCCCCAGGATGGGACCGGTATAGTCCCGCGGCAAGCCTGCCAAACCGTCGGCAGTGGTCCGGTTCTCGGTCGAGTAGAGTTCTTCGCCACCATTG
>NZ_JAHWRG010000033.1:0-17615 GCF_024539785.1 Ochrobactrum sp. BTU2 | reverse complement strand
TCACGCGGAAGCAGTGGAGGGGCTATTTCTGAGTACGGTCGACAATCCTCGTGGCGCTTGTTTGAGTCCTATCGGTGGGCACTGTTACCTTAACCTAAGTGTAAACATCAGTTGCGATGGCATAGGTTCATATCTCTTTATGGCGTTACGGAGCTAAATTACTGCGGGTGAGTAGCAGGACCCAGAATCTTGACTGGCAATCATCGCATCGCGAGAGTTCCTGGTTGGCTGACAGTCCCGTTCCATTCTGTACGACGATGGCTGTTTTGATATGCCCGGCCTTTCACCGCACAATAGATCAGAGCCCAAATAATCTTCGATCGATCATCCTGCAAATCATTTGATAGACGGTACTACTCTTGCGCCTCTCCGGATGATAACAACTGTCAAGGTTCATCAGTTGTGAAAATGGTATGGCTCTGAAATCGGCGACCCTTAAGGATGTGGCGGCACTGGCGAATGTATCGCGCGCTACGGCTGCCCGCGCACTCAACAGTTACGGTTATGTTGGTGATGAAACGGCGCAGAAGGTTCAGGCTGCTGCGGAGAAACTGGGATATAGAGGCAATCGACTGGCTCAGGCTCTGCGCAGCGGGCAGTTGCCAATTATCGGCTGCGTTCTTGGCGACATCCAGAATCCGTTCTTTGCAAAAATTGCCCATGATGTTGAAGTGCTGGCGCGAGAAGAAGGGCACAATCTCATCATTGCGAGCAGTGAAGAACAACTGGATCAGGAAAAATCACTGCTGGCCAGCCTGCAATCGTTGAGCATACGCGGTTTCATCGTCGCGCCGACATCAGCCGAAGACAGTTCGCATCTGCAACGGCTGATCGACGAAAACGTACCTCTGGTCCTGATCGATCGCGCAGCGCAGGGTGTCGCGTGCGACAGTGTCGTGGTCGACAATGAAGGTGGCGCGCGCAAGGCCATTGAATATCTGATCGAAATGGGGCATCGCGATATTGCGCTTTTGCAAGATGATGCACGCATCTTCACATCGCGCGAGCGTTTCAATGGCTATAAGACTGCGTTGCTTGCCCATGGCATCGAACCCAGCGAAAAATTGATCTGCGTCGCACAGTCGACGGTTGAGCATGCCGTGGATGCAACGATACGCCTGTTCAGTCAAAAAAAGCCTCCAACGGCACTTTTTACCGTCGACAGCTTGATGACACAGGGAGCGCTTTTAGCCTTCCGATCGATGGGAATATCGATTCCTCATGATGTCTCTCTGATCGGTTTTGATGATTTCAATCTGGCGACTTTTACCGATCCACAGATCACGGTCGTTTCCCAGCCTGTGTCGGAAATAGGTCGTGCTGCCGGCCGGCTTCTGCTTGAAAAAATAGCAGGAAAAAAGAGACTGCCAGAGAAAATAAGCTTTGAAACCAAGCTGATAGTCCGGGGTTCGGTCAGCCGTCGATGAGCCAACGAAGCTTGATTTTCTGCCTGTAAAAAAATTCTGAAACCTACTTGCCACAGGAAAAATCTTGTGCGCTAAATATATGTGAGATCGATCTCACATTGTCTCAACGAGTTACAGGCGCAAAACCGGTTCGGGCTTTTCTCGAGGTTTCAACTGCGCAAACGGGAAGGTAGTAATGCTCAACTTCGATAAAGATCGCTTTGTAAAAATACAGGGCGGCGCGGTCGCAATTGCAGAGGATGTACGCGCTCTGATGCGCAGGCTGCTCGACGATGGCCTGGAACGCATTTTCTTCATGGGGACGGGCGGCGTACAGTTTTTGACCCAGCCCGCAATCGAGATTGCCCGCAACGCAACCGTTTTCCCGGTGTCAGCGGCATTCTCCGCTCAGGTTGTTTTAGAAGCGCCCGCCGGGCTGGACGAAAAGGCACTCGTGATCCTTCCATCCCTGTCGGGGACGACCAAGGAAAGCGTGCAGCTTCTGGCATTCTTGAAAAAGAAGGGTGTTAAAACGCTATCGCTTACCGGTCACAAGGACACGCCTCTGGGCCTTGATGCCGATTACAACTTCACCAATTTTGCAGAGGACGACACTTCTTCAGAATCGTTTTACCTGCAGACCCTCTTGATCGTGCTGGCGCTGCTGGCTGAACGCGGTGAATTTCCAGAATACGACGAAACCGTCTCCGAGTTGAAGCGCCTTCCGGAACTACTGGTTTCGGTGAAGGAGAACTTTGAAGAAGGCGCAGCCGCGCTCGCGCAGGAAATAAAGGACGAGAAGTATCACATCTTCACCGGCGCTGGCACGGCGTGGCCAGAAGCTCACTATTACGGCATGTGCATTCTCGAAGAAATGCAATGGATCCGCACGCGTCCGGTTCATGCTTCCGACTTCTTCCACGGCACGCTCGAACTGGTTGAGCCAGGCGTCAGCCTGTTCATATTCAAGGGCGAGGATGCATGCCGTCCTTTGACGGACCGGGTCGAAAACTTCGCAAAGCGCTACA
This sequence comes from Ochrobactrum sp. BTU2, assembly GCF_024539785.1. NCBI lineage: Bacteria > Pseudomonadati > Pseudomonadota > Alphaproteobacteria > Hyphomicrobiales > Brucellaceae > Ochrobactrum > Ochrobactrum sp. BTU2. The sequence continues at coordinate 15,181 of NZ_JAHWRG010000033.1, read as the reverse complement.
CCGATAAGGTTCGTATTCTGGACGCCGCTTCTGCCAGCCTTCCAGGCATCTCCCAAAAGACACGCAGCCTGATCTCCCCAATCATCCTGGCAACCATGCTGGAACGTTTGAGTGCTCATCTGGAAGTGCTGCGTGATCACCCGTTGACCACGCGGCGCTATTACAAACGTGTCGAGTACTAAGAGCCGTCCCCGATCCGGTTATGCCGGATCGGGTTCCTGCATTCTGACGACATAAAGAAACAATAGCAAAAAGAGAGGAACTTCGAGATGAAATGCAAAACGCTTTTGAGCACAACAAGCCTTGCTTCACTCCTGATGTTTGGATTGTTGGCTGGCAACATGAATGCAGCTCTCGCCAGTGACGCTGTGGTTGCGGAACCTGATGCTCCCGTCGAATATTCTGGCACGTTGAGCATTTTGACGAAGTTCGGCCTTCAGCAACTTTCCCCCTATTTCGTCAACGCTGCCAAGGAATATGAGAAGCTTCACCCAGGCGTAAAAGTCGAGCTTATTCAGGAAAGCGACGACAGCGTGAAGGGGAAAACCAAGGCCCTGGTTGCGTCTAACTCGCTGCCAGATATCTACTTCACCTGGACTGGGAGCTGGGGCGAGAACTTTGTGCGAGGCAATCGTGCTGTCGATCTGACCAAGATTATTGGTCCCGACACGCCATGGGGCAAACAGCTTGCCCATGCAGCAGTCAGCGCATTCCAGTATAATGGCAAATTATACGGAATTCCGCTTTATCTGGATGCAAAGTTCATGGGCTATAACAAAGCCCTTTTTGACAAGGCCGGTGTGGCGGAACCGAAGAGTTTCGATGAACTGATCAGTGCATGTGCAGCTCTGCGCAAGTCCGGTGTGACGCCGATTTCGTTCGGTAACAAGGAAGGCTGGCCAGCTGTGCATTTTGCCGGTCAGTTGCTTGCCTATAATGTACCACAAGCGACGCTTGAAAAGGATTTCAATCCGAAGACGGCCGAATATTCGGATGCAGGCTATGTTGAGAGCCTGACACAACTGAAGAAGCTCATCGACGATTGTTCGGACGGCGCAGGTACAAACGGCTCATCCTATGCTTCGGCATTGCAGCAGTTCAGCAACGCCAAATCCGCAATGTACTATCAAGAAATTATCGAGTTTGATCAAAGCACGGCAGATGGTGCACTGAAGAAGGAAGACTTTGGCTTTTTCAAACTGCCAGCAGCGAAAGACGCAAAGGGTGATGTCAAATCAATCGAAGGTGCGCCTGAAGGCTATATGATCAATTCCGCGTCGAAGAACATTCCGCTGGCTGTGGATTTCATGAAGTTTATCACCTCGCCCGAAAACGGGAAGGTTTTGTCGGCCCCACCTTATGGGCAGCCAAGCGCCACTGTTGGCGGATATTCGGCTGAGAGCATGAACCCGTCTGTCGTTGAAGGTCTCAAGGTTATCGCGGATTCGTCCTATCTGATGCCGTGGCTTGATACGGCCAATCCACCGCGCGTTGCATCTGTCTGGCTTTCGGGCCTGCAAGCCCTGATTGGTGGATCCATGACACCGGAACAGGTCATGGAAAAGGTAAAAAAGGCTGCAGCCTCTTCCCGATAAGGATGTTATTGGCCGATGACTGTCATGAAGCGTGAATATAGAGGGGAGGCTGTCAAAAACGGCTTCCCCCTGCCGGACGGGTCGCAATTCGACAAGTCCGGTTTGCTGGCGAAGCTGCTGTCGTTCCGTTGGGTTCTGATCGCGTTCGTTTTAATCCTATGGTTTGTCTACTATCCCATCATCAACAACTTTATCGTCAGCACGACAAATCAGGATATTTTTACTGGCGAAACTGCCTTTGTCGGTCTGGATAATTATCGACGTCTGCAAGACGATCCGGTGATCTGGACGGCAATCTTGAACAACACGCTTTATGCTGTCATTTCGGTCGTGTTCCAGGTGTTCGGTGCATTCGTGCTCGCGGCGATCATTGAAGGTCTGCAACATGAAACATGGCGTAGGTTCTGGCGCGCTGTCTATTTCATACCATCAGCAATTTCGATCACAGTGACGGGGCTGTTGTTTTACTTTATCTATCAGCCCGATATAGGCCTGCTGGATTCCGCTTTTACCCATATGGGACTTGCCGCTTGGTCTCGGGCATGGCTGGGAGAAGAACAGACCGCGATCTACTCAATCATTGCCATGAGCCAGTGGCAGGGCTTTGGCTATTCAACTCTTCTATTTGCCATAGCAATCCAGAAGATCCCGCGCGAACTTTATGATGCGGCGACTATGGACGGCGCGGGTATGTGGCGTCGGCTGTGGAACATAACTTTTCCACTGACACGCGAAATGACCGGTCTCATGGTTATCGTTACGATTACCGGAGCGTTTCAGGTCTTCAACGAAGTCATGGTTATGACAGGCGGTGGCCCCAACAACAGCAGTCAGGTGTTAGGAACATGGCTCTATCAACAGGGCTTTATTGAAAATGACTTCGGTTATGGCGCGGCTATCGCTTCGGTAATTTTTATCATCACGCTGCTGACCGGCTTTGGACAGCTCTGGTATACCAGAAAGCGGAGGGTAGAACTATGAGCAACGCCCCCTATCAGTCGCGCGAGATGCAACCCACGGATTTTGTGCAGACGCTTGTGCGTGTCTGTCTGGTTACTTTCCTCATTAGTCTTGGTATCGTTGTAATCTATCCGCTGGTGTGGATGGCCCTGAATGGTTTTAAGACTAACTCCGAGATATTTGGTGAGCCCTTTGCGCTGCCAACAGGCTTCACGCTCGACAACTATATATCGGCGTGGAACCAGGGCATCAGGAACTATATTGCAACGAGCATCATCGTCACGCTGGTTTCGGCTGTCTGTACGGTTCTGGTAAGCGCCTGGACTGCTTATGGCCTGACGCGATCCAAACTGCCGGGCAAGCCGTTCTTTGTCGGTCTGGTGCTTGGCGGATTGATGTTGAGCCCAACGGTTGCGGTCATTCCGCTGGTGCGGATCATGCAAAAGCTTGGTCTCTACAACACCTATTGGGCGCTTATTATTCTCTATACCGCGTTTCGCATCCCGTTCACCACGTTTCTTATTCGCGCCTATATGCTTGGTCTTCCGCGCGATCTGGACGAAGCCGCCGTCATGGACGGAGCCAGTGAAGGTCAGATTTTCTGGCGTGTGACCTTACCTCTTTGCAAGCCGATACTCGTCTCGTGTGCAATCTTGCACGTTCTGTTTGCCTGGAATGAATATCTCTTCGCCATGATCTTCACCAGTGGTGCGGATGTGCAGACCCTGCCCGTCGGCCTTACATCGATCATGGCAAAACACGGAACCAATTATGCCGTTGTCTTTGCTGCAATGACACTTTCGGCACTTCCGATCCTGATCGTCTTCTTCGCCGCACAGCGTTTCTTCATTCGCGGGCTGGCGGAAGGCATCGGCAAATAGCGTGGTGGAAAATGTTAAAACGTGAACAGTTGATCGGTGCCAACTTTTCGTTCCAGCACTATCCCTTTCAATGGGTGGTCGAACAGCTTCGGCTGATGGGCTTTCAACGTATGGAACTATGGGGAATAGCCCCCCATCTTGATCTGTTTCATTCTGACCGGGCACGGCTTTCAGGTGTTCGGTCAATTCTGAATGATAACGGGATCAGCGTACATTGCTTCACCCCGGAACAGGTTCTTTATCCGGTCAACATAGCCTCGGGCGACGTAGCTTATCGTGAAAAGAGTGTTGAATGCTTTCTGCGAGCAGCCGATTTAAGTGCCGAACTGGGTGCGAACTACCTCTTCTTGACACCCGGACGGGGTTTTGAGTGCGAGAGCCGCGAAAGCGCGTGGAACCATTCGCTTCAGTCGTTGGAGAGAATTACGGCACATGCGGCCAATCTGGGGCTTCGATGTCTGCTTGAGCCTCTACAGCGCACTGAAAGCAACATCGTCAATAATGCCGCCGATCTTGAACGTCTCTGGCAGGATCTGCATGCGGAAAATGTCGACCTGGTACTTGATCTGGTTGCCATGGCCGCGGCCGGAGATAAGGTTGGTGATTACTTTTCGAGATTTGGCAAACGTCTTGCCCATGTTCATGTCGTCGATGGAACACCGGCGGGACATTTGGCGTGGGGGGACGGAAATTTGCCACTTGACGGCTACCTTGCTGAAATCGCCCATCATTCATTCCGGGGCACATTGACCTTCGAGCCATTTGGCAACGGCTCATATGCACTGGATCCGGTTGCAGTCTGGCGGCGCTGCCTTGATGCGATTTCCCCCCATTTTGATACCGCGGAATGATGATGAAGAACGCAAATCTCAATCTTGTTGCTGTGGGTGACAACTGCCTTGATGCTTATCTGAACAAGGGGGTCGTTACTGTTGGTGGAAATGCCCTCAATGTTGCTGTGCAGTGGAAACGGCTTGGGGTCGGCGCCCGTTATATGGGCGCACTGGCACCCGACAGGGAAGCAGAGATCATGCTTGGTGTGATCGAAGATGTCGGACTTGTGCCAAGCGATATTGAAACTATTCAGGGAAATTCAGCTGTAACGCTTTTGACCGATATTGGCGGTGAACGGCATTTTCTGTTTGAATCTCTGGGTGTTGGTGAAAACTACATGCCAGACCAGCCGCGATATCAGTCATTGCTTTCAGCGGACTGGATCCATCTTGGAACCAATTCCAGTCAGGAGCTGGTGCGCCAGCTCGTCAACGACGGTGCCAGGTTTAGTGTGGATGTCTCGACCCGGCATTTTGACCTGGCACTTGAAGGCGTCCCCCTGGTGTTTGCGTCAGGTCCCGACGATCCAGAGGAACCGGTGCAGCCACTGATTGCGCAATTCAAGCAGGCTGGAGCGCAACGGGTCGTTATCACCTGCGGCAAACGCGGTTCATTCTATGACAATGGACGTCAGTTGTATTCTGCAGGCTCGGTGCCCGTAAATGTGGTCGATACGTGTGGGGCCGGGGATAGTTTTATTGCCTCATTCCTGGTGGCGCTTCTCCTGGGAGACTGTTCTGAAGAAGAGGCACTGCAATACGCTGCTGTCAGTGCCTCTGAAACCTGCACCCACCCGGGCGGCTTTCCCCAACCCTTGCAGTCAATCCCGCAGTGGCTGCTCGACAAATATCAAGATGTGATAGCAACAGCGCAGAGGGTCCGTCTATGAACGCAATCAAAATGAGGCCACCTGTTGCCGCAGCAAAACGGGATCGTTCTTTCTGGTTGCAAAGCATTGGCGCCGATCCGGTCACCGCACCTTTAACGGGCCGGCAGCAATGCGATATTGCAATCGTTGGCGGCGGATATGCCGGTCTTTGGACGGCACTTCGCTTACGTGAGCAGGAACCAACGGCGCATATTACGATCCTGGAAGCAGATTTTTGCGGTTCGGGGGCATCCGGGCGTAATGGCGGACAAGTCCACAGCTGGTATGCTGAAATCGATATGTTGCGCGATCTTGTCGGCGACGCCGATGCACGCATGCTTTGTCAGGCAACCTGCGACGCGATTGACGAGCTGAAAGCGCTGCAAGACTGCGGAACCATCGACATGGATCTGCGTCTTGATGGTTGGCTGTGGACCGCAAGCTCCCGCGCCCAGGAGAATGCATGGGGAAAAGCCCTGGACATCTGCCAGAAATCGGACTTCAACCCGTTTAAGCTACTGAATGCACCGGATATTGAAAGGCGTACGGGTTCAAGCGCTTCCTATACAGGAATTGTCGAAGAGCGGGCCGGGACGGTCCAGCCCGCCAAACTTGCCCTTGGGCTTCGCAAGCTCGCGCTCTCGAAGGGGATTGTCATTCATGAAAATAGCCCGGTATTGGAGATCGTTCCAGGTGAGCGAGCCGAACTGAAAACGCAACAGGGTACATTGACTGCCAGCAAAGTTGCCTTAACGGTCAATGCCTGGGCTTCCGCGATACCCGAACTTCATCCCTATCTGTATGTGGTAAGCAGCCAACTGATCGCGACAGCGCCGGCCGCGGATCTGCTGGAGCGTATCGGATGGACCGATGGTGCCTCAATCTGCGATGCGCAGCATCACGTGCTTTATTATCAGCGCACCACGTCCGGTCAGGTTGTCTTTGGACGCGGGACGGGTGGAATTGCCTATGGTGATCGGATCGATGCACGGTTTAATCGCAGCGCTGACGGTGGCGCAGACAATATCCGTGAACTCCACCGCGTCTATCCTCAGCTAAAGGACGTGCCGATCCTTTATGACTGGAGCGGTCCGATCGACTGCACCGCGCAGCATCTGCCGGTGTTCGATCATTTACGACACCATCCGAATATATTCTATGCGCTGGGGTTCAATGGCACCGGCATTGCCCAGACACCTGTCGCGGGCCGGATCCTTGCAAGCCTGATGCTTGGCCGCGTGGATAAATGGAGCGGCTGTGGTTTGGTGGGGATCAAAAATCGCACCAGGCTTCCGCCCGAACCCGTGCGCTACCTGGGTGCGAGAATTGTCCGCCGGGCTATTCGCAGAAAAAACGATACCGAAATTCTCAACCGTGTCCCGGGTCCCATAACAAGGTTTCTGGCCAGTCTGGCTCCGTGAGCAACGCAACCCACGCCGAACAAGAATACAAGGAACGGGAACAATGGCCGATCTGTCGCTGAAGAATATACGCAAATCCTACTCCAATCTCGAAGTACTCCACGGCATTGATCTTGATATCAAATCGGGTGAGTTCATTGTCTTCGTGGGGCCGTCCGGCTGTGGAAAGTCAACCCTTTTGCGCTCGATTGCAGGCCTTGAGACAATCACGTCGGGTGATCTCATCATCGCCGGGGAACGTATGAACAATGTCGCTCCGTCAAAACGGGGTATTTCCATGGTTTTTCAGTCCTACGCGCTTTATCCGCATATGACAGTTTATGAGAATATGGCTTTCGGTCTGCGGATCGCCGGCGTGACAAAGGCAGAGATAGACAAACGGGTCAGAAAAGCGGGCGAAATCCTCCAGCTGAGTCACTATCTGCAACGCCTGCCCAAAGCCCTCTCAGGCGGGCAAAGGCAACGTGTTGCGATTGGACGAGCGATTGTCAGGAACCCGCGTGTTTTCCTGTTCGACGAACCCTTGTCCAATCTTGATGCGGCCCTGCGGGTCGCCACCCGCATTGAACTTGCAAAACTCAAGCAAAGCATGCCCGATGTGACCATGATTTATGTGACGCATGATCAGGTGGAGGCGATGACACTGGCGGATCGGATTGTTGTGTTCAAGGATGGCCATATCGAGCAGATCGGAACACCTGTGGAGCTTTACAAAAAGCCAGCCAACCTCTTTGTTGCCCAGTTTATCGGTTCCCCCGCCATGAACATACTTGCAGGCACCATATCGGAGGCGGCAGGACGCAATTACACCTGCCATCTCGACTGTGGGACGAAACTCGCACTTCAAGCCAATGATGGAAGTTTCGCGCTCGATGATAGAGTGAGCGTTGGAATCCGACCCGAGAATACCAGGATTGCCCGCGAGGAAACTGGCAGCCCCCTCTTTTCGGGAACCGTGGATCTTGTAGAGCATCTGGGCGAGGCGCAAATCCTTTACATCGACATGGTCGGTTCCGACACCAAATATCTGATCAAAACCCCTGAGGAAGCGGATTTTAGGCTCTCAGATACATTACGATTTACAGCTTCGACGAAGGACATGCATATCTTCTCCGCCAATGGAACAGCCGTTCCGGTTCAAGTAATCTAGAGTTTTGAGTATCATCTTTGGGCAGTGATTTCGGCGCAGCGGTATATAGTGCGGTTTTGAAAAGGTAACGCATTGATCTCTGGCAAACGCAATTGATTGTCGTACGGTGTTGGTCGGAAAAGATCGTAGCGGCGAGCTCCGCATTATGGAGGCCATTCACCGTATAGCGAGCAGCCATGGCAATGTCGGGAACGGTAGTAGTCCCGGCCCAACTTCAACGAAGATTGAGCCGGGGTGCTGTTAGTAGTCGGTGATCTTTTTCATGTAGCGGCGACCGTCCAGCATGACCTGTTCACGTTTCGCCGCCAACTTATAGGCAAATTTCCAAAGAGCATCGAAGAAAATCAACGGCACGAAATATCCCTTGAAAGTGTCATCTATGCCAGCGAGATCGAGTTTCGCTGCATCCAGCACCAACATATTGTCCGGCTCGCCGAAACGGTACAGGAAATCCCGGCCACGCTCGGCCAGCGCACGCGTTTCATCGAGCCCAATCATGACGACGAAACAGGCATTTTTATCGAGGACTTCGAATGGGCCATGGAAGAACTCATTGGCGTGGATAGCTTGCGAGTTGATCCACAGCATTTCCATGAGCACGCAGATGGAGAATGAATAGGCTGCGCCATAAACCGGACCGCTAGCCATGGTGTACACGACTTTTTCGCGGCCATAGCGCTCTGCATATCTGGTAAAGGTTTCATCAAAATGCTGCTGACCGCGTTCAATGGCCGGTTGCAGTGCCGGCAGGCTTTCCAGCAGTTTGGGCAGCAGGCTGGACTTGTCGCGTAAATCGACAACGCCCGCCAGCAACATGTAAAGCACGCTGTAATTGCTGTCGGCACCATCGATCGGAATGCCGGTGGTGTAGGACGCCTGGTATTGCAGCACGTGGTCGGCGGCGGCGGCGAGCGGCGATTGCGGATCCAGCGTCAGGGAGATCACGCAGGCGCCCCGGCGACGGGCATGTTCTGCCGCCCGCACCGTTTCCTTGGTGGTGCCCGTCTGGGAGCACAGAATGACAATGGCATCGCTGTTGAGGCGACGCGGGTCGCGTGTGACGAACTCGTCGCCATTATAGACATCAGAGGTCAGCAGTCCCGAATGGCGATCCAGAAAATACTTGCCCGGATGCATGATTGACAGCGATCCGCCGCAGGCAACCAGAAACACATGCGAAAAATCCCGCTGCGCAAGCGCATTCAAGGTTTCAGCAATATCGGTAGGAAGTTGTTTGGGCATTCTATTCCTCTTTTCAGCGTCTTGAAGAGCCCGGCTGTGCCGATCGGCAGCCGTTCCGGTCCAGTGCAACATTTCCCGGTACCAACCCCGCGATACGTTGACAGTTCTACTTTAGTGTGCGAACGTTCTCACATCTTGTCAATTGGGAAAATAAGAATGATCAAAATCGCGGCGATGGGCGATAATGTCGTCGATTGTTACATTTCGCGTCGGGAAATGTTTCCGGGCGGTAACTGTGTCAATGTCGCTATCCATATGAGCCGTTTTGGAGCCGAGGCGGCCTATATCGGCGTGGTTGCCGCAGATGCGGCTGGAAGGGTCATTCAGGCCGCACTGCGCGACGAGGACGTCGATACTTCGCATCTGCGCATGGAGGCCACAGGCAAGACGGCCTATTGCATCATTGGTCATCGCGGTAACAATGATCGCTATTTCATCCGCTTTGATCTCGGAGTGTCGATGTTTGAGCCGAGCGCCGCCGATATTCAGTTTGCGCGCCGGTTCGATGCCGTCCATATCGGTCAGTCGAGCGGCCTTGACGGCTGGCTGGATGCCATTGCGCCGCAACGTCTGTCCTATGATTTCTCCACCCGGCGCGACGTGGAACACTATCGGCGCATCGGCCCGAAATGCTTTCTAGCCGCTGTTTCGGGCGGTGAGCTTTCGCCGGACGAGGTTACGGCGACCATTGCCTGCCTGCGCGAGAGCGGCGCGGATTGGGTGCTGATCACCCGCGGCACCAAGGGCGCAGTTCTTGCCGGTGCGCAAGGGGTTTTCCATGCCGAAGCAACACCGATTGTGGCGGTTGACACGTTAGGCGCTGGTGACAGTTTCATCGCCCGCACCCTTTATGGCCTGGTGAAAGGCGAGGCGCCCGCAACATTGCTACAGGCGGCGTCACGCGTTGCTGCGGCGACATGTGGCCAATATGGTGGTACAGGTCATGCCGCGCCGATTGATCTCGGCGAGCCTATAGCCGAGTTGCAGGATTGAGCTCGCTGCGCGTGTCTTTTTGAGGTTAAGACCGGCCAGATCAACCGGGATGGCGGGCGAGCGAACAACGGGGCTGCCATTCGGCATGCAGCACGATATCCTGCTGCGCCCGATCGGCGCTATCGAGCCGCTCCAGGACCAGACGAGCCGCGGCTTCGCCAACCTCGAGCAGCGGCTGCCGGATTGCCGTCAGTTTAGGGGTAAAGAACGACATCCAGTCCAGATCGTCGAAGCAGACCACGGACAGTTGCTGCGGAATGGAAATATCGAGTTCGCTGATTGCCAGCATGGCGCCGGCTGACATCAATCCATCGGTGGTAAACAGCGCTGAAGGCGGGGTTTCCCGGGTCAGCAACGCGATGGCGTGCTGGCGGGCAATATCGATCGAATAGCTGCCCACCTGGGCAACGAGGCTCGGATCAAAGGCGATCCCGGCTTCCTCATGCGCTTCGATATAGCCGAGCAGACGTTGCCAGCTCGGATAAAGCGATGAAATATCGATTTTCTTGTGCTGGCGGTCGTGAAGAAATGCGTTGAGATTCTTGTAGCGGCCATGCTCGAGTTCCGCCAGTACGCCAATCCGACTATGGCCGTCGAGAATCATTTGGGTCACTGCGGCGTGGGCGGCCTGGCGGCCATTGACGGTCACCGAATCCGCCTTCAATCCCTTCACGCGGCGATCGATCTGAACCACCGGACAGCCGCTGGCAACGACATCGTGCAAGTGCTGCGCCTTGAGAATATCACAGGGCGCAATGATGATGCCGTCGGCCTGCTTTTCGCGCAGAAGATCCACTGCCTCCAGCTCACGATCGATCGATTCATCGCTGTTGGTGACGATCAAGCCAAAGCCGCGCGCACGAACCACATCGGAAATACCGCGCAGAATACTGGCGTAAAACGGGCTTTGCATGTCGCCCGCGACAACGCCTATGGTCTTGCTGCGCCCGGTGATAAGACTGCGTGCCAGCAGATTGGGGCGATAGCCCAGCATATCAGCGGATTTCTTCACCTTGTCGCGGATTTCTTCGCTGGTATAGCCATAGCCGCCCAATACACGTCCGGCGGTCGCGGTGCTGACGCCGGCCAGGCGCGCCACATCGGCAATGGTCGTCTTGTCGGCGCGTCGTCCACTCATGTCTGCGCGTTCCTTCCAAGCAGTTTCACGCTGCTCAATACCTGTACCGTTTCATAGGCGATGATGGGCCTGATCTCAACTTTCAACTTGACGGATGCGATCAATCAATGGCTATATTGTGAGAACGTTCGCATATCATTTTCAGCAACGCAAGTAGAAGACGAGCCTCGCACGGGGATAAAGTTCCAATCAAAGGGGAGATAAATGACCAATCGTCGCAAAACCGCATCCCGGCGCATGATGGTAGCGCTGGCGGCGCTGGCCACGGCCGCCAGCATCACCTCGGTGCATGCCGCACCGATCAAGGCACTACAGGACGCTGTGCCGGAGAATTACAGGAAGGGCGTCAAGATTGCTGCCTTCAATGACTGGCCACCGGACGAGTTTGTCGAAGACGGCGTCCTGAAAGGCTGGAGCATCGACATGGCCAAAGCCATGTCGGAACGCATTGGCGTACCATTCGAATTTACCGCAACCAGTTTCGACGCCATCATTCCGGGCCTGGCCAGCAAGCGTTTTGACGCCGGATTTTCTTCCTTCGGTGTGACGCCGGAACGGCTTGATTCGCTTGATTTCATTCCTCAGCGCAAGGAAGGCACCGCCTATGCCTTCTTGAAAGGCAAGGACTTTTCCATCAAGTCGGAAAAAGATCTGTGCGGCCATAGCGTTGCAGTGATGACAGGTGCCTGGGACTACCAATATCTGAAGGAAAAGAGCGCGGAATTGTGCGAATCCGCCGGTGAGAAGCCGATTAACCTGCAGCAATTCACCACTCAGAACGCTGCCGAGCTGGCCGTGTCCTCGGGGCGTGTTGAGATGGTGGCGGCCGGATCGGCAAAAATGCATTATATGGCCAAGATTACCGGACGCTTCAGCGTATCTGAACTGGTCAGCAATCCGGTCTTCAACGGCATTGGCGTGCGCAAGGGTGATGCGCTTGGGCCAGTTTTCCGTGATGCCATCCAGTCCATGATCGATGACGGCTCCTACAAGGAAATCATGGCAAAGTGGGGCGTTGATGGCGCCGGCACCCTGGAAAAGGCGGTTCTGGTTACTAAGGACAATCCGGAGCCAAAATAGTCAGGGCCGATTGAAGGAGAACGCCCGTCAGCCGGCGGCGGTGCGAATACAGCCGCGGTCCATTACGCAAGGGCCGGCCCGGAACACGGGCCGGCGGGTTTGGTAAGTTCGAATACGAATTTCGCTAAACACGATACGGTAGTCTGGAGTAAATCATGGCAAGAACAGCAAAGACGGTCGCGCACCGGCCGGATATACATAGTGTCAAACCGATACCCGTGCGCCATCCGTCTCGATGGATCACCGGCGCCGTGCTCATTCTGATCGCATTGAGTTTTGTCAATATGCTGGCGACCAATGAGAACCTGCAATGGAACATTGTTGTGCGCTACATGTTTCATCCCGACATTCTCGCTGGCTTGGCGCGCACGCTGTTCCTGACTTTTGCCGCAATGATCTTCGGTTTTGCAATCGGCATCATACTGGCCGTGATGCGCCTTTCGGCCAATCCGGTGCTGCAATGGGCAAGCTGGCTGTGGATATGGTTCTTTCGCGGCGTTCCACCCCTGGTTCAGCTGATTTTCTGGTACAATCTGGCGCTTCTGGTTCCCAATCTGACCATTGGCGTTCCGTTCGGGCCGACATTGTGGTCCTGGGACATGAACACGCTGATCACGCCGATGAGTGCAGCACTGCTTGGCCTGTCCTTTACAGAAAGCGCCTATGCCGCCGAAACCATCCGCGCTGGCATCCAGGCGATCAACCCGGGCCAGACCGAGGCCGCCGCGACGCTTGGCATGACGCGATTTCAGATCATGACGCGGATCGTGTTGCCCCAGGCAATCCGCATCATCATTCCTCCGATCGGCAATGACACCATTTCAATGCTGAAATTCACGTCACTGGTCAGCGTTCTGGCCTTGCCAGATCTGCTTTATTCGGCGCAGATGATTTATTCGCGCACCTACCAGACCATTCCGCTGCTGATCGTGGCCACGATCTGGTATCTCATCCTGTCGACTGCCCTGACCATCCTCGAGCACCATGTCGAGAACCACCTGAAATCCCGGCAGACCACCCGTTCCGCATCATTCCTATCCAGACTTCTGCCCTTCAAATTTGCGCTTGGATATCAAAAATGAATGAAACGCCCGCGAGCTTGCCACTGCTGCAGGTGGAAAGACTGACCAAATCTTTTGGCAATCACCGGGTGCTCGACGGCATCGACATGACGGTGGAAAAGGGGGACGTGACCTGCATTGTCGGCCCATCCGGCTCCGGCAAAAGCACATTGCTGCGCTGCCTGAACTATCTCGAAGTGCCGGATTCCGGTGCCGTGTTGCTGGAAGGCGAGCCGATCGGCATGCGTTGGCAGGGTGAGCGGCTTTATACGATGTCCTTCAACGAACTGGCACGCCAGCGCCAGAAAATGGGCATGGTGTTCCAGGGCTTCCATCTCTTCCCCCATAAGACCGTGGTGGAAAACATCATCGAGGCGCCTATGATCGTACGCAAGATAGGTCGCCGGTCGGCCACCGCCGCGGCGATGAAGCTGCTGGAAAAAGTCGGCCTTACCGAGCGCGCGAATTATTATCCCGACCAGCTCTCCGGTGGGCAGCAGCAACGCGTGGCGATTGCCCGTTCATTGGCGATGCAGCCTCGGCTGATGCTTTTTGATGAACCCACATCAGCTCTTGATCCGGAACTGGTCGGTGAGGTTCTGGCGGTGATGCGCCAGTTGGCCGAAGATGGCGTGACCATGATTGTCGTCACGCATGAAATGAACTTCGCTCGCGAAGTCGCCGACCATCTGATTTTCATGGATGGTGGCGTGATTGTTGAATCCGGCCCGCCTAAAAAGGTTATGGGCAATCCACAACATCCGCGTACTAAAAGTTTTTTGAAGCGCGTGGCGTGACAGGAACGAATGATGATAATTCTCAATGCACAGCAAACCGAAGCCGCGCTCGATTATCCGGGATTGATCGAAGCCTTGCGTCAAGCGCATGCGAGCGGCAAACGACCGCAAAGCGACACTACCGTGCTTCAGGATCGGAAAAGCGCAGACAACCAGTTTGTGTCCCTGGTAGCTTGGCTCGAAGGGGAGGCGGTTGCCGTCAAGCTGGTCGGTGTTTTCCCTGCGAATGTCAAACTTCCTGTGGCCCAACCTTCGATCCAGGGCACGGTAACGCTGTTCAGCGGTCAGACCGGCGAAGCACTCATGGTCTGTGATGGCGCCATTGAAACCTTCAAGAAGACGGCGGCAGATTCGGCACTTGGCGCCAGCCTGCTGGCGCGCAAGGACGCCCGTACCTTGCTGGTGGTTGGTGCCGGGGGGCTAGCGCCCCATGTGGTGCAGGCTCATTGCGCCAGCCGACCGTCGATCGATCAAGTCTTTATCTGGAACCGCAACTTCGACAGGGCGGAAAAACTTGCCAGCCGACTTGACATTGCTGGCGTCGACATCGTTGCCGTGGAGAATCTCGATAACACAGTCTCGATGGCGGACATCATATCGTGTGTCACCATGTCGACCAATCCGCTGGTTAAGGGAAAACTCCTCAAAGAGGGCGCTCATGTCGATCTGATCGGTGCCTATATGCCGGACATGCGTGAAGCCGATGATGACGTGTTCCGTCGTGCCGGACGGGTATTTGTTGATACGCGCCATTGCTGTGATGGTTCGGGCGAACTCGGAATTCCGCTCGCCACTGGACTGATCAAGCATGAGCAGATCGAAGCTGATTTGATTGAGCTATGTCAGCCAAAACATCCGGGCCGCAGCGATGATCGCGAGATCACGGTCTACAAGAATGTCGGTGGCGGGCATCTCGATCTGTTTACTGCCCAATATCTGTACAGCACTTTTTAGAGGTGGCGGGGCCACGTTTAACACACACGATATTGAACACCGGATGGATGCGAAGGCCCGTTGTTGACTGGCAATCATAATCAACGGTCTGGCCTTGAACGTTAAATGGATAGGTAGCTAGTGAAAATAGCATTGACAAACTTTGCCAATCTGCGATTTTAATTGCAGTGAAGGGAGAATTTGATGGTAACGATGAACGTATCGCTC
>NZ_JAHWRG010000032.1:0-18358 GCF_024539785.1 Ochrobactrum sp. BTU2 | reverse complement strand
AGTGGAGATAAGGAAATGAAAAAGCAGATCAAAGACTTGACCCGCCGTGCTCTGCATAATGCCGACGCGGCATATTATGTCTTATCCCGAACTCGGGATAACACATATTCGCGGGGCGTGATGTCCACGCGGACGTCGTTCCATTCCTCGGTCGGGATCTCGGCAAGCCGCCGTTCCATCAGCGCTTCACCGGTCGAGACGATCTGGATCACGGCGGCATGGCCGTGCTCGAGGTCGCGCTCGAGCGAGCGGATCAGGGTCGGCGTCTTCATCGACGTCAGCAGATGGCCGAAGAAGCGCTGCTTGGCCGACTCGAAGGCCGAGCGGGCGGCCGACTTGGCCTGCCTGTTCAGCGTGCCGTCGCTGCCGGTGATGTTGGCGGCCTGCATCGCTGCGTCGAGATGGTTATGGATGATGGCGAACGCCCCGGCATAGGCGTCGTAGATGCGGCGCTGCTCGTCGGTGAGCTGATGCTCGACCAGTTCGTATTCCACGCCGTCGTAAGAGAGCGAGCGGGCGGTGTAGAGGCCGAGCGAGCGCAGATCGCGAGCCAGGACCTCCATGGCCGCGACGCCGCCGTCCTCGATGGCCTCCACAAATTCGGCGCGTGTGGCGAAGGGGAAATCCTCGCCACCCCAGAGGCCGAGCCGCTGGGCATAGGCGAGATTGTGGACGGTGGTGGCGCCGGTCGCCGAGACATAGACGACGCGCGCATCCGGCAGGGCGTGCTGAAGCCGGAGGCCAGCGCGCCCCTGTTGCGAGGCGGCAACGTCGCCTCGTTCTCCCCTGCCGCCGCCGGCGTTCTGCATCGCATGGCTTTCGTCGAAAATGATCACTCCATCGAAATCGGAGCCCAACCATTCAACGATCTGCCGGACGCGCGAAACCCTCTCGCCACGGTCGTCGGAGCGTAGCGTGGCATAGGTTGTAAATAGGACGCCTTCCGAGAGCGTGATAGGCCCGCCCTGCGGGAAGCGCGAGAGCGGCGTCACCAGAAGGCGCTCCATGCCGAGAGCCGACCAATCGCGCTGCGCGTCTTCGATCAACTTGTCGGATTTACTGATCCATACAGCCTTGCGGCGGCCGCGCAGCCAGTTGTCAAGGATGACGCCAGCCGATTGGCGTCCCTTCCCCGCGCCGGTCCCGTCGCCGAGCATGAAGCCGCGGCGGAAGCGGACGGCACGCTTGGCGTCGGCGGGCGCGGCCTGGATGACATCGAAGGTCTCGTCCACTGTCCACGATCCAGCGAGATATTCGCCATGCGCCTCGCCGGCATAGATGACGGTCTCCAACTGCGCGTCGGACAGGAGGCCGAGAATGTTCGCGGGCAGCGTCGGCCGATAGGCCGGCTTCGGCGGCGCAATGCTCGCCATCGCTGCCGACTGCACCAGCTTGGTCGGATGGGCCGTCGAGCCGGGAATACGGATCGACTGCAATCCGTATTCCTCGTAAATGGCGTCCGTCAGATGCGCGCCTTCGGCCGCAGTCCAGTCCACGGTCTCATAGGCCAGCTCGATGCCTTCTGGATCGGCGGCCACAGCAGCAGCCGGACGCGACGAAGCCGAGCGCGCGAGATAGCCGCGCACGGATCGTGGCGTTGCCGCCGAGCGTGATGCTGTGGTTTCCGGCAGCGTGACCGGCAACCGCGGCGGCACCTGAGCCTCGATCCAGCCCAGCAGCGTGGCGACATCGGGCGCGATCCCCGGCGCAGCCGGGAAGACGGCCGGATCGTCGGCGGGCAGCTTATCGATGACGGTGAGCCGCGTCGGAAAAGTCGTGCCATGTTTGCGATAGACCGAGCCGGCGACGGCGGAGGTGAAGACGATGCGGCCACGCTCCTGCAACCGCGTGAAGGCGTCACGCCAGTCGGCAAGATCCGGGCCGACATTGGCGCCGGTGATCGTCACCAGCCGCCCACCCGGCGCGAGGCGGTTCAGCGCCGAGGCGATATGGCGAAAGCCTGCGTCGGCGACACGGCCTGAGACGTTCGCGAGCGCCGAGAACGGCGGATTCATCAGCACCACGGACGGTACGGCTTTCGGTGCGAGATGATCGTCGATCTGGGCCGCATCGACGCGCGTGACGGTGTTGGCTGGAAACAGCGAGGCGAGCAGATCGGCGCGGATTCCAGCCAACTCATTGAGGAGAAGCGTGCCGCCGCTGATTTCGGCCAGAATGGCGAGGAGGCCCGTGCCGGCCGAAGGCTCCAGTACGCGATCGTCCGGCGTGATCGCCGCCGCCGTCAGGGCCGCAAGCCCCAAAGGCACAGGCGTCGAGAACTGCTGGAGCGCCTGAGATTCTTCCGAGCGGCGTGTATGGGTCGGCAGAAGCGCGGCTATTTTAATGAGCGCTGAAAGACGCAAAGCCGGCTGTCCTGCTTTACGGAACAGCGTCTTTCCGTATTTGCGCAGGAACAGGACGGTCGCTATCTCGCCGGCCTCGTAAGCCTCCTTCCAGTCCCAGACACCCGACGCATCGGAGGCGCCGAACGTCGTTTCCATGGCGACACGCAGCATGCCGGTGTCGACTGGTTGGCCGCGTTCGAGATGGGGAAGCAGCAGATTGGCCGCGGCGAGTATAGCGGCAGACGGAGCGGCCGGTTCGCGATCGAGCGGAAGCGGTGCGGCAGAAGCATCGGCCGCGGGCAACATGATGTACATGGAGTAGTCCTCGTGAGAGCGGGAACAGGACAAGCCCCGTCAGCGCTCTCTCTCGACCGCCGGGACTCGCCCCGTCCCACGGCCCTCTTCCTTTCCAACAACCGCCGTTACATGCAGATCTGCACATTGCGCCGTTCCCCCGCGTCGTGAACATGTGCGGCTACCGTCTCCGTCAAATCCGGGACGGCGACGTGAACGACAAGCGACACGAGAGAACATATGGAAGAACAGTTTTTCGACACATCAGACGGCAGAATAGCCTTTTACGATAATCGCGCCGATGGGCTTGCGCTTGTGATGTTGCACGCCAACTCTATTTGCAAAGAGAGCTTTGCGCTCCAGATCACCGCCTTCGGGAACACGTACCGAACCATTGCCATCGACCTGCCCGGTCACGGAGGCTCATCCGACGCGACAGACCCACGCCGAAGCTACAGCATGACCGGCTATGCGAACGCCGTTTCCGAATTGTTGGCCGGGATCGGCGTCACACGATACGCGCTGCTCGGCCATTCGCTCGGTGGCCATATCACTCTGGAACTGCTCGCGCGTGTCGAAAAGTCGATTGCCGGCGCGATCATTTTCGGTACGCCGCCGATCGAGAACAGCATCGAGGGACTGATCGCCGGCTTCGTGCCCAGCCCGGACATGGCCTATACCGGCAGCCTCGTCATCACCGAAGAACAGGTCGGGATGATCGCCAGGATGGCGCTCGGGAAACAGGACGAGGGCAATGAAACATTCCTCGCCGCTATCTGGCGCACCGACGGTCGGGCGCGGCAATATATGATGGAAGACGCACAGGCCGGCAAAACCAGCGACCAGCGTAAGGTGGCCGAAACGACGGCAATACCCCTGCTGATCATCAACGGCGCCGACGATCCGGTCGTCAATCTGGACTATGTCGACAGCCTCTCTTACCGGAACGTCTGGACGGGCAAGCCAATCCGGCTCGCCGGGACAGGGCATGCCGTCCATCGCGAGGAGGCGCAGGCGTTCAACAGACTGCTGGCCGAATTCCTCGAAACGATCACCTGATCAGACCGGCGCATCCTCGCTTGCGTAAAAACGCCTGCATCGCTTCCGAGATCGGCGGCTCGATGTCGAAGACACCGAACCTCTGACGAAAGCGATCCCACTGGCGCCCCAACAGACCCCGGCGCCGCGCATCGGGGCACATCCATATCCAGTCGAGCCGCCAGGGGTGGTCGCCGCGTCCAGCCGGCTGGGGGCGAAACGCGCAGGCTCCGACAATCCGATCCGCGTCGTCGGAAAACAGGAATCCGACCGCTTCGCCATCGTGATCGGGATCGATCTCCCATTGCACGAAGTCGTAGCCGAGCTCGCGCTTGAACTCCAACGCCCGATCATAGACCGCCTTGCGTTTCCATTTCGGAGACGACGCATCCACCCAGGAAGCGTCGAGATCGCGGGACAACGCATCGGCGAATTGCCGGTTCGGCTTCGGATCGATGATGGCAAAACGCTTGCGGTGGAACGACCGGTGCGCCTGTTCGTCGGTTCGCAGGCCCTTGACGTAGAGCATTCCGCAATCGGGGCAGGTCACGGATTGTGTTTCCGGCCGCTTGCGATATTTCGGGGCGACGATCTTCAGCCACAGTGGCTCACCATCGTCATCAATTACATACTCCAGTCGGTAACCCGATCCGGTCTTGTGTCGCATCGTGCGCATTCCCCGCCATGGCCGGTGAGGCGCCGAGAGGGTTACAGGCGGCATGCGATGACGGTTCTGCTCATAGAAGAGAACCGAGATCTCGTCCTCGTTCAGATGGGAAACCGGCGGAATTGCCCCCATGAGCCGAGCGCACAAGATCGTCAGGTCGCTCCGGAAACCCAGCCGTTCGATGAAGATGCAAAAGGCGGCGGTATCGATCGCGGAAAGCATGGAGTGACCGAAACCGTCATCGAGACGATGTTTCGGGCGCGAGAAGACAGCGCGGAACGGCAGGTCCAGCGCGGCGGCGAATTTTTCGATATCAATGACCGCAGGCGGATCCAATCTGCGGTCGAGCATAAGCAGCAAATCTTCGATATCGGCTGTCGATGCCCATCCAGTCTCAGTAATCCTTGTAGCCAACGAAGCCGGAAAAGGGCGATCGGACGGTTCCGGTCTTTGCAACGCATCCCATATCGCCCGGATCGTTTGTCCTTCGATTTCCATGCGCCCTCCCAATGCAACGACGAATATTGTTTCGCCGGATATTCAAACTACTATTCCGAAGGAAATAAGAAGGAGAAAATCATAAATCGGAACTGTCCGCCATTGGTTGAGATATCATCCCTGTACAGGATGATTCTTGGTGCAGATATGGCCCGTCTTGTCGATGACGCTATGGTGACGGGAGTGCATGGGTTATGGAGGCCGAAAAATGGTAACAGTCATCTGGGCGCCGCCCGACATGCCGGACGAACGTCACATCGTTGTGCGCGTTCACAGGGACGGCGTTCCCGGGACGAGTGACAAAGGTTATTTTCACATCAGCGACGAAAAGGACTGGGGAGGCTCCGGTCCCTTCGACATGCTTCTGAACGAGGTGATAGAGCGGGCGAAGGAGCAGGCCGTCGACCGGGGCCTGTCACATGTCGTCGTCGTGCGTCGTGACTGATCGCCGTAACACCGAACCCGGGGGATCGGCGTGCCCGCAATCAGCACCGACCTGTTCAAGAAGAGCTATACGACGTCGCCGAAGGAGCTAAGCCCGGCCGTACGGGCGTTCTGCGCCGGTATCAATGCCGACGCCAAGCCGTCCTACATCGCAGTCCAGCCCGATAATGAGGCGCAACCGTCAGAATGCTTCAACAATGTCGCGGCCAAGGTGGACCGTGACGGCGGATCGCTCGTCTACGGCTGGCTGATCTGGGAATGGCCGCGCGTGTTCATCGAGGCGGAACATCATGCGGTTTGGGAGAAGGACGGGGCGTTGCTCGACATCACCCCGCCGATAAACGGTGAGACTAGAATCCTGTTTCTCCCGGACCGTGCCCGCACATACGATTTCGTTGGGCAAAAGCGGCTGATCAACATCAAGAAGAGCCTCGGCCAGTTTGCCAGCGTTCCGGATTGGATACGGGCTGCCGACACGTTGCAGCGAACCATCGAACGGCATTCCGTGGGAAACCAGTCCACCATGGACCGCACCTATCTCGCAGCACTCGGACGAGACGTCCAGCAAAGCCTTGGCGCCGTCTTCGTCGATCTCGCTCGCAACACTGGACCAAATGACCGCTGCTTTTGCCAGAGCGGCAAGAAATTCAAGAAATGCTGTTCGCCATTGATACAGCTCCATCCTTGAATTGTGGGTCGGAATTTTGAACGCAAAATAAGAAAAGGCGCTCCGCCGGACAGCGGAACGCCATTTCTGAAGAGCAGCGCAATTGCGGGGCCGATCATACCGGCCCCGCATCACGATTATTCGGCGGCGATCATCGCACCATGATTGCCGTCAGTGTCGGCCTCACCCTCGTCGTCGCCCGCGAGGAAATCAGGAAGCGCTTCGTCGACGCCGCCTCCATCGGCCAATGCGCCCATCGGAGCGTCCCCAACCGCAGCCTCGTCGAGATCGGTCAGGCGCAGCGGCTCGGGCAACCAGCCGCTTTCGGTGAGCAAACGCTCGGCTTCCCGCGCCATGTCGCCCTTCTTCAGATGGGCGATCAGGTCTGCCGCCCGGTCGCCGGAGCCTTCGCGGACGGCGGCGAGGATGCGAGGCTTGGTGACACGGCCGAGATAGTTCTCGACCGTGGGGCGGAAGCCAGCGTTCACCATGTCGAGACCAGTGGCGCGCGCCAGCCGATGAGACTCGGCCATGCGGCGATCGAGGGCTGCCTGCGAGATGCCGGAGGCGCTCATCGGGTTCGGGCGCTCATAAAGCGCGTTGATCCCGTAGGCGACGCAATGGGCGAGCAGCGCCTGGCGGCTGGCGTCGTCGAGTGCAGCGAGCCAATCCCAAAGCGCGTTATCGTCGGCCGGAATATCCGCTTTCCATCCCTCATGCCGCTGGTTGACGGACTTCGCATATGGAGCATCGGCGAGATCCTTGCCCTGTTCACGGAAGAAGACATGACTGACCGAGGCTTGAATGCTCGCTCCACTGGTGGAGGTTCGATGGAACGTGTCGCGCACCAACTTGTGCAACAGGGCCGTGAGCGCGACATGCGGATTGGCACCGACCGCATCGCGGAGCGCTAGCGAGCGATGTGCAGTCAGTTCGATCACTAGCCGTTCGGGCAGCGGCTTGATGACGTCTTGCTCGTCTTCATCCTCCGGCTCGGCCGGCTGGCCGCCGATAGTGATGACGGCGCGCTGGATGGCGCGATCGGCCGCTATTGCCGCGGCCGGAGTGTCGTGATCGATATTGCTCTCTTCAACATCATCGGCAAGCGGAGCTTCGTCCTCGGGGCGGACATAACCGCGATCTAAGAACAGATCGCCATCACGATCGATGCTGACGAAGACGCCGGCGCGGGCGATTTCCGCCGGATCGTAGATCACCGGACGGTGCTCGAAGGCGTCGAGCGCCTGCTCGATCTCGCCAAGGCGCTCATCGATCTCGTCCGGCAGTTCGTCGGCTTCCCCATATTCGGCCTCGAGACGATCATATTCGTCCCGAAGCGCCTCACGGGCGGCACGCTCTTCGTCAGATAGATCGGCAGCCGTACCGACAATCGCCCGCAAGCCGTCATTGTACCCATAGGGGAAGTTGACGGCGAACTCGACCCACTTCCAGCCTTCGCCGGCAATTTCCTCGGCGACGGTCTTCAGCTTTTCGCCGACCAGGCGATCGAGCAGGATCGGATCTTGCAGCCATCCGCCGTTATCGCTCTCGAACAGGTCTCGCAGGACGTAGCCGCCCGCCGCCTCGTAGGCGTCGATGCCGACAAACACGGCGCGCTTGTCGGCCGCGCGTACCGCCGTCTCGGTCAGCATATGGCGAATCTGCCAGGGCTCCTTCTGCCATCCGTCCTTGATGGACGCCCAGACCTGTTCCTGGCGAGCATGGTCCTCGGAGACGGTGAAGGCCATGAGCTGCTTCAGCTCGATGCCGTCTTCGGCGTAGATGTCGAGCAGCATCGGCGAAACGGATGCCAGGCGCAGGCGCTGCTTGACGACGTTGACGTCGATGAGGAAGGCGGCGGCGATGTCTTCCTCGGTCATGCCCTTGTCGCGCATGGTCTGGAAGGCGCGATACTGGTCGAGCGGATGGGGCGGCACGCGCTCGTCATTCTCGGCGAACGAAATCTCCTCCATCAGGATGTTGCTGGCGGCATCGCCGACGACGCAGGGGACCGCCGCGGTGTTTGCGAGGCGCTTCTGTTTCACCAGGATTGCGAGGGCCTGATAGCGGCGTCCTCCGGCAGGCACTTCGAACATACCGATTTCCTGACCGTCCGCATCGAGGACAGGCCGGACGTGAAGGCTCTGGATCAGGCCGCGACGCGCGATCGAAGTCGCCAGGTCCTCGATCGAAACGCCGGCCTTGATGCGGCGGACGTTCGACTGGCTCAAGACGAGCTTGTTGAAAGGAATGTCGCGCGAGGACGACAGGGTGATTTTCTGAACAGCAGTAGCCATCGGGGTGGTCTCCGCGACGGGCGCCGAGAGCCTTTCTCCCGACCCAATACCCGTCACGAAGCGAAGCGCCGCCCTCTCACTCTAGGAGGGCAGCGCCACGAAACCGGCGAAACGGAAAGGCACAAATGTGCAAAGCCGGAAATACGGAAATCCGCATTCCCGGCTTGAAGGATATCAGGCTGCCCGGTCGAGCAGCTTCTTGGCCTTAGCCTCCATGTCGAGGCGCGCATCCTGATGCGGCTTGTCGCGCGCAACGGCGGTGATGCCGGCCACGAAGTCGAAGATAGACTCGGGCGGCCTGCCCTCTTCGGCGAGCACCGTGTCGATGATCTTGCCGGTCTCGGCCTTGGAGAAGCCTCGCTTGCGCAGGAAGTCGGTGCGGTCCTCGTCGCTCTTCGCCACGATCCGCTCGCGGGCCGCCTTGATGCCGTTGATGAAAGGCACCGGTGAGGAATTGGCGAAGTTCAGCAGCGCGGGAGCCGCCTCGTGCGCGAAACGGGACGCGGCATATTTGGAGTGTCGGATGGTGATTTCCTCGAAATCCTCGACGCCCCACAGATTGCGATTTTGGCAGACCGCCCGGAGATAGAAACTGGCCATGCCGAGCGTTTTGGCTCCAACTTCCGAATTCCAGACATAGAAGCCCCGGAAGTAGAGGTCGGGCGAACCGTCCGGCAGACGCCCGGCTTCGATGGGGTTGAGATCGTCCACGAGGAAGAGGAAGACGTCCCGATCGGAAGCGTAGAGCGTGGTCGTATCCTTGGTGATGTCAACACGCGGATTGTAGATGCCGGTCGACCAGTCGAGCACGCCCGGCACCTTCCAACGGGTATCCCCGGTGCCGTTGCCGGCGATCCGCTGCACGGCCTCGACCAGCTCATAGTCGTAGATGCGTCCGTAGTCAGGGCCGGTAACGGCGCGTAGTTCGACACGGCCGTCGTCGGTTTCGAGCGTCTTGATCTGCTCGGCGCGGTTGGACGTCAGACCGTATTGCAGGTTGATGCCAGCAAGCGCCGCAGGGAGTTGGCGCAGATAGGCGGCGGGAGCGCCGACCTGGCTGGCGAGCTGACCGAAGCTCCAGTGCGTCGGCGCGACCGGCGTGTCTGAGCCCGGCAAGATCAGAGAGAGGTGTTCAGCGTCTGTACGACTCGCCTCTACATGAATGAGTGCGCTTTCCACTACGCGCGTCCGGCTACGCTCGGCGCGGCCGCGCACGGAATCCATCAGTTCATTGAGCGAGAGATATCGCTCATCCGCAGGACGCGAGAACCATTCCGAGGATACCCGGCCGATGCGCTCGCCACGGCTGACATCCACCTTGTAGCCACCACTCGCGTCACGGCGGCCATCGAGAACCTGCATATTCATGGAACCAATCTCCATGACGGGCGCCGGAGACCTCTTCTCCAGCCCTCAACCCGTCATGGAAACCCGATCCACACTCTCACTATTAGGGGGCGTTGCGGGGTCTCCCCGCAGAAGGGGGTGCGCCGGCGACCTTGGCGCCGGCCAGGGGGAAGGCTTTCCCCATCCGCTTGCGGCCAAGCTGATGCTCGCCCCGTGTGTGCGGCTCGCGAGAGCGAAAGAGAGAGCAGGCATTCGCCGTAGCTGTCGCTGCCATTTCTTCTTTCTAAACAGGGACGTTAAGTCGCTATACTGTGAATACATTGCATTTCAGTATTTATCGGCCCAGCAGAAGAAATTATCATAAACGATATTGCTGGAGGCGCGTTTTTAATGGGGCTGGGGACTATGACAAAAACGACAAACGAAACGCACAGGAAGACATCCAAGAAACCCTACAATGAACGATCCGATCTCGAGAAGCTGCAATCGCAGTGGAACAAGCTGTCTGGCCTTCATTTGAGGGATGAGCCTTCGGCAGCGATTGTGCGTTGCGCAACCGCTGCCGAGATCGCTGCGAACTACGCCATCCGAACCGAATGGGCTCGCCAAACCGAATTCGACGCAACGATCATCGACCAGTTCCTGCGGTGGGCGAACGGCCTCCACGGCAAGGTCACCCGCCTGTTCGTGCCCATCTATTTCGCTCACCCCGCGAAGAGTCAAATCGGGAAGACACTCATCAAGTCCGCCGAGAACATCAATGCCGTCCGAAACGCAGTCGTGCATCAAGGCACGTTCAGCAATGCAAAGGAGGCCGAGGCTGCGATTGCTGAAGCGAAGACGTTCATTAACCTGATCGTCGGCCTTTCGATTCCTGACTTCGACATTACCGCTAAGGCGAGTAGCAATTAGGACCAGCGCTTGGGGGGACGGATGAACGTTGTGAGTGCAACTGCCGAATTGTGGGATGTCGACGTCACGATCGGCCTGACGACCCATACAAAGCACAGACATGTTCCCAGCCCGGTATCACCCCATTTCGAAGCGCCTCAGGCCGCGTCGACCCTGACGTTCTCTCCCGTCGCGCTGGCGGCGGCCGTCGCCAGAACGGCGACGACACGTCAGGCGCGAGCGCAACTGCTGGCCGGCCTTCAGAAGAGCGCACTCGCTCAACTGGAATGCCTGATCTCGAACACGTCGATGTTCAAACTCACGGATGACTTTGCGGACCTGGCTGATACCGAACGGACCCTGTTCACCGCACGGTGCGGAGCCGGGATAACCGATCTCTATATGAACGCCTTGGGATATGTCTGGCGCGCGAATGCGGCCTGCCTGTCCAGCGCGCTCGATCCCCACGCCGACTTTCTTTACGATGGCGGGAACGTCGATGGCCACGGTGTCGTGCTGGCTGAAGCCCACGGTTCATTCGCTGCCAACGCCACGGCAAAGACTGTCGCCGCGCAAGCAAAGCGTAAATATGCAAGGCAGGTGAAACCCTATGTGAATGTGGAGTCGCCCTTCGGCCACATCATCCACGGCTATTGCGTGGCCTTTGGCTCGAAGCCGGGTACGTCTGGCGCCTTCCTGAGCGTAGCCGAAACGCGGATTACGAAACCAAGGAAAAAGGCTCCGCCGCCCGCGAGCGAGCCGCCTGTTGCCCGCGGCGTGACGACGCAAATGGCGCTGGCGACACACCGGTCGAACTTCCTGCTGATGGGTATAAGCCCTGTCGTCAATTGGATCGACTGGATCAATACGGCTGGCGAGTTTCCCGTGGAATCCGGACCAGTCACCTTCGTCCGATTTCCCTATGCCGGCCGCTGGTATCTTGGCAACGCTTTCTCGATCTGGCCGGCTCTACGTCCCTATTGGTGGCACGATGAGCTCTGGGACGATCCGAATTGGCGACGGCTTGCCATTCGAGACACTATCGTTCGCGGTTTGCTGGGCGAGTCGGTTGGTTGGTTCGTCATGGAGGAGACGGCCTGCAGGGCGTTCCTCGATAGCCTCACCGGAATCATCCGAGCCGGTAGTGAAGATCGTCCCGAACGACTTGGCCTGCCCAGCTTTGATCCCGCTGGTTTCAGTATTAGCGAGGACAGCCGGGGGCGGCGTGCCGACGGCTCTGACTATAATTACGCGCTGTTCCGCGACGGCCTGGCCTTGGTGGGCGATCCTTTTCGCCCGCGAAAATTCGAGACGAGGCGATGGTCGCCGAAGGAGGGATTCGACAGCTAGCGGCGATGCGCCAGAGGACCGGGGAGCGCGTCGCATAGGCCTCAAATACCGAAGCAGTTGGCTTTTTCTATGCTCCCCAGGCGTCGATGATTGTGCCCAGAGGAAATGGGGTCTTTTCCTTCGACCATTCGTGGTACGGCGCTGCTGTCTGGCTGTATGGGCCGGGCTCCGGACGATCGAACTGGACCCGCGTCGGTATATGGAATGCGCTTCCAAAAACAATCGCCTCGCCTGACGACAATATCGTCACCTGGTCGAGCAGACGCCGCGCCTGCATCGGGATGATCCGGCGGAAATGGTCGATGTCGTCCGGGTTTTGCAGACGGTGGCTGATGAAATTGGCGCACTGGCTGATGATTGTCTGGCTGATCTCGCTCGGGCGTTGGCTGGCGATGATGAGCGACAGTCCGAACTTGCGCCCTTCCTTTGCGATTCGCTCATAGGTCAGCCGGGCCAGACGATGACCGCGATCCTCGTCCGTACGAGCTGGTCGGGCGTAATTGTGCGCCTCTTCCAGCACGAGTACCCATGGGTGCTTGTAGCGTGACGCCGCGGGCAAGCGTTCCCGCGCTTCCAGCAGCACGCGCCCGATGACGGCGCAGGCATAGGGAAGCACTTCGTTGCTCAGCATCGAAAGGTCGAGCACGGACACCTTCGGACCTGTGGCGGCGCCCAAACCAAAGCGAGAGAACCAGGCGGATAGATTAGTGATGGCGGTGTCAGCGTCTTCGTAGTTCAGGAATGCGCGCCACCGCTTGTCGTCGAGGCGCGTCTTCAACCGCAGCTTCAGCGTCGTCAAATGGGCGTCCACCCTGAAGGTATCTTCCTTCGAGACGGCGCGATTGATCAGAGACGGATCTGTCAGCGTCGCACGCGCGATCGGGATCGGCGAATCTGCGGTGCGCGCGCCTGCCTCCGCCGTATCGCTACCGCCGACAATCTTGATCCGGATAGCGTCCTTGAGTTTCTCGGCTTCGGCCGCGATCGCAGCCTGATTGCCCATTACGTCCTGGTTGTACTGATCGACACTGCGATGAGTCTTGAAAAGGGCTTCGAAGGCCGCGGTGTCGATGTCGGCATCCGCGAGGTGGCCCACAATGGCGTCGCAGTAAGAACCTGCGAACTTCCTTTTCACTTTCGTCAGTTCGCTGAGAAGCTGATCGAGCGCGCTCATTGCATTTTGCAGCGAACCGAGGCTGGCGGCAGCCGTAGCGTTGCCGCCCTTCGCGATCGCCCACCAGTCCTTCAGCACGGGTTCCTGCGTCTGCTCCGATGCGCTTAGCCATGCGCAGATCTCTTCCGCGTTCAGGAACCAGAGCGGGAGGCTGAACTCCTTGCCATTGAGATAGATGCGATCCGGTAGGCGTGTCTCAGCCACAGTGGCGGGAAAGGCTTTGGCGTATTCACCATTGATGTCGAGAATGAAGACGTGCGGCTCCTGGGCAGCACCATCCAGCGCCTTCATTGCCTTCTGGATAAGGCTCGACACTGAGAAGGATTTCCCTGAGCCCGTGTTTCCGACGATCGCCAACGGCCTGGAGAACAGGTCATTGTAGGACGCCCGCACGACGTTGCGCGCCTGGCCGGTCGGAAAACCGATTTTGAGGTCGTAGTCGAAATCTTTGGCATCGTAGCCTTCCGGCCTGTTGCGACGGGGTGGGATCTCGAATATCGCGCGCAGGATGTCGGGCGATCCGATTTCTGCCGGCGTGTCCAGCGTCGGCAGAACGGATATGCCTGGACTGAAAGATGGCTCATCATCGGCGTGCTCGATGGTGCCCAACAACTGCACACTGGCAATCCGGCGTGGCTTCATGAGTTCCAGACTGAGATCATCTCCGCTGGAAGGGTCGAAGCTTTCCCGCGCCTCGAGATCGGTGATGATGCCGATGACGGTTTCGCCCGCACCAAGCGAGAAGGTAAGATAGGCATTGATGGCGATCGCTGCCTGAACTCCATCGAGGGTCGCCCGCAGCGCCGATCGGGTCTCGGGCAGCAATTCCACCTTCACCCGGAAGCCCTGAACTGAAACGATATGGCCGATGAGACGTGGATTATCCATCCTACACCACCGGATCAGGTTCGGTCGCCGTCGTGGAGGAGGCAATCTGCTTCTCGAACCGCCGCAGGCGCAAGAAGTCGTCCAGCCATTGCACGTCGGGCATTACCGAGCGGGCGAAATCGTCAAAGGTGGCGTGCCTGAACTTGGCGACAGCAAAGGCGGCGTCGGTTGGAGTCAGCACGAAAGCGCGTTTGCCGAGGTCCTTGTAGCGGCGCACCCGCTCGATGACGGGGCTCGCTGGATTAGGCTCAACTACGAGCATCACCAATGACGGATTCATGAGCGCATTTTCAATAATGCGACTGACGTGATCGTCACCGAAGCCGTAGCCAAGAACGAGCAGGAAGGTCTGCGGAATACCGAGACGAACCTGAAAGGAGCGGAAGAGATGCGCGTAGGGCATCGTCAGGGTCTGCGCGAACTTGTTGGCGGTTGGCAGAATTCCAACCGATGGCGTACCACCCGCCAAGTCGACGAGGGCGCCGCCCTTTTCGTCCGGCTTGAGGCTCGCATAGGTTTTGAAGGGAGCGAGATCAGGATGCCGCGCACGCATCTCGCCGTCCTGCTCAAACCAGTGAATGGAGCCATGCAGCTTGTAGAAGTGCAGGAACTTGTCGAAGCGTCTTACGCGACCTTCGGCAACCTCGCCCGGATAATAGATATCGAGCCCGTAAACCGAGGGATCGAAGCGGGCAGCGGCACGGCCGGTGAATCCATCGAAGTACTGGATACCGAGAAGTTCGAGGGCCTGCTCGAAGAGGGTATCGTAGTTCAACGTGAAAAGGTGGGTTCGGCCGAGGTTGCTGTCGCGCGCCACGAGCTTGGAGAGAAACGCTAGCTGCGGAGCGATCTGACTTGCGGACTTCGCCTTGGCCGTATCAGGCAAGGACAGCGCACACTCGGCGAAAATCGACATACGCAGACGATCGACGAACCACTTGAGATCGTCCAGGCTCGGTGCTGGTGTGCCCGGCCATGAGACGCCGGAGAACGGCGCGTCCTTTGACTGTCCAACCACAAGTGCATTAGCGACAAAGGACAGCCAGGCCTCGAACCCCAACGTCGGCTCGTCCAGAAGATCGGCCAGCGAAACGGCATCCTGCCGCGCCTTGATGATAGGACCAATAGAGGCCGGCACATCGGATAGAGCCTCAATGGTCGCAAAGACGGCAGTTTCGAGGTTCGCCATCGTCTTGCCGCCCGCCGAAACCGACGTGCCGGACCCCGTCAGAACGACGAGGTTTTCCATCCGCAACCATTCGGAGATCAGAGCCTGGAGACGAACGCGCCCCTGCTTCTGGTCGAGCCCAAGCAGAAGATCGCCGGCGTTGCCGTCTTCCGTCAAACCAATGAGCTGATACTCGATAGGTACAGGCGGCGCAGCCGTCATTGTTCTATTCCCCCCCCCTCCAAGCCGCGGCGCAGCGGATTTATGATCTGGAGCCCCACGAAGTCTTTTTCGTTGTCCGTCACCACAACACAGTCATTTGCGCCTGCGACGGCCGCAATGATCATATCGAGACCGCTGCGAGGGCGCCCAGCCATCTTGCCCTCCGCCATGAGCCGCGCCCAGAGCAGACCGGCTTTATCGTCGAAGGACAGGATACGATCCGCAAACAGTGCCTGCGGCCCCTCTGAGCCCGCGAACCAAGCGTCGAGGCTGTCACGCTTCTTGCCTCGCGGCTTTTCCAGAATGCCACGCCGGATTTCGGCGATCGTCAGCGAGGCAATAAACAGGTTCTCGTCGCGCTGCTCGCCCATCCAGTCCAGCAGCGACTCCGACGGCTTTGGCTTTACGATATTGCTGATGATGTTGGTGTCGAGAAGATAACGCGTCACAGATCGACCTTGCGCCCCTCTTCACGGGGACGGGAAAGGTCGAGTTCGGCGCCGACAAGCGGCGATCGCCGCAGAGCGGTTAGGATATTTCCGGGCTTAGGCGGCTTGCCGCCGACGGCTGTCTTGACAGCCGCACGGACGTCTTCCGCTTCTGGACCTTCTTCAGCGAGACGACGCGCAAGGGTGCGGATGAGTTCGCGGTCGGATTCAAGCGCCATGATCTCGAAACGCGTGAGCCCTCGCTGCGTCAGGCGTGTTCGATAATTCTGCGTAGCTCTTTTCTGTGCGGCATTGCCCATGGCTATCCTCCATGCTATGTCTGGATATATAGTCCAGATTTGTGGCGCAGACAAGCGAGGACAGGGTGGCAGAACTGGTTTTAGAAAATCTCGGCAGACCGGAGCAAGGTCAGTATTTTCCGTCTTCCATAACGCACTTCGCTACGCCAGATTTCGCTTGCACCGACGACTCTGCGCCGAATGTCGCCGAATATTCGCCCGTGATTGCAGTTGCTTATACTTCCGTTCGCGCCAATCTTAAAGCCGATCTACTTGCAATCGGCTTCGAATGGCTCAGCGATGAATTCTGGCAACCGCCCAAAGCAAAGGAGTGCGCTTCGGCTCAACGAGCCGGAATTGACGCTCTTGCGCCGTGGCGACGGTCCGGACCCGCGTCTGGTCGAGTTGGTTCGTCTGCTCGCCCGTCGTGCCGCGCGGGAAGCGTTCGAGGAGCAGACGCGGGAACGCGGGACAACCCGCTCCTGATACGACAGGAGAGTGCGTTTTGAAGGTCGCGATCTACGCCCGCTATTCATCCGACAATCAGCGCGACGCTTCTATCGCCGACCAGCTTCGCATCTGCCGTCTCCATGCCGAGAAGCAAGGGTGGCAGGTGGTCGAGGAATACACCGACCACGCAATCTCCGGCGCCTCTCTCCTCCGTCCCGGTATCCAGGCACTAATCTCTGACGCGACCCGTGGCCGTTTCCGCTACGTGCTGGCCGAGGCCATGGACCGCCTCTCACGCGATCAGGAGGATATCGCCGGCCTCTTCAAACGCATGGCGTATTCGGATGTGAAGATCGTCACTCTTTCGGAGGGCGAGGTCACCCATCTGCATGTCGGCCTCAAAGGCACGATGAACGCCCTGTTCCTGAAGGACCTGGCCGATAAGACCCGCCGGGGACAGCGTGGCAGGGTCGAGTTAGGCAAGTCGGGTGGCGGAAACGCGTATGGTTATGATGTGGTAAAGAAGTTCGACGGAAACGGTGAGCCGGTCCGCGGTGACCGGACCATCAATGAGTTTCAGGCTGATGTCATCCGCCGGATCTTCCGCGACTATGCCGCCGGAAAATCCGCCAAGCGGATCGCCTTCGAACTGAACAAGGATGCTATATCCGCGCCGGGCGGCGGCGATTGGGGCTTCAGTACAATCAATGGCAATCCAAAAAGGGGCAACGGCATTCTCAACAATGAGATGTATGTCGGCAAACTGATCTGGAACCGCCAACGGTTCATCAAGGACCCAGACACGGGTAAACGCCAGGCGCGGATGAACCCCGAGGCGGAGTGGATCACCCAGGACGTGCCGGAGTTGCGTGTTCTCGACGAGGATCTCTGGCAGGCCGTGAAGGAGCGCCAGAAGACCGTCAAGCAAAACCGGAACGACGATAACGAGACCGAGAACCATTTCCGCGAGCGCCGGCGTCCCAAATACCTCTTCTCGAGCCTGACCAAATGCGGTTGCTGTGGCGGTGGCTACTCGATGATCTCAGCCGATCTGGTCGGCTGCTCAACGGCACGCAACAAGGGCACCTGCGACAATCGCAAGAACATTAGGCGCGATCAGCTTGAGGCACGCGTTCTCAACGCGCTGCGGCATCACCTTATGGAACCCGCGCTGTTCAAGGAATTCTGTGACGAGTTCACCCACGAGATGAATCGGCTGCGCATGGAAGGGCGGGCGTCGATCGATCAAGCCGAGGCTGAGGTCACACGGATCGACCGCGAACTGGACAAGCTGATGAAGCTCATCATGGCTTCCAGTGACGACGACGCGCCCACCCGCATGATGAAGCAAATGAAGGATCTTGAGGCTCGCCAGAAAGAGCTGAAAGCGTTCCTGCAAGAGGCGGAGGAGCCACCGCCCCTCCTGCATCCGAACATGGCTCACCACTACCACGTTCAGGTCGACGAGCTATACGCGGCGCTTCAGGAGGATTGTGAGGCCAAGCGGATGACTGCCGCCGACCTCATCCGCTCCCTCGTCCGAGAGATCATCCTGACTCCGGAAGACGATGAACTGAAGATCGACGTGCGCGGCGAACTGGCTGGCATTCTTGCGATTTCGCTCAAAGGCAAAAGGCCCGCCGCAGGGGCGGGCCGATCGCAAGTTGAGATGGTTGCGGGGACCGGCATTGGCCAGAACTTGGCCGGTTCCCAAGCTGAGATGGTTGCGGGAGGGCGCAACCATCAGAACTTGCGGACGCAAAAAAGCCGCCCGGTCAGGGCGGCTGATGTGCGCGATTTGGTATCGCAATTTGAGATGGTTGCGGGGGCAGGATTTGAACCTGCGGCCTTCAGGTTATGAGCCTGACGAGCTACCGGGCTGCTCCACCCC
>NZ_JAHWRG010000031.1:0-18384 GCF_024539785.1 Ochrobactrum sp. BTU2 | reverse complement strand
TCCTTTGATAAAGCTATGATGAGCCGAAAATCCTCTCTTCTCAGTTAATACAATTTGGTCTCATGGGCGTTGATGTCAGACAAAACGGAGTTCTTTTATCCCAGCGATTGGAGGAACACCACACTCGAGCATTTTATCAATGAAGTTGATGGCTACATTCGGTGGTACAACGAGAAACGGATCAAGATATCGCTTGGCGCTCGAAGCCCAATCGAATATCGAAACTGTCTTGGCATTGTGACGTAAAACCAGTCCAAGTTTTTATCCGCACCCCCACCGGGTCAATTCTCAGCGGCAATCAACAAGCAGCGCAACTGGCGATGCTATGGGAAGGAATAGACTGGAGACGTCCGGACTGGGGTGCTCCGCCAGCACGGGTCGGTTGATTTTATCTTACTGAAACTACTTGTTTTTATGGCGTTCTGTCCTGACTTATGCTAGTCAGGATCATGTCGAATGCGAGCTCAATTCTTCCTGATGATCCAGCCTTTCTGAAGGCGATGATCACCGCCTTGCAGGCGGAGAATGCGAAGATGTCGGCGGCGTTGAAAGCGCATGACCACCTGATCCAGGGTTTGAGGCTGCGCATTGCCCGGCTGAAGAAACAGGTCTTCGGCAAGTCTTCTGAAAAGATCGAGCGGGAAATTGCGCAACTGGAACTGGCGCTGGAGGATCTGTTGATTGCCAGTGCCGAGCACGAGACCGCGCCCGTCGAAGAGCTTGAAAACGATACGGCTTGTGGTCGGGAGGAGACTTCACAGTCCCGGCCACTGCGTCGACGTCCGCGTGTGTCGGAAAATGCCGTTCGCGATCGCCGGGAACTGGATCCCGGTCATTGTTGTCCTGCTTGCGGCGGAGAATTGCGCCTTGTCGGAGAGGATGTCAGCGAAATCCTCGACATGGTCGCAGCGACGATGAAGGTCATCGAGATCGCCCGCCCAAAGAAGTCGTGCCGTTGTTGTGAGAAGATGGTGCAAGTTCCTGCACCCAGCCGTCCGATACCGGGTAGCATGGCTGGTGCTGGTCTTCTGGCCTATATTCTGGTCTCGAAGTTCGACGATCATCTGCCGCTCTATCGCCTCAACGAGATCTTCGCGCGGATGGGTGCCGATATACCTGACAGCACACTGGTGGACTGGTGCGGTCGTGCCATGCAAGTGCTCCGTCCGCTGATCGAGCGCATTGAGACCGAGATCATGAAAAGCGATCTCCTCCATGCTGACGACACGCCGATCCGCGTCCTGGATCGCTCACTGCGTGACAAGGGACTGGGTAAAGGCGTGAAGAAGGGCAGAATCTGGACTTACGTCCGCGATCAGCGTCCATGGGCAGGTGGCGCACCGCCGGGTGCGGTTTATTACTTCGCTCCCGACTGGAAGGAAGAGCACGTCCACCATCATCTGCGAGAGGCGAGCGGCATCCTTCAGGCCGATGGTTATAAAGGCTATGCGAAGTTATATGAGCCGGGATCGGACGGGAAACGCCGCTTCCGCGAAGCTTCCTGCTGGGCGCATTGGCGGCGTGACTTTCATGACATCTGGACCGCGAACAAATCCGGGATTGCGCGCGAGGCGCTCGATCGGATCGGAGCGCTGTATGATATCGAGCGGGATATTGCAGGCCGACCCGCCGATGTACGGCTTGTCACGCGTCAAAAGCACAGCAAGCCGAAGGTCGAGGAACTGCATGCATGGGCAGAAAAGCAGTTGCTTCGCATTCCTGGCAAAAGCGAGCTGGCGAAAGCTTTGCGCTATGGGCTGAGCAGATGGCCGTCACTCTGCCTGTTCCTGGAGGACGGTCGTGTGGCCATAGACAACAACGCTGCGGAGCGAGCCCTGAGGCCCATTGGTGTTGGACGTCGGAACTGGTTATTCGCAGGCGCTGATACTGGCGCGGAAACTCTGGCACGTGCCATGACGATCATTGAAACGGCGAAGATGAGCGGTCTCAATCCGCAGGCTTATCTGGCCGATGTGCTCGACCGCATTCACGATCACAAAATCAATCGGCTCGATGAGTTGCTCCCATGGAATTGGGTGCCTCTCGGAGCAGAACATGCTGAGGCAGCCTGATGGCCACGGTCACGTTTGTCTACACCACAGACTATGTCGCTGAAATGCTCAACGAGGATGCTGACCTTCTGTATGCGATCATCCGCAATGACGATAACCTGACTTATGGAAATATAGTCACTGTCGTAACCGGCGAGGATCAAACCACTTCCGCTCTAACGGACGACGGCATCGATGAACTCAGACAGATACTCGCCGACGCGCGTCAATCAGCCGAAAAATGGCAAGAATTCCTCGAATGCTTTGTCGATGACCAAGAAGTCGTCGAACGTGTCAAGACATATTCCCCACGGTAACAATCGGGCGGTTACGACTGGCTCGCCGATCTTTCCACAAAAAATAGCCGCTTTCGCCTACGCCCATAAACTGGCAAAGACGAGATGCGGGGAATTCTTTCTTCGCCTGATCAATGAGACGAAACTTCATCGACTTCCCTCCCCGACGAAAAAAGCTCTCACACGCTTTAGTATCTCGCGCTCCTGCTGGAATAATCTTTTTCTTACGACGAAGTCGCTTGAGTTCAGCCTCCGTATCTTCATTTGCTTCCCGGCGTGCGGGTTAGTTCATAACCGCACCCTGACGACGCGAAAGCCATCGCGTCAGCGTCGACAGCCCGATACCAAATTCTTCAGCTATCTCCTTCCGCGTCCGACCTCCGCAACTCGTTACGCATCCACGCCGCTGTTTCGAAGCAAGTCCCGTTCTGTGCGGTGGAAATTTTGCAACGGAACCCGTCAAGCAACACCTGTGTCCTTATCTTCAGATAGCCACCTTTCCAGCCACTGCGTTGATATCTCGCCATTTATGAGATCGTTGTTTTTTGTGAGGGTGCGGTAGAGTGGAGCCGTCGTTGCAATGGGACCTATGTCTAGCTGTTCAAGAGCTTCCTTCAAACGCTCGATCGCTTGCAGACGAGAACTATGCTTGACGATCAGCTTGCCAATGAGGGAGTCATAGTAAGGCGGAACACGGCTGCCTGCATAGAAACCGGTATCGAAGCGAATTCCGGGGCCTTCTGGAAACTGCAGTCGATCAATTGGACCAGGACTTGGTAAGAAGTTGCGAGCCGGGTCCTCGGCATTGATCCGAACTTCAATCGCATGACCGTCGCATCGAATATCCTCTTGAGCCATCGAGAGCCTTGCACCACCAGCGATCAGCAGCATCTCACGCACAAGATCAACGCCAGTGATCATCTCGGTCACCGGATGCTCAACTTGAATACGCGTGTTCATCTCGATGAAATAGAATGCTTTGCGATGTGGATCGTAAAGATACTCCATCGTACCCGCTCCACGATAACCAACAGTGTGTGCCAATCGCACCGCCGACGCGCATAGCTCAGAGCGCAATTCCGCCGAGAGCGCTACCGCTGGAGCTTCTTCCCAAACCTTCTGTCGTCGACGTTGCAGCGAACATTCGCGCTCGAAGAGATGGACAACCGTTTCACCGTCACCGAGAATTTGAACCTCAATGTGACGCGCATTCTCGATATAAACTTCCAGATAAAGCCCATTGTCTCCAAATGCAGCCTGCGCTTCCGCCATAGCCTGCGGGATAGCCGCGACAAGTTCCTCGTCACTGCGTACAACTCGAATGCCTCGTCCGCCGCCGCCTGCGGCAGCTTTCACCATGACGGGATAACCCATTTCCCTGCCCAGTTTCAGTGCAGCCTCGGGATTATCCAGACGCCCCTTACTGCCAGGCACCACAGGAACACCCGCTTCAATCGCTGCTCGGCGAGCATTTACCTTATCGCCCATCCGCTCAATCGTATCCGCATCGGGGCCAACGAAAATGCATCCGAGATCAGTGACCGCTCGTGCGAACTCGGCATTCTCCGAAAGAAAACCATAGCCCGGATGCAAAGCATCCGCGCCGCTTTCGCGCAACGCATTGAGTACGCGCTCAACATTGAGATAGGATTTCGTCGCCGCCGACGGTCCGATGTCGATGACTTCATCTGCCATGCGAGCAGCCAGCATGTCGCGGTCAGCTTCGCTGACGATCTGAACAGTCGAGATACCCAACTCTTTTGCGGCGCGAATGATGCGGACCGCGATCTCACCGCGATTTGCGATCAGCAGTTTGCGGATGGGAGCAGTCATTATGCAACCTCAATATGACAAACGATTTCACCTGGCTCGACGTTACTTTCGCTCTCGACTGAATAGCTGACAAAGACACCGTCGTCGTCCGCCACGATTGGCAGAAAGGATTTCATGACTTCCACCAGCGCCAAAGTTTCGCCTGAAGCGACCTGATCTCCCGAAGTCTTGAAAGGGGGAGCATCAGGCGATGGCGACAAATAGACCACACCCGGCAATATCGCTTCGATCATCTTGATAGTCATGGTATCTCCGGAAAAATTTGGCATTTGCAGCGAAACGGGAACATTCAAAATCCCCGAACGCTGCCAAACGAATGGTTAGAACAATCGGAGCGGTTCCCTGGAAACAGGAACAGCTCCGATCCGGTTTCAATGCAGGCGCTGCAGCACCCGATCCAGTTTGTCGATCAGTTCATCCGCATTCTCGCGCGAGAAAATTAGAGGAGGACGGATCTTCAATACGTTCGCTTCCTTGGCGCAGCCAGAGATGAGAACGTTTTCGTCTCGCAAACCATTGATGATGCGCGTCGCGGTAGCAGCGTCCGGTGTTTTTGCGGCTCGGTCCGAAACGATTTCAACACCGAGGAAGAGGCCTGCACCACGCACATCGCCCAGACAATCGTACCTATGGGCAAGAGCGTTGAACCCGTTCTTGAGATAAAGACCGATAGACGTCGCGTTTTCCAGAAGCCCCTCCTCCTCTATGACGTCAAGAACGGCTGAAGCGGCGGCGATGGCCACGGCATTACCTCCAAAGGTATTGAAATAACGAGATTTTTTTCCGAACTCGGCCAAAACGTCGGGGCGAACGGCCACGCCTGCAACCGGAAAACCGTTCCCCATCGGCTTGCCCATGGTCACAATATCGGGGATCACACTGTGACGCTGAAAGCCCCACATTGCCTCCCCTGTGCGTGCAAAACCGGACTGAACTTCATCAGCGATATAAAGGCCACCTGCTTCGTGGATCGCATCAACGGCTCCCTTAAGAAAGCCAACCGGGCCGTCGAACACGCCATCGCTGGCAAAAATGCCATCGCAGATCAAAAGAGCTGGCTTGATACCGTGCCGTTGCAGATCTCGGATTGCAGCGCGGACAGCATCCGTGAATTCCTCGGCCACATTCTGCGACCGGTAGGAGTCCGGTGCCGGAACGGTTCGGACATGAGCACCCAGATTGACGTTGTCGCCGAGCGAGGGCGAGAACTCCGACACTGCCTGCGTGATACCGTGATAAGCGGTTTCCGTTACGATAATTCCCTTCCCGCCGGTGTAGGATTGAGCAATCCGCACAGCCAGATCGTTGGCATCTGAACCTGTGCAGGTGAACATCAGGTGCCCTATCTCGGACGGCATAGTCGCTAGCAAACGCTCGGCATAATCCAGAATTGCACCATGAAGATAACGCGTATTAGTGGCCAGAATACCAACCTGCTGGCGGATAGCTTCAACTACCTTGGCGTGACAATGACCAACCGAAGTGACATTGTTATAGGCATCCA
Organism: Ochrobactrum sp. BTU2; assembly: GCF_024539785.1. NCBI lineage: Bacteria > Pseudomonadati > Pseudomonadota > Alphaproteobacteria > Hyphomicrobiales > Brucellaceae > Ochrobactrum > Ochrobactrum sp. BTU2. The sequence goes on along the minus strand of NZ_JAHWRG010000031.1, from coordinate 12,700 downwards.
GATAGGCATTTCCCTGCGGGTCATATAGCCAGACACCCTCGCCGCGAACAAAGTGTAGCGGGCGCTCATACATGAGCCGATAGGCAGGACCAAGCCGCGCCTTACGTTGCGCGATCATCGCCGTCGTGGCCTCGTCCAGTTCTGTCGCACCTTCGACGAAGGCATTGACCATTGATTCCCGGGTTGTCATCGCTCACTCCATATTGCACGCAGCCAAAAAAGCTGCGGTGACCTGATTTCGGGGAAGGGTCGCAAAGAAACGCAAGCCGTCGCGTGCGGGGCCATTATTGCGAAGAATATAAGCTGCGTTTTGAGGATAGCGCGCGGCACGACCTTCAGTGATGGCAACTGTCGTCATCAGGCGTGCGACGATCAAATCACGCAACACGTCTAACTCGCGTCGCTCAAGCGGCAGGACTTCATGATAAGCTCTGACCATATCGCACGCGTCTTCCAGACTACTGAGGGGCGTCTGCGTATGATAGGACACAGCAACCGCCAGATCGATGATCAGTGGGGTTTTCACCATATCACCAAAATCGAGAATACCGGTGATCTTGTCAGGATCGGCAACGTTGAGAACAACGTTGTGCCAATTCAGATCATTGTGCACGACACGCTGCCGCAAATTAGCTAATGCCGGACGAACAACATGATCAAAGTGATCCAGTTCAGCCATCAATTGCTTACGCAGATCCGGTTCCACCAGTGTCTCGACCAGCGGTCGCAGACGGGACGCGTTTTTGACGTCCCATAGGATTTCGTGACCAGATGCTGGATGCTCGAACCCGTCGAAGGCGATGCCAAGCCGCGCAAGAGCACGCACCATATCCCGTCGTAGCGCGGGCGTGACACCGACCCGTGCCACTGGCGCACCTTCAAGCCAGGTAAGCACCCGAACAACGCTGGACCGGCCGTCCTCCAGTATCAGTGAAAACTGGCTTTCCCCCTCGAGTGTCCGCACGACCTTTGGCACTGGCAGGTCAGGATCGCGAGCCTGTAGCCATAGCAAAGCCTCGGTCTGGAAATCGGTATTGATTTCAGGCTCTGCCGGATTCGAAATCTTGAGCGTGAAACCACGACCGTCAGTGGTGACAACATGAAAATTTGCGTCGCGCTCGCAGGCTAGACTATAAGCGATACCCGATATTCCATAGTAGGTTCGCATCAGCTTTGCTGCGCTCACACCATCAATGACCGGTGGAGGGCTGTTTAGCATTTCTCCGAGCGCGCCACGAACGGGATCGGCATCCATTACCATATTCAGTTCTTCAGACACGAACCGTCACTCCTGCACAGGTCATGGTTTCAAGCGCCGCGCGCAATTGACCCGCCTCCTCACGATCGACGCGGCGAAATCGCAAAATATCCCCGGGTTTCGTCTGCGCGAGTTTCCAAAAGGCCGCACTGGCCACAGTGAATGGATTGATGAAACCACCGGTGCTCGGGGCATCGTTTACAAGGATGATCGGCGTTTGCCCGGCAAGATTGACTGCCCCCAACGGATAGCCGTGGTCGATAATGTTCGACGGGTCCTGGCCGTGATCACTACTCTTGTTCAGGGCGCGACCAGCAAAGCTGAATTTCGGGCCGGTGAGACGAATGCCGGTGCGGTTGCTCTTTGCCTGCACCGACCAGTCCGAGGAGAAAAACATCTCGACAGCCGCAGGATCGAGCCAGTCATCATTCGGTCCCGCCAGCGCCTCGATCTGCCAGGTTTTGTCAGTCGAAAAACACGGGCGGTTGGCCTCGGGAATCGTGAGAATTTCCGGAGCACCGCTTGGCTGTGGACCGAGAGGCAAAAACTGATCCTTTGCCAAGGCCTGTCCGCCGACCCGCGCCATATGAAACACAGCACGAGAGCCGAGAACGACAGGAGTATCAATGCCGCCCGAGATTGCGATATAGCCCCGCGCCCCGGTATAGGCAGCGCCAAGTTCCAGCATCTGACCAGCAGATACGGGTAAGGTTTGCCACATAGGCACGGCTTCACCGTCCAGCTTCGGGCGCATGTCAGCGCCTGTTACGGCAATCACCGCGTCTTGATCTAAACGCAGTGAAGGTCCAAGAAACTGACATTCAAGCGCAGCGGCATCGCGTGGATTGCCCGCCAGCAGATTGGCTTGTCGGAACGACCATTTATCGAAAGGACCAGAGATCGGAAAGCCCTGCTCCAGATAACCTATTCGTCCCGGCAATTCCTGAACCGTTGTTTCAAGTCCGGGTTTGAGAACAGTTATGCCTTGCGCACTCATGCCTTTTCTCCCTGCGCTTTCGCCCACTCCAGATACTGATCAACCGAGAAAACCTGATATTCGACCACATCGTGCTCATAACGTTCGGCAGCAACTTCTGCATCGATCCAGGCACATTCTTCCGCACTCACAGGCCGGAAGCGGACCCTTTCGCCCGCACGCAGTAATGCAAGACTGTCCCGAAACGCTGGCAGACGCTGTGAACCGTCATAGATTGGAGCCGGGCAACGTCCGATCAGCTGATATCCGCCAGGAGTCCGGTCAGGATAGATGCAGCAAAGCGCACCACCGATACCCACGGCCCCTTTCGGGGTCCATGTGCGTGGAGGATTATATTTGGGTGCAGTGATACGAGAACCGGGACGCAAAGGCAGCAGCGAGCACAAACCCGGCCAGAAGCCGAGTGCCGCAACCCAATATTCAGTACCAGAGTGACGTCTCGCTAATGCAGCACGATCCTCCACACCGTTCAGTTCGCAGAGGAGGTCTGGATCAATCTGCTTTTCAGGATAGGTCTTGCGGTAGTCTTCGATGCAGGCCGTTGTCTCCTCATCGTAATAGTGGATGGGCAACGTCAGCAGCCTGCTGGGAAGAGATCCGGAAACCTCCGACCCAATCCGCTCGTATATGGCCGCGATCTCCCGTATAAGACTCTCATAGGAAATGCGGTCGGGATCGTAATTGATTTGTAACGAAGCAAGCTCTGGAATAATGTCCTCAATGGCCGGAATCTGCGCTTCGCGTATGGCAGCCACAAGCCGATGAACCGTAAAGTTCAGTGTGAAACTCATCCCATCGCCCAATTCCACTTCAACGGCACGGTCACCGCCGGGCGAAAAATGTAAAGTTTCATACAACATGACAGTACCTCCGTTCGAGTCTGAGCGAGCGCTGCCACCAGTCAGCCGCCTTACCAGCCAATTGAGCACCAATTATCCTGTATAGATATATGATATATCTTGTCGGAAAGCGCTGCACGCTCGTATATTGAAGAAAAACATGAGCAATTCGCTCGGTGACTTTAGGGAGAAGGATGGAATGACCAAGATCGCGCGCGAGGCCCTGAGCGACCGGGCTTACGAAGAAATTCTCAAAGGTATGGCTGACGGCACCTATATGCCCATGCAACCGATGGTGATCCGCAATCTTGCTGACAATTTCGGGATTTCGGTAACGCCGATACGCGAGGCCCTTCAACGCCTGATCGCGGAACGACTGCTGGTTCAGCTGCCCAACCGCTCGATCGTTGTTCCTCAAATGACGGTAGAACGGTTTCACCACCTTCTGCCCATGCGCATAGCGCTGGAAGGTATGGCTGCCGAACTGGCTACGCCCCTTCTTACAGAACGCGACTTTGCCAAAATCGAAACCCTGCTGAACCGGATTGCCGAAACCACGCTTACCTTTGATGCTCGTACCTACATGAAGCTTAATCGCGAATTTCATTTCATCATTTACGAAAAATCGGGCAACCCCGAGCTGCTTCAGGTGATCCAGGGGCTCTGGCTTAAGGTCGGCCCTGTCTTCAACGGTCTTTTTGATGCCGACCATTACCGGGAGCACGCCAACGATGAACATCGCAACATTCTGGCAGCGATGAAACGCCGTGATGCGATTGGGGCCCGTGAAGCCATGGCGGAAGATCTGAAGCTTGCCGCCGAAGCGCTGCTTCCGCGTCTGTTGCTCAGTCCCGCGGACTGATCCGCCAGACGAGAATTTTTGCAAAGCCTTGGTCATGATCTGCCTACCCTGGCAAAGAGAAGCCAGAAGACACCGCACAGCAGCGGAAGCGTGACGAACAGTACCAGCGAAGCCAGCGAGAAGATGATCGGCACCTGACTTTGCTGTGCGGCCGCCTGTATCCAACTCCAGACCGGCATGGTTTCGGCAGTGCCGCGCAGGAATATCGACCGCATCACTTCGTTGAATGACATCAGGAAGCCAAACAACGCCGCGCTGACGATACCCGGCATCAGGATTGGAAATTCGATATCCCAGAACACCCGCCAGTCGCTGGCCCCAAGATCCCTTCCCGCTTCAACGAGACGATGATCAAAACGAATCGTAACGACAAGGATCATCAGCAGCGCAAAGGGAAACGCCCAGACGAAATGTCCAAGCGCGATAGACCAGAAGCCGAGTTTCAGGTTGAGAACTGCGCGTGCAACAATGAACAGGGCGGCCCCTAGCGACATACCAGGTACGAAAAGCGGAACCACGAACATCAGCAGCACACGGCCTGGGTTACGCATGGTCGGCAAGGCCCGACCGATGATTGTCGCGGCAATCGCACAGATCAACCCAACCACAACGCCGATCACCAGACTTGCCAGCATGGGTTTGTGCCATGCGCTGTTGGAGAACAGCGAACGATAGTGCTCCAGCGAAAATGAACCCGGAATGCCGCCAAGAGGGTTTTGGCTGATCGAAAGAAGAACCAGCCAGAGCAGCGGGAAATAGATGACGGCCAGCATCACGAACCCGCCCCATTTGGAAAGCTGTTTCCAGATCGGGGCGTAGCTTGGACCAAGCTTCGGTGATATCTGCCGCAAGTATGTGTTACCCTGAGTTTGCATGTGCTCAGCCTTTCAGGACACTGATGGACGAAGACGGATCGCCAAAGCGGCGCGCGATCAGATACATGCCTCCAAGCAGAGCCAGCAGCAGCAGGATCACGAAGGCTGACAGCGCAGCGACGACCGGATAGCGCAGTGCCGAATAGGCGCTTTCTATCGAATTCGAGATAAGATTGACAAAGCCGCCCCCCAACATGCCAGGCTCAACCCAGGCGGCAAGTGCCGGACCGAGACAGAACACGATGCCAGCCATGATGCCCGGCAAGGACAACGGAATAATAATACGGCTAACGGTCTGCCAAGGAGATGCTCCAAGATCGTTGCTAGCTTCGATCAGAGTGTCATCGATCAAATTGATTGCAAGATAGATCGGCATCACCATGGACGGGAACAAGCTGACGACCATGCCAAAATGCACCGCGACCTCTGAATAGAGCAGCCATTCCACTGGCGTATTCACCACGCCAATGTTGATCAAGATCGTATTGATCAGACCCGATTGACCAAGAATTGCACGCCACACGATGGTGCGCGAGGACATGTCCAGAAAGAACGGGATCGTCAGCAGGGCGAGACAGACAGCACGGCTCGTATTCGACTTGCAGCCTTTCGCGAGCCAAAGCGCAAAAGGAAACGCTATGGCCAGTTCAATAGCCGTGACCGTCAGCGCGATGCGCAAGGTGCGCAATGTCACCTCCCAACGTCCCGATGAAAATAGTCCGACCCAGGTATCGAGCGTCGGGGTATAAACAGTGCGAAACTGTACGGTCGAAAAGAAGCTGAAGGCGAAAAGAATGACAATCGGCACGATGACCAGTGCAAACCAGATCAACAGAATGACAGTCGCAGCGACGTTCATGTCGGTGAGTTTTGCCCTGATGGCATATAGAGAACTCTGACGGCCAACAACCGGCATCTCTGCGGCACTCGCTATCTGTTGCATCTCAATCTTCCAAAAAATTTTCGAGCATGTTGCATCCCGGGCCCGCACTGATCTACGGGCCTGGTCGCATCGGTTGACTGACAGGCGAAGGTCAGGCGTTCAAGAAACGCTGCCATTCCTCTTCCATACCGGCAGCATTATCCGGCGTGGTGGTCGAGACATAGGGCTTGGAGAACTTCTTGCTCACCTTGGCTTCCGTGGCTTTCAATGCAGCAATCTCTTCCGCACTCCAGCCATTGGCCGTGGCATATTCCGCACCAAGGTCCATGTTCGGACCCGCATAGCCCCGATCCCGTGCCTGAAGCGCTCGATATTCTCCACCGAGGAAGTAATTCAGCACCTTATAGATCGCACCGAGATTGTCCCTTTGCGCAGCCTGGGCGGCGATATAGGCGCCGTGCCCCCACTTGAAGTAGCCTTCCTTGGTATAGGCATATCGTGTGGCATCCGGTCCGAGTGCGAGATTGACTTCACGAACCGCTGGCTCCCAGCAATTGATGACATCCACTTCGCGGTTGGTCAGCAACTGAATCTGCTCTTCGAAAGCGCCATACAGAGTACGGAACTGACCGGCCTTTTTGCGCTCGATGAGGAAGTCAGCCACAGTTTTCGCTTCTTCCGGCGTCAGGTCGGCAATATTTGCAAAGCTTGCTGCTCCCTTGGATTGCAGGTAAAGCGCTGCTACCCCCATCGAGTAGGTATAGGCATTGCCATAAGCCACACGACCGCGGGTCTTTTCATCCTCAAACATAAGTGACCACGACAGCTCTTCCTGGCTGTCGGGAGCCATACCCAGCTTCTCGGGAAAATAGCCGAAACTGTCGGCGTTACCGATGACCGGCACGCCCCATTGCTTGCCATCCCGGTCCTGCACAACGGGCGAGCGCTTCCAGTCATCGGACGTGCGTTCCCAAAGCGTCAGTTCGGGATTAGCCTCATCCAGAGGTGCATAAAGCCCCTGCGGACCAAGAATGTCTTCAGTGCCGGACTCAAAGACGAAAAGATCGACACTGTCACCCATGTTAGCGCCCATGACATCGCGCATAAACACACCAACGTCATTGCTGGACCCGCTGAGTTGAGCCCGTACGCCGATGGATTTTTCCATCGGGGCCCAATCTTTCAGGGCTGCGGTGGGAACGCCATAAATCTTGACCAACGGCATGTCCTGCGCCTTTGCGACACCGGATATCCCTCCAACGGCAGCAATTCCGGCAAGCGCTCCCATGCCTGCCAGCATCCCGCGTCGTGTCAGTTCGACCTGACTGTAAGTTGAAAACTTGTCTTTCATTTTATGTTCCCTTTCTGGTTTTATTGATTAAAAATCATCAGGCAGCAAAAATCACAGCGTCCGACACACTCCACCCAACTCGTTCTACTTCGCTGTTCTCGCTTGCGCCTCCGTGCCAGCTGCGCAGCCGTAACGGCCCGACGCCGGTAGCCACGGTGACATCCGTATACTTGCCGCGATAAACCCTGTTCGTGACCTTGGCCGCGACGGTCTCGGCGTGATCCGACAGACCGGCAGTCGCAGGCGATATACGCTCAGCGCGGATCGCGATGGCGATGGTGTCACCCGTCCTCAACCCTGTTGAAGTAATCACACCACGGATGCGTACTCCGCCGGGGAATTCAACGGTGCCAATCGCCTCCTCGCGACCGATCAGCTTTGCTTCAAGAATATTCTCGTAGCCCATGAAGCCCGCAGCAAACCGGCTCTTTGGTCGGTCAAAAAGGTCCAGCGGGCTGCCGCTTTGCGCGATCTGGCCGTGGCTCATCAGAACCACACGGTCGCTCATGGTGAGCGCTTCTTCCTGGCTGTGGGTGATATACACAAAGGTCATGCCAAGACTGCGCTGCAATTCCATCAGCTCTATTTGCATATCTTGACGGAGGCGTTCGTCCAACGCACCGAGGGGCTCGTCAAGAAGGAGAATTGACGGCTGGGTGACAACCGCCCGCGCCAACGCGACACGCTGCCGCTCGCCACCCGAGAGCTGACCGATCCGACGGTCGGCTTTCGCCTCAAGCTGCACCATAGCAAGCGCTCGCCGCGCCTCCTTCAAGGCGTCAGTCGCGTTCACTTTTCGGATCCGCAATCCATAGGCTACATTTTCGATAACACTCATATGCGGGAACAGCGCATAGCTCTGGAAAACCGTTGTGCAATTACGTTTAGCCGCAGGAAGATGCGCAACATCCTGTCCGTCGATACGGAGCCTTCGAACCGATGTCGGCATCTCCAGTCCAGATATCACACGCAGCATCGTGGTTTTTCCAGAGCCGCTGGAGCCAAGGATCGTCAGGAACTCGCCCTTTCTGGCAGAAAGAGATACGTGCGAGAGTGCAGTCACCGCACCGTAGTGATGGACGAGGTCCTCTATCTCCAACATCTGATCCGCGACATCATTGCTCATCTTGCTTTGCTCTCACTCTCATCAAATATTGAAGCTCAATGCTGCAGGACCGCGCCGCCAATTCCGGCAAGGCGAATTGCAAGCGAGAGCGCGACATCCAGCAAATCTCTTGAGAGACCAGCTGGATCAAAAATAACTGCAGACGCTGGATCCCTTTGATCCGACTGAATCATCCCGTTACGACGCAAGCATTTCCCAGGAGCACGCAGGGCTGCATCAATCATTGCCGCTGCAGCCATCAGTGCGGGATCGTTTCCGCCGCTGCCTTTCAGGCGATCCGCAATCCTTTCGAGGCCACATCCTCCACCCGGAATGACACCGTCGCGGCGTGCGGCGCGCAGCGCTACAATCGCACGGCGTGCAACTTCCACCGTCGCCACAGAATCCGCCCCCCGGGCGATCGTCAGTTCCACCCATTGCCCTAACAGTCGCGCCTTGCGACGTTCGGCATGTTCACGATCAAAGGGCAAGTAGCGATGCGCATTGATCTCCGCCTCCGCTGCGGCAACCCGCAAGGCGATATCCTCAACGCAGCTTGCCGATTCCACCAGATGCGCACGCCCACCTTCGAACTGGAAACGCCTGGCCTTTCCCAACATGGCTGGCCTCAACATTTCAATCGACGTTCCCATCCGTGCACAAATCAATGTAGCACCGCTCGCAGCGGCAATATCCTCAAGAACTTCCGCCGCGCGCGGCCCAGCATCGGCAGGAACAAGTGCTGCAATTTTCAAAATTCCGGCTCGCCGGTTGCGCTCGACCAATTGAAGTGCCTGCCCTTCGATGCCGCGCGCAACGATGACCAGTGCTTTACTGTTTGAAGCGAACCCCTCAATCACCGGAGAAAGTGTTTTGAAATCTGATAAAACTTCGTTTGCGACGATCAAATGTACATTGTCCATGGCGGCAACGGCACCGGAACCAACCTGTCGCGCATCGAAACTGAACCCCTGACCCGAGCTGACGTTAGTCTCGGCGCCTTCCTTTACTTCAACCATTCCATTGGGCCCGGCCAGCCTGTCCGCCTCAAGGATGATAGGGATGAGAGCGGCATCTACGCCAGCAGCAGCAACAAGACCCGCCGCCTCATCACATATCCGGGTTTCGACTGCAAAAGCAGCAGTCACCTTCGGCGCTAAATCAGCAAGAGCCTCAATAACGCGCTCATTCTGGACAGTTGAACCGTTGGTCCGACATCTTTCGGTCAACGCAGCATCAGCCATCACGGCCAGCCGCGCAGTTCCATCACCGAACTGGCGCTCTGCATCGACAAGCACTTCTTTCAGCAGCCGTTCGGCATAATGCTCCGAGCACATCTGACGGGCAATTTCGCTGCCTGTGCGCGCCGCTAAAACACGATTGCCAGCCGAATAAATGACGTGCCGTCCGTCTGGCCCCATAGAGGCAGCAATGGCCCGCAATGCCGGGGCTATCGCACTAGCCATGTCTTCTTGCAGTGGTTTTCCCGCCAGTGTGCGCACCGATCTAACCCCGGGTTAGCTTGCCGCTACGATTCAATTCGTCAAAGACCGCACGAGCAACCTCTATGGCATTGGGCGTGTCGGAATGAACGCAGATCGATTCCGCGACGACAGGCACGTCTTTGCCGGTCACCGAGTGCGTCAACCCATGCTCAATGGCACGCCGCACTTTCTCGGCCACATCCGCAGCCGCGATGGGCGGATGTTCACGAGAGATGATCTGACGCCCGTCGTCCCCATAGTCAATATCGACATAAAATTCACAACTGAAGGGGATACCGCGCCGGGAAAATACTTCGGACATGCAGCAATCGGAAAACGCGATAACCGGCACGCCAAACACCTCGGCGGCATCCGCAATCCCCTCGGCCACCGCCAGTTCGTTCTGCGCCATACCGAACAGTGAACCATGTGGCTTGATGTGCGAGAGCGTTACGCCTTCTGCACGCAAAAATCCTTCCAGAGCGCCTGTCTGGTAGATGGTCAGTGCCGCGACTTCTTCGCGGGTCATACGCATTGGCCGACGTCCGAATCCTTCACGATCTGGCAATCCTGGATGAGATCCGATGTTGATCCCTGCCTTTTTTGCGAGACGCACGGTCTTGGCCATCACGACGGGGTCGGAAGCGTGAAAACCGCAGGCAATATTGGCGTGCGTCACAAATGACATGCAAGCCTCATCGTCGCCAAAACGATAGATGCCGAAGGCCTCTCCCATATCACAATTGACCGTAACCATTCGGTTCCCTTTTCTATTTGATATATAATATATCATCTTCCAGCGACCATCTGTCAATAGGAGAATATCGGTGCCATCGCGAAAAGGGGTTAGATTGCCGTCAGCGGCAATAGTCGAACAGACATACAACGGAAACCGGTTCTACTGCCTTGGCGTTCGTTTTGCGAAACGGCCGCTTCCAACCGCGAGCACAATTCGTTTGAAATGAATGATCCGACGAGTTTATTGTCAATCGGCCCTTTAATTGCGGATTGTTGTCAAGCATCCTCTTAAATTCAACGACGGCAATGCGGTAGCGCTCGCCCAGTCGAAACTGGTCGGGATAGTGAAGGCGGGGTGAGCGCGGCTGGCATACGATTGCCAGCTCGGTTGATAACATGGTTGCCAGAGCTCAACGCGATCGTATTGATGCCATCGCTGGGGTCATGGTCCTTTCCGAGGTCGCTAGGCGCCTCATGATGATGTCCGGATCGGGTGCCTCAACGTGTGCAACGGAGTGCGGAAGATCCGCCACCAGCCGATTGACCGAGGTCACCACGACCACCGTCCCAGCGGGACATCGCCAGCCCGGTGGACCGGGCCAAGAACTTTAGATTAGATTGACTTGGCGTGACCCCAGTCGAACGATGTACCGTCGACCCAAATGGAATGGAGAATGACGGCAATCTTGCGCGCGATCGCGACCTTCGCTTTCTTCATGCCAATCCGCTTTGCAAGTTTCATCCCCCAGGCCTTGAGAGAGGACCACTTCTTGGTCCGATAAAGCAGAACGGTCGCCGCCTCGAACAAATAAGTGCGGAGAAGCCGGTCGCCCCATCGAGATATCTTACCGCTGGTGTCAGTTTCCCCCGATTGTTTGCGCCGAGGCGTAAGGCCAAGATATGCGCCGACTAGCGAGGCTGATCGGAAGCGGGACGGGTCATCGATCGTATGGCGGAATGTCAGGGCCGTAATTACTCCGACACCGGGCACCGTCATCAGGCGACGCGTCGTCTCGTCCTGTCTAGCCAAACGGCGGACCTCGTCGTCGAACGCGCACTGCTGTCGGCAGATATGCTCGTGTATCGATAAAAGTGGCGCGACTACGATGAGGAGCTGATGATCCTCGCCTAAAAGATCGTTGACCGTGTTGCGGAACTGTTGGCCGATAGCGCGAGGAAATAGCAACCCATATTCTTTGACCAAGCTACGAACCTGGTTTTCGATGTCCCGACGCATGGACACAAGCCGAGCTCGCACAACGAGAATCCCTCGGATCTTCTGGCTCTCCTCGCTTTTGACTTTGACCTCTCGATACCAGCCCACCCGTACCAGTTCAGCGAGGCCTCGCGCATCGTTTTGGTCGCTTTTGTTCATGCGCACCGACAGTGCCGCGTGTGCATGTCGCGCGTCTATGCAAACAACGGGAAGTACGACCCTACGAAGCTCATGCCAAAGCCAGCTCGACATCGCACCCGTCTCAAAGCCAATACGCTCAGCCAGCGGCGCATGTTTGCGCAGCAGCCTGGTCAGATCGCCAGGATCTGACTTGGCCTTTCCCTCAAAGATTAATTGCCCAGTTTCACTGACCACACACACTGCGGTCTCTCTTTGCGAGACATCCAGCCCAACATATTGCTTCATGACAGCTCCTCCGAAACGTTTGATTGCGGGATCGCAGTCTGTGCGCCACGCGCGCCGACCGCAATTACGTCATCGTGCGTAGTTGAGTAATTGCAGTGTCTGCAACAGCAAAGACGGTCGCAGCGCTTCAGGATCGGCAGCGACGTGATGTTTGAAGCACCAAATGGCGTGATCGTCAGGTGCTTTGGTATTTGCCGTCATTGCTGCGCTTAACTGGTCAGCATATTCTGGATGAGGCTCCCACAAGAGCAGGCCGGGTGCTCCCATTTTTGAAGCCTGATCGTCGTCAATGAAGACAGGGCTTGTCAGGCTTTTGCAATGATGAAGCCTGCGAGTTCGGGGATAGCTGGCTTCTGAGTGGATATATGAAGCCGATCGCCGAGGTAGTGCCAGAAGGACAGGCCAAGCTTTTTGCAAGTCTTCATAAGGCCGAGCATCGTATCGCGGGCAACACGGCCATCCCGGCTCATGGTGCCGCCTGAGATCTTGCGTTTGGTGACGCAGCTGCGCAGATCATTCTCGGACGCATTGGTGTGCAACGGGATTTCTGGGCGTTTGAGAATTTTCAGCAATTCCTGTTTACGACGCATGTCCGTCGTCGAATGATTTGAGACTATTTGTGCTTTTGAAGATTGGAGTTTCCGGCTCGGTTTAGGGGTTGATTTA
>NZ_JAHWRG010000030.1:0-19095 GCF_024539785.1 Ochrobactrum sp. BTU2 | reverse complement strand
ATTGCCGACGCAGCTGACCAGCTTGCCCGGATGAAGCTTTCACCGGATGAGCTTTCACAAGCCATGGCACGCGGAATGGCCTTGGCGCATCTCGCCGGACAGGCCGCTTTGATCGATGACATTGCCGGACGCAAATAAACCGCCACAGACGCGCATCAGCTTCTTTTGTGAAGCGATCCCGCAAAAAATCCGGAATGCGCGTCTATGGCCTTCAAATGGCCTTCAAATTTGATGGTTCGGGAGCTTCCACGATGACAGATACGGTATCGGCCCTCGATCTGCCCTTTGATGAAGCGATCCGCTTCTTATCCGGCAAGACCAACGTCAAGACGCGAGTCTGGACCGATGTTTATGCTGCAGCTCATTCGCGAGCCTTCATGGTTGCCGGAGCTGCCACGGATGCGCTGCTCGATGACTTCCGTCGCGAGATCCAACGAGCGCTTGAAGAAGGCACCACAATCGAGGAGTTCCGCCAGTCATTTGATGCAATCGTGGAAAAACATGGTTGGGATTATCGCGGCAAACGGAACTGGCGCACCCGCATCATCTTCGATACTAATCTGCGCACGGCCTATGCAGCCGGTCGGTATGCCAAGCTCACGGAACCCGAAACGCTCGAAGCCTTTCCGTATTGGCAATACAACCATTCCGGTTCGCTTCATCCGCGCAAGGAACATTTGTCCTGGGACGGCATGGTGTGGCGCGCCGACGATCCGTTCTGGATCACGAACTATCCGCCGAACGGCTGGCGCTGCGGTTGTTTTGTTACGCCGGTTTCCGAAGGTGGGTTGCGCCGTCAGGGCAAGGCTGGCCCTGATCCTTCACCCGATCTCGTCTTTCGCGCCGAGGAAGTCGGCGGGCGTACTGTTCGCGTTCCCCAGGGCGTCGATCCGGGCTTTGAATATAATCCCGGCATGAGCTGGCTCGATGGAGAGGCGCAATGAGCGGTGTCTCCATCAATGTCCAGATTGAGGACAAGGCAGTCCACCAAGCCTTCACCCGGCTGATTACCGTGATGGGCGATACGACGCCGATCATGAGCGCGATCGGTACCGGTTTGGTTGGCTCGACACATCGTCGGTTCGTTTCACAGAAATCACCGGATGGCATTGCCTGGAAGGCTCTGAACTCCGAATACAAGAAAACCAAGCGCAATAGCCGTATCCTGACGGAAAGCGGCCGTCTGCGCGACAGCATCAATCATCGTGCAGGTCGTGACCAGGTGACGGTTGGAACCAATGCGAAATATGCTGCCGTCCACCAGCTCGGCGCGACCATCAAGCCGAAAAGTGCTTCACATCTTGTTTTTCGTCTGGCATCTGGCATTGTGCTGGCAAAGTCGGTTACGATACCGGCGCGTCCTTATCTCGGTATTTCCGACGATGATCAGGTCATGATCTCCGAGACCGTTTTCAGCGCACTTCAACGCCGCATTTAACGCCTCTTAATGGGTGCCCGCCGTCGCGGGCATGATAAGCTTTTGCTGGACGTGGTTTTCTCACGTTCATGAAAAAGCGTCTGACCTCCCTTATGATGAACCTTCCGGCCGTCGATGACGTGTCGGTGACCGCTGTGCCGGAATGGGTGCACCTGATGCCCGCTGGCACCTTCAGCGGGGCAGACGGTCGCGGCCCTTACGTTGCCGGTGATCTCCAGCAGATCGTTGCGCAGTTCCGCAATGCTGGCCGCAAGCTTCCGATCGACATCAATCATTCCACAGACAAGCTTGGAACGCAGGGCTTCGAAAGCCCAGCGCTTGGCTGGATCGTGGACATGGAAGCCCGCGAAGATGGCATCTGGGGCAAGGTTGAATGGAATGCTCGCGGCAATGCGGCCGTCAGTGGCCGCGAATATGGCTACCTGTCGCCAGCGCTCTTCGTGACCGAGGGCAAGCCGCACCGTGTCCTTGAGATCGGCCGGGCCTCGCTCACCAACGATCCGAACCTCAAGCTCAATTCCCTCCATACAGCCAACCTAACCGGAGAACCGGACATGGAAGAAGAACTGCGGAAGGCGCTTGGCCTTCCAGAAGACGCCGACGCGGCTGCGATCCTCGCCGCCGTCACGGAAAAGACCTTGCATTCGGCAACGCTTGCGAAGGTCGTGGAAACTGCCGGTGTCAACATCGATGCCTCCGGCGACCAGATCGTCACCTCGCTTCAGTCCCGTCAGTCGGGCGACGATGCCGAGAAGGTCGAGTTGCGCAAGACGGTCACGGACCTTCAGTCGAAGGTTACCACCCTGACCAACGGGGCGGCGCGCGACAAGGCGGAAGCGGTCGTCAATCGCGCTGTCGAAGACGGCAAGGTGGTCCCGGCGCTCCGCGAGCACTTCATCAGCCGTCACATGAAGAATGCGCAGGAAGTCGAGGACGAGATCAAGCTTCTCCCTTCGCTGCATTCGGCAACGCTGCGCAACTACAAACCGCAGGAAAGTGGCGACCCGGCACTCTCTCCCGAAGATCAGCAGATTTGCGAGCTGATGGGCATTGATCCCGCCGAGTTCGCAAAGACCAAGAAGTCCCACAAGGAGTTGTTCTGATGGCCGCTACTCGCGATCTCGAAATCCCGAGCCGCGACGGTACCCGGTTCGGCTATCCGGTCAAGGCGGGCATCCGCTTTTTCGGACGGGCTATCGTCGCCGTCACCGCTGCCGGTCTGGCAGTACCCGCAGCCCATGCCGATGCTGTTGCGATCGTTGGGCTGGCAGAATTTCACATCGACAACCGCGACGGCGCTGACGGCGATCTGACCGTTACCGCCATCCGCGACACACGCGGCTTCGAATTTGAGGCCGCTTTCGCCGACATCGGCAAGCCGGTCTACGCCACCGATGATGCAACTCTCACGCTCGACGCTACGGGCGGCAAGCTGAAGGTCGGCACCATTGCCGGTCTCGGTGACGGCCGCACGTGGGTTTCTGTCGGCGCATAAGGAAAAACGACCCATGGATATCACTCCATCCACAATGCGCGGCCTCTATACGGCCATATCGACAGCGTTCAACGCGCAGCTTGGTTCCACGACGACACATTATCAGACCGTCGCCATGACCGTTCCGTCGACCACGGCAGCAAACGAATATCCGCGTATGGACGATCTGCCAGGGATTCGTGAATGGATCGGTGACCGCATCGTTCATGACCTGTCGATGCAGACCTACACGATCCGCAACAAGGAATTTGAAGGCACGATCGGCGTTCGCATTTCCCAGGTGGAAGACGATCAGCTGGGCTTCCTCTCATCCATGGCGGCGCAGCTCGGCCAGAATGCCGCGCAGTTCCCGGATCAGCTGGTTTTCCCGCTCCTGAAGAAGGGCGAAACGACCAAGTGCTATGACGGCCAGAACTTCTTCGACACCGACCATCCCGGTTACGATGCGGACGGCAAGGAAACTTCAGTCTCCAACTTCGCTGCCGGTTCCTCTCCGGCCTGGTACCTGGTCGATGACAGTCAGGTCATCAAGCCGATCATCTATCAGAGCCGCAAGAGCTTCCAGCTTATCCGCAAGGATCAGGCAACCGACGATACCGTCTTCTTCGGCGGCAAGGCGGTTTATGGCGTCGATGGCCGATGCAATGCCGGTTATGGCCTCTGGCAGCTGATCTACAAGTCCAAGCTGCCGTTGAATGCCGAGAACTACGCCGCTGCCCGCGCCGCGATGACTTCCATCCGCAAACGCAACGGCGAAGTGATCTCCATTAATCCGCGCAAGTTGCTCGTTCCGTCCACACTGGAAGGTGCAGCCCGCAAGCTGCTGCTCAACGAGCTGGCCGCGAATGGAGAGAGCAACGAGTGGAAGGGCACGGCCGAGCCGGTCGTCATCCCGCTGCTGGCCTGATCCCGCGCCCAAGAGTTCCGCCCGCACCGACAGCAGGCGGCGCATACCGGACTAACCCTGTCACTGCACTTGAACCCGGAGTTTTACCATGAGGAAAGTGGGTCTGTTTTTCGGCAGCATGTTCGCGATTGTGGCGGCTTTCGCCCTCACATCGATCGCACCGGCATCGGCTGCCGATATCCCTGCCTATGAAAAAATCCTCTCCAATCCTGTCGATTTCTACTCTGCTAACAGCGAAGCGCTCGTGCCCGCCTCGGCACTGGTGGCGACCGTCAGTCATGACATGAGCCTTCAACCAGCTTCTGGTCTGGCCTTCGTCGCGATGCTTCGTCCGACCGACGTTTCCATCCTTGCCAAGTCGAGAAGCATGGATATGCGCCTGCCACCCCCGGTTCCTCGAACGCTCATCGAATAGCTGATCGAGAAGAACTGAAAAGCACTCCCGCCATAACGGGCGGGAGGGTTTCTCAAAGAGGCTTCGAAGCCCTTTTGAAAAGCCCTGAAACAACGGAGCAACATTATGGCGAAAGCTGCAAAGCCCACCGAAACCACCACAAAGGTACCCGCTGCCGAGCCGGTTGGTGGCCCACTGTCGAACAACCCAGACAGCACCAGCCAGAACGGCGGTGCCGTCCAGGGCGATGCCTCGACCACCAATATCTCCTCGGCGACTGCGACCAATGACGGGACCGGCAATCCGGTCGGTCTCGTCAACGATCAGACGGCGGCGGCTTCGGAGATCGATATCGATGCGATTGTCGCTGCATCCGTCCAGGCCGCGAAAGAAGCGGGCTTTGATTTCATAGCAGCTGCTGTCGAAGCCTATGCCGCCAAGCACGGCAAGTTTGGATGCAACGGCATTCGCATCACAGCAAAGGTCGAGGGCATCCGCCGTGGCGGTCGTCGCCACAATGGCACGAGTGAATATCCGACCGACATGTTTGAGCCGATCCAGCTGAACCAGATTTTGGGCGATCCCGATCTGGTCACTGAACTGATCGAACTCGAAGACTAATAACGGGCCGCCGCTGAAACAGGCCATGACCCGGAAGCCGTCGCGGCAGGCGGCTTCCACCTTAAACCGGAGAACGGCACTTGTACGCCACTGTCGCAAATATGGTCGAGCGCTTCGGCAACACGGAAATGGTCCGGCTTTCCATGCCGGAAGACCGTGAAACCGAAACCCTTGATCCGGCCAAGATCGAAGTTGCCCTGGCAGATGCCACGGCTCTGATCGATGGCTATCTGCGCGGCCGCTACAGGGTTCCGCTTGCCGAGGTTCCGAAAGACATCGTGCGCGCTGCTTGCGTTCTCGCCCGTTACGATCTGGCAAAAGGTGAACGAACCGAGCCGACCGAACAGATGCGACTTGAACGCAAGGAAGTCATCACCTGGCTGGAGAATATTGCCAAGGGGCTGATTTCCATTGAGGCCGCATCGGCCGGAAACTTCGGGAAGTCGAACGGCCCACGCTTTTCCGGCCGTCCCGCCATATTCTCCGATGAATCGCTGAAGGGCTGGTGAGATGGTTGAACCCGAACTCACCAAAGCGCCGATCCGGGTCATGGAAGCCGCCATCATCGCGCGGCTGCGCCTCGCATTCCCGGAAAAGAAATTCCAGATCGATCGTGTTCCTGCCGTTCTGACCGTCAAGGAATTTGAGCGCATCGTTCGCCTGAAGCCGTTTATCGGTCTCGCCTGGATGGGCCTTCAGCCGGATCGGGACCACGGCCGGTTGCTGTCGGGTGCCGCAAACTGGCGGCTTGTCCTGGTCGTAAAAGCGTCGAGCAATCTTGATGCCCGCTTCAAAGGTGACCGGTTCGATATCGGCCTTGATGCCATGATCGACGTGTCGAGTGTCCTTTTGAGCGGCTGCACCTTGTCTGACATTGGCACTTGCACGGTCACTCGTGCCGAAGCGGTCTATGCGGACGGATGGGCTGACGACGCCACCGTCCTTGCCCAGGTCGATTTCGATGTGCGTTTCACGTCGCCGCTTTCCGCCTTCCAGATCAAGACTGCCGACGATCTGAAATCGCTCGGCATCACTTGGATCACGAACGACGCGGAAGAACCCGTCATCACCGAAACCATCAACCCCGAGGAAAGCCATGCTTGAGAAAAAGCTGAAGCTCGCACCCGGCCGCACCGTGCCCATGGAAGATGGTCGCGACTGGCCTGAAGGCGGCGCGACGGTTCCCGTCACTCTTTATATACGCCGCCGCATCGCTGACGGCGATCTGGTCGAGGTCGGCGTCAAGGCTCCGGCCGCACCAGTGCCGACCGCCACCGACAGCAACACCAACGACGACGCGGCCGCGAAGGCCAAGAACGGAGGTAAATAATCATGGCTGACTTCGTTTTTGACGAAATCCCGACCAACTGGCGCTCTCCCGGCACCTATCTTGAGGTCAAGCCAAACTATCGCAATCTTGGCATCTTCGATTATCCGGTGCAGAATTTGATCATCGGCCTGAAGCTTGCCACTGGCACCTTGCAGCCAGGCACTATCACGGAAGTCGTTCGCGATACCGAAGGTCAGGCGCTGTTCGGTGTCGGTTCGATCGGTGCCGAACAGGTGAAGGCGTTCCGCAAGGCCAACAAGACGCAAAGCCTCTTCGTCATGGCAATCGCCGACGACGAAGATGCGGTGAAGGCCAGCGGCACCATCACTTTTACCGGCGCTGTCTCGCAGGCTTTTGTCCTTCGCTTCAAGATTGCAGGTCAGCAGGTGCGTTTCACCGCACAGTCCACCGCTACGGTTGCCCAGCTTGCCGCAGCGCTGGCTGCGGCGATCAATGACAACACCAGCCTGCCCGTAACCGCCGCCGCCGCTGCCGGTGTTGTAACTGTCACCAGCCGCCATGGCGGCGAAGTCGGCAACGATATCGATCTGCGCGTTGACATCGAAGCGCAGCCTCTACCAACCGGCCTCAACGTTGCGATCGCCAAGATGGCGGGCGGGTCCGGCAATCCAGACCTGACGCCCGCGCTCGATGTGATCGCCAACACCTGGTACACGGCAATTCAGCAGCCGTTCAGCGATCCGACCAATATGGGCGTGTTTGCAGACTTCCTGACCAATCGCTTCACCGCGATGTCGAAGCTCGATGCGCACGGTTATGTCGGCAAGAGCGGTACGTTTGCCGATCTTGGCACCTGGGGTCAGCTGACGAATTGCCCGTTCCTGACGGCAGTGGGCCTGAATGGCTCTCCGACCAGCTCGTGGGTGTTGTCGGCGGCAGTCATGGGGCTTGCGAGCTTCCACCTTGCCAATGATCCAGCGCGCCAGTTGCGCTCGCTTGTTGTGCCTGGTGTGGAAGCGCCAAGTGCGGCCGACCAATTCATCGAGACGGAACGCGATCTGCTACTGCGCCGTGGTGTCTCGACCTTCGAAAGCCTTTCGGATGGTTCGGTCACGATCTCGCGCCTTATCACCACGTACCGGAAATCCAACCTCAACGTGGATGATGAAGCGTGGCTCGACATCATGGTGCCCGCCACCCTGTCGCGTATCCGCTACGACTGGAACTCCTACGTTTCGCTGCTCTATCCGCGTGCCAAGCTCACGGACGATGATGACAGCGCGGCGTTCGCCACCAATGTCGGTGATGATGAAGAACCCGGTTCATCGGTTGTCACACCGCGCCGCATGCACGCCTCCTGGGCGGGCCGGTGCCGCCGCTATGGTGATCTGGTCTGGATCGAGAGCGTCGAGGCCACCATCAAACAGAGCGCCTTTCAGCGCTCGTCCAGCGACAAGAACCGTCTCGAAAGCCGACAGCAGATCAAAATCGTCGGCAATCTGATGGTGCTCGCCGGTTCGCTGGAATTCCAGGTCTAAAGGTAAGGAAAGCAACCCATGGCACAGGTACTTGGCATTGTGGACATCGTCTGGCGGGGTCGAAACATCCCCGTCGAAAAGGGCGCGAAGATCAAGGTGGGCGGCATCAAGAACAATGCCGTCACCTATGGCCGCAAGGTCGGTCGGGCCCAGGAGTTCGAGGCTTCGGAAGTCACCGCGACGACGAACCTCGAAAAGGGACAGCGCTACGGTAGCCTCTGGGATGAGGGCGAAGGCGAATTGCAGGTTGTCTGCGATACCGGCCAGACCTTCATTTTCGGTGACGCCTTCCTGACCGACCATCCGGACATCACCGGCGGCGAAGGCGGCAAGATTGAACTCAAGTGGGCGGGCGGCGCTCCTGAAGAGGTGCTTTAATGGCTAAGAATGTTGTCGATCTCGATCTCACCGACGAAGAGCGTCCGGTCACGGACGCGGTGGTGGACCTGGACAGACCTGTTTCCACCAAGGCTGGCGTGGTCGCCGATGTCGATGAGGACATCGATCCGAATGATCGCCTGCCGGATCATGCCATCCAGAATGACAATGGTTCGGTCACGTTGCCCCTGCTTTACCCTCGGACGCTGGAGATCAAGAAGGGCGGGAAAGTACGCGAGGAGAAATATTTCGAGCTGACTTTCCATCGTCTGACCGGCGCTGATCAGCGGGCAATTTCGGCCACCTCCGAAGATTCGATGAACGTCGTCGCGTTTTCGCGTTCGACACGGATCAGCCAGGCCATCATGAACGTGCTCTATGACAGGCTTGATGCGGCCGACATCACCGCATCTGCGCAGGTGCTATCCTCTTTTTTGGCGAGTGGCCGGAAGACTGGCAAGTAATCCTCGGCGGGATCGCCGATGGATCGGGCTTCTCTGCCGCTGAAATCGACATGATGGATGCGGCAACCGCCACCTTCTGGTGGAACAGCATCATGGCGTATCGGAACAGGATCAAAGAGGCAGAGGGCTAGACCATGGCATCAAAATCAATGGCGCTCGATGTTCTGGTCCGACTTCGCGATCAGCTCTCCAGTCCGATGCGCCGCCTTACGGGCAACCTTCAGAAATTGACCGGCTTTGCGCGCCGTATCGGGGTTCTCGGTACGGCGGTTGCCGCTATTTCGTTCATGGGGCCGGTTCAGGAAGCCGCAGCCTTCCAGCAACAGCTGCTCGATATTGCAGGCACCGCCGAACTCTCCGGCAAGGCCGCGTTTGATTTCGCGGCCAAGGCCAAGGTCGAGTATGAGGAACTGGCCCTTGTCATCGGTCAGGCGTCGGAAACGATTGCGGCCGGTGCAGGCCAGATGATTGCTGCCGGTGTCGATCAGAAGCTGATCGACGCCACCATTGGCGATATCGGCCGCGCTGCCACGGCTGCGAACGCAGAATTTTCCGACATGGCCGGTGTCGGCACCGCCATGCTCAACAACCTGAAGCTTCCCGCGGATCAGATGCGCGACAGTCTTGGTGCGCTTGTGATCGCCGGTAAGGAAGGTTCCTTCGAGCTGAAGGACATGGCGCAGCATTTCCCGCGCCTGACTTCGCAGGTGGCAAAATTCGGCGTGAAAGGCCGCGAGGCTGTCAACTTCCTCGGCTCGGCACTCCAGATCGCCATGAAGGGCACGTCCGATCCGTCAATCGCAGCGAACAATCTTTCGAACTTCCTGTCGAAGGCGCTGTCTGAGCGCACCATCAAGAACTTTGCAGGCATGGGCGTCGATATTCAGGCCGTCATGCTGGACGCTGCATCCAAGGGCATCAACCCGCTGGAAGCCATGCTGCAGAAGGTCGGAAAGCTCACCGGCGTCGGCGAAGAGCAGATCGGCAAATACATGAAGGCCGCAGAAAAGAACGGCCTCAAGGGTGCCGAGGCGCTTGCCTATGTTCGCCAGCAGTTGGAAGCGATCGGCGCGGCCAGCAAGGTTTCCGAGCTGTTCTCCGATCAGCAGGTTCTGGATTTCATCGTGCCGTTCATGGCCAACGTGCAGGAATACAAGGACATCAAGGAAAAGGTCGCCGCCGCGACGGGTGCAGCGATCGATACCGACTTCGAAACGCAGATGGCGGGCATGAACCGGCAGCTAACGATCCTCAACGAAATCGGCACTCAGTCTATTCGTGAAGTAGGCTTTGCCTTTGGCGAGTGGCTTCCGTTGATTAATTCCTGGCTGATGGCTGGCATCAAGTGGATACGAGATTTTGACAAGGCGACAGGCGGTTGGGTGAAAACACTCATGACCGGCGCGGGCGGCGCTATTATTTTAGTCACGGCGCTTGGTGCACTCGGCCTTGTGTTGCCGATCATCGGTGCAAGCCTTGGTGCGATCGGCGCATTGCTGGGCGTTCTCGTCTCGCCGCTGGGAATTGTCATCGGTCTTTTGGCTGGCGCAGGGATGCTGATCGCTAAGAATTGGGAAGCCATTTCCCCTATCCTATCTGAAGTTTGGACAGGCTTTGTCGATGGCGCGATTGACGCCTGGCAGAACATTCGTGCGGTTTGGGATAGTGTGGCTCCATATTTTACGGAAATATTTGCCAGCATAAACACAGCGTTTGGCGGGCTATTTGCAGGCAGTTCGCTGCCAGACTTATCCAGCGGCGTTCGCGGAATTGTTGGACCGCTGCTTACGATTGGTGCAGCGATTGCTGCATTTGGTGTAGCCCTTCCTCTGGTCGGAGGTGCGTTATCATTGTTGGGCGCTGCAATTGGTGTGATCTTATCGCCGCTCGGCCTTGTCATTGCGCTTTTGGCGGGTGCTGGCGTTCTAATCGCCAAAAATTGGGACAAGGTAAAGCCAGCTCTTATGAAGTTTTGGACGGGGCTGAAGGACAGCGCATCCAAGGCATGGGAAGGCACCAAGCGGCTTTGGGGACAGGCGCAGCCTTTTATGTCACGTATCTGGTCAGGCATTTCTAACGGTGCTGTTCGTGCCTGGAATTGGGTAGCGGATGCTGCACCGCGCGCATGGTCGCGAATTTCAACAGGCGCACAGTCGATCTTCTCCGGCATCAACTTCGACAGCCTGAAGGTGGGGAGTTTGAAGGTTCTTGAAGGCGTCTTCAATGGGCTTCAAACCGCATGGACCGCCTTGAAGGATATCGGCAAAGGCATAGAGCCATCACTCGCACCAATTGGCGAAACTCTCAAGCGGACCTTCGGGCATATGGGCGATACCTGGAACAACTTGAAGGAACTCGGCAGCGCGCTCGGTTCCCTCGGTAGCAGTTTGTTGCAGCTTGTCGGCTTCGATACGGGCAAGCTTGGCGGCTTCATGCAGGGCATAGGCCAATGGCTCGGCAAGCTGGAACTGTTGAAGTTCACGGCCTTTGAAAAGCTCTGGCAGGGCATATCGTACCTGACAAAGGGCCTTGCCGAACTCGCCAACTGGGCGGCAGGCAAAAGCGAAATGCCGGACTGGGCGAAGTTCTTCCCGAAACAGGCAGGTGAGCTTGTCAGCACATTGGCAGATGGCATTGAGAAGCTATGGAGCTTTTTGCAGACGCCGATCACGTTGCCGGTATTGGCGTGGGATGCGCTGGCGAGCGGCTTTGAACCTGTCTACAACAAGATCAAGGGCTGGCTCGATGGCATCGTCAATGCGGTCAATGCCGTAAAACAGGCGATACTCGGTGTCCCGACCGAAATGAAGGACTTCAACGGTCAGATCACTGGAAAGGATGCTCGCGGTGCGTTGAACGGAAACCTTGTGGTTCCTGCATTGCCGGAGCTGAAGCGGCCAACGCCTGCCAACGGCAATAATCCTGATCAGCGCGCCAGCCTCTCGACGCCGACACGCCTTGCAGCGGTTGCCGGTGCGGCACAGTCGGTCAATGTCGGTGGCGACATCCGTATCAAGGTGGATGGTCCGGGCAGGCTCGCAAGCGCTACATCCGACAACAAGAATGTCGGGCTTACGACCGATCGTGGCCGCGTCATCGGCAGGGCATAGAGGTTTCCATGATCTTCGACAGCATCAGCGATGTTCTGCCAGGACTGCTTCCAGCTTCATATCGTGGGATTTCGTTCCACGTGCCCGATACCTCAACACAGGTTGGCCGTCGCGTCGCCGAGCATCTGTTCCCCGGTATCGACCAAGCTGCCTATGACGATTTCGGCCTTGCTACCCAAACTGTTCAGGTCGAAGGGCTGATCGTTAGCGATTCCTATATTGCCCAGGCGCAGGCCCTGAAGGCCGCTTTCGAGACACCGGGACCGGGTACGCTTATTCATCCATGGCTTGGCCCGATGCAGGTCATCATGGAAGAGACGGCCGAGATTTCCTTCGCCGCGCACGAGCTGCGCGTCGTCCGCTTCAGCGCCACCTTCAAGCGCTACAATGGCATGGGGCTCTCAGGCTTTGCCTCCACTGCCTCGGCGTTGATCGGTGCTGCCCTTTCGCTTGTCTCGCTTGCCGCGGCTCTCACCACATCGCCATCGAGGCGCACTCTGTCCCGGCTTCGCACCGACGCCACACAGCGCACCGCCCGACAGGTTGTTTCCTACTGGCAGTCCAGCGCCGGAAGGGCTTCTGCCCTGATCTCCGCAGCCCTGCCGCAATCCCTGCCTGCCACGCCTGAAGTCTTGTCCAGCGCCGCCAGCTCGGTGACGGACATGATCGTCAATCTCGTTCCCGATCTCGCCGGAACGCCTGCGGTTGCTCCGTCCGCAGAAGCAACCAGCTCCTCCACCGGCCTGTCGGCACGTCAGGCACTCGACATCAACGCCAGTGCCGGTGCTGCTTTTGTCGTTCTTGCCGGTGATACCGTGTCGCGTCCGGACACGGTGCTGTTGGCCGGAACGGCTGGCGATGCGCTTGCCAAGGCTGGACAGCTTGCGGCCTATGTCGAGTTCGGATCGCGGGCGGAAGCAAGCGCGCTGCGCGATAGCCTGGTTGGCCAACTGGACGCCTATACCGATCTGCTATCCAGCCTTTCCGATTCCGATTTTGCTGCCGAGGCAAGCGCCACCATCCGCGCTACCCGCGACGTTCGCTTGTGCCTGATTGCCGATATCAATGAAGCGATCGGACGCTTGCCAGCATCGCGTATCATCGAAACCGATCGACCGTCAGATACCTTCCAGATCGCCAATCATATTTATGGTGACGATCCGTCCGCGATCGAGGACGGCTACCTCTCAATCATCGAGCGGAACCGGCCGCGCCATCCAGCCCGCATTCCTGCTGGCCGTGTCGAGGTGACAGAATAATGGCGCGCTCGATCTGGCTGAAGGTGAATGGGCAGATATTCGACCAGTGGACGAATGCCAACATCACCCGCGACCTCAAGGATTTCAGTGGCTCGTTCAGCTTCGAGCTGCGCGATTATAGCCGGGCGCTTTCCACTTTCGATTTCGCATCGCCTGCAAATGCGGTCTTTACCCTGAAGCCCGGTATGGAAGCGGAAGCCTATGTCGAGGATCAGCTCGTCCTGAAAGGCTATATCGAAACGGTTTCGCCGGACATCGATGAAGAGCGGGCCATGGTCTCGATCTCCGGCAAGGACAAGGCTGGCGATCTGGTCGACAGCACGGCCGCACCGAATGGCCCTTCCGAGTTCAACAATGTGAAGCTGGAAGAAGCGGTCAAGCGCATTGCTGAACCGTTCGGGCTTTCCGTCCGTTCCGAGATCGATACCGGCGATGCATTCCCGCGCTACGGCATCGATCTTTCCGAAACCGGCTTGAGCGCAATCGACAAGGGCACACGCCAGCGCCATGCCCTTGTCATGTCGGATGGCGTCGGCGGTGTTGTCATCACCCGGACCGGGGCCAACCGTGCTCCGGCAGCGCTCTCCTTGCCTGGGAACGTGAAAGCCTCATCTGGCCAGTTCACGCACAAGGATCGGCATTCAAAGGTCGTCGTGCGCGGTCAGTCGGAAAAGGCTGCTACCGTTCGTGACGGTCGTGCTGCTCCGCTCCTCGGCGGCAGCGCTCCGGTAAAGCCGGAAGACAGGAAAGCAACTGATGGTTCGGCCACCGAACGCGAACGGCGCGGCGTTGTCGCCAGTGGTGAAGCGACTGACGACGAAATCAGGCGCTATCGACCGATTGTGCATCTGGCGCGCTCCAAAGCCGACGACAAGGGCTGCAAGGACGAAGCGGACTGGCGTATGCGCACCAAGCGCGGCGAGAGTGAGGAAATCTCCTATCGCGTTCATGGTTACAAGGCGAACGGGCGTCTGTGGCGGGTCAACGAAATGGTCGAGGTCTCCGATTCCTTTCAGGACGTGTTTCGCGACATGCTGATATCCCGCGTCACGTACCTTCAGCAGGAGGATAGCGGCTGCGAAACTGAAATCGCCGTCACGTCGCCGGAAGCCTTCGACAACAAGCCTGTAAAGAGCCGTCGAAAGAACGTTAAGGGCCGCAAGAAGAGCAGCAAAAAGAGCAGGGGCAAGGGATCGAGCGGGCCGCTGGACGGCACCGCGTCCGCATTGTGAGGTCGGCGATGGATCACGAAACAGCCAGCAAGGTTCGCGGCATCGCCCGCCGTGTCGTTCTGAAGAACATCAATGATGATGGCGAAACCCAGACCGCTTCGGTGGAAGTGGCTCCCGGTGTCTGGCGCGACAAGGTTGAGATCATGCAGCCTTATGGGCTGGCAACATCAGCACCAGAAGACGGCGCACTAGCAGTCGCGGTCGCCATTGGCGGCAACGAGGATGACATTGTTCTCCTGCCGGTTGGCAATCCATCCGCCCGCATGGGTGGGCTGAAAGCGGGTGAAACCGCACTTTATAATCAGCATGGCGACGGAATACTTGTCGGCGCTGACGGTACCATCAGCATTCAGGCTGGAGCGTCGATCGTGCTGAAGGTTGGCGGCGTCACCGTGACAGTCTCGCCGGGCGGCGTTGACATCGATGGCGGCACTGTTCGAAACGATGGCGTCGTTATCGACAAAACCCATATACACATTGGTGTGGTTCCCGGAGGCGGGACCAGTGGTCCTCCCCAAAGTTAATCTGTTTCGTGCCCGCCTCGGCGGGCATGATCGTTTTCGCGCGCGCGCGATAGAACCGGGGCATGTTTTACGATGTGGCACTCATCTATGACCCGGAAACCCGCCGCGCTGATCTGGAGATCGGCGCGAATGGCGATCTCATCATTGATGAAACCCCGATCACGCCGGTACTTCTTTCTATCGGCCTTGATCGCCGTGCCAATCCAGACGATCCACTGCCCGAAGGTCGATCGCAGTTCCTGACAGGGTCCGGCATCGATGTCCGTCGCGGTGCTGCTGCCGATGCGCTCGATCCTTATGGAGAGCGCATCGGTTCGCGCTGCTGGCTGCTTGATCGCGCCAAGGAAACCGAAACCACCCGCCTTCTTTACCAGAGCTGGCTTGCCGAAAGCCTTGAATGGGTGACCTCCGATACCGGCATTCCAGCCGAGATCGAGACGGAATGGGTCGCGCCGCAAATGCTCGGCTGGCGCGTCCTGGTCGATGACACTGCTATTTCCGGCCGGAGGACTGCCTGATGCCTTGGCCCGTCCCTTCCGCAAAGACTATCGCTGAACGCATTGCCTCGGCCATGGAGTTCAGTATTTCGGTTGTGCGGCCGCTTGTTGATCCGCTTGCCATTTCTCGTGCTGTTCGTTCGGCTCGCGGTACGCTCGCCATGATCAGCCGCGCCGTAGCACTGGAGGCGCGCGAGATCCACGACCATGTCGCATGGTGGGGCAGACAGTACTTTGTTGATACGGCCGAAGACGAGTTCGTCCAGCGTCACGCCGATATCTGGGGCATTGTGGCAAGACCGGCCACATTCGCCGTCGGAAAGGTTGATATCGAAGGCGCAGCCGGAACGCCAATTCCGGCCGATCTCGAAATCGCCGGTTCCGATGGCACGATCTTCAAGACTACGGAAACCGCGATCATTGGCCTGAATGGGGGTGCGGCAATATCGGTCATCGCATCTATTGCTGGTCCAGCAGGCAATCTGGAAGCTGGTATCAGGCTGCGCACGGTCACTGCCTTTCCTGAGATCAATCGTATCGCAGTCGCGGCTGAAGGAATTGCAGGTGGCGCGGAGGCGGAAACCCCAACGGAACTGGCCGACGCGACCATGGCCTACATCCGGCAGCGCCCGCATGGCGGTGCTGGCTTCGATTACCCGACCTGGTTGCGGGAAAAATTCGCGGTTCGTGCCGTAAAGCCGGAAACCGACTGGATCGGTCGTGGTTCTGTTGGCGTCATTGTCGCCATGAAAGATGGCACTTCTGCCCGTACGCCGACCGAATCGGAAATGGCCGAGATGCTTAGCTATCTGGGCGCTCCCGGTTCGTCTTCCGGCGTTCGGCCGGTCACAGCCCATGTCGTCATTGTGCCTGCCGAAATGCGGGCGATCCCTATCACCGTCCGCGTTCGCCCAGACAAGGTCGCCACACGCGCGGCAGTTCAGGAAGCATATGCGGCATTCATCGCAACGATCGGCGATGCGAACGACGATCAGAACGAAAGCCCGATCGGCGCTCGCATTGAACCGTCACGCATTTCCGAGGCGATCTCTGCTGCATCTGGTGAATACGCTCACGATCTGATTTCACCATCAGCGCCGTTCGCCCTTGATCGCGACCAATACCCGCTTCCCGGCGAGATCACTTTCGAGGAACCGCTATGACCCGGCCACAGTCATCCATCCTCGCCAGCCTGATCGGCAAGCTTCCACGCGGCTTTGCGCTCGGAAAGCGTGAAGGCGTTCTCGACGCGATCCTCGATAGCATCGCCAAGGTTCTCGTCCAGGCAGAAGCTGACGCTGAAAGTCTGATGAACGAAATTGATCCGCGCACGGCCAACGCACTGTTGCCGGATTTTGAACGGGTTCTTGGTCCTGATCCTTGCGGGCGCGATCTGGGTAGTCAGACGCTTGAACAGCGCCAGCGTCGGGCACACCAGCGCTGGATCGCCAAGGGCGGTGCCAGCATTCCGTATTTCGTGAAGATGGCCGCAAGCCTCGGTCACACTATCGAGATCGAAGAATTCTGGCCATCGAATGCTGGCGTTCTGTTGGCTGGTCAGCCGCTTATAGCCGAAGGCGAGCAATTTACGTGGCGAGTAAAGCTGCAGCTGATTTCCGAATGGATATTTCGCGCGGGCGTCAATACGGCGGGTCAGCCGCTCGGTGGCTTTGAAATCAGTGACATTGAATGCGAGTTGCGGCGGCTTAAGCCTGCCCACACTCAGCTTGTATTTTCATACGTGGAGAACTGACATGGATCGCGTCAACGGTAACAATACGGTTGATATTGGCGAAGGCCGTCGAGGGTTTCGCTCTCAGAATGCTGCAGCTGGCATTGCTGGTACCGAGGTCACGGATAAAATTCTCAATGATGTGCAGGAGGAAATTTGCGCAGTGATTGAGAACGCCGGGCTTGCGCTTGATCCGGGCAACCAACAGCAGCTCTGGGAGGCGATCCAAGGCATAGCCGCGCCCGGCTTCGCAAACCGTGCAGCTTGGCTTCCCATTCTCTCAATGACAATCACTGCCCCTCCTAACGACGCATCCCTCGGTGACGCATATATCATACCAGCTGCTGCGACGGGTGCATGGGCGGGCAGTCAGCAAAAGCTTGCGGAGTGGACCGGATCAAAGTGGCGTATCGTGACAACGAAAGATGGTCACGGTGTCAGTCTGCCAGATGGTCGCGTTTTTGAGCGCATTAATGGGGTTTATATTGAAAAGATCGCTTTGGATGCACAGGCTGGGAAATGGAACTACGCCATGGCTAGTGGGACGGCAAATGCCGTCATCGTAAGCCTCGATCCAGCGCCGCAAGCTTTAATTTCCGGATTTTGGCTAAGGTTGAAAATCACGACCACCAACACGATGGCCGTTACGCTTAATGTCAACGCACTTGGTGCGAAGCCTATTTTGCGCATCGATGGGGCAGCTCTGATCGAAGGGGATTTAAGCAGCGGTGACATTGCAGAGCTGGTCTATGATGGAAATACGTGGCGTCTGGTTTCGTACTGTCGATCCCTGTTGCCGCGGCCACTAGGAAGCAACCAAACGTTTTTTGTCCGTCCGGATGGAAATGATTCTAATAACGGATTGGCAAACACGGCAGGTTCTGCATTCAAGACACTGGAAGGGGCATGGGCAGCTGTTTCTACGCGTTATGCTCCGAGTGATAAGTACGCAATCATCTTCCAGCTCGCTCAGGGCACTTATGAAGGCGCGATGTTTAGCGGCTATTCGGGCAGCGTTATTGTCATTGGCAATGCTTCTGATCGCGGTTCCTATAAGATTGTGGAGCCCGCTGGCAAAAACTTCTGCGTTAGCGCCAATCAAGGTAAGGTTGAATATCGTGGCGTGACAATCCGCTCACAAAGCAACGCAGGCACTCAAGTGCTCATGGTTTGGGCGGCGAGTACTGTTTCCGTCACACTGACAGACTGCCGTATTGAGGTGCCGACAAGCAATACAAACCTTTCTGTCGTTTACGCATCATCGGGTGCAATCGTCGAAGTGCGAGGCAGTATCGAGATTTCAGGTGGTAGCGGGCGGTCCGATATATCTGCGGTTATCAGCACTGAGAGTGGGGCGCTGTTTTCGGGTGGTCTGTACGCAGCACCTGTCACCTGGACAATTTACAATCTTGGTTGCCAGCAGGCATGGGCCAACGCGGACAGCCTTTCATTCCAATCATGGCTTGCTGTGTCATTCTCAAAAATTGGCTCACAGTTTGCTGGACGCCGTTTCAACGTCACAAAGAATGCGGTGATTACCACTGGTGGCGCTGGAGATAATTTCTTCCCCGGCGATCAAGGCGGCAACATTGATGCTGGAGGAGTTTACCTATGAGTTTTGAACCTCGGAACTGGTATTGGAAGGCGGATGACGGGCGTATTTTTTCGTCGGCGAAGAGCAGCCTTATTAAAGAGAATGATGCAGCGTTTAAAGCGTGGCTCAAGACGCCATTCCTGCCGACGCGTTGGCCGGAAGATGACAACGGTGGGCAGACTGAGGCTGAGCTTGCCAAGGTTCTCGAGCCTTACGGAATAATTATCGGGTCATCGGCAACGGTTAAAACCATCCTTAAGGCTAAAGTTGATCAATCTGCTGAAACAGAGCGCCTGAAATACATTACGCCCGGCAATGGGCAGGCCATGACCTATCAGCAAAAAGTCACTGAGGCACAGGCGTTCAAGGCGACAACCGAGCCGAGAGCGAATGACTATCCTATGTTGTCATCCGAAGTTGGCATCACGGCTGAGACAATTGGCGAGGTTGCGGACATTGTTCTTGCCGCCTTCGCACAGTGGCAGCAGATCGGCGCAATGATCGAAAGCATCCGCCTCGGTGCCAAGCGCGACATTGATGCCGCGGAAGATGAGGCCGCAGCCCGTGCGATCATTGATGCTATCGTCTGGCCTTCCGCACAGGTGCAGTCATGACGGCGGT
>NZ_JAHWRG010000002.1:0-911012 GCF_024539785.1 Ochrobactrum sp. BTU2 | reverse complement strand
AACTCGCCGAGAGCTTCATCAGCATGGTTCATATTGCTACCGCAAGATACTGGCTCAAATTCGTCCACGCCGCCTAGGCTTCCTCCGCACAAGCAACCGATGGACGTCGCAGCTCGACAATATTGGACTTGAAGCGACCATCTTTTCATTCCATCTTTTGCCCATGAACATCCGAACTCTTGCACTAGCACCGTTTCTGTTGGCCTCGCTGGTACTTCCGGCATTGGCCTCGACCTCTGACTGGACCGAGACGCCCGGCGGGCGTGTTCGCGTCATCATTGAAGACAACAGCCCGAACAACGCGACCAGCAACGAACGGCGCGGTGCCTTGCAAGTTGAGTTGCAGCCAGGCTGGAAAACCTATTGGCGTAATCCCGGCGATGCGGGAGTTCCGCCGCAGATCAACATCGAAGGTGAGGCGAAAGCACAGATCGATTTTCCTGCACCCGTCCGGTTTGGCGGAGAAGATGAAGGCGGGATTGGATATAAACAGCCCGTTTCACTGCCGATAGTCTTTCACCTCACAGCCGCCGACACGCGGCTGAAAGGCCATGTTTTCCTTGGTGTCTGTGAAAAAATATGCATTCCGGTGCAGGCTACGTTCGATTTCCCACTCAATGGAGACGGACAACAGGATTCGCCACAAGCGATAGCGGCCCGCACGATCATTGAGACTGCGTTCGACCGGCTACCGACGGCGGCAACCTCAACGTTCGGCATAAGCGATGTGAAGCGGGATGGAGACCAAGCCGTCTTCGACCTTGCTGTTCCCGACCCCGCCGCCCCTGTGGAGTTGTTTGTCGCCAGCGACAAGATCAGGATTTCCGATGCCGTCGCAATTGAAAGTAGTCAGCCCGGCCACCGTTTCACTGCAAAGGTGCACGGGGAGGCAGATAATGCCGTCGTTGACTATACCATCGTGCAGGGCGGGAAAGCCGTTTCCGGTCAAGTGACGCTGGATTAGTTTTTCCTGCTTCTATCCTTGTTTTAAAATTGTCCAGCGACCTGTTATCGGTTTAACTGTGCCGCCCGCGCTTCGCGGTGCGATTAGAGTTTGACAGTAGGCAGCGGAGCAGACGGCCCCCTGCCCCGAGGAGAAATTAGATGACGATCAAAGTTGGCGACAAGTTGCCTGCAGCGACTTTCAAGGTGAAGACCGCAGACGGCGTCAAGGAAATGACGACCGACGAAGTCTTCAAGGGCAAGAAAGTCGTTCTCTTTGCCGTTCCAGGCGCCTTTACGCCGACCTGCAGCCTCAATCACCTGCCGGGCTATCTCGATAATCGCGATGCGATCCTTGCCAAGGGTGTCGACCAGATCGCGGTTGTTGCGGTGAATGATGCTTTTGTCATGGGCGCTTGGGCACAGAGCACGGGCGGCGAAGGCAAGATCCTCTATCTGGCCGATGGTTCGGCAGTGTTCACAAAAGCGGCAGGCCTTGAGCTCGACGCAACGGCTGGCGGCCTTGGCATTCGTTCCAAGCGTTATTCGGCAATCGTGGAAGACGGTGTGGTCACGACGCTCAACATCGAAGAGCAGGCCGGACAAGCGGTTACATCGGCTGCGTCGGGCATTCTCGAACAGCTTTGATCTAGAGCATTTCCAACGATTTCATTAGCGCGCGTTTCGATCTGACTGGATCAGATCGGCGCTCTAACAAAAAAGGGCGGCAATGCCGCCCTTTTTCATGCAAGTTTATTGCACTTTCAGTGACTTACGCCCACCATACTTGAATGGCTCCATGCCCTCCCGGGCAAGTTCGTCGGCGCGTTCATTTTCCGGATGTCCGGCATGGCCCTTGACCCAATGCCAGTTGACCTTGTGCGGCTTGCGCGCTTCATCAAGCGCCTGCCAAAGCTCAGCATTCTTGACCGGCTTTTTGGCTGCAGTCTTCCAGCCATTGCGTTTCCAGCCTTCGATCCAGCCGGAAATGCCGTCACGCACATAGACCGAATCCGTATAAAGATCGACTTCGCACGGTTCTTTGAGTGCCGAAAGCGCCGAAATAGCCGCCATCAACTCCATGCGGTTGTTGGTCGTGTCGGCTTCGCCGCCCTTCAGTTCCTTGACATTATCATTCCAGCGCAGGATTGCGCCCCAGCCGCCGGGGCCGGGATTGCCCGAGCAGGCACCGTCCGTATAAGCCTCAATCCGCTTCACGCAGCTGCTCCCTGCTGCTCAAGACCATATTCGGCAGCAGTTTCGATCTGGCGATGGAAGCGGATCTTGCGCACATACTCCATCGGGTCTTTCTTGACCACGAAACTGCCTTCGGGAACATTCAGCCAGTCATAAAGCCGGGTGAGCATGAAGCGGATGGCGGCCCCACGCGCCAGAACCGGCAGTGCATCGGCTTCCGCCGCGGAAAGCGGACGAACCGAAGTATAGCCGCGCAGCAGTGCTGCACCTTTGGTGCGATTGTAGGAGAAGTCTTTCTCAAAGCACCATGCGTTCAGGCAGACGGCAACGTCGTAGGCCAGAGTGTCCGTGCAAGCGAAATAGAAATCGATGAAGCCCGAAAGCCTGTCACCAAGGAAGAAGACATTATCCGGAAAAAGATCAGCATGGATCACGCCCTGCGGCAGGTCGGCAGGCCAGTTCTTTTCCAGAAAAGCAAGATCAGCTTCCGCCTCGCGGACGAGGCCCGGTTCCACCGTATCCGCGCGCCCACGCGACAGGTTCCACAACGGGCGCCAGTCGGCAAGCGTCAGGCCATTACGACGGCGCAACGAAAAATCGGCGCCTGCCAGATGCATATGTGCCAGCCCTTCGCCGACCGCTTCGCAATGCTCCACCGTCGGGCGACGCATCCACATGCCTTCAAGGAAAGTGACGATTGCAGCAGGCCGTCCGGCAAGCTCGCCAATTGTCGTGCCATCACGACGAACCACAGGCTGCGGGCACTCGAGCCCACGGCTAGCCAGATGCTGCATCAGGCCGAGAAAGAACGGCAGATCTTCGCGATTGGTGCGCTTTTCGTAAAGCGTCAGGATAAACGAACCAGAAGTCGTATGCAGAAGATAGTTGGAGTTCTCCACTCCCTCCGCGATACCTTTGTAAGATGTCAGTGTGCCGATATCGTACTGCTGCAGGAAAGCGCCAAGTTCGATTTCATTGATATCCGTATAGACGGCCATGCCGCTTATTTCCCTTGTATGATCTTGGGCATCAATTTCGGAATACCGACCACCCGGTGTTCCCCGTTGACGAATGCCATATCCTGCACCGTCAGTTCCACATCGCGAATCTCGCGATTCACAAGGAAATTCTCGGTTTCGACCGTAGTTTCGGCCAGTTCAATCTTCACGTTGAAGCGTGCCTTGAAGGCATCGATGATTTCATCGACGATGATTTCAGGCGCGGAAGCACCTGCCGATAACCCCACAACCGATATATCACCGATGCGGTCCCACTCGATATCAGCCGCGCGTTGAACCAGCATCGACATCCGTGCGCCCGCCTTCTCCGCCACTTCAACCAGTCGCTTGGAGTTGGAGGAATTGGGCGCACCGACGATCAGAAAAAGATCGCATCCGGGAGCGGCGGAACGCACTGCATCCTGCCGGTTGGTCGTGGCATAGCAGATCGATTCCGCAGCAGGCGCGGAAAGGTTTGGAAAGCGTGCTTGTAATTCTTCGATAATGCCTGCTGTGTCGTCCACCGAAAGCGTCGTCTGCGTCACGAAGCCGAGATTGTTCTCATCATCGAAATGGCAGCTGCGCGCATCCTCAACCGTTTCGATCAATGTCACCGCACCGTCCGGCAATTGCCCCATCGTGCCAATCACTTCCGGATGACCGGAATGGCCTATCAGAATGACATGGCGACCGAGGCGCTGATGACGCATGGCCTGCTTATGAACCTTGGAAACCAGCGGACAGGTTGCATCGAGATAGAACAGGTTCTTGGCTTCCGCATCGGCAGGCACCGATTTCGGCACACCGTGGGCGGAGAATACTACCGGCTGATCGCGGTGCTCCGCAGGTATTTCGTGCAGTTCCTCGACAAAGATCGCGCCACGCGACTGCAGACCCTCAACTACATATCGGTTGTGCACGATCTCATGACGAACATAAACCGGCGCGCCATATTTCTTCAGCGCCAGCACAACAATCTGGATCGCCCGGTCCACTCCGGCACAAAAGCCGCGCGGCCCGCAAAGACGAATTTCCAGTGATGGTCGCTGATCGGTCATGAAGCGTGCTCGCAAGGTTCGGCGTGGCTTGAAACTTTAAGCGCATAACGCGTTTAAGTTTTTGTTTCACACATGTCTTTGTCCCCAAAACTGGTGCGCTCTTTTGGGAAACATGCACTCGTCTGGGAGTTGGGCTGCAACGAGGCCGTTGTCAACCCCTCACCCCTCTTCGTTTTTATTCTCGCTGTCTCGGACGGAAAACCGGTCTCCACTTTTCCTAAGACAGCGATAGCGCCACAACCACGTCCCGACAACCCCTATCAGGGCCAGAGCGAGGCCGTACCATGTCATTGCATACTGCAAATGGTTGTTGGGAAAATCGATAATCGTCACGCCACCGATAGGCAGACCACCTGGATTGGGTTTGTTATCTGCATCGACGAAGAACGGCACGACCTCATCCAGATTTGGCAGATCGGCGCTTTCGGCCATCGCCGTCCAGTCTTTCCAATAGAAAATATTCTTGGCGATATCGTTGTCTGGAAGGAAAAACCCGGGCTTTGCCGGCAAGGGGTCGCGTGCCAGACCGGTCACACTCACCAGGCCATCGACCTGTCCTTCAACACGTGTTGAAGGATCTTTTTTTTCGTAGGGAACGAAGCCGCGATTAACCAGCACGAAACGCCCATCTTCAAGCATCAATGGCGTATAGACATTATATCCGGCGGCTCCTTCATAGGTGGCCAGAAAATGCCGCTCTCCCTGATGCATGAAAGTGCCCGAGACCGTCACCGGGCGATATTCGACCGATCCCTCCTGCTTGTAGATTTTTTCCATTTCGGAAAGCGGCAAAGGCGCTTCATGAACGCGCTGTTCGGTCGATGCGATCAGCGCTTCCTTCCATTGCAGACGCTCCACCTGCCAGGTGCCAAGCGCCAGCAAAATGACGAGCGCTATGGCGGATGCGATCACCACACCCCACGGAAAGCGATGCGACTGCTGTGCTGTCGTCATTTACTGTCATCCTGTCGGCTGTCTATCCGCCCCGGCGCTGCCTTGTTGCGATATTGCATATTGATAAGGATGCCTTTGGCCCATCGCATGGCGACGAGGCTGAGGATAATGGCGAGCGGCACCCAGAGAATGAAATGTACCCAGAGCGGCGGCCCCACATTCACTTCCATCCAGAGCGCTAGACCAACGACGATGAAGCCGATAATCAAAATGACAAACGCCGCCGGACCATCGCCGGAATCAGCAAACGCGTAATCCAGTCCGCAAGCCGAGCAGCGTGGAGCGACTTTCAGGAAGCCGTCGAACAGCTTCCCCTCGCCGCAACGCGGGCAGTGTCCGGCAATGCCACTCTTTATGGGATCGACCGGCGGATAAATGTTCTGATCCGGCATTACGCTTCCCTTCTCAATATCTTTTCACAAACAAAAGGCGGCCATGTTGCCAGGGCCGCCTCGGAATTTTTACCCGCTAATGATCAGCCGGCGTGCATCGGTGCGCCCCATCCACCCCATACATAGATGGCGAAGAAAAGGAACAGCCAGACCACGTCAACGAAGTGCCAATACCAGGCAGCGGCTTCGAAACCGAAATGCTGCTTTGGCGTGAAGTCACCGCCGATTGCGCGGAAGAGGCAGACCAGAAGGAAGATCGTGCCGACGATAACGTGGAAACCATGGAAACCGGTCGCCATGAAGAAGGTCGCGCCGTAGATCGAATCCTTGAACGCAAACGGTGCGTGGATGTATTCGTATGCCTGCACAAAGGAGAACAGAACACCCAGCGCCACGGTGATTGCGAGACCGGTGATCATGCCCTTGCGGTCATTGTGCAGCAGCGCGTGGTGCGCCCAGGTCAGCGTCGTGCCCGACAGAAGCAGGATTACGGTGTTGTAGAGCGGCAGGTGCAGCGGATCGAGAACCTCGATGCCCTTCGGAGGCCAGACGCCACCTGTGAACGTGGCGCGCGCTACCTGATGCACTTCATTCGGGAAGAGGCTTGCATCGAAGAACGCCCAGAACCACGCCACGAAGAACATAACTTCCGAGGCGATGAACATGATCATGCCGTAGCGCAGATGCAGCGACACGACGCGGGTATGGTGGCCCTCATGCCCTTCCTTGATCGTATCAGCCCACCAGCCATACATGCAGTAAAGCACGATCGCGAGGCCGATGAAGAATATCCACGGCGTCACAATGTTGAGGCCGAAGAACGGCAGCTCACCGGCATTGATGTAACGCATCCAGGCAATACCGCCGACGGCAAGCACGAATGCACCCACCGAGCTCAGGAACGGCCAAGGACTGGGCGCGATAATATGATAGTCGTGATTTTTCTGATGAACGTCGGCCATGTCTCTCCCCGTAAATCCCCTTAGGGGCTCCTCTCTCGTACCTTCCTGCTTAAACCCCTAACGCGGTGCCAAGCAAGTCTGTCTCTAACAAGCGGTATTTCTTGTCAGAATAAAACCGCTTCATTGTTTTGTCTTTGCGGCATTATGCGCCGCTAGAACATTTCGTGATTCCCTGGATCATTGGAAATGCTCAATCTTCTTGTTTTATGCGCATTATCCTACGCAAAACCGCTCCGCACTTTTGCTGGAAATGCTCGATCTTTTGTTTTTACGCATGTCTCCTGAAACCGGTTCCCACTTTTGGGAGACATGCGCTAGGCATCAGCTTCCGTTGGTTGGCGTCTCGGCCTTGACATTTGCGACCGGCTTCGGCTTTTCAATCGGAAAGAATGTATAGGACAGTGTGATCGTCTTGACGTCCTTCAGATCGGGATCGTTGACGATCTCCGGATCAACAAAGAACACCACCGGCATTTCCATGTCTTCGCCCGGCTGCAGGGTCGTATCTGTAAAACAGAAGCATTCAACCTTGTTGAAGTAAGCTCCTGCCCGACCTGGCGCGACGTTGAAGCTCGCGCGACCATAGGTCGGCTGATCGAACAGGTTACGCGCTTCATACTTGATCATCGTCGTTTCGCCGATGCGAACCGTG
The DNA here is from genome assembly GCF_024539785.1 of Ochrobactrum sp. BTU2. Taxonomy (NCBI): domain Bacteria; kingdom Pseudomonadati; phylum Pseudomonadota; class Alphaproteobacteria; order Hyphomicrobiales; family Brucellaceae; genus Ochrobactrum; species Ochrobactrum sp. BTU2. Next base: position 903,857 of record NZ_JAHWRG010000002.1, on the reverse strand, counting down.
ACCTCGCGCTGTACGGGCTTGAAATCCCATGCCAGTCCATTGGCCGTATTCGCGTCGAAACGCACCTTGATGGTCTTGTCGAGGATAGTATCCGAATATTGCTCCACCCGCTGCGTCGTGCCGCCATAGCCCGTCACCTGACAGAAAATGCGGTAGAGCGGAACGGAAGCATAGGCTGCACCGATCATGCAGACAAAGAAAGACAGGCACGCAAAAGCAATCGTCGCATTGGAGCGCTGTTGCTTCTTCAGCTTTTGATCCTTTTCCTGCTGATCCGCCATTTTCTCCTCCCAGATTAAGTTTAAAGCGTATCGCGTATTATCTACTTCATACGACAGGCTTTAAACCGTTGTATGTATGCAGTCTTTATCCCAAAATCGGCTCCCGTGTTTGGGAGACAAGCTAGATCGGCCGCACCAAAACGTTCACACCCAGTTTCGCAATTGTGCCGATGTAAACAAGCAGCACGAACAGCGCCAGAGCGATTGCCAATCCCCAAGAGCGATTGCGCTGGGCTCGCTTCTGCTGTTCCGTCGGAACAATCAGCTCCAGCTCGTTGTCCGTCGGCTTCTGTACGGTTTTATCCATTAGAACCCTCCAAAGGCGATCAACGCCTTCATTACCAGTGCCTCGACAAGCAGCACCGCAAACAATCCCGACAGGTATAGCAGCGAGAAACGGAACAACTTGCGGGCGGCGGCCAGCATTTCAGGCTGTGATCCGGCAACCCACATGCGCCATGCATAGTAAACGAAGGCCAGTCCAAGCAGCGTGGAAATCGCGCCATAGACCGGACCCGCAAAGCCAAGCACCCACGGCAGAACGCCAACCGGCGCCATGATGATCGAGTAGAAGAGTGCCTGACGCCGGGTCGAAAGCTCGCCCTTGACGTTCGGCATCATCGGAATACGCGCCGCTTCATAATCATTGGCTGAAAAAAGCGACAACGCCCAGAAATGCGGAGGGGTCCACAGGAAGATAATCATGAACAGAACGACGCTGTCCCAGGTGATTTCGCCTGTTGCAGCCGCCCAGCCAATCATCGGAGGGAATGCACCTGCCGCACCGCCGATGACGATGTTCTGTGGCGTCGAGCGCTTCAGCCACATCGTATAAACGACGGCATAAAAGAAAATCGTAAAGGCAAGCAGTGCGGCCGACAGCCAGTTGACCATCAGGCCAAGCGTGACGACTGAAAAGGCTGAAAGTGTCAGGCCGAAGGCCAGAACTTGATTGGGCGCAATAATGCCAGCTGGAATAGGCCGGTTGCGCGTGCGCTTCATCACTGCGTCAATATCAGCATCATACCACATGTTCAGCGCACCAGACGCGCCAGCGCCGACCGCTACGCACAAGATGCTGATGGCAGCGAGCACAGGATTCATATGTCCCGGTGCGACCACGAGACCGACCAGCCCGGTGAAGACCACAAGGGACATCACCCGGGGCTTCAAAAGAACAAGGTAATCCCGCGCAGTCGCTTCGGAGAGAGCGAGCGCGTCGTCGGTACCTGCGTTTTTTTCCACCAGAGACATTTTGACTTTAAAAACCTCAAATTCACCGGTCCGAACACCGCGCCCCTACAGCACGGATCGGCACAATCACAACAATGTCCTCCCGGAAACCGTTCTGTTCCCGCCGGAAATGCCGTGCTTGATGGCCGACTTTTTCGTCTACCGGCGACGGGCGGAACAGAATGCCGCCCGCCCATAGCACATTTTGTAAAGAAGGGCGAAGTCTTTTCCGGACTCCGCCCATCGCACGATTACTTGATGCGCGGCAGCTGTTCCCACTGGTGGAACGGCGGTGGCGACGAGAGCTGCCATTCCAGCGTGGTTGCGCCTTCACCCCATGGGTTTGCACCGGCTTCACGCTTCTTCGCAAATGCCTCGAAGACATTGTAGAGGAAGATCAGGACTGCGAAGCCCGAAATATAGGAGCCGTAGGACGACACCATGTTCCAGCCTGCATAGGCATCCGGATAGTCGATGTAACGGCGCGGCATGCCAGCAAGACCGAGGAAGTGCTGCGGGAAGAAGACCAGGTTCACGCCAACGAAGGTGACCCAGAAATGCAGCTTCGCCGTAAACTCATTGTACATGTAGCCGCTCATCTTCGGGAACCAGTAGTACCAGCCCGCGAAGATCGCAAACACCGCACCCAGCGACAGAACGTAGTGGAAGTGCGCCACAACGTAGTAGGTGTCGTGCAGTGCGCGGTCGAGACCGGCATTGGCGAGCTGAACACCCGTCACACCACCGACCGTGAACAGGAAGATAAAGCCGATTGCCCACAGCATCGGTGCGCGGAACGTGATCGAACCGCCCCACATCGTCGCGATCCACGAGAAGATCTTGATACCCGTCGGAACAGCGATGACCATCGTGGCGAACACGAAGTAACGCTGCGTGTCGAGTGACAGGCCAACCGTATACATGTGGTGAGCCCAGACGACGAAGCCCACGACACCGATTGCCACCATGGCGTAAGCCATGCCGAGGTAACCGAAGATCGGCTTGCGCGAGAAGGTCGACACGATGTGGCTGACAATGCCGAAGCCCGGCAGGATCAGAATGTACACTTCCGGATGCCCGAAGAACCAGAACAGATGCTGGTAAAGGATCGGATCACCACCACCATCCGGCGTAAAGAAGGTCGTTCCGAAATTGCGATCGGTCAGCAGCATGGTGATGCCACCTGCCAGAACCGGCAGCGAAAGCAGCAGCAGGAATGCCGTCACCAGAACAGCCCAGGCGAAGAGCGGCATCTTGTGCAGCGTCATGCCCGGAGCGCGCATGTTCAGGATCGTGGTGATGAAATTGATCGCGCCGAGAATCGACGAAGCACCGGAAATGTGCAGCGCCAGAATGGCGAAATCGATTGCCGGACCAGGCTGGCCGGTCGTCGATAGCGGCGGATACAGTGTCCAGCCGCCACCGGGGCCCCAACCACCGGGTGCCGAAGGCATGAACAGCGAGATCATCAGCAGCAACAGCGCAGGCGGCAGAAGCCAGAACGAGATGTTGTTCATGCGCGGGAAAGCCATGTCCGGCGCGCCGATCATCAGCGGCACCATCCAGTTGGCAAAACCACCGATCAGCGCGGGCATGACCATGAAGAAGATCATGACCAGAGCATGCGCGGAGGTGAACACATTGAACATCTGCTTGCCGGCATCAAGCGCGGCATCGCCCTCAACACCGTAAACCATGGACGCCAAGCCATGGAAAATCTGGATGCCCGGTTCCTGGAGTTCAGCGCGCATCGCGATCGACAGGGCGCCGCCGATAATACCGGCGATGATTGCAAAAATCAGGTACAGGGTACCGATGTCTTTATGATTGGTCGAGTATACCCAACGAACCCAGCCGTGCGGCTTGTGGTCGTCGTGAGCACCATGCTCGTGAGCTGCTGTGCCAGCCATGGAATTCGCTCCCGTTTTTCAACAGTCTTGGCGTTCGGGATCAGAGACCCGCCGCAGCCACTTTATCGTTTGCGCCACCTTCAACAGCGGCCTGAAGCGCCTTGTTCGCGCCGTTCAGATCCGATCCCGCAGCGGCGATCCAGGTCTGATATTGCTCTTTCGAGACAACGCGCACGGCGATCGGCATGAAGCCATGATCCTTGCCGCAAAGCTCAGAGCACTGACCGTAGTAGAGGCCTTCCTTGTCCGCTTTGAACCAGGCTTCGTTGATACGACCCGGAACAGCGTCCATCTTCACGCCGAAAGCCGGAATGGTCCACGAATGGATCACATCGGCAGCAGTGACGAGAAGACGAACCGTTTCGCCGACCGGAACCACGACTTCATTGTCGACGGCCAGAAGACGCGGATAACGCGCGCGGTCTTCCTTGCCGGCAGCGGCGCGATCGCCATCCTTCAGAAGAAGGGCATCAAAGCTGACCGGATTATCGACCTGATATTCGTAACCCCAATACCACTGATAACCTGTCGCCTTGACCGTCAGCGTCGGATCTTCCGGCGAATACTGCGCCGTCAGAAGCTGGAAAGACGGAACCGCCAAAAACAGAAGAATGATCACAGGCCCGATGGTCCAGACCACTTCAATAGCGGTATTGTGGCTGGTTTTGGATGGCTCCGGGTTCGCGCTCGCACGAAAGCGAAACACCACCCAAAGCAACAAGAACAGAACCAGCAAGGTAATTGGAATGATAAACCAGAGCGTATAGCGCTCAAACCAATGAATCTGTTCGGCAATTCCAGTCGCTGCGTCCTGAAATCTCCATTCCCAGGGACGGGGCTGGTCCGCAAAAGCGGCACCAGTCGTCCACAGCACTGCAAGAGCGCCGCCGAAGGCGCTCTTCGTTGTGGCAACAATCTTATCCACCAGAACTCTCTCCCTTTTCGCCCTTTCGAGCTGGACGCCGGACGCTAAAGACGGCCGCATCCCCCGTCGGCGTTCAAACCACACCTTAGCGCACACCGCAAGGAAGGCGAATATGTTCCTGTGCGGCATTTTTGCGCGCAGTCCATGTGGGAAAGAGCGAATGTCCGAGTTTAATCAATGCGCCGGAGCTGCTCGTTTTCACCGTGAAAACTTGGGAAAACCGTACGAAACCCATAATGAAGCCATGATTTGACAAGACGTTTCCTTTAACGTGCCGCGTGACAATCGACGCAACAGACGGTATCACCGTTGCTATGATGGCCAGGACTGATAATCGCCAATCACGGCGCTTTTCATGGCCAATGCAGCGCGTTAACGTCCCGGTGATTCGATCTGGAGATTTCATGACTTTTCGCATGCTTGCCCGCCGCACGATCAGCCAGCGCCTCGCAACTCTTGCAACAGGCGTCAGCTTGACGCTTGCCGTTGCAACGCTTCCTTCGGTTGCTCAGGAAACACCGGCGCAGTTACAAACCCCACAAGAGGCCCCTGCTGCCCAGTCGCAGGCGGCTCCGAGCAGCCCGCAGCAGAGCGGCAAGCTCAAGTCGCAGCATGGCGCATGGTCCGTTCTGTGTGATACGCCTGCGGGCGCCAAGACTGAGCAATGCGCGCTGATCCAGAATGTGGTCGCCGCAAAGCGCCCTGAACTGGGTCTTTCGGTCGTCGTTCTCAAGACAGCAGACAACAAGGCGCGCATCCTTCGCGTTCTGGCGCCGCTAGGCGTTCTGTTGCCCAACGGTCTTGGCCTCAATGTCGACGGCAAGGATATCGGTCGCGCCTATTTCGTCCGCTGCTTCGAAGACGGCTGCTACGCCGAAGTGATCCTAGAGGATGAACTTCTCAAGACATTGCGTTCCGGCAAGGCTGCGACCTTCATCGTCTTCCAGACGCCGGAAGAAGGCGTGGGCATTCCTGTCGATCTCAAGGGGTTCGGTGAAGGCTTCGACGCGTTGCCTTGATCACAACTGAGATGACCGGTTGTTCTCAACCGATTTAAGGCTTACATCCTGCAGCAAACACATGCTGCAGGATTTATTTTATGAAAAGCCTGATCGACAGTTTCGACGCCAGCCGCGACGATATCGAGCGTCTTGTCGCCCAAAGCCTGAAGGGCAGCGACGACGGAGAGCTCTTCGTGGAATATCGCGAGGCGGAGGCGCTTGTTTTCGACAATGGTCGTCTCAAGACCGGCTCCTTCAATCAGGATCAGGGATTCGGCCTGCGCTCGGTCGCAGGCGAAGCAATCGGCTATGCCCACGCGGGCGATCTTTCGCTTGCCGCCTTGAAGCGCGCTTCCGATGCGGTTTCTGCAACCCTTAAGGGCTACGGCGGAAACTATTCGGCGGCACCTGCCGGCACCAACCGTCACCTTTACACGGATGAAAACCCCATCGGTTCGCCGACATTCGATTCCAAGGTGCAGCTTTTGCAGCAAATAGACGCCTATCTGCGTGCCAAGGACCCGAAAGTACGTCAGGTTTCCGTTTCGCTCGCAGGCTCGTGGCAGCAGGTCGAAATTCTGCGCGCCGACGGTCATTTCGTACGCGATATACGACCCATGGTGCGCCTGAGCGTTGCGGTAGTGGCAGGCGATGGCGACCGTCAGGAATCAGGTTCGCATACGGTTGGCGGACGCAAGGGCTTTGGCGAGTTCATCACCGCTGAAAGCTGGCAGCATGCCGCCGATGAGGCATTGCGTCAGGCCCTCGTCAATCTGGAAGCTATCCCTGCCCCGGCAGGCACATTCGACATCGTTCTGGCCAATGGCTGGCCGGGTGTGATGCTGCATGAAGCCGTCGGGCACGGGTTGGAAGGCGACTTCAATCGAAAAAAGACCTCTGCCTTTGCCGGTCTGCTTGGACAGCAGGTTGCCTCCAAGGGTGTCACGGTCGTCGATGACGGCACGATTGCCGAGCGCCGGGGTTCGCTGACCATTGATGACGAAGGCACCCCGACCAATCGCACCGTGCTGATCGAAGACGGCAAACTCGTCAATTATATGCAGGATCGCCAGAACGCCCGCCTGATGGGCATGGAAGCTACCGGCAATGGACGCCGCGAATCCTATGCTCACGCACCTATGCCGCGCATGACGAACACCTACATGCTTTCCGGCGACAAGACGCCGGAAGAGATCATCGCCTCCATGAAAAAGGGCATCTATGCCGTTTCCTTTGGCGGTGGTCAGGTCGATATCACCTCCGGCAAGTTCGTGTTCGGCTGTACGGAAGCCTACATGATCGAGGACGGCAAGGTCGGCGCGCCGATCAAGGGAGCGATGCTGATTGGCAATGGTCCGGATGCGATGCAGCGGATTTCGATGATCGGCAACGATATGAAGCTTGATACGGGTAGCGGCAATTGCGGCAAGGGTGGTCAGTGGGTACCTGTCGGCGTCGGCCAGCCGCATCTGCGCATGGATCAGGTAACAGTGGGAGGCACGGCTGTATAAGAGCCCTGCCGTCTTCCGCGCTTTCGCTCAGATGCCTGCTTTTTAGTGTCATCTAACTTGCAGATATCACCGGTAAAGTGCAGGCTATCAGGGTAACAGCCTGCATAGCGATATTCGATGTCAGGCCGGTCTGGAGAGAGGAATGCCTGAATCGCCTTACGACTGGACGGGCAAGCGAACGGAAAAACGTGACCGGCAAAAGCGTATGCTGGTCGTGACAGCCATCACGATGGGCGCACTCATTCTTGTCCTCGGCATGGTGGACGGCCTGCTGATCCTGCTAGGCTGATATGCTGCCGATTTACGAAATCGATTGTGCCGGGATAGAAAACCCTGACGATCTTTGGCGACGGTATCTTTCCGCTGTTCCAGCCCAAGACCCGGAATCCTTCGGTTACACACTCGACTCATTCTGGGACGCTGTGCAATGGCAAGGTCCAGGCTGGCCCGGTGAATGCGAACTCGTTTTCAGGAACTCCGAAGCTCTGGGCAAATTGAAAACACGCGGCGGCAAGCCGTTTCTAGAAGCGTTCAAACGCCTCGTGAGCGAAACAGATAGAATCCAGATTAAACTGGAGTTTTGACAATGACTTACGATGAAATCTTGAAAGAAGAAGATCTTCAATTCCCTTGGCGCTTAAAACCCTTGCTCAAATGCAGAGATAACCAAGACTACGGAAGTCAATCATGGAGTTACTATGCTTACTCTTATGATAGAGCATTTGAAATAATGGCTCGCCATACACTTGAATATCCCATTAATAATCAAAGCCTTACTATCCCACTTTTCTATTTAGCGAGACATAGTATGGAGTTAGCGCTCGAAGAAGCATTGCGCGAAATTGCTCATATTGGAGTTGATGACGCGCGAACAGACGGGCATGATCTCCTAAAGCTATATGATGACCTTCAAAAAATACTCAAAGATAACGGCGTCAACGACGATGGGCGGTGGAGCAATCATTGTCGGCGAATTCTCACTCACATACACAGCGCCGATCCCAAAGGAGAACACTTCCGTTATCCCGCGGCGCTAAACGGCAACGTCTTTCCAGAAGTGACAGTGAACATCGAAGGGCTTATTCGCGCGCATTATCACGTGACATTACTTGCCGACTGCGTAGTAACTATGCTTCAGGAAAATCGCAATTACGAACTACCCTATTAAATAATTAAGTACCCGGATTTTCTTCCAGCAAACCGGTCACGAAATCGAACAGACCCGGGCGGCGGTCACGGCGAAGACGTTCAGCTTCAATGATCGACTTGATGGCCGCAAAGGAGCGATCAAGATCTTCATTGATGACGATATAATCGTACTTCACCCATTTCTGGATTTCAAAACGCGCATTCTGCAAACGGGTCTCGATGACATCCGCCGTATCTTCCGCGCGACGGTTCAGGCGCTGCTGCAATTCGCGCATGGTGGGCGGAAGAATAAAGATCGACACCACATCGGCTGGCATCTTTGCTTGCAACTGGTCTGCACCCTGCCAGTCAATGTCAAACAGCATATCCTGACCGTCAGCCAGCGCGATCTCAGCCGTTTCGCGCAGCGTGCCATAGAAATTGCCATGGACCTCGGCCCATTCGATCAGCTCATCATTGTCACGAAGGCGTTCAAACTCGCGGATCGTCTTGAAATGGTAGTGAACCCCTTCGATCTCGCTCGGGCGGCGCTGGCGCGTCGTCACACTGATCGACAGCGAGAGGTTCATCTTCTTGTCTTCCAGCAACAGCCGGGCAATGGTGGACTTACCGGCTCCGGATGGCGACGAGATCACCACCATCAAGCCTCTACGTGCGACGCCATTTTCAACCGAAGAGATGGCCATGATACCTGTTACTCCAGATTTTGTACTTGTTCGCGAAACTGGTCCACGACTGCCTTCAGTTCCAGACCGATGGCTGTGATCGACGCTGCATTCGATTTGGAACACAGTGTATTAGCTTCACGATTAAATTCCTGTGAAAGAAAATCGAGCTTGCGCCCGACGGGGCCACCATCCGCCAGAAGCTTGCGGGCGGATGCCACATGGGTCTCCAACCGGTCAAGCTCTTCCTGAATATCGGCCTTGGTCGCCAGAAACGCCGCTTCCTGATAGAGCCGCGTCTCATCAAGCTCGCGTGCGGAATCCATCAGCAGCGCCACCTGTCCAGCGAGACGGGCCTTGATCGCGTCTGTGCTCCGCGACGGGTCGCGGCGGGCATTCACGGTCAGGCGCTCGATACTGTCAACATGCGCGGACAGAATAGTGAAAAGAGCCTTGCCCTCCTGCTTGCGGGCATCGGCGATTGCTTTCAGCGTTTCCTCAAAACCTGAGACGACGGCAGCTTCCAGTCCGCCGCGCTCGTCTTCGTCATCAGCCATCTGTGCCTGATCGATGATACCGCGCAACGAAAGAATGCCGTCTACGCTGGCGGGGGCCAGTCCGTGCGTTGCCTGCAAATCCGCACCGAGCTTCAGGATCTCGGCGAGCATGGCCTGATTGATGCTGAAACCAGCCTGTGCCTCGCTGCGCTCCACACTGAGGCTTGCCTGAAAATTGCCACGCGAAAAATGACGCGCCAGCATGGAGCGTACAGGATGTTCGGCGGCTTCAAGGCCTTGCGGCAGACGCAGCCGAAGGTCGAGCCCCTTACCATTGACGGAACGCACTTCCCAGATGATGCGCGCTTCTCCGCCTTCCATGGCATGTTGCACGGCATGGCGTGCAAAACCGGTCATGCTTTGGAGCGCCATGCGTTCCATCCCCTCAACTCACGCCCGCGACAGTGCGGACTTACTCTAAAAACCAATCCGAAGCCGGTGGCGAACACCGGCTTCGGTTACACATTCTCAAACTCACCAAAGCCGTAGCGAAAAGCTACTGCCCCGCGCTTTGGTTTGTATTGCTGCCGCTATTGTTCTGTTGCTCGATATTCTTTTGCTGCTCCACGGAGCGCCATTTACGGACGTTGGCGTTGTGTTCCTGCAGCGTCTTCGAGAACACATGGCCACCCGTGCCATCGGCAACGAAATAGAGGTCTTCCGTATCCAGCGGATTGGCGACAGCTTCCAGCGCAGCCTTGCCCGGATTGGCAATCGGCGTCGGCGGAAGACCGTTGATCACATAGGTATTTTAAGGTGTCGGCTTTTCGATGTCCGACTTGAAGATCGGCCGATCAGAAGGTTTGCCAGCTCCGCCGAACAGGCCATAAATAATGGTCGGATCGGACTGGATGCGCATGCCCTTCTTCAAGCGATTGACGAAGACCGACGCCACATGCGGGCGTTCCGACGCGATACCGGTTTCCTTTTCAACGATGGAAGCCAGCGTCACAAATTCGTTCTTGTCCTTGATCGGCAGGTCGGAACCACGCTTTGCCCAGGCGTCGTCCACGAGCTTCTTCTGGGAGGCGACCATACGATCGATGATTTCCGAACGCGTCGTGCCACGCGTGAAATTCAGCGTATCGGTGAAGAGCGAACCTTCCGGCGGCATGTCCTTCGGCATGTCACCAACCAGTGTCGGATCAGCCGAGATACGATCGAAAATCTGCTTGACCGTCAGACCTTCTGGAATGGTCAGCGGATACATGATGGATTTGCCGCTGATGAGGATATTCATCACATCGCGCATCGAAGCGCCCGCCGGGATGGCGTATTCGCCCGCCTTCAGATCATTTTCATGACCGAGCGTCCGCATCCCATAGCGGAAAATACGCGCGTCACTGACGATTTCACGATTTTCCAGGCTGTTGGAAACTTCGGCGATACCAGCGCCGCGCTTGACGAGAAACGTCGTTTCGGCAGTAAGCGGACCTTGTCCGTCAAACTGCATCTTGCCGAAATAGAACAAGGCCGACGCGCCGAGCAGAACAAGCACGACCAGCGACAGCATGAAATTCATGAAAACCACGATCTGGCTGCGGGCATGGCGCGAACGCTTGCTCGGCGGCGGCGTTCCCGGCTCGGGACGCAGAGCTTCAGACGCGGATTTCGGCACGAACGGCTTTGAAGTCGCGTTCGTTTCCTGCGTCACGCCCTTGGGCAGTTCGTCTGCAGGGGGTGTTCCGGATGGCGCCTCTGAATTCACTCAATCACCTCGGTCCAGAGTATTTCGTTAGTTTGAACCAAACCACGAGAAAGGCTCTGTCTATCTATTTTGGCGAACCTCCCGACACATTGTGCCGAATGCCCGCCCAGAACGGCTTTTTGCACTTATTTTCGTCAGAGTGGCTGAAACTCTTCGGAGTCGTAACCACACTAACCGCTGTTCGCGATTTTAAACATCGCATCCGGTTTTATTTTGGCAAAAACGCGGAGAAATCCCCGCGTTTTTTTTAAATTCGATATTCTATTTTCAGCGATACCGATCAGGAGTATCGGCGCAGGACCAGCGAAGCGTTGGTTCCGCCAAATCCGAAGGAGTTCGACAGAGCCACATCGATCTTGCGTTCACGCGCCTTGTGCGGAACCAGATCGATCTTCGTCGAGACAGCCGGATTATCGAGATTGAGCGTCGCCGGCGCAATATTGTCGCGGATGGCAAGCGTCGAGAAAATCGCTTCGGCTGCACCGGCAGCACCAAGCAGATGGCCGATAGCCGACTTGGTCGAGGACATCGAAATCTTCGATGCAGCATCGCCAACCACGCGCTCTACAGCGCCGAGTTCGATGGTGTCAGCCATGGTCGACGTGCCATGGGCGTTGATGTAGTCGATCTGGTCCGGCGTGATTTCAGCGCGCTTCAGGGCAGCGACCATGCAACGTTCGGCACCCTCGCCGCTCTCGGTCGGAGCAGTAATGTGGTAAGCATCGCCCGAAAGACCGTAGCCGATAACTTCCGCATAGATTTTCGCGCCACGCGCCAGTGCGTGTTCCAGCTCTTCGAGAACCACAACGCCCGCACCTTCGCCCATCACGAAACCGTCACGGTCTTCGTCATAAGGACGGGAAGCTGCGGTCGGATCGTCGTTACGCTTGGTGGACAGCGCCTTGCAAGCGGCAAAGCCTGCCAGCGAAATGCGACTGACCGGCGATTCCGTTCCACCGGCAACCATGACATCCGCATCGCCGAAAGCGATCAGACGGGCAGCGTCGCCGATAGCATGTGTGCCGGTTGCGCAAGCCGTTACAACCGAATGGTTTGGACCGCGCAGCCCGTGCTTGATGGAAACATGGCCGGAAGCCAGATTGATCAGGCGACCAGGAATAAAGAACGGAGAAATGCGGCGTGGGCCCTTGTCGCGCAGCGTGTAGCCGGCCTCGACAATACCTTCGATACCGCCGATGCCGGAACCGATAAGAACACCGGTACGGACCTGATCTTCGTCGCTTTCAGGATGCCAGTCGGCATCGTCCAGCGCCTGATCGGCAGCGCCGACAGCATAAACGATGAAAGGATCAACCTTGCGCTGTTCCTTGGGCTCCATATGGAGGTCGGCGTTGAAGGTGCCATTGGTGCCATCGCCAACCGGAATGCGGCAGGCTATCTGGCAGGCCAGATCGTCAACTTCAAATTCCGTGATGCGGCGAGCACCGCTTTCACCGGCAATAAGACGCTTCCAGGTCTCTTCGACACCGCTGGCAAGCGGCGACACCAGACCAAGACCGGTGATGACGACACGCCTCATATCCACCCCTTAAAACTTTGTTATGTCACGAACACCGCCCCGCAGGCTTTAACCGGCAGAACATATGTCCGGGCCTGACTGGAAGGGATGGTGCTCCAATTGTTGAAACCGGAGCCTGCCATGACGAACACGATCTTCGATCAGCGTTCCGGCAGATTCACAAACAGGCCGCTGAACGGCCTTTGTGCATGTGCGTCCCGATCGTGAAGACGAAAGAAACGACTTAAAATAAGCAGGGCCGGGATTCGCGAGAACCCCAGCCCAATGCCCAAGTTCAGATTAGGCGGAAGCCTTGTCGATGAACTTCACAGCGTCGCCGACCGTAAGGATCGTTTCGGCAGCGTCGTCAGGAATTTCAACGCCGAATTCTTCTTCGAAAGCCATGACCAGCTCGACCGTGTCGAGGCTGTCTGCGCCGAGGTCATCGATGAAGCTTGCGCCTTCCGTGACCTTGTCGGCATCTACGCCCAGATGTTCAACAACGATTTTCTTGACGCGCTCTGCGGTATCGCTCATGTCGGAACCTCGACCTGTGTGTTTGTTGCTCTGCCTTGGTTAGCGGCATGCAGGATTGTAATCAAGTTATAAGATGTCTGCCAAGTTTCGAGCGAAGCCGCCCGGACAGTCATCCTGTGGATATTCCTTTCGGAACAGGATCGCGGCACTTCTACTCAGAATGCCGCAATTCTCGATGGGCGCATTACCATGCTTCTTGAGCAAGGCAAAGCGCCTTTTCCTTCTTCAGCCCCCGTATTAAGGCATTTTATACCATAATAGGGAGAAGAAGGAGGGTTAGATCATGGCCATGCCGCCATTGATGTGCAGGGTCTGGCCCGTCACATAGGCAGCCTGGTCGCTTGCCAGATAGACAACCGCCGCTGCAATATCACCACCAACGCCCATGCGCTTCATGGGGATATTGCTCATAATCGCTTCCTTCTGCTTTTCGTTCAGCTTGTCGGTCATGGCCGATTCGATGAAGCCCGGAGCGATGCAGTTAACCGTTACATTGCGGCTGGCGATTTCCTGCGCCAATGACTTGGAGAAACCAATGAGGCCCGCCTTCGACGCGCAATAGTTTGCCTGACCCGGATTGCCGGTCACGCCAACAATCGACGTGATGTTAATGATACGACCCTTGCGGCGACGCATCATCGGATGGGTCAGCTCACGCGTCAGATTGAATACCGACGTCAGGTTGACGTTGAGAACCGCATCCCAGTCTTCGTCGCTCATGCGCACGAACAGACCGTCGCGGGTAATGCCGGCATTGTTGACGAGAATGTCGACGCCGCCCATTTCCTCTTCTGCCTTCTGACCGAGAGCCTTCACAGCTTCACGATCAGAAAGATTAGCCGGGAAGATGAAGGTGCGATCACCAAGTTCAGCGGCAAGCTCTTTCAGCTTTTCTTCGCGTGTGCCGTGCAGGCCGACGATTGCGCCCTGCGCATGAAGAGCGCGGGCAATCGCTTCGCCAAGACCGCCGGTTGCGCCGGTTACCAGAGCCTTGCGGCCAGTCAGATCAAACATGCGAAATCCCTTTTAGCTTCTCAACTTCCATCGCATAATCTTATCCGAAAAGTCTGCAACTTTTCGGGATCAAGCGCCGAGAACAGCAAGCGCTGCTTCGATCTCTTCAGCCGAACCAACGGCGGCGCCAGTCACATCCTTCGAGATGCGGCGCGCCAGACCAGTCAGAACCTTGCCTGAACCTACTTCATAAAGCGTGGTGACGCCATTGGCCGCAAACCATTCGACCGTTTCGCGCCAGCGCACCTGACCTGTAACCTGCTCAACCAGCAGATCCGCAATCTCGTTGGCGTCGGTAACCGGCGCTGCGCGCACATTAGCGATGAGCGGCACAATCGGATTGTGCTTTTCAACCGAAGCAAGCGCTTCACGCATTGCCTCACCAGCAGGGCCCATCAAGGTCGAATGGAAGGGAGCGGATACGGGCAGCATGATGGCCCGCTTGGCACCCTTTTCGGATGCAAGCCTGGCAGCCAGTTCGACCGCAGCCTTTGAACCGGAAATAACGAGCTGTCCACCACCATTATCATTGGCGATCTGAACCGAGCCGGATGCCTTGGCTTCAGTGCAGACAGCTTCTACGTCGCCATGCTCAAGGCCGATGATCGCAGCCATCGCGCCTTCGCCAGCGGGAACAGCCTTCTGCATCGCATTGCCGCGAATGCGCAGGAGACGCGCCGTATCGGCAAGCGAGAATGTTCTGGCTGCGCAAAGTGCTGAATATTCACCAAGCGAATGTCCGGCAACGTAGGAAACCCTGTCTTTCAACGAAAAACCGCGCGCTTCCATAACACGCAACACAGCCATCGAGACGGCCATCAGCGCAGGCTGGGCATTGGCGGTCAGCGTCAGCACGTCTTCCGGCCCTTCGAACATGGTAGCGGAAAGCTTTTCGCCCAGTGCCGCGTCGACTTCATCGAAAACGGCGCGCGCTTCAGCGAACTGTTCGGCCAGAGCCTTGCCCATACCCACAGCCTGGCTGCCTTGTCCGGGGAAAGTAAATGCTACCGCCATTGATGCCTCGTTCTGGTTTTAAGCATATGATAACGTCGAAACCGATATCCGTTTTCGCCAACATGCCCTGCAATTAAATGCACAATTTGGCGGGATGTGCCTCAGTGAGGGCAGCAAAGTCAAGTATTTCCCGGTTTTTGTGCGGTTTGCGCCTTGCAAAGCCGGGGAAAAACACGTAATAGCCGCCCGTTCATTGCTCGGCACCAGCTGGGGGCTGAACGGAGGGCCGGTTGTTTGTGCAGTTAAATTCACGAACATCCGTAGAAGTCACAAGCGCTTCTGCCTCCCGTGTCTCCGCTCTCGATCGTCTCAGTGAGCGTCCTTTCTTCACCGGTTTTCCGGCAAAAGAGAAGTCGCAGAGGCTTAGCCGTTGGTGTCGGCATGTTGTAACAGAAGAAAGGCAAAGCCAATGGCTCTTTATGAACATGTGCTTCTTGCCCGCCAGGACATTTCCCAGCAGCAGGTCGACGCTCTCGTCGAACAGTACAAGGGTGTCCTCGAAGCTAATGGCGGCAAGGTCGGTAAGGTCGAAAGCTGGGGTCTGCGTCCCCTCACCTACCGTATCAAGAAGAATCGCAAGGCGTATTACACGCTCGTAAACATTGACGCTCCGGCTGCAGCCGTTGCCGAAATGGAACGCCAGATGCGCATCAACGAAGACGTTCTTCGTTTCCTCACCGTTCGCGTTGAAGAACACGAAGAAGGCCAGTCGGCCATGCTCACCCGCCGTGACGACCGTCGCGAACGCGATGGTGATGATCGTCCGCGTCGTCGTGAAGGCGGTTTCGACCGTGGTGATCGCGGTGACCGTGGTGATCGCGGCCCACGTCGCCCACGCGACAACGAAGCTGGTGAAGGAGCATAATCATGGTTGATATCAATCAGATCCCGACCCGTCGTCCTTTCCATCGCCGTCGCAAGACGTGCCCGTTCTCCGGCGCAAACGCACCGAAGATCGACTACAAGGACATCAAGCTTCTGCAGCGTTACATTTCCGAACGCGGCAAAATCGTTCCTTCCCGTATTACCGCTGTCAGCCAGAAGAAGCAGCGTGAACTCGCCAAGGCGATCAAGCGCGCTCGTTTCCTCGGCCTGCTGCCTTACGTTGTGAAGTAAGAACAAGATTCTGGGAGGCGTTCTCGCAGAGATTGCCTCCCAACCCCTTCCTTCATTGCGATGGGCGCAATGAAGCGTAATAAAAACCCAAGTTGGGGCAGCGGCCTCTAACTGCGCGAACCGGCAAGACCGGAGCAGGACAGCGAAACTGATGAAATTCAATGGAACCATTATCGGTATCGGCATATTGGCGGGGCTTGCCTCGGCCTTGATGTCGTCCGGCGTCATCGCCCAGGGTGGTGCGATGGCTGCTATGGCCATGGTTCTCTACTTCCTGACACCACTTCCCATCTTCGTTGTTGCCCTTGGCTGGGGTTCGAGCGCCGGTATCGTTGCCGCCGCCACAGCTACGGTTGCCGTCGGCGTTGTCGCCGTCCCGCTTGCAGCACTTCTGATGGCATTGACCAGCTTCATTCCCGCAGCAACCGGCGCCTATCTGTCCGGACTCGCGCGGCCAGCCGAAGAACTCGGCGGACCGCAGGATGTTCTGGTCTGGTATCCGCTTTCAGACATTGTGTTTCGGCTTGCCATGATGGTGGCGCTCAGCTTCATCGTCATCGGTGCGATCCTGGGCTTTGGCCCGGACATGGCGCGCGAACTCGCAAATACGCTTATCGACCGGGTTGCCGAAGCCGATCCGCAGTTCACGGCCAGCGATGACATTCGCAGCAATGTAACGTCGCTTCTGATGGTCGCCTTGCCTGCAATCCAGCCGGCAACCTGCCTCGCAATTCTCGTTGGCAATCTTTATCTGGCACAGCGCCTGATCTCCATGTCGGGTCGCCTGCGCCGTCCGCGTGATGACTGGCCCGCAACACTGCGTATGCCGCGCCCGGCCTTGCTCGTCTTCGCGGTCGCTCTTGCGGTTGCATTTGTTCCCGGCGGCGCCGGATTGATCGCAACCGTCGTTGCAGGCGCGCTTAGCGCTGGTTTCATGATGTCAGGTCTTGCCATCATGCATTTCCGCACACGCGGCAAGGTGTGGCGCCCGGTAGCGCTGTGGCTCGCTTACTTTGCGATCATACTCTTCGCATTCCTGCTTTTCATCTTCATGGTTCTCGGACTTTTCGACACTTCGCGCGGCGCGCCGGTCTCGAAAATGCCGGGCGCTGACAGTCAGTAACCGAATCAGAAACTCGAAAGGAAACTCCAATGGAAGTCATTCTTCTGGAACGCATTGGCCGCCTCGGCCAGATGGGCGAAACCGTCAAGGTCAAGGACGGCTATGCTCGTAACTTCCTGCTCCCGCAGGGCAAGGCTCTTCGTGCCAACGAAGCCAACAAGAAGAAGTTCGAAGGCCAGCGCGCTCAGCTCGAAGCCCAGAACCTGGAGCGCAAGAACGAAGCTCAGGCCGTCGCTGAAAAGCTCAATGGCGAAAGCTTCATCGTTGTGCGTTCGGCTGGTGAAACCGGCCAGCTCTACGGCTCCGTTTCGACCCGTGACATCGCCGACATCATCTCAGCCAATGGCTTCACCCTGCACCGCAACCAGGTTGAACTGAACCATCCGATCAAGGCGATCGGCCTGCACGAAGTCTCGATTTCGCTGCATCCGGAAGTTCAGGTTCAGGTTACGGTCAACATCGCACGTTCGACCGAAGAAGCCGAACGTCAGGCAAAGGGTGAAGACCTGACCTCGATCGAAGCCATCTACGGCATCGAAGAGCAGCCTCTGTCGGAAGAAGTTTTCGACGAAGAGGACGAAGCTGAAGATCAGGCTTAATTTAGCCACCTATTATCTATGGGAATGCAAAGCCAGACAGTCCGCATTCCCATCGTGGTAAACTTTATATGATCGTGCCCGGCGGCCTCCGCCGGGCATTTTCTCTTTTCAGATCGGCAAAACTCCTTATTCTACATATTAGTATTGGATTGGAGAGGTGCTGACGGAAACGTCCGCGTTGCTTGGGCATTACTCCCGAGGCCGATTGACCGAGGGGATATTGCCTGAAAATCTGATGACAGAGCGGCTCTGATACTTTTGCACCGCCGCCTGCCATGCAAACGCATGGACGTACGCCTGCTTCGATCCCCAAGAGGAGATGGGGCCGATGTATGGAATGATGCGTACTGTTATTTCGCATATGATTAAAACCGGCGACCTAACGGTCACCGATTCTAGTGGTGCGCTTACCCGGTACGGCGACAGGACTGGCGAACCAGTTCATATACACTTCAAGACAAAGCACGCCGAGCGGGCCGTAGCCCTCGATCCGGAGTTGAAACTCGCCGAGTGTTTCATGGATGGCGAGATCGATTTTCTAAACGGCAACATCTACACGCTGCTTCAGGTTGTGTTCGAGAATACCGGACCGACTGCGGCGACCGAACCGTGGATGAAAGCTCTGGCGAAGCTGCGTATTTTTTTCCGCCGCTTCCAGCAGATGAACACGATTTCGCGGTCTTCAAACAATATCAAAAGTCATTATGATCTTTCCGGTGAACTCTACGACCTGTTTCTCGATCCGGACAAGCAGTATTCCTGCGCCTATTTCGATCCACCAAACGCTACACTCGCCGAGGCGCAGCTTGCCAAAAAGCGCCATATCGCGGCGAAATTATTGGTGAAGGAGGGCGACAAGGTGCTCGACATTGGCTGCGGCTGGGGTGGTATGGGGCTCTATTTGGCTCGTTATCTCAAGGCCAATGTCACCGGCGTAACCTTATCCGAAGAGCAGCATGCCATTGCTAATCAGCGAGCGCAGGATGAAGGACTGGCTGACCGTGCGAAGTTCGAATTGACCGACTATCGCAACATCGACGACAAGTTTGACCGGCTGGTATCGGTTGGCATGTTCGAGCATGTTGGTGTCGGGCATTTCGCCGAGTATTTCCAGCACGTCGCTCGCCTGATGAAGCAGGATGGCGTTTTCCTTCTGCATGCCATCGGACGTGCCGATGGGCCGGGAGCGACCAATCCGTTCATCCGCAAATATATCTTTCCGGGCGGGTATATTCCGGCACTTTCTGAGGTTCTACCGCATATCGAAAAGGCCGGGCTCTATGTCACCGACATAGAAATCCTGCGGCTTCATTATGCGGAAACGCTCAAGGCTTGGCGGGAAGCGTTCATGGCCAATCGCGACAAGGCCAAGGCGCTTTATGACGAGCGTTTCTGCCGCATGTGGGAGTTTTATCTGGCTGCGTCTGAAAGCGCTTTCCGCTGGCAGAACATGATGGTGTTCCACATTCAGATCGCCCACAAACAGGAATCCGTTCCGCTAACCCGCAACTATATTGAGGCCGAGGAAAAGCGTCTCAAGCGCCTCGACAGCGCGCCCAAAGGCGCCAACAGCGAGGGGCGGGCCGTCAAGAAAAGCATGAACGCCTGAGGTGAAGCCGATCTGCTATAAATAAGGCGGGCCGTTCCGTTGGAGCAGCCCGCTTTCTCTGATCTTATTCCGGCTTTGGCACGCCTGCTTCCCATTTGTCCCAGTGGGTGACGATGTCGCTCACGACCGGAGCGCCGACGAGGTAGATGTTTTCGACCGTTTCCGCAAACCCCCCTGCCGTTTCGCCCGGCGCTGGATCCAGATGCTGCAGCGTGGTTTCTTTCGGATTTCCCTGATCGAAGTTTACCGAACCACGCAGGCTGAGGATGCGGTCTGTACCGTGCTGCCGCTTGATAACAAGCGCAAGCGCTGCGGCTTCCATCTCGGTGGCGAGATAGTCGTCGGCACCATAGAGCTTGGCTATATACTGAGCCTCTTTCGACAATCCGGGACCATGGAAAAATGTATCTCCGGTCATATGCGTGCCCGTCTTCAATGCCGGTTTCGCCTGCGCAGCCTTGTCGGGATAACGCATGCGATACGCCTGGGCCTCCGGCGAATCGCGAAGCTCCGCATTGGAGCCCAAACGCATTGCCGCTGCGACCAAATCAGGATCAAGCTTGAAAACACGATACTCTTCATATCCCTTTCGTGGGATGAAGACCGGTTCGCCCGGCTTGCCTTCTTCCGGTGCCCAGCGATGGCCCAAATCGTAATCGACGAGCCACGTCGCCCAGCTGACATCACCTATCGTTCCGCGTGAAGGTGGCGTGCCTGCCACACCGGACAGGATGTAATAAGTTTTAGAGAAGTCGAAGGCTGGGTCGAGCATGATTGCCTGCATGCTGGCCGAGGAGTTCACCTTACCCATGCCGAGAACTGAGCCGCATACACCGTCAACGTTGCAATAAACGGGTTTCAGCGCCCCTTTGACTTCGATGGGCCTCGCATCCTTCCAGTAATGCTCGTACCACCGTTGAAACTCACCGGCCCGGTCGCCACTGTTCTGACCGATCTCGAACATGGCGGCGATAAACACTTTGACCTTGATCGGTTCCGAGGCTGCCAACGAAGCCGTTGACGAAGAAAAGAGAGCCAATGCTGTCAGAAGCCAGGCTGCAATGGTGCGGTGTCGCATGAATATTCCTCGTGAATGTAAGCCGGGCTTTGCTTTGAATGCCCGCACAGATCAGGGAGCTTTGGGTTGGGAGAAGATTAATATTGCCGATTGCTCCCCGCAATCTCCGTCAATAGGAAGTGCATAAAGGCAACGCCTGAACTGTGGATCAGTGTGAATCATGGTATAGGTTTTCTCTTCCAGCAGGAATCATCCGAAGCTGCGTTGCGTTTGGCATCGCTTGAGGGCTAGCTGGGTGCATCAGGGACAGGATTAAGAATCATGGCGGAAGCGGCGGTACGCAAACTCGACGATGCGCGGGATCAGAAAGACGCGCTTTATCGGGAAGCACCCCATAATATTGAAGCGGAACAGGCGCTGCTGGGCGCGATCCTGATCAATAACGATGCCTTTTACCGGGTATCGGACTTCCTCAAGCCAACCCATTTCTTCGAGCCGCTGCATCGTCGCATCTATGAGATCACGACTGACCTCATTCGCGTCGGCAAGATGGCCAATCCCGTAACGATGAAGACCTTCCTGCCTACCGAAGGCAAGGTGGGTGATCTCACGATCTTCCAATATGTGACTCGCCTCGCAACCGAAGCCGTCACCATTATCAATGCCGAAGATTACGGCCGCGCGATTTACGATCTGGCGACGCGTCGCGCGCTGATTGGCATTGGCGAGGACATGGTGAACGTTGCCTATGATGCGCCTGTCGACATGGCACCGCAGGAGCAGATTGAAGACGCCGAACGCCGCTTGTTCGAGCTTGCCGAAACAGGGCGTTATGATGGCGGTTTCCTGCCCTTCAAGGATGCAGTGACCACAGCAGTTGACATGGCCAACGCCGCCTTTATGCGTGATGGCCATCTTTCGGGTGTTTCCACCGGAATCCATACGCTCGATGGCAAGATGGGCGGTCTACAGCCTTCCGACTTGATCATCCTTGCAGGCCGTCCGGGTATGGGCAAGACCTCGCTTGCCACCAACATCGCATTCAACATCGCCAACGCCTACGAAGGCGAACAGCAGGCCGATGGTAGCGTAAAAGCCATAAATGGTGGCGTCGTCGGCTTCTTCTCGCTCGAAATGTCGGCGGAACAGCTTGCAACCCGTATCATTTCCGAGCAGACGGAAGTCTCCTCTTCAAAAATCCGTCGTGGTGACATCACCGAAACCGATTTCGAGAAGCTTGTCGCCTGCTCGCAGGTGATGCAGAAAATCCCGCTCTATATCGACCAGACCGGTGGTATCTCGATTGCGCAGCTTGCAGCACGTGCACGCCGCCTGAAGCGCCAGCGCGGTCTCGACGTTCTGGTGATCGACTACGTGCAGCTGATGACCGGTTCATCGAAAGCTTCGGCACAGAACCGCGTGCAGGAAATCACCGAAATCACTACCGGCCTCAAGGCGCTCGGCAAGGAACTGAACGTTCCCATTATCGCGCTCTCACAGCTCTCCCGTCAGGTGGAAAGCCGCGATGACAAGCGACCACAGCTCTCCGATCTTCGTGAATCGGGCTCTATCGAGCAGGACGCCGACGTGGTGCTTTTCGTGTTCCGCGAGGAATATTACGTCAAGAACCTCGAACCGCGTGACGAATTCGATCCGAAATATGAAGAATGGAAGCAGCACTTTGAAAAAGTGCGCGGCACTGCTGACGTCATCATCGCCAAGCAGCGTCACGGGCCTACCGGCACCGTCAAGCTCGCCTTCCAGTCTGAATTCACGCGATTTGCAGATCTGGCCGAAGGTTCCTATCTCCCGGAACAGTATGAATAAGAAGATCACGATCAAGACGGAGCGCGTCTGATGGCCAAGGCGCGCGTTCAATTCATCTGCCAGAATTGCGGCGCGGTTCATTCGCGCTGGGCGGGCAAGTGCGATTCCTGCGGCGAGTGGAACACGCTTGTCGAGGAAGGCACCAATAGCGGCATCGGGTCTGGGCCCGGCGCCATGTTGTCCAAGCGCAAAGGTCGCGCCGTCGCCCTCACCTCCCTGTCTGGCGACATTGAAGATGCGCCGCGGATCATTTCCGGTATCAGCGAGCTTGACCGGGTTACCGGCGGCGGATTCGTGCGCGGTTCAGCCCTTCTGATCGGCGGTGATCCCGGCATCGGCAAATCCACGCTTTTGACGCAGGCTGCAGCCGCCCTTTCCAATCGTGGCCATCGCATTGTCTATGTTTCGGGCGAAGAAGCCGTCGCGCAGATACGTCTGCGCGCGCAGCGTCTCGGCGTGGCATCGTCAGCGGTTGAGCTCGCCGCAGAGACCAATGTCGAAGACATCATTGCCACCATTTCTGATACCAAGCGACCCGATCTCGTCATCATAGATTCGATCCAGACGCTCTGGACCGATATGGCGGATTCTGCTCCCGGCACGGTCACGCAGGTGCGCTCGTCGGCACAAGCCATGATCCGCTATGCCAAGCAGACTGGTTCCGCAGTCGTACTGGTGGGACATGTTACCAAAGACGGCCAGATTGCAGGCCCTCGTGTGGTCGAACATATGGTCGATGGTGTCCTCTATTTCGAAGGTGAAGGCGGACATCACTATCGCATCCTGCGCACGGTGAAGAACCGTTTTGGCCCGACCGACGAGATCGGTGTCTTCGAGATGTCCGATGGTGGGCTGCGTGAGGTTTCCAACCCGTCCGAGCTTTTCCTCGGCGAGCGTAACGCCAAGGCTCCAGGTGCAGCTGTTTTTGCCGGCATGGAAGGCACGCGCCCGGTGCTGGTGGAGATACAGGCGCTTGTCGCCCCCTCCTCGCTCGGCACCCCGCGTCGTGCGGTCGTCGGCTGGGATGGCGGACGACTTGCCATGATCCTCGCCGTGCTCGAATCGCATTGCGGCGTTCGTTTCGGCCAGCATGATGTCTACCTGAATGTCGCGGGCGGTTATCGTATCAGCGAGCCTGCCGCCGATATAGCTGTGGCTGCTGCACTGGTTTCATCCATGGCCGGTATTGCCCTTCCGCCAGATTGTGTTTATTTCGGCGAAATCAGCCTTTCCGGTGCTGTTCGTGCGGTAACGCATGCAGTACAGAGGCTCAAGGAAGCCGAGAAGCTCGGTTTCCGGCAGGCAGAAGTGCCCGGCGGCAGCGGCGAACTTTGGAAAGATCGCAACTTCCGGCTTATGGAAACTTCGGCTCTGCCCGACCTTGTTGCGCGCATCGCGGCTTCAGGCTCCGGAAAGAAGCAATAAATCTGGAGTTTTATGACTGGAAGAATCTGTCAACCTTCCGGTGATAAGCTCCAGCATCTTTGACTGCCCTGCGTATTAAAGTGATTGCGCATAACAACTGAGGACAGGCAGAATGCCGATAACCATGCTTGATGGAATTCTACTCGGGATAACGCTGGTTTCAGCCGTTTTGGCGATGGTGCGCGGTTTTTCCCGCGAGGTGCTGTCGCTGGTATCGTGGGCGGCAGCGGCCGCTGCGGCCTACCTTTTCTACCAGCCGGTTCTGCCTTTCGTGCAGCCCTATATTAACAACGAAACCATCGCGAAGATTGCCGCCGCTGGCGCCGTCTTCCTCGTCGTGCTGATCGTCGTTTCGCTGATCACCATGAAGATCGCCGATTTCATCATCGACAGCCGTATCGGCGCGCTTGACCGCACGCTCGGCTTCCTGTTCGGCAGCGTGCGCGGTGTGCTTCTCGTTGTCGTTGCCATGCTGTTCTTCAACTGGCTCGTCCCGACGAACCAGCCAGCCTGGGTGACGAACGCGAAATCGAAGCCAATGCTCGATTCGTTCGGCCAGCAGCTGATCGACCTTCTGCCGGCTAATCCCGACCAGATGATCGACAAGTTCAAGCCACAGCATAATGTTCCGGCCTCTGGCGAGCAGGAAGAAGCGCCTGTTCCGGACGATACACCTGCACAGCAATAAGCTGTTCCAAGAAATCGAGAAGCCGCCAGCCCTGCTGGCGGCTTTTTCAATTCTGGAGGCAAAAGCCGACAGATGTGAAATAGCCAAAATGACGCTTACACATTGTCATTTCGGTTCCGCGATCATATTTCAGGCGGGAATTTGCGAGATTATTCGCCGGCATCGTGCGATACTAATGTTCATGAGACTATATCGACGCAGCGGTGAACTCTTCGCTTTTAACAAAAAGCTATCTTGTGATAGAGAGGCGCTTGAAGTCTTTACGCATGTCGTTATCGGAAAACCGGTCTCCACTTTTCCGCGACATGCTTTAGTTGCCTCTGCAATCGAAAGGCCTTGCGGCAATGACCAGCCATTCTTCTGAAAATGCCTCCTTTATGCTGGACGATGACACCCTGCATGAAGAGTGCGGCGTATTTGGCATACTTGGCCATGAAGACGCAGCCGCGCTGACCGCATTGGGCCTGCATGCCCTCCAGCATCGCGGGCAGGAAGCCGCCGGTATCGTTTCCTATCACAATCGCCGTTTTCATTCCGAACGCCATATGGGCCTCGTCGGCGATCATTTCACCGATGCAGCAACGCTGAACCGCCTGCCCGGTGACCGCGCCATCGGTCATGTGCGCTATTCCACCACCGGCGAGACGATCCTGCGCAATGTGCAGCCATTGTTCGCGGAACTGGAAGTCGGCGGCATTGCCATTGCCCATAACGGCAATTTCACCAACGGCATAACGCTGCGCAAACAACTGATTGCTTCCGGCGCAATCTTCCAGGCGACGTCCGATACCGAAGTCGTGCTGCACATGATCGCCCGTTCGCGCCATGCATCCTCGTCCGACCGTTTCGTCGATGCCATTCGTCAGGTCGAAGGCGGTTACGCCATGCTGGCGCTGACCCGCACCAAGCTGATTGCCGCGCGTGACGTAATCGGCATCCGCCCGCTTGTCATGGGTGAGCTCGACGGCAAGCCTATCTTCTGCTCAGAGACCTGTGCCCTCGACATTATCGGCGCGAAGTATGTTCGCGACGTCGAAAATGGCGAAGTGATCATCTGCGAGATCCAGAAAGACGGCTCCATCACCATCGAATCCATCAAGCCTGAAAACCCACAGCCGGAACGGCTCTGCCTGTTCGAGTATGTCTATTTCGCCCGCCCCGACTCCGTCGTCGGCGGTCGCAGCGTCTATGTCGCGCGCAAGAATATGGGCATGGAGCTTGCCAAGGAAGCCGGTATCGAAGCTGATGTTGTCGTGCCGGTGCCTGATGGCGGCACGCCTGCCGCTCTCGGCTTCGCGCAGGCAAGCGGCATTCCGTTCGAATATGGCATCATCCGCAATCATTATGTGGGCCGCACCTTTATCGAGCCGACGCAGCAAATTCGTGCACTGGGCGTCAAGCTGAAGCATTCAGCCAATCGCGCCATGATCGAAGGCAAGCGCGTGGTGCTGGTGGATGATTCCATTGTGCGCGGCACCACATCGGTCAAGATCGTTCAGATGATCCGCGATGCGGGCGCAAAGGAAGTGCATATCCGCGTGGCAAGTCCAATGATTTACCATCCGGATTTCTACGGTATCGACACCCCCCATGCCGATAAGCTGCTGGCCAACCAGCACAAAGACCTGGAATCCATGTGCCGCTATATCGGCGCGGATTCTCTGGCATTTCTTTCCATCGACGGGCTCTACAAGGCCGTTGGCGGGAAGCCACGTAATCCGAAAGCACCGGCTTTCACCGATCACTATTTCACGGGCGAATATCCGACCCGCCTCCTCGATCAGGAAGGCGAGAGCAATGTGCACACGCTGTCGCTGCTCGCAAGCAACGGCTGATCGCCCAATTCTTCACGCAGGCGGCCCAAAAGGCCGCCTGTTTCATGTTTTTGCATCATATGGGGACTAGATGAGCATCGACCTTACGGGCCGCATCGCACTGGTGACAGGCGCATCGCGCGGTATTGGCTATTTTCTTTCGCTTGAACTGGCAAAACGCGGCGCACATGTAATCGCAGTCGCTCGCACCGTCGGCGGGCTTGAAGAGCTGGACGACGATATCCGTAAACTGGGTGGCAATGCGACGCTGGTGCCTCTCGATATTACCGATATGGAAGCGATCGACCGCCTCGGCGGTTCCATTCATGAGCGCTGGGGCAAGCTCGATATCATGGTTGCCAATGCGGGTGTCCTCGGCACGATCTCACCGATTGGCCATGTCGAGGCCAAGACGTTCGAGAAGCTCATGAACGTCAATGTTACCAGCGTCTGGCGCCTCATTCGGTCCACTGATCCACTTCTGCGCGCTTCCGATGCCGGACGTGCCATTCTGCTCTCTTCCGGTGTGGCGCATACCTGCCGCGCGTTCTGGGGGCCGTATGCTGCCTCGAAAGCTGCTGTCGAAGTCATGGCGCGCAGCTGGGCAGAAGAAACGAAGCAGATGAAGCTCAAGATCAACTCGGTCAATCCGGGCGCCACCCGCACGGCAATGCGCGCGCAAGCCATGCCGGGCGAAGATCCGGAAACCCTGCCAACGCCGCAGTCGGTCGCTGAAAAGATCGTCAAGCTCGCCGATCCGAACCTTGAAGTCAGCGGCAAGCTTTTTGATGTGCGACAGGATCGCTTCCTCGACTATCATCTGCCGAGCTGATTTCGGTCCTCCGGCCTTGCCTATATGCAAGGCCGGTTCTATGTATTTACTTATTAATGTTTCCCGCCTGGCCATCTGTTGGCTCTTTTTTCAGCGGGCATTTCTCCCCCTCTCAGACCCCTTTGTCACGTGCTGCCAAATTTGGTGCGCGTTCCCTTTGCTATTGGAGAACTTATGATCAAAGATCACCAGCGTTTCATTATTATCAGCGGCGGGCCCGGATCAGGCAAAAGCACACTGATCGATGCACTCGAAAGGCAGGGCTTTCCCCGCACTGTGGAGGCTGGACGTGCCATCATTCAGGATCAGGTCGCCATCGGCGGAAATGCGCTGCCCTGGAGTGATCGCGCGCTTTTTGCGGAGCTTATGCTTTCATGGGAAATGCGCTCGCACACGATGGCGGAACAACAGCGTGGGACGGTCCTCTTCGACCGCGGTGTTCCTGACGTAATCGGCTATCTGATGTTGTGTAACCTGCCCGTTCCGCAGCATATGGAAGAAGCCGCACGGCAGTTTCAGTACAACAGAACAGTGTTTCTTGCTCCGCCATGGGCGGAAATCTTTGGTCAGGATGCCGAGCGGAAGCAGGATTTCGAGGAAGCCGCACGCACATTCGAGGCGATGGATAAAACCTACAAACGGCTTGGATATGAAATCGCGCTCCTGCCAAAATCATCGGTCGAGGAGCGCGTTGGTTTCATCAAACAGGCATTGCCATCAGTTTTCCTCTGACGGTGTATCCTCTTCGGTTCCGGCTTCTTCCTCTGCTTTTCGGTCAGCAGCTTCGCGCTTGTTCCAGGCAGCCAGACTGAACGGAAGAAACACGAGATAGGCGAGCGCCGTGAGGCTCAATGTCTGCCAGGTAAAGCTCATCAGGAACGCGACGTAAACCACCACGAACAGGATGAGCGGCATGACGATATCGCGCCGGACAAGGCTTCCGGCGGACTTACCGTTATAGACCGGCAGGCGGCTTACAAGCAGAAACGCGATTGCGACGGTATAGATCGCCACACCGAAAGCGAGCGCCCGCGTTGGTGTCAGACCAAGAAAGCCGAGGTAGACCGGCAACAGGACAAGCATGGCGCCTGCCGGTGCAGGCACACCGATGAAATAGTTGCTCTGCCATGCCGGACGGTTCGGGTCTTCGAGCATGACATTGAAACGCGCAAGCCGCAGGCAGCAGGCGATGGCATAAAGAAGTGCAGCAATCCAGCCGAACGAGCGCGCCTGATCGAGCATGAAGGCATAGAGCACCAGAGCGGGCGCGACACCGAAATTGACGATATCGGCGAGCGAATCCATCTGCGCGCCGAACTTCGATGATCCCTTCATCATGCGAGCAACGCGCCCATCAATGCCATCGAGAAAGGCTGCGACGAGCACCATCACGACGGCAAGCTCGAAGCGGTTCTCGA
The DNA here is from genome assembly GCF_024539785.1 of Ochrobactrum sp. BTU2. Classification (NCBI taxonomy): domain Bacteria; kingdom Pseudomonadati; phylum Pseudomonadota; class Alphaproteobacteria; order Hyphomicrobiales; family Brucellaceae; genus Ochrobactrum; species Ochrobactrum sp. BTU2. Next base: position 875,364 of record NZ_JAHWRG010000002.1, on the reverse strand, counting down.
AAGCCAGACGGATGCCGGTAAGACCAGCACAGATGGCGAGAACTGTTATGACATTGGGAATGACGATACGCAGCGGTATCTGCGACAGCTTTGGGCCGCGCGATAAATCCACGCGGCCATTGGGCTCAAAAGGCGGAAAAGGCGTTTCCATCGGCTCAGCCGATCCGCACCACGGGCTCGCCGCGCACGCTGCCATAATCGGCGAGCACGGTTTCGCCTGCGACTGCCGTCTGGCCAACTGCAACACGAACGGTCGCATCGGCAGGAAGATACACATCGACGCGCGATCCGAAACGGATCAGGCCGAACCGCTCGCCCACGGACAAATCATCATCCTCGTTCGACCAGCAAACGATGCGCCGCGCGACCAGACCGGCAATCTGGACAACACCGATCTTGCCATGCGGGCTTTCGATAAGGACGCTGTTGCGTTCATTTTCCGTGCTGGCCTTGTCCAGTTCCGCGTTGAGGAACTTGCCCGGACGATGCACGACCTTCTCGATCTTGCCACGCACCGGAGACCGGTTGATGTGAACCGAGAACACATTCATGAAAACCGACACGCGCATGCGTGGTTCAGCGCCAAGATCCAGCTCGGCTGGTGGCACAGCCGGACCGACGAAGGAAACCTTGCCGTCAGCGGGGCTGATGACCAGATCGTCGTCCATCGGCGTCACGCGCTCCGGATCACGATAGAAGTAGATGCACCAGACGGTCAGCACCATGCCGATCCAGAACAACGGGTCCCAAAGCCAGCCCAGAATTAGCGAAACCACGAAAAAGCCCGCGATAAACGGATAGCCTTCCCGATGGATCGGCACGAAAGTATTGCGGATGGTGTCAGTAAGGCTCATCGCTCTTCCTTTGAGTTTGGCCGTTATTTACCTCATCCTGTTCAGAATCGAAATCCATTTCGCAAATTATTCACGGCTGTTAGGGCACGTGATCGCGCCCTAATATAACTAGCTGCCGATAAACTGCCTATTCCGCCGCCGGAACACCACGTGTGACGATACCCAATTCGTCGCTTTCGCGAACCTGACGCAGACGCTCTTCCGCCTCATCCGCCTCGCGCTGACGAGCCCACATGGACGCGTAAAGCCCCTTATGCTTGAGAAGCATGCGGTGAGTGCCGCGCTCGGCAATCAGACCGTCCTTCAGAACGATGATCTCATCCGCACTGATGACGGTCGACAGACGGTGCGCGATGACAAGCGTGGTACGCCCACGGCTAACGATGTCGAGTGCAGACTGGATTTCCTGCTCGGTCGCGGTATCGAGCGCGGAGGTCGCCTCATCGAGTATCAGGATTGGAGGCGCTTTCAGGATCGTGCGGGCAATCGCGACACGCTGTTTCTCACCGCCCGAAAGCTTGAGGCCGCGTTCGCCAACCATGGCCTGATAGCCTTCCGGCAGATGCTTGATGAAGCCGGAAATCTGCGCCAGCTCAGCCGCCTTTTCCACTTCTTCGGTCGTGGCATCAGGACGGCCATAACGAATGTTGTAAGCGATCGTATCGTTGAACAGCACAGTGTCCTGCGGCACCATGCCGATGACCTTGCGCAGGCTTTCCTGCGTGACGTCGCGAACGTCCTGCCCGTCGATGGAAACCGATCCCGACTGGACATCATAGAAGCGAAACAGCAGTCGCGAGATCGTGGATTTACCCGCACCCGACGGTCCGACTATCGCTACCGTCTTTCCTGCCGGAACTTCAAAACTGATGCCCTTGAGGATCGGGCGGTTCGCATCATAGGCAAAATGCACATCATCGAAACGGATTGCGCCGTGATCGATTTTCAATGCTGGTGCATTGGGCTTGTCGACGACTTCCTGCTTCACATCGAGGAGATCGAACATCTGCTCGATATCGGTCAAACCCTGACGGATTTCGCGATAGATGAAACCGATGAAATTGAGCGGGATGGATAGCTGCATCAGCATGGCATTGATGAAAACGAAATCGCCGATGGATTGCGTTCCGGCCCGGACTTCCAACGCCGACATGACCATGACCACCGCCATGCCGACACCAAAGATAACGGCCTGACCGAAGTTCAGCCAGCCAAGCGACGTCCAGGTCTGGGTTGCAGCCTTTTCATAGCGAGCCATCGAAGCATCGAAGCGCTTTGCTTCCATGTTCTCGTTGCCGAAATATTTGACCGTTTCGAAGTTGAGCAGCGAGTCGATTGCCTTGGTGTTGGCATCCGTATCGGAGTCGTTCATTTCGCGGCGAATATTGATGCGCCAGTCGCTCGCCTTGATCGTAAACCAGGTATAGAGCCAGACCGTCGCAGCGACCACGAGCAGATAGGAAATGCCGTAAGCGAAAGCGAAAATCACCGCCGTCAGTGCAAATTCGAGAATGGTGGGCAGGGTGTTGAGGATCGTGAAACGAACAATCGTTTCGATGCCCTTGGTGCCGCGCTCGATAACCCGCGAAAGCCCGCCCGTACGCCGTTCTAGATGGAACCTGAGCGACAGCTGGTGCATGTGCACGAAGGTTCGGTAGGCCAGCTGGCGCACCGCATATTGCCCGACGCTTGCAAACAATGCATCGCGAAGCTGGTTGAGGCCGGCCTGTACGATCTTGGCGCCGTTATAAGCCAGCACAAGCATCACTGCGCCGACCAGAAACAGCGGGATATAATCCGGCGGGTTCAATTGACCGGTCAAGGCATTCGTCACCCATTTGAAGAAATAGGGCACGAGGATGAGCACGATCTTGGAAATCACCAGATAGAACGTGGCCCAGACGACGCGCATACGCAGATCGGGCCTGTCGGACGGCCACATATAGGGCCAGAGATTTCGCAGTGTCTTGAACGTTTCGCCGGAGTCGGCGGAAACCGTTTTGGGGGAACTCATGGTGCGTTCTTTCAAGTCGGTGGGCTCAAGCGATTTCGTACGAGATGAAACTCCGTCATCGCTCTATCTATTTGTATTGACGCAACGCTTCCGAAAGCCACTTCGAGCTTTTCGAGATGCGCTCTATCTCTTTGTTTTCAAGCATGTCTTTATCCCGAAACCGGTTCACACTTTCGGGAGACATGCTCTAGCCGCAGCATCTGCTCTTGAAGGAAGCAAAATGCGTGCGGACAGCGTTTAGTTGCTGCCAGTTGACGCTGTAACGCGAGGACTGGCGCTCAGGCCGATAGTCGATAAGACCAGCCTGCACGAGGACCTTGAGGTGTTGGGAAACCGTCGATTGCGCAAGGTCGAGCTTGCCGACAATATCCTTGCAGCAGCAGGCGTCCTCCATCATCAACTGGCGGATAATGCGAATGCGGACAGGATGGCCCAGCGCGGCGCAAATGCGCGCTGCCGCTTCATCGTCAATGCCGAGCTGCGCCAGATCGGCGACAGTTTCGGTCGAGCTTTTGTCCAGAACTATCTTCATCGTATATCGACGATATACGATTATGCTCAGAAGTTCAAGATTTGGAGACGTTCATTCCAGAAAAGACCGCCAAAGCGGAAACACACTATCGTGACTGACGTTTATTGCTGAAGCGCACCTCCCTGCGTTGGGAGCCGCGCTTCAGTTCCATGAACTCTCCGTCAGTTAGCGCGATCTTCCAACTGGCGCTTGGCTTCGCCATCGCCCAAGGGTTCCTTTGGCATGTTGAATACCTGACCCGGCCAGATGAGATCTGGATTGCGGATCTGGTCGCGGTTGGCGAGATAGATCGTCGTATATCGCGTACCCTTGCCATAGGCGCGCTTGGAAATCGTCCAGAGATTATCCCCACGCCGAATGATGACGGAGCCATCGACTTTCTGCAGTGGAGTTGCCGACGAAGCGGCCTTATCACCAATCGCTTCCGATGCAGCCGCCGTCTGACCGTCCGTGTCGGAAGCAACAGCCGAGATATTCTCGCCAGCTTCGCGACGGAACGGGACGCGGGCTGTGGCCAGAACCTGATTGGCATTGTCGAGCAGGTCGGCGCGAATGATGTAATCACCAACGCTGAGCGGTTGTTTGCTCTGCACGAGGAAACGGCCATCAGGCGAAATGAGGCTTGCGCCAAGCAATGTATCATTGGCGTGGACGATCACGCGATTGCCGCCCTTGGCTTTACCCGCCACGAAAACAGCCTGACCTTCAATCTCCACAGCCTCGATTGCAATCGGCAAATCCTGTGCAGGTTTGGCTTCCGGCTTGTCTGCCTTGGTCGCAGCTGCAGGGTTAGCTTCCGCATTGTCCTGTGGCTTCTCTGCCGTTTCTGGCTTGGTAATCAGGCGGCTCGCCTGCCCCGGCTCCTCAACCAGCGCCAGCACCTGCCCCGATTTGGTTTCAGGCACCGACACGATGGCGGTCTGCGCGGAAGTAGCGACATTGTTGTCAGCACCAGTTGAACGCAAGACCAGCTGATGATCACCTGCCTTCAAAGGATTATCCAGAACAATGGCAAAATCCCCACTGGCTCCGGCCTTGGCTTTGCCCACAACGGTGGCACCTGCGACAACCTCGACATCAGCGTTGGGAAGGGACTTGCCTGCGATCACGACCGAACCGTCAGGCTCGACACGAAGGAGGTCGAAAACCGGCGTTTTGCTGGCCTGCTCTGCGGGAGCGGCATCAGCCTGCTTGGCTGGCTCTTCGGATTGCACGCCTTGCGGCTTCGCATCGTTTGCCGCAACATCGCCCGCAGGCTTGGCGGCGTCTGGCGTCTTCGTCTCGGATGGCGTTGCTTCTGGCTGCGCTGGCGCATTGCTCGAAGCTGGTGCAGTGGCATTAGGTTGCGGGGCTTCAACGCGGGATCGTGTTGCATTCCAATAGAGGCCGAGCCCGGCGACGATTGCGACGAGCCCGATACCGAGCAATCCTAAACTGTTCTTTTGCATTTCGTTTCGAAATCCACGCCAGAGACTATAATAGCGGGTTTATAGCTTTTGGCTTCCCCCTACAAGGAATCTGCACCGAAACAGCAAAAGGTACGAGGCTTTTTATTAGCTAGGTTACTGTTCTACACAGTTTGTCGGCTTTGATTGGTCCGGATCGTCCATAAGGTTATAGAGATCGGCCGTTTCGCCCTTGGTCCACCAGATATAGACGCCACCGGCATATTTGGCTCCAGACCCTGAAATGACGTTGGAAGCGACAATAGTCTCGTCTTCAAGCTCCAGTTCAGCAAGCGAAATATCACCAGCATTGTAGTAGGTTACCGAGACATTCTTCTCGCCACATTTATACAGAACGGAGTTGGTCGTTACTTCGGTATCGTCCGGCAGTTTGATGTTGATCTCGCCAGCCGATGCGGATGATGCGGCAAAGGTGAGCCCGAGAAACACAACCCAGTTCTTCATATCCAATCCACTTCTCAATCTGGAGTACATACGGATTGAGATATAACAATCACTGTGAATGTCCACCCGGAACCTGACGTAAACGGCTCACTGACGGCAATCTTCACTGCAAAATGAAATCGCAGACGCTTGACGCTGAAAGGTCAAAAGCGCACAAGAAAATCATGTCTGAGATTCGATCCATCTGTGTTTATTGCGGCTCGTCTACGGGCCTGAATCCCATCTATCGCGAAGCGGGCGTCACGCTCGGCCGGTCCATCGCCGAACATGGTCTGCGCCTTGTTTATGGCGGCGGCACGCGCGGCATCATGGGCGCGGTTGCGCAAGGCGTGATGGAGGCCGGCGGCGAAGTCACCGGCATCATTCCGACCTTCCTGCTCGACAAGGAAGCGAGCCTTGAAAAGGCCGAACAGCTCACCGAACTTATCGTCGTGGGTGACATGCATGAGCGCAAACACCTCATGTTCCAAAAGTCCGATGCGTTCGTCACCCTTCCCGGCGGCATCGGCACGGTTGAGGAAATCGTGGAAATGATGACCTGGGCGCAGCTCGGCAAGCATCGCAAGCCGATGGTGTTCGCTAACATCAACAATTTCTGGCAGCCAATGCTTTCGCTTCTTGAGCACATGACGACCGAAGGCTTCCTGCACACCGCACATCAGGTAAAGCCGCTGGTCATCAACAAGGCGGAGGACATCGTTCCCGCCATTATCGCTGCCAACGGCAAGGCGCATGAAGGCGACCAGAAGATCATCGAAAAGATGTGATTGCGGCTTTCGCCCAAAACACAAAACCGAGTAACAAGGGCGGAGTGATCCGCCCTTAATTTTATCCGGGAGGGGTTGATGAAGACGATCGGGCTTATAGGCGGGATGAGCTGGGAAAGCTCGCAGGAATATTATCGCATCATCAATCAGGAAATCCGCGCACGGCTCGGCGGCACGCACTCCGCCAAGAGCCTGATGTGGTCGATGGATTTTGGTGAAATCGAGCAGCTTCAGCATGAAGGCAAATGGGAGGAGCTGACCAGACTTATGATCGAGGCCGCGCAGAACCTTGAAAAGGGCGGCGCGGATTTCATCCTGATCTGCACCAACACCATGCATAAAATGGCCGCTGACGTTGAAAACGCCACATCGATCCCCCTTGTGCATATTGCTGACCCGACGGCGGAGAAGATCAAGGCCGCAGGCTTGTCCAAAGTCGGGCTCCTAGGCACCGCCTTCACGATGGAGCAGGATTTCTACAAAGGCCGCCTTGTAGCCAAACATGGGCTTGAGGTTCTGACGCCCGACGATGCCGACCGCAAAACCGTGCATGACATCATCTATCAGGAACTGGTCGTCGGCGAAGTACGCGATGCGTCACGCGAAAAATACCGCGCCGTCATCAGTCGTCTGGTTGAGCGCGGGGCTAGAGCCATCATTCTCGGCTGCACCGAAATCATGCTGCTCATCGGCCAGCAAGATAGCCCCGTGCCAGTATTCGATACGACGCGCCTACATGCAGAAGCGGCGGTGGATTGGGCGTTGATTTAAACGCTCACTTCTTCACCAGTGTCGCCACGGCCTCAACATGTGGCGACCAGAGGAACTGGTCAATCGGCGTGACACGTGTAACGCGATAGCCGCCCTTCACCAGAATGGCCAGATCGCGGGCGAGCGTCACCGGATTGCATGAAACCGCGACAACCTTCTCCACTTTGGATTTTGCCATTTCAAGCGCCTGTTCTTCCGCACCTGCGCGCGGCGGATCGAAAACCACGGCGTTATAAGGCAGCAACTCCTTCGGCATCAGCGGACGGCGGAACAGGTCGCGACGTTCGACCGAAACGGGCTTCAATCCCTGCACATGGCGCACGCCACGGTCGAGAGCCGCAAGGGCCAGCGCGTCGTTTTCAACGGCATGAACAGCGCTTTTTTCTGCAATCCGCAGCGCAAATGTGCCGACACCGCAGAAGAGATCTGCCACACGCTTGGCCTTACCGACATGGTCCAGAACAAGCTGCACCATTGCTTCCTCGGCATAGGCCGTTGCCTGCAAGAAGCAACCCGGCGGAACCGGAACCGGCACCTTGCCGAAATGGATGAGCGGCTTCTTCGGCTTGACAATGATCTCGCCTTCATGCGAAAGGCGCGCAAAGCCCTTTTTCATGACAAGCGCGGTCAGCGCGCGCCGTTGCTCATCGCTCAGCTTACCGCAACCGCTTGCCGCAAGATCGAGGCCGGATTCCGTCTGCGTCGCTGCCAGCTTGAACGGTTTGGAACCGGGTGCAATCAAGGCCCCGACTTCACGCAGATCATCAAGCCGCGCAATGATTTCCGGCACCGTGACCGCACATTCGACAATATCGATGATTTCATGGCTGAGGTGACGGTTGAAGCCGAGCAACACGCCCTTCTCCGTCTTGCGCGCCGCAAAAACAACACGGCGGCGTGTGCGCGGCTGGCAAGCCACCAGAGGCGCAACCTCCGTGTCGATCCCCCTGCCCTTCAGCGCGGAGACAACCAGTTCTCGCTTCCACAGGCGATAGGGTTCATCCTGCCAATGCTGCAGCGCGCAGCCGCCGCAATCCTCGAAATGCTGGCAGGCAGGCGCCTGCCGCTCAGGCGATGTTTCGAGAAGCGCCATAACCGTCGCGCGGTTCTTGTCGCGCGCAACATTGGCCACTTCGCCCGGCAGTGTGAAAGGCACATAAATCTGGCCATCAGGAAGGTTGGCGACGCCATCGCCGCCCGCACCAATCGAGCGGATTGTTAATTGCGTCGTCATTGGTCCTTCTTTCCTGCCAGGAGATATTCACGATTGCCATCGCCGCCTTCGATGGGCGACGGGCAGAGGCCGAGCGCGCGCCAGCCGGGCAGCGTCTCAAGCCATGATTTCAGTTCTTCAGCTATGCGTTCGCCATCTTTCGGATCGCGCAAAATGCCGCCCTTGCCGATAGCCTCGCGGCCCGCTTCAAATTGCGGCTTTACGAGAAGCGCGCAGATAGCACCTTTTTGCGCAAAGGCCAATGCCGGAGGCAAGGCGAGTTTCAGCGAAATAAAACTCACGTCCGAAACCACGCAATCGATTTCGCGTCCTTCGAGATGGGAAAGTTCCAGCGCACGAGCGTTGAGCCCTTCCTTGTTGGTGACGCGTGGATCGGCGCGCAGGGTCTCGTGCAACTGGTCGTGGCCGACATCGATGGCAAGAACATGACTTGCGCCGCGCTCCAGCAAAACTTGCGTGAAACCGCCTGTCGATGCGCCTATGTCGAGCGCGGTGCGCCCCTTCACATCAAGCTCGAAATGGTCAAGCGCCGCGATAAGCTTCAAGGCAGCGCGAGAAACATAAGCACTCGCCGGATCATCCACGGCGATCTTTGCGGTGCGCAAAACCGTCTGGCCCGGCTTGGTGACGGGCTTGCCGTCCACCTTGACCGTGCCGCGCTGGATAGCATCACGCGCCCGCGAACGCGTTGCAAACAGTCCAAGCTCCACCAGCAGTTGATCGAGCCGCAGGTTCTTGTCGCTCGTTTCTCCGCTCATCGGTCAGGCGCTGAATGGCGCTGCAACCGCCTCGCGGCCAAGAGCTGCAAACACCGCATGCACGATGCCTGCCCGGTCAAGACCGGCCTCAGCATACATAGCGTCCGGCTTGCCGTGGTCCTGATAGCTATCCGGCAATGTCAAAGCCCGCACCTTGAGGCCACGATCAAGAAGGCCGTCGGTTGCAAGGAATTGCAGTACATGGGAAGCAAACCCGCCAACAGCCCCTTCTTCCACCATCACCAGTACTTCATGTTCGTGTGCCAGACGACGGATCAGATCCTGATCGAGCGGCTTGGCAAAACGCGCATCGGCAACCGTGGTCGAAAGACCGGCAGCACCCAGCTCATCGGCGGCGGCAAGACATTCCTGCAAACGCGTCCCGAAGGACAGGAGCGCGACCTTTGTACCCTCACGCACGATGCGGCCCTTGCCGATTTCGAGCAGTTGTCCACGCTCTGGCAGGTCAACACCGACACCGTCGCCACGCGGATAGCGGAAAGAGATCGGGCCTTCATCATATTCGGCAGCCGTGCGCACCATATGGCGCAGTTCGGCTTCATCCGATGCAGCCATCACTACAAAACCGGGAAGAGCTGCAAGAAAGCCAATATCGAAGGAGCCTGCATGGGTTGGACCATCGGCGCCAACCAGTCCGGCACGGTCGATTGGGAAACGCACAGGCAGATTCTGGATCGACACGTCATGCACGACCTGATCGTAGCCACGCTGCAGGAAAGTGGAATAGATCGCGCAGAACGGTTTATAGCCCTCGCTTGCCAGACCGGCGGCGAAGGTTACCGCATGTTGCTCGGCAATACCGACATCGAATGTGCGCTGAGGAAACACTTCGCCAAAAAGATCAAGCCCGGTGCCCGATGGCATGGCGGCGGTGATTGCCACTATTCTGTCGTCGTGACGGGCTTCTTCGATCAGGCTGGTGCCGAAAATCTTGGTGTAGCTCGGTGCATTTGCAGGCGGCTTCGACTGCTTGCCGGTGATGACGTCGAACTTGTTGACGCCGTGATATTTGTCGGCGGCAGCTTCTGCAGGCGCATAGCCCTTGCCCTTCTGTGTCACCACATGAATGAGCACCGGGCCTTCCTGCGTATCGCGTACGTTTTTCAGGATCGGCAGCAGATGATCCAGATTATGGCCGTCGATAGGACCGACATAGTAAAAACCAAGTTCCTCGAACAGGGTGCCGCCTGTAAAGAAGGCACGCGCATATTCTTCTGATTTGCGGGCCTTGTCCTGCAAAAACTTCGGCAGTTTCTTGGCGACCTGCTTGGCGGCCTCGCGAACGCTGCGATAGGTCTTGCCGGAGACAAGACGCGCCAGATAGGCGCTCATCGCACCGGTCGGCGGCGCAATCGACATATCATTATCGTTGAGGATGACAATGAGGCGCGCGTCGAGCGCACCAGCATTATTCATAGCCTCATAGGCCATGCCTGCCGACATGGAGCCATCGCCAATGACGGCAATAACATTGCGCTTTTCGCCCGAAAGATCGGATGCGACCGCCATGCCGAGGCCAGCGGAAATCGATGTCGATGAATGTGCAGCACCGAAAGGATCATATTCACTTTCAGTACGCTTGGTGAAACCCGAAAGACCGCCGGTCTGGCGCAATGTGCGGATACGGTCGCGGCGCCCGGTCAAAATCTTGTGCGGATAAGCCTGATGACCAACGTCCCAGATGATACGGTCGTGCGGTGTGTCGAAGACATGGTGCAATGCCACTGTCAGCTCCACCACTCCCAGTCCCGCTCCCAGATGCCCGCCGGTGGTTGAAACCACGTCGATCAGCTCTGCACGCAATTCCTGCGCGAGCTGCGGCAGATCAGATTCCGGCAATGCGCGCAGGGCTTCCGGGATCGGCGCCTTGTCAAGCAATGGGGTCGTGGGTCGGGACATTAAAACAACCTGTTTCTGGTTCGGTTTTGTTGTCGGTATAGCAGCAACGCGACAGGATCAAGCAGGGCGGGACATCGTGTCCTACAGCGGGAGGCAATCCACATTATTCAGGCAGAGGTATGAAATCCTTCTCGTCACCGGGCACGATGTCGAAACGCCCGCTGCGCCATTCTTCCTTGGCCTGCTCTATCCTCTCTCGCGATGAGGATACGAAGTTCCACCATACATAGCGCTTCGAGCCGAGAGTTGCACCGCCAAAAAGCATAATATGAGCACCTTCCGGCCCGGCCTGCACGACAATATCGTCGCCAGGGCGGAATGCCAGCAAACGGTCCGGCGGGAAGACCTCACCGCCAATGCCGACATTGCCCTGCAGCGTATAGATGGCGCGTTCTTCGGCCACGGGCGGAATCGGAAAGCGCCCGTTCGGTTCTATACGAATATCCGCATAAAGCGTATCGGCGTGCTGGATCACTGGAGACTTCAGCCCCAGCATGGAGCCCATGATCAGCCGACCGGAGAAATCGCGATCCTCCATCACCGGCAGTTCTGGCGCATTGGTGTGAAAAAATTCCGGGCTGATTTCTTCCAGCGCATCGGGCAGCGCGAGCCAGGTCTGAATGCCGGAAATGGACAGTGGCCCGTTGCGCTCCTCTTCTGGCGATCGTTCGGAATGCACGATGCCACGACCGGCGGTCATGAGGTTCGCGTCACCGGGACGAATAACCATTTCGGTGCCGAGACTGTCTCTGTGGCGGATATGTCCGTCAAACAGATAGGTCACGGTCGAAAGTCCGATATGCGGGTGCGGGCGCACATCCAGCGCATCACCATCCCTCAGAACGGCGGGTCCCATGCGATCAAAGAAAATGAACGGCCCGACCAGACGGCGGCGCACGGTCGGCAAGGCTCGCCGCACTTCCAGTCCACCGATGTCGCTTGTGCGTGGAATGACCAGCGTTTCAATGCTGTCTACCGACGTCTTGTCGCCAAGAACCGGATCAGGACACGGAAAGAAACTCATGCAACGCAACTCCAGCTATTGCTCTACAACGCTTATATAAGCGGCGCCGTCATTTTATCGAATGTAGCCCCAAAACAAAACCGCACCGACAAGCGGTGCGGTTCGATCAGGATGCAAATTCTGTCAGCGTCCCTGCAACAGCTTGGAAAGCGAGCTGGCGTCAGGTACCTGTCCGTTTGTCGTCAGCTTGTCCACCAATCCCGGCAGAACCTGCGACAGCTGATCCAGAAGTTCCTGCTGGTCGATACCGGCGTGCTGAGCAATTTCGCTCAGTGTTTTCTGGCCGATTGCGTCGCCAAGCTGGCCCGGCTCGATTGAATGATTGGTTCCCTGGCCGACCCAGGAATCCACCTTTTCACCGAGGCCAGCCTGTTTCAACTGATCAAGGAGGCCGCCAAGACCGCCGCCCAGTGAACCCGGAGCCGAGGGAGCTGCTGAGGCATTTCCGGCAGCCGCACCGCCAAGCAGACCACCAAGCCCGCCAAGGATACCGCCAAGCAGGCCGCCGCCTGCTTGCGACTGATCCGGTACTGGTACGGGCTGCGCCTGAGTGGCCTCCGTCTCTTCGCTATTACCCTTCAGCATCTTGCCGATCAGCAGGGCGCCGAGCGCAATCAGAACCGGTTTCGCGAGGCTTCCGCCGGGAATGGGCGAATTGCCTGAGTTGTCGTCATAACTTCCCATCACACGATACTCCCTGTTATCCGATGCCAACTGTGCATTCGGTAAGTTAAAGTTAAATGGGTTTCCCGATTTGACAAGCATTATACCTTGCAAATTTTATAGCAGTGTGAAAATTTCCTAAGTGCGTGATGCAAAAGTGTATTTACGCATCGGGAGATATTAGATGTCTGTTATAAGCTGGATAATACTAGGCTTGATTGCCGGCTTCATCGGCAGCAAGATCGTTAATAAAAGTGGCCAGGGCCTGTTCCTGGATATTGCTCTCGGCATTGTCGGCGCCATTGTCGGCGGTGTGATCTCGTCTCAGCTTTTTGGACGTGGCGTCACTGGCGCTTTCGATCCGATCAGCCTTGTTATCGCGATCATCGGCTCAATAATCGTGTTGTGGGTATACCACGCAATTACCGGCAAGCGTTCCATCGGCTGATGTGATAGTTACAGATTTCAGGCTCCGGCTCGTCCGGAGCCTTTTTAGTTCTGTCGGCCGAAAGACCTGCCAATCCATGAGCTTTCTGGAACCATATATTGCAGCCTATGGCGCGCTCGCGCTTTTCGTAATCGTATATTTCGAATCTTTCGGTGCACCATTGCCCGGTGAGAGCGCCCTTATAGCAAGCTCGCTGCTTGCCTTGCATGGAACGCTCAATATCGAAGCCGTACTGATTGCCGTATTCATCGGCGCCGTACTTGGCGATTGCACCGGATACCTGATCGGCCGTTTCGGTGGCCGCCGCCTGATCCTGCGATACGGGCACCTCGTCAAGCTGACGCCTGAACGGCTGGAACAGTTCGAGAAACTTTTCGACAGCAAGGGAATTTACGTGGTCGCGACGGCTCGTTTCGTCGTGCTCCTGCGACAGCTCAACGGCATCGTTGCGGGTTCGATGAAAATGAACCCGCTGCATTTTCTGGCGGCCAATATCGTCGGAGCTGCAGGATGGACACTGGTCTGGGGCCTAGGTCCCTACATGCTGAGCGGGATTCTCGCGCCTTATGTCACCCAGCTCAAAACGCTGTTCTGAGCAGAATTATTGGACCAGTTTATTCCGGATCGAGCGGTTCGGTTCCGACCGGCTGGCCGTCGCGGCCAATGCGAATCTTCTCCACCTTGTCCTCGGCAGACTTCAGAAGCGTATCGCAATGCTTTTTCAGAGCCTCGCCACGCTCATAGATGCGAATGGACTCTTCCAGCGGCACGTCGCCCCGCTCCAGATCGTCGACGATCTTCTCAAGCTGCTTCAACGCATCCTCGAAGCTCATTACTGCAATGTCGGCGTTGGACGGTTCGGTTACCATGATTCATCCTTTCAACAACCGCGTAATATGCGTAGACGCGGACTGCGACAAGCCCTCTAGATCATATCCACCTTCAAGCACACTCACTAGCCGGTGATCGCAGAACCTTTCTGCCCGCTCCATGAGTTTGCCCGTCGCCCAGTCAAAATCCGCTTCGTCAAGATTGAGCTCGGCCAGCGGATCGCGAAAATGAGCATCGAAGCCCGCCGAAATAAGGATCAAATCTGGCCGGAAATTGTCCAAAGCGGGCAATACACGACTATTAAATGCCTCGCGGAATTCGCGGCTTCCCGTATCGGGGGAAAGCGGTGCATTGAAGATGTTGCCGACGCCGGTTTCGTCCTTCGACCCCGTTCCGGGATACAAGGGAAACTGATGCGTCGAACAGAACAGGACGCTTGGATCGTCCTTGAAAATATCCTGCGTTCCGTTGCCGTGATGGACATCCCAATCGACGATAGCGACACGTTCCGCGCCATGACGCTGCTGTGCATGACGGGCGGCAATCGCAATATTGTTGAAAAGGCAAAAGCCCATCGCAGTGGAACGCTCAGCATGATGTCCCGGCGGGCGGGCTGCAACGAACACGTTGTTTGCAGCACCGGAAAAGACATCATCGACCGCCGCTGTCGCCGCACCAATCGCCGTCAGCGCTGCATCCAGACTTTTCGGGCTGACATAGGTGTCGCCGTCAAGCTTCACCACGGGCGCTGGCGCTGCCTCGTCCGAAGCAGGCTCCGGTATTTCGGCGCGTATGGCTTCCAGATGCTTTTCCGGATGGGCAAGCAACACTGACGCCTCGTCGCCGCGCGGCGCTTCCACCCGGTCGAGCCGATAGCAATCCGGCCCCTCCAATTCGCTCATCAAGGCACGGATACGATCCGGGCGCTCGGGATGGCCGGGCGGGGTCAGATGTTCGAGATAGATCGGATGCCAGTAAAGCCGTGTCGTCATCGATTCACTATAGCATCTCACCGGCACATGACCATGACGGCCATGCGCCAGCTTTGTCTGAAGGAGACTAGATGATTTCCGTACGGGCGATGTGGATGCCGAAACCTTCAAGGCCAACATAGTGACGCTCACGCGATGCCAAAAGCACAATCGACGTGATTCCGAGATCCTTCAATATCTGCGCACCAAGGCCGATCTGACGCCATTCCTCCTCGCGGGCAACCGCTTCGGCATGGCTTTCATGCTCGCTCTGGATCGCGTCACGGGCGCGGGTGTCGTGGTGATCGGAACGCACGCCAACAGAACCTTCGCGCAGATAGACCAGTACGCCGCGACCTTCCTTGCCCATCTTTTCCATGATGGCATCGAGATTGCTGCCACCTTTGCCAAAGACATCGTTCAGCACATCTTCGCGATGCAGGCGGACCGGCACTTCCTCGCCGTCACGAATATCGCCGAACACGACGGCTACGTGCTGCATGGGTTCCCATGGCAGTTCGTAGGTGTAGGCATGGGCCGCACCTGCACAGGTCTTGACCGGTGCATCACCAACGCGCTTGACCAGCGTTTCCTTGCGCTGGCGATAGGCGATGAGGTCGGCGACCGTAACCCGATGCAGCGTGTGCTTTTCAGCAAAGGCCTTCACGTCCGGACCACGCATGACGGAACCGTCATCATTGACCAGTTCGCAGATAACGCCGATGGGCGGCAGGTTTGCGAGCTTGCAGAGGTCGACAGCGGCTTCCGTATGGCCGGAGCGCATCAAGACGCCGCCTTCGCGGGCAACCAGCGGAAAAATATGGCCGGGACGCACAAAATCCGAAGCACCGGCATTCGGGTTCGCCAGATTGCGCACGGTCAGCGTGCGGTCTTCTGCCGAAATGCCGGTCGTCGTGCCATGGCGGTAATCGACCGTCACAGTGAACGCTGTTGTGTGAGCGGATTCGTTTTCGGCAACCATCGGCGCGAGGTTGAGACGCTTGGCTTCGTCGCGAGTCATCGGCGTACAGACGATGCCGGACGTATGGCGGACGATGAAGGCCATCTTTTCCGGCGTGCAATGCACGGCGGCAACAATCAGGTCGCCTTCGTTCTCGCGCCCGTCATCATCCATGACCACAACGATTTCGCCGCGTTCGAAAGCGCGAAGCGCATCCACGACCTGTTTCTGGTTATAGCTCATTTCGACCTCTATGTGTCAGGCAACCAACGGGCCCTATCGTCGGTCAGATATGGCCAATATGGCCGAATTCAATCACATGCGGCCAGTCTGGCCCCAAGTTAGTCAGACGCGGCCAGTCTGGCCGCGGTGACGCAGATAATGATCTGCAATCGCACAGGCCACCATTGCCTCGCCGATCGGCACGGCACGAATACCCACACACGGATCGTGACGACCCTTGGTCATCACATCCACTTCCTTGCCGTCCTTGTCGATGGAGCGGCGCGGGGTCAGGATCGACGAGGTCGGCTTGACGGCGAAACGCGCCACAACCGGCGCACCAGTCGCAATGCCACCGAGAATCCCGCCAGCATGATTGGACAGGAACAGCGGCTTGCCGTCATTGCCCATGCGCATTTCGTCGGCGTTCTCTTCGCCGGTAAGACGGGCAGCCTCGAAACCGTTGCCGATTTCCACACCCTTCACGGCGTTGATCGACATCAGCAGGCTGGCAATATCCTGATCGAGCTTGCCGTAGATCGGCGCCCCGATACCCGCAGGTACACCTTCAGCAATAATCTCGATGACTGCACCGACCGACGATCCGCTTTTGCGAATGCCGTCGAGATAGTCTGCGAACAACTCGACCGAACCGGCATCCGGCGAGAAGAAAGGGTTGTTGTCCACTTCCGACCAGTTCCAGCGACGGCGGTCGATACCGTGCACGCCCATGGCCACCAGCGCGCCCTTGACCTCAAGCCCCGGCACGACCTTGCGCGCTATGGCGCCTGCTGCCACACGAGCTGCCGTTTCGCGCGCCGACGAACGCCCGCCGCCGCGATAGTCGCGAATGCCGTATTTGACGTCATAGGTATAATCGGCATGACCGGGACGATACTGACGAGCAATCTCGCCATAATCCTTCGAGCGCTGATCGGTGTTCTCGATCATCATCGAGATCGGTGTGCCAGTCGTCGTCATGGTCACGCCATCGTCGCCCAGAAGAACACCGGAAAGCACGCGCACCTGATCCGGTTCGCGGCGCTGCGTCGTATATTTGGACTGGCCGGGCTTGCGCTTGTCGAGATAGGCCTGAATTTCGGCTTCTGTGAACGTAATGCCGGGCGGGCAGCCGTCAACAACGCAACCGAGCGCCAGACCATGGCTTTCGCCCCAGGTGGTTACGCGGAACAGATGACCGAAACTATTGTGAGACATGCGCGACGCCTGAATAAATTGTCCTTGTCCGGAGCAGGTCAAGGAGAGAGCAGCTACTTTACGGCCCGGTTTTATTGAGCTTTTTGACGCCGGTCAAATCAAGCTCCTTGAGGACGTAAAATTTCCTTCTGAAGTTCGATATCCGGCATTTTTTTTGACACATTCCGCACGCTACACTGTGGGATATCCGGCGCAACGCGCTGAAAATCGCAATCACGACAATCGTGTCGAATCGGTCAGGCTACAACCCAACCCGAGGCACAACCAAAGGAACGGAAAGTCATGCATTATCTGGTCGGATTAATTCTCATCGTGGCGTCGCTTTTCTCGACGGTAGCGATGGCAGACGATGCCGAAGGCAAGATCACCGGTATCAACAAGGACAGCGAAACCATAACGCTCGATGACGGCCAGACATACAAGCTGCCCGGTGAGTTCGATTACAGCGCGATCAACAAGGGCATGAAGGTCCTTATCATTTATGACATGGTCGACAGCACGCGCTTCATCACCGACATTCAGGAAGCGCCGTAAACAAGCCCCCAGAAAGAGAATGAGCGGCTCATAAGCCGCTCTTTTCATGTGGGCTGAAACCAGCCACTTCTGACAACACGCGCCCAATCGGCGCGACCGTTGTTCTCCGCCATCCGGACCATCTGCGCCGTATCGTAGGGAATATTGCGCAGGGTTATCTGCCAGCCAGACCCGGTCTGTTCGATGACAGCGTAGGATGCATTGGGATTGCCGGTCTGGACGACGTGCGGAACCGGATGATCGTCGTCGTAACCGGGGCAACCCACGCTTCCCGGATTGACCAGCATTCGCCCATCTCCCAGGCGAACGATCCTCGGCGTGTGCGTATGCCCGCAAAAGATCAGCGACGCAGCTATATCTTCAGCTTCGGCCTCGATCTCATCTCGGGTTCGCAGAACGACTTCGCCGTTCGCGATGACTTTCTCCATCCAGTAAGTGGTATCGCTTGACGGTGTCCCGTGGCAGATGAATATCCGTCCATCGGCCAGAGACTGCGATGCCGGCATTGCAAGCAGCCATTCGATGTGTCGGTCATCAAGCTGCTGGCGCGCGACCCGATCCGACGGCCCCATATCTGCGAGCGGCTTTTCGACAAGCCAGCGATCATGATTGCCACGAATGCAGATCATTTCTCGCGCCATCAGCATATCTGCTGTCTCACGCGCGGCCAAAGGACCACTTAGATGATCGCCGAGATTGATAATCGTCTGGATTTGCAAAGCATCGATATCGGCCAGCACTGCAGCCAAGGCGTCACTGTTACCGTGAATATCCGATATGACCGCGAAACGTTCGAAGGGCATAAAACGCCTCCACCGCTGGCAAAATTATGTTTACGGTCACTATAGACTGATTTGCGGGATCAAACCCACTCCAGCTTGCCGTTTGCAAACTTCAGAATCTTGTCCTGCGGGATGGAAAGATTGGCAGCGGCATGGCCATCCATGTTCCCGTAGAGGTAAAACAGCGTGCGAATGCAGCCACCATGCGTCACGCAGATAGTCGGCCATTCCACGGCTTCCACCCAGCGCCCTATGCGGCGCGACAGGCCCATGTAGCTCTCGGCGGTTGTGCCCGGCGGCACGAAATTCCACTTGTCGCGGGCGCGCGCTTCCAGAAGGTCTTCACGCTCTCTGGCAATGTCTTCCATCATGAAGCCCTGCCAGTCGCCGAAATTGACTTCCATCAGTTGCGGATCGGTGCGGTATTCATACGGATCAAGACCCATGCGCAAACGGATACGTTCCATCGTCTCGCGCGTGCGTCGCAGCGGGCTTGCAACGAAGTCGAAGCCTGCACCCTCGCCAATCAGCGATTTCAGCATATCGCCGTTGCGGTCGGCCTGGCTGCGCCCATTATCGTTGATATCGATATCAAGCTGCCCCTGAATACGCTGCGAAACATTCCAGTCTGTCTCGCCGTGACGCGAAAAGTAGATGATCTCCCGAGCCACAGCCCTACCCCTATCTGCCGCCAATGAATAATCTGGATAACTTCCCCGCAGCGGGAAAGACAAAGAAAAATCCCGAAAAGCCGGTCAGCCTTTCGGGATTTTGTATTCGTTGCTTCAGTCTTTCACGACCGAAATATCCGGAGCGTCAACCGCTTTCATGCCAATGACATGATAGCCGCTATCCGCGTGATGAACTTCGCCAGTCACCGAACGGGACAGGTCGGAAAGGAAATAGAGGCCGACATCGCCCACTTCCTCGATGGTGACGGTACGGCGCAGCGGCGCGTTGTACTCGTTCCACTTGAGGATATAGCGGAAGTCACCGATGCCCGAAGCGGCAAGCGTCTTGATCGGGCCAGCCGAGATTGCATTGACGCGGATGTTCTGGGGGCCAAGATCGACGGCGAGATACTTCACGCTTGCTTCGAGAGCAGCCTTGGCAACACCCATGACATTGTAGTTCGGCATGACCTTTTCGGCGCCGTAATAGGTCAGCGTCAAGATGGAGCCGCCGTCCGCCATCAGCTTTTCCGCGCGACGCGAAATAGCCGTCAGCGAATAGACCGAGATCAGCATCGTGTTGGTGAAGTTGGCTTCCGACGTATCGACATAACGACCCGTCAGCTCATCCTTGTCGGAAAAGCCGATGGCATGCACCACGAAATCGAGCTTGCCCCACTTCTTTTCAAGCGTCTCGAAAACAGCATCCATGCTGGCAGCATCAGCCACATCGCAATGTCCTGCCACGAATGCGCCGAGCTCTTCAGCCAGCGGTTCGACACGCTTCTTCAATGCATCGCCCTGATAGGTGAATGCGAGCTCTGCGCCTGCATCACGAGCGGCCTTGGCAATACCCCATGCGATGGAGCGGTTGTTGGCGACGCCCAGAATCAATCCACGCTTGCCCTGCAACAAACCTGACTGTGCGGTCATTAGGGGTCCTCATTGAAAACAATTAACTTGTTGCCCTATCGCACAGGCTCGGCTCTCCTTCAAGCAATTGCAGTGAAAAAGCCGGGCATTGTCACTTTACTGCCGCAAAGAGACAACACCCGGCTTTAAACGATTGAAGTCGAGTTTTGGTTAAGCCTGTGCAACGATTGAGCATTTTCAGGGCGTGATGCGCTAGCGTCTCAGCGTCCTGGTATCAGGCGACTCTGCGCTTTTGCAGGAATTCTTCCAGTTCCTTGTCGCCGCCTTCCGGCAGCATGATCCGCACATGAACGTAGAGATCGCCGCGCCCATCAGCTTTCAACGGGAGGCCTTTTTCTTTCAGGCGCAGCACGCGATCGGAACTCGACCAGGCCGGAATTTTGACTGCGATACGCCCATCCAGCGTTTCGACTTCCTGCTTGCCGCCCAGAACCGCATCGGCAAGCTCGACCGGCATATCTACATGGACATCACGTCCTTCGAGGCGAAACCGCGGATGTGCCTTGAAGTGTATCGTGACCAGCGCATCGCCTGCCGTTCCGCCCATCAACGGCTCGCCCTGCCCTTTCAGGCGAATGGTCTGACCGTCTTCAACGAATCTCGGCAACTTGATCTTCAGGTGCTTGCCATTCGGGAAGATCGCCTCGACCTTCTCCGCACCGGCCGCCTGCTCCAGCGTAATATTAATAGACGCGGAAAGGTCAGCTCCCTTGGCCGGGCCGCGCTGACGCGCACCACCACCAGCACGGGCGCCTCCACCGAAAGCGCCGCCGAAAAGGTCGTTCAGAATATCATCCGCGCCGCCGAAACCGCCGCCTTGCTGAAAGCCGCCGGGACCAGAACGGAATTCAAAGTGACTGTTGCCGTCGCCACCTTGCCGGAAACCGGCAAACGGGTCGCCATGAGCGCCGCCGAAGCCCTGTCCGCCGGTGAAACCCTGAAAGGCAGGCTTGCCTTCGGCATCTATCTCGCCCCGGTCAAACTGACCACGCTTGTCCTTGTCGCCCACAATTTCATAGGCCTGGTTCAGTTCTGCAAAGCGCTCCTGCGCTTTCGGATCATCCTTGTTCTGATCCGGATGGTGCTTTTTGGCCAGTTTGCGAAAAGCCGATTTTATTTCCTCGGGCTTCGCCGTTTTGGCGACGCCCAGCACGCTATAGGGATCGCGCATATAGTTCCTCTTTCAGGAAAATAACTATGAGATGAGTAAGACTCGTTGCCCATAATATGCGCATATGGCCGGAAAAGTTCCAGTCAGGCCGGGCTTTTCTTTTCAAATGGGCGCGAACGAAGTCACCGTCCATTGACCACCACGCTGCATGCAGGTTTCGCCGCGATAGATGGAAACACCGTCAAAAGCTTCACGCGAGGTTTCGAATTCGCGGCAAAGCTGGTTGTTCTTGCTGTTCTCGGCAATGGTGGTGATCGTGCCCTGGCTGCCCGTATCGGGATTGGCCCACGGTACGGGCTTCTTGCCCCATTCCGTGAAATTGAGCGCTGAAACAACGTTCCTGATCGCGGATTGGTCGGAAAGCTTGCCAGTATCGGTCTCAACCGGCTGCGGCTGTTTCACCGATCCGGTGATCGTGGAAGAATCGGGAACGGCCTTTTCAATGCTCACGCCACCCATGGCGCAACCGGCAAGCGAGAGAATGCATATGCCAATCACGGCCTTGCGCAGCGCATTTGCGCGGCAGCTCAGGCTCCAGAGATTGTCCTTGTGGCGAAGCGTCTCGACAGCCAACGCTATTCCCTTATTTTTACACGCTAAAGATGCAGGGATTATGAGTGAACTTGAGTTAACAAGCAGTGTGCCGGAAAGGTAAACAAATCGGAATCGGAGCACAACGCCCAACTCCGCACTTTATTCAGCCATCAAACGATGTGCCCGGCTTTCTGCATCCGGTTCGAGAAAGGTCAATCAACCGGCAGCTCGTTGCCCGTCCGAAAATGAAGAGCACAGCGCGTTCACCGTCGCCGTGCGTGTTGCGTAGCCGTTCCGGCCAGCCTGCTTTACCTTGTAAAGCGCAAGATCGGCCCGGGCAAAAACGTCAAGGTCACTCGTTTCGTTGTCGCGTTCCTCACTGGCAATGCCGATACTGACAGTCATGGCGAGTTTCTGTCCATTGAAGGCAAGCGGGGCATCGTTGATCGCCCTGACGATGTCGCGTGCGATTTCCGTCGCTTCCTGCTCGTCCATCTTTGTCAGCAGAATGGAAAACTCATCACCGCCGAGACGTGCCAGCACACCGCGCCGATTAAGGACGTCGACCGCCACATCGGCAAAATGCACGAGCGCCTGATCGCCCAGCCCATGACCATAGGTGTCGTTCCATTGTTTGAAATTATCGATGTCGATCAGCATGACGCTATAGGCTGTACCGTCCTCGCTGAACGCCAACTCCGCCCTTGCGAGTCTTTTCATGAAATGACGGCGGTTCGGAAGCCCGGTCAGCTCGTCCGTTTCTGCTACCTTGGCCATATCGCCATGCAAGCGGTTCATCGCCATGACGATAAAGCCGAAATTCCAGATCATGCCGCTATAGATCACACAGACAAGCGCATAGCTTTCGATGGTAAAATAGAGCGACTGATCGAACTCACCCACCCATGCGGCGATGTTCAGCGAGGTCTCAATGGCGTGCCCAATGATACCGAGCAAAAAGGCCATGATCGCAATCTGACCGCCGAGACCGATGCCCTTCTGCCGGGCCAGATAGAAAACCGTCATCCCCATGGGCACTGACTGCCCCACGGCATAAGCTATGTTGCGCCCCTGCCAGCTCGAATGAAACGCCGCCATGACGGCGAAACTTGCGAGCGATATTCCCATCGCCAGCCGCCAGCCGCCTTTGTGGCCATAGAAATAACGCGCACCGACCCAGGCAAGGCAGAAACCGTAAATGATGATGGTATTACCGGTGACCGCAGGCCAGAACGCGCCCTCATTACCCTGCAGCGAAAGCACGAAGCCTCCGACCAACAGAAGCGTCGTCGAAAGAAGCCAGATTCTGGCAGGCCGGAATTTGCGATAAGAGAAGGCGATAGCGGTCCAGATGATGCAGACCGTCAGCGAATTTAAGAGAATTACAATATAAAGCGTCAAAAAGTCGAGTTTTGGCATAGCCCCCACCTTGACCGGCGCCCTACAAGAAGTTGCCCGCTAAGTAAAGCCATGTCGAACCCTGCGACGACACATCCCGGCAAGACCATGGACAAAATGCCGGTTATGGAAGAAGCTCCCTCCCGACCCGCCCCATTGGGGTTTCTTTGGCGGGGATTCCCTTGCAGGATGATCCGCAAATTCCGACAGGCTTTTGAAATATCCAAAATGACAAACGCAAGCGACGACTTCACCGAATCCTCCCAGCCGTTCAAACTTTTTGCAGACTGGCTGACCGACGCCAAAGCGAGCGAACCGAACGATCCGAATGCGGTCGCGCTGGCAACAGTCGATCCCGACGGCCTGCCCAATGTGCGCATGGTGCTGTTGAAGGATTTCGACGAACAGGGATTCGTCTTCTACACCAATTATGAAAGCACCAAGGGCAAGGAAATCCTGTCAGCGGAAAAGGCTGCGATGTGCTTCCATTGGAAGACGCTGCGCCGTCAGGTGCGCGTGCGCGGCGCGGTGGAGAAAGTCAGCGATGCCGAGGCCGATGCCTATTACGCTTCACGCCCGCGCGGCAGCCGCATCGGCGCCTGGGCATCCAAGCAGTCACGCCCGCTGGAAAGCCGTTTCGCGCTGGAAAAGGCCGTTGCGGAATATACCGCAAAATATGCCATCGGCGACATTCCACGCCCGTCCTACTGGTCGGGTTTCCGTATTCGTCCGGTCTCGATTGAATTCTGGCATGACAGGGCCTTCCGCCTGCATGACCGCGTTCTGTTCACACGTCCCGCACCTGAGGGCGACTGGAACAAGGAACGGCTTTATCCATGATCCCATAATAAGAAGGCCACCGGACACGGTGGCCTTCTTATTTATACCAGCGGCTTGACCGCCACCCAGAGACTTCCGAGAACGAGCCCGAGGAAAATCAGCCAGCCAACAATATTGTTGGATTTGAACAGTTTCAGGCACTGGTCGGGATTGTCGATATCGAGCACGATGATCTGGCGATAGAGATGCACGCCTGCTGCGAGCAATCCGGCCAGTGCTGGCATCGGCACCTGTGCCACGGCAAAAGCGGCGGCAAAGAAGCCGATAGCACCACCATACAGGATCATCAGCGCCGTCTTGGTGTGCTTGCCGAACAGACGCGCCGTGGAGCGCACGCCCACCAGCGCGTCGTCTTCCTTGTCCTGATGCGCGTAGATCGTGTCATAGCCGATCGTCCACAGGATCGCGCCGATATAGAGAAGCACCGGCGCAAGGCTGAGTGAACCCTCCACCGCAGCCCAGCCCATGAGTGCGCCCCATGAGAACGCAAGACCAAGCACGAATTGCGGCCAGTTGGTAATGCGCTTCATGAAAGGATAAGCGGCGACGATCAGAAGCGAGAAAATGCCAAGCCCGATCGAGAACCAGTTGAACTGCAGCACCACCACAAGACCAACCAGCGCCTGCAGAACCAGAAAAATCTTGGCCTGACCACGTGTCACCTGCCCCGACGGCAGTGGCCTTGAACGCGTGCGATCCACCTTGTCGTCAATATCCTGATCGACAAGATCGTTATAGGTGCAGCCGGAGCCACGCATGGCAATGGCGCCGATCAGGAACAGAACGAGATGCCAGATCGAAGGCATGACGGCCCAGGCGCCATCGCCCGGCTTGGCGCCCGCACCTGCCACCAACGCTGCCGACCACCAGCATGGCCAGAGCAGGAGCTGCCATCCGATGGGACGATCCCAGCGGGCGAGCTGCGCATAGGGCCAGAGCCAGTGCGGCAGCAGCTTATAGACCCAATGGCCCGATGGAGCATCCTTTACACGCCCTTGCGCATTGCGTGACTGAATCGATCCGTGTAGTTCGGGCTGTGACATGGCGAAATCCTTGATATATGCAGCCATCACTATAACCCCGACGAAGACGGAGCAAGCAATGAGAGTTCTTTTAATCGGTTCTGGCGGTCGTGAACATGCTCTGGCCTGGAAACTGTCCGCTTCTCCGTCACTGACAAAACTCTATTGCGCTCCCGGCAATCCGGGCATTGCGACGATCGCGGAACTCGTCGACATCGGTGTCGATGACCATCAGGCTCTGATTGCTTTCGCCAAGGACAAGAAGATCGATCTCGTGGTGGTCGGGCCTGAAGCACCACTGGTGGCTGGCCTTTCCGATGAAATGCGTGCCGAGGGTATCCGTGTGTTCGGCCCCTCCAAGGCTGCGGCACAGCTTGAAGGGTCGAAGGGTTTCACCAAGGATCTCTGCGCGCGCTTCGATATTCCGACAGGCGCTTATGGCCGCTTCAACAATGCGCCCAAGGCCAAGGCCTATATCCGCCAGCAGGGTGCGCCCATCGTCGTCAAGGCCGACGGGCTTGCAGCAGGCAAGGGCGTGATCGTTGCGATGACGCTCGATGAAGCGCTCGGCGCCGTGGATGCCTGTTTCGAAGGTGCATTCGGTTCCGCCGGTGCCGAAGTGGTGGTTGAGGAATTTCTGGACGGCGAAGAAGCAAGCTTCTTCTGCATATGCGATGGCAAGACCGCCTTGCCGCTCGGCTCGGCGCAAGATCACAAGCGTGTCGGCGACGGCGACACCGGCCCGAATACAGGCGGCATGGGTGCCTATGCTCCAGCTCCGGTCATGACGCCGGAAATCGTCGAACGCACCATGCGCGAACTGATCGAACCGACCATGCGCGGCATGGCGGAAATCGGCGCGCCCTTCTCCGGCATTTTGTTCCTCGGCCTGATGATCGGCAAGGACGGCCCGAAGCTCATCGAATACAACACCCGTTTCGGTGACCCGGAATGCCAGGTGCTTATGATGCGCCTCAACAGCGACCTGCTCGCGCTCATCAATGCTGCCGTGGACGGCAAACTTGATGAAGTCTCGCTCGACTGGAAAAACCAGCCTGCGCTGACGGTTGTGATGGCTGCGGAGGGCTATCCGTCCAATGTGAAGAAGGGCAGCGTCATCCGCGATCTCGACAAGCTCGAAGGCATTGATGGCGTCAAACTCTTCCACGCGGGAACGGCGGAGAAGGACGGCAGCATCGTTGCCAGCGGAGGCCGCGTGCTCAACATCACTGCCATTGCCGACACGGTCGCCGAAGCACAGGCGCGCGCCTATGAAGCCGTAAAGCTCATCGACTGGCCGGAAGGCTTCTATCGCTCCGATATCGGCTGGCGCGCTGTCGAGCGGGAAACCCAAGCCGACAAGAAATAGCCTCGACAGCATTATCTGTAACCGCCGAGTTTCGGCCTCACAGGCGGACAATGCCTAGTGGATTGCATTTGACGTTTGATATCCGTCCGATATTAATCCCGTTTCAAACGTCAAATTCGAAAAATCCACGAGATTGTTCACCTCCGTACAAATGGCTGTGAAGCCGCAGCACAATATTGACGTTTACGTAATAAGCCGATAGCTCTTGTATTGAACAGCCAAAATGGCTCCTGCCGGATTGCATGAAGCACCGGCGCAGGGCGGGCTTCCGAGGAGAAGTCCGCGAAACATACTCGGAGGAAAGATGTATCGCGCGCCGGTTTCTGAAATTTCCCATACGCTGATGAAGGTTGCAGGGCTGGAGAAAGCCCTCGATGACAACCGCTTCCCCGATTTTTCCGCCGATCTTGCCGCTGCCATTCTGGAAGAAGCCGGCAAGTTTGCCTCAGAGCGCGTCGAGCCTCTGCGCATCACCGGCGACAAGCATGGCGCGACCGTCAAGGACGGCGTTGTCACCACCGCGCCGGGCTGGAAAGAGCTATATCGCGACTGGATCGAAGGCGGCTGGAACTCGCTGACCGGCACGCCGGAATATGGCGGTCAGGGCCTGCCCACGATGATGTCGGTGGCAGTGAGCGAAATGTGGAACTCCGGGACGCTTGCCTTCGCCATCGCGCCGACACTGACCATGGGCGCAGTCGAAGCGGTCGAAAAGCACGCCTCCAAGGAGTTGAAGGACATCTATCTCGAAAAGCTCATCAGCGGCGAGTGGATGGGCACGATGAATCTGACTGAACCGCACGCCGGTTCCGATCTTGGTGTACTGCGTACCCGTGCGGAACGCGCCGGTGACGGCAGCTACCGCATCTTCGGCCAGAAGATTTTCATCACCTATGGCGAGCATGACCTGACCGACAATATCGTGCATCTGGTGCTGGCGCGCCTGCCCGATGCCCCGGCCGGGACGAAGGGCATTTCGCTCTTCCTCGTACCCAAATTCCTCGTCAACGATGATGGCTCGCTTGGCCGCAGGAACGATCTGTTCTGCTCCGGCCTTGAGCACAAGATGGGCATCCATGCCTCGCCAACCTGCACCATGATCTATGGTGATGGTTTCGTGAAGGGTGAAGAACAGGGCGCCGTCGGCTACCTGATCGGCGAGGAAAATCGTGGGCTGGCCTGCATGTTCACCATGATGAACAATGCGCGTCTTCTGGTCGGCATTCAGGGTGTCGGCGTTGCCGAGGCCGCTTATCAACAGGCCCTTGCCTATGCCAAGGAGCGCAAGCAGGGCCGCGCCATCGGTGCTGATCCTAAGCAAGGCATGAGCCCGATTATCGAGCATCCCGATGTACAGCGCATGTTGCTGACCATGAAGGCGCTAACGCAGGTTGCCCGTTCGATCACCTATTCCTGCGCACATGCCATCGACATGAGCCATGCAACGGAGGGCACGGACCAGCAGTTCTGGTCAGATCGCGCCGGTCTGCTGACGCCGCTCGCCAAGAGCTTTGCGACCGATGCAGGCGTGGATGTCGCTTCGCTGGGCATCCAGATTCACGGCGGTATGGGCTTCATCGAAGAGACAGGTGCAGCGCAATTGCTGCGCGATGCCCGGATCACCCCGATCTACGAAGGCACCAACGGCATTCAGGCCATCGACCTCGTGGCGCGCAAGCTGCCGCTTGGACATGGCGAGCATATCAAGGGCTTCCTTGCAGAATTGCAGGACGACGCCGACAAGGCCGCCGCATCCAATCGTCCGGAACTCGGCGAAACCGGCGCTCGCCTTTCCAAGGCCATCAATGAGGCCCGCGAAGCCACGGACTGGCTGCAAAAGGCAGTTGCCGAAGGACAGCTTGAGGCAGCACTTGCCGGAGCCACGCCTTATCAGCGGCTTTTGTCGCTCGTTTCCGGCGGCGCCTATCTCGCGCGTGCGGCGCTCGCGGATGACGATAGCGGCCGCGCAGTGCTGAGCCGCTTCTTTGCGGAAAATATGCTTGCCGAAGTATCGTCCCTGAAAGACACAGTCATCACCGGCGCTGCCAGCCTTGCCGCCGCCAAATCCGCGCTGGAGGCATAAGCATGAGCGAACACATCCTGATCGAGCGCAAAGGCGCGATCCAGATCATCCGTCTTAACCGGACCGACAAGAAAAACGCCATTACCCGCGCCATGTATGCCACCATGGCAAAGGCGCTCAAGGACGGCGATGCCGATGACGCGGTGCGTGTGCATGTGTTTCTCGGGGTTCCAGGTGCATTCTCATCCGGCAACGACATGCAGGATTTCATGGCGGCTGCGATGGGCGGCGATCTCGGCAACGACATTCTGGATTTTCTGGGTGCTCTTTCCAGCGCAAAAAAGCCGATCGTTTCCGGTGTCGATGGCCTTGCCATCGGCATCGGCACGACCATCCACCTGCATTGCGACCTGACATTTGCAACATCGCGGGCCTTGTTCCGCACGCCTTTCGTCGATCTTGGCCTTGTGCCGGAAGCAGCTTCCAGTCTGCTGGCACCACCGCTGATGGGACATCAGAAGGCATTTGCCCTGCTGGCGCTCGGTCATGGATTTACCGCGGAAGCCGCACAGGAAGCCGGGATCGTCTATCAGATCGTTGCCGAAGATGCGCTGGAAACGGAAGTGATGAAGGCCGCAGAAGAAATCGCTGCCAAGCCTCCGCAGGCCATGCAGATCGCCCGTGCGCTGATGCGCATGCCAGCTGAAAAAGTTTCCGAACGTATTGCACGTGAGGCCAAACATTTTGCTGAACGGCTTACCTCGGATGAAGCCCGCGAGGCCGTCATGGCATTTCTCAGCCGAAAAAAATAAACCCGAACGTTGTGAACGTTCGGGGGCTTTTTGGAGGTCAGCCAAGGTTTTTTTGAAGGGGTCGCCTTATCTCAGGCGACCCTTTACCCTTTCTAGAGCGCATCTCGTCCGAAAACCGCTTCACACTTTTCGGGATGCGTTCCAATTCAATTTCGAGCAATGATTTCCTTGCCGGAGATCACCAGACGGACGCCAAGCGTACCGGTCTTGCGGCGAGCGAGAAAACGCGGACGGCGACGGCGCGGCTCCTGCCCCTGACGGCGAGCCTGCGGCTGGCTGGTGCGGACCGCACCGGTGCTTTCATAAAGCGGGCGGGCGACGCCGTCTTCCTCGACCAGCATCATCGGCAGATTGAAGCTTGCCGCCCAGGCGCGCCAGTCGGCGGCAACGTCAGTCAGATCATGTGCGACAAGCAAGGGAACGGAGAGTTGCGGGTCTTCATGCATCAGCTCCAGCGTCACCGTGATTTCGCCGAACTCGTCTTCCACCGCACGGGCGGCAACGCCGACAAATGCGTTGGCCGGGAGAGCGATCGACATCGGCAGGCCGCTTGAAGGCAGAACCTGCCGGATCACTGCACCGCGCTCGTTGATGGTGAAGGTAACGTCGCTGCTCCCGTCATGGGTCGCATAGCTCACAACCTGCGGAAAGTGAAACGGATCGAGCCGCAATTCCCGTCCTGCCCAGTCGGGCTTCAGTCCCTTGCTCATCATTTTCGACGCCTCTGTCTCTCTGTTTTTATTTTTGAGAGCCGGTTATTCCGACTTCCCTTTGTCGAGCTTTTTGCTCTTCGTTGAGATGGAGAATAGGCGCGGTTTATTACCGACGGGCTTAATGAGTTAAGTTAACTTTTTCCTGCCTTTTCCTTTGGTTAGCAGATTGCAACCAGGTGTAAGAATTCGGAAATTCTTCTGAAGAAGTGTTTACTAAAACAAACGGGCGGTTAATACCGCCCGCCTTACTCGATTAAATAGTGATACTTTATAGAACCTTGCCGGGGTTCATAATGCCCGCCGGATCGAAAGCTGACTTGATGCGGCGCATCAGGTCAAGCGCGACATCCTGCTTGAAGAAAGCCAGTTCTTCGCGCTTGAGCTGACCAATGCCGTGTTCTGCCGAAATCGAACCCGTATAGCTCGCGACGATCGTGTGGATACGGTGGTTCAGCTCGTGCCAACGCGCAAGAAAGGCTTCCTTGTCAGCGCCTACCGGCTGCGAAACGTTGTAATGCAGGTTGCCGTCGCCGATATGGCCGAAGCAAACGATGCGCGCACCGGGAATCATTTCCAGCGTCGCGGCATTGGCTTCGTGGATGAAGGCGGGGATGGATGCGACCGGCACAGATATATCGTGCTTGATCGAGCCACCTTCCGGCTTCTGCGCCCAGGACATTTCCTCGCGCATTTTCCAGAAGGACTGCGCCTGCGCAACGCTTTCGCCGATGGCCGCATCCTGAATAATATCGTTCTCGAAGGCTTCGGTCAGGATCGTTTCCAGCGTCGTGCGCGCATCTTCTTCTGAGCGGGTAGAAGAAATATCGATCAGCACATACCAGTCATGCGGGCTTTCGAGCGGATCGCGCACGCCATCGACATGGCGCACCGTAAACTCAACCCCCACGCGCGGCATCAATTCGAAGCCGGTCAGCGACGGGCCTGCATGTTCCGTTGCAAGCTGGAACAGGCGCAGCACGTCTTCCGGATTGCGCAGTCCTGCATAAGCCACGCCCTTGCCCTTCGGCTGCGGGAAGATTTTCAGCACCGCAGCCGTGATGACACCAAGCGTGCCTTCCGAACCGATGAAAAGGTCTTTCAGGTCGTAACCGGTATTGTCCTTTTTCACATAGCGAAGATCGTTGAGAATCTCGCCGGTCGGCAGCACAACCTCAAGGCCGAGGCAAAGCTCGCGCATGTTGCCATAGGCAAGCACTGCCGTGCCGCCAGCGTTGGAGCCAAGATTGCCACCGATCTGGCATGAACCTTCGGCACCCAGCGACAGCGGAAACAGACGACCGGCTTTTTCAGCAGCTTCCTGAAGGTTCTTCAGGATGACACCGGCTTCAAGCGTTACCAGATTGCCGACCGTATCGAGGTTACGGATACGGTTCATACGGCCGAGCGACAGAATGATGGCTGCGCCGCTTTCATCGGGCTGCTGGCCGCCGACGAGGCCCGTATTGCCACCCTGCGGCACCACCGGTGTTTTCGTCTCGCTGGCAAGCTTCATGATGGCCGCGACTTCTTCCGTCGAACCCGGACGCAGGACCAGCGGCGTGCGACCGTGATAGAGATCGCGTTGCTCGACGAGATAAGCGGCGAGATCTTCCGGCGCGGTGAGCGCATTCTTTTCGCCCACGATGGCGGAAAAACGTTCGATCAGAGCGGTGTCCAGCATAGTCTGTCTCTTACATAGGAGGATGTTAACGCGGGGCCGCAGCGCGTTTCAAACGGTCGTTGATGGCCTCGCCGAGACCTTCAAAGGGGATAGGCTCGACGGCGATGGTGGTGGCACCTGTCGCATCCAGCCTGCGCATGAAATCGAACAGATTGGCCGCGGCTTCGCGTAAATTGCCATCAGCGCTCAAGTTCATGATCACCTTTGCCGTATCGGCCCCGGCCACGCGCTGCGCGCCAAAGGCAAGCAGGGCTTCGCCCGGCTGCACCGAGCCGACACCGAGCCGCATCGCAGCATCAGGCGCATAATGCGAGGCCATCATGCCCGGCGCCTGAATTGCCGATGTGTGGTCGGCGCGCACGAGCTTCTCACCAATCACGGCTTCGATTTCTTCCGCAGCCAGTCCGCCCGGCCGGAGCAGATGCACTTTATTACCGTCAACCTTGACGATGGTGGATTCAACCCCAACGCCGCAGGGACCGGCATCGAGGATCAGATCAAGCTTGTTGCCGAGGTCGTCGGCAACGGCACGAGCGCTTGTTGGGCTGATGCGGCCTGACGTGTTGGCGCTTGGCGCTGCAACCGGACTGTCGAGCCCCTCGATGATATCGCGCACGCGGCCAAGCGGCATGCGGATGGCAAGGGTCGAAAGCCCGGCGGTTACAAGCGGATGGATCGGGCGATCCGTATCCTGCCTGTCCTTCAGCGGCAGCACGATGGTCAGCGGGCCGGGCCAGAACATCTCGGCAAGCTTGCGCGAAAGAGCGTCGAAAGTGACATAGCGCTCGGCCATCGCAATACCGCTCACATGCGCGATCAGCGGATTGAACTGAGGCCGCCCTTTGGCCGCGAAAATACCCGCCACACCCTCGCCGTTCGCAGCGTCGGCGGCAAGGCCATAAACGGTTTCGGTCGGAATGGCGACGAGACCGCCGCGCCGCAGCACTTCCACCGCGCGCTGGACTGCCTCATCATCGAATTTGACTATATCGGACACTGGTTTTCCGCCTCTCGAGCGTCCCAAGTTGGAGCGCATCCCGAAAAATGTGAAACGGTTTTCGGATAAGATGCGCATCAAAACAGACAGTTAGAGCGCCGGTCTGACACTATCAGATCGAAATGCGCTCCAAGCCCGTTCTGCCTACACAAGCTCTGGCCCCGGTGCAAGTGATGTGCAAGCAAGCTCGGACTCTATCCGGGCACAATCACGGCAAGACGATCATGATTGCGCATGAAAAATTGCGTTTTGTTAGGTTTTTCAGGGTATGGTGATATTATTCATGCGTGAGGTGAATAATGTTATCCCGATTTATCGCTATTTCGCTGACGGCCATCGGACTGCCCGCAATCGCTTCCGCAAACGGAGGCGAGCGCGCGGCATTGACCTATCAGGTCGGCTCCATCGATTATATCGGCTATGACAAGATCGGTGCCAACGGCCTGCCGGTTTGCGGCACCTGTGCGCAAAAGCAGGCAGCCGAACTGGACGCACAGAAGGAAATCGAGGCCCGCCGCAAGCGCGCCCGTGCCTATATGGCGCGCATGCAGGGTCAGCCCGTTCCGGACGATCTGCTTGAGCCAGCCGCCGCACCAGCAGAAGACTTTGACCCCACAAAGCCGGTGCGCGTCGTTGGCGATCCCTGGGCCGGCGCATCGGAAGAAATCGATCTCAGTTCGCTCGAACTCAGACCCAGCCTGAAATAAACAAAAATGGCGCCCGAAAGCGCCATATTTTTTATCGTACTGCCAATAGTCAGCCCGCGATTTTCGAGAAATCCGCCACTTTTCCAGTTGCCGCACGAATCTGGTCGAGCAAGGCCAGACGATTGGCGCGGACATTCTCGTCCTCGTCGTTCACCAGCACCTTTTCGAAGAACGTATCGACCGGACCACGCAGCTTGGCGAGCGCCAGCATCGCACCGTTGAAATCTTCACGGGCAATGGCAGCCTCGGCATCTTGCGAAGCCAGAGTGACGGCTTCGAACAGCGCCTTTTCTTCCGCTTCGTGGAGAAGAGACGCGCTTACGCTGTCTGCAACCTTCGTACCCTTCTTCTCTTCGGCAGCGAGAATGTTGGCGGCGCGCTTGGTGCCAGCCAGAAGGTTCTTGCCGTCTTCTTCGTTGATGAAGACGATCAGCGCTTCCAGTCGACGCGCGACCAGCAGCAGATTGTCGGCTTCCGGCGACAACACGGCATCAATGGCGTCGTAGCGTGCACCTTCTTCTTTCAGATGCACCTTGAAACGGTCATGGAGGAACGACAAGAGATCAGCCAGCACCGGCTCGGACGATGCTTCCGCCTCGGCGCGAACCTGCTTTTCATAGCTGGCCAATGCGTTGTCAACGTCCTGTTCGTCGTCGATATCACCGGAGTTTTCCCCAGCAAGCTTGGTTTCAAACTCGCGCAACTTGCGCTGGACCTGACCTTCTTTCAGCGCGGCAAAGGCCGAGCGGAAGAGCGGCAGCAGCGGGAACTTCCATTCCTGCGACAGCAGGAGACGGATCACACCCAATGCCGCACGACGCAGAGCAAACGGGTCCTTCGAGCCGGTCGGCTTTTCATCGATCGCCCAGAATCCGACCAACGTGTCGAGCTTGTCGGCAAGCGCGACGGCAACCGAAACCGGGTTCTTCGGCACAACATCGGACGGGCCTTGCGGCTTGTAGTGTTCTTCAATCGCAGCAGCGACGGCTTCATCTTCGCCCTGAAGCAACGCATATTTGCGACCCATTGCGCCCTGAAGTTCAGGGAATTCGCCGACAACTTCCGTGGTGAGGTCAGCCTTTGCCAGAACTGCCGCACGCGCTGCAAGTTTCGGATCGGCACCCACCAGCGGCGCAATCTGCGCAGCCAGTTCGCGAATGCGTTCAACGCGTGCGCCTTGCGTGCCAAGCTTGGCATGGAAGGTCACATTCAATGCATCCAGACGCGCCATGCGCTGATCGAGCGGCTTCTTCAGATCAAGACCGAACTTTTCCGCCGAAGCGGCCAGCTTGTCGAGGTCGGGCAGATCATGCTGATCTGTGTGCCAGAAATAGAGTGCATCCGACAGGCGTGCGCGCACGACCTTGCCGTTACCGTAAGCGATTTCCGTGCCGCCATCGCGGGCAGCGATGTTCGACACCAGAATGAACTTGTTGGAAAGCGCTTCGGCTTCGCCCTGCTTGCGAGTGACGAAGCACTTCTGGTTGGCGCGGATGGTGAGGCGGATGACTTCCGGCGGAATGGCCAGGAATTCTTCCTCGAATTCGCCCATCAGCACGACCGGCCATTCGACCAGACCGGACACTTCTTCCAGAAGCCCATCGTCTTCGACCAGCTCAAGACCGGAAGCGAAGGCGAGATTATGCGCGTCCTGCGAAATGATTTCCTTGCGGCGCTCGGCGTCGAGAACCACGAAAGCCTTTTCGAGTTTTTCGACATAATCCTCGAAGCGACGTACCTTGATTGGCTGACCGTCGCTCAGGAAACGATGGCCATAGGTGACATTACCCGACTTGATGCCATCGACATCGAAATCGATGACCACGGTTTCCTCGGTTTCGGGACCGAAGGTGCAGAGGATCGACTGCAGCGGACGCACCCAACGAAGCGAACCCGGCCTGGCCGAAGCCGCACCCCAGCGCATGGATTTCGGCCATGGGAAATTGCGGATCGTCTGCGGCACCAGTTCGGCGACGATCTCTTCCGCTGCGCGGCCCGGCTTCGTCAGATGGGCGACATAGAAATCACCCTTCTTCGGATCGGAGTGGACATGGGCTTGGGCGACATCCGTCAGACCGGCCTTGCGCAGAAAACCCTGAATGGCCTGTTCCGGTGCTGTGACCGACGGGCCCTTAATGTCTTCGTGCACGTCCTTGGAACGCACGGTGAGGCCGCGAATATCGAGCGTCAGACGACGTGGCGTCCAATAAGGGGTCGCAGCTTCATAGGTAAGACCGGCTTCCACCAGACCATCGGTAATCATCTTCTTCAGATCACCAGCAGCCTTGCGTTGCATGCGGGCGGGGATTTCTTCGGAAAAGAGTTCGAGCAACAAATCAGGCATGTTCTTTACTCGCCCTCACGCTTGAAATTGAAACCACCGGCATCCGTCAAAAGGAATGCCTCGCCGCACTGACGCGCAAGATTGCGCACGCGCAGAATATAGCTCTGACGCTCGGTAACCGAGATCACGCCGCGCGCATCCATCAGATTGAACACGTGGGATGCCTTGATGCACTGGTCATAGGCCGGGAAGACACTCTTATGCATTTGATGATTGGCGTTCGGACCAGGCGCACCAGCCTTCAGAATGGCCTCGCACTCGCGCTCGGCATCGATGAAATGCTGATGCAAAGCCTCGGTATTGGCCATTTCAAAGTTGTAGCGAGAATACTCCTGCTCAGCCTGCAGGAACACCTCGCCATAGGTGACCTTTTCATCACCTTCGAGACCGTTGAAGTTGAGGTCGTAAACATTGTCCACACCCTGCACATACATGGCGAGGCGTTCGAGACCATAGGTCAGCTCACCGGAAACCGGCGAGCATTCGATGCCGCAGACCTGCTGGAAATAGGTGAACTGCGACACTTCCATGCCGTCGCACCAGCATTCCCAGCCGAGACCCCATGCGCCGAGCGTCGGGCTTTCCCAGTCATCTTCCACGAAGCGCACGTCATGCAGCGTCGGATCGAGACCGATGGCGCGCAGCGAACCGAGATAGAGATCCTGAAGGTTCGGTGGCGATGGCTTGATGATCACCTGATACTGGTAATAGTGCTGGAGACGGTTCGGGTTTTCACCGTAACGGCCATCCTTCGGACGACGCGATGGCTGCACATAGGCAGCCTTCCACGGCTTCGGCCCCAGCGAACGCAGCGTCGTTGCCGGGTGGAACGTACCCGCACCCACTTCCATGTCATAGGGCTGCAAGATAGCGCAACCGTGCTCCGCCCAATAGTTATGGAGCGTCAGGATCAGACCCTGAAAGGAACGGGTGGGATGCATATGTGCTGGCAACGTACTGGACACGGGGTCGGGCCTTGTAATTGAAATGATGGCCCGGTCTAATTTGTCCGTAACGCAGGGTCAAGCACAGGCTGCCAGTTTCGGTGTCACACCATCTTGAAACCGGCAGCCTGAAGCTCTTAGTCAGTTGCCGGTTTTTCTGGAGCCTTGTCGGACGGTGCGGCAGGCGCAGGCGATTGTGCAGGAGCTTCCGGCTTCTGCTCGACAGGCTTTTTCTCGTCGGGCTTTGCAGCATCGGCAGAAGATTGCCCCGGGATATCCGGCAAACCCTTCTTCAGCTTCGCCTCGATCTTCACCAGATCTTCCGGCTCGGGCTTGCCTGCAATGGCATGGTTCCACTGGAATGTCGCTTCCAGAAGACGCCCGACACGCCAGTAGGCATCGCCCATATGGTCGTTGATCGTCGGGTCTTCCGGACGAAGCTTGACCGCCTTTTCCAGTTCGACCACCGCCTCGTCATACCGGCCCAGCATGTAATAGGCCCAGCCCAGCGAGTCGACGATATAGCCGTCCTGCGGACGCAGCTCGACCGCCTTCTTGATCATGCCCAGCGCTTCATCGAGATTTTCACCCCGGTCGACCCAGGAATAACCAAGATAGTTCAGCACCTGTGGCTGATCGGGATAAAGCTCCAGCGCCTTGCGGAAATTGGGCTCCGCCTTGTCCCATTGCTTCAGGCGTTCATAGGCGATGCCGCGCTGGTAGAAGACCGGCCAGTCCTTGCGTTCCGGCGTCTTGATCTGTTCCACCGCAGCATCATAAATCTTCGCCGCATCGGCGAAATTCTTGTCCTGTGCATAGACACCACCGAGCGCCAGATAAGTGCGCATGTCGGTCTTGTCACGGTCGAGCAGAACTCTCAGCTGCTTGACGGCGTCGGCAGACTGGTCGTTTTCCGCCAGATTGAGTGCACGCTGCATTTCCGCATCACGACGATAAGGCGACTTCTCCGGCACGCGACCATAGTAGTCGATGGCCTTTTCCGGCTGGCGCAACTTGGCGGAAATATCGCCCAGCTGATAAAGCGTTGCGTCATTGTCCGGACGCAGCGGCAACGACATCTGCAGATAAAGCTTTGCAAAGGCTTCCGCGCCGCTGCGGTTGATCGCAGTGCCAAGAGTATAGAGCGCTTCGGCAGTCCCTTCCTGAGCGGTTTTGATCAGGCGGCCATATTTCTCGCCAGCCTCGATCTTTTCACGCATTTCGGTGATCGTCATGCGACCGTTCAAAAGCTCGGCTGCATCATTCAACGTCTTGATAGCACCTTCCTTGTCACCCTGACGAAGCTTGAAGGAGGCATAGGCCATCACGATGCGTTCGTAAGTGTCAGGGGCAGCGCTCCCGCCGGGCCGGTCGTCGATGGCCTGCTGGTAGAAATCACGCGCTTCCTGCTTCTGGCCGGCGAGATCGGCTATCAGTGCGGAATTATAGGTGCGGAACAGACCATACCATTCCGGTCCCTGCATTTTCTGGATATCGGCGAGCGCCTGTTTGGGGTTGCCCTGCCCGACCTTCACCCACGCGCTCATGAAGCCGGTCGCAAGGCGATCCATATCGGATTGCAGCGACAGCATCAGAAGCGGCCCGACCTTGCGATATTGCTTGCGGTCAATGGCGTCGATGGCCAGCGCCACGCGCGAAAAACGCTCGATGTCCGGGACGTTCTTCAGTTCTTCCGCCAGAGGCAGCGCATCCTTGAAACGGCCCTCCGTCAGCAAAACCAGTAGCAGATCCTGCTTGATCTGCGCATTGCCCGGATCGAAGGCCATAGCCTGACGATAGAAATCGACGGCGGTCGCGAGATTATTGTCGGATTCGGCGGTACGTCCGGCAAGATAGGCCCCGGCAAACGAACCGGCGCGGACAGGAGGCGGTGCAGGATCATTTGTCGCCTTGGCCAAAGCGCCGCTTGTCGGGATCGCGATTCCCGCCAGAAGCGAGAGCAGCAAACCATAAAGCGGGCGGTATTTCGATCCTTGCCGCATAAAGCCCTATCCTCTTCTCAAATCCCTGTGACAGATACCGGCAAGCAAACCCTCAAGTGGCTCAAAAGCCGGGGCACGCTGTCTCTTTGCCGGAAAAGGCACCCCAAGCATGGCCTTTTTGGGATGGCGGGGCAAGAAAAGCATCCGTGATGGGACGCTTTTCCTGAGTATTCTTCACCCGCAAGAAATGCTGGCGGGAGCTTGCAGCTGTTGCCGGTCAGTTCACGCGGCTGATGCAGAAATCAATGACTTCGATCAGCGCGTCCTTTTGAGGCGTCGCTTTCAGAGGTGCCAGAGCATCGCGGGCAATTTCGCCGAAATGCCGCGCGCGCTGAACCGTGTCGGCAATCGCGCCGTGCTTCGT
This sequence comes from Ochrobactrum sp. BTU2, assembly GCF_024539785.1. Classification (NCBI taxonomy): domain Bacteria; kingdom Pseudomonadati; phylum Pseudomonadota; class Alphaproteobacteria; order Hyphomicrobiales; family Brucellaceae; genus Ochrobactrum; species Ochrobactrum sp. BTU2. Next base: position 836,424 of record NZ_JAHWRG010000002.1, on the reverse strand, counting down.
CATCAGGCCGATGGCCTTTTCAAGCGAGGCGTCATCGCTCGCACCGTCTTCGATTGCGTGTTTCCAGAAAGCGCGCTCATCGTCGGTGCCGCGGCGATAGCTCAGAATCACCGGGAGCGTGATCTTGCCTTCGCGGAAATCGTCACCGGTATTCTTGCCGAGATCGGCTGCCGAGCCGCCATAATCGAGCGCGTCATCGACCAGCTGGAAGGCAAGACCGAGATTGAGGCCATAATCGCGCAGCGCCGCACGATCCGAACGCTGCGCGCCGGCGATGATCGGGCCGACTTCACCGGCAGCCGAGAACAGCGCCGCAGTCTTGGCCTTGATGACCGCCAGATATTCGTCTTCGGTGGTTTCCATGTTCTTGGCAGCGGCAAGCTGCATTACTTCGCCTTCGGCGATCACCGAAGCCGAGGTCGCCAGAACGTCGAGCGCGTCGAGCGAACCGACATCAACCATCATCTTGAAGGCCTGCCCCAGAAGGAAATCGCCAACGAGAACGCTGGCCTGGTTGCCCCAGATCATGCGCGCCGTGCTTTTTCCGCGCCGCAGATCGCTTTCATCAACCACATCGTCGTGCAGAAGCGTCGCAGTGTGCATGAATTCCACAGCAGTCGCGAGACGCACATGACCGTCGCCTTCGTAGCCGAACATGCGAGCTGCCGCGAGCGTCATCATGGGACGCAGGCGCTTGCCGCCTGAGGAAATCAGATGATTGGCGACTTCCGGTATCATTTCAACATCGGACCCGGCCCGGGAAAGGATCATCTCGTTCACCCGCGCCATATCGGCCTTTGTCAGATCGACAAGCGGTTGAACCGATCCTTCCTGTTTCTTTTTACCGTCCAGATTTAGAACCACACCCAATGCCATTTCTCCTAGCTGCCCGGCCACATTATTGAAACGGACCGGATTGCTCAAGACGCAACTGCCCCCAAAGCGCCCTCAAAGCGATACTATTCCAGCGCCTGTTCACCATTGAAGGAAGCTGTTGTCAATGCGGTGCATTCGCTACAAACTGTTCAAATGATCGAACTTATCCGTACGAATGATTCCGTTCTGCTGTCCTTTGCCGAGGCCTTGATGAAAGAGGCCGGGATCGCCTATTTCATTGCCGACACGAATATGAGCATCATCGAAGGCTCTTTGGGCGTATTGCCGCGCCGCCTTCTGGTCAGCGAAGAGCAGCTTGAAGAAGCAAGGCAGATTCTGATCGATGCCGAGATTGAACACGAACTGCGCGATCGATGACTTCGGAAGCAAGTTTTGAAACTGAAGATGAGGCTGGAGAAACGCTCGATGTGTTTCATCGTGGGGCGTTTCACCTCATCCAGCCCGCATTGAAAGGCCATCGTTCCGGTGTGGATGCGATGATTCTGGCAAGCTCCGTTCCAAACGGCTTTGCCGGGCGCGTTGCCGATCTTGGCAGCGGTGCGGGCGCTGCAGGGCTTGCTGTTGCGTCGCGCTGCCCTGACGCCAATATCACCCTCGTCGAACGTTCCGCTTTCATGGCGGGCTTTGCCCGCAGAAGTGTTGCGCATCCGCTGAACGCCGCTCTTGCAGGCCGTATCAGTGTGATCGAAGCCGACGTCGGCCTGAGAGGCAAGGCGCGCATCGCCGCAGGGCTTGTCGACAACAGTTTCGACTTCGTCATCATGAATCCGCCCTTCAACGAAGCGCGCGATCGCAGCACACCCGATCCGCTGAAGGCGGAAGCGCATGTCATGCCCGAAGGTATGTTCGAGCAATGGGTGCGCACTGCGGCGGCCATTGTGAAGCCTGGCGGAGGCATTGCCATTATTGCCCGACCCGGTTCGATTTCTTCCATCCTCGAAGCACTGTCGGGACGATTTGGCGGGCTGAGAATCATTCCCGTTCAGCCCCGCCCCGAAGCGGCGGCGATCCGTATTGTCGTGACAGGCACACGCGGGAGCCGCGCCGGTCTTTCGCTGATGCCGGCGCTTGTTCTCCACGGCAGCGACGGCCACGGCTTCACCCCACGCGCCAACGGCATCAATAACGGGCTCGACGCTCTGATCTAGAAACGCGGCTGTGCCAGCACGACCAGATTGCGGTCCGGGTCGTGCAATCTCAGAATCGTCGTATAGTCAGCTATCTCGACATTTCCGGGGCGAATCCCATCGAATGAAAGACGCGCATGTTCGGCTCGTACGTCGTGGACGATGAGTGTCAGTGTGCCGTGCCCTGCTTCCGCCGGGTTCTGGTAAAGCTGGAAGCCCGCACTCAACCCGTGATGCCATTCAGCCAGTCCCTGCATCGGTCGCGCATCGGGATTGCGATCGAAGATCGTGGCAAACCATTCCGTGCTGCGTTCGAGGTCGGAGCAATTGAGCTGGGCGAAAATAGCAGTGAGCACCATCGTGGTGTCCTCCCGGATCGGATAACACGGTAGCATTCCGGAAGTTCCGATAGTCCAGACCTGCCGATTTCGGTCCGAGCGGGTGATTTTGGTTGAAACCCTATATTCGAGCCAATATTCCTAAAACCGCAATTTTCGTTCTGCGGCTCCCCGCCGCCCTTTTCCGAAAAAGCGCAAACAGCAAAACGACAAGAACAGGCAACGGGAACCAATGAACCATAGCCCAAACCAAAGCCGCCCCGTATCCATCATGCGGCGCTTTCTGGATAGCGAATCTGCAGGGGGTGTAAGCCTCATGGTGGCGGCAGCGCTTGCGCTGATCGTGGCGAATTCTCCGTTCTCGCAGGCCTATTTCGATATACTGCACACTCATATCGGTCCGCTGAGTCTGACAGACTGGATCAACGATGCCTTGATGGCGGTGTTCTTCCTGCTTGTGGGGCTGGAGATCAAACGCGAATTTCTCGACGGTCAACTGGCAAGCTGGCCAAACCGAATGCTGCCCGGTATCGCCGCTGCGGGTGGCGTCATCCTGCCAGCCATCATCTTCACCGCGTTGAACTGGCACGACCCTGCCAAGGTACGCGGCTGGGCTGTGCCATCTGCCACCGACATCGCCTTCGCGCTCGGCGTTCTGTCGCTTCTGGGGTCACGGGTTCCTTCCAGCCTCAAGGTGTTTCTGGCGACACTTGCTATCCTGGACGATCTCGCAGCCGTCGTCATCATCGCCATTTTCTATACGGCTGAAATCTCCATGCCATATCTTGGCGGAGCTTTCGCCGCCGCTATCGTTCTTTTCGTCATGAACCGGATGGGCGTGATGAAGCTCCTGCCCTACCTGATCGGCGGAGCAGCGCTCTGGTTCTTCGTGTTGAATTCCGGTGTTCATGCAACGGTTGCAGGCGTGGTGACAGCACTTATGATTCCGCTGAAGGCCGCGCCCGGCAGGCCTGACGACATGACCTCGCCGCTGCATGTGCTGGAACATGCGCTGGCCAAGCCTGTTGCCTTCATCATCGTGCCGATTTTCGGCTTCGCCAATGCGGGCATATCGTTTGCCGGTCTCGATGCCTCGGTGATGCGGGATACACTCACGCTTGGCATTATGCTTGGCCTCTTCATCGGCAAGCAGCTCGGCGTTTTCGGAGCCGCCTGGCTTGCGATCAAGACAGGTCTCGCACAAAAGCCGCTCGGGGCCACGTGGATCCAGCTTTACGGCGTGGCGGTCCTGTGCGGGATCGGCTTTACAATGAGCATCTTCATCGGCCTTCTCTCCTTCCCGTCCGATCTCATGCAGGCGGAAACGAAGATCGGCGTGCTGGCCGGTTCGGGCCTGTCGGCCATTTGCGGCTATATCCTGCTGCGGTTGGTCACAAAGCCGAAAAACACCTGACAGAAACGACATCACCGCCCGGAAAACAAAATTTCCGGGCGGTTTTCTTTGTGTTTCCCAAATGGCTTCCTACATTCCGGCTGAGAGCCTGAATGATTTCAGTTAGCAGGAGTTTGCCTTGCCCGGTTTATTGACGCGCCTTGTTCCACGCCGCTTCCGCCCGGTTTCCATCGAGATACCTGTCGTGCGGCTGCATGGTGCCATCATGTCCGGTGGATCTGCATTCCGTCCGATGCTTTCACTGGCGTCGACCGCAGCAGTCCTTGAAAAGGCGTTCACCGACAAGGAGACGCCCGCCGTCGCCATTTCGCTCAACTCGCCCGGCGGATCACCGGTTCAGTCCCGACTGATCTACCGGCGTATCCGCGACCTTGCCGCCGAACACCAGAAGAAGGTTTTTATCTTCGTCGAAGATGTTGCCGCCTCGGGTGGCTACATGATCGCGCTGGCTGGTGACGAAATCATCGCCGATCCGTCATCCATCGTGGGTTCTATCGGCGTGGTGTCGGCCTCGTTCGGCTTCCCCGAACTTCTGAAAAAGATCGGTGTGGAGCGCCGCGTCTATACGGCAGGCTCCAACAAGGTGACGCTCGACCCGTTCCAGCCGGAGAAGAAGGCCGACATCGAGCGGCTGAAATCACTGCAGCTCGAAATCCACGAGACCTTCATCGACATGGTGAAGGAACGGCGCGGTACGAAACTTGCAGAAGACAAGGACCTGTTTACCGGGCTGTTCTGGACCGGCATCAAGGGGCATGAGCTTGGCCTGATTGACGGGCTTGGCGATATGCGCAGCTTCCTGCGCAAAACCTACGGCGACAAGGTTAAGCTCAAGCTCGTGGAACAGAAACGCGGCCTTCTGGGGCGCAAGATGCCCGGCATTGATATGGCACTCGGTAATCTTGAACCGACTTCCATTGCCGCGCATCTCGGCGACGGGCTGCTTTCAGTAGCCGAAGAAAAGGCACTTTGGGGCCGTTATGGCCTGTAAAAACAAAGCGAAGTCGAAAATCAGCGTCGATTTTCGAACCAAAGCTTTGAATTCCCTCGTTTCACCATGATATGGTGTCAGAAAGCGGGGTGGGCCGCTTCCCGCCCCTTCATGAACATTCGGCATTTCGGCGTTGCGATCCGGCGATCCGAAATGCGACCCTTAAGGACTTGAGGCCATGCCCCAGCTCATCTTTCTGCTGCTGATCATCGCCGCCGCCTGGTACGGCTATCGCTCGTTCAAGCGTGAAGCCTCGCGCGTGTCCCAGCGTGTGCGTCAGGCAGAAAAGGAAGCGCAGAACCGGGCTCAAGGCACGTTGGTGCAGGACCCTAAAACCGGCGAATATTACGTCAAGAAGGACTGACCTGTCTTGTAAGAGAGGTTGCCAACGAAGTGGTGCGGTTGCTCGCCGCAGCCGGATGCCATGTTTTCTCAAGAGCGGTTCCAATTTTAACAATGTCGTCGGAGCCGCTCCAACTATTTGTTTCATAGCATTTGCCTCACGCAAAACCGTTTCACACTTTTGCTGGAAATGCGCTATTCCCGGTCCGTAGCCAGAAATGACCCTTTCTCCGACAACCAAAACGCCCGCGAATGCCGGGGCCGCACATGCGGTGACGCGTCTGGCACCGGCCAAGATCAATCTCGCACTGCATGTTACAGGGCGTCGTGACGATGGCTATCATCTGCTCGATATGCTGGTGGTCTTTGCGCGCTATGGCGACATCATCCGTATCGAGCACGGCGAAAAGGATAGCTTCACGGTCAGCGGTCCTTTCGCAAAAGGCATACCGCTCGATGGTGGCAATCTGGTTCTCAAGGCACGCGAGGCCTTGCGTGATCATACGCAAAGGGCATTGCCGCCCGTCGCCGTTCATTTGGAAAAGAACCTTCCGATTGCGTCGGGTATAGGCGGCGGATCGAGCGATGCCGCAGCAACGCTGCTCGCGCTCGATGAATTGTGGGGGCTCGATCTCGGTTTAGAGCAACTCGCCGCGATGGGGCTTACCATTGGCGCCGATCTGCCCATGTGCCTGCATGGCGCATCCAAGGGCACACCGCTTGCCGCGCGCGGCATCGGTGAAGACCTGAGCCTGGTTGTCGGATTTCCAGCCCTGCCGATGCTCCTCGTCAATGATGGAACCGCTGTTGCAACGCCGGATGTCTTTCGCGCACTCGACAAACGCGACCATCCAGCGCTGAACCTTGGCTCCCATGCAGATATCGCCCCCCTTTGCGCCTATCTGCAGACAACCCGCAATGATCTTCTGCCTCCGGCCCTAAAACTTGCCCCCCAGATCGGTGACAAACTTGACCTGCTTCGCGCAAGCGGATCGCTTTACGCACAGATGTCAGGCTCAGGTGCAACCTGTTATGCGATCTACGAAGATATGGCCGCCACAGAGCGGGCAGCAGCACTTCTCTTGGCCGAACGACCCGACTGGTTCGTCATCGCAACCCAAACGGCTCCCTCCCAAAAGTAGTTTCTGAGCGGCCTCCCAACCGAAAGTCTGAAAAATCGCCCTATTGTTCACTCTCATTGGACAATATATTGGGACAGACTGTTCGCTCTTTTTGAACAAAATGCCTTTTACAACAGTTTCGTGAATACTGATATATAATATAACTTATTGATTATATTTAGTTATTTCTCATAAATTATCTACATTCCATAAAATTGGCTGCACGAATGTGTGATTAAGAAAACATTTTCGTGACTGGAACTTTTACCCACTGTCACCCATTTCAGCTGCATCGGAACGACGAACAAAACGCCGCTCCACTTTCCAAGGAGATAGGAAAATGAAAAAGATTGTTCTTGCTGCCGCTGCCCTCGCTCTTAGCGCCGGTGCTGCCTTTGCTGAAAACCCACGCGTTGGCGAACCTGCCGATCTTTATGCAAACGACCGCACCCCGGTTGCTTCCCAGAAGGTCGACTACACCGCTCCCGCTTCGATCAGCCAGTCCTCATTCCAGGACGGTTCGGCTCATCGCTTCGGTGACGCATCGCCTTCGAGCTACCAGAACTAAGTTTTCCGAAAACTTAGGCGCAGGGCGTCGTCAAAAGCCTCCCAGCGGATGACGCCCCGATGAATTCCCAAGCTGGATATTCCTCCCAATCATTCAGCTTCCCCAGTTATCTCCCCGATGGATGGCATGGTGCCACCCGGGAGCCCCGGAAAGGCTTCTATGCCATCCGAAGGGGCGATTTTAAGGATTACGAAAATGAAAAAGTTTGCTCTTGCTGCTGTTGTCGTTGCCCTTAGCGCCGGTGCTGCTTTCGCCGAGAACCCGCATGTCGGCGAACCTGCCGATCTCTATGCAAACGACCGTACGCCGGTTGCAACGCAGAGCCAGAAGCTCGACTACACGGCTCCTGCCTCGATCAAGGCTCCGGTCTATCAGGACGGTTCGGCTCATCGCTTTGGCGATGCTTCGCCTTCCTCTTACCAGAACTAATCCGGCCAGAACTAATCCGGTCAGAACTAATCCGGTCAGCATGTCTGATGAAAAAGGCGAAGCTTCCAGCTTCGCCTTTTTGTTTTGTTCAGTCTTCGTCGGGCGGCAGAATGGGGTGTTTGAGACGGACCGGCCGCAAGTGCTGTGGAAGCAGATCAAACGCCACGCCGTCGAGCAACAGCGGCTTCAAAAGATCCAACCGAACCAGAAGCCCGGCATCGAGCGTCGCCTTGTGGCCGAAGATTTTACGGACCGTGCCCAAGCCGCTATCTTCCGGCAGTGAAAAGCGCGCGGTACCCCCATCATTATCCATGTGGCGGCGGAGGACTTCCTCCCATCCTTCCTGCGGAATAGCGCCCGGTTTCAGCAACAGTACCCACGGCGTGCGGATTTCTGTGAGCGCCGCCTCAATATCCATTTCGGCATAAAAGCTACAGCCGGCACCGAGCGCGACGAGAGCGGTTTCGTCCGATGACCCCCGGTCGATGACCGTAACACGGCGCAGCAACCCCTCCACAACAGCCGGCACCAAAGCCGAAAGCGTGTGGGCCAGCGCTCTTTCTGAATTCAGGGTTTCGATGACGACGGACAACATGCGCGCTTCATATATCAAGAACGCGTGAACGGAAAGCTGCTGCACATATGTTCTTGCTTTGTTCTAAATCTTGCGATAGGAATAGATTCATCAGAACAGAGTCGCATGGCAGCACGGCACGCGCAACAGAACAGTTATCAGCCCTGAAGGGGTATCCTGTTCCCGGTTTGCTTTCGTCGTGGCTGCACAACGCCAGATGTTTCCATTCAGGGAGACGAAAATGGAAGTGATCCAGCAGGCAGATATCATCAAGCAGGCCGACATGGCTGCCTTCGGTAGTGGACGCGCCGATCACGCCAATGCGATGATCGGTGAGGCAGGCCTGCGCATCGATCATGCTCGCAGGCGCGGACGCGGCGCGGGCATCAACCCGACCGGACGCTTCGAGCCGACGACGCGGCATGATTTCGATGACGGCTGGACCACGCTTGAGGAACTGCCGCCGTTCAAGACCGACGTGCAGATCGAAAAGCCGCGCACGATCATCACCCGCAATGATTCACCCGACATCAATTTCGACCGCTCGATCAATCCCTATCGCGGTTGCGAGCACGGTTGCATCTATTGCTTTGCCCGTCCGACCCATAGTTACATGGGGCTTTCTGCCGGTCTCGATTTCGAATCCCGCCTGTTCGCGAAGCCGGATGCAGCGCGCCTTCTGGAGCGCGAGCTCGCCAAGCCCAATTATCAGCCGAGGACCATCGCCATCGGCACCAATACAGATCCCTATCAGCCGGTCGAGAAGAAATGGCGCATCATGCGCGAAATTCTCGAAGTGCTGGAGGCTGCCAATCATCCGGTCGGCATCGTGACGAAATCCGCCCTGGTGGTGCGTGACATCGATATTCTAAGCCGCATGGCCGAGAAGGGGCTGGCCAAGGTCGCCTTGTCAGTCACGACGCTTGATGCTCATCTGTCTCGCACGATGGAGCCGCGCGCCTCGACGCCGACACTGCGGCTTCAGGCCATCCGCAAGCTGGCCGATGCGGGTATTCCAGCGTCCGTCATGATGGGGCCGGTTATTCCGGGTATCAACGATCACGAGATTGAGCGCATTCTGGACGCCGCCTATGCGCAGGGCGCGCGCGAAGCGGGTTATGTTCTGCTGCGCCTGCCGCTCGAAGTAGCCCCTTTGTTCAAGGACTGGCTGCTGCGAAATTACCCGGATCGCTATCGTCATGTCATGTCGCTGGTGCGCTCCATGCGCGACGGCAAGGATTACGATGCCGAATGGGGCAAGCGCATGCGCGGCACAGGTCCCTATGCATGGCAGATCGGACGTCGTTTCGAGATCACCGCACGCAAGCTCGGTTTCAATGCGCGCCGCCTTCAGTTGCGCACCGATCTGTTCGAACCGGTCGAAAAGGGAGGCAAACAGCTTTCACTGTTTTAGGCGAGGCACACAAAGGGGCTCCAAAAGGCGAACTTCACCTTGGGCTGGCGCCGTTTTTCAAACTGCATATCCTATCAGTCGTCAGTTCAATTCCCGTCTGATCTCTTTTCGGACGGAGGGGCTACCTGCTTTCACGCCACCATCCTCGAGCAGGGCCCTTGCGGAGAATCGGAAGCAATGCGAGCATCGCCGCCAAATGAAACGCTCGGCTTCTGATTCTCCGCTTCTCTTTGAGATCCCACTCGCGCCTGACTTTTCTGAAGAGAAAAGATTGCTTGCGCGCGGACTGAAACACATCGTCGGCATAGATGAAGCAGGACGTGGACCTTTGGCCGGTCCTGTCGTGGCTGCTGCCGTGGTGCTCGATATCGACAACCTTCCAAACGGTCTGGACGATTCCAAGCGTCTCACAGCTGTAAAGCGCGAAGCGCTCTACGAAACCATTCTGGAAAAAGCCATCACCGTTTCGGTGGCAAGCCTCAGCGCGCGCAGCATTGATGCAAGCGATATCAGGAAAGCCGCGCTTGAAGCCATGCGTCGCGCTTCTGTCGGCCTGACCTTGCAGCCATGCCATGCGCTGATTGACGGACGTGATGTTCCGCCCGGACTTCCCTGCCCCGGATCAGCTCTGGTCAAAGGCGATCAGCGTTCCGTCTCCATCGCCGCGGCCTCCATCGTCGCCAAGGTAACGCGCGACCGTATGATGATCCGTGCCGGAGCGGCGCATCCACCTTACGGACTGGAAATCCATGCCGGCTACGCGACCGTGAAACATCGCGCCGCCATCGAAACGGCTGGTCCCGTTCCCGGTATCCACCGCTATACTTTCGCGCCCATCAAAGGCCGTTACAGCGTTTAAACAATTGCAAGCTTGGCCGCGAAGCCGAAAAGCAGCGCTGCAAAGCCCCAGCGTTGGACTGACTGTATGGCAGGATAACGTTTGAACAGGCTTCCGAGCGACGAACCTGTGAAGGCGTAGATTGTGTCGAACGACAATCCCACGATCGTCATCACAGTCCCCAGCAACGCGAACTGGAGCGTAATGCTGCCATTTTCGGGATGAACGAACTGCGGCAGCAGGACCGAACAGAAAAGCAACGCTTTCGGGTTGAGCAGATTGGTGAGGAGACCCTTGCGAGCCGAAGCCAGATAGGACCGGCGTTCGCGCACGCCGCCAGCTGCATCCACTGTCGGCAAGGGGTGGCGCAGAATGCCGATGGCAATCCAGACCAAATAGCAGGCACCGATGATCCGGACGAACTGAAACGCGACAGGAAAAGCATGAAGAAGTGCAGCCAGACCAAGTGCGGCAAGGGCGACGTGACAAGCGCGCGCGATTGCAAGCCCTGCTGCCGCTGCAAGCGCATGTGTCCTGCCCTGTGCTGCACCAGTCTGGAGGAGCAGAAGCATATCCGGTCCCGGAATAAGAAATGCAGCAGCCAGTGCGCCTGCATATAACCACATCTCGCTCATCGATATCGTCCACCAGAGCATTTCCAGCAAAAGCGCGAAGCAGTTTTGCGTAGGCTAATGCGAAAAAAGAGAGTGCCGGCCGGTCCGCTATGCGAAGCAGCTGCATGGTCGAAACTATGCGGAGATGGATGCGCATGTCCTTGCGATTTGTGGCGCAATGTTACGGCTTTGTGGTACATTCTGCCAACATAACAACTATGATTGTCGGATTATGCCAACACTGAAACTGGACGCTATCGACCGCAAAATACTGACCGCACTCCAGGACGATGCGCGGCTCTCCAATGTGCAATTGGCGGAGAAAATTGGTCTGTCGCCCTCTCCGTGCCTGCGGCGCGTCAAGATGCTCGAAAAGGCAGGCGTCATTCAAGGCTATCATGCAGCGCTGGATCGAAATGCGGTCGGGCTTGGATTGACTGTTTTCGTGGGCATCCGGGTGGAGCGCCATCACGAGGAAACCGCGACGGCGTTTCGCACCTCCGTGCAGAATCTGCCGGAGGTCTTTTCATGCCATCTCGTGTCGGGAGAATCCGACTTTCTGCTGCAGGTGGTGGTGCCTGATCTCGCATCCTATGAGCGCTTTCTAACCGGCACGCTGCTGCGACTTCCCGGCGTGATCGACATTCGGAGCAACTTCGCCATCCAGACGGTCAAGTCACAGGGAGAGCTGCCGCTCGCCCATCTCACGGGCCTCAAGGACTGACCTCACCTCGCACCATCGAAGCACCATCATGCCGGATATTGTCAATGCAGTTCTTGTCGGCTCTCAGGGCGTTCTTCTGGGCCGTCGCAGTCCGGATCGCCGCGCCTATCCAAACCGTTGGAGCTTTCCGGGCGGTCATGTTGAAGCAGGAGAGAGTTTTGAACGCGCACTCCAACGGGAAATCCAAGAGGAGCTCGGACTAACGCTTCACTCGTTTTCGTTCCTCACCACTATAGAGATCGCAAGTCCGGCAGCGTCATTCCACCTCTTTACCGTCACCGCCTGGGACGGTCGCCCTGCCATTCGCGACCGGGGACACACGGAACTGCGGTGGTTCATGCCAGAGGAAGCCTGCGCACTGGATGACCTTGCTTTGGAGGAATATCGACCGTTGTTTCACAAATTGGGTGGCATGGCAGCCAGCCGCTGATCGGACTGTATCGAAATCGATTTCTCAACCCGGAAAACAAAAACGCCGCCCTTTCGAGGCGGCGTTTTCTAGAAAACTGTATAAGCCGGGATTAGTTCAGGTTCGACTTGACCTGCGACAGAGCATCCTTGAACAGGTTGCCTGCGACCTTCGTGTCGACCTTGTCGGCAACGATCTTGCCAGCTGCAGCAACTGCCAGATCGACCGCCGAAGCGCGAACTGCGTTGATGGCATCGACTTCAGCCGTTGCGATCTTCTGCTCGGCAAGCTTGTTGCGGCGTGCAACATATTCTTCCGTCGCGCGCTTGGCGTCTTCGAGAAGTGCCTTGGCTTCACGCTCGGCGGAAGCAACGATGTCGCCTGCTTCCTTTTCGGCTTCCTTGCGCTTGCGATGATATTCGGCCAGCAGCTGCTGGGCCTCTTCACGAAGCGTGCGGGCTTCTTCCAGTTCGTTCTTGATGCGGTCAGCGCGCTCATCGAGCGAACGACCGACCATACCCGGAACCTTCAGGTAAGCCAGGATTGCCAGAAAGATAATGAGGCCAATCAGTGCCCAAAATGTAGCGTCCATTGTCCTCTCCTCAGGCGTTCGAAGCCTTGACGGCTGCTGTTACCGAAGCCTTGTCGGCCTTGGTGCCCAGAAGCTGTTCGACGATCTCTGCCGTGGTTTCCTCGGCAATGTTGCCGACGTCGTTCATGGCCTTGGCCTTGATCGCGGCGATACGTTCTTCAGCTTCCTTGAGCTTGCCTTCAAGTGCTGCTTCGGCCGTAGCGCGTTCTGCGTCGGCTTCGCCCTTGCCCTTTTCACGAGCAGCTTCGGCGATCGAAGCAGCCTTGGTGCGGGCCTGGGTCAGTTCCTGCTCGTAAGCAGCAATAGCATTGTCGGCATCCTGCTTGAGGCGGGCTGCCTGCTCGAGATCCTGAGCGATACGGTCGCGACGGGTTTCGATCACGCCGCCGATGCGCGGCAGAACCACGCGCGACATGAACAGATAGAAAAGCCCGAAGGTGATCGCGAGCCAAAGGATCTGCGATGCGTAATGGGTGGAATCAAACGGCGGGAATACGCCGCTGCCGTGTCCGGCATCGTTGGCGACCCCGGTTTCGGTGTGCACAGCATCGGCTGCGCCGTGCTCGCCAGCAGCAGGTGCCGGTTGCGATTCGGTGGCGGTTTGGGCAAACGCCGTGGACACGAACATCCAGATTTCCCCTTTAATCCAGCACGATCTGATCCAGATGGAGAGGGATCATGCCTTACTCAGACGTCATATGCAAAGGCCAGCCGCGCTGCATTTCAAGATACAGATCGCGGCCAGCCAGTTCCTTGCAACCGTTGATTAGACGGCGAAGAGGAGCAGAAGCGCGATGAGCAGCGAGAAGATGCCCAGAGCTTCCGTAACGGCGAAACCGAACACCAGACGGCCGAACTGGCTGTCAGCAGCGGACGGGTTGCGCAGAGCGCCGGAGAGGTATTGGCCAAAGATATTGCCGAGGCCGAGAGCCGTACCGGCCATACCGAAACAGGCGAGACCGGCGCCGATGTACTTTGCTGCTTCCGCTTCCATGTTAAGCTCCTTCTGGATTGAATATAAGCGCGGATTTCAGTTCTGGCGGTCGCCCGCCGGCTTGAACTCAGTGTCCCGGATGTACTGCGTCGTTGATGTACATGCAGGTGAGAACGGTAAACACGTAAGCCTGCAGGAAGGCTACGAGGAATTCGAGTGCGGTGATCGCCACCGTCATGATCAGCGGCAGGACAGCGCCGCCGATACCGATGGGCCCAAGTGCGGCCAGCGAGACAACGAAGCCCGCAAAAACCTTGAGCGTGATATGGCCAGCAAGCATGTTCGCAAAGAGACGAACCGAGAGGCTGATCGGACGCGACAGGAACGAGATGATTTCGATGGCGACAACCAGCGGTACGATGATGCCGGGAACACCGCTCGGCACGAACAGCTTGAGGAAGCCGAGACCGTGCTTGAAGAAACCGTAGACAATGACCGTACCGATGACCAGAACCGCAAGCGCGAAGGTCACGATGATCTGGCTCGTAACCGTATAGAAATACGGGAAGAGACCGAGGAAATTTGCGACCAGAACGAACATGAAGAGCGAGAAGACGAAGGGGAAGAACTTCATGCCCTTCGACCCTGCTGAATCCCGCAGGCTGGTGGCCACGAATTCGTAAGCCATTTCCGACACCGACTGAAGACGGGTCGGGATCAGGCCGCGGCCCGAAGACGTCAGATAAAGGAAGCCCGAAGCGACCACGACGGTTGCGACCATGAAGGCCGAAACGTTCGTGAACGAAAGGTCCACACCGCCTACATCGATGGGAATCCACCGGGAAACCTGAAACTGATGGATCGGATCGTTCGCCACCTTAACCTCGTCTGTCTTCCCTGCCCGAAGGCAATTTGGCCTGCCCGAAGGCGATTTGGTCTGCCCGAAGGCGCTTCAGTCTCGGACCAGAAGGCCCACTTGTTCACTTACACTTGAACGAACTTTACCGTGAAGCCCGTCAAGTCCTATTTCTTGTCGTTCTTTTCCGAGCTAGATTTAATGTTAGCCTGTTCGGCAACATATCCAGCGGAACGAAGCACGTTGAGGACGCCCGCACCGAAGCCCAGAAGGAGAAATACGATCAATCCCCAGGGCGACGTGCCAGCGACACGATCGATAAACCAGCCAATCAGCGCACCGACCAGAACCCCTGCGATAAACTCGCTGGAAATCTTCATGGCCTGCGCGACCGAGCTTGCAGTCGCCGATCGCTCATCCTCGGAAGCCGGCTGCTTGAGCACACCCTTCTTGGCCAGTTCGGCCTCCAGGCGGTTCAAACGCTGATCCAGCTCCCCGGAACCGGGTTCGTTCTTCGCATTCTTGATCGCACCGGATGGCTTTCCGGGTTCAGTCCCGCGCGCCATTGGCAGCTCCTTTTTTCAAGAAATACGAGGATTTCAATCCCATTTCCAAGTTGCGCGCAACATATTGACACGCCGCCCGCTAGTCAAGGCGGTGCAGGCATTGCTCCAAAAGGTTTTTTATCAAGCAATCTCAATTACTTAGATATTAGTGCGACTCATTTTCCGACCAAAGGATCAGATTGGCCACATTATTGGCTAAAAAAACGGAATCGATTTCGGATGGTCATGCCGTATTCAAGACAGGAGGAAAGTCGGCCTTATGCGCCTGTTCGACCTTTTAGTCCGCTAACAAAAACGTGACTTGAAATCGGCCAATCCCTCTATTGCCGCGAGAAGGAGCAATCAGCTCCATCCGCCGCCATAGGTGCGATAGAAGATGTGGAGACCGATCTTGGCGACCTTCTTCATGGTCGGGGCCCAGAACGGACGAACATAGGTCGCATGATAATGGGTGGCGGAGCCAACTTCCGGCAGCCATATCTGACCGGCAGAGACGGTCTTTGCCACCAGCTGCGCCATGCGCCATTGCGGCATTTCGGTCACGCGGTGCTTCTGGCCGTCGCAGGCAAAGGAAAACTGGCAGGCATTGAGCCAGTCGCGATTCTGGTAGACCACACCGCAGATCGATCCCGGATAGGCCGGGTTGCGCACGCGGTTGAGGACGACCTGGGCGACGGCAACCTGCCCCTTCACCGTTTCGCCGCGCGCTTCATAATAGACAGCCTCGGCAAGGCACTTCTGTTCGCTCTTGCTGAAAGCAGAAGGCGGCAGTGGCGTAGCCGCCCATTCGTGGTCCTTCTCACCGATCGGTGGCACGAAGCGGCCTTCGTCCGGCTGGGGCTTCAAAATGCTTTCAAAGGGCGATGTCTTGCCATAGTCCGGCGTCGCAGGCGCATAACCAAGGGCCAGCGCATCCGGCTGGTCATTGGTAATGAGCTTGGCGAGCTGGGTCGGCATTTCGGAGCGCGGCTTCGGCGGTTTGACCGCATGGAACGCCATGGTGATGGCGACTTCCTTGCCCTCCAATTTGTTAGAGAAGGCCATTTTCGCGTCCGTCTTTTCCGGCGGACGCGTGATCATGCTGATCTTGTCGAACATGCTGCCGGCAGTGAAGGCTTTGGCGGGCGCCTTAGGCTTCACCGAGACGAGGCGGCCCGTCTTGTCGGAGCGATTGATGCGGTTTTCGTCCGGGTTCGGATCGTCCGGGCCGAGCTTGGCCGTCTTTTTACCCCCGGACAGCGCAACACGACCGATGCCCGGCACTTCGATACCGTTGGTTGCGATGCTGCCCGTTACCGTCGTTGCATCCACGAACGGCATTTCGGCCTGATGTACGGAGCCGACCGGTGCCTTGGCAACAAAGGCAGTCCAGCGATGCGATCCCAGATCGGCCGACGGCACCAGGCTCGCCATATCCTGAAAGGCAATCGCATTGGAATTGAAAAGATAAGTCATGGCCGCCAGAACCAGCGGCACCAGACGGTGCGGTTTATGAACTGTCTGGCGTGGCTTTGCCCTTACGGCGTAATAGCGCCCCTCTTCCGGGCAATAGCCCGTGACAGGGTAATGCCACACCGGCTCGGCAACGGCCTTCCTTCGACCAAACAGCGCTCGTAAAGATACAAGACGCACCGCACACTCCACTCACACTGACTAAACTGATGCGGTGATAACGAAGTATTAACCTTGCCCACTGGGTGCAGGACACGCTTGCAGCTCTGGCGAATACAGTCATTATCAGCAGCGCGTTAACCATGAACGAATATGGTTAATGCCGGGTTTAAGCAGTTTCAGCTTTGCGAAAACCGAATTGCTGTAGTGAGGAGGTGCATCATGGACAAGGTTACGGGTGGATGCCTGTGCGGCAATGTCCGCTTTGAAGCAACGGGACAACCATATCGGGTCGGTATCTGTCACTGCCTCGACTGTCGCAAGCACCATGGAGCCCTGTTTCACGCTTCAGCGATATTTCCCGAAGCTGCGGTTACGGTCGAGGGAGAGACCCGTGACTATGCGGGACGATTTTTCTGTCCGCGTTGCGGGTCGCCTGTTTTCGGGCGCAGCGCGGATGAAGTCGAAATCAATCTCGGCTCACTCGACGCACCGGACCAGTTCAAGCCGACCTATGAACTCTGGACCATTCGCCGCGAATCCTGGCTGCCGTCATTCCCGGACATGAAGGGTTATGGGCGCGACCGCGATGGGTCTAGCCGCTTCGAGGATTAGAGTGCGTCCCGAAAAATGTGAAACGCCTGGCTGCACAGGGAAATCAGTCCAGTGGATTGATTTCTGATCCTGCTTCGATCAGACCAAGATGCGTGAAAAACAAATACAATATAGCACTCCCGACACTTCCATTTTATTTAAAGTGGAAATGCTCCTGGCGTCATCTTTTCTTTAATGACAAACGTTCTATTTGTGATGAAGATAGTATCGTCAAATTTTCGGGGAGGAAATTTATGCAGGTTTTGAAAATCGGGGTTATCGGGGTGGCGTTCAGTGCTTTTGCAATCATTGCCACAGCGCAAGCCGACGACTGCCAGAACGCCAGTTCGCAGTCCGCACTCAATGAATGCTATGGCAAAGCCTACAAGAAATCGGATGGCGAGCTGAACAAGATCTTCAAGACCTTGCAGCGCCGCGCCGACGATGCGGACCTGAAGAAAAAACTGGTTCAGTCGCAACGGACATGGATCGCCTTTCGCGACGCCGAATGCGACATGCAGACGGTTGGCGGCGGCAGTATTTCCGGCATGGCCTATTCGATCTGCCTGTCCGACCTGACGGCGGAGCGCGTCAGCGACCTCAAGAAATATCTCAAATGCGAGGAAGGCGACAGCAACTGCCCCTTCCCCGCCGCCAGCAACTGATCAGTTCCGGCTCTCATAGGCGGCATCGAAGAATGCCTTTTCCAGTTCGACCGCTCGCCGGAAGAACTGCTGGCATTGTTCTGCCGCTGCCGGGCCGACCCTATCGAGTTCCGAGCGCAGGAAACCGACAAATTCCACGAAGTATGGATTGTCATGCAGCACGATCCATTCCGCGAAAACAAAATCGTCAGGCAGAGGCTTTGGCGCTTTTTCAGCCCAGTCGAGATAAAGCCATTCGGCAACGGTCAGCACCGACAGGCAGACCGCATAGGAGCCTGAACGCGCAGCTTCCAGCATCAGTTCCTTGAATGCAGCGGTTGGCGTCGCATCAGGTGTATCGAAACGCTCGGCGTCAGCGACTGCGAGTTTCGCAAAGGAGCGTTCGAAATAGGAGTTTTCATCGCTGCTGATCATGCCGATGAAACGGCCCAATGTCAGCTTGGCTTCCATCCTGTCGCAATTGACCAGCGTTCCACCCAGCAGTGACAGAAAGCAGTCGATAAAGCGATGATCCTGCACCAGATAGCGCGTCATGACATCAGGTGCGACCGTGCCCGTATAGATTTCACCGACGAGCCGATGGCCGACGGCTTGCGACCAGAATGGCTGGCTGTTCTGACGCAAGCGTTCAGAGAAAGTTTCAAAAGTGCTGATTGACACGATGATCTCCATGTTTTGAACGGAAACCTATTCGGGCAATGCTTACTATTTTACTGACCAGCGTTCGATATCCGCGCTCTGCCCGATCAATGCCAGGCCGTTGGCGATGGAATCGAACTGGTTCGAGCTCGTCACCACGGCGTCGGGAAAGCGGTTTTCAAACACCGTGCGGATGACCGGTACGAAAGATGTGCCGCCGGTGAGGAAAACACGGTCGATAGACGAGGTTTCCAGCTCCGCTTTATCCACCGCCTGCTGCACCGACTGTTCAATCTGGCGCACATCGTCAGCGATCCAGTTTTCGAAATCGTTGCGCGTGATGTCGGAGCGGATTTCGAAATCGTCGGCTTTAAAGTGCAGTTCCGACATGCGCTGCGATGAAAGCCTTACCTTCAGGTCTGAAACGGCGCGATAGATTTCATAGCCGTAATCGTTCTCGATCAGGTTGATGAAATGTTCGAGGGGCTTTGGATCGACCGCTTGCCGGGCCAGTTCGTCCAGATCGCGAATGGTCGCTGGAGAGTTCATCAGGAACAGCGTGTTCCAGCGCGCAAAATTTGCATAATAATGGTTCGGTATGGTCAGCCTTTTGCCGAAGGACTGGTATTCCGTACCCTTTCCAAGCAGCGGCGAAACGGCATTGTCGATGATGCGATAGTCGAATGTATCGCCTGCAATGCCCAGACCTGTCTGGCTGAGCGGCGTGAAGCTGAGGCCATTCTTGCCCACTTCGAAGCGCACGATGGAAAAGTCGCTCGTACCGCCGCCGAAGTCGGCCACCAGAACGGTGGATGCTGCATTCAGTTCCTGCGCATAGAAATAAGCCGCGGCAACCGGCTCATAGACGTAGTGAATATCGGTGAAGCCGAACGCCCGGAACGCCTTCTCATAGCGCTGCATGGCCAGCGCTTCATCCGGCGAAGCGCCCGCAAAGATCACCGGCCTGCCAATAACCACGCGATTGCCCTTTGGTGGCAGGCGATCGCCAAGCCGCGCGGCGACCGTTTCGAGGAAGGTCGCCAGAATATCCTCGAACTTGAACCGCTTGCCGAAAACCGGCGTATCGGTGAAGGATTTCGATGCCGCGAATGTCTTGAACGATTGCAGCATGCGCGTGGAATGCGGCGCGTTGACGAACGCGTCCATCGCCCAAGGTCCGCTTTCAACGGTGCGCTCGCCGGTTTCGCGATCTTGCCAGAAGCAAAGGATCGAGCGGTAGCCGGTAATATCCACGCCATCCTTCGGCACGCTCAGGACGACCGTGGTTCCATCGGGTGCAGCCACGGACAGAACGGTGTTCGTCGTGCCGAAGTCGATGCCCAATGTCACGCCGTCAAAACGGCTCTGATCAGCCTTCGTCATCACTACACCTTCTTTGGAGAAAACCGGAGAGCGGGCGAATTAGCAGCCGCGCAAGCCAAGCTCAACCTGAAATTACCAAATTAAATGCTGGTTATGATCACGATCGCGATCATCGCGGTCCAGATGAGAAAAATTTCCGGTCGCGCAAATGTTAATGCGTGTTTCCAAAGTTTACATGACCTCCTTCTTCTGCCTGTTAGGTTTCACCGCCGCATCTGGAGTGGTTCGTCTTTCACTCATATCCCCTGAATTGCTCCGCTTATTTGTTTTCACCGCCTTCGCAATGCCCGGATGTTTTCGATCCGGCTTCGCTATGCTCAAGGTTACCCAACAAATGAAAGCGATACTCATGGCGTTTCTCTCACGTACGGTTCTTGCCACTGTCCTCCTTTCGACCAGTGCGCTGCCCCACGCTGCAAATGCTCAGGAGACAGCCAATCAGCCGATAGCAAGTGGCTATCACAGCAGCGGTCAAGCCACCGCAGAGGTGAGCGGCGTCGTGGCAGATGGCGACAAGCTGACCGTCAAGG
Source organism: Ochrobactrum sp. BTU2 (assembly GCF_024539785.1). NCBI lineage: Bacteria > Pseudomonadati > Pseudomonadota > Alphaproteobacteria > Hyphomicrobiales > Brucellaceae > Ochrobactrum > Ochrobactrum sp. BTU2. The sequence goes on along the minus strand of NZ_JAHWRG010000002.1, from coordinate 816,254 downwards.
TCCGTTTCATCAATGCCAAGGAAGGCGGCAGCGTTTCGACAACGCTTTATACCGCGTTGTCGGACAAAGATTACGAGAATGACTATTATCTTCTCGCAGGCGACAAGAAATATCTTCTTCTGAAAGACTCCGAAGGCAAGCCGCTTGCTCCGGCATCGGTTTCTCTTTTCGGCAATGGCCATGTTGTGGGCGTCTGGCATGGCGTCTTTCCCGCGCCACCGAAGGGCCAGAAGGTGACGCTCTATATCAAGGGGGTCGAGCCGCTCGGGCCTTTTGCTGTTCCCGCCGAATAGGGGCTGGCCATGACCAATCAGATCAAAGGCTGCATCGCTCTCGGCCTCGCCGTGCTTTGCCTGCCATCCGTCGCGACCGCGCAGAATACAAGCGCAGACAACAGCGCTTATATTCGTGATCTTGTGCCCGAAATCCGCGATCTGGTTTCGGCATCGGGCAGCACCGATGGCAAGGCGCGTGGCCTGTCCGGTGCGGCACAGGAAATTGTCGAGAAGAGCGGCAATATCACCATGCGGGAAACCGAGGACAGCATCGTTCTTTCCGTGACAAGCGATATTCTGTTCGATTTCGACAGCGCCAAACTGACCAGCAAGGCCAAGGCGACGCTGACCGATATTGCCAAAATATTGGAAAGCATGCCGGATTCCGCAGTCCGTGTGGTGGGCCATACGGATTCCAAAGGGGCCGACAGCTACAACGATAAGCTGTCAAAAAGCCGCGCCGATGCGGTCACCAAATTTCTCGTCAATAATGGCGTTCAATCGGCACGACTGAAACCGGAAGGGCATGGCGAAAGCGAACCTGTCGCACCCAATGAAATCAAGGGCAAGGACAATCCCGACGGACGGGCACAGAACCGGCGTGTCGAATTTGTGCTGCCAAAAACCTAAGGGCAGAACCTATACCAAACGCAACTTCCGGCATCACGCCGGAAGTCTGCAATCTCTGCCTCCAAATATATTAGTAATAGCTTATTTTCATGCAGGACTGACGCCCTAATTCTCGATTGCCGGACTTGGCATCAACGTCAATTAGGAAACCGTCTCATGAGCACAAAACCAACTATCGTACTTGCGCATGGTTTCTGGGGAGGGGCAGCCCATTGGAGCAAGGCCATCCTCGCACTTTCCCGAATGGGACATGACAAGATAAGAGACGTGGAGATGCCTCTGACGTCGCTTGCCGACGATGCCGAGCGTTTGCGCAAGATGACCGTACAGCAGGAGGGGCCGGTACTTCTGGTCGGGCATTCCTATGGTGGTGCGGTCATCACACAGGCAGGTGATCTGCCAAATGTGGTGGGGCTGGTTTACATTGCTGCCTTTGCACCAGATGCAGGCGAAAGCCCCGGCGGCATCAGTCAGGAACATCCACCTGCGGCATTCCCCAATCTGGCTCCCGACAGCGATGGATATCTCTGGATCAAATACGATAAGTTTCACGAAAGCTTCTGCCAGGATTTGAGCGCCGACGAAGCTCTGGTCATGGCAATCACGCAGAAGGCGCCCATCGCCAATACATTTGGTGACACGATCACAGCACCGGCCTGGAAGAAGAAGCCAACCTGGTATCAGATATCGAGCCAGGACCACATGATCGCGCCGGAAAACCAGAAGCGAATGGCCGAACGCATGAACCCGCGCAAGACCATCACACTGGATGCAAGTCATGCCTCGCTTGCATCAAGACCCGACGAGGTCGCCGGATTGATCGCCGAGGCCGCAAACAGCGTCTCGTGAGAATCGAAAAGCAAAAAGCCCGGATCGCTCCGGGCTTTTTGTGTGTCAGCTTATTTCTTTTTCTTCGCGCGGCCTGCGAACGGATTGTCCGAGGTGCGCAATGAAAGCCTTATCGGCACACCCGGCATATCGAAAGTCTCACGCAGGCCGTTGATGAGATAGCGCACATAGGATTGCGGCATCGCATCGGGACGCGAGCAGGACACGACGAAGCCCGGCGGACGGGTTTTCACCTGCGTCATATATTTTACCTTCAGGCGGCGGCCAGAAACTGCCGGTGGCGGCTGGTGCGCGATGACGCCAGCCAGCCAGCGATTGAGACGTCCGGTCGAAACGCGGCGGTTCCAGATTTCGTGGGTCTTGACGACATTCTCCATGAGCTTGTCGATACCCTGTCCGCGCTCGCCGGAAATCGGCACGGCGCGAAGCCCGCGCACCTGTGGCAGCAGGCGGGCCGTCTTTTCGTAAAGATCGGCCAGAACCATCTGGCGGTCCTCGATCAGATCCCATTTGTTGAATGCGATGATCGGTGCCCGGCCTTCACGGATGATGAGATCGGCAATCTGCAGATCCTGCTTTTCAAACGGGATCGTCGCATCGAGCACGATGATGACGACTTCCGCAAAACGGATCGCACGCAGGCCGTCAGCAACCGAAAGCTTTTCGAGCTTTTCCTGCACGCGCGACTTGCGGCGCAAACCGGCCGTGTCAAACAGCTTGATCTTGCGGCCACGCCATTCCCAATCTACCGAGATCGAGTCACGGGTGATGCCTGCTTCCGGTCCGGTCAGCAGGCGGTCTTCACCGAGCATCGTGTTAATGAGCGTCGACTTGCCAGCGTTGGGTCGGCCGACAATGGCGATCCGCAGCGGCTTGGTCGCATCATAGGCCGGGATTTCTTCTTCATCCGGGTCTTCGATGTCATCGCCGATCAGTTCACCGACAGCCTTCGGCGTGAAAACCTCGTCGGCAACTTCCTCTTCCTTCTCGTCGGCGAAGACGCGCTCTTCGCCCAGAAGCTCGACAATGGCGTCACGCAGGTCTGGCATGCCCTGACCGTGTTCGGCAGAGATCGGGCACGGTTCGCCAAGGCCAAGCTGGAAAGCGTCATACATGCCGGATTGCGCGCCGCGCGCTTCCGCCTTGTTGGCGACCAGCACGACCGGCTTGCCGGAACGGCGCACCACTTCGGCAAAGGTGCTGTCGGTCGGCGTCAGGCCGTTCTTGGCGTCAACGACGAACAGGATCACGTCGGCTTCCTGGATGGCAGCCTCGGTCTGGGCGCGCATGCGCGCTTCCAGGCTGTCATTGGCAGCTTCTTCAAGACCTGCCGTATCGATGACCTGAAACTTCAGATCGTAGAGCTTGGCATCGTGGATGCGCCGGTCGCGCGTGACGCCCGGCAGGTCATCGACCAGCGCCAGCTTGCGGCCGACGAGGCGATTGAACAGCGTGGACTTGCCGACATTGGGACGCCCGACGATGGCGACTGTGAAACCCATGGGAGAAGATAACTCCAGAAACCAGAGCGGTTCCGCTTTCAACCGAAACGTGGAACCGCTCTATTTATTTATCTTGACGCGCATCTTGTCCGAAAACCGCTTCGCACTTTTCGGGATGCGCTTGTTTTATTATGTGCTTTGCGCGTCAGGCACGTTGACACCAGCGCTGCGCATCAGATCGAGCATCGTATTGGAACGCTGGCGGATATTGGCCGGAGCAAGGCTGTCATTGGCAATTTGCTGGAACAGTTTGACCGCATCATCGAAACGCTCAGCCTTCCAGGCAGCCAGACCCAACGCTTCCCGTGCGCTTGAACGCATAGGATTGCCGTCTGCGGAAAGCGTCTCGACGTGCTTGGCGACGTCGTCATAGGAACCGCTGTCGACCAGCAGATAACCGGCACGCAGGCGCGCGACATCGCGAAGCGGTGCAGGCACGGCGTTATCGGCAGCAACCTCATCGAACGCCTTCACGGCACCGGCTGCATCGCCCTTGTCAGCGATAACCGACGCGGCGCGAAGACGCGCCAGCACCGGATAGGAGCCGTAGCCGGTCTTTTCCAGATCGTCGAGCGCGGTCAGCGCTTCGTCGTTTTTGCCTTCCGAGGCGAGGTCCAGTGCGGCGAGGAACTTGTCACCGGAAGCGGAAGCCTTGCTGTCGACCCAGTGCTGATAGCCGACCCAGCCAGCTGTTCCCAGAACAATGGCCACAGCGCCGCCGATCAACAGCGGACCGAAATTCCGCCAGATCTGCTTTGCCCGTTCCGAACGGATTTCCTCGTTTACCTCGCGAATGAAACTGTCGTCTGCCATGGACCTGCCACTAAAGCCAAATTGATGTTCGTATTTGTTCGTTCTGGCGCTTTTAGTCGCATTTCGCGCCATATGTAAGACCCGTCAGCGAAATAAGCCGAAACACGTGTCACAAAGTGCATTTCGGTCCGACAATAGCCTTATTCAAGAACTAGCAACGGAATTTCTGGAACTATTCCTCTTCCCCCCTCGTTTCGTGGTCCATGCGCATCCTGTCCCCCCGCCCTTTTCTTTTGTCCGCCCTGGTTCTGGCTACCTGTGCCGCACAGGCGGAACCGGTATCCACAAAGCCGCAATATGTGCTGATTTCCTTCGATGGCGCACATGACAATGCACTATGGACCCGCTCGCGCGAGCTGGCGAAGAAAAACAACGCCCATTTCACCTATTTCCTTTCCTGCGTCTTCCTGATGACCAAACAGGACCGGCGCGATTACAAGCCGCCCCATAAGCGGGCCGGTTCGTCCAATGTCGGCTTTGCGCTCGGCCGCGACGAAGTTGTCGCCCGCCTTGGCAATATCTGGCAGGCCCATCTGGAAGGCAACGAGATCGCCAGCCATGGCTGCGGTCATTTTGACGGCACTGATTGGTCGGCCGCCGACTGGGACAAGGAAATCAAGGAGTTCCGCCGCATTACCGCTGACGCCTACAAGAATAATGGCATCAGTGGCGAGCCGGAAGGCTGGCGTGATCTTGCGCTGAAGGGCATCGACGGGTTTCGCGCGCCCTATCTCGCCGCATCGAAGCCGGTGCAAGATGCGCTCAAGGCAAACGGTTTTCGCTATCAGGCATCGTCCATCACGCGTGGCCCAGAAGAGCCAACCCTTGCCGGTCAGTTTGCTTCATTTGGATTGCCGCTTGTTCCGGAAGGCCCGTCGCAACGCCCTATCGTGGCAATGGACTATAATCTTTATGTCCGTCACTCGAAGGGCCAGGAGGCGCCACAGCAATCGGCAGCTTTCGAAGACCGGGCCTATAAAGCTTTCCGCACGGCATTCGACAAGCAATATACCGGCGAGCGCATTCCGCTCCAGCTCGGCTTCCATTTCGTGCTGATGAATGATGGCGCCTATTGGCGCGCCATGGAGCGGCTCGTGACGGAAGTCTGCACCAAGCCCGACGTCAAATGCACAACCTACAGCGATTATCTGGACAGTCTCGACAAGGATGCCGTCCATGCAAGCCAGAACAGGTCGTAATCGTCCCCTTAAGCTGAAGGCGTTGCATCAAGATTTGCCTGATCGAGCGACGGCAGCGGCTCGCCGCGGATAACCGCCTCGAAAGCTCTCAGACGCTTGTAGATCGACAGCAATTCGATGATCGTCGTCCATGAGTTGACGAGATACTGGAACGATCCCTGCACCTGCGAAAAGACATTCGTGATCTGGTTCATCAGGCCAAGCGTCAGCTTGCCAGCCACAATCGACGGAACAAGGATCAGCGTCGGGAAAATATTATCGGCCTGAATATAGAAAATGCGGGCGACGTTGAAATAGACATAGTGGAAATAGAGCCGGAAATAATTGTGCCGGACATTGCGAAACAGTTCGCCGAGCGTGATCGGTTCCGCGCGATCCGCGTGATCTTCGCCATAGACCAGTTCCTTGCGGTAGGCCGCTTCGACACGCTGATTGTTGAACTCCAGCCCCGGCAGCTTGATACCGACCAGCGCCAGAAATCCGGTGCCGAAAGCAGCCCAGAAGACCGCCGCAACGACCAGGGCATGCGGCACCATGCCAACCACCGGCAGCTCGCTGACCTTTTCCGAAAAACTGAACAGGACCGGCAGAAAGGCGATCAGCGTCATCACCGATTTGACGAGGCTGACACCAAGCTGTTCCAGCGTCGTGGAAAAGCGCATCGTGTCTTCCTGCACGCGCTGTGCCGCACCTTCGATGGAACGCAGTTTCGGCCAATGACTGACGTAGTATTCATTCATCGCCGAACGCCAGCGGAAGATATAGTGGCTGACGAAAAACAGGCTCAGAACACCGACAGTCACACCGATAAAGGCTATTTCGGCAAATGTGACCATGCCCCAGTAAAAGTCGGAGGCGCTGACGGCTCCGGGCGATGTGAGTGCCTTTTGAACCAGATCGTAGAACGGCCCATACCAGGCATTGACCGCAACGCTGACCTGCACGCCGAAATAGGTAGTGAACAGGATCAGTGCCGATCCAAGTATGGACCAGCGTTGCCACGGGTGCGGTGAAAACCAAGCCCAGAAAAGATAGAAGGCGAATGTCGCCACCGCGAAATATATATAGAACCAGAGAAACGGCGCCGACCAGAACAGGCTCGCACCGATAATCGGCGCTGCGTCTTGCGCCAGGGGTGGCAGGCCGAATATGGCACCCAGCCTTTCCCCTCCTTCATACCAGCCAAGCACCGCAAGCAGGCTCCAGACGAGCGCGGACCAGAAGAACAATTTCGGGCGGGGAAAGAACGACACAAACACTGAATTTCAGTCCAACTTCGTGAGGAATTTTCCGCATATGAAGCCGGTTCTCGCGCCTTTACCAGTTAAATTCCTGTAAGGTTTCAGCCCGATGTTCTGACGACGCGTCCTGCCATGATGCCAAACACCGCGACGACGACCAGCGAGAACGCTGCGGCCAGACTTGCCGAAGTAAACGAACCGGAACGCTGCGCCATGAAGCCAGCCACCAGCGGGCCGATGATCTGGCCAATGCTGAAGCAGACCGTCATCCGCGCCAAAGCGCGTTTTGGCGAAGCCGGTGCGAGTGTACGGGCGATCTGCAATCCAAACGCCGTCAATGCCATGAAAGTGATGCCCAGAAGCGCGCCGCCCACCAGAGGCCCGAGCGGCGGAGCCAGAACCACGCTCGCGGCAACGCCGACAGCCTCCAAAATGGCCGTCAGGGCAAATGCATTGAAAAGGCCGAATTTCCTGGCAGCCGGTGCCCACAGCCAGATCGAGGGCGCAGCCGTCAGGCCGGTCACCACCCACACAGCCGCTTCCATCAGCGGGCCGCTATCGGTCGCGCGCACGATTGCAATCAGGAACGTTGCCGTGATCACGTAGCCAAAGCCGAAAATGCCATAGGCCAGCGCCAGTGCGTTGAAGGCGAAGCTCTTGGGGAGCGGCGGTTCACGCGTGCCACTGTTTCCGCCAACCGGCCCTTCCCTGACGAAAGCGCCAACCAGAACAACCATGACGATGGTCAGAACCGCAGCGCCGATCCAGTCGGCACGCCAGTCAAGCCCGGCAAAACGGATCAGCGCCACAAGAACGGCAGAGAGTGCAATACCACTGCCGACACCGCCGAAATGCAGGGCTCCAAGCCCCGCTCTTTCCGCCGCCGTGACATGGCTCAGCACGATTGCCGTGCAGAGGATCATCGTCACCGCACTGATGAAACCCGCCGCAAAGCGGATGATGGAGAACAGCCAGACACCGTCAAAAAGCGCCATGGCAGCGCACAGCAATCCGCTGATGATCAGGCCCGCAATCACGCTTTTCCGCTCGATGCCCGCGGACCATCCATAACCGGCAACGACTGCCCCCAGCAGATAGCCGATATAATTTGCCGATGCGATAAAGCCTGCATCGGCGGCAGTGAAGCCGATATCGGCCATCATTCCCGGCAGGATCGGTGTATAGATGAAACGCCCGATCCCCATGGCTGCGGCCATAGCCAGAAAACCGCCGAAAGCATAGCGGACGGCAGTGCGATGTTGTGGGGATGCGGGCTTGGTCATCTCTAGGGAGGTCTCGGTCATTGGCGGGAAAATAAACCTCAATCATCCAAGGACAATTGAATTTTTCTGATCGGACCGATCACCACTATTGAGCCTCATACGCGTTCGCCCTCCTTGAAGCTTGCCCCCGGTTGTTTGGGTTTGTGCCCTTATGAGACCGTCCTAAAATTGGAGTACACACTCGCGATGGAGGATCGTGATGAATAGATCGGGCATATCCGCTTGTCTGTTAGCAGCCGTGACGGTGATCGCAGCAGGTGTCGTTCAGGCAAAAAAACTGGAAACGATGAGTGAGGTCCGCAGTGAGTTGCACACCTGCTGGTCCCCACCGCCAGATATTATCAAATCCAGCGTTACCCTCAGCTTCAGTTTTAGGCGTGACGGAAGCTTGATGGGGCCGCCCCGCGCTACCGCGATCAACGTTCTAGGGGATGACAATGCAAAAGCGGCATTTTTGAACGCTGCTATCGAAGCCGTCGAAAAATGTACGCCTCTGCAACTTGCTCCCTCACTGGCGCAGGAAATTAGCGGGGGTGTCTTTACCACGCAGTTTCATTCTTCGGATTAATCGAAGCAACTTTGACAGATAGGCTCTTGCGAATCACATAAGTGTATGCTTATGTATTTTCATGAATGAGAACGATATATTCAACGATATATTCAGGGCGCTTGCCGACCCGACCCGCCGGATGATTTTCGAGAAGCTGGCATCGGGCAGCATGAATGCCAGTGCGCTGCGGGCGGGCATGGAGATCAGCCAGCCAGCCATGTCGCAGCATCTGGCCGTGTTGCGCGGCGCCGGGCTGGTGCGTGAGGAGCGTGAGGGGCGCTTCGTCAATTACGAAGTCGATCCGAACGGGCTGACCCTCATTGCTAACTGGCTTGCGAAATATCGCGCCTACTGGCCGGAACGTATCGACGCTCTCAAAACCTTGCTGAAGGATATGGACCAATGACCGACCGGCAGGAAGAACCACGCGTGAAAGGCATTGAACAGGAATATGAGTTGGATGCCACGCCGCAGAAAGTGTGGCGTGCGATCAGCATTCCGGAGTTTCGCGAAAACTGGCTTCCATCCGAGGCGTTGGCCGATCCGGAGCCAACATCCTGCAAGCCCGGCAAGGAGATCAGCTACCGGATGCGGGAAAGCGAACCACCCTTTCTGGAAAGCATGGTCACGTTCCGCATTGTGCCAGGCGTTTCCGGCGGCACCTTTCTGCGCGTCATCCATGAACTGAACGACACGCGCCTGAAGCACACCGCGGTAGTTGCTGCCAACAGCAACCGGATGCCGATGATGCGCGCCGCCTAGAGCGGTTCCAGTTAAAACAGAGTTATTGGAACCGCTCTATCTCTTTGTTTTTACGCATTATCCTACGCATCGAAGCGGCATGAGAAATCAGTCCAGTGAACTGATTTCCCCGCGTAGACGCTTCGTACTTTTGCTGGAAATGCTCTAGTACCCCGGAATTTCTGACAGAGAGGAGTTCGCCGATGCGCGAAACGATGCAACTCGTCCCTATGGTCGTGGAACAGTCGAGCCGTGGCGAACGGTCGTTCGATATCTATTCGCGCCTGCTGCGCGAACGGATCATCTTTCTCAATGGTGAAGTGAACGACACTGTGTCTGCACTGATCTGCGCGCAATTGCTGTTTCTGGAAGCGGAAAATTCCAAACAGCCGATCAATCTCTATATCAACTCGCCGGGCGGCGTTGTGACCAGCGGCCTCGCGATCTATGACACAATGCACTATGTCCGTGCACCAGTGCACACGCTTTGCATGGGGACGGCCCGCTCGATGGGCTCCTTTCTGCTGATGGCGGGCGAGCCCGGTCATAGGGCAGCACTTCCCAACGCAAACCTGCTTGTCCACCAGCCCTCCGGTGGCTTTCAGGGGCAGGCATCGGATATCTTCATCCATGCCGAGGAAGCGCAACGAACCAAGCGGCTGATGACGCGTCTTTATGCCGAACATTGCGGTCGCACCTATGAAGAGGTGGAATGTGCCCTTGACCGCGATAATTTCATGACTGCGGAAGCCGGTCTCGAATGGGGATTGATCGACCGCATACTGGAACGGCGTGAAGTTCCAGCGGCGTGACGTCTTTCTGCAGCAGCGGTGCGCGTCCACCTATGCTGCAGTTGGCTTTTCTTCAGTCTTCCTTCCGGCGATGGGAACACTGTCCGGAATATCGGAATGCAGGAAGTGCAGCAGCGTATCCTGAACCGATAACAGCCGGTGCGCGCAATCGCGCCAGCCGAACGGAATGTCTTTTGGCATGGGCGGGACTCGGCCTGGTTCCTGCCCTTCCTCCAGCTCGCAATTGGCGATGACAACCTGCAGGGCCTCCGTCAGCCAGGGAGGCGGTGGGGCCTCCTTCTTTCGCAGCGCATTGCCCAGCGCTTCACCGAACAGCAGCGCCGATGCATAAAGGCGGATGCCACGCCGGTCGTACCGACCCGCCATTTCCGTAACCTCGCGCGCCACCAGCCGACCACGCAGCGACCAGCGTGCATTGCTGCGCGCCAGCGCAATACCGTCGCCGAGGGCGATCACTGCCCGGTGCGCGGATGTGAACTGGTTGATTGCACTCTGGGCGCGCACGAGGTCCTGTTTTTCGAGCGCCACTGCCGATTGCTTGAGTCCGTTGGCAAGACGGTCGAGCAGGCCGCGGACGGCCTTGTCGATCAGGAGCACCGGGCTTGGCGTCATCAATATCTGGCTGAACAGCAAGCCGACACCGGCACCGACCAGAACATCGACCAGCCGCGTTATACCTGCGACCTGCGGTCCCATGGCGAGAACCAGAATCGCAGAGACGCCCGACTGGATGGCAATTGCAGGAGCCATGCCGAAAGAGGTCGCCAGCACCATGGCGACGAACGTCACTATGCTTGTGTGGAAGACCGGAACCGTTTCCGGCAAGAGCAGCGAAAGTTCTCCCACCAGCACGCCAGTCGTGACGCCGACCATCACCCCTATCGCCTGCTTGCCATGGTTGGGCAGGTTCGGTGCCAGACAGATCACGGCCGTGACCATGGCAAAGACAGGTTTCGGCTGCCCCAGCGCCAACTGGCAGATCAGCCACGCGACACCGCCTGCAAAGGACGCGATCAGGGAGTCACGCCAACTTACCGACCATTGCTGAACGACCTTATTCGCGCGCTGCCGCATAGATCTCTCCATCTGCTTGTCGACAGCTATCTATGGCAGCGCTCCTCTGCCTCAAGACTTGAAGAAACTTTCGTATAGTTCCGGCTTGAAACCGACCGTCAGCTTTCCGCCCTTGTCGAGAACCGGACGCTTGACCATGGATGGCTGTGCCAGCATCAGCGCCCGCGCCTTGGCGGCATCGACGTTCTGGCGTTCTTCCTCGGGCAGTTTGCGAAACGTCGTTCCGGCCCGGTTGAGCAATTGTTCCCACGGAACGCTTTTCAGAAAGCGGTCGAGCGTTTCGCCGTCGAGCCCTTCCTTCTTGTAATCGTGAAATGCGTAGCCGATGCCATGGTCTTCAAGCCAGGTGCGCGCCTTCTTCATGGTGTCGCAGTTCTTGATACCGTAGATGGTCACGCTCATATCCGACTCCTTTGATCGACTAGAGCGTGATGTTTTCAAGTTGAACCACTATCCCGCTCTAAACTTTTGTTTGAGCATGATTTTATCCGAAAACCGGTTCCCACTTTTCGGAATCATGCTCTGGCCGCGATCAAAGGCTATCGAAACACCGGTTTCAACCTTTAAAGCGTGTTGCATCTTACTATATTCAGGGAACACGCTTTAAGCTTTTGTTTTCACGCATGTCTTTATCCCAATACCGGTTCCCACTTTTGGGAGACATGCTTTATCTGGAATCGTGAAAGATTATGCCCAGCGTTTGCCGCTGGCCGGAGCGGATGCGGCTGACACCGTGCCGCATCTTGACGCGATAATCGCCGCGTGTGCCCTGCATCGGACGGTCATTAACCGCAAAAACCACGCCGTCGCCCTGTCGAAGCGGCACGACTTCCGCACGGCTCTGCATCCGGGGGCGCTGTTCGGTCAGCACGAATTCCCCGCCCGTAAAATCCTTCTCCGGTTCGGAAAGCAAAATCGCAACCTGCAACGGAAATGCGATATCGCCGTAAATATCCTGATGCAGGCAATTATAGTCACCCTCTACATATTGCAGGATGAGTGGTGTCGGACGGGTCTGTCCTGCCGCGTGGCACCGGTCCAGAAATTCGTCATGGGTCGGAGGAAAACGGACATCCGATCCCAATCTCTCACTCCAGCGATTGGCGATAGGCGCAAGCTGCGGATAGAGCGTCTGGCGCAGATTCCAAATTAAGGCAGGAATGGGATTTGCGTAATATTTGTATTCCCCGCGCCCAAAACCGTGTTTTCGCATCGAAATAACAGTTCGAAATGCGGCCAGATTGTAGTAGCCGGCGGCTAATTCGCGGCAATCCTGTGGCGAAATTATGTTCCTGAGGATTGTGGCGCCGAACTCATCCAGTTCGGCGCCAATTTTTTGCCAGTCATAGGCGGCGATTTTATCCACCTGCATGGGTTCATTTCTGTTCATGCCTGGCTCTCCCGCTTCAGGAGATCGCGCTTGCGTTCGACGCCCCAGCGATAGCCGGAGAGGCCGCCATCGTTGCGCACGACCCGGTGGCACGGAACCGCGACAGCAATCTTGTTGGCCGCACAGGCCTGTGCCACCGCCCGCACCGATTTCGGCGCGCCGATGCGCTCGGCAATCTCAGTGTAACTCACTGTTTTTCCCGCAGGAATTTCGCGCAATGCCTGCCAGACGCGCTGCTGGAAAGCGGTTCCCTGCAGGTCGAGTGGCAGGTCGAGGCCGATGCGTGGCGCTTCGACGAAGCCGACCACCTCGGCCACCATGTTCTCGAAATCACGGTCCGCACCGATGAGATTGGCTTGCGGAAAACGCTTTTCCAGATCGCGGATCAATTCTTCCGGGTCGTCCCCCATCAAAATGGCACAGACGCCCTTGCCGCTTGCGGCCACCAGAACGGCCCCGAGTGCCGACTGACCGATGGCGAAACGAATATCCGCATTCTTGCCACCTTGCTTGTAAGCCTTTGGAGTCATTCCCAAAATCCCGTCCGAAGCCTCATAAAATCGGCTGCTGGAATTGTAACCGGCATCATAGATGGCGTCGGTTACACGGATTTCCGGTGCATCGAGCGCCGCCCGCATCTTCTTTGCACGATGCGCATCCGCATAGGCTTTCGGGGTCAGCCCCGTGAACTCTTTGAAAACACGATGGAAATGGGCAGGGCTCGCCTTCACGGAAGCCGCTATTTCTTCAAGGGAAGGTACTTCCTCCGCCGTCTCGATGAAGCGGCAGGCGGCAGCTACCATATCGGCGTAACGCGTGCTGTTCTGCGTCGCCAACGTCTCGGAGAGATGCGGCTTGCAACGCATGCATGGCCGGAAGCCAGCGCGTTCTGCATCCTCGCAACCGTCGAAGAACTGCACATTTTCGCGTTTTCCACGCCGCGACGGGCATGATGGACGACAATAGACGCCCGTAGTGCGCACCGCATAGACAAATGCACCGTCCGACGCCTTGTCGCGGTCGAGCACTTTCTGCCAGCGGTTTTCATCAGGGTCGAGGGTCTTCATGGTCATAAGGTTCATGTCGGTATTCCTTCAATATGAGCATGAAGGAAGGCTAATGCCACCGCGTCGAAGCTACACTCCGCTGCTTGCTTTCAAATTCGAGACGATATCGTTGCACGTTTTATCCGCAAATGAGAACAATTCGGCAATCAGCTCCATCATCTGGCCGGACAGAAACTCGCCTCAACGCACAGTAAAATCAAATCCAGCAACAAAACAGAGAATCAATAAATCTCTTCCCCCGGAAGAAATACTAGATTTAAATAGATCGCCAATCCGATATTATTTAGCGATTAAAATACATTTTCAATAGTACCAAGGAATTTAAAATGGCTGAACAGTTCAAATGGGACCCGAAGAAATCACAGGTATTTGATAGCAGCTATGAATCTCAAGAGAGTCTTTGCACCTCGGCTGTCTCCTTTTCCAAGGAAAACGGAACCAGCTTCCTGATGAATGCGCCGGGAAAAACGCTGACCTTGAGGCAATCCACAGCGACAGACATTGTTTCCTGGAACCCGACGACAGACCAAGAAACTCCGGTAATTTCAGTAACGGGTGGAGAAGTTATCTTTGATTTCATGGGGAATGCACAAACATTATATCTTTATAATCCATTCGGTGACGAAACAATAAAAATACTCAATGGCCGTTTTTTGGTACACAACGTATCAAGATTTATATCAGAATCTGGAAGAATATATCTGGATGAAAACTCCCTCACACACATTCTAACTTCAGATGTAACGGATTTAACAGTATCAATTCTATATATAAATAGTAGCGCATTTATTATAGATTCAAAAACTATAAAAACTGGAGAATTCTCTATAAGTGGATCCGACTTCACAGCAAACTCAAACGTATTTGCACTTGATGGAAATAATATAAACATCACAAACAGTAAATTAGAATTTTATTCAAAAGAATTTTATTTCAACAAATAAGCAATCATCCGCCAGAACATAACAATATTAAACTCAAATCTTACAGTTCAGTCACCTAGAACATTGATTAGTAACTCTGAAATTGATATTTTTAATTCAAGCCTTCTAGAGATTACTGTAGAGGATTATGCTGATTTTACTAAAAATCCGGACTTCCGATTCAACTTCATAGTAGATATCGAATTCGGCCCGAATACATCTGAAATTCAATTCAACAATGGAAACGCATTTCTTGCCAGCGCACTTCAAAACCTTGGGCTGATTTGCATTAATGGCGCACCCCAGACTGGAAACAATTGGTCAAGGAATATTTCCTCGGAACTGATGCCGGGCGGAATCCTGATCGTAAAATTGCGCTAATACTCTCACAAGCATCGAAATGCGTCTTCGGAGACTGCGAAGGCATGCGATCGACAGACGATGAAGTAGCAAGACAGATATCGACCAGTTTGGCATGCTGGATCACCATCGAAGGTCCGCAGCATTATCCGTTTTGAAGCAAGAAAGGGCGGCATTTCAACTCCGCCCTTTGACAAATGGTATTTGAATTAGGCCTTCCGCGCTTCCTTGATCGCTTCGATCAGTTCCGGCTCTTTCATGACCCCGCCATAAAGCTTGGTGCCGATAACGAAGGAAGGCGTACCGCCGAAATTGAAGGCTTCGCCCTGATCCATGTTGCGCTCAAGAATGGCGTTGATGCGCTTGGAATCGGCTTTATAGGCTGCATTGAGCTTTGCCGGATCAAGCCCACCCTTCTTCAGTGCCGCATCCACCTGTTCCGGCGTAAGACGACCGGGCGTTGCCATCAAGGCTTCCATGGCCTTTACATAGTTGCCCGACTTTTCCGCAGCCAGAACGAGACGTGCGGCATAAGCCGACGTGTCGCCGAAGATGATCCAGTCCTTCATGACAAGGCGTACATTGCCGTCATTCTTGATCACGCGCATCAGCTCGCCATGCCCCTTCTTGCAATAGGGGCATTGGTAGTCGAAATATTCCACGACGGTCACGTTGCCGTTCGGATTGCCCAGAACCGGAATTTCCTTGTCATAGAGTACTTCCGCAACCGTCGGCACGCGCTGCGCAAGGCTTTCGCCGCCTGAAATCGCAATCGTTGCGGCACCGGCTGCCGTTGCGGCCAATATCTGACGACGGTTCATCATGAGCTTGCTCCTTTGCCCGATTGGGATTTATCCAACACAACGACACGCGCACCGGCGGTGGCGCGCTTGTAGAGATCGAGAATGTCCTGATTGTAGAGACGGATGCAGCCGGATGACGCAGCCTTGCCGACGGACCAGGGCTCGTTGGTGCCGTGGATGCGGTACAGCGTGTCCTTGCCATCACGATAAAGATAAAGCGCACGGGCACCGAGCGGGTTGCGGATGCCACCCTCAAGGCCATTCGCATATTTTGCGTAATGCTCCGGATTGCGCTTGATCATGTTGGCTGTCGGCGTCCAGCGCGGCCACTGCGACTTGTATGCAAGCTTGGCATCGCCCTTGAAAGTCAGACCAGCGCGACCGACACCCACAGAATAACGGATCGCCTTGCCGCCCGGCTGCACGAGATAGAGATAGCGCGCATAGGGATCGACCACGATAGTGCCAACCGGCTCCGTCGTGGCATAATCGACTTCCCGGCGCAGATTGCGATCCGCAATCTTGCTGAGATCAAGTGCCGGAATGAGATTGCCGCGGTCGTTCACCGCGCCATACATGGTCTCATATTCGCTCTTGGCCGTTTGTACTTCCGGTGCCGGTTCGCTGACCGGTTCAACGGCAACAGGCTCCGGCGTGAAAGCAACAGTCTGCGGCATGGTAACGGCAATCGGTCGATCTGCGGATGCGGTCGTACATGCTGCGGCAGCAAAAGGCAGACAGGCAACCACAACCATCCGTAGCAGCGATCTCCGTGCATCCGGCTTTTCATTCAGTACCATCAATTTCCTTGCCCCCGGGCCATCTTGAAATCCTTTATTTCTAGAGCATTTCCTGTTTTTCCTGAGCCATCGGAAATGCTCTATCTCTTTGTTTTTTCGCATTATCCGACGCAAAACCGCTTCGCAGTTTTGCTGGAAATGCTCTAGTCAGCGCTCACAAGGCCTACCGAACGTTCGATAGAGGCGGTCGTGACATCGCCCACCAATCTGGTCCCCTCCGGTTCCTTGCTGATGCGATCGAAGAAGATCATCGTCGGCGGGCCGGCGACACCAAGCTTTGCCATAAGATCGGCATTGCCGCTGGTAAGCTGCGAAATATCCGCCTTGATGAGCTGATAGTCGCCCAGCGCCTTCTTCACGCTCGCGTCGGGCAAAACCCGGCGCTCCACGGTGGAGCAGCTTACGCACCAGTCCGCCGTGAAATAGACAAGCGTCGGCTTGTCGCCGCGCGCTTCAACAAGTTTCTCCTGAAGGGAAGAAACAGTCTCGACCGGCGCAAATTGCAGCGCGGCCAGATTCTGGTTGCCGCCACGGTTACCGAATGCGGCCAGCGGTTGCAACGGGTCTTTTCCGCCCGAAGCCACGCCGAGCATCAAAATGACGCCGTAAACGAAGGCTGCGGTGCCTATTGTGCGCGCCACAACGCTGCGCCCCGGAATCCTCAGAAACGCGAAACTTGCAGCCCCGAAAAGCAGGAGCGCCCACAGCACCATGTCCACGCCGGGCGGCAGAAGCGGGGCGGCCATGAAGATTGCGGTTGCCAGAAAACCGAAGCCGAAAATCTGCTTCACCGTTTCCATCCATGCGCCTGCGCGCGGAAGCGTGCCAGCGCCAAGCGTGGCGAACGCAATGAGCGGAAGTCCCTTGCCGATACCGAGCGCAAAGAGCGCGGAAGCGCCCAGAGCCACATTGGCCGTCTGCGCAATGTAGAGCAGCGCTCCTGCAAGCGGTGCCGTCACGCAAGGGCCGACAATCAGCACGGACGAGAAACCAAGAATGGCTGCCGACCGCTTGGAACCTGTCCGCTGCTGGCCATTGGGGCCAGTACGCGACGAAATTGCGCTGACCCATGAATTTGGAAGCTGTATCTGGAACAGGCCGAACATGGAAAGCGCCAGAAGCGTGAATAGTCCGGCCAGTGCAAGCGCGGTCCATTTCGACTGCAGCACCATCTGCAGATTCTGCCCCGACCAGCCTGCAATTGCACCCACCACGGCAAAGCCCAGTGCGAGACTGACGACGTAGACGGCGGAAAGCACGAAGCCGCGCTTTGCCGTCAGCTTTTCACCTTCGCGGGCCAGCGTTCCGGCAAGGATCGGATAGATGGGAAACACGCACGGCGTGAAAGCAAGCAGAACACCGAAAGCCAGAAACGCCGCGATCACCAGCCCGGTGCCGCCCTGATCGAGCAGTCCTTCGACCATGCCTTTTTCGGGTGCAAGGGCAAACGCCGTATTCTGCTCAACGGTTGGCATAGCAGCTGGAGCAAATACCGATGCCTGCGTCAGCGCTTTGGCCTTCTGCCCCATTTCGCTGGATATGGCGAGCGTGACCGGATCGACTGTTCTGGTTTCCGGACGGTAGCAGATGCCGTCTTCCTGACAGCCCTGATAGGTCAGTTCCACCGGCTGTGCATCTGCTTTCACACTTGCTGTGGCATGGGTGTAATAGACTTCAAGCCGTCCGAAATTCGGATCGTCCTTGGGCTGGCCGGGCTGCGTATCGACGGCAAGCGCGTTTCCCTGCCCGTCCTTCGCCTCGATATGATCGCGATAAAGATAGTAACCGTCCGCGATCTGCCAGTTCAGCACGAGACGGCCATCCGTATCCTTCAGCACACTCAGGCGGAAAGCCTGATCGACCGGCAACGGGTTCGCTGCCGATGCCGGGCCAAGCGCGAGAAACAAACTGATGAATAAGCCAGCGAGGCCCGTAAAGAAACGCATTACGATTTTCCGCATAAATTCGATTCGGACAAATTGATCATGTTGCAAAAGGCGAATGCTCCGGCCACCTTAAGACAGCCTTAAGCTGGCGCGGTGAAAAGCCCGTGTGCTTCTAATTGTCAATGAAGGCGGAAACAGGAACTCATGCGCATACTCGTGGTAGAAGACGACGCGATCCTCCTCGACGGACTGACCGTAGGGTTGGGGCTTGCCGGTTTCACCGTGGATGCCGTTTCCAATTGCGGCGATGCGGAAGCAGCCCTTGCCGCCCAGAACTATCATGCCGTGGTGCTCGACCTGATGCTGCCCGATGGCTCGGGCCTCGACATCCTCAGAACGATGCGGCGCGGCCGCGACGAGACACCGGTGCTGTTGCTGACTGCCCGCGATCAGGTGCCCGAGCGCATTGCCGGCCTTGATGCAGGTGCCGACGATTATGTCGGCAAGCCCTTCGACCTGCATGAGCTTGCAGCCCGCGTGCGCGCTGTCGCCCGACGCGGTGCCGGACGCGCCAATGCCCTGCTTGAATGGCGCGGCGTGGAACTGGACCCGGCGGAGATGTCGGTGCTTCTCCATGGTGAACCCGTCAGGCTGACCCGACGCGAATTCTCGATCCTGCGCGCCTTGATGGAACGGCCGACCGCCACCTTCTCCAAATCCTCACTGGAAGAAGCGCTTTATGGCTGGCAGGAGGAAGTGGAGAGCAACGCGGTGGAAGTCCATATCCATCATCTGCGCTCGAAACTCGGTTCGGATTATATCGAAACGGTGCGTGGGGTCGGCTACCGTCTGGCAGGGGCAGGCGCATGAATTCCATCCGCAGCCGCCTGACCGGCATCCTGATCGGCGTTACCTGCCTCGTCTGGCTTTTCGCGGTGGTATGGATCCATATCAGCACCCAGTCACAGCTTGAAAAAGTACTCGATGCGCGCCTGATGGAGGCCGCACGCATGGTCAATTCGCTTTTGACCGAGCACCGTGTGGAGGTTGGCCCGGAAGGTGATGGCGGGCAATTGTCGCTGAAGCCAATGCCGGATTTTCCGCTTTATGACCGGCAGCTGTTCTGTCAGATATGGGCGCTTGACGGCAAGCTGGTGGGACGTTCCGAAAGTGCGCCCGGCGTGCGGCTCACCAATGTCGCAAACGGCTTTTCCGATACGGAAGTTGCGGGTGATCGCTGGCGTGTATTCGCTGTCGAAAATACCCAGCTCGGCCTGCGTGTCATGGTCGGCGACAGCCTGAGCGTTCGTGAAAGGCTGGTGCAGAACGTCGTGGCGGGCCTCGTGCTGCCAGCCCTGCTGATGCTACCTGTTCTGGCGCTCATGATCTGGCTGTGCGTGCGACGCGGTCTCGACCCGCTGAGCCGCCTTGCGTCCGTGCTTTCCAAACGGCAGGCGCAGGATCTGCGACCGCTGCCCGAACAGAACCTGCCCAAGGAGATCGCACCCGCCGTCACCGCGCTGAACGGGCTTTTCCATCGCGTTGAAGAGGCTCGCGAGCGCGAGCGCAACTTTGCGATCTTTGCCGCGCATGAGCTGAAGACGCCGCTCGCCGGACTGAAGACGCAGGCACAGATTGCCGAAGGTGCGAAGGATGAAAAAATGCGCGCCAATGCAGTGCGCCAGATCGCGGCGGGCGTCGACCGCACCAGCCGCCTCACCAACCAGCTTCTGGATCTGGCAGCGCTTGAAACCAGCGATGAGACTGAAGCACCAGCATGCGAACCTGTGTGCCAGCTTCTGGTTGCGGTTTCCACCGACATGCGGATGCTCGCAGTCCAGCGCGGCATTTCCATCGAATTGCCAGACAACATGCCGCTGGTGCAGTTGCCCTCCCCGCATCTCTTCACGCTTGCTGCCCGCAACCTGATCGAAAATGCCGTCAATCACTCGCCCAGGGATGGCGCCGTGCGCTGCCGGATCGAAGCTGAAGCGGGCAAAGTCAGGCTCACTGTCGAGGATAATGGACCTGGCATTCCCGACAGCGAAATGCCGCATGTAACCGAGCGTTTCTTCCGCGGCGCGCATCGCAACGAAACCGGCAGCGGCCTTGGCCTCGCAATTGTGAAAATGGCGGCAGAACGGATGGGTGGCGAATTGCAGCTGCAAAACCGCTCACAAGGCGGGTTAAGCGCATCAATCATCGTGCCGGGCACGATTGTCGAATGACATAATACTGCGTCCCGCATCATGATCCGGCTGAAGCGGAATATTGACGAATCCTGAGCAAGGCTCTCTTCCCTATTTTTCGGGCCTTCTGGCAGCTGTCTTTGATTTAGATCAATGACAGCTGCTCTCTAAGCGCTGATAGGAAACCTATCGCTATTGCTGTCTCATCCGAGATGGCTCTTGTCATGCGCTGCGAGGGGATTTCATGAACTACGCCGCTGGAACAGTCCTTTCCGGTCTGGGAGCACTTTTTGCCGTGCTTCTGGCCGGATTTTCCCATGATGAGCTGTTCAGAACCCATATGTGGATTCTGTTCGCTACACTGGCCATCTTCACCATTCTTCTGATGCGAAATGCCGATTACGGCCTGACGCCGAAAAAGGTCGACCAGTCCACCTATATGGACGGCCCGATCCGATACGGTGTCATCGCGACGGTTTTCTGGGGAGTGACCGGTTTTCTGGTCGGTGTGGTTATCGCCGCGCAGCTCGCCTTTCCAGATCTCAATCTGGAACCTTACCTGAACTTTGGCCGCCTGCGTCCGCTGCATACCTCTGCGGTTGTTTTTGCGTTTGGCGGAAACATCCTGATCGCGTCATCGTTCTATGTCGTGCAGCGCACTTGCCGCGCCCGCCTCATCGGCGGTGATCTCGCATGGTTCGTATTCTGGGGCTATCAGCTCTTCATCGTCATGGCTGCGACCGGCTATCTGCTCGGCATCACGCAGAGCCGTGAATATGCAGAACCGGAATGGTATGTCGACATCTGGCTCACCATCGTCTGGGTCGCCTATCTGGTCGTGTTCCTCGGCACGATCCTGAAGCGCAAAGAGCCGCATATCTATGTGGCGAACTGGTTCTACCTGTCCTTCATCATCACCATCGCCATGCTGCACATCATCAACAATCTGGCGATCCCGGTCTCCTTCCTCGGCGTGAAAAGCTATTCGGCTTTCTCCGGCGTTCAGGATGCTGTGACGCAGTGGTGGTATGGCCATAACGCCGTTGCCTTCTTCCTGACCGTGCCATTCCTGGCCATGATGTACTATTTCGTGCCCAAGCAGGCAGAGCGTCCGATCTACTCCTACCGCCTGTCGATCGTGCACTTCTGGTCGATCATCTTCCTCTATATCTGGGCTGGTCCGCACCATCTGCATTACACCGCCGTTCCCGATTGGGCGCAGACGCTGGGCATGGTGTTCTCCATCATGCTGTGGATGCCGTCCTGGGGTGGCATGATCAACGGTCTGATGACGCTTTCCGGCGCATGGGACAAGGTCCGTACCGATCCGATCATCCGCCTGATGGTTGCAGCTATCGCCTTCTACGGCATGGCGACCTTTGAAGGCCCGATGCTTTCGATCAAGGCCGTCAATTCGTTGTCGCACTATACGGACTGGACCATCGGTCACGTTCATGCGGGTGCGCTCGGCTGGAACGGCATGATCACCTTTGCCGCCGTCTATTATCTCGCACCAAAGCTGTGGAACCGCCAGCGGCTCTATTCGATCCGCATGGTCAACTGGCACTTCTGGCTGGCGACGCTCGGCATCGTTCTCTATGCGGCGGCCATGTGGGTTGCCGGTATCCAGCAGGGCTTGATGTGGCGCGAATACGACGATCAGGGCTTCCTCGTCTATTCCTTCGCGGAAACCGTGCTCGCCATGTTCCCATATTACGTCATCCGTACGCTTGGCGGCGTGCTCTACCTCGCCGGTGGCTTCGTGATGGCCTGGAACGTCTATCAGACCATTCGCGGCAATCTGCGCAACGAAGCCCCAATGGGCGGTGCGAAGCCTGCAACTGGCACCACCATGCAGCCTGCCGAATAAGGAGCGTGTGATTTATGTCGATACTAAAGAACCACTCCAAGCTGGAGAAAAACGCAACGCTGCTGCTGATCGCATCGCTCGCCGTGGTCACGGTCGGTGGCATCGTTGAAATCGCGCCGCTCTTCTATCTCGAGAACACAATCGAGAAGGTGGAGGGCATGCGCCCCTACTCGCCGCTGGAACTCGCGGGCCGTGACGTCTATGTGCGTGAAGGCTGCTACCTTTGCCACAGCCAGATGATCCGTCCGTTCCGCGACGAGGTGGAACGCTACGGTCATTACAGCCTTGCTGCGGAATCCATGTACGATCATTCGTTCCAGTGGGGTTCCAAGCGCACGGGGCCTGACCTTGCGCGCGTCGGTGGCCGCTATTCGAACGAATGGCACGTGCAGCACCTTGTCCGTCCGCGTGACGTGGTGCCGGAATCGGTCATGCCAAGCTACGCCTTCCTGAAGAACCGTCCGCTGGACGCCTCCAACATTGCTGGCAATCTGAAGGCTAATGTGGCGGTCGGCGTGCCCTACAGCCAGGAAATGATCGACAGCGCGCTGGACGATCTTAAGGCACAGGCTACGCCCGATGCCGATACTTCCGGTGTAGAGGCCCGCTATCCCAAGGCCAAGCTCGGTGATTTCGACGGCAATCCGCAGATGATCTCGGAGATGGACGCACTCATCGCCTATCTCCAGATGCTCGGCACGCTGGTCGACTTCTCGACCTACGACCAGTCCCCCAAAGCGAGATAAAGCGGAGATTTAGCGATGGATTACAATACCATGCGCACGTTCGCCGATAGCTGGGGTTTGCTCGGCATGGCGCTCTTTTTCCTCTTCGTCGTCTTCTACGCCTTCCGGCCAGGCAGCAAGCAGATAGCCGACCACGCGAAGGACATTCCTTTCAAGGATGACGCAAATGACTGACAAGCAAATTGACGATGTCACCGGCGTAGCGACGACCGGCCACGAATGGGACGGCATCAAGGAACTCGACAATCCAATGCCCCGCTGGTGGCTGTGGACATTCTACGCCACCATTTTCTGGGCGATCGCCTATGTCATCGCCTATCCCGCCTGGCCGCTGATTTCCAGCTCCACCGGCGGCGTGCTCGGCTGGTCGAGTCGTGGCGCCTTCTGGGAAGAAACCGCCAAGATCGACAGCGAGCGCCAGGGCATTATCGACCAGATCAAGGCCAAGGACGTGCACGAGATTCTGGCTGATGAAAACCTGCGCCAATATGCGATTGCCGGTGGCGCTGCTGCCTTCCGCGTCAACTGCGTGCAGTGCCACGGTTCTGGCGCACAGGGCGCACCCGGCTATCCGAACCTCAACGATGACGACTGGCTGTGGGGCGGTTCCATCGACGACGTTCTGACGACCATTCGTCATGGTGTGCGCTCGAAGGACGATGCCGACACCCGCGTTTCCGAAATGCCGGCTTTTGTCGACGTGCTGGAACCACAGCAGATTCGCGATGTCGCTGCCTATGTGGTGAGCCTGTCCGGCACGCCGCACAATCCGGAAATGGTGCCGGAAGGCAAGAAGGTGTTTGCCGAAAACTGTGCTGTCTGCCATGGCGCGGATGCCAAGGGCCTGCGTGAGTTCGGTGCGCCGAACCTGACAGACGCCATCTGGTTCTATGGTTCCGGCGAGGACGCCATCGTGCGTCAGGTATCGCATCCCAAGCATGGCGTCATGCCTGCATGGGAAACACGCCTCGGCGATGCGACCGTCAAGCAGCTTGCCATCTTCGTCCATTCGCTGGGCGGTGGTGAGTAACAATAACTGCCCCCCGCATCGGAACCGATGCGGGGGCCAGATGCTCCCGGCTTAAACGGCAGGTCGGGATACACTTCAAACCACTGCATTGGAACGGACGGCGAATAACCACCCCGCTCTCAATTGTTGCAAGTGCGATCATTCCGGGAAACCAGCTTCTGTCTTTCCGGGATCACGCTTCAGGAGCAAGGCAAATGTCAGACGATGTCGAACGCATTGACGTTCAGGCAGTCAATTCCCCCAAGACCCGGCAGTCGCTTTATGCGGCGCGGGTGAAGATTTTTCCGAAGCGTGTGCAGGGCGAGTTCCGGCGCTTCAAATGGATTGTCATGCTCATTACACTGGGCATCTACTATCTGACGCCCTGGCTGCGCTGGGATCGCGGTCCCTATGCGCCCGATCAGGCGGTGCTGATCGATCTTGCCAATCGCCGCTTCTATTTCTTCTTTGTCGAAATCTGGCCGCAGGAATTCTACTACGTCGCAGGACTGCTTATCATGGCGGGTCTCGGCCTGTTTCTTGTAACCTCCGTCGCGGGCCGCGCCTGGTGTGGATATACATGTCCGCAGACCGTCTGGGTCGATCTCTATCTGGTCGTCGAGCGCGCCATCGAAGGCGACCGCAATGCGCGCATGAAACTCGACAAGGCACCTTGGACCTTCGACAAGGTCTGGAAGCGGGTTGCCAAACACTCCGTCTGGATCGTCATCGGTGTTCTGACCGGCGGCGCATGGATTTTCTATTTCGCCGATGCGCCGAAGCTGCTCATGGATTTCGTGACAGGTCAGGCCGCACCCGTCGCCTATTTCACCGTCGCCATCCTCACCGCCACCACCTATATTTTCGGCGGGCTGATGCGCGAGCAGGTCTGCACCTATATGTGCCCGTGGCCACGCATTCAGGCTGCGATGCTGGACGAAAATTCGCTCACCGTCACCTATAATGACTGGCGCGGCGAGCCACGCTCACGCCATTCCAAGAAGGCGATTGCCGCAGGCGAAACCGTGGGCGACTGCGTGGATTGCAATGCCTGTGTCGCTGCCTGCCCGATGGGTATCGACATTCGCGACGGCCAGCAGCTGGAATGCATCACCTGTGCGCTGTGCATCGATGCCTGCAATTCGGTGATGGACAAGATCGACAAGCCGCGCGGTCTCATCTCCTATGCAACGCTTGCCGATTACGACTTCAACATGGCGCTGGCGACCAATAATGGCACGGCTCCTATCGATCCGGCACGCGTCTACAAGGCGCCGAACAGCTTCTCGGACAAGGTGCAGAACCTGTCGTGGAAGAAGGTGTTGCGTCCGCGCAGCATGTTCTACTTCGCCGTATGGGCGCTGATCGGCCTTACACTCGTCATCTCGCTTTCGACGCGCCAGCGCATCGGCATCAACGTGTTGCATGATCGCACGCCGCAATATGTGCTTTTGTCGGACGGATCGATCCGCAATGGCTACACGGTCAAGCTGCTCAACATGATCCCGACGCCGCGCACCTTCCGCCTTTCCATTGAGGGCCTGCCGGGGGCAACACTGACGGTGCAAGACGAAACAGCGGATACAAACGGTAATTACGATGTTCCGGTGGAGCCGGACCGTCTGAAGACATTGCGTGTCTTCGTCACCATGCCGCATGATGCGATTACCGATCATCGCAAGGACTATGAAATCGAAGTGCGTGACGCAAACGGTGCGGAACATGCACGTTACAAGGCAACTTTCATGGCACCGGAGGGCAGATAATGTCGATCAAGTCGAAAACTCCAGGCACGTTTACCGGCTGGCATATGCTGGGCATCATGCTCGCTTTCTTCGGTGTCATTATCGCCGTCAATCTGACCATGGCCTATAATGCCATCCATAGCTGGAGCGGGCTGGTGGTGAAGAACACCTATGTCGCCAGTCAGGAGTTCAACGACAAGGCACAGACCGGCAAGGAGCAGGCCGCGCTGCAATGGCAGTCGAAGCCTGCTTTTGAAAGCGGCGTCTTCACCTGGCAGCTGGCCGATCGTGACGGCAAGGCCGTTGGCCTGACCGGTGGCACGGTTGAGTTCAAGCGCCCGGTTGGCGATGTGAACGACACCAAGGTCACGCTGACAGTCCGCGAACCCGGCATACTGACCGCTCCGCTGGAACTTGGCGAAGGCGCCTGGATCATGGAAGTGAATGCCGATGCCGGTCTTGAAGACCCCTATCGCCACATCATCCGCGTTCTTGTGAAGGACGGGAGGATACTATGAGCTGCTGCGTCGAGAATGCACAGATAGCGACCGTCGTTCAGGCCGTCTCTGTAGATGAAATGCAGGTCGCAAGCCGTGCGCTTGGAGACGGCTTTCGCCAGCTCGACCTGTCGGTTCCCGGTGTTCATTGTGGCCTGTGCATCAAGAACATCGAGGAGACACTCGGCAAGATCGCGGGCGTTGCCTATGTCCGCGTCAACCTGACGGCGCGCCGCGTCACCGTGCGCTGGAAAGATGGCGAGACGCCGCCAGATGTGGTCAATCCGCTGCGCAGGCTCGGTTATGAAGCGCATATCTTCGACATGGCGCAGGACAAGGATCCGACCTTCACGCGGCTCCTGATCGCACTTGGCGTCGCGGCCTTTGCTTCGAGCAATGTGATGCTTTTATCGGTCGCGGTCTGGTCGGGCGCGGATGCCGCGACGCGCGACATGTTTCACTGGATTTCCGGCCTTATCGCCCTGCCGACGCTGATCTATTCAGGCCGCATTTTCTATGTTTCAGCTTGGAATGCACTGCGCGCACGACGCGTGAACATGGATGTGCCGATTGCACTCGCAATCACGCTTGCCTTCGGCATGAGCGTTTATGAGACGATGAACCATGGCCAGCACGCCTATTTCGACGCATCGGTGACACTGCTGTTCTTCCTGCTGATCGGCCGCACGCTCGATTACATGATGCGCGCCCGTGCCCGTTCCGCCGTGCGCGGTCTGGCGCAGCTCGGCAGCCGCGGCGCGGTGGTGATCGGCGAGAATGACGAACGCAATTACCTGCCGGTCAACGAAATCCGCCCCGGAATGCGCATCATCCTTGCAGCAGGTGAGCGCGTACCTGTCGATGCCAAGGTGGAAGAAGGCCGTTCAGAACTTGATTGCGCCATTGCATCGGGTGAAAGCGATGCCGTGCCTGTCGGGCCCGGCTCGGATATCCGCGCAGGCACACTTAATCTTTCCACGCCTCTTATCATCCGCGCGACAGCGGAAGCCAAGGATTCCTTCCTCGCTGAAATGGTGCGGCTGATGGATGTCGCCGAAGGTGGCCGCGCTTACTATCGCCGTCTCGCCGACCGCGCTTCTGAACTCTACGTGCCGATGGTCCATACGATTGCCTTTGCGGCCTTTGTCGGTTGGATGATCTACACCGGTGGCGACTGGTATCGCTCCATCTATATCGCGATCTGCACCCTCATCATCACCTGCCCTTGCGCGCTCGCCCTTGCAGTGCCGATTGTGCAGGTGGTTGCGGCCCGTCGCCTGTTTGAAAACGGCATCATGATCAAGGACGGCTCCGCCATGGAGCGGATGGCCGAGATCGACACTGCCATTTTCGACAAGACCGGCACATTGACCCTCGGTCAGCCGAGACTGATTGATGCCGATGCGATTGATCCCCACAATCTCGAAATCGCAGCCGAGCTGTCGCTTTATTCGCGCCATCCTTTGTCGCGCGCACTTGCGCTGTTCTCGGGCGCAAAACCGATGACCGCATTTACCCGTATCGAGGAAGTGCCGGGCGCAGGCATCGAAGCAGAGCTCAACGGCTCCATCTATCGGCTTGGCAAGCGGGACTGGGCGGATGGTACCGCTGTCATGCCTCATGCAGATGGCCCCGAAACCTGTCTTTCCATTGATGGCAAGCTGGTTGAAACCTTCCGCTTTGAAGATCAGCCGCGCGAAGACGCTGCCGGAGCCATCGCCACACTGAAGCGCAACGGCCTGAAGCTTGGCATCATTTCCGGCGACAGGCTGCCTGCCGTCGAGAGGCTTGCAGGCTATCTCGGCGTCGACAATTTTCAGGCTCAGGTACTGCCTGCCGATAAGTCGGAGCTGGTGCAGAAGCTGTCGAGCGAAGGCAACAAGGTTTTGATGGTCGGCGACGGATTGAACGATGCTCCGGCCCTTGTCGCCGCCCATGTTTCCATGGCCCCGGCGACGGCAGCCGACATTGGCCGCAATGCAGCGGATTTCGTCTTTCTGCGCGAAAGCTTGTCGGCAGTACCGCTTGCCTTTGCCGTCTCGAAGGAAGCGGGCCGGTTGATCAGCCAGAATTTTGCGCTTTCCATCGGCTATAATATCATAGCCGTGCCGATTGCGATTTTCGGCTATGTCACCCCGCTGGTGGCTGCACTTTCGATGTCGCTGTCGTCCATCGTAGTCGTCAGCAACGCATTGCGGTTGCGGGCCGGAAAACAAAAGCAACAGACGCAGAAGACTATCGCGCCTGTTGCTATCATCAAGGAAGCGCACAAATGAGCGGACTTCTCTTTCTCATTCCCATCGCGCTGTTTCTGGGCCTGCTTGGCCTTGTCGCCTTTCTCTGGTCGTTGAAGAACGGCCAGTACGACGATCTGGATGGAGCAGCCAGTCGCATCCTGTTGGACGACGAGTCTAAGCCACTATCAAAATAGCTCTGAGATCATTGACATTCGTGCCGGTTGGCCCCGGTACGAACAGATCGCCGATGGCGTCGAATGCCGTCCATGCATCATTGGCGTTGAGCCGCGCCGCGCCATCCTCGCCCGCTTTTTGCAGACGCAAAACAGTGGAACCATCAGCAAAGGCTCCTGCATTGTCCTCCGATCCGTCGATACCATCCGTGTCGGCGGCCAGCGCATGGATATTGTCATAACCATCAATATCGAGGGCAAAAGACAGCAGGAACTCGCTGTTGCGTCCACCCTTGCCGCCCTTGCCGCGAATGGTGACGGTCGTCTCACCGCCTGACAGAATGACCACTGGCTTCCTGAATGGGCGGTCACGGTCGGCCACCTCGCGGGCAATCGCCGCATGAACATGCGCCACTTCCCGCGCCTCGCCTTCCATCGCATCGGAGAGAATCACCGCTTCGACGCCATGACGCGCGGCTTCCTTCACTGCCGCTTCCAGCGAAACAGCAGCGGAAGCAATGACGCGCACTTCGTTCCTCGCAAAAACCTTGTCATCCGGCTTTGGCGCGTGAGCCTTCTCGCTCTTGATGTGCGCAAGCACAGCATCGGGCAGTTCCAGTCTATAGCGTTCGATGATCTTCAAAGCCTCATCGCGGTTTGTCTCGTCCGGCACAGTTGGGCCGGAAGCCACGAAGGCCGGATTATCGCCCGGAATATCCGAGACAACGAGCGAGAACACCTTTGCCGGATGGGCGGCTGCGGCGAGCCTGCCACCCTTGATCGTCGACAGATGTTTGCGGACCGCATTCATCGCCGAAATCGGCGCACCCGACGCAAGCAGGATCTTGTTGACCGCGATTTCGTCCTCAAGCGTCAGCCCGTCCGGCGGCGAGGGCAACAAGGCAGACCCACCACCGGAAACAAGCGCCACCACGAGGTCATCTTCGGTGAGGTTGGACACAGCATCGAACAGTCGCTTCGAGGCTTGAAGCCCTGCAGCATCGGGAACCGGATGCGCGGCTTCGATGATTTCGATACGCGCGCAGGGCGCGCCATAACCATAGCGCGTGACCACAATACCCTCGATTGGCGCGTCCTCGCCCTCATGCCGCTCAGCCCAGGCACACTCGAAAGCCGCCGCCATCTGCGCCGAGCCCTTACCCGCACCGATGACAATCGTGCGTCCCTTCGGCTTGGCCGGAAGATTGGCGCGGATCACCAGTTCGGGATCGGCAGCCGCAACAGCGGCATCGAAAAGGCTGGTCAGAAATTTCTTTGGATCGGCAATCGTGGTCATGAGTTTCCCGGTCTTGATTATCGTTTGACGGCACTATTCCGCGCTACACGTATAAAATCAATGGAGCCGGCCACTTCCTCCAAGCAGCCAGCTCCACCCCTCTCCCTCCAGAGAAGTCAGGTCTGTTTTAGCACCACAGTTGCAAACTCGTCAGGCCGTGGCGAAAAGAGTGATTTTCGAGCAACGGAGCGGAGCGTACTTAAGGGTACGTGAGCACCGGAGCGCAAAAAATTGCTCTTTGCAGTCCGGCATCACGAGGAATGCAGCTGTAGTGTCAGGCGACGTCGTGGTTCGCCATTCTCTCCAGAGCACGCACCAGACCCGAATGGTCGAGACCATCATCGCCATGCGCCGCGCAGGAATTGAACAGTTCCTGTGCCGTGGCAGTGTTCGGCAGCGAAACACCGAGCGCCTTTGCGCCTTGCAGCGCAAGGTTCAAGTCCTTCTGGTGCAGCGAAATGCGGAAGCCCGGATCGAAAGTACGCTTGATCATGCGTTCGCCATGCACTTCGAGAATGCGGGACGATGCAAAGCCACCCATCAGAGCTTCGCGCACCTTTGCCGGGTCTGCGCCTGCCTTGGAAGCGAAAACCAATGCTTCGGCGACAGCCTCGATATTGAGTGCGACGATGATCTGGTTTGCAACCTTGGTGGTCTGGCCATCACCGCAATCGCCGACGAGCGTGATGTTCTTGCCCATGAGCTTCAGGAGCGGCAGAGCGCGGTCGAACGATTCCTGCGAGCCGCCAGCCATGATGGAGAGGCTGGCATTCTTCGCGCCGACCTCACCGCCCGAAACCGGTGCATCGACATATTCGCCACCTGTCGCACGGACCTTCTTCGCAAATTCCTTCGTCTCGATGGGGGAAATCGAGCTCATGTCGATGAGCAACTTGCCTTTGCCAAAGCCACCGATCGCGCCGCCCTCGCCGAAGATAACTTCGGCTACCTGCGGCGTGTCCGGCAGCATGAGGATAATGGTGTCGCACTCTTCGGCAACAGCCTTCGGCGTTTCCAGAATTTGCAGACCGTTGTCGATCAGCTCCTGGCGCGGTGGAGGATTGAACCGGGAGGTGAAGAGCTGATGTCCCGCATCCTGCAAATGACGCGCCATCGGCGTGCCCATGATCCCCAGTCCGATGAAGCCTATCTTGGCCATGTCGCTTACTCCCTAATCAAATTTATGCGGTCAGCCGTTCTTTATGCGGTCAGCCGTTCGGCTTCATGGTTCTTGAACCAGCCGAGGCCTTCTTCAGTGGTGGTCTTCGGCTTGTATTCGCAGCCGATCCAGCCCTTGTATCCGGCGTTTTTCAGTGCTTCGAACACGTTCGGATAATTGATCTCACCGGTGCCCGGCTCATTGCGGCCCGGATTGTCGGCGAGCTGAACATGGGCAATCAGCGGCTTGTAACGTTCATACGTTGCAACCAGCTCGCCGCGTGTCCGCTGCTGATGGTAGAGATCGTACTGGATGAACAGGTTGTTGCTGCCCACTTCGTCGATGATCGAGACCGCCTGCTCCACCGTGTTGAGATAGAAGCCCGGAATATCATAGTGGTTGATCGGCTCGATCAGCAGGCGAATGCCATGCTTGCCCAGTTCCTTTGCCGCCAGACGCAGATTGCTGACAAAAGTGGCGCGCAAAACGTCCGGATCGACACCTTGCGGGGCAATGCCGGAAAGGCAGTTGACCTGCGAACAGTTGAGCGTCGTGGCATAATCGATGGCATCGGCCACACCGCGCCGGAAATCATCGACGCGATCCGGCAGAACCGCAATGCCACGCTCGCCGCCAGCCCAATTGCCCGCAGGCAGATTGTGCAGGACCTGCGCCAGATTATGCTTGGTCAGCGCCGCCTTCAGCTCATGCCGGTTGAACTCGTAAGGGAAGAGATATTCCACCCCGGTGAAACCGGCCTTTGCGGCCAGTGCGAAGCGGTCCATGAAAGGCACTTCATTGAAGAGCATTGTGAGATTGGCTGCAAATCTCGGCATTTTCGCCTCCTTGTAATTCTCTATTTGCGCAATTGCGGACAAAACCGGGAATTGCTCTTAATCCAAAAGCGCTGCGATAGCGGTCGGCGCATCTTCGCCACGTTCGGCCAGTTCCTCGAATTCGACAACCTGATCGATGTCGACACCCATGGAAATATTGGTAACGCGTTCCAGGATGAATTCCAGAACCACCGGCACCTGATGCTCCGCCATAAGCGCTTTTGCCTGTTCAAAACTTTCGGCAAACTGGTTGGGGCTGCGAACCCGGATCGCCTTGCAGCCGAGGCCTTCGGCGACAGCTACGTGATCGACGCCATAGCCCTTTTCCGCGTCGCCATTGGCATTGATGTTGTCGAAGGCGAGGCTCACCTCGAAATCCATGTTGAAGCCGCGCTGCGCCTGGCGGATGAGGCCGAGATAGGAATTGTTCACGACCACATGAATGTAGGGCAGCTTGTGCTGTGCGCCGACCGCCAGTTCCTCGATCATGAACTGGAAATCATAGTCGCCGGAAAGCGCAACAATCGGACGGTCAGGATCGGCAGCACGCACGCCGAGCGCTGCTGGCAGCGTCCAGCCGAGCGGACCGGCCTGACCGCAATTGATCCAGTTGCGTGGGCGATAGACATGCAGGAACTGCGCACCCGCAATCTGGCTGAGGCCAATGGTCGTGACATAGCAGGTATCGCGACCGAACGCCTTGTTCATCTCCTCATAAACGCGCTGCGGCTTGAGCGGCGTCTGGTCGAAATGTGTCTTGCGCAGCATGGTGCGCTTGCGTTCGCCACATTCCTTGGCCCAGTCCGACCAGTCGCGCAGCTTGCCGGCAGACTTCCATTCGGTCGCAACGTCCAGCAGCAGCTTCAGCGCCTTGCCTGCGTCGGAAACGATACCGAAGTCCGGTGCAAAGACACGGCCGATCTGCGTCGGCTCAATGTCGATATGGATGAACTTGCGATCTTTCTTATAGGTGTCGACATTACCCGTATGACGGTTTGCCCAGCGGTTGCCGATGCCGATGACGACATCGGAGGCCAGCAGATTGGCATTGCCATAGCGGTGCGAGGTCTGCAGACCGCACATGCCTGCCATCAGGCGATGGTCGTCGGGAATGACGCCCCAGCCCATCAGGGTCGGGATGACCGGAATGCCTGTGATTTCGGCGAACTCAACCAGAAGATCGGACGCATCGGCATTGATGATGCCGCCACCAGCAACGATCAGCGGACGTTCCGCCTCGTTCAGCATGGCGAGCGCCTTTTCCGCCTGCGCCCGCGTAGCAGCAGGCTTGTAGGCTTCCATCGGCTGGTAAGTGTCGATGTCGAATTCGATTTCGGCAAGCTGGACGTCAATCGGCAGGTCGATCAGAACCGGGCCGGGACGGCCCGACTTCATGATGTGAAACGCCTTCTGGAAAACAAAAGGCACCAATGCGGGCTCCATAACCGTGACCGCCCACTTGGTGACAGGGGCTGCGATCTTGGCGATATCGACCGCCTGAAAGTCTTCCTTGTCCAGACGCGCACGTGGCGCCTGACCCGTAATGCAGAGGATCGGGATCGAGTCGGCGGAAGCCGAATAGAGACCCGTGATCATATCCGTTCCGGCGGGGCCGGAGGTGCCGATGCAGACGCCAAGATTGCCATGCTTTGCGCGGGTATAGCCCTCGGCCATATGCGAAGCACCTTCGACATGACGCGCCAGTATGTGGCGGATCGAGCCGCGCGCTTTCATCGCCGAATAAAATGGATTGATCGCTGCGCCCGGTACACCGAAAGCACAATTGATCCCTTCTCTTTCCAGCACAAGCACGGCTGCATCGACTGCACGCATTCTGGCCATGACGGCTCCCTCCTCAAGCGGCGTCCGTTCCTGTGGAACGGCTATTGCCGCTTTGTTTCTTTTTCTCACGCATTTCCAGACGCAAACGGCTTACGCACTTTTGCTGGAAATGCTCCGTGGAATTAATCTCCATTTACAAAAGCTAATATCAAAAAATGGAAATGCATACCATTATACGGAAATAAAGATTTTCAACGGAATGGAGATAATCCGCCGATGCCTTTCCGAGTAGCAATGGATGCGATAGTGGTAATTCGTGAGTTTAGAGCGTGGTTCGATCTGATTGAATCAGATCACGCTCTAACTGTTTGTTTTGACGCGCATCTTGTCCGAAAACCGTTTCACACTTTTCGGGATGCGCTCTAAGGCGGGATTCGGAGACGATGATGGAACAGGCAAAGGTAAAGCGGGGCCGCAAGGCGGCGGAAAACGCCGCGCCCTCGTCTGTGCAGGTTCTGGACCGAAGCCTGAAGCTGCTGGCATTAATCGCCGAAAATGACGGTTCGACACTGACCGACCTTGCCGATGAAAGCGGTATGGCGCCCTCCACCGTGCACCGCCTTCTATCGTCGTTGGCAAATCATGGTATGGTTTCCCACGATCTGGAAAGCGGAGACTGGACCATCGGCGTCAAGGCTTTCGAAATCGGCAATGCCTTTCGCCGGTTCCGCAAGCTCGGCATTCTGGCGCGGCCTTATCTCAAGACATTGATGGAAACGAGCGGCGAAACCGCCAATATCGGCGTCGAGGACGGCGGCGATGTCGTGTTCATCTCGCAGATCGAAAGCCATGCGCCGATGCGCGCCTTTTTCCGGCCCGGGCGGCGCGGGCCCATCCATGCATCCGGCATTGGCAAGGCCATATTGTCCACCTGGTCGGACAAGGAAATCGCGCACGCTCTTTCGGGGCGCACGCTTGAACATTTCACGCAGCGCACGCTCGACAGCCTGCCAGCGCTCTTGAAAGACATTCAGGCAACCCGCACCCGTGGCTGGTCGATTGATGATGAAGAACATACGCTCGGCATGTGCTGCATCGCCGCTCCCATCTTCAATGAATATGGCGAGGCGATTGCTGGTATTTCCGTTTCCGGCCCTGCGGTGCGCCTGCCGAAAAAGAGGCTCGAGGAGTTCGGGCCGCTGATCCGCTCCACCGCCGACGAGCTGACCCGTGCCATGGGCGGCAAACGCCCGGAAGAGTTTTAATAAAAAGACCCGCAGCGGATCGCTCCGCCACGGGTCATCCTCCTCCAAGGATTGGAGTAATCAGGCCAGTTCTGCCTTGAGCGGCTTGCCAGCCACATAGGTTTCGACGATGGCGCGGTCATCGCCCAGCGTCTGCAACAGGAACAGTTCCTGCTCCAGCGTCGCGCCAGCCGCCATGCGAAGCCGCATCGGCGATGTGGCTGATGAATCCAGCACCACGATATCGGCTTCCGTGCCCTCGTCGAGCGTACCGATCTTGTCTTCCATCGACAGCGCACGGGCATTGCCCAGCGTCATCATGTAGAATGACTGGAACGGGTTCAGACGCTGTTCGCGCAGCTGCAGGACTTTGTAACCCTCGTCCATAGTGCGCAGCATGGAGAAACTGGTGCCACCACCAACATCGGTCGCCACCGCCATGCGCACGCCCGATGCTTTTAAGCGGTCGCGATCGAAAAGACCCGAGCCGAGGAACATATTTGAAGTCGGGCAGAACACGGCAATCGAACCGGTTTCCGCCATGACGCGCACTTCGCGCGGCTCCAGATGGATCGAATGGCCAAGCAGGGTCTTGTCACCCAATAGACCGTAATGCTCGTATATGCCGAGATAATCCGGTGCATCGGGATAAAGCGACTTGGTGAAAGAGATTTCGTCGTGATTTTCCGAAAGATGCGTCTGGATGTAGCTGCCGGGATGCTCACGAACAAGCGCCTGGCTTGCCTCAAGCTGCTCCGGTGTGGACGTAATGGCAAAGCGCGGGGTGATCACATAATCGAGGCGGCCTTTGCCCTGCCAGCGTGCGATCAGCGCCTTCGTATCGTCATAGCCGGACTTTGCCGTGTCGCAGAGTGCTGGCGGCGCATTGCGATCCATCATGACCTTGCCGCCGAGCATGCGCATGTTGCGATGTTGCGAGGCGCGGAAATAGGCATCGACGCTCTGCGGATGTACCGAGCAGTAAGCAACCGCCGTGGTGGTGCCGTGGCGGATCAGCTCGTCAAGAAAGCGCTCCGCAATGAATTCGGCATGCTGCTCATCGGCAAATTTCTGTTCAGCGACGAACGTATAGGTATTGAGCCACTCCAGCAGATTGGCTGCATAAGAAGCGACCACCTGCGTCTGCGGATAATGGATATGCGTATCGATGAAACCGGGCAGGATCAGGTGCGGGCGATGGTCGGCGACGTTGACGTCGTTGCCTGCCATGCTGCTTACTTCAGCATAGTCCCCGACGTGCTGGATGCGGCCATCTTCGACAAGAACAGCGCCGTCTTCGATATAGCGGTAAGCGGCATTGTCATCGAGGCTCTGCGGTTCGTCACGAAAGGTCAGCACGCGGCCGCGGATAAGAAGCTTGGTCATTTTAGTCGTGGTCCTTATTTCGTGCCTTGCGTGGCGGACTGGTACCAGGAGGCAAGAAGCTGGCGCTCTTCCTCGCTCACGCCGGTGACATTGGCGGGCGGCATGGCATGGGATCGACCTGCCTGCAAATAGATTTCACGCGCATGCGCGGCAATATCCCGGTCGGTATCCAGCACGACGCCCTTCGGTGGCGCAATGATGCCTTCCCAGCCCGGCTCCTTGGCGTGGCACATGGCGCAGCGCCCCAGAACGGTATCCCGCACTTTTTCAAAGTGCGGGTCCGAGATGAAAGACTGCTGCAATGCCGAAACCTTCTGTTCTTCCGGCTCACCGGTCAGAACTTTCGGCACTGTCGAGAGCCAGATGATGATGATGAACAGGATCACCGTTACCAGCCAGGTCCAGGTCGGGCTGCCCTTGCGGGCATGCTGTGTGTTGAACCAGTGGCGGATGGTGACGCCCATCAGGAACACCAGCGAGGCGATGATCCAGTTGAACTGCGTCCCGAAAGCCAGCGGATAGTGGTTCGACAGCATCAGGAACAGAACAGGCAGCGTCAGATAGTTGTTATGCGTCGAACGCTGCTTGGCGATCTTGCCGTATTTCGGATCGGGCTTGCGGCCTGCGATCAGATCCGCCACCACGATCTTCTGGTTCGGGATGATGATCATGAACACGTTGGCAGACATGATCGTTGCCGTGAAAGCACCGAGATGCAGGAAGGCCGCACGTCCTGTAAACAGGTGCGTATAACCCCAGGCCACCACCACCAGAATACAGTAGAGAATGACCATCAGCAGCGTATCGCTCTTGCCGAGCATGAACTTGCAGATGGTGTTATAGGCGATCCAGCCGAAGGCCAGCGAACCGATCGAGATCGCAATGGCGACCGGTACGGAAACATCGAGCACATTCGGATCGATCAGGTAGAGATCGGCGCCGGCATAGTAGACGATGCAGAGCAGCGTGAAACCCGACAGCCACGTGGCGTAGGATTCCCATTTGAACCAGGTAAGGTGTTCCGGCATTTCGGCGGGCGCAACCAGATATTTCTGGATGTGATAGAAGCCACCGCCATGGACCTGCCATTCCTCGCCATGCGCGCCTACCGGCAAGCCGGGACGCTGGCGCAGACCGAGATCAAGCGCGATGAAGTAGAAAGACGAGCCGATCCACGCAATCGCGGTAATCACATGCAGCCACCGCGCTGCGAAGCCCAGCCAGTCCCAGGCTACGGCGAAATCATACATCAGGCACTCCCATTTCTTGACCCATTTTTGAGCCCCATTGTTCGTTGTTGCATTATGTGCCAAAGGAATCAGGTTCAGGGAACGTCACATCACGACCAGCACTTTCAAAAAAATCTAGACAATCGTGGAGGGGACGTATGTCATATCTTGATAATCTGCGCGTTTTTGTGCGCGTTGTCGAATTGGGAAATCTATCTGCAGCGGGTCGCGACCAGCGCGCTTCGCCAGCAGTTGCAAGCAATCGAATCAAAGAGTTGGAGAAGCACCTGGGGGTCAGGCTCTTCAACCGGACGACACGCAAGCTTACGCCGACCGAACACGGTCGCGTATTCTATGACGGTGCGTTGAAAATCCTCGAAGCTGTGGATGAGGCGGAAGCTGCCGTGGCTGAACTGGCGAAAAATCCCAAGGGATCGATTCGCATTACCGCTCCGCTTGGCTTCGGGAGACGGCTGATTGCATCGGGAATTCCGGAGTTTCACGACAAATATCCGGATATCGAAGTACGGCTTCGCCTGTCCGATCATGAAGTCGATATTATGAGCGAAGGCGTCGATGTGGCTTTCAAGCTCGGTGTTCTGGAGAATTCGAACCTGCGTATGCGCGGGATCATGAATTGCGAGCGCGTGATCTGTGCAGCGCCTGCATATCTCGAGAAACATGGGGTTCCGCAGTCTCCTGACGAGTTGCTTGGCGACAAGCATGACTGTCTTCTGCTGCGTTTTCCAGGCTCAAAGGAATATTTCTGGTCCCTGCAAACGGCGGAAGGTCTGCGCAAATTCGAAGTCACCGGGCCATTTGACTCGGATGATGGCGACGTATTGACGCAATGGGCGCTTGGCGGGCGCGGCATCATCAACAAGCCGCTGTTCGAAGTGAAGGAATATATCCGTGACGGACGGCTGGTTCCAATCCTCGAAAGCACACCACCGGCGCCGATCCAGCTTGCTGCGATCTACCCGCACAAGCGCTTTCAGGACCCAAAGGTACGTCTGATCATCGATTTCATGACGGAGCGGTGCCAGCGATTGATCCGCGAGGCTTTGGTATAGAGCGGCTCAAACCGCTCTATACCTTTGTTTTTCAAATATTATATCGTGCGAAACCTTCTCGCGCTTTACCGGAAATGCGAAAAGAAAAACCCGCCTGATCAGGCGGGTTGCGATACACGTACGGAAGTCAGCACCGCCGTCAGAACTTCGGCTGCGGCCAATGCCGCAATGACTTCCGGCCTCTTGTCTTTCACAACGGCTCCGCCGACGGGACAGACAAGATTTTCAAAAAGATTGTCGCTACCGATTTCGCGTTTCAACCAATTTTTGAAAGTAGCTTTTTTGGTCTTCGAGCCGATCATGCCGACATAAACGGCATCGCGTCGCTGCAATGCCTCAGCAACAATCAGAAAATCCAGCGCGTGGTCATGGGTGAGAACGATAAACGCGCTACCCGGCGGGGCGGAACGCACCACCTGTTCGGGCATGGCCGACAGACAGGTTTCGACACCCGGCACATCGCACGCCATCAGCTCCGCTTCCCGCGTATCCACCAGAATGACCCGGACGGGCGTGAGCGAGAGAGCACTCGCCAGCGCATCGCCAACATGGCCCGCGCCGAAGACATAGACATGCGGGCGCGTGGCTATTTCCGCATCGACCTTGCTGACAAGCTCGTCGGTGAGCCCGCGGCTGACACGCCTGAAGCTCAGGCCTACCCGTCCGCCGCAGCACTGGCCGATTTCGGGCCCCAGTGGCACGTTCATGGGGGGAACGTCCTTGGGTGAGTCCCTGCCGCCGAGCAGCACCTTCCGGGCATGGTCGATAGCCATATATTCAAGCTGACCGCCACCGATCGTCCGGAAGATCATATCGCGGGCAACCAGCATCCACGCCCCGGCATCGCGGGGTGCGGAACCTTTCACATCGGTGACTTCAACCAGCACACTATCGGGACGCCGGTTGAGAAAAGCCCGGATATCGTCGCGCGCGCCTGGCATCTCTCTAGCCCTTTTGCTTGCGGAGCCGTTCGATGGCCATCAGCACACGTTCCGGCGTTGCTGGCGCATCGAGACGTGGGCAGACCTTGTGATCCGCCACGGTGGCAATGGCGTCGGCCAGAGCATGCAGCACCGACAACCCAAGCGGTAACGGCGGTTCGCCGACAGCCTTGGAACGATGGATCGTCGGCTCATAAGCCTCCGACCAGTCGGTCAGCGCGACATTGAAGATCTTGGGCCGGTCAGAAGCCAGCGGGATCTTGTAGGTGGATGGCGCATGGGTGCGAAGCCGCCCCTTGTCGTCCCACACAAGCTCCTCTGTCGTCAGCCAGCCCATGCCCTGCACGAAGCCGCCTTCAACCTGACCGATATCGATGGCGCGGTTCAGGGAACGCCCGGTATCATGCAGAATATCGGTGCGCTCCACCACATATTCACCAGTCAGAGTGTCGACGGAAACTTCGGAACAGGCTGCTCCGTAAGCATAGTAATAGAAGGCATGGCCCCGGCCCTTGGCACGGTCCCAGTGGATTTTCGGCGTCTTGTAGTGACCTGCCGCCGACAGCTGCACACGACCGATAAAGGCCTGCTTCACGAGATCGTTGAAGCTGATTTCCTGATTGCCGACGCGAACCCGGTTGGGAAGGAAGACAACCTGATCTTCCGGCACCTGATATTGCTGTGCCGCAAAATGGATGAGACGTTTCTTGATCTGGCGGGCTGCGTCCTGTGCAGCCATGCCGTTGAGATCGGCACCGGAAGAAGCCGCCGTCGGCGCCGTATTTGGCACCTTGGCGGTGGTCGTCGCGGTGATCTTCACCCGGTCGATGTCGATCTGGAATTCCTCGGCCACGACTTGCGCCACTTTCAAATGGAGCCCCTGCCCCATTTCCGTGCCGCCATGGTTCATATGCACCGAGCCGTCATTGTATACATGCACCAGAGCGCCAGCCTGATTGGACTCCGTCTTGGTAAAGGAGATGCCGAATTTCACCGGCGTCAGCGCCATGCCGCGCTTTACATAACGGCTTTTCGCGTTGAACTCGCGGATCGCTTCGCGGCGCTTCGCGTAATCTGAACTTTCCTCAAGTTCCGAAACGATGCGCTGGATAATGCAATCTTCGACCTTCTGATGGTAAGGGGTGACGTTGCGTGTACCGTCCTTACCCATCTCGTCGTAGAAATTGCGCTTGCGGATTTCGAGCGGGTCCTTGCCGACGGCGAAAGCCACCTCATCGATCACGCGTTCTGCACCAACCATGCCCTGCGGGCCACCGAAGCCGCGAAACGCCGTATTCGACACGGTGTTTGTGTAAAGCGGTGCCGACTGTGCATGAACTGCCGGGAAGAAATAGGCATTGTCGCAGTGAAACAGTGCGCGGTCGCCGACAGGTCCGGAAAGGTCTGCCGAGAACCCGGCATTGAGGGCAAACAGATAATCGATGCCCAGAATATTGCCGTCATCGTCGAAGCCGACTTCATAGTCGATGACGAAGCCATGGCGCTTGCCGGTCGAGGTCATGTCCTCGTCGCGGTCGAGCCTGATCTTCATGGCGCGCTTGTGCTTCTTGGCAGCAATGGCTGCAATGGCCGCCCACTGGTTGGCCTGCGTTTCCTTGCCGCCGAAGCCACCGCCCATGCGGCGCACTTCCACCGTCACGGAATGGCTCGGCACGCCCAGCGCATGGGCAACCAGATGCTGGGTTTCGCTCGGCCCCTGCGTGGAGCAATAGACGGTGACGTCCTCATCCTCGCCGGGGATAGCCAGCGAAACCTGACCCTCAAGATAGAAATGATCCTGCCCACCAAGATACATGCGGTTCTTGATACGGTGCGGCGCGGTATCGATGGCCGCACGTGCATCACCGCGCTTCAGCGTCAGCGGCGTGGTGACAAGCCGGTCCTTCAGACCGTCCAGCGCATCGATGGAATAGATACCTGTCGTTTCTTCATATTCGATCTTTGCCAAACGCGCAGCGCGGCGCGCCTGATCGCGGCTTTTCGCGATAACCGCAAAGATCGGCTGACCGTGAAACTCAACCTTGTCGACGGCAAAGATCGGGTCGTCATGCATGCCCGATGGCGAAACATCGTTTTCGCCGGGCACGTCCTTGTAGGTCAACACGTCGATCACGCCGGGAGCGGCGCGCACTGCCGACAAATCAATCGACTTGAATGAACCATGTGCAACGGACGAATAGCCGACCCCGATATGCAACGTGCCTTCGGGCTCCGGTATATCGTCGATGTAGACAGCCGTTCCCGTCACATGCTTGTGCGCGGAATCGTGTTTCTGGTCGGTCGCGACGCCACCCACAATGCGGGCAGCTTTCAATGCATTTGCAGGATGCTTGTTCATGATTGCCTCCTCACGCCGCCGCGATTTCAGCCGCACGCAGCGGCACGTAACTGCCTTCCGTTTCGGCGAAGAAACGCCGCAACAGATTGCGCGCCGCGAGCAGCCGGTAATCCGCTGTCGCACGCATATCGCTCAAGGGCGTATAGTCTTGTGCATAGGCTTCCAATGCCGCTTCAACCGTAGCCTCGGTCCAGGGCTTGGCCGTCAGTGCGGCTTCCACCGTGCTGGCGCGCTTCGGCGTTGCGGCCATACCGCCATAAGCGATGCGGACCGTTTCCACATTGCCTGCCGCGTCGAGCGTCAGATGGAAAGCGCCGAGCGTCGCCGTAATGTCTTCCTCGTAACGCTTCGACACTTTGTAAATGGCAAAATGGCTGCCTTCTGCCGGGACCGGTACATGCACGGCTTCGACAAACTCGCCGGGCTGGCGATCCTGCTTGCCATAAGCGATGAAGAACTCTTCCAGCGGTATAGTGCGGCGTTCCGCCCCTTTGCGCAGCGTCAGTTTTGCATCGAGCGCGATCAGCGGCGGCGGCGTGTCACCAATCGGCGAACCATTGGCGATATTGCCGCCGATGGTTCCCATATTGCGCACCTGCTCACCGCCAATGCGGTTGATGAGCTGGCCGAGCTGCGGAATGCGCTTGGCAAGAAATCCGAATGCTTCCGTGTAGGTGACACCTGCGCCGATGGTAACGACACCATTTTCCTCACGGACGGAGCGCAGTTCCTCCAGATGACCGATGAAGACGACCGGGGAAATGTCACGCATCATCTTGGTGACCCACAAGCCCACATCGGTAGAACCGGCAACGATGGTCGCCTTCGGCTCTGCCGCCAGGATGGTGGCGAAATCATCGAGATCACCGGGCACAATCAACCGGTCCTTGCCTTCACCCACTTCCACCCGAACGCTATCGCGCATGGCCGTCAGCTGTTCGAGAACATGGGCGCGCTCAGCAGCAAGCGGGTCTTCCATGACCGTACCGTAGTCGGAAATGATGCGGGCAGCGCGCATGATCGCCTCATAGCCCGTGCAGCGGCAAAGATTACCTTGTAATGCCTTTTCGATCTGTGCATCGGCGGGCTTCGGTTCGCGCATCCACAGAGCGTAGAGTGACATGACGAAGCCCGGCGTGCAGAAGCCGCATTGCGAGCCATGAAACTCGATCATTGCCTTCTGCACCGGATGCAGATCGCCATCGGCGCCGCGCAGATGCTCGATCGTCACGACATGGCAGCCATCCAGCGAACCCATGAAGCGGATGCAGGCATTGACGCTTTCGTAAACGAGCTTGCCGTCGGAAATCTTGCCGACCAGCACCGTGCACGCACCGCAATCGCCTTCGCCGCAACCTTCCTTGGTGCCGCGCAGCTTGGCGGACAGCCGCAGATAGTCGAGCAACGTTTCGGTCGGGGAAACGCGGTCGAGTTCAACCTTTTCACCGTTCAGAAGAAAGCGGATCGTGTGTCGCACAGACTGGTGCACAGACTGGTTCATGGCGCTTAGCTCCCGCGATAGGTGGAATAGGAAAACGGCGAAACGAGAAGCGGTACATGATAATGCGCTTTTTCATCGGAAATGCCAAAGCGCAGAGGGACGACATCGAGGAACGGTACGACATCATCTGTCTTGCCGAAATATTCGCCGACATGGAACAGAAGCTCGTAGGAACCGGCCCGCAAATTCTCGCCCGCCAGCAGCGGCTCGCTGCAGCGGCCATCGTCGTTGGTGCGAATTTCCCGGATTGGTTCGGCCTGCTGATTCTCGACGCGACGCAATTCGATGCGCAGATTTGCCGCCGGCTTGCCGCTTACCGTGTCGAGGACATGCGTCGTCAACCGGCCATTACCGCTGTTTTCCTGACCCA
This sequence comes from Ochrobactrum sp. BTU2, assembly GCF_024539785.1. NCBI lineage: Bacteria > Pseudomonadati > Pseudomonadota > Alphaproteobacteria > Hyphomicrobiales > Brucellaceae > Ochrobactrum > Ochrobactrum sp. BTU2. The sequence goes on along the minus strand of NZ_JAHWRG010000002.1, from coordinate 772,413 downwards.
TTTACACTCCTGCAGCTTGCTGATTCTCTCATCAAATAGATTGGAAAATGTTACAAGCTTTTGATTTCCGGTGGTTTATTTGAGCCCAACGTCGCCATCGGCTGTGGGGGCCGCAAACCACACCATGTTCCCAGCATTTAGTATTTCGCGATCCTCCTCATTCTGAAAGATGGTTATCGTTGGATGTCTTTCAAATTTTTGGAGGGGAATAATAGCGATAAATCTTTATTATCATGGATAAAACGAACGAAAACGAGGGAAGACCCGCAATGAAATATCCGCGCAATCTCGTCGGCTATGGACGCAACACGCCAGATCCGCGCTGGCCGGGAGGAGCCAATATCGCAGTTCAATTCGTCGTCAACTATGAGGAAGGCGGCGAATGCAGCATTCTCGACGGTGACGCGGCCTCCGAATGCCTTCTGTCCGAGATTGTCGGTGCGCAGCCCTGGCAGGGCCAGCGCAACCTGAATATGGAATCCATCTACGAATATGGCGCGCGATCCGGCTTCTGGCGCTTGTGGCGCGCCTTCACCCGCCGCAACATGCCAGTCACCGTCTATGGCGTGACACTCGCCATGGCACGCAATCCCGAAGCCGTTGCCGCCATGAAAGAGGCTGACTGGGAAATCGCCAGCCACGGATTGCGCTGGTGGGAATATAAGGACGTTCCCGAAGAGATCGAACGCGAGCATATCCGCGATGCGGTACGCCTTCATACGGAACTTACCGGCTCGCGACCGCTCGGCATCTATCAGGGCAAGCCGTCCGACAACACGCTGAAACTGGTGATGGAAGAAGGTGGCTTTCTCTATTCCGCCGATTCCTATGCCGACGAGTTGCCTTATTGGGTTGAAGGTCCGAAGGGACCGCACCTGATCGTGCCCTACACACTCGACGCCAATGATATGCGTTTTGCGACGCCGCAGGGTTTCAATTCCGGCGATCAGTTCTACACCTATCTGAAGGACACGTTCGACGTGCTCTATCGCGAAGGCGCGGAAGGCGCACCGAAGATGATGTCCATTGGCCTGCATTGCCGCCTTGTCGGTCGCCCCGGCCGTGTGGCCGCGCTCGAACGGTTCCTCGACTATGTGCAAAGCCATGACAAGGTATGGGTCGCCAAGCGTGTCGATATTGCCCGCCACTGGCACGAAAACTACAAGCCCGTCACCGCCGACGTCGTGCCTTCGAAAGCCAGCAGGGATGCGTTCGTCGCACGTTATGGCAGCATTTTCGAGCATTCGCCATGGATTGCCGAACGTGCATACGATGCGGGTTTCAGCCTGGAGGAAGATACCGCATCCGGTCTTGCGACCGCGATGACGAAGGCATTCCGCGCCGCCTCGGCAGATGAGCGGCTTGCCGTGTTGAAGGCGCACCCGGATCTTGCTGGCAAGCTCGCACAGGCCAAACGGCTGACAGCGGAATCGACCGCCGAACAGGCTGGTGCGGGTCTCGATGCGCTGACTGATGCGGAAAAGCGGACATTCACCGAATTGAACGACGCCTATACGGCGAAGTTCGGCTTTCCGTTCATCATCGCCGTGAAGGGACGCAACAAAAAGGAAATCCTCGACGCTTTCCAGCGCCGCGTTTCCAATGACCGCGATACAGAATTTGAAACGGCTTGCGCTCAGGTGGAGCGCATCGCCCTCCTGCGCCTCAAGGATATTCTGCCGGAAGCGCTCTACTGATCCTTGCAGCCCGGAAGGTCGACTTCCGGGCGCATTCATTCCATGATCTCACGACAGGTTTTCCAGAACTCGCCGTGAGTGCCAGCTTCTCACATAAGGAATTCCCCACATGGGCAACGACAAGAACAATCGCAGCTATTATGCACCGACTGGCGGATTGCCGCCGCAGACCCAGCTCCTCACCGATCGCGCCATGTTCACCGAAGCCTATGCGGTGATCCCCAAGGGCACGTTCAGCGATATCGTGACGAGCTTCCTGCCCTTCTGGGACAAGACACGGCTTTGGGTGATTGCCCGCCCCCTCTCCGGCTTCGCCGAGACCTTCTCGCAATACATCATGGAAGTGCAGCCGGGCGGCGGCAGCGACCGTGCCGAACTGGATGAAAGCGCGGAAGGCGTGCTGTTCGTGGTCGAGGGCGAAATCGCCGTCACCGTAGCTGGTAAAACGCACACGCTGACCGAAGGCGGCTACGCTTATCTGCCGCCGAAAAGCGGCTGGACACTTCGCAACAACGGCGCGACGACGGCCCGCTTCCATTGGGTGCGCAAGGCTTATGAATATGTCGACGGCCTCGATGTTCCCGAACCGCTATTCCTCAACGAAAAGGATATCGCGCCCAATCCGATGCCGGACACCAACGGCGCCTGGGCGACGACCCGCTTCGTTGATCCGAATGACCTGCGCCACGACATGCACGTCACCATCGTGACCCTGGAGCCCGGCGGCGTCATTCCTTTTGCCGAGACCCACGTCATGGAACACGGCCTCTATGTGTTGGAAGGCAAGGCCGTCTATCGGCTCAATCAGGACTGGGTGGAAGTGGAAGCCGGCGACTTCATGTGGCTGCGCGCCTTCTGCCCGCAGGCCTGTTACGCAGGCGGCCCCGGCAAGTTCCGCTATCTGCTCTACAAGGACGTCAACCGGCATATGAAGTTTTCCCGATAAAGGAGAGCAGTTCATATTCTGCGATGCATTCACGCAACGAAAAGGCCGGATCAATCCGGCCTTTTTCATATGTGCAGAACGATAGGACGGAAACAAAAACGGCGAGCCGAAGCTCGCCGTACCACTCTTCCGACTGGAGATCAGATTTGTAAACAGCGCAGTCCTTCTACGCTATCGAATGGTTCTTTTAAAATAGTACAAGCACACCAGAATGCAAATTACATTTTTGTTATATCAGCACTTGGTTACTTGTTATTTCATTCGAAAATTCAAGAATATTTCTTCAATTAAATATCAAAGTATTAGAAATTTTATTGAACTCATGACCGTTACACCAAGATGAACGGTTCAATATACTTTTGAATGCAGACCGGGAGGCCGATGTCGGCCTCCCGGTTAAGCATTAGAACGAGCGCTGGAAGCGGATCATACCCTGAACGGCATCCTTGCCGTTGAGATAGGACTTGCTGTCGCTCCATTTGGTGTAGGAAACTTCCGGCGTGACCGTGAAGCCCGGAACCATTTCATACGCTACGTTGGCAGTAGCTGCGAAAGTGTTCGTGCCGTCATAAGCAAGCTGCGCATTGAAGACTGCCTTGTCGGTAGCCTTGAATGCTGCGCCGCCCCAGACAGCCCAATCGCCGCCCCAGGTGCCGTAGAAGCTGCTGATCGCACGAACCTGACCGATATCATGGCCATTGCCATCGGTCTGCATGATGTACTGGTCCTTATTGGACTTGTAACCACCCATCGCCCAGACCGAGAAGCGGTCCGTAATGTTCACGTCAGCGCGAACCTTACCGGCCCACTCTTCGTTGCGGGCGTCATAAGCAGCGACGCCTGCGATCTTGCCCCAGCCGCCTTCATACTTCAGGCCACCGACAACGTGCGGCGTGTAGTCCTTGATGACGCCATCATAGCCGTATGCGCTATCCGTATCATCATTGTTGCCCTGTTCGAGCGACAGAATGGCGGAGAAGCCGTTGCCACCGGTGAAGGTGTAGCTGATCAAGCCGGTGCGATAGCCGCCAGCGAGAATCACGTCATCGTTGATGACATCGCCGAGATAGCCCGGGAAGGTAACGAAGGCCGATTCATCGAGACCGACGCGGAGACCGCCAAGCTGGATATAGGCAAAACGCAGCGAACCGGAGGCACCTTCAACACCATTGCCCCAATCATAACGGGTTTCGGCAAAGGTCTTCAGAGTGCCAAGATCGGTTTCCGACGCCGTGGAGAGGCGCAGTGTGAAGCGAGCCTTGTTATCCCAGGAATTGCGGCGCGTATCGACGCTACCGTCACGATCAACGAAACCGCGACCGTAGACATTGTCACCGCCAGCAGCGTCGTAACGGACATAGCCGGATACGCGAAGGCAGGTTTCGGTGCCCGGAATATAGAAATATCCCGCACCATAGGCGTCGCAAACGCGAACATACTCAACAGATTCAGGCTCCGGTGCCACAACGGTATCCGCAGCATATGCTCCAGTGGTTGCAACCAGTGCTGCAGCCGAACCGAACAACAAGCTCTTGATCTTCATTTCATTGCCTCCAGAAATTTTTCAGACGAGGCCTGATAGAATGAACTCTACAAATACATCAATTCCAATTTTAAGAACTATATGAAGTTGAAAAGGAACATGTGTCCATTATGACACTAATTATAAACATCTTTACTTTATAACAATAAATAATTCATAAAATATAAATCAAATAAAATTTCAAGTATATTAACACTAGCAATTTCTAACTACAAAACCACTTTCGCCTTAAATACAATAAACGAAAACGGGGCCCGAAGGCCCCGTTTCACAAGCGTTTCGCGACTATGTCAGTCGATGGCTACCTGCCTGCAGCCTGCTGCGCATAGACGTAGCTGTCATAGGTATATTCAGCGACGCGGAACCATTCGAAGCCCTCGTCACGGAATTTTTTCCAGCTCGGGTAGATTTTCGCCCATGCCGGATTTTTCTCATTGTATTCGGCGTAGAGTTCGAACGCGACCTTGTAGGCGGCATCCAGAACGTCTCGCGGAAGCGGTTGAAGCTTCACGCCCTTCGACACCAGCGAACGAATCGCAGCGGTGTTTTTCACGTCATAAAGCGAAATCATGTTCTGGGTCGCAGCTTCGGCAGCCGTATTCAGCGCAACCTTGTATGGCTCCGGCAAGCTTTCATATTGCTGCTTGTTGATGAAGAAGTGTACCGAAGCGCCGCCTTCCCAGAAGGCCGGGTAATAATAATATGGCGCGATCTGGTAGAAGCCGAGCTTCTCGTCATCATAAGGACCGACCCATTCGGCCGCATCGATCGTGCCGCGCTCCAGCGACGGATAAATGTCACCGCCCGGAAGCTGTTGCGGAACGACGCCGAGGCGCGACATGACCTCGCCAGCCACGCCCGCGATACGCATCTTCAGGCCCTTCAGATCCGCAAGGCTTTTGATTTCCTTGCGATACCAGCCGCCCATCTGGGCCGCCGTGTTGCCGCCGACGATACCGACAATGCCATAATCGGCAAGGAACGCATTATAAAGCTCGTTGCCACCGCCATGATAGAGCCAGGCATTCTGCAGGCGTGTGTTCATGCCGAAGGGAATAGCCGTCCCGATGGCGAAGGCCGGGTTCTTGCCGGTGAAATAATAGCCGCACGTATGCGCCATTTCGACCGTGTTGGCCTGAACCGCATCGATGGCCTGCGGGCCAGGCACGATTTCACCAGCCTGGAATACCTGAATCTGGAACTTGCCTTCGGTCATCTTTGAAACGGCATTGGCCATATAGACCGCACCGCCATAGATCGTATCCAGATTGTTCGGGAAGCCCGAAGTCAGACGCCAGCGCAGCGTCGGCAACTCCTGCGCAATTGCCGGTGTTGCGAGTGCCGCTCCACTTGTGGCAGCGGCAGCGCCAATTGCGGCACCCTTCGTCAGAAATGTGCGGCGGCTCAAATCCTGTTTCATGTGTCTCCTCCTAAGATTGTTCTGGTTTATCAGAATCTACGCAATGCTCGTTTTCCCCTCATTGCGCAGGTTTTTGCTGTTGGTCTTTGTCCTGTCCGAAGCTCGGCTGCGGAGAACCGAAAGACGGCGCGGGCAGAGGCTCAGTTGACGGCGAAGGCGCTCCGAAAGGTGCGGGTGCTGCGCCGAACGGATTGCCGCCGCCAGCATCTGGCATTGGCACATTGATCTGGATCGATGCCGGATCGGCCTGCGGATGGCCGCTCTTGTAGTGGGTGACGATGCCCGGGAAGCTGATGATGATGCCAACCATGACAAGCTGGATCAAAAGGAACGGGATCGATCCCATGTAGATTTGCCCCGACGTCACCGGCTGGATAGTCGCGCCTGTGACCTTGTCCTTATAGGGTCGGGATGGAGCGACCGAACGCAGATAGAAGAGCGAGAAGCCGAAAGGCGGATGCATGAACGATGTCTGCATATTGACCGCCAGCATGACGCCGAACCAGACCAGATCAATGCCAAGGCTGTCGGCCACCGGCGCCAGAAGCGGGATGATGATGAAGGCCAGCTCGAAATAATCGAGGAAGAAGGCCAGAAAGAACACCAGAAGATTGGCGACAATCAGGAAGCCGACTTCACCGCCGGGGATGGACGTCATCAGGTGTTCGACCCAGATGTGACCGTTGACGCCATAGAAGGTGAGAGAAAACACGCGCGCGCCCAGCAGAATGAAAATGACGAAGGACGACAGTTTTGCCGTGGCATAAAGCGCTGACGTCAGCATCGTCATGTTGAGGCGGCGATTGATGATAGCGAGAAGCAGAGCGCCGACCGCCCCCATCGCGCCACCTTCCGTAGGCGTTGCAACGCCGATGAAGATCGTTCCGAGAACAAGGAAGATCAGCACAAGCGGCGGCACGAGCGAAATCACCACTTTCTGCGCCAGTTTCCAGCCCTTCAATGTACGGGCATGCGGCGGCAGAGCCGGGACCGTATCAGGCCGGAAAATCGACATGCCGATGATAAAGGCACAGTAGAAGCCAACCAGCAGAAGACCGGGAACCAGCGCGCCCTTGTACATATCGCCAACCGAACGGCCCAGCTGATCGGCAAGCACGATCAGGACGAGGCTTGGTGGAATGATCTGTGCCAGCGTGCCGGATGCTGCAATCGTGCCGCTCGCCACTTTGCGATCATAGCCGTAGCGCAACATGATCGGGAGCGAAATCAGTCCCATCGAAATCACCGAGGCAGCGACAACGCCGGTCGTGGCCGCAAGAAGCGCGCCGACGATGATCACCGCAAAAGCCAGCCCGCCACGCACAGGACCGAAAAGCTGCCCGATCGTATCGAGCAGTTCTTCCGCCATGCCGCTTCGCTCCAGTATCAGCCCCATGAAGGTGAAGAACGGAATAGCGAGCAGCGTTTCATTCGACATCTGCCCGAAGATGCGATCCGGTATCGCGCCGAACAGGTTGACAGGCAGAAGCCCCATTTCGATGCCGACGAAGCCGAAGGCAAAACCGACGAAGGCCAGTGCGAAAGCCACCGGGTAGCCGAGCAACAGCACGACCACCAGCGACAGAAACATCAACGGAGCGAGATTTTCCGCAATAAAAGCAATCATATCCATTCCCCTCAGAGCGTCTGGGCTTCCGCATCTTCAAGGGCGACCGTGTCCGGTATGCGCCCTTGAAGGATGGCTATGCGCTTGATGAGTTCGGAAATGCCTTGCAATGCGAGCAGCCCGAAACCGATGGGGATCAACACCCAGACCGGCCAGAGAACCAGCCCACCCGTATTGTTGGAGGTTTCACCGCTGGCGATCTTGGCTTCCACGATGGGCCAGGAGAGGTAAATGGTGATGAGGCAGAAAGGCAGGAGGAAAAAGAGCGTGCCGAAAATCTCGACCAGTAGCTGGGTTCGCCGCGAATAACGGCTGTAGAGAAGATCAACCTTCACATGCTCGCTATGCAGAAGCGTATATCCGGCGGCGATCAGAAAGACCGCCGAGAACAGATACCATTGCGCTTCCAGCCACGCATTCGAGCTGACATTGAACAGCTTGCGCGAGACGGCATTGATAGCACTGATGAGCACTGCCACCAGGATCAGCCACGATACGGATTTTCCGATGAAATTATTGGCCGCGTCGATAGCACGCGACAACGCCAGCAAGACTGACATCGCTCCTCCCCTCCTGTTCCGCCTCCTCAAGCGGTTTTGGAGCGAATGATAGGACCGGCGAATCCATGCCGCAAGTTGACGAAAGTTCTAAGAAACGGAGACCTACCCATTAGTGGGTAAGGCAATATCGGGAGACGAACGGAATATCCGCTATTGCGACGACAGCTATTGCGAAGACAGGCGCAACCGGTTCTCGATGACGTAGCGCGTAAGCCCGGCAGTGCTGGCTATTCCGAGCTTCTTCTTGATATTCTTGCGATGAGTTTCGACCGTCGCCTCCGAAATGCCGAGCCTGATTGCAATTTCGCGGTTGCTTCCACCTTCGGCCACCAGCACCAGAACATCGTTTTCGCGGACCGACAGCCCTTCCGATTTCCTGTCGCCGCTGTCGAGCAGCGCCTCCGAAACACCGGAAGAGAAATAAGTTCCACCCGAAGCGACCGCATGAATGGCGGCGACGATTTCAGTGGTGGACACATCCTTCAACACATAGCCGGAAGCTCCGCGCATGATGGAGGTCGAGATATATTCGCGGCTGTCGTGCATGGACAGCATGAGGATGCAAATGCCCGGCAATTGTTTCTTGAACAGTTCGATAGCGTCGATACCGTTGAGAAGTGGCATGTTGATATCCATCAAAACCACATCGGGATTAACGGTCAGCGCCAGCTCCAGTGCAGCACGCGCGTTGGAAGCCGCGCCTGCAATATCGATATCGTCATAGGTTTCGAGTACAGCCCGCAAACCATCCAGAACCAGCGGATGATTATCCACGAGCAATACGCGAATCTTGCATTCATTCGTCATGCGACTTCCGGTTCCCGCTTTCTCTCTGTTGCCGATTTCGGCAAGCGCGCGGTGAGCTGCGTACCATCTGCGCCGGTTTCAACCAAGAGCACACCGCCGAAATGCGCCATCCGCTCCTGCATATTTCGCAAGCCAAGCCCTGAAAGCTGATCTTTCAGATCACGCGCGGTAAAACCATTGCCGTCATCGGCGACTGTCATCGTCACCTTGCCGCCGGAACCCCAGAGGCGGATGCTCACCTGGCTTGCCCCGGAATGGCGCTCGACATTGGTGAGCGCTTCCTGCACGACGCGATAAAGCGCCGTGCTTGCCTCCGGCTTCAGCGTCTCGTTTAGTCCGCTTGCTTCGAGCTGCGTTTCAATGCCGGTCCGCTCCGAAAAATGTTCGCACAAAGCCTTGAGCGCAACGGTCAGGCCAAGATCGTCCAGAATGCGCGGACGCAGATCATGCGAAAGCCGCCGCACCTCCTTGATTGCACCATTGAGCGCATCCGATGCCTTCTCGATCGCAAGCGGCGCGCCTCCGCTGTCCATGCGCACCTGACGGCTTGCTAAATCGATGGCATAGCGAACGCCGACGAGATTTTGGGAAATGCCGTCATGCAGTTCACGCGCCAGACGTGCCCGTTCCTCCTCCTGCGTATCGATGATGCGCTGCGCCAGCTCCTTCAGCTTGTTATCAGCCATACGTCGCTCGCGCAGATTGAGCAGCATACAGGTCGCGAAGACGAGCATCACAGCTGGCACGGCGATCAGACTGACGATCAGGAATGTCGTTCGGATATTGGCCCGGAAATCGGCGTTGGCGGCAGCAGTCTGCACATAGACATCGTCAAGATAGACGCCAGTTCCGAGCATCCATTTCCATTTGCTCAGTCCGACAGCGAAGGAGAGCTTGTCCGCCATTTCGCCGCTTGACGGCTTTTCCCATTTATACTGGTGCAGTCCTCCACCTTCCTTCGCCTTGTCAATCAGATTGGCAATAACGCGATCTCCATCAGGATCAACAAGATCGAGCCAGTTATGGCCGGGCCGAAATGTCTGGCGAGGATGGACGACATTGTTGCCGTCATAGTCATAGACAAAGAAGTAGCCGTCGCGACCATAATCGAGCGAGGTCAGAATCTTCCGCACCTTTTCCATGGCAGCGGTATCGTCGGGGCCTGCATCGTCGTAAATCTGCTGGATGGAAGAAAGCGCCAGGTTGGTAAGATTGAGAAGCTCAGTCTCCTTGGCCTTCAGCATATTCTTCTCGAAGGTCGCGATACTGCTCTGCACAAGATTTGCCGACTGCCAGGTAATGAAGGCCGTGACCGTCAGAATAGCCACGATAAGGGGCACAATCGCCAGTGCAACGATCTGATAGCGTAGCGTCACGACTTCTCCTCCCGGCACAACGAGCCGACTTTTCCCAGGCGACTTTAGAGTTCCGGCTTGATGAGGAAAAGGGGACAATCAGCAAAACCTTGCCCCAAGAAAAAGACGCTTGCACAACCAATAATATATTATTCTTTTCTTATATAACTGAAATATAAATAATAATTCATAGTTGAAGACACGAATATTTTATGTTCAATAATGTTTTCTTGGACAGTGCGTCCGAGTATACGGTTCTGGGGCTCATTAATTTCAGAGAGAATCTTTTTATGAAAAGCTATCGCGTAATCGGTCTTGCATTCACGCTTGCAACCATTTCCGGCGCTTCGGCCTTTGCGGCTCCACTTCCAGGTGGAGCTAGCACCCTTCAGGAGACTTACCAAGACTGGACCGTTTCCTGTCAGAGCCAGAAGGAAACAAGCATCTGTGTGATGCGTCAGGACCAGAGCAGCACGCAGACCGGCCAGCGCGTTCTGACCGCGGAATTGCGCAATGTGGAAGGTAAGGTCGAAGGTGTTCTGCTGATGCCATTTGGCCTTGATCTTGCCAAGGGCGCAGCTCTCAAGATCGACGAAGTTGCCGGACCGAACCTCGCTTTCTCTACCTGCCTGCCGCAGGGTTGCCTGGCGCCGGTCAGCTTCGAAGCAAAGCAGGTTGCAGCTCTCAAGGCTGGCACCAATATCAACGTCACCACAACAGCCCTGAGCCCAAGCCAGCCGGTCGCCTTCAAGGTTTCGCTGAAGGGCTTCGGCGCAGCGCTTGACCGCATCACCGCACTGACGAAGTAAGCTTCAAAACTTTGATGAAAAAGCCATACGCCCGACGGGCGTATGGCTTTTTCTTTTGTCAGGCCGGATGCGCCGAGATATGCGCGAGATGCCTGCGCCATCGCAGCGTCATCAATACCGAGACAATACCGAGACCGGCGGCAAGGCCGAGCCAGATACCGACCCCACCCAGTTCAAACTGGAATGCAAGCAAGGCACCCAACGGCAAACCCACACCCCAATAGCCGAATAGCGCCAGGAACATCGGAATGCGTGTATCGCGCAATCCGCGCAACATGCCCGCGGCAACGGCCTGTGCACCGTCAACGATCTGGAAGAGAGCCGCCAGCGCAAGAAATGTGACAGCCAGTTCCATCACTGGCAGGTTCTGCGGATCGTGCAGATCGAGAAAAACACCAATGAACACGCGCGGGATGAGAACCATGAGAAGCCCCATCACGGCCATGAAACCGACGCCGAGCGCATAGGCGCTCCAGCCTGCATAGGCGACAGCCTGAGGGTCGCCGCGGCCATAGGCACGGCCCACGCGCACGGTTGCAACCTGACCGAAACCGAGTGGCACCATGAAGCTGAGCGATGCAATCTGGATCGCCACGGCATGAGCCGCCATGGCCGTCGGCCCGATGCGGCCCATCATCACCACTGCAGCATAGAAGATCGAAGTCTCGAACACGAATGTCAGCGCCATTGGAATACCAATGCGCCATAGTTCACGCAGGCGCGCCCAGTCGGGACGCCAGAAGCGGCCAAACAGGTGATAGCGGCGGAAGCGGTGGTGACGCACCGTGATGAATGCAAGCCCGAGGAACATCATCGTGCTTGACGCTGTTGTGGCGATACCGGCGCCGTGCAGTTCCATGCGCGGGAAACCGAAGTGACCGAATATCAGCGTCCAGCCGGCAAGCGCGTTGAAGCCGATGGCAAGGGCCGCAATAAGAAGCGTCCACATCGGCTTTTCCATCGCCGCAAAGAACGAGCGTAGAACAATATATCCGAGATAAGGCAGCAATGCCCATTGCAGCGTGTGCATGAAATCCGTCGATCGGGCAGCTATATCCGGGCGCTGGCCGAGAAACAGGAATATCTCCTCGCAATGCCAGAGCACGATCCAGACCGGGATCGAGATCATTATGACCGTCCATAGTCCCTGTCGCACCGTGCGGCGCACATCGCGAACCGAATGACGGTTCTTGCCAAGCGCGATGGCGATCATCGGCATGACGGCCGAAACGAGCCCCATCGAGAAGATCATGAGCGTATGATAGAAGCTGGTCGCCAGCAGTGCCGAAGCGAGCGTATCCGCTCCAAGACGGCCGATGAAGATGACGTCGGTTGCAGTCAGCGCTGCCTGCGAAAGATTGGTGAAGATCAGCGGCCAGCCAAGCTTCAACGCTGCCGCCATCTCCCTGCCCCAGCGTTGCGTGCCGGATTCATGCGGCCCCCGAAAGCCCGCATCGATTGTCCTGTCCATTGTCCGCTCCCCGAAGCATCCGGGGCCGTCAATCCGCCGGACGTTCCATTTGAATGAGGCCACGCCCCGGAACATCAGAGACCATGTCAATCTGAGAAGAGGCGCGGAAATACGATCATCGACCGTCCCATGCCGGCTAAGGGTGTCCATCGCCAAGAGAGCGATCACACCCCAACTTTTCGGGTTGCTCAATTTCTAACGGGAACGTTGTGTATGTTCCAGAAACTGATCCGGAGCCAAGCGGGCTGCGCATCGATTTGCACAAAATAAGAGCACAATGGATATCAGACTTGCTTAAAGAAGCAACACATCTCGGAATGGATTTTTCATCTCCTGACACTGAGGGGAATGGAATCCTCATTCTGACGCGAAAGCGCAATTGCCCGTCCGATAAAGGATTGACGCTAACGCCCTAACCGATAGGAATGATTGCATTAATTGCAGGAGGCGTCATGCGCAGCACCAAAGTCATCCATATTGTCGGCTGTCACGCAGAAGGCGAAGTCGGTGATGTCATTGTCGGTGGCGTGGCCCCTCCTCCCGGCAAGACTGTGTGGGAGCAGTCGCGCTTCATCGCCAGCGACGAGACCCTGCGCAATTTCGTGCTGAACGAGCCGCGCGGCGGTGTGTTTCGCCATGTCAATCTGCTGGTGCCACCAAAAGACCCGCGGGCGCAGATGGGTTTCATCATCATGGAGCCAGCCGATACGCCGCCCATGTCCGGGTCCAATTCAATCTGCGTCTCCACCGTTTTGCTGGATAGCGGCATTATCCCGATGCAGGAACCCGTGACGCGCATGGTGCTGGAGGCGCCGGGCGGAATCATTGAAGTGGAAGCCGAATGTCGCAACGGCAAGGCCGAGCGCATCAGTGTGCGCAACGTTCCATCTTTCGCTGACCGTCTGGATGTCTCATTGGAAGTTGAAGGCCTTGGCACGATCATTGTCGACACGGCTTATGGCGGTGACAGTTTCGTCATTGTCGATGCAGCTTCTATCGGAATGAAGATCGAGCCGGGCCAGGCGCGGGAACTTGCCGAAATTGGCGTGAAGATTACCAAAGCCGCCAACGAGCAGCTTGGTTTCCGCCATCCTGAAAAAGACTGGAACCACATTTCCTTCTGCCAGATCACCGAGCCGGTTACGCGCGACGGCGATGTGCTGACTGGCGTGAACACCGTTGCCATTCGCCCGGCCAAACTCGACCGTTCCCCGACCGGCACTGGCTGCTCGGCGCGCATGGCAGTTCTGCACGCGAAAGGCCAGATGAAGGTCGGAGAGAAATTTATCGGGAAGTCCGTGCTGGGCACGGAGTTTCATTGTCGATTGGACAAGGCTCTGGAGCTTGGTGGCAAACCGGCCATCAGCCCCATCATTTCCGGTCGCGCTTGGGTGACGGGAACTTCGCAGCTCATGCTCGATCCGAGCGATCCGTTTCCGAGTGGGTATCGTCTCTCGGATACCTGGCCAAATATGCCAGAGTAAGCCAGAGCAAAGCGCCAATAAAAAACCCCGCACAAAGCATGGCATTGGGCGGGGTTTTCTTTACTCATTCAGATGAGGCTTACGCGAAGTCGAGTGCGCGGTCGCCGTCTTCATCCTTGATGCGCGATGGCAGGCCGATCTGGTTGAGGATGTGGAGGAACGGCTTTGGATTAAGCTCTTCCACATTCACCATCTTCTTCACATCCCATTCACCCGAGGCGATCAGGATTGCGGCCGCAACCGGCGGAACGCCAGCGGTATAGGAAATGCCCTGCGAACCCACTTCGTTGTAAGCGTCCTTATGGTCGGCAACGTTATAGATGAAGACTTCCTTCTCCTTGCCGTCCTTGGTGCCCTTGACGAAATCACCAATGCAGGTCTTGCCGGTATAGTCTGGTGCCAGCGACGATGGATCAGGCAGAACGGCCTTGACCACCTTGAGCGGCACGACTTCCAGACCTTCGGCAGTCTTGACCGGCTGTTCGGACAGGAGGCCCAGATTGTTCAGCACCGTAAAGACGTTGATATAGTGATCGCCAAAGCCCATCCAGAAACGCACATCTGCGTTCGGGTAGTTCTTAGACAGCGAATGCACTTCATCATGACCAGTCATATAAGCCTTGCTCGGGCCGACGACAGGCAGGTCAAAGGTGTGGCCGACTTCGAACATCTTGTTCGACTGCCACTGACCGCCCTGCCATGAATAGACCGTGCCGGTGAATTCGCGGAAGTTGATTTCCGGGTCGAAGTTGGTCGAGAACCAGCGGCCATGCGAACCGGCATTGATATCGACGATATCGATGGATTTGACTTCATCGAGATAGTCGTCAGCAGCCAGACGTGCATAGGCATTAACCACGCCCGGATCAAAGCCAATGCCGAGAATGGCGGTGATACCCTTCTCTTCGCATTCCTTGAGATGCTTCCATTCGTAGTTGCCATACCATGGCGGGGTTTCGCAGATCTTCTTCGGATCTTCATGGATCGCGGTGTCCATGTAAGCCACGCCCGTATCGATACAGGCGCGAAGGACCGACATATTGAGGAAGGCCGAGCCGACATTGATGACGATCTGAACGCCCGTCTTCTGGATCAGAGCCTTGGTGGCTTCAATATCCAGCGCGTCCAAAGCATGCGCTTCCAGCTTCACCTCGGTCTTGAGGCTCTTCTTTTCATGCACGCTATCGATAATCTTGCGGCATTTCTCAACCGTGCGGGACGCAATATGGATATCGCCCAATATGTCAGAGTTTTGCGCACATTTATGTGCAACAACCTGTGCCACGCCCCCGGCGCCGATAATGAGAACGTTCTTCTTCATTTTCTGTCGATGCTTCCTCTTCCAGCGGTTACCCGCCATCTGTTAACCGTCCCGATTGCCTTCTCACCCGGAACACATGAATTCATTGCAGTTTGAGGGCTGCAAAAGGATCTTTAAGAAAGCGACCCTTCAAAATCCGCATAATCAAATTCGCGGACTAATTTGACCGTGCCATCAAGTTCACGCACGGCAATGGCTGGCATCTTCACGCCATTAAACCAGTTCTTCTTGACCATGGTATAACCGGCTGCATCTTCAAATGAGAGGCGGTCCCCAATGGAGAGCTCCTTGTCGAAAGTGAACTCGCCGAAAATATCGCCAGCAAGGCAGGATTTGCCGCAAACCATATAGCTGTGCCCGCCATTGTTGGGCGCCATCTTCGCCTTTTCGCGATAGATGAGCAGATCGAGCATATGTGCTTCGATCGAGCTATCGACGATGGCGAGGTTCTTGCCGTTATAAAGCGTGTCAAGAACCGTCACTTCCAGCGTCGTGGTCTTGGTGATCGAGGCTTCGCCCGGCTCCAGATAGACCTGCACGCCGAACTTTTCCGAAAACGCCTTCAGGCGCGCGCAGAATTCATCGACGGGATAATTCTCACCGGTGAAATGAATGCCGCCGCCAAGGCTGACCCATTCGACACGATGCAGAAGCGAGCCGAACTTTTCTTCGATATCGGTCAGCATCTTGTCGAAAAGACCGAAATCGGAATTTTCGCAATTGTTATGGATCATAAAGCCGGTCACGCGGTCCATGACCTTTTCGACCTTCGCAACATCCCATTCGCCAAGACGACTGAACGGACGCGCCGGGTCAGCCAGATCAAAGGTCGAAGACGAAACGCCTGGGTTCAGACGCAAGCCGCGCTTGATATGCGCTGCCTTGTCGGCAAAACGCTCCAGCTGACCGATCGAATTGAAGATGATCTTGTCGGCGTGGCTGATAACTTCGTCGATCTCGTTATCAGCATAGGCCACGCTATAGGCATGGGTTTCGCCGCCAAATCTTTCATGGCCGAGACGCACTTCATTGAGCGATGACGACGTGGTGCCGTCCATATATTCGCTCATCAGATCAAACACCGACCACGTGGCAAAGCATTTCAGCGCCAGCAGAGCCTTGGCGCCGGACTTTTCGCGCACATAGGCAACCTTTTCCATGTTGCGCTTCAGCTTGGTCTTGTCGATCAGGTAGTAAGGCGTCTGGATCATGAGAGTTCCGGGTCGTCCAAAGGGGAAATCTGGCCTCGCCAGCAAGGCTGGTTTGCCAAGTTGAGGAAACACACAGGTGGTTTCCCAAATTATTCGAAGGCTTATAGGAAGCTTGTGACAGAAACACAAATCCGCCACAGCATTATCGGGAAAAAATTTCCCCACAAGCTATCGCGGATTACTTCCCGACCTTCAGCAGGTGAGCTTCATATAGAGCTTTCTGCAGGAATTTGAACCCCTTCCCTCTTCTAGAGCGGTTCCGGTTGATAAGAAGTCGTTGGAACCGCTCTATCTGTTTGTTTTTACGCATGTCTTTATCCCGAAACTGGTTCCCGCTTTCGGGAGACATGCGCTACCCCTTGCCCTGCCGTTTTCATTGAAAGTCTTTGCCCGGACAAATGGCTTCTGCCGGCCGATAGGGCTCGCTACAATCCCAGAAGTATCATCAAATTAATTAAACAAGCATTTGCTTGACAAATTACAGCCCCGGGCGTAGCCATTTTCTCCATGTTCGGGGCGACCTCATTCAGACTTTCGCCCGCACGATGACAGTCAAAGGAAAATGAAATGCAGGATCAGAAGCCGACCGCCGGTTGGGGAGACCTGTTCGCAGGCAGAAACGCTATCGTCTCGCTGACGCTTGTCGGCGGTGTCGCGCTTCATGCCATCAACGTGTTCATCGCTACAACCATTCTGCCAACAGTCGTCGCCGACATTGGCGGCATGGACTATTATGCGTGGAACACGGCGCTGTTCGTGACTGCATCCATTCTCGGCTCGGCTCTCGTGCCGCGCCTGCTTTCCCAGGCAGGCCCGCGCAGCGCCTATCTGATCGCGGCGATAATCTTCGCTGCCGGAACCCTGACCTGTGGTCTGGCTCCATCTATGCCTGTCATGCTGGCGGGGCGCGCCATACAGGGTCTTGGCGGCGGCATGATGCTCGCCCTTTCCTATTCCATGATCCGCATCGTTTTCGACGAAGCATTGTGGCCACGCGCCATTGGCCTCGTTTCCGGCATGTGGGGCGTGGCCACACTTGTCGGCCCTGCCATCGGCGGTGTTTTTGCGGAGCTTGGCATCTGGCGTGCCGCCTTCTGGTCGCTCGCGCCGGTGATTGCTGTGTTCACCATCATGGCTATGACGGTGCTGCCACGTGAATCCGGCTCCGCCGCCAGCAATGACCGGCTTGCCTGGCCACAGCTCATCCTTTTGACCGCTGCAGTCCTCGCCGTTTCTGCTGGAAGTATTTCATCCGAACTGGCGTTCAATGCCGGAGGCGTCGCGCTTGCCATTATTCTGCTGCTTCTCCTCGCAGCCGTGGAAAAGAAAGCCAGCAGGCGCATTCTGCCGAAAGGCTCGTTCAGCATCCAGAAACTCGGCGCGCTTTATCTGACCCTCGCCTTCCTCAGCGCATCCGTCACCAGTTCCGAAGTCTTCGTGCCGCTGTTCTTTCAGGTGCTGCACAACCAGTCGCCGCTTGTTGCGGGTTATCTGGCAGCCATCATGGGCGGCAGCTGGACACTTGGTTCCATCGGATCGTCAGGGATTGCCGCCGGGCGTACCGACCGTGTCATTCTGGCCGCCCCCGTCATGGGCGTGGCGGGCATGGTTACGCTGGCCGTTCTCATTCCGGCTGGCAGCGAAGGACATTGGTACGATCTGCTGCCGATCTGTATCGCGCTGGCCGTCATCGGCTTTGGCGTTGGCCTGACATGGCCGCACCTGCTGACCCGCATTTTCAAGCGTGCCGACGCAGAGGATCAGAATCTGGCTTCCGCATCCGTGACCATGGTGCAGCTTTTCACGACCGCCCTTGGCGCAGCACTTGCAGGAATGGTTGCCAATATGGCTGGCCTCACCAATCCCGGCGGATTTACCGGCACTGCACATGCCGCACTTTGGCTCTTCTCCGGCTTTGCCATTCTGTCTGCACTGGCATTCGTGTCGGCACTCGCTCTGGTCCGCAGCGCGAGACAGCCGCAACCGGCATAGTGCTAAAAGGATGGTTAGGCGGTCGGCGCAATAACGTAAGCACAGCGCCGCGCACCGGCCAGAATATGCTCGGTGCGATTTACAGAAACATCAGGGCCAAGCACGGCCCTGAATACCTGAAGCTCTGATCTGCAGAAGCCCTGACAGGCATCTGCAGCGGCGCAGATAGGACAATGATTTTCGATGAGCAGCCAGGAACCATCGTCCCGCTTTTCGGCATCAGCCATGTAGCCTTCGGCGGAACGAATGTCGGCAAGTTCCTTCACTCGCTGGTCGAGCGACAAATCCTTCAGCCGTGTCTGATATTGACGGCGCGTCTCGGTCTCGCGATGGGCGATCAGCGTGTCCAGCGCATCGTCACCAAGAATGGTACGCACCGAATGAAGAAGCTGAACCGTCAGATCGGCATGCGTATCGGGGAAACGTTTGTTACCGGCTTCGGTAAGATCCCAGAACAACGAAGGGCGACCAACGCCTTGGGATACGGAATGTGAGGAAACAAGCCCTTCCTCTACCAGACGCACGAGCTGTTGGCGAACGGCCTCACCTGTGGTTCCCAAATGTTCCCCGATGGTCGCGGCGGTCTGCGCTCCCCGCATCTTGAGCGAGAGCATGATCCTCTCCGCGGGAGAACGTGCTCCCAATTCATCGGTATTTAGAAAGTCATTCCTTGACATATGTGCCATTTTCTATTTAAAGAAGGATTATCTTGTTAAATAGGTGATCAGGCCTGTCGAAGCAAGATAATTCTGAATTTTCAATATTCAAACCGGCTTTCGTCAAAGCCAGAGTCCACACCGGGATAGATCCTCAGGATGCTGAACGGTGATTATGCTCAAGCGATCAGGAGTTTTAAAATGAGCTTCACTTTGCCACCACTTCCCTTTGCAACCAACGCGCTCGAAGGCGCCGGAATGGGCACGGAAACGCTTGAGCTGCACCACGGCAAGCACCATCAGGCCTATGTGACGGCACTCAACGGTTTCGTGGAAAAAAATGACGCGCTCAAGGGCAAGTCGCTCGAAGAAATCATCCTCTTCGCCAAGGATAAGGCTGATCTAGCTCCCGTGTTCAACAATGCCGGCCAGCATTGGAACCACGATCTGTTCTGGCAGAACCTGTCGGCAACCGGCGGCCGCCTGCCTGGCGCTCTGGAAAAGAAGATCGTCGAGGATTTCGGTAGCGTCGACCAGTTCAAGGAAGCCTTCAAGGCTGCGGCCGTCGGCCAGTTCGGCTCGGGCTGGGCATGGCTGGTTCTGGCCAATGACGGCAAGCTGAAGGTCACCAAGACGCCAAATGGCTCCAACCCGCTGGCAACAGGCGAAGGCAAGGCACTATTAGGGCTTGATGTCTGGGAGCATAGCTATTATCTCGATTTCCGTAATCGTCGGCCTGACTATGTAACGAATTTCCTCGACAAGCTGGCCAACTACGAATTCGCGGAAGCCACCCTGAAGGCAGCATGACGCGCTTACATTGATTGTGATCAAGGCGTTTTGCCCGCAGCGGATGCAGTCTCCACGGAGCTGCACGACTGCGGGCAAAATGCAGCAATGACCGATAGAAACCGAACCGACCAATCCATTCCATAGGCGCCGTCCTCCCAAGCGGTGCTGGAGCAAGACAGAGACAGTTCCGAAAATGAGCAGCAACTTCAATCAGGAAACCGTCACCGACATCCATCACTGGACCGACACGCTGTTTTCCTTCCGCACGACGCGCGACCCCGGTTTTCGCTTCCAGAGCGGCCAGTTCATCATGATGGGCCTGGAAGTGAACGGCAAGCCGCTCACACGCGCCTATTCGATTGCCTCGAGCCTTTACGAAGACGGTCTGGAATTCTTCTCGATCAAGGTGCCGAACGGTCCATTGACCTCAAAGCTTCAGCACCTGAAGGTTGGTGACCAGATCATCCTGTCCAAGAAGCCGGTCGGCACGCTGCTCTATGACAATCTGAAGCCCGGAAAAAATCTCTGGTTGCTTTCGACCGGCACCGGTCTCGCCCCATTCCTGTCGATCATCCGTGATCTGGAAGCCTATGAACGTTTCGAGAAGATTATTCTCGTTCATGGCGTACGTCAGGTGGCAGAGCTTGCCTATACGGACTTCATCGCCAATGAATTACCGCAGGATGAATTCCTCGGCGAAATGGTCAAGAACCAGCTCATCTACTATCCGACCGTCACACGTGAGCCTTACAAGAATCGTGGCCGCCTGACCGACCTCATTCGTTCGGGTCAGCTCTTTGCCGATATTGGTCTGCCGGAATTCAACCACGATGACGACCGCATGATGCTCTGCGGCAGCCCGGAAATGCTGGCCGAAACCAAGCAGATTCTGGAAGAACGCGGCTTCAAGGAAGGCAGCCAGAGCGAAGCCGGACATTACGTCATCGAAAAGGCTTTTGTTGAAAAGTAAGCCCTGCCACAAGCGCTGGAAAATGAATAGAGGGAGGCGTCGGCCTCCCTTTTTCTTTAACTGTACTTATTGAGATCGTACCGCCTGCAGGAAAAACGTCTTCACACCGGCGATCATCTCGGCACGATCCATCATATCCGGGTTGGAGATGATCTCATCGACCGCACCGTGCAGCGCATTGAACAGAAGTACAGCCGTCAAACGCGTATCGGCGATTTTCCATGCGCCTGCAGCATTACCGTCGGTTAACAACGCATCGAGCCGGACGATTGCCGGATTTTCCTGCTTCATGCGACGCATGGGCGGGTGAAAATCATGGAACACCATGTCGTGGAGTTTGTAGTTGTCGAGATAGCCGGCAATTCCGGTCTCGGCCCATGCAGCCAGTTTTCCCTGCCAGTCGTCGGCGGGAAGTAGACCGAGTTGACGCTCCAATCGCTCGCAAAACCCATCGACAAATCGCTCCCGCAAGGCAAGCAGGATGTCGTCCTTGCTGCGAAAATGCAGGTAGAACGTACCTTTGGCGACGTCCGCCAGACGCACGATTTCATCCACGCTTGTCGCCGCGAAGCCCTTTTCGAGGAAGAGGGCTTCGGCTGCAGCCATCAGCTCGTCGCGACGTATTTCCGCTGGTTTGGTGCGGGGCTTGGGCTTGATGGCAGTGGAAGGCAAATCAATCTCCAAAACTTCAGGTCGCTGCCAATTTATCCCGGATCGCCGCCCTGTCAAAATCAAGCTGATTTGGTCGAATGACCCTATCTTCCAGCCAATGCAGCGCCGCATCGACATTGGAGAATGTGCCCGCGGGGACGCGAAACAGCTTTTCTGCATCCATGCGGCTTGCCTGTTCATAAACAGATTCCGGAACGATGTTCACCATGCCCAGCACCTGTTCGCGAATACGCTGCGCATTCTGCTGCAACCATTGTTTCACTTCCCGTGCCGAACCTTCGGGATGCGCAAGTGCATCCTCGTCCAGAAAACGGCGAATCGTGATGAAGGGCTTTCCCTCATCAAGCCATCGATTCCAGACATCAAAGAATTCACGCGTTTCGTCCAAGGTCGATGCGCCCTTCGACAAGGTGACCACGTAAGGCCAATTTTCCGTATGGTGAAGCATCACGCTTCCCTCCTGCTCGATATCCATCAAACTCTCTGTGGCAATGCCGCTTTGAGCCGTGACGGCGATCCGGCAACCGGCACGCACACAAGCAAGTTGCAGAACCACCGCACGACTCATGACTGACTATCAGTCAGTCACTGTGTGACACGAAAACATGAATTATTCAATCATGTTTTTGCATGTAGGATTCTTGCACGAGTATGGAGGCAGTTATCGCCATGAATGTGCGAGACCTAACCCTTAGCGACGGACTAGGTTTTACAGCGAAGCACGTTTGGACATTGTCTATGTGGGAGATATTGCGCCTGTCCACACAAGACGTAAAGCCTCAGCTATTCAGTTCAAAATCGAGCCCGATATCGAGGTTCGGCGCGCTGTGCGTGGTCCAGCCAACCGAGATCAAATCAACGCCGCTGGCTGCAACCGCCGCCACCGTTTCCGGCGTAATGCCGCCCGAGGCTTCGGAAATGGCGCGGCCGTCGATAATCGAGACCGCCTCGCGCAATTGCGCAGGCGTCATATTGTCGAGCAATACAGCGTCCACACCAATGGCCATCGCCTCCTCGAGCTGTTGCAGCGTATCGACCTCGACCTCGATCTTGACCATGTGACCAGCACCGGCCTTGGCGCGTTCGATAGCCTCGCGCACACCGGCCGCAACGGCGATATGATTGTCCTTGATGAGCACCGCATCATAGAGCGCGAAACGGTGGTTCATGCCGCCGCCTGCCCGGACTGCATATTTCTGCAAGGCGCGCAGACCGGGCGTCGTCTTGCGGGTGCAGACGATGGAGGCCTTTGTGCCAGCCACAGCCTTGACCAGATTAGTCGTCGCCGTGGCGATGCCGGACAGATGGCCAAGGAAATTCAGCGCCGTCCGTTCTCCTGCGAGTATAGAGCGGGACGAGCCGGAAACCCGGGCGACATCCTCCCCTTTTTCAAGAGACTGACCGTCCCGCGCCAGACGTTCGAATGTGACATCCGGATCGACCAGACGAAATGCCATTTCAGCCACGTCCAGCCCGGCGATAACGCCCGGCTGGCGCAGGCTGAACAGCATGGCCGAGCAGTGTTCTTCCGGCACCACCGCATTGCTGGTAATATCACCAGCAAGCCCCAGATCTTCCAGAAGCGCAGCGCGCACCAGCGGTTCGACGACAAGCGGAGACAAGCGCGGCAGGTTCATCATGCAGTCCTTGTAACAGGGTGAGGCGCGGCAATGTCGCGTGCCAGTGCGAAAGCTGCCGGAAAGGTGAAAAAACTGCGGACTGGAGCCGCAATTTTGGCGGGATAGTCGGTGCGGGCATGACTGCCACGCGACTCGCGCCGTTCATATGCCGCAACCGCAGCAACCAGCGCCACGGCTGCGGCATCGTCGGTCTCCGCGAGGGGGAGAAGGGTGGTGATTGCGGAGCGCAAACCTTCTTCATCACGCAGCAGGCCAAGATGGCTGGAAACGACGCGCCGCGCCGGTTCGGGATCGGCGCTCTGCGGCAGGCTGACCGGCACGGGATGCCGCACGGCGGCCGCCTCTTCACAGCCAAGCGCGCGGGCGACGCGTAGCCCCATGGCGGCAGCTTCAAGCAGCGAATTGCTGGCCAGCCGGTTGGCGCCGTGCAGGCCGGTGCAGGCCGCTTCGCCCACAGCCCACAGCCCCGGCAGACTGCTGCGCCCGTCGGCGTCGGTCCTGATGCCGCCCATATGGTAATGCGTGGCCGGTCTGACCGGGATCATATCACTGGACGGATCAATGCCATGCTGTTTGCAAAGCGCGTCGATACCGGGAAACCGGGTTGCAAAACGCGCACCCAGAGCCGCGCGCGCATCCAGATAGACCTTGCGCCCTTGTGCAATCTCGTTGCCAATGGCACGCGCCACCACATCACGGGGCGCAAGCTCACGGCCCGGAATATCAGCCATGAACTGCTCGCCACGATCATTGACGAGCTTAGCGCCCTCCCCGCGCACCGCTTCGCTAACCAGCGGCAGACGCGGCGCAGAAACGGCAAGCGCGGTCGGGTGGAACTGCACGAATTCCATATCGGCAAGCACAGCGCCAGCGCGGCCTGCCAGAGCGGCACCTTGGCCGAGATTGCCAAGCGGCGTGGTTGTTGCCTTATAAAGTCCGCCGATCCCGCCCGTCGCCAGCACCACGGCGGTTGCTGCAACCGGTCCGAGATTTTCAAGACAGGCACCGACCACACGGCCATCCTGCTTGATCAAACGCAGGGCGCGGGTGTTTTCCAGAACTGTGATCGAAGGCGTTGCCAGAACCTTTGCGGTTAAAGCTCGTATGATGCCCGCCCCCGTCGCGTCGCCATCCACATGCACAATGCGATGGCGACTATGGGCGGCTTCCAGACCGAGCGAAAACGAACCGTCCGCCTTGCGGTCGAAGTGCACGCCATGCGCTTCCAGCGCGGCAATGACTTCCGCGCCTGCCGCCACAATCTCCGCAGCCACGCCCCGGTCACACAGGCCGTCGCCAGCCGCAATCGTATCGGCCAGATGCAGCGCCGCGCTGTCATCCGCGCCAACACTTGCGGCAATGCCGCCTTGCGCCAGCATGCTGGAACCGGACAGGCCGAGGCTTCCCGCTGTCACCAGCAACACCGGCTGCGGAGATAGTGTCAGCGCCGTCATCAGACCGGCAAGACCGCTGCCGATGACGAGAACCGGGAGCGGGGCCGTGTTCATACCGCCAGCATCCGTTCGACGGCGCGCCGGGCAGGCTCCATCAGTGCTGCCTCGACGGTCACTTCATGGCGATTGTTTTCCAGCGCATCGCGAATGTTGGCAAGCGTGATCCGCTTCATATGCGGGCAGAGATTGCACGGGCGGATGAACTCGACATCGGGGTGATCGACAGCGACATTGTCGCTCATCGAGCATTCGGTCAAAAGCACGACACGCTGCGGCTTTTTCTCGCCGACATAATCCGACATGACCGCCGTGGACCCGGCGAAATCGGCAGCTTCCACCACGTCCGGCGGGCATTCAGGATGGGCCAGAACCACCACACCGGGGTGGCTCTCGCGCAATTCGCGAATATCGTCGGGGGTGAAGCGTTCATGCACCTCGCAATGGCCATGCCAGGCGAGAATTTCGACATCGGTTTCGCGCGCCACATTCTGCGCCAGAAACTCGTCGGGGATCATCAGCACGCGCGGCACGCCGAGCGATTCCACCACCTTTTTGGCATTGCCGGAGGTGCAGCAAATATCGGATGCCGCCTTCACGGCAGCGGATGTGTTGACATAAGTAATGATCGGCACGCCGGGATGCGCTTCACGCAGCAACGCCACATCTTCCGGCGTGATGCTGTCGGCCAGCGAACAGCCCGCCCCCATATCCGGGATCAGCACTGTCTTGCCTGGATTGAGCAGCTTGGCCGTTTCGGCCATGAAATGCACGCCCGCCAGCACGATCACATCGGCATCGACCTCCGCAGCCTTGCGCGCCAGCGCCAGACTGTCGCCGACAATATCGGCCACGCAATGGAAGATTTCCGGTGTCTGGTAATTATGCGCAAGGATAACCGCATTGCGCTTTTTCTTCAGTTCGAGGATCGCCGCAACGTCGTCCTCGAAGCCCAGCCACTCCGCCTTCGGCAGGACTTTGGCCACGCGATCATAGAGTTGCGAGACGGAAACATGATCGTTCATGGGTGATCTCCCGAGTGCATCCATTATACTCAACTTGAGTATTTCATTTTTGCGAAGTTATACTCGATTCGAGTATATTGTCAATCGCGAGAGATTGGCAGCTTGGCACCAGCCAGATGGCGCTCGGAAAGGGCGCGTTCCTCGACAATCGAGTAGCGGAAACGGAACAGTTTTGCCGGGCGACCGCCGGTTTCGCTGTCGCTTTCGCCGGTTTCCTCGACGAGATCCTGCTGTTCGATCAGGCGGCGGAAATTCTGCTTGTGCAGGCGCAAGCCGGCCAACGCCTCGACGGTGCGTTGCAACTGCAGCAGGGTGAAACTTTCCGGCATCAACTCGAACACCACCGGGCGGTATTTGATCTTGGCACGCAGCCGCGCAATTGCCGTGGCAAGGATACGGCGATGATCGGCAAACATGGAGCGGCCGTTCTCGTCTTCCTTCATTCCGGCCTCGGCCACCAGACCAGCCTCGAACAGCAGCTCATAACGTTGCAGTACAAGGTCTTCGTTCCAGCGCCCGCTCCACTCTCCGCTCTCAAAGCCGAAGGTGAAAGCGATGCGCCGCATGCGCTGCGCTGTCAGCTCCGGCGTTTCGGCCCGATAGGCCCAGACAAGCAGCGCATTGTTGAGATGCTCCATGATCGCCGGTTCGCCCTGACGGTGATCTTCCCACGGCAGATAATCATACCAGCCGCGCCAGCCCGCCTGCCCCGCCGCCGCATCGCTTTCGCGCACGAGGCCCAGATAGCTGATCGAGATGATGCGCTCACCCTGCGCATGGCGGTCACGGTCGGCAAAGGTATAAAGCTGCTCCAGATAACCGACCGGATGTGCGGTTTCCGACTGCACCCAGGCGCGCAGACCCGATTGCAGAGAACGATGCTCGCTTTCGAACGGACCCGACGGTAAAGCTTGTCCCTGCCGCACAGTCATGACGCGCGGCTGTTCACTGGTCACAGCCGTCAGCACGGCAATCAGTTCGGTATGGGCAATATCGTCGGTCACGGCAACTCCGGAAAACAGTTCCGACATTGAACGCGATTGACGAATAAATACAAGGCGCTACCGCCATACGGCACAGGTTTTGCTATTCAGCCCTTGGGTTTCGCGCCGAAAACATGCTCCGGCCCCGGAAATGCACGCGCCTGCACCTCTTCGGCATAGGCTTTGGCTGCATCGGAAATCTGCGGCGCCAATTGCGCAAAACGCTTCACGAAACGCGGCGTGAAATCCTGAAACAGCCCCAGCATGTCGTCTGAAACCAGTATTTGTCCATCACAGGCAGCCGAAGCCCCAATGCCAACCGTCGGAATGGCAAGCGCTGCGGTAATCTCTCGCGCCAGCGGCTCCACCGTACCTTCAATGACCAGCGCGAAAGCACCGGCATCGGCAATGGCCTGTGCATCGCGGCGAATCCGGTCGGCTTCCTCGTCGCCACGTCCAAGTGAGCGGAAACCGCCGACCGTATTGACCTGCTGCGGCATCAGCCCGACATGACCGAACACCGGAATACCCCGCTTGACGAGGAATGCGACCGTTTCGGCCATTTCCTCGCCGCCTTCGAGCTTGACGCCGTCGCAGCCGGTTTCCTGCATCACACGAGCCGCATTGCGGAACGCCTGTTCCTTTGATTCCTGATAGGAACCGAACGGCATGTCGACGATGACGCAGGCCCTCTCGGCCCCGCGCATCACCGCCTGCCCATGGGCGATCATCATGTCGAGCGTGACAGCAAGGGTGGAATCCATGCCGTAAAGCACCATGCCGAGTGAATCCCCCACCAGCAGCAGGTCGCAATGCGGATCGAGCAGACGCGCAATCGGTGTCGTATAGGCGGTGAGGCTGACAATCGGGCGCTCGCCCTTGAGGGCCGAAATGGCCTTCGGCGTCAGTCGCTTCTGTTTAACGGATGCGCTCATCTCAGGCCGCCTGTTCCTGCGCGACATGCGCGATCACGCGATTATCGAGAAGCCGCGTCGTGCCAAGCCGCACGAACAGCGCGACGAGCACCGGACGCCCCTGAACCGATGTCAGGCGCTCAAGCGTCACCGGATCGCGGAGTGCCACCACTTCCGGCGTCGCCAGCGGTTCCGTGGCAATGAAAGTGCGAATTGCCGCTTCCAGCGCATCGGGATCATCCACGCCGGAGCGATAAAGTCGCTCGGCCTCATCGAGTGCCTTCGGTACGATGATGGCGGCGGCGCGTTGTTCGGGCGTTAGATAGACATTGCGGGACGAACAGGCGAGCCCGTCATCCTCCCGCACCGTCTCGACGCCGACCACTCGCACCGGAATGGCCATGTCCTCCACCATGCGGCGGATGATGACGAGTTGCTGAAAATCCTTTTCGCCGAAATAGGCGGTGTCCGCGCCGACGATATTGAAGAGCTTGCTCACCACCGTCGCAACACCGGCGAAGTGGCCGGGACGCGCCTCGCCTTCCATCTGGTTGCCGAGGGTTGGCACATCCACCACCGTCTGCATCGGCTGCGGATACATGTCGCTGACCGCTGGCGCGAAAAGATAATCGACATCCGCTCCGCGCAACAGAGTGGCATCCCGTTCCAGATCGCGCGGATATTTGTCGAGGTCTTCATTCGCGCCGAATTGCAACGGATTGACGAAGATGGACACGGCGGTCACGTCATTTTCCGCTCTGGAGCGGTGAACCAGTTCAAGATGGCCTTTATGGAGGTAGCCCATGGTCGGCACGAAGCCGATGCGTTTTCCAGCCCGCCTTGCTGGTGCCAAAACCTGACGCAATTCCTCAATGGTGCGGATGATCTGCATGAGGTCCTCCTCGCGGCCCGAATTTGTTGGCCGCGAGTCCTACAGCGTCAGCTCAAATATGACAACTGCAGAGGAAAGAACGCTGTCAGCATACTTTACTGCGTGGGGGTAGTTACCGCGCCAACCGTATTGCCGACAGCACGACCGAAACGGTCAATCTGCTCGTCATAGGTTTTGCGCGTGTTCGGATCGAACACGGCAATCGGCGCTGTCACCACCAGCGAGGCAGCCGTGCCGACACCCTGTGCCGTACCCATCGCTACCGCCCCCAGACGATCACCGAGGCCCACCTGCGAATCCGTGATGGTCTGGCCTGCAACAAGGCGCTGACCGATCAGCTGCACGACTTCCGGACTTGCAGCAAACTTGCCATGGTTGAGACGGTCACCCGCCTTCAGCTGTGTCAGGTCGATAACGGTGATGCCTGCTTTTTCCAGCTCGGAGCGATAAGGCTCGATTGACGGATCGATCTGGCCGAGACGGTCGATATTGCCCGAAATGCGCCGTGACAATGCAAGCGCCTTGTCATCCCGCGACGTGAACAACGTGAAGCGCGGATGCTGCTTGCCCATGGCAAGGAACTGCTTGGAGAACACATCGACGTCGAGATCGGGCGATGCCAGAATGACATCCGTTATCTTGGCATTGACGCGACCGTCGCGGATCGCCATCTGCCGCAGAGCCTCAACCGTCAGCCAGCTGCCCATCGAATGGGCCATGACAGTGATATCCTTGACCTCGGGTTCACGCGCGATGGCGCGCAAGATCTGTTCCAGCGCATCGCGGGAATAATTGGTACTTTCCTTGTCGTAGTTGTAGTCGAAAACACTGGCGCGCGATGGCCAGGTAAAGATCACCGGTGCAACATCGGCACCGGAATCGTGCACGATCTGCGCAAAGCGATAGACGGAATCCTCGAACGTATTGTTGAAGCCGTGCACGAACACCATTACGCGGCGGCTTTTAGTCAGATGCGGGCGGACCCAGCCTGCCATTTCCACATCGGTCTTGACCGGTGTCACGCTGACGGTGGTGAAATCCTTCTGCGGATTTGGCGGCAGCTTCTTGGGCCACTGCACTTCACCCGCCTTGCGGTTCTTTTCCGGCGGAATGGACACAACGATCTCGTTGAGCGACACGAGCTTGTCGCGTTCGCCGGAGAAAAGAATGCCGGGATTATCAGACGGACGGCGCGTGGTGGCAACGACAAGATTCACCTTCGTCGTACCGGGCGAAGCGACATCGCCGACCGGGATAAGCACGCCTTCAGGCCGGCTGGCGCAACCGGCAAGCACAGACAAAAGAACAAGCAACGCAGGGGCAGTCTGAGAAAAAACGCGCCGCAAAACCAAACTCCCTCAACGCTACGCCAGCAGGTCTCTTATACGAGGGCGCTGAGATGCTGACGCATCACGCCCTGAAAATGCTCAATCGCCGCACAGGCTTAACCAAAACTCGATGGGTCAAACTCATCTAGTTTTGGTATTACACCCGAACTTTGAGGGTTAATATATTCTTTACCTGAAACCTTCTGCCAAGCCCCAATTATCCACCGTTGTCGGAACGCAAGGCGATTGCGGCTTATGGGTTACACACTGTTCAACAGGTGATACTTTCCTCACGATCAGCCCAGACCGATATATCCCCCAACAGCAACTCCGTTTCTGAAGGAGGCACATTATGGCATTGGAACTGACAGGGCTGCACCATCTGACAGCCATTACCGCCGATGCGCCCGGCAACCGGCGCTTCTATACCGACACGCTCGGGCTTCGGCTCGTCAAGAAAACCGTTAATCAGGACGACACCAGCGCCTACCATCTGTTCTACGCAGACGGGCTGGCTTCGCCCGGCACGGACATCACCTTTTTCGACTGGCCGGTACAGCGCGAACAGCGCGGCACCAACAGCGTCGCCCGCACCGGTTTGCGTGTGAACGGTGTCGAAAGTCTCGATTGGTGGCGAAAGCACCTTAACGATAAAGGCGTCCAGACGGGCGATATTTTCGAGGTCGCGGGACGGGCTGCTCTCGACTTCGAAGACCCGGAAGGGCAGCGCTTGCGCCTGACCGATGATGGCGGCGCGGGTGAGGCACATAGCTGGGACCGGAGTCCCGTGCCTGCTGAAAGGCAGATCAGAGGTCTCGGACCGATTACGCTTAGCGTTCCCGAACTGGCGCCGACCCAGATCATTCTGGAAAAGGTCATGAACATGCGCCAGACCGGCGATTACGCTTCGCCTGACGGCGAAGGCCATGTCCATGTCTTCTCCATGGGGCCGGGCGGTGCCGCCGCCGAACTGCATGTCGCGGTACAGCCGAACCTGCCGACTGCATGGCAGGGTGCGGGCGCCGTGCACCATGTGGCCTTCCGCACGCCGGATCAGGAAAGCATGCAGGAATGGGTCGACCGTCTGCGGTCCGTGCGCATGCCGTCAAGCGGCGAAGTGGAACGTTACTACTTCCGCTCGCTCTACTTCCGCGAGCCGAACGGTATCCTGTTCGAAATCGCTACCGACGGTCCGGGTTTCGCTGTTGATGAACCACTTGAAAGCCTTGGCGAGAGCCTGTCGCTTCCACCTTTCCTCGAAGGAAAGCGCGAAGCCATCGAGCGTAACCTGAAGCCCCTCGATTAATATAGTAAAAGGGCTGCGGAATTCTCCGCGGCCCTTTTATTTATATCTTGTCCCGAAGCCAGTCGCTTACAATGAGGATATCTTCATCGATGAGTGCATGCCCTGCTTCGACCGTGCTGATGGTAAGCGCCGCCCCGTCGTCTCTCAGGACTTTTTCCAGCGTTCCGGTCTCATCGCCGAACGGATCGGAAGCACCATTCATCAAAAGCACTGAAGCATCCGACAAATCCGCACCATCGGGCTGCTCCTCCAGAACCTCCTGACCGCGCAGAAGAACCGCCGTGCGAACCACATGCGGATGCAGGCGTATGAAAGCCGCCAGCAAATTTGCGCCGTTGGAGTTCCCGATAAAGGCTGTCCGATTCAAATCGATACCATAAGCGGCGGCGGCACCTTCAACGAAAGCCTCGAATGCCTGCGCTTCAAACTGAATATCGGCCTGATCGAATTTTTTCAGATCGAAGCGGCGGAACCAGCGCTGGATACCCTCTTCCGTGCTGCGTCCCCGTACCCCCAGAAGGGTTGCGCGCGGCGCAGCCTTGCGGGCGAACGGCATCAGGTCGTTTTCGTTTCCACCAGTGCCATGCAAAAGCACCAGTGTACTGCCATCCGGGTCTTCCGGCTGGTGTATCCGATGAACGAAAGGCAGATCACGATAGATGACGCGCTCTTCGCCCGGCAGAGCGAATTGCGGCATTCGTGCCCGAATGGCATCGGCCTTTTCTTCATTACCGGGCGGCACAAACAGGAACTGGCCCAGTTTCTCGACCGGCTCGTCTATTGCAAAGCCCGGTGCATCAGTTGCAAATTCGAACAGCGTTCCGCCCGGTTCGCGAACATAGAGCGACGTGAAATATTTGCGGTCGTGCACATTGACGGCGCTGGAATTAAGCTTGGAAAGCTCCTTCTCCGCCATTTCCACGTCGCCAGTATCTGCAGCACGAAAAGCGACATGATCGGCAATGCCCGTGCCGGGGATGCCCGGCCAGAAGCCGCCGGCGTCACGCACATCGATGGCGTCGCCGGAATCCGACAGAAGACGATCTATCGTGCCTTCTTTCGCCGAAGGCCTGAAACCGAAATAACGTTCGATGAAACCTGCCGTCTGTTCCGGCGCTTCGGACAGAATAGTCGCGGCACGCAAACGCCTGACGGCGCAAGCTGGCGGAATGCCTTCGCTTTCCCACGCATCATTGGCGGCAAGATCGCAGCCGACAAGCTTGACGATCACACCGTCGGGATCGCGCAGGCGCAGAACAGGTTCGCCAAACTCCTGAACCGGTCCTTCGGAAGGCACATGATAACGCAAGGCGCGTTCGAGCCAGAAACCGATGGCCGTGCGATCGATGGCAAGCGCGATTTCGCTGACCTGACCGTGGCCAACACGCCCCTTGGCACCATCTTCCCAGACCAGAAACGTAATCAACGATCCGGGCGTGCCCGAGCGGTCGCCATAGAACAGATGCAGCTGCTCGGCATCCTCGAACCCGCCTGTTTGCTTGACGATACGCAGCCCCAGAAAGCCGGCATAGAAATCGACATTCGCCTGCACTTTTCGGGTGATGAGGGTGATGTGGTGGATGCCGCTTGTCATGGACACTGTCTCCCCGATTCAAAACTTGAATCAGAGATAGAGCAGATGCTGCAGCTTGCCTATGGGGCTATGCAGTTACGCATTGTCAACGCACGGAGTTGAAAGCGAAGCAGGATGCAGGGGAGCTAAAAAAGAAAAAGGCCGCGCGGGAGGAGGATGCGCGGCCTGATCTTGAATACGGCTTGGGAGGAGGAGTGCCGCATTCCTTATCGAGTTCTGGGAGGAGGAGTGAACTCGATGAAGAGATATTTACCCGCCCCCCTTCACTGCAGCAACGGTCATTAATGCATATCAGTTATGCAAAGACGTTGATGCTCAAGAAAAAGGCAGATTCGCTAATACAGAAAACGCCCGGAAACCGGGCGTTTTTAAAGAATGGCCTGTAAAATTAGGCTCTCACAAAAAGTGGGCAATCAGGGGAGCAGCAAGCACATTCACGAGGCCAACAAGCACCATGACCAGCCCGGCAATCGAACCTTCTTCGCTACCGATCTGGTGGGCCTTGGCCACACCGGCTCCGTGCGCACCCATACCGAAAAGGGCTCCGCGTGCCAGCGCGGAGCGGATCGGCAGCCAGTTGAGCATGACTTCACCGAGAGCTGCACCGAACACACCTGTCAGCACCACGAAGATTGCTGTCAGGTCAGGCGTTCCACCAATGTCGCCAGAGACGGTCATCGCAAACGGTGTGCTCATTGAACGTGGCATCAGGCTGAGGCTGATTGCTTCGTTGAGGCCCAGCAGATGCGCCAGACCCCATGCGGAAGCCATGGCAGACGAACTTCCGACGACCACACCGGCCAGAAGCACCGGCCAATAGCGGCGGATCGTTGCGCGCTGCTGGTAAATCGGGACCGCAAAAGCAACCGTTGCAGGTCCAAGCAGCGCAACCAGCCAGTGGGTAGCACCGAAATAGCCGCGATAGTTCTGATTGAGCCCAATGACCAGCGCTATCAGCAACAATGGCGTAACAACGAGCGGCGTCAACCACCACATCGGAAAGCGGCGATAGACGCGCTTGGCAGCTAGATAAAGCAGGATCGTCGCGGCAGACCAGAAAAGCGTCGCAACAAGCGGATTACTTAGCGACATAACGCAGGCTCCAGCGGTAGCAGAGATCAACCGTCAGTGCGGTGACACTCATGACCGTCAACGTGCCGAGCAAAATCACAGCCATGATTTTCAGACCGAGCAGACCGAGCAGTTCCTTATGCTCGAGAATTGCAAGCACTGCGGGAACGAAGAAGAGCAACATTTCTGCTAGAAACCATTCTGCGCCGCGCTTCATGCTGAACAAGCTAACACGACCGCTCAGGAGCAGCGCCAGCACCAGCGCCATACCGACAATGCCACCCGGCAGAGGCAGACCGACGAGGCGGACGAAAAGCTCACCCGCCAGCCAGAAACCGACCAGCGTCGCAATCTGCATCAGACGGCTGTGATGCAGTGCGTAACGAAACCGGATCAAAAGGCTGTGGGCGTTCATGTGCTTTTCCAATGGGGACTGATGCATTTTCATGGGTGAATATAGGCCTTCTGGCGCTATTCTAGAAATGAATTGATTTCATTGCAGCTATTCCGTAATAGAATGGCTCATGAACTTGCGCAGCTTCCAGGCCTTTGTCGAAGTGGTGCGGCAAGGCGGTTTTTCCGCCGCCGCAAAAACCATCAACGCGACCCAGTCGACCGTCAGCAAGGCGGTCAGACAGCTTGAAGACGAATTGGGGCTGGTTCTGCTGGATCGTGAAATCTCTCCCTCTCGCCTCACAACGGCAGGTGAGATTGTCTTTCGTCGCGCGGTCGCCATGCTGGCGGAAAAAGACGACATGCTGGCCGAGCTGGGTGAGCTCCGCGGCCTCAAGCGCGGCCTGCTGAAACTCGGCCTGCCGCCCATCGGGTCCAGCGTGCTTTTCGCTCCCGTCTTTGCGGCTTATACGAAGCTTTATCCGGAAATCGACATTCAGCTGGTCGAGCACGGCAGCCGGAGGCTGGAGGAATTGCTGCTTGCCGGAGATGTGGAACTTGCGGCTTCGCTTCTGCCGGTTGAAGACAGCTTCGAGTGGCAGGATGTGCGGTGCGAACCGGTTGTGGCGCTTCTCCCGACCGATCATGCGCTTGCACGCGGTGACGGCGTTTCGCTGCAGGACATTGCCAGCCTGCCGTTCATTCTTTTCGAGAGCGGCTTTGCCCTCAACCACATTATCCTTGATGCATGTCGTTCGCATGGATTCTCTCCAAACGTTGCGGTCCGCTCCAGTCAGATTGACTTCATCGTCGAGCTCGTAGCGGCAGGCATGGGCATCGGCTTTCTACCAAAAATGATCGCGGAACAGCGGCATCATCCCGGCGTGCGCATCCACAGGATCAAAGGTGCCGATGTGAACTGGAATCTGGCACTGATCTGGCGAAAAGGCGCATTCCTGTCTCATGCCGCTCGTGCCTGGCTCGAGCTGAGCAAGGCCGGAACCGGCACCGCATCATCTTGAAACGCCCGCCATATCGCCTATCTCAAATAGATATACCGACTGGATAAGTGCCCCCGGCACCTCTTCAGCCATAGGCCCGTGTGTAGAACATTGCTCTACCCACCCGTTTCAAAGCGCGCGACGCCTGAAACCGCCAACGGATTTCTGCTCAGCGCTTCATCAGAAGGAGGCTATGATGGAAGGTCAGGTTATATTCTATAAGGACGACAGGATTCTCTACCGGCACCATATCGATGTGCAGGAAGACGATTATTCAAAGGGCGTCAACGACGCGCTCATTGCCTTTCAGCGCAATTATGCAGGCTTCGACCTCGCAGGCGACAACATTCACATTCGCTTCAAGAAGCCGGGTGACGTGTAGGTTTTGGAAGATTTTGCGGATCGAAACAGGCCGGTTCCCGAAACAGGGAAACGGCCTTGGTCCGCTGGTTCAAGCAAAAGCGGCTTCGCGGGCGACGCGATGAATATCGGTGCGTGAAAGGCCGAGATCGGAAAGCTCGCGGTCCGTGCAGCCACTAAGTTCGCGAATATTTTCGCGATACTGCATCCAGCGATGGAAATGGGTGCGAAGATTCATGGTGGTATCCCCTTTTTTTATCTTCCTCCCGATAGTGAGCTTCCGCCTTTCTCTGTCTTTTGAGAAGTGCATATCCTGCATGGCTGCTGTGATTGCAGCGAAATCCTAGCATTTCACCCGGATTTCCCAACAACAAAGGAAATTGCCTCCTATTGTTGTAATCATTATGTAATTCTAATTTAGATATACCTACTGTTTCGACACAGGCACCGGTTCATTCTAATTAGAGTTGGAGTGCATGAAAAAGACATTGATCATCGTCGGCAATGCGCCTTTGCCGCGCGATCTTTCTGCCGAAGTGGATGCTGCCGATTTTGTGGTCCGTTTCAATGAGCCAAAAAAGTCCATCGGCATGAGCGGCACCCGGACAGATCTCCTGATGCTGGCAACCTCAAGCAAGCCGATGCAGCGGCGGCTACGCGATCCGGGCTTCGTGCAGACACCGACTTTCAAGGCGGCCAAGGAAGTGATGCTTGCCTATCATCCAAGCATCATCCGCAAATATCACCCTGGTCCGAATTTCCTCTCCCGTCTCAAGGGAAGGCGTGGCGACTGGACTATGCAGACCATCGAAGTTGTCGGCTCTGCTGGCAAGGAAATCCGGATCATGCCGCCCCAATTCTATCTGGCCGGATGCAAAGAGCTGGGTGTAACCGACGAGAATATAAGCAAAGCCTTTCCAAGCACCGGCTTTTTTGGCATCTGGTACATGCTCGGAAAATGTCCGGAGGAAAGCTGGGACGTTAAAATCTGCGGCTTCACCTGGGAAGGCTGGAAACGCCACACCTGGGGAGATGAGCGCAGTTGGGTTGAGCAGAAGGTCAAATCCGGACGCATCAGCCTCATCCAGTGACCCAGCGCCATCACTATAATTTCCGGCGGAAAACGTGGGGAACGATCACGACACAATCTCTTTAGAGGAGCCTATGAATGAGTGAACCGTTACGCATTTTCATCGGATGGGATTCTCGCGAGCCCATCGCATATGAAGTCGCCAAAGCATCCGCATTGAAGCATTCCTCTATTCCGCTGGAGATCGTGCCGATCAAGTTGCAGGACCTGGTCGATCGAGGGGTCTACACGCGGGAAGTCGATCCACTGGCATCGACGGAGTTTACCTATTCGCGGTTTTTCACGCCATGGCTTGCGGGCTACAAAGGGTGGGCGCTTTTCTGCGATTGTGACTTTCTTTTTCTGGGCGATATTGCTGGCCTCCAAGCTTACAATGACCCTTCAAAAGCCGTTTATTGCGTTCAGCACGATTATCAGCCCAAGGATAGTGTGAAGATGGATGGCAAGGTGCAGACCAGCTATCCACGCAAGAACTGGTCGTCCTGTATGCTGTTCAACTGCGAGCATCCGTCGACACGCCAGTTGACGCCGGAGCTGATCAACAGCGAAACCGGCGCCTACCTGCACCGCATGCAATGGGCTGCCGATGATGAAATTGGCGCTCTGCCGACGGATTACAACTGGCTGGAAGGCTGGAACGAGAAGCCGGAAACCGGCCTGCCGAAAGTGGTGCATTACACACGCGGCGGCCCGTGGTTCAAGGATTGGCAGAATGTCGACTACGCCGATTTGTGGCGAGCGGAAGCCGATAGTGTCGAGCCGGGCTGGAAGCCGGTCTGATCTGCAAAATACCTTGAGCTTTCTGTATGCTACAAGGTAGATAAGGACCATGAACGAAACGCGTCCTGACATCACTGCGAATGATGGCCCCCAAAGGGCCGTCAAGGCTTTCATCATCCATCTGGAGCGCGCCACCGACCGGCAGCCGCAAGTCGAAGAACTTGTTCGTAGGCTGCCTGTAGAGACGGACGTAGTGAACGCCGTCGACGGGCGCACACTCGATGCGCAAACAATCAGCCGCGTTTATCGGCGATCGGCGCACAAGCCCCGCTATCCATTCCAGCTCAGCACCAACGAAATCGCGTGCTTTCTTTCGCACCGGAAGGCCTGGCAGGCGATTGTCGATCAGGAACTGGATGCAGGTCTCGTGCTGGAAGACGATGTGGAGCTGACACCGGAATTTGCCGCTGCCTATTCCGCTGCGTGCCAGATTCTCAAGGCCGATAGCTTCATCCGCTTTCCGTTTCGCGAGCGTGAAAGCGGGCGCGTAGTGCTGAACACCGAAACACTGCGGATCATCGAACCTGTACCGGTCGGCCTTGGCATGGTGGCGCAGCTTGTCGGGCGGGAAGCCGCGCAGCGCTTGCTCTCTGCAACCGAAGTGTTCGACCGCCCGGTCGACACCACGGCACAAATGAACTGGGTTACGGGACTCAAACCGCTATCCGTTCTTCCGGGCGGAGTGAAGGAAATCTCGGTACAGCTTGGCGGCAGCACGATCCAGAAATCGCGTTCCTTGCCCGACAAGCTGAAGCGTGAAATCTTGCGCCCGCTTTATCGCTGGAAGATAAAATCGCGCTCGCGCGCAGCTATCTGAGGTTTCCCGTGCCTGTTCCGATTTTCCTGTATCATCAGATTGACGTGCCACCGCAACACCGCACGCCCTATCGCAGTATGATCGTGCACCCGGATCGCTTTCGCCAGCAGATGGCCTGGCTGAAACGGCTGGGTTATCGCGGCCTGTCGGTGAGGGACGCAATTCCTTACATTTACGGCGGGAAACAGGGCAAAGTCGCCGTCATCACGTTTGACGACGGTTTCGAGAATGTGTTCCGTAATGCCCTGCCCGTGCTGCAGGAGTTTGGCTTCACCGCCACGAACTATTTCGTGGCCAACCAGATCGGCGGCTTCAATCTCTGGGACCAGAAGATTGGCGTTGCGCGCGCCAACTGTATGAGCGTTTCCGAATTGCGCGAATGGGCAGATCTTGGTCATGAAGTCGGTTCCCATACGCTCGACCATGTCCTCCTGCCGGAAATAAGCGAACAGGAAGCCATCACGCAAATCCAGCAATCACGCATGAAGATTGAAGACCTGCTCGGTCGTGAGGTCACGTCTTTCGCCTATCCTTACGGCGGAGAAAACGCAGTGACACGCAAGATCGTCGAAGCGGCAGGCTATACAAACGCGACGACGACGGAAAAACGCCGCGCACGGTCAAATGATGATCCGTTCGGCATTCCGCGTCTTACAATCAGGCGCAATGATATATTGCTGCAATTCCTGCGGAAAACGTTCACGCGCTAAGTCGGCTCCTCGGCTTGGCTCCACGCTCTATGTCGTGCAAATCAGCCATGAAGCCGCGCCTCACGAGACAATCCGGGCCTGTGTACTGGACCGAACCTTCATAGACGAGCGAAAGATCGTCTGAAAAACGCTCGTTCTCGACGATTGCGCGGTAGTGCTCTGCTCCGCCGGCATGGCTCTTTTCGGAGGCAATACGTTTGAACTCGCCGACCGAAAGCGAAGAAAAGCGGTAATGGAGAAGAGCACCGGTTGCCGGAAGAAAATTCCGGAAACATGGACCCGGCCCATGAATGCTGCCCCGGCGATAATCCGTCTTTTCATCGACCCAAATCAGCGGAAATTTTGAAAGTCGCATGCTGCGTCCGAACAGGCGCAAACGCGGTCCACCACGCACCGCTACCCCGAACTTCTCCCATGTCGCCGTGTAGCCGTCGCCGTCGAAATGCGATGAAACCTCGAACGGATATTTCGTCCCGTCATCGACGAAGACTCCTTCACGCAGCAGACCGCCGGGATACATGTCGATCATCGGTGCCAGACACCGACGAATTCCATTCCCCTCCAGCTCCTCGATAAAAGAGCGGATATCCCGTTGCTCCATTCTCGGAAATACGAAGAACTCGTCAGCATCAACCGACAAATACCAGCGCCCGCGTCCGTAGAGATTGAACAGGGCATCGCGCCAGGCACGTCCGCGGTCAGCCTGTGCGTAGCCAACGTCCGAGGTGAACAAATCCACATCAGGAGCACTGGACAAGATTTCAGTCGTTCCGTCGTCCGATCGGTCATCTACAACGATGAAACGCGTAACACCCATCTCGCGATAATAGCGCAGAAACGACTTCATATAGGGCGCAGCATTGCGAACCACGCAAACAAGCGGCAGATCGCCTGGCCGTAAAGCCTCGAAGCTTCCGGATGCAGCAATCAGATTTGCCGATTTTTTTCGATGCGGAACCGAAAGCTGCACGTGCCTCCAACGCAAGCGCAGATGTCGCATCGGTGAGGCGCGCCAATAGGCAGTCCAGTCGCCGGTCGCCGAGGCTGGATAGTTCATCACCGTTCGCGTTGGTTTCATAAAGGTGCCAGGTTTTCAATGAAGGTCACAAAAAGCTGGTATTTTGTTGCGCTTCATTCAAGCAACTCTTTGTTGAAGCCGATCACTCTGTAACAGCCCCCGACACGCTTCGTGATGAAAACTTCGTCGCCGGTATTTTGATCGTCGAGCCGATTTGCTTGATTTCAATCAATGCTGCTTCACACAAACGTGGCAAATTGCCCATCAATGCGCCATGGACGGCAAGTGCCAAAAGCGCTAGTTAGTGCACAGACTAAGGAGCGCATTATGGACTATCGCCGTTTTTTCGAAGAAGCGATCGACCAGTTGCACGCCGAGAAGCGTTACCGCGTTTTTGCCGATCTTGAACGTATTGTCGGACGTTTCCCCCGAGCTATCTGGCGCAACAATGGCACTGCCCGTGAAATCACCGTCTGGTGTTCCAATGATTATCTTGGCATGGGACACCACGCCGACGTAATCAAGGCAATGTGCGATACAGCTGACAATGCTGGCTCAGGTTCCGGCGGCACGCGCAATATTTCCGGCAATAACCATCCGCTCGTTGAACTCGAAACCGAACTCGCCGATTTGCATGGCAAGGAAGCTGGTCTCGTTTTCACGTCGGGCTTCGTTTCCAATGAAGCTTCGATTTCCACGATTGCACGGCTGCTGCCGAACTGCCTCATCCTCTCCGACGAACTGAACCATGCCTCGATGATCGAAGGCGTGCGTCGTTCAGGCGCGGAAAAGAAGATTTTCCGTCACAATGACGTCGAGCATCTGGAACAGCTTTTGAAGGCCGCCGATCCGGCGCGCGCCAAGCTGATCGTGTTCGAATCCGTCTATTCGATGGATGGCGATATCGCGCCGATCGAGAAGATCGCCGACCTCGCCGACAAATATAATGCCATGACCTATATCGACGAAGTTCATGCTGTTGGCATGTACGGCGCGCGCGGCGGCGGCATTACCGAACGCGACGGTCTGGCACATCGCATCGATATTATCGAGGGCACGCTTGCCAAGGCTTTTGGCGCTCTCGGCGGTTATATTACCGGTTCGCGCGCGATTGTTGACGCCGTACGCTCCTATGCACCGGGCTTCATCTTTACGACCTCTTTGCCACCAGCAGTTGCCGCATCTGCGACGGCCGCCATCCGGCATTTGAAGAATTCGCAGGTGGAGCGTAACGGTCAGCAACGTCAGGCGCAGCGCGCAAAGGACGTGCTTTCGGCCGCAGGTTTCCCCGTGATGCCGTCCGAAACGCATATCGTGCCTATTCTGGTCGGCGATCCTGAACTTTGCAAGAAAGCCAGCGACCGTTTGCTGGAAGTGCACGGCATCTATATCCAGCCGATCAACTATCCGACCGTGCCACGCGGAACCGAAAGACTGCGTATCACGCCGTCGCCTCTGCATGACGACGCCCTGATCGACGGCCTCAAGGATGCCTTGCTGGAAGTCTGGAATGCACTCGGCATTCCTTATGCAGAGCCCACTGTTTCGCAGCCAGCCAGTTCCGAGCGGATCATTCCGCTGATGGTCTCCAAGGCTGGCGGCTGACAATTTCTGGAATTCTCCAATAAAAAGGCCGCTTCGAGCGGCCTTTTTTGTCAGAGCTTTTCGATCCAGCGCACGAGCCGCCGTGCGGCTTCGTCCACTTGTTCCGGATCGCGGCAGAAACAGAGACGGAAAAAACCTTCGCCGCCGAGGCCAAAAGCGCTGCCAGGTGCCAGACCGACATTGGCATTGTCCACCATATCGATGGCCGCCTTGACCGAATCCCCGACACCATCCACGCCGAAGAAAAGATAAAATGCCCCTTGAGGCGGCGTCAGGCGAACTTTGCCGGTCGATAACAGCGCTGCGCACAGGCTATCGCGCGTCGAACGCGCCCGTTCAACCTGCATCGAAATAAAGGCATCGCCTTCATCGAGAGCCGTAACGGCACCACGTTGCATGAATTGGGCAACACCCGAATTCGAATATTGGATCAGATTTTCAATGATCGGCCCCAGTGACGGGTGCACCGTCATCCAGCCGACACGCCAGCCCGTCATCGCCCAGTTCTTGGAGAACGAGTTGACGAAGATGATGCGATCATCCGGCTCCATAATATCCATGAAGGATGGAGCGCGACCGCCACCATAATAGAAATGGGTATAAATCTCGTCGGCGATGATCCAGAGACCATGCTTGCGGGCAAGATCGAGAATGAATTGCAATGTCTCACGGTCCGCTGTCCAGCCGGTGGGATTGGATGGCGTATTGATGAAGAGTGCTTTCGTGCGCGGCGTGATGGCGGCTGCGATCTTTTCTGGATCGAGCATCCAGCCATTGGCACCGAATTCCAGCTCGACCGGAACCGGAACAGCGCCTGCCAGACCAGCTGCGCCAACAAAATTTGGCCAGGCCGGGGAAAGATAAATCGCCTCTTCGCCCGCCCCAACAGTTGCTGTCAGCGCCATTTCGATGGCGTGCATACCGGAGCCGGTGACATAGAAGTTCTCCGGTTTCAGGGGCAGCGGGAAATGACGCGCGTGATAGCGAGCCAGCGCCTCCCGCAGTTCCGGGATGCCAGCCTGCCAGGTATAGAAGGTCTCGCCTTCAGAGATACCTTTTTGGGCCGCGGCGCGGATGAAATCGGGCGTCGAAAGATCTCCCTCGCCTACCCAAAGCGGGATGAGCCCCTCGCGCCCGCGTCCGTGATTGGCGACCGCCACAATCCCGCTTTCGGGTGATTGAGCTGCTTCCCGACGAAGATTGGCTATGAGCGTCATGATTTCCCCGCGTTGAACTTCGATTTTGATTTCGTGCTTATCAAGGCCCGTTAGCGAAATCACGCGGCTTTTTGTGATGGTCCGATCAAGCGTATTTATGGATCAAAAGAAAACGGGGCCACAAGGCCCCGCATTCGTTCGCCAGTTCTGAATCAATCAGGCTTTCTGCTTTGCCAGAAGATCGCGAATTTCGGTCAGCAGGACCTCCTCGCGCGGTGCTTCCGGTTCCGGCTTTGCCTCTTCCTTCTTCTTCATGCGGTTCATTCCCTTCACCACAAGGAACAATACCCATGCGATGATCAGGAAGTTGATGAGAAGCGTGACGAAATTGCCGTAGGCAATAGTCGCACCGGCTTCACGGGCAGCTGCCAGTGTGGCCCTGGGTTCACCTGCCAGCTGTATGAACATATTCGAAAAATCGATACCGCCAGTGATCAGACCGATGATCGGCATGATGATATCGTTGACGATGGAATTGACGAGGCCGCCGAACGCCCCGCCAATAATGACACCGATGGCCAGATCGACCATATTGCCCTTCAGGGCGAATTCCTTGAATTCCTTTAGCATTACCTGTCTCCCTCACGAACGCGGACCGTTGGGGCCGTCCTGCCGCGGTGGCGTTCGCCAAATCAACCTGGGCACCAGATAAACTGGCAGTGGATGGCAGGGCCCATCTCAGAAGCGAAACTGAAAGGCGCCCTGCCATTTCAAATGCTATCCTGAAAAATGACGTGCACTTCTTCGGGATCACACTCCTAGTGTGTAGGCGAAAATTACCAAAGAAAAGATGAAACCGCTAAAACACACTGTTTTTCATCAATAATCTTGCACGAATGCACCGAAAGTGCTTGCGTCAAATCATGATCGAGGAGTGAGGGAACAGGCCGACTATGCAGGGCTGGGGTATTATTGGCGCCGCCTTTCTATATTTGCTGCTGCTTTTTGCAGTTGCCAGCATCGGCGACCGGCGCACGTCGCGCTGGAACAGTGCTCCGCGCCCCTACATCTATGCGCTCAGTCTGGCCGTTTACTGCACCTCCTGGACCTTCTTCGGCTCTGTCGGCTTATCGGCTCAGCGCGGTCTTGAGTTCCTTGGAATCTATATCGGCCCCATTCTCGTCTTTACGCTCGGCAACCGGCTGCTGCGGCATATCGTGCGACTGGCGAAATCCGAGCACATCACGTCAATTGCTGATTTTCTCGCTGCCCGCTACGGCAAGAGCTTCGGTGTAGCCTCTCTTGCGACCTGCATCGCAGCCGTCGGCTCGATCCCCTATATCGCGCTGCAGCTCAAAGCCGTTTCTGGCAGTGTCGGTCTTGTCATGGAGCATTACGGATCAGCCGTCGATCCGTCGGTATTCATATTCGGTGACATCTCCCTCCCCGTTGCCGCTGTGCTCGCTGTCTTTGCGATCCTCTTCGGCACCCGCCATACCGACGCCACGGAACATCAGAACGGCCTTATTTTGGCTGTGGCTCTGGAATCCGTCATCAAGCTTTGCGCCTTCCTGACCGTTGGCTTTGCCTGCACCTTCTTTCTGTTCGGCGCCCCATCGCAACTGATCAATCAGATATCCCAATCACCAGAAGCGCTGGAAGCGTTCCACTATCAGACATCCATCGGCACATGGATCGTACAAAGCGCACTTAGTGCCGC
This sequence comes from Ochrobactrum sp. BTU2, assembly GCF_024539785.1. Lineage (NCBI taxonomy): Bacteria > Pseudomonadati > Pseudomonadota > Alphaproteobacteria > Hyphomicrobiales > Brucellaceae > Ochrobactrum > Ochrobactrum sp. BTU2. The sequence goes on along the minus strand of NZ_JAHWRG010000002.1, from coordinate 728,225 downwards.
CGCCATCATCATGCTGCCGCGACAATTCCATGTGACCGTGGTGGAAAGCCGGAGTGAAAAGGAACTGCGAACAGCCTCCTGGCTCTTCCCGCTTTATCTGGTCCTCATCAATATCTTCGTCTTTCCCATCGCGCTGATTGGCGTGATGACGCTCGGAGGCAATGTCAGCGGAGATTTGTACGTTCTGGCTTTACCGCTGGCGGCAGGCGCTCATTGGCTCGCACTGGTGGCTTTTCTCGGCGGATTGTCAGCGGCAACGGCGATGGTCATCGTCGCCTGCGTTGCGCTTTCGATCATGATCTCAAACCATCTGGTGTTGCCGCTCTTCATCCGGCGTCTCGCGAAGCAACATGCCGCCGAACAGCGAGACCTGACCAAAGTCATTCTGAACACACGTCGCCTCACCATTATCGGCATTCTGGCATTCGCATTCGCCTATTATCGGTTTACCTCCAACAACATCCATCTTGCTTCGATCGGCTTCGTTTCCTTTGCTGCAATTGCCCAGTTTGTTCCGGCTTTCATCGGCGGATTGTTCTGGCGCAATGCGAATGGGCGCGGTGCCATGCTGGGTCTGTCAGCGGGATTTCTAGTCTGGGCCTACACATTGCTGCTGCCAACGATGGCGCCGGAAAATGCTGCCATTCTGCGCGACGGCTTCCTTGGCTTTACGGCGCTACGTCCCGAAGCGCTTTTCGGAACCAACGCTCTCCCGCTGACCAATGGCGTGATGTGGAGCCTTGCAGCCAATACGCTCTTCTACATCCTTGGTTCCCTTTCACGAACCTCGACACCGCTCGAACGCATTCAGGCAAGCATCTTCCTGCCGCGTTATTTCATCGGCACGCCGACGCTCAAGCGCTTCCGCACAACCGTCACTGTTGCCGAACTGAAAGCCACCATGGCGCGCTATCTCGGTGCGGAACGTGTCGAGCGCGCCTTTCTGCGCTTTGAAGGAAGGGAACAGAGGCGGCTTGATCCGGGCATGACTGTCGACACACCGCTCATCCGTCATGCGGAGCAGCTGCTCGGCACAGCCGTCGGCTCGGCATCGGCGCGCCTTGTACTGTCACTGCTTTTGCAGAAGAGCGATGCATCAGGACGTGACGCGCGACAGCTCCTTGACGATGCTTCGACCGCCTTGCAGCAAAACCGCAATCTGCTGCAAACGGCCCTCGATCAGATGGAACAGGGAATTACCGTTTTAGACAAGGATCTGAGGCTGACTTTCTGGAACCGGCAGTTCCGCAAGCTTTTCGATCTCCCAGATGAAGTGATGCAGGTCGGGATACCCGTTTCGGAAATCGTGGAACAGCTGCACAGCCGCGGCGATATATCGTTCAACGCGCAGAACGGGGTCATCCGCTCGCTCGCAGCTGTGCGCCAGCCATGGCGCATCGACATGAAATCGACGGGCAAGGTGCTGGAAATTCAATCCAACCCGATGCCGGATGGCGGAATTGTCGCGACATATACCGATATCACGGCAGCAGTCGAAGCCGACGTCACGCGCCAGAAGGCAGCGGAAATGCTGGAGCAGCGCGTGGCGGATCGCACGGCAGAACTGACCCGCGTCAACCAGCAGCTCGCCAAGGCCCAGACGGCAGCAGAAGAGGCCAATCAGGGAAAGACACGCTTTCTGGCAGCAGCCGGTCATGACATTCTGCAACCTCTCAACGCAGCGCGATTGTATAGTACGGCGCTTGCCGAAAAACTCGGACGCTCCGAAACGAGCGAATTCGCACGTAATATCGATTCCTCGCTGGAGGCCGTGGAAGCCATTCTGGGTATGGTGCTGGATATTTCCCGACTGGACACCGGGTCACTCAAGCCTGACCTCTCGGTGTTTCACCTCGACAAGCTGATGAGCCAGATTGCTACCGATTTTACGCCTCTTGCAGCCGCCAAAGGGCTGAAGTTGCGCGTTGTGCCGTCGAGCATCGTTGTCAAAACGGACCGCAATATGCTTCGCCGCCTGATCCAGAACCTTGTTTCCAACTCGATCAAATATAGCCGCAAGGGTGGTATTCTGCTCGGCGTTCGGCGTCGTGGTTCCTTTGTGGAGTTGCAGGTGTTCGATACCGGCATCGGCATTCCATCGCAAAAGCTGAAACTTGTCTTCCGGGAGTTCACGCGACTGGATGAGGGGATGCGGGAAGCGGAAGGGCTTGGCCTCGGCCTTTCCATTGTCGACCGCATCGCAAGGCTGCTGTCGCTGCCGCTGTCCCTGACTTCGACGCCCGATAAGGGAACCATGTTCACCCTGCGCATTCCTGTTTCACAGGAAAAAGTGCCCGCCGATGACGTGAAGAGCCGCCGCGGCCTGCAGAAAGCGCTGGAACTGACCGGGCTCGATGTTCTCTGCATCGATAATGACGCCAGCATCCTGTCCGGAATGGAAACGCTGCTTCGCGGGTGGGGATGCCATGTAACGACGTTGCGCAGTGGAGCAGCGTTGAAGAACTATTGTGCCGACCACTCCACACCGCCCGATGTGATCGTCGCAGATTATCATCTTCTACACGAAAACGGCCTCGATATGATCGGCTTTGCACGCGAGACGTTTCAGGTGGAAATACCCGCCGTCCTGCTGACAGCCGATCGTTCCAAGGAAGTCCGCCAGCGCGCTGAAGACGAGAACGTCACAGTTTTGCACAAGCCACTTCGGCCCGCCGCATTGCGTTCCCTTCTATCGCATTTTTATCATGCGAGGCAGGATAATAGGTCAGCGCAGAACGCCGCTCAGTAGTTGACCGTCATTCAATCCGTGCTCAGGGCATCATTGCCGATGCGTGACAGAAGAATGACCGCCTGCGTGCGGCTGTCGACCCCAAGTTTCTGCAGCACCGCCGAAACATGCGCCTTGACCGTGGCTTCCGACACGCCAAGCTCATAGGCAATCTGCTTGTTCAGCAGACCCTCGGCAAGCATGGTCAACACACGCGTCTGCTGCGGCGTCAATGTACGCAGTCGCGCAATGAGAGCCTCAATTTCAGGGTCGTGCGGATGATCCAGCTCAATATCGGCAGGTGTCCAGATATCGCCAGCCAGAACGGCACGCACGGCCTCGCCAATGGTCTCCATGCTGGCGGATTTCGAGATGAAACCGGAAGCGCCGAGCTCGACAGCATGACGGATTGTGGCGGCATCGTCAGTCGCCGAGACGATGATAACCGGAAGCGCCGGTTGCAAGGCCTTCAACGTCACCAGACCGGAAAGCCCGGTTCCTCCCGGCATCGTCAAATCCAACAGTAGAAGATCGATATCTTCTCGTTCGCCGACCAGTTTCTTGACGGCGTCAAAATCGCCGACTTCGATGATTTCAACACTCTGCGACTGTCCCGAAAGGACCTGCCTGAGTGCGCCCCGGAAAAGCGGGTGATCGTCAGCAATGATGAAATGCATGTGCCTCGCGCGCCATTGTTTCAGGTCTCCTCCCCTCGCGGTGCAGGCCAATCAGCCAACCACTCCGTTTTATGCCGTTTTTTGGCTTGGGCAACCAAAATTCACGTTGCTAACCCGTTTTCACAATACGCATTGCCGCCATCTGGCCGCATTGTATGTTAGGCTGGTGTCGAAAATAACATAAGAGCGGCCCGACCAGCCTAATGGAAGGGAACCAAAAAGGCATTTCATGACGCGCAATACGCTTTATCCAGAAATCCAACCGTTCAAGGAAGAGATGCTTCAGGTTTCTCCGCTGCATCGAATCCATGTCGAGCAATGCGGCAACCCGGACGGCAAGCCGGTCATCATGATCCATGGCGGCCCCGGCGGCGGCATCACACCGACCATGCGCCGTCTGCACGACCCGGAGCGCTATCGCATCATCCTGTTCGACCAGCGCGGATGCGGTCGTTCGACCCCGCATGCGGAACTGCGTGAAAACACGACATGGGACCTTGTGGCGGATATGGAACATATTCGCGCGCATCTCGGCATCGAGAAGTGGCAGGTCTTCGGCGGCTCCTGGGGATCGACCCTTGGCCTTGCCTATGCGCAATCCCATCCGGATCGCGTGGCCGAGCTTGTTCTGCGCGGCATCTTCATGATCCGTCGTTTTGAAGTCGACTGGATGTATTCCAACGGCGCAAGCATTCTATTTCCGGACCATTTCGAGGCTTATCAGGAGCATATCCCGGAAGCCGAGCGCAGCGATATGATCGCCGCTTATTACAAGCGCCTGACTGATCGTGACCCGCAGGTGCAGCTTGAAGCAGCGCGACGTTGGGCGCGCTGGGAAGGCTCGGTCATTTCGCTTCTGCCCGACCCGGCCCGCGTCGACGCCTTTGGCGAAGATCAGTACGCGATCGCCTTTGCGCGTATCGAATGCCACTATTTCCAGAATCGCGGCTTCCTCGATTCCGATGACCAGCTTCTGCGCAATGTCGATCGCATCCGGCATATTCCTGGTGTGATCGTGCATGGCCGCTATGATGTCTGCACGCCGTTTATCAATGCCTGGCAGTTGAAGAAGATGTGGCCCGAAGCCGATCTCAGAACCGTCGAGGATGCAGGGCACGCCGTCACAGAGCCCGGCATCACCCATGAACTGATCGAAGCGACAAAGCGTTTCGCTCAATAGAGCGGAAAGCATTCACATTCGTTCGCGCTTCCGCTCTATCTGTTTGTTTTTACGCATTATCCTACGCAAAACCGCTTCGTACTTTTGTTGGAAATGCTCTAATGAAAAGGCGCCGCATGGCGCCTTTTTTCTTTATCGTCAGGTCCGACCGCCCGGCGCAGTTTCTTTGTTCGGGCTTTCCGGCTCGCTGTCGAAACTTTTCGCAATATCCATGAAGCGACGCATGAAGCGTTCCATATAGCTCATGGACTGCTCGAATTCCTGTCCGGTCGGCAGGCCAGAAGCGGCACTTCCGCCCTTCCCCTCAAGAGCGGACACCTTGTCTTCAAGCTTCTCTAGACGATCCTGCAAGTCGGCAATGTCGTTCTCATAAGCTTCGCGATCTTCGGTCGCCATCTTGCAGACGAGTTGTCCCTGCTGCTCCGTGCAGGTCGAGAGCGCCCCGGTTCGTGTATCCAGGCGGACATAACCGGTTTCCGTGCCTTCCAGCCGATAACGCCCGTTTTCCTGCGCAAATGCAACACTTGGAGCAAGCGCTGAACCGAGAAGAGCAACAGCAGCCAGATTACGAACCATCAGTGTCTTTCTGTTCAACATAATGCAATTCCCTTCAGCTTCTCTTTGAGATGTCCCCATCATATGGGACGTTTACGACGAAAATCGAACATGCGGGACTTTGATTTCCGAAGAATTTCGGTCTAGAGAGCAGCTATGACCAATGAGATCATCTATAAGATCGCTCCGCGCGACCTTTGGGCACAAGCAGAACAGGCTGGTAGTTTTACCGGGGCTCCGGTTGATATTGCCGACGGCTATATCCATTTCTCTACTGCAACACAGGTGCGGGAAACGGCAGCCAAGCATTTTGCGGGCCAACAGGATTTGCTTCTGATCAGTGTGAACGCTTCCGCGCTTGGAGCAGCATTGAAATTTGAAGTTTCACGCGGCGGAGCCCTGTTTCCTCATCTTTACGGCGAGCTGCCGCTTGCAGCTGTTTTGAAGGTTGAACCCTTGCCACTGGGCGATGATGGTCTTCACATTTTTCCGGAGCTGGAAGATTAATGAGCGGGCTTTTTGAAACTCTCGGGCGACGTGCCCTCTTTGCCTTTGATGCGGAACAGGCACACGGCCTTTCCATCGCTGGCCTGAAGACAGGTCTTGTCACCTGCGGCGCGCCAAACGATCCGGCTCTTTCCGTCAAGGTTGCCGGCCTGCAGTTTCCAAATCCGCTCGGCATGGCGGCGGGTTATGACAAGAACGCCGAAGTCCCGGATGCATTGCTGAAACTGGGCTTCGGCTTCACCGAAATCGGCACCATCACACCGCGCCCCCAAAGCGGCAATCCACGCCCGCGCATTTTCCGCCTCGTTGAAGATAGAGCGGTTATCAATCGTCTTGGCTTCAACAATGAAGGCCATGATGCGGCGTTTAAGCGCCTGTCGCAACGTGCAGGCAAGAGCGGTATCGTGGGCGTCAATATCGGCGCCAACAAGGATGCCGAAGACCGCATCGCCGATTATGTTGCCGGTATTCGCCGCTTCTATCAGCTGGCACGTTATTTCACGGTCAACATCTCTTCGCCCAACACTCCGGGTCTGCGCAATCTTCAGGCTCGCGACAGCCTGCGTGAATTGTTGAGCCGGGTACTGGAAGCCCGAAACGAAGAAGGCAAGATGTGCACGCTGAAGCGTCCGGTTTTCCTCAAGATCGCGCCCGATCTGACCAATGAAGAACTGGACGATATAGCCGCCGAGGCAACCGAACAGAAGCTGGACGGCATCATCATATCCAATACGACACTTTCACGCGCCGGACTGAAAAGCGCAGAAAATCGTGATGAAACAGGTGGGCTTTCCGGTGCCCCACTTTTCGACCGTTCCACCATCGTCCTTGCCCGGATGCGCGAGCGCGTCGGTCCTGACATGCCGCTGATCGGTGTCGGCGGCGTGGATAGCGCCGAGACAGCGCTGACGAAGATCAAGGCAGGCGCCGATCTCGTCCAGCTTTATACGGGCCTGATCTATCGCGGCCCGAACCTGCCTGCTGAAATCGTGCGCGGCCTGTCCGCCGCTGTAAAACGTGAGGGCGTTACCAACATCGCCGCACTGCGCGACCGGGACACCAAAGACTGGGCCCGGCGCGAACTGTCTGCATGATCAAGCGATGAATTCTGTACGATAGCGTCGCGGAAGAATCGCCAGAAGCGTAACGCCGCGGATAGACAGAAACAGATTGAGAGCCAGCCAAAGCCCGTGATTGCCCATCACGGGCTTTGCCGCATAAAGAACAACCATAAAGAGTGCGAGCGACAGAAACATCATGTTGCGCATGTCGCGCGACCATGTGGCGCCGATATAGACCCCGTCCATATGGAAGGCCAGCAGCCCCGTAATGCCTGTCAGCGCCGCCCATGGCAGATATTTCAAAGCCTCGGCATGAACGTCTTCCGCCTTGGACAGAAGCCCAATGATGGCATCGCCGAACACCAGCAGGAAAAAGGCGATGATGCTCGCCATGACCAGCCCCCACACGAAAGTGAGCTTGGCACCCCGCACAAAGGCCGGGCTGTAACGCGCTCCGATCGACCGGCCGACAATCTGTTCGGCAGCCGCCGCCATGCCGTCCAGAAAGAAACCGGCAACGAGAAAGAAGTTCAACAAGACGGCATTGGCCGCAAGCGTGACCGTCCCAAGGTCGGATCCCGCCCGCGTAAAAAACGCGAAGGCAGTCAGAAGCAGGAACGAACGGATCATGATGTCGCGATTGACCGCGAACATGCGCAAAATTCCTTGCTTCTGAAAGATGCGTGCCCGGTTCGGACGCAGGGATGCATCCTTGCGGAAATGCCTCAGCACGATGAACATGCCGACGAGAGCGGCAACCGTTTCACCAGTCACTGTCGCCCAGGCAACCCCCGTGACGCCCCAGCCCATTTCAAGACCGAGGATGATGCAGAGCACTATATTGATGCCATTGAGCAGCACTTGAAGACCGAGACCGAAAAGGCCCTGTCCGCGGCCAAGAACCAGCCCGAGGATCGAATAATTGATCAGCGCAACCGGTGCCGACAACATGCGGATCGACACATAGGTCGCCATGGCTTCCTGCGTGGCGGAAGTTGGATGCATGAAAGTGGACGAGACAGCGATGATGATCGGCAGGCACAGGATCATCAGACTGCCGGCTACCACCGCGATAATGATTGCGCGCCAGAAGATCGCCTGTTCTTCCACTGCATCTTCCGCACCCACGGCCTGCGCCACAAGTCCAGTCGTGCCGGAGCGGAGGAAGTTGAACATCGATAGCAGGAAGTCAAATACCAGCGCGCCGATCGCCAGACCGCCGATCAGCTCGGCCTGTCCCATCTGGCCGACAACGCCCATGTCCACAAGTCCGAGAAGCGGCGTCGTGATTGCAGCAAGCGTCATGGGAATGGCGATCAGCATCACCATCCGGTGCGTTACGTCGAACGGCCTTGTTACGCCACCAACACGTTGCAGCGACTGATCCATAATGCTTGTCCCGAATGCATTCCCTCTGATGAAGATCATCTACTCTGGAATCAATCGAAACTACAGATAATTCGGCCACCGCATTGTCGCAGTTCCTGACAGCGAACTGTCAGGAGAAACAGCAATGTTAAAGACCCAACATCATGGCCCAATATATGTAAGTGGGTTTGTTTTCAGGCGTAGCCCAGGCAAGGCCATAATGCTCGAATGTCGGATCGAGCATGTTCTTGCGATGGCCCGGCGATTTCATCCATGCGTCGAAGACGGCTTGGGTATCACGCTGTCCCGAGGCCACGTTTTCGGCGGCTGGTCCGCGGATACCCGCCTGGCGCAGTCGCGCGACGAAGCCATTGCCCCAACCGACGCTGTGGCCGATCTTTCCGTAACTCGCCATACGCCTTGCTTGATAAAGCGCGGCTTGCTCGAGCTTGGAATCGGTCGCCATCAAAGGCAGACCATTTGCCTTGCGAATAGCGTTGAAAATCGGGGTGGGATCATTGTCTCCGGCAGCCAGCGCCATGTTCAATGGCACGACCGACACCGCCAGCGCCCCACCGGCGAGGACCAGAAAGCCGCGCCGGTTAAGTGTTAATCCTTGTTTTTGCTGCATTGCCTGTCTGAGCTATCCAATTACCGAATTGAGTTCATTTCCGGTAGCTGAGGATACGGAGCAAAATAAAGGCAGGAATGACGACAGCCGCCCCAAGGATCAGATAATCGACAAAACCTGAGATTGCCGAAAAGCCCATATTCCACAGGCGCAGGAAGAAATCGCGAATGCCATAGAAAATATCATAAGGCGTCCAGTGAAACGCGCTCATGACCACGCCGACGACCAGCGAGATCAGCACCAGCTTGATCAGGACACGGGCGGGGGTATCGCCAAGAAAACGGTTCACACCATCCGACATGCAAATCTCCTGAGTGGTTATTGGTCAAAGCGACAGATTCATCGCGCAAGAAATAGGCTGTCCGTGCAGCCTTCGCAAGTTCCACACTCGTTTATCGCTGTTTGCGGTAATCTCGCGGAGCTTTCTGTTTTTGCCGCGAAAATGAACGGTTCATGCTGCGCGTATCGGTGAAACCGCTTGCAACGGCCACTTCCAGCAGGGACAGACCTGTTTCGGATAAAAGTTCCTTGGCCTTTTTAACCCGAAGTTCTTCGCGAACCTCGAATGCCGTTCGCTCAAGGGCAAGTTTGAAACCACGCTCCATCTGGCGGACAGAAATTCCCAATCGTCGCGCGACATCGATCATCGGCACCGGGTCTTCCAGCGTTTCCTCAAAAATACGGATCGCCTTGCGGATCATCGGCGAGCGTACACCGTTGAAACTCAGAGCGGGTTGTTCGGAACGTACAAGCTCATAAGGGATCATGAGGATGGATGCGCTCTTGCGCGCCAATTCCTCGGAAATCTCGTTCTGTATGATTGAAAGCGCCAGCGACGCCGTACCAAGCCCGCCAGCACAGGTGAAATGTCTTCCGCTGCGGTGAAACAGGCTGGTCGTATCGGCTGTATAACCGTCGAAAAGCTCCAGAAAATCGTCACGATGGAACCAGCTGACGCAGCAATTGCGGTCCGGCAGAAGATCGGCCTCCGCCAGCAGAAAGGCGGCAGTACAAAGACCGACTACGGTCTTGCCGCGCCGGTCCGCACGCTTGATGATATCGATCAGTGCCTGCTGCCTCGGCCGATACTGTGCAAGCAGCCCGCCGACAACGGCAACATAATCACAATCGTCGAGTTCTCCCATGGGGGCCGTCGGCTCGATCACCATGCCGGAGCTGGAGGTTACGGGGTCTCCTGATAGCGCGCAGATTTTCCATGCGCAGCGTATCTGACGGCTCTTGTCGCGATCATCGGCAGCAAGGCGAAAAGGATCGAGGAAAAGGCTGAGCGCACTCAGCGTAAAGCCCGGTAGCGCAACAATGCCGACCGATAGCCTGCGCTGCGGGGCATCCGTTGTCGCTTGAAGCTTCCCGTCCTGATCCCGTTCGATTCCAGTTGTCACTTAGGTCGGTCTCCTCCACCCAGAACTATATCTGCTCGGAGGAGGCTAATACAGTCAACGAAAATGCTTGGAAAGCTTCAACTGCTGCGCCTGATAGTTGGAGCCGAGGTCGACACCGTAAAGCGCAGATGGGCGGTGCAGCATGTGTTCGTAAACCAGACGCCCGACGATCTGCCCGTGCTCCAGAATGAACGGAACCTCATGGCTGCGAACTTCCAGAACGGCGCGGCTGCCGGTTCCACCCGCAGCGCTGTGCCCGAAACCCGGATCGAAGAAGCCTGCATAGTGAACTCGGAATTCGCCAACCAGCGGATCAAACGGCGTCATTTCCGCCGCATAAAGCGGGGGAACATGCACGGCCTCGCGTGAGACGAGAATATAGAATTCATCCGGATCCAACACGAGTTCGCGCGCGCCGCGATCATAGATCGGTTCCCAAAAGTCGAGAACGTCGTGCGCTGCGCGCTTGTCCACATCGACCACAGCCGTATGGTGCTTGCCGCGATAGCCGATCAGCCGGTCAGGACCGCCCGAAAGATCGACCGAAAGGGCGATGCCGCCGCCGGAGATATTCGGCATTTCCGCAGCAACCAGTGTTTCGGCATGATGCAGTGCGGCGAGTTCAGCTTCGTCGAGCTGGGCCCGCCCCTTGCGGAAGCGTATCTGCGACAGGCGCGATCCCGTGCGCACGACGATCGGGAATGTGCGTGGGCTGACTTCCAGATAAAGCGGGCCATTATATCCCGCAGGCACCTTGTCGAATTCCTGCGCTCCGTCCGCGATAACGCGGGTGAAGATATCGAGGCGTCCCGTTGAACTTTTCGGGTTTGCCGATGCCGACAGGTCCGCCGACAGCGCCAGCCCTTCGAGGAGCGGAACGATATAAACGCAGCCGGTCTCAAGAACTGCCCCTGCGGTCAGGTCGATCTCGTGCAGTTTCAGTCGTTCCAGCTTTTCCAGGACCGGTGTGCCTGGCCCCGGCATGAAGGAGGCGCGGACACGATAGGCCTTTGCGCCAAGCCTCAGATCGAGGCTTGCAGGCTGTATCTGATCGGGATCAAGAGGGCGTGGAGACGCCAGCAAACCGCTTTCAAACAGCGCGGAAATATCCGCATCCGCCAGAATTCCAGCATCTTTCTGCATCATTACCCCGATACTCCGTAGCCTAAAGCACGTCGTGCTTTATCGTGTTCAAGCGACATGCTTTAATCTCTTGTTTTCACGCATGTCTTTATCCCGAAACCGGTTCCCACTTTCGGGAGACATGCTCTAAGCATTGCTTGACAAAGACCATTGACTGCTCGCGGCGTCAATGCCAACCCTTCCAGCAGCTAGAAACCGGGTTTTCCGCAGGAATCCAAGCATTATCACGGCATGCGGGATGCGCTTTTCCCGAAAAGGGGCGGTTTCGGCATTGACGGCTCTACTCAACAGGCATAATGAAAATGTGTTCCGTGGTGATTTGGCCGGCCGGCTTGCAGCCACGTTAAAGAATTCGCTAAAAAAGGCCGCGGTTCGTTACCGGCCTTTTGCGTGTTCGCAAGGCCGGTTTTTTATTGGCCGCCGAGGCTCGACTATCCTGCCCCGGCCGACCAGCTTTCGACAGGTTGGAAAAATGACGACTGAGAATACCCGCAAGTTTCGCCCTGCAACTGAGCTCGTGCATGCCGGATCGTTGCGTTCCGGATTTGCCGAAATGTCAGAAGCAATGTTCCTGACACAGGGCTTCCTCTATCCGAATGCCGAAGCCGCCGAAGCGCGCTTCAAGGGCGAGGATCCGGGTTTCATCTATTCGCGTTATGCCAACCCGACCACCGACATGTTCGAAAAACGCATGTGCGCGCTGGAAGGCGCCGAAGAAGCCCGTGCAACCGCATCCGGCATGGCGGCGGTCGCAGCTGCGATCCTGTGTCAGGTGCAGGCGGGCGATCACGTGATTTCTGCCCGCGCCGTTTTCGGCTCCTGTCGCTACATCGTAGAGACTATCTTGCCGAAATATGGCGTCGAAATCTCGATTATCGACGGCTCCGATATTGAAAACTGGAAAGCGGCTGTTCGCCCGAACACCAAGGTCATGTTCCTTGAAAGCCCGTCCAATCCGACGCTCGAAATCATCGACATTGCTGCCGTTGCACAGGTCGCCAATGAAGCGGGCGCCAAACTGATCGTCGACAACGTTTTTGCCACACCACTTTTCCAGAAGCCTCTGGAGCTGGGCGCGCATATCGTCGTTTACTCTGCGACCAAGCATATCGACGGTCAGGGACGCTGCCTTGGTGGTGTAGTCCTCTCCGACCGCGAATGGATTGAAAACACCCTGCAGGATTATTTCCGTCACACCGGTCCGGGGCTCAGCCCATTCAACGCGTGGATCATGCTGAAGGGTCTTGAAACACTGGCCGTGCGCGTGCGCCAGCAGACGCTATCGGCGACTGCGGTTGCCGACTTCCTCGCAAACAAACCGGGCGTGAAGCGCGTGATCTATCCGGGACGGGCAGACCATCCGCAGGCCGACATCATCGCCAAGCAGATGACCGGCGGCTCGACCCTCATTGCTTTGGAACTTGACGGCGGCAAGGAAGCAGCCTTCAAGTTCCAGAACGCGTTGCAGGTTTTCAGCATCTCCAACAATCTGGGTGACGCAAAAAGCCTGATTACTCACCCGGCAACCACGACGCACAAGAACCTCAGCGACGAGGCGAAAGCTGAACTCGCTATCACGGACGGCCTCCTGCGTATCTCGGTTGGCCTCGAAGATACGGATGATCTCGTCGAGGATGTAGAAGAAGCGCTGAAGGCCGCGCGCTAAGCAAACACATAGCTATATTGTGGCATTTAGGCTGCAAACAAAGGCTAAAACTGAGCATTTGCCGGAACATTTCGGCAAATGCCGTTCATTTGACGTGCCGAATTGTTGACCTCCCCCGCAACTTTAGCGATAGGTGGGGCGAACAACGGTGCCCATGAACAGAATCGGCAAACCGTTCAATGCAAAGCATCATTGCGATCCGGTTTTATCTGATCTCAAGGTGCCAAGGCCGATGTGAATGTAGGGCGGGTGCGCATGTACAGAGCGGTAACGCGGGGGATCGAAGTTTCGGTCGAACCTTTCTATTTGGAAGACCAGTCCGAGCCCGAAGAAAACCGTTATGTCTGGGGCTATCGTATAACGATTGCCAACAACTCCACGGAAACCGTACAGCTTCGTTCGCGTTACTGGCAGATTACCGATGCGAACGGGTATGTCGAGGAAGTGCGCGGGCCGGGCGTGGTCGGCGAACAACCAACACTCGAACCAGGCGACTCTTTTCAATACTCATCGGGCTGCCCGTTGACCACTACATCGGGCGTCATGGTCGGGCGCTATCAGATGCAGGGCAACGGCGGCAGTTTGTTCGAAGTCGATATACCCGCGTTCTCGCTGGATATTCCGGAACAAAGGCGAACTTTAAATTAGGTTGGTCATAAAAAATGGCTCGCCACCAGTGGTAACAAGCCATTTTCTCAGCTGTAATAAAGCCTAGGACTTTGGCGCGAATTCCGCCGGATCGAACTCATAGCGTTTCGAGCAGAACTCACAGGTCACGGAAATCTTGCCGTTGTCCGCACTCTCTGCAATTTCCTCGGCTGTAAAACCTGACAGCACACCGGAAATTTTGTCCCGCGAGCACGAACACTCGTCCAGCACAGGCACAGAGTCGAAGACGCGCACGCCGCGTTCATGGAACAGACGATAAAGCAGCCGCTCGGAGCCGACCTGCGGGTCCGTCAGTTCAGAACTTTCGATCGTTCCAACCAGCGAACGGGCTTCGTCCCATGCGTCGTCTTCGGGATGAAAGGCGACTTCGGCTTCATCCTCATCACCGCCTGGCAGGTCGGGGATGCGTGCACGCAGTTCGGATTCCGGCAGGAACTGAATGATCAGCCCGCCAGCACGCCACTGTTCCACTGGCTTACCATCAGCACCGCGTTCGACAAGCTTGGCAACGCTCAGTTTCAGATCAGTCGGAATCTGTTCCGACTGACGGAAATAGGTCGTGGCGATTTCTTCCAGCGTCGAACCATCAAGCGCAACAATGCCCTGATAGCGCTGAGTATAAGCGCCCTGATCCACCGTGAAGGCGAGTGTGCCCCGTCCAAGCAGTTCCTCGGGCTTCGTCTTGTGGGCGGCAACCGCCTCCTTTAACCGTTCCTCGTCGAAACGTGCATAGGCGCGCACCGAACGCGGCGTGCGGAAGTCGACCACCAGCATGTCGACGGGACCGTCGGACTGCGTCTGGAAGATGAACTTGCCTTCAAATTTGAGCGACGTGCCAAGCAATACGGTCAGCACCGTCGCTTCCGCCAGCAGGCGGGCCACTTCTTCCGGATAGTTATGGCGTTTCAGAATGCCGTCGATACTCGCGCCAAGCTGAACCGCGCGACCACGCACGTCGAGTCCTTCCACCTGAAAGGGCACAACGGCGTCATCGCCTGCGAAGTCGAAATCGCCCAGATTGACCTGGATGTTCTCGACTTCGGTATGCTCATTGCTGGTCTTGTCAGCCAAATTATGCTCCCAGATCGCGGCTTTGCAGACACCAGGCCAGAATGGCTTTCTGGGCATGGAGCCTGTTTTCCGCTTCATCGAATACGACCGATTGTGGTCCATCGATCACTTCATCCGTCACTTCCTCGCCGCGATGTGCAGGCAGGCAGTGCATGAAAAGCGCCTTCGGATCAGCTTTTGCCATCAGTCGCGCATTGACCTGATAGGGCATGAAAACGTTGTGGCCGCGGGCATGATCTTCCTGCCCCATCGAAACCCACGTATCGGTCACGATGCAATCTGCGCCGTTCGCCGCTCTTTCCGGATCGATGGTAGACATGATGCTCGCGCCATTCGCTTTCGCCCAATCGACATATTGCGACTTGGGTTCACTGCCTTCCGGCGTTGCGATATTGACGTTGAAATCAAAACGCGCCGCAGCTTCAACCAGCGAGTGGAGGACGTTGTTACCGTCCCCCATCCAGGCAAAAGTCTTGCCTTTGATCGGGCCGCGATGTTCCTCATATGTAAGAACGTCAGCCATGATTTGACAAGGGTGCGTATCGTCCGTCAGTGCATTGATAACCGGAACAGTTGCATATTCGGCAAGTTCCAGCATGCGTTCATGCGATGTGGTGCGGATCATGATCGCATCAACATAGCGCGACAGAACTTTCGCCGTATCGGCGATGGTTTCACTGCGCCCGAGCTGCATTTCCGAACCGGTCAGCATGATCGTCTCGCCGCCAAGCTGGCGCATGCCGACATCGAACGACACACGCGTGCGCGTGGAAGGCTTTTCGAAGATCATCGCAAGCACCTTGCCTGCGAACGGTCGTTCGATTTCTCCCGCCTTCAGGCGCGCCTTGCGCGCCTTGGCGTCTTCCATGATAGCGCGAAGTTCCGATGCCGGAACAGCAGAGAGGTCGATAAAGTGTTTGATCCCGTTATCGCTAGCCATGATATCACGCCGTCTTGCTGATCGGATTTGCAGTTGCGAGCCGTTCGACCGCCGTTTCAATGCGCTTCAGCGCTTCACGCGCTTCTTCCGGCGTCGTAACCAGCGGCGGAAGTAGACGAACGACATTGTCGCCAGCGCCGACGCTCAGGAAATGCTCGTCACGAAGGGCCTGAATGAGACTGGTATTCGGCACAACGCACTTGATGCCGATCAGCAGGCCGCGGCCACGGATTTCGGAAACAACACTTGGGTAGCGGTCAACGATGGAAGCAAGCCCCTGTTTCATGACCAGAGCGGTTGCCTGAACATTTTCGAGGAAACCGTCAGCCAGAACAACATCGAGCACGGCATTGCCGACGGCCATGGCCAGCGGGTTGCCGCCATAGGTCGTGCCGTGAACACCAGCCGTCATGCCCTTGGCCGCTTCTGCGGTCGCGAGACAAGCACCCATCGGGAAACCGCCGCCGATGCCCTTGGCCACAGCCATGATGTCCGGCTTGATACCAGCCCACTCATGCGCAAACAGCTTGCCCGTGCGGCCAACGCCGGTCTGCACTTCGTCGAGGATCAGCAGAAGACCCTTTTCATCACAGATCTGGCGCAGCATGCGCATGAATTCTTCAGGGAAACCGCGCAAACCGCCTTCGCCCTGCACGGGTTCAAGCAGGATCCCTGCAGTCTCATCGGTGATAGCGGCACGCAATGCCGCTTCATCACCGAACGGAACCTGATCAAAACCGTCGACCTTCGGGCCAAAGCCTTCGAGATATTTGGCCTGACCGCCAGCGGCAATCGTGGCCAGTGTGCGGCCATGGAAGGCGCCTTCAAAGGTCACAATGCGGTAGCGTTCCGGGTGACCGCTTACATATTGATAGCGGCGCGCGGTCTTGATCGCGCATTCAAGGGCTTCAGCGCCGGAGTTGGTGAAGAAGACCTTGTCGGCGAAAGTGCTCTCGACAAGACGCCGTCCTAGCTTCTCCTGCGCCGGAATTTCGTAGACATTCGACAGATGCCACAGCTTTTCCGCCTGGGTCTTCAGCGTTTCCACCAGATGTGGATGCGAATGGCCAAGCGAGTTCACAGCAATGCCGGCAGCAAAGTCGAGGTAACGTTCGCCGCTTTCGGTAATCAGCCAGATGCCCTCACCTCGCTCGAAGCGCAGCGCCGCACGATTATAGGTGTCGTAAAGCGGTTGCACGGTCGTAGCGTCGGTCATAGCGTCAGGCCTCCAAAGCCTTTTTTGCAGCTTGCACGGTCGCACCGGCAAAGCTGTGTTTCCCATAAACAGTCCTCAGGCACTCGAAACGGTTCCCACCTTTCGAAAAGCGCCCAATATTCCATCCCAGCTGCCGCGAAAATATAATGAGACATGAGGGAATGGCCCAGATAGCTCATGCTCCTCGCCTGAGCTTCCGGCAGAAATAAAAAACCGCCCTCAGGGCGGCATATTTATCTCGCGCGTATATTGGCGTTCACAAAAAAAATGTCAATCAAAGCAAGCAAGGTTTGCAGGCCATCTTTCGGCATGAGTTCATGCATTTTCTCGTTCTTGTAACATTCGCCGGTCGAAGGTGACTTTACGCGAGCATCCACACTCTATAGAGAAAGGCCTCTCCTCGGCTGAGGCTGCCAGACGGCATATCCGCTTCGCAAGTTCGCGATGTTCCATCCTGAAACAATCCGGGTTTTCAGTTCAGAACCAATTGCG
Organism: Ochrobactrum sp. BTU2; assembly: GCF_024539785.1. NCBI lineage: Bacteria > Pseudomonadati > Pseudomonadota > Alphaproteobacteria > Hyphomicrobiales > Brucellaceae > Ochrobactrum > Ochrobactrum sp. BTU2. The sequence goes on along the minus strand of NZ_JAHWRG010000002.1, from coordinate 710,918 downwards.
TGCAAAATTTCGGCGCTGGATCAAAGAAAAACCGTCTTTGGCACCCAAGTTGGGGAAAACCATAAAAATGGAATCTGCCTGACAGGGCTATCCCTTGTCATGGAGTCGTTGGATATTGTAGTTTCTTTTTAGAGATTAAAGCTACATTTCGTGCGGCGGACCTAGTCACCCGGATAGATATGGTGTTTGCGCTTGGAGCAATCCGAGAACACTGGCGGATTCCGGATAACGAAAATGATTGGAGCCCAGGGCGATGAACTGGACAGACGAACGCGTCGAACTACTGAAGAAACTGTGGAGCGAAGGCTTGAGCGCAAGCCAGATCGCAGCACAGCTTGGCGGCGTGAGCCGTAATGCAGTGATCGGCAAAGTGCACCGTTTGAAGCTTTCGGGCCGTGGCAAAACCACGACCGCTGCTCCACGCAGCAAGAAGGTCAACACGGTTGCCGCAGCGCCACGTCCTGCAGCACAACATTCAACCGGCGTGCATACGACGACGATGCGCACGGCTACGGTCACCAAGACGGTTGGTGCTACTGCACTTCAGATGGACTACGCCGTAGACGTCGTTGCGGAAAGAGTGGTCAAGCCGGCTTCAGATGTAGTGGTGCCTATTTCGCGCCGTCTCTCACTGCTGCAGCTGAGCGAACGTACCTGCAAGTGGCCGATTGGCGACCCGCTGAACGAAGACTTTCATTTCTGCGGCCATGAATCCGGTGAATCGAGCCCATATTGCAGCTATCATTCGCGTCTGGCTTTCCAGCCGACTGCGGAACGCCGTCGGGCTCGTTAAGACGAATACGAGAATGAGATTATCGGGCCCCGAAGCGAAAGCTTCCGGGGCCTTTATTTTGGTCCACACACGCCTTGTCCCGAAAGCCACCCCACAATTTTCGGGGCGCGTTCTATTTCAAAGTGGACTTGTAAACTTCCAGCGTGCGGTCAGCGATCCCGCTCCAGCTGTAATCCCGCGCGATCCAGTCGATCATTTCTTGCGACTGCTTGCTGGTCAACGGGCTATCGATCTTCTGCCGCAGCGCATCCTTCAATGCATCGACATTGCCAAGCGGAAAGTAACTCTCCTCTGAAAGCCCCACTTCGACATTGGCAGTAATATCGCTTGCGAGTACGTTCAAGCCATACCCCATCGCCTCCAGCAGAGCGATCGGCATGCCCTCGTGGCTGGATGGCAGAACGAACAATGCCGCCTGACTGAACAAGGCTGACAGCTCTTCTCCCTGAAGTGCGCCCGTCAGCACGACACCTGGCACAGCATCAGCCCTTGCGCGGACGGCTCCGGCATATTCAGCGGTATATTCCGCCGAACCGATCAGAGCCAGTTTCAAAGAAGAATCGGAAAGTTTTGCAAAAGCCTCGATGAGATCGAGTTGACGTTTCTCTGGAACAATCCGTGCCACAAGAGCGATATACCGCTCCGGTAACAGGCCGTGCTTCTCCAACCACGTCTTGTCTCGGCAGGCAGGACGCAGCGTGACGCCGTTCGGGATAAATGTGATCGGCACATGGAAATGCTGTTGCATGGTTTGCGCGATGTCGTTGGACACAGCGATACGTGCATTTGCAAAACGCATCCCGCACCATTCGCCAAGCTTCAGCATCGTGCGCGCAAGACGCCCCCACTTCTGACGATTATAGTCAAATCCGTGGTGCGTCACGACCGTGCGCACCCCCAGCAGACGCGCCAGCGGAACAGCCAGAGCCGGACCGATTGCGTGAATGTGCAGAACATCCGGACGTTTGAACCCTGCCCGCAGCACGCCCAGAACCGTATGGACAATCGCCTCGAATTTCATGGAAGTCGGTGCCCAGATCGGCGTTACCCGCACACCCTCCCATACATAAGGCTGTTTCTTTTCAAGGTATGGGCGACGTCCGATGACCTCGACATCCCAGTCCTTTGTCACATAGAGCCGGGCGAGCTCCTCGACATGTTTTTCCACTCCGCCTTGTACGTTTGGAACACCGCGTAGACCCAGCATCATGACGCGAGGTCGTTTGTCGTTTCGGACCATCAAAGCGCCCCTAACTCGGCATAAAGTTCCAGCGTGCGGTTTCTGTATGCCTGTGGCGAGAATTCATTACCGGCCCAGACCCGGCCTACATTCCCCATCTTGCGCCGCGCCTGCGGAGATAATCCCGCAAACTCGCCAAGAACCCGGGCGAGATCATCTATATCGCCTGCACGGGAAACCATTCCGGTCTCACCTTCGATGATCATTTCGGGAATTCCACCAATGTCTGCGCCAATCACCGGCACCCCAAGCGCATAGGCTTCCAGAATACTGATCGGGGCATTTTCATACCATTCAGACGGAAGAACGAGCGCCTTTGCTTCTCCGATCAGCCTATGCAGTCGTTCACCCGAGACATAGCCTGCGAATGTGACATCGCCGCCCGCCTCAGTGGCAATCGCTTTCAGTGATTGTTCTTCAGGCCCGGTGCCTGCAATAACAAGTTTCTGCCTCGCAATCGCCGCTGCACGAATGAGGGTACCGATCCCCTTTTCCGGCGCCAGTCTTCCGACATAGGCGAAGTAATCGCTCTCATCTGCGTAAGGTTTCAGATCGTCCGTATGGGCGAAGTTGGGAATATAGACCAGCTTTTCTTCAGGCCAGCCCCATTCGGCAAGCTTGGCAATATAGAAGCGGCTCGGCACAACGATGCGGTCAAGCGTATTGCGGTAAAGACCAAGCATGCGATGAATGGCTGTTTCAACGAAAACCAGCCCGCTCAGCGCCGTGGAATCCTTGATGCATTTATGAAGCGCCACATTATAAATGCGCCCGCCCTTGCAGCGCTCGCAAATCTGGTTGTGTGACAGCATTTTATAGGCCGGACAGGCCAGCTTCAGGTCGTGGGCTGTCATGACCGTCGGGATACCCGCGTCCTTCAGAACCGGGAAAATCGACGGTGACAAATGATGATAGATATTATGTGCATGCGCGACATTCGGACGAAAACGTTCGATCAGCGCCTTGATCCGGTCGCGCGCTTCCCATGAATAGATGATCTTGCCCGCTTGCACGAACTTTGTGAGCGGGCTGCTTTCCCGGCCATACTCAATTTCCGAGACGAAATAGGAAGACCAGTCGGATGGGAAATTATCCGGATGCTGCATGGCAAAAGGTGCCGTTTGCCAGCCGATTTCAGAAAATAGTTTGATGTGGTCGAGAAAAACAGTTTCGGCGCCACCGCGCCGATAAAAGTAATTGTTGATCGCCAACAGGCGATGTTCTTTATCATTTAAATGCGTCAAGCAGCACCTCGTTGAGCACCAAGGCGCGCCAATGCTTCGCGGACAGAAAGAACAGCCGCCCCACTTTTCACCGCATGAGATACGAGGCGCTCAAAGGTTTCAGGCTTGCACCCGAACTCGGTCGGCGTATCGCTGACATCATGCGTATAGAAGACAAGCCAGCCGGGATTTGCATTCAGATCATCGATCCAGCGAGTCTGGCGCGCAGCGTCATCGTCAGGCTGCCTGATCTCCACCGCCTGCAGAAAGGCAAGGTCGATCATGCCGCGATTGATGCGGTTGCCACCTCCGCGGCATGTAGAGAAACGATCAGCAAAGAGCCGCCGCGACATCATGGAAGATGCGCAGTAGGGATAAGCGAAATTGCGCGCCTCGACACGATCAGGCTCGAACACATCGAGATAGGCGGTGTTGCGATCTAAATCGGCCACTATGTTCTGCGCCCCGACATAAGGAACCTTGAGATGATCATAGGTATGGCAACCCAATTCATGTCCGCGCTCGACCAGTTTCCGGCAGCCTTCCTGTGTGATCAGGTTCCTTTTGGCTTCTTTCGTACCAACCAGGTTGCCTGCAATATAGAAAGTGCCATGAACCCCATGCTTGTCGAGAATGGCAGCCCCGGCGCTTTCGGCCGTATCAGGCACATCGTCAAATGTGAAAGTGATGATCCGTTCATTCTTCGGCAGGCAGAATGGGCGCAATGGAAACCGACGGCTGATGCTGTCGTTCAGCCGTATAGCATACCATTCCAGGCGGCTGCGCGCCTTGTCGAGACTATCCATTTCCATCATTGCCCCAGCCCCCAAAAGCTGTTTCAGACGAGCTTTGCCTTTGCCTGCAAGCGCAATCCGAAGACAGCAACCATAATGCAGAACCACACCGCCCCACCGTTCTGAAAGAACGTGCTCTCCATACAAGACATATATAATCCGTAAAGCCAAAGGCGAATATAGAGGAGCGTTAATATAGGGTCGTTATCTGTGCTTTCCGCTTCCTTAATATACCGAAGCGGTAAGACCATTATCCAGATAAGCGTCAGAATTAAACCAATAATCCCAGCATTGATCATCATATCCAGAAAAGAATTATGTGCATTGAAGGCTGCAACCGCCCAGCTTGCGCCACCGCCACCTGCATAGACCATTTCCGGCGTTTTCCAGAACGAGTCCAGACCGTAGCCGAAAATCGGCTTTGCCGAGATTGCGGCGAATGCGAGTTTCCAGATGTCAGATCGATTTGTAAAGCTGGCGTCAACGCCCAGGCTTTGAACAAGCTCGCGCAAGGGATCGAAAACGGCCGCCCCGACAGCAATAATATTGAAAGCAGCGATCCCGCCGATAGCAATGAAAACACGTGTCCATTTCAGTCGCACAAACACCAGCGACATCACGACGATAAACGGCAACATGGCCGTCGATGTCTTGCCGCCCGTGTTAAGAACAAAGAACACGCAAAGGGCGACGATAAGCATACCCGTCTTCGGCAAGCCGGTTTTCCAGATATAGAGGCCGAAAAAGCTCATCAGCACCAGAGAGGCGGCGGCGGCATTCTTGTGTGGATAGTGGCCGCGCCATGCACCGGCCAGCATAGGTTCAATAACTTCAGTACCCTGATGAATAGCCCGTTGCGGCATAAAGATTACGCCGAAATAGGCAAACGCCAGTGTTATCAATGAACCGGCTGCCAGCAACCGTGCCATCTGGCGTTCGGATTGCGGCAACATGAGAAAGATGCTCGCATTCAACGCGGTCAGGATAGACAAGACCACTTTCTTGCTGGCGATCATCGGGTGAGCCGACAAAAGGGCCGTCATAAAGAGCCAGAAGAAAACCAGGCCAATCAGAACGCGCGGTTGCAGAATGGCACTGCGCATGGAGCTGCTCAGCGCGCAAACCAGAAAGCTGCCCGTCAGAAACAAGGTGACCAGCTGGTTGAGCGAGCTGGAATCTGCAGCTTTGGCTGTGACGCCGGTCACGGCACCAAGATCCGGATAGGGATTGGTGCCTATCCAGATGAATAAGAACATGCAGAGAAAGAGAGCGGCCCCGATAGCTGACGAGACTCGCGGTTGTATCTCCTCACGGTAATGAACCGATAGTTCAGCCAAGTCAGACCAGACCCTCACGGTTTCGACGCCATGCACCAAGATAGCCCAAACTGAGCGCGAGAACCACACCAAGGCCCATCCCGGCAATGCCACCCCCAGCACCAAGCACGACGGTCTTGGGTGGCCAGCTGCGACCAATCGGAGGAATGGCAGTCGAAATGATCCGGATATTGGTCGCATCGAGTTGCTGGCGCTGGCTCGTCTCCGATGAGCGGGTCAGGAACGTGTTGTAGATAGAGACCTTGGCGGCCATGTCGCGTTCGAGGTCCGACAGCTGGACTTGCGCGTCATTGTCGAGCGCAACAGCCGAACGTGCTGAAGCTGCCTGTGCGTTGAGAGCCGCTACAACGGCATTTGCCTGATCGAGGTCAACCTTGGCCGATTGCAGGATACGCGCCCGTTCCTGCGCCAGCTGCTGTTCCAGACCGGCAAGCTGGCGTTCCGTATTCATCAGTTCCGGATATCGCGGACCGTAGGTCATGGCGAGAGCATCGTAGCGCTGTTTCAGCGATGCATATTGTCCACGCAGGTTCGTCATCGTGGGCGATTGCAAGGTGCTTGCCGGACTAACGGCGCTGCCGGTATCCTTTGTCAGCTCCTGATAGCGCGTGCTTGCGTCGGCAACGCGCGCTTTGGCATCGACCAATTTAGAATTGATCTGCGTCATCGACTGGGTGCTGACGAGTTCGCCACCTGATGTTTGCAGGCCGTGCGCCCGGCGAAACGCCGAGACTTTTTCTTCCGCCTCAGTTGCCGCCTTCTGCAGAGAGGACAGACGTTCGGATAGGGCAGCGGCAGCACGTCCTGCGCCATCAGCATCTGCTTGCGCAACTTCCTCCTGGAAGGCGTTCGCCAGAGAATCTGCGACCTTTACCGATTTTTCGGGATTTTCCGTCCAGACCGCAATCGTAACCAGATAGGATCGTTCAGGACGCGTAACGTTGATCCGCTGCGACAGTGCACGTACAGCAGTCAGTGTATCATCTTTCGGACCCGCCGGTTTGCTGAGGCCAAGCATAGCCCTAACATCGAACGCTGGCGGAGGAGGCACAAACTCCTCATCCTCATTCAGCTTCAAGTCCGTCACGACCCGCCGGAGTACGTTGCCGGAAGTCAAGATGCGCATTTTGCTTTCGATGTCGAGAATCTGGCTGTCAGCCTGCAGGCTCTGGGCATAAACATCGTTGGGCAACAACTGGAGTCCAGACGGCGGAACCAGCAAATCCGTATAGGCTGTATAACGAGGCTTTGCCGTCATGCCGTAGGCGAGACCCGCCAAACCACCTATTATTGCGAGCGCTGCGATCAAAATCCACCGGGCACGCATCCAGGCGAGCGCCTCGAACAGGTCGAGTTCCGGCAGCATCAGTCCCTTGTTTGCAGGCGCAATGGTTTCAGTAACCTTTTCTTCTTCACGGACAACATACGTCTCGCGTCTGACTGCACGCAGCCGGTCATCGACGGATGCCAGATTTTCACTGGCAGTCTCTGTTACCCGTGCTTTCGAAGCGAGGTCGCGCAAGGTGTACATTAGTCGTCCCTAAGGTTCACTCAATAGCGCAAACATGGCGCTACTATTTTCCTTAGACTTAAAGATTAAAAAATTCGGTTAATGAAAGGCAATCATCTGCACGAGTGTCACCAAAATGCAAATGACGGTCATTTAGTCCTGCAGTTTGTGATAAATTTCGGTCGACATGCTTGGCACCTCATGTTCTTCGGGACTAAGAGAAAACAGTGCATATGCCTCATCATCAGAAGCTTTACGAAAAAGAAGCCTCTTCGCTGTCATAACCTTATCTTGAAGTTCCAAGCGCGCCTTTGATCCTCCAGAAGCACGCTGAGCCATAGCGGCCCGAAAACTCGGTATGAAAATTTGAAACGCCATTGGTCGACATTACTGTCCTACGCAGCTTCTAGCGGCAGCCTTTTTGCGGCAAACATCGCACAGCTTTTTACATTCGCTATTCTGGCACGCTATCTTGGCTCTCACGAGTTCGGTTTGTTCGTGACGGTGATGGCCGTTACCAGCATCGCCACCTTCATTTGCGGCCTGGGCGGAGCGGAATGCCTCGTACGTCGCGTGGCGCAGGATCGAGCGATCTATCCGGCAATGCTTGGCCACAATCTCATTTTGATCGCAGTTACAGGCGTTGTCCTCGTCGCCGCCGGAATGGTGATATTGCCGTTCTGGCTGAGTGGCTCTCCAGAATTTACAAACAACCTGTTTGGGCTTTTTCTGCTACTTGTCACCAATATTGTGTTGGTGCGCCTTATCCTGCTGGTCGAGCAAATTTACATTGCGCATACTGACTTCGTATCGGCCAATCTCTCCGTCGTCGGATTTGCCATTGCCCGCACCATTGGCGCGACAATCGCCTGCCTTGTGTTTGGCGTATCCACTGTTGTCGGATGGGCTTATTGGCAGTTCGGGGTTCATGTGCTGGTCGCCGTGGTTTATGCCTTGTTCCTGCGCAGACTCGGTCTTCCGCAATACACAATCGTGCGCGATGAACTGCGGCTCGGAGTGATGTTCGCATCACAGTTCATCTTCAAGGCGGTCCGCCAGAATGCCGACCTTCTGCTTCTCGGAACATTGGTAACTCCCAGCATTGTTGGCAGCTACGGCGTCACTCGTCGCATCATCGACAGCAGCACATTGACCGTCGAGGCGATGAACCGTCTCGTCTACCCGCATCTGGCCCGCGCCAGCGCAAACGGCATCCATCATGCGCTACCGATTACAATGCGCCTGCTCGGCGCCGCGATTGCAATCGGCATATTCACATCGCTGGCCGTCTTTATCATTGCGCCCTATCTGCCCTATCTCTTCGGCAGCGAATACGACACGCTGGTTTCCTTCTGCCGCACGCTTTGCTGGATCACGGTGTTTGTTGCTCTATGGTCGATAGCGGTGGATCTTCTGGGTGCAGCCAGCCAGCACAGCTATCGCACGGCGGTCCTGAACACAGGCAACATTCTTGGTGCACCGCTTCTGGCACTGGCCACCTGGTATGCGCCAATCACAGGAACTTTCGCAGCTATTTACGTAATCGAAATCAGTATTGTGTTGGCATCGTGGGGATGCGTTATCTACCTCGTTCGCCGGAGTCGTGACGCAGAAGAGAAAAAAGGCGGTTTCAAGCAGGCGGGGGCTTAGATGACGCGCATCTCTACACCAGCAAATGACATCAAGTCGCGACGTGTTCGCGCGATGCATATTGATGATATTCCTGCCGTCCGCACGCTGTTCCAGCGAGTTTTTCGTCCACACTCAAAGTCATGCAACAAGACTTTCGATCAGTATTTTCAGAAGTTCTTTTTTGAAAGCCCCTACTACGACCCTGCAATTGGCAGCGTGGTCCATGAGGACGAGCACGGTGAGATCGATAGCGCGATCTCGGTTCTGCCCATTCCCTATAGGGTCAATGGTCAATCGATCATGGGGCGATTGCTTTGCGCTTTCATGATGAAACCGGAAATGTCGCCACGCGGCGCCGCCGAATTGACACTCACTTTGCGTCCAAGTGAAAAGATACTCAACTTCACCGACAGTGCTGCGCCAGTAAGCCTCAAACATTCCGAAGCAATTGGGGGGATTACACTCGGCACACATGGACTCGGATGGACACGCATATTCCGGGCTGCCAGCTATGTGGCCAGTTACGTTGCAGAACGGCGTCCAATCCTCGGCGGATGGGCAACAAGCTCAGTAGGCAGAATGCTCAACCCGCTTTTTCCGATTCCTGCGATCATGAGAGCTGCCAAGCCCCGGGCGAATGTGAAGGAAATTGCGCAAGACGAAGCCATATCTCTTGTTCCAGGTTACCTGCAAAGCTATTTGGCACATCCAGCCTGGACAGAAAGCGACATCAACTGGCTGTTCCTGATGGCGTCCGATAATCAGGCTGCCGGTACCTTGCGCTTCTGTGCGATCAACGACCGCACCGGCAGTCCGAGCGGCTTTTTTTGTTACTACGTCCGCTCCAATGGCATTGCAGAAGTTCTGAACATCCTCGCCAAGGCCGGAATGGAAAAACATGCCGTCGATGCGATGCTGCTCCATCTGCAGGATGAAGGGCATGTCGCAGCGCAAGGCCGGGTCGATCCGCGTTATCTCAATGCGCTCTCACAACAGTCGATCATGTTCTTTCGTCTGAAAGCCAACGTTTGTGTAGCCACAGCAAACGCGGATATGCTGAACGCCGTTCAGCGTAATGATATCTTTATTGGCGGGCTCGCTGGCGAAAGCTGGAGCAGGTTGTCGACGGATTTCTATTGAGCTGCAAGCTTCCGTTCCAGCAAGAAGAACGTCGTCGGCCCTGCTTTGCCAGCTCCATTGTCCAGCCGGAAGGCAATGGGGCCAGACCCGACAGCTATCTTGTCATGAATCTTCCCATCAAGACCGACTGGCGAGAGTGTCCATGAAACAGTATTTCTTGCCAGTGTCACATCCACCCGGTTACGCAGCAGAGTGACTGGCAACCGTCCCCAATCCTCTATGATTTTCTCCGCCTTGTCGCGGAAGCGCATGTCGGTATTACGGGCATCACTGGCGAAAATTATCAGCAGCTTTTCACTGTCCTTCAATGGCTTCTCATCAATAGCCGAAACAGCAAACAAGCCCCTCTCCTCGGCATTGCCGAGGGATAGCTCACGCAAAGTCAGGCGGTCTTTCAGTTCAGCAAAGGCAATGGCCTCGGTCTTAGGCGTGACAACCTGCATCCGCAGCTTGTTACGGTCGAGCCGGATTTGACCAGTGGCGCTTTCAAACAGGCCTTGCGAGGGATTGGTCGCGTTGTCATCTGCAAGGAGACCCGCCGTTTTCAGACGCTGCAACACGTTATCGAGTGATACATTTCGATAATCGACCGCGACTTTTTTTTGTAGGCCTTGCGGCCAGGCCAGTTCTTTCGTGGCAAGACCGATCCCGCCAACAAGTGCCAGCGGTTTCAGTCGCGCCGATTCTCGAAACTCAAGCGATTCACCAAGGCTCGCCTCACCCTGCATCATGAACGGTAGATTGAAATCTGCAGTTTCGATGTCGCCTCGACGAAACAGGAGTGACGCCAGCGTTTCGCCCGCACGCGCGACAGGATCGACGGCAAAAGTGTAGGGAACGATACGTTGGCGGAATGGTGCTGCCTCATCAAATGCAAGCGTTAGCGGCCCCTGCCCATGGCGACAGATACCGTCCCAGCCCTGCAATGCGGCATAGGCCGGAAACACCAAACCCGCTTCATATCGATAGCGGTTCCAGAACAGATGCTCGTACTCGGTCACAAGAAAAGGCCGCCCGAGCCAGCGCCCGACAGCGATTTCGCTGACATAGGAAGCAGCGTCGGCAATCGAACTCGTATGCTTGATTTCCGTTCCTGGGCTGAGGGTTCCGATCCAGTCATGATAGGTATTGGCAACCAACGCTTTCTGGCTCTGTCTTGAAAGAGCCGTCTGGACGGTGAACCAGTTGTTATAGGGGGCGACAAGACCGCGATAGCCAAGACCGCGTAGGCCCTGTTCCATCCGTTGTGCCAGTAAACGTTCACTTTCAACGAGGAAAGCCTGAAAATCCCGAAGCCGTCTACCGCCGCCGCTACGGCTTTCAGGCAATTGGATGGCTTGTTGTTCCAGATTTTCATCGGATGCCAAACCACCCCATGCTCGTGACAAGGCAGCGGTATTCGCATAGCGCTTTTTCAGAAATGCATTGAACGCGGGACGATAGCCGGGCCAAAATGTGGTCCCGTCGTCATGCTCGTGCACAAAGCTTGTGAATTCGATACCATTTTCATTGAACGGAATGATGAGGGCGAGTGCGGGGTCTTCTAGAGGTGTGAGGCCTGTATAAGGATTGATCGTGGCGTAGACTTCTTTCTGGAAGCGCAGCCAGTGATCAAATGCTGCATCGTCCACATAGGTTCGGCGTTTCAGATTGCCTTCAAGTCCCCAACGATCAGTGTCCTTCCCGCCCAAAGCGCCGCTTTCGGAGGTAAGCCCGTCGATGATCCAGTAAATGCCTTCGCGTTTGAGCGCCGCCATCAGGTAACGCATCCGGTCGAGAGCTTCCGGACGAAAATCGAAATCGCGCTCCTGTCCAAGCATCAAGTCGGCATCAACAAAATGAAGTCGAGCTATATTGTAGCCGTGCAGGCGAAGCTGTCGCACATATCGATCAATGAAGGCATGATCTACCACGCCAGATGAGGGTGGCCCCCAGGCAATCGCGGCACACTGCAGCCGCATCGTTTGGTCAGGCTCGTCGGCTTTTGCGAAATGCCCGGCGGCATTTGCGATCAAACGATTTTTCTCTTCAATGGGGATGTTTGTCAGAAACCCCGAAAAATCGAGCGGGCTTCCATCGGAAATTTCGAGATTGTTTTCTGTGACCGGAAGCCATTCCTCAGCACCAGCGTTGGACATCGCGAGGCCTATAAGTGAAACGGATATGGCCAGTCGCAGGATTTTCATCAAGGCTCCCTTATAACCTTACTTTCGATCCAGTCGGTTGGTTTGCGGCGCGGCTGAAAAAAGCCAAGCGGTAGTGCAGCTGCATGAAATATCCATGCTACCACCGCGTAGACGCCAAGCTCGATACTACGCGAACGAATGGACATTGCCGCGAACGGGATCGCCGCAATCACGGCTGCCGCCAGAATTGCCAGCGGCCATCCCGGCACGAAAACGAGAGCCGCCAAGATCACCAGCCACCATAGATAAACCGCGCCCCAAAGCCGTAATTCCGGCAGTTCACGGAACAAATTCTTCTGGTGTGCCTGCCCCATTGCAGCACGCAAAACCTCGCCGGTTCCACGCAGATATTTGCTTTTCCACCGGCGAACCAGAAGCTTATAGGCATTCATGGTATAGCCAAAATGCTGCACAAAAGGGCGATCCAGACGATAGAGTTTCCAGCCTTTACTACGCAGCCGAACACCCGCATCAAACTCTTCATGGCCATGAAGATTGCGATCGGAAAAATATCCCGCCTGCTCGATCGCGCTGCGCCTGTAAAGTCCACCGCCATTCATACGGTCGATGTCACCTGTTCGCGCTTCCGGCGAATGCCGCTTCGCACGACGCTGGAACTCCAGACTTTCCAGAATCTGGTCCACGACATGGCCGGTCACGCCACCGACATCCGGGTGCTTGTCGAGATAATCAAGAGCTGCCGGCAGAAAATCTGGCTCGATTGTCATGTCGCCATCGATCAGGCAGATATAGGGCTGCGTCGAATACTGAAAGCCCAGTTGTGGACCGAGACCGCAGCTGGCCCGCGCGGGAGGCTCGATCTGCACAATCTTGATCGGATAAGACTGTGCTATCTCTATTGTGCGATCCGTGGACCCGCTATCTGCTACGATTACTTCCACTTTTCCGCCAGGCAAAGCCTTCAGAGCGCTCTCTACAGCCTCGGCGATGCGCTTTTCTTCGTTCAAAGTTTTGATGATAATCGAAACAGACATCGTTGACCTATTTGGGAGAAAGCACGCGCCTAGCAATCTATTGGCAGAACCAATCAAGCCAGCATTTCATAGTTTCCTTTGGTTTCAAATCCACTAAACACTTCAACTATAAAATGAGATTCGGCGTACTCAAATAATTGAGGTTTCCTAATTTAGGAAATCCTGAAAGACATTTATGCTGACCAAAGATTTTGACATTCGGGTCTATAGCAGCGCGGAACAGCTATCCAGCGACTGGCCAGATGCCGATGACAAAACCGGCAGCGCATTTTTTGTGTTCCAGACCAAATCTTTCGTAAGAGCATGGGACGCAACTTACGGGCGCAGACCCGGCACACAGCTATGTTTGACCGAGGTTCGCCAGCACGACGGCACCCCGCTTCTTTTTCTGCCGCTCTCAATCACAAGTATTTACGGATCCCGTGTGCTGGGATTTATCGATGACGGTGTGAGCGACTACAACGTGCCTATCGTGTTTCCAGCTGCAGCGAAACTTTCTCCTGACACTACCGCACGCGTTCTCGAAGCTGTTGTCGCAGCGGTTCCCTCGCATGATGTGATTGCATTCTGCAAAATGCCGGAGCGAGTGGAAGGCTTCGCAAATCCACTGTGGCAACTGGCAAACAAGCTTTCTAACGCATCGACACATGCGATTTCTCTGATGCGCCCGATGGATGAGATAGAGCGATCCATACAGAGTATCAGCAATATCAAGAAGCGTGATCGCACGCTTCAGAAGATGGAAGGATGTCGGTTCTTTATAGCGCAAACCCAAGCGGAACGACGATCTGTTCTGCAGGTCATGCTACGCCAGAAACAGCGCCGTTTTGAAGAAACAAAAGTCCCTGGCTTCGATGCGCATCCTGAAAAGCGCCGCTTCTTCGAAGAAGCAACCGAGCAGCTAGCTCAACACAATGGCCTGCATCTTTCAGCACTTGCCGTTGGGGAAACAATATTGGCCACCATGTGGAGCGTCGTTCGCAATGACCATTACTGTGCGATGATCACAACCTTCGAGGCCGGAACATGGAGCAAATTTTCACCCGGCAAAGTGATAATTCTACGCCTTTTGCACAGGCTGAAAGCAGATGGCTACGCCTGCTTCGATCTTGGCTTTGGCGACGAGGGGTGGAAAATCGGCTTGTGCGACCGGACAATACCCCTGCGCGACTATATTCGCCCCGCCACTCTTCGGGGACGCACCTCACTCATTCTTGCCCGTTCACTGGAATGGATACGTTCAACCTTGCTTTACAAAAAGCTGCGCCCGTTGAAATGGCGGGTGCTGCGCAAGTTTGGTTAGAAAGCCTACACAGTACGTTTCGGCATCCGCACCGTGAAAGTTGATCCTTCGCCCAATTGCGAGCGAACAACCAGACGACCGCGATGGCGTGCAAGGATATGTTTGACGATGGCAAGCCCAAGGCCCGTACCCTTTTGAGCCCGGCTTGTTTCGACGTCAATCCGATAGAAACGTTCCGTCAGGCGCGGCAAATGCTCCGCTGCAATGCCCGGACCAAAATCCTGAACTGATGCCACCACCTCAGCAGAACTGCCGCTATTGTCTTCGTCCAGTTTTACGATGACGCGCTTGCCTGCCTGCCCGTATTTGCAGGCATTTTCGACGAGGTTCTGAAATACCTGGATAAGCTCGTCACGCGCGCCAGTGACTGTAACGGGATGATCCGGCAGTTGACGCTCGATACTGATATCGAGACCGGCTGCCAAGGGCGTCAGTGTGTCGGCAACGTGATTGAGGATGGACGTCATGTCCACACATTCATTGACCGCCAGATGTGCCCGCATTTCAAGGCGAGACAGGGACAAAAGATCGTCGATCAGGCGCGACATGCGTTCGGCCTGTTTCTGCATGATATCCAGAAAGCGGTCGCGCGCAGCTGCGTCGTTTCGAGCTGGCCCTTGCAGCGTCTCGATGAACCCGCGAAGCGAGGCGAGCGGCGTGCGCAGTTCGTGACTTGCATTCGCAATGAAGTCTGAACGCATACGATCAATGCGACGCGTTTCGCTCTGATCGCGGAACAGCAGGACGAAAAGTTCAGGCCTGCCATCCTTACCCGGCAAGGCCTTGACCATCGCCTTGAACCAGCGATCAATCGGGACGCGTTCGAAATATTCAATACTTCGCGCTTCGCCGTCTGCAATCACGCCTTGAATGAGAGCATGCATTTCCGGCGCTCGAAACCGCAAGTAGAGCGCTGTGCCGGTTTCCAGCGACTGGAACGCCTCCAGAGCCGCAGAATTGTTGAATAGAACGGTTCCGCTATGATCGAAGACGACCATCGGATCGGTCAGAAGATCGGCCAGACGCTCGCCGGACACTCCCGCCATTTCGTTGGGTGCCGCTGTCTTCACCGGCTCTTCGTCTGGCTCGCTGCTCGCAACTTCGCTTGCGAGCCACACAGCGCCGAGTACGACAACGGCCAGGAGGCCAGCTCGAAACCAGAAGGGGAGATCAAGAGCCAGCACGCAGACCGCGAGAACCATGCTGGCAATCAAGACACCCTTGACCCGAAGAAGCGGTTCGAAAATCGACTTCTCCGCCTGTGGTTCTGGATCGGTGCGGTTGCCTGCCTCGCTCATGCTGCTTCCTTCTGCGGTTGGGGCATAGACTTATCCGGAAATGCTCGAACGTCCTTTACGCGGCTTCCAAACAGCCCATATCATGCTTTGATATAAACGAAAGGGAATTGCCGTGGGTGACAGTTCGAAGACAGCTAACAAAAAGAAAGACAAAAAAGACGAAGCGAAGCCGATCGACAAGCCAATCAAGCTGAAAATTGACGGTGTAGCGCGTTCGTTTGACATAAATGATCCGAAACTGCCGAAATGGATCGACGATAATGCGCTGCAGTCAGGTGGATATCCCTACCCATCCAAGATGAAGTCGGACGAATATGAAGAAACGCTGGAGCGGCTTCAGATCGAACTCGTCAAACTTCAATACTGGCTTCAGGATACAGGCGGTCGAGTCATCAGTGTTTTCGAAGGCCGCGACGCGGCTGGTAAAGGCGGGACAATCTTTACTATCCGTGAGTTCATGAACCCCAGAACCGCGCGGAACGTTGCTTTGCCGAAGCCCACCGAAACCGAACAGGGTCAATGGTATTTCCAGCGTTATGTCGCGCATTTTCCAACTGCCGGCGAGTTCGTTACGTTTGACCGATCATGGTACAACCGGGCTGGTGTGGAACGGGTGATGGGTTTTTGTACCCCGGCGCAGCTTGAAACCTTCCTGACTGAAACACCCGATTTCGAGCGCATGATCGTTACGGACGGTATTCATCTCTTCAAATTCTGGCTGGATATCGGTCAGGAAATGCAGCTCAAGCGCTTTCATGAACGTCGCCATAGTCCGCTCAAGAACTGGAAGTTCTCGCCGATGGATGTGGCGGGAATCTCCCGCTGGAATGATTACTCCGACGCACTACACACCATGCTTGAACGGACCGATACAGGTTACGCATCCTGGACGATCATTCGGTCGAATGACAAGCGACGCGCCAGATTAGCTGCAATCCGGCGCATCCTTTTGACGCTGCCCTATGAAGGAAGAGACCTTCAGGCAATTGGAGCCGAGGATCAATCGATCATCGGACGCGGCTCTACATTCCTCACCTCGTCTTCTGCGGAAATGTAGAACAGGCTTGGCTGGTGCGGTGTCTTTTCCCACAGATGAGGCACACGCATCAGCTGCCATAAGGCGCGCCACGCGGAGATTGAAATCAACACCCAGTATACCGGGATTGAAAACAGATAAGCATATCCTCCCAGTTCCGTTGGCTCCATTGTTCTTGCACCCAGAAGATAGAAGCTAAGATAGGCCAGCAGAATATTCGTTACATCAATCCCCAACAGCCAGACGCCATGGGTTGTCAAAGGCCCGAATAACATGCTGGTCAGCAAGATCGCGAACATGGCCAACATGAGCGGATGCAGAAGCGCTGAACTGATTATACCTAGCGTGTAGATCTGATTGACAGAAAACCGGAACCAGCCAAGTTCACGCCATGTGTTGTGCGGCTGGCGTCCATGAACGAGCCATGTCTGCATCCAGCCTTTGAGCCAGCGTGTTCGCTGTTTGCGCCAGATATCATAGTTTACGGGTGCGTCCTCAATCGTTCCGCGCGTGATGACGCCGATGTGATAACCGAACCGGGCGAGCCTCACCCCGAGATCGGCATCCTCCGTGACATTGTAGGCATCCCAGCCGCCAACTTCTTCCAGACAAGATCGCCGAAAATGATTGGAAGTACCGCCGAGAGGAATGACAAGCCCCCGCGAAGCGAGCCAAGGCAACAAACCGCGGAAAAGCGCTGCATATTCAAATGCAAACATTCGTGTCAGCAGGTTGTGGCGGAAGTTCCCGATAATCAGCGGTGCCTGCACACAGGCCAGCTTGTCGCCTTCAGCCTGAAAAGTCTGCCATGCTTCCAGCAGCTGGTCAGGGTGTGGACGGTCTTCAGCATCGAAGACCGCTACAATCTCGCCTCGCGCAAATTGCAATGCATAATTCAGTGCCTTCGGCTTCGTCTTGGGTCCGCCAGACGGCACGAGAACCAATTCGAAATTCAACGGCAGCCGTTCACGGCGTATCGCCGATACTGTATCGAAATCATCCTTCTCGCAAACAAGCTTGATATCGAGTTTGCTGGCGGGCCAATTCAGCCGTTTCAAGCTCGTAATGAGCTGACCGATCACTTCCTGCTCCCGATATAACGGGACCAGGACTGAATAGTTCGGTAAGTCACGCGGATTGCATTTCCTGATTTCGAGAAACTTCAACCGGCGTCCCGAAACAGCCGCGAACAAACGGATCATCACGCATCCGAAGAAGAATACCGACAACGCCACATGAAGCACCAGAAGCGTCATCGTCGGCCAGTTAAACACGCAGGCAAAGAACGCATAGATTGCCATGGCAATGATAAATGCCTGTGGCGTATCCAGAACGCGCGCTGCTGAAAACGACTGCGGCGTCATTTCATGAGCCCGCGCAATCAGATCCTTCTGATGTCGTTGCCGCATGATCTGTTTCAAAAGTGTCGGCGTACAGATCCGAATTCGGCTCTTCAATTGCGGTGTCGCAAGAATATGATCTCGAAGTTTTCGGATACGATTTTCGGACGGAGCAATGTAGAGATAACTATTTCCGTCTGCGCCGAGCACCATAACCTGTCCGACATCGATGAAAGCCGATGGCTTTTCCTCCCCCGATACGAAAATGCGCGACGGTAAAGCCTCGTTTGTGAATTCCAATCCCAGAAGATCAGCGATAGCTGCATAAATGGCCGATTCCGCAACATCTCCTCGCTGAATCAATTCCACACAAAAAGATGTTCCATGGTGAGTAGCCGTACTATACGCCCCCAACAACGCATCTCTAGACACGCCACATTGTTCCAATCTGGCTGATATGGCACTGCATATCTCCAGATCGAACGCAATCGATCCATTACTCATAGCACCCCCGCACTACTGAATACCTATATTTATTTATTTTATGCTTTAATAATTCAATTCTTTACTATTTTACCATTTACTTCATTAGGTATTTATTTCGGTAAAATTTGCAATCGGAAGGTAATATACTGAAAATGAATTGCAACCTTTATTTTTATTGAACCTTCGTTGAATATTGCTCGTCACTCGATAACTCAGTTAACGCGAAATTATAGAGAAAAAGGCAAAAGCGGGTCATGAAACGCTACCTTCCAAGACTGCTCGTCGCGTTGGCATTCACGTGTGGCGCCCATGGTGCCTGGGCCTCAGACGCACAGCCAGAGGCTCCATCTTTCATCAACCAGAAAGAACGCCTGCCGTTACCGTCCTTGCAGGCGCTCAATCGGTTGAGGTTCATCACAACCGTTGACTTTCCCCCGTTCAACATGCTTGGCGATCAGGGACAGCTGTCCGGCTACAATGTCGACCTAGCCAAAGCCCTTTGTCGTCAATTGGGTGTTGACGACGTCTGTCAGATTGAAGCTGTGCCGTGGAATGAGCTTGAGGAACGACTGCTTAGCGGACAAGCAGAAGCCATCATAGCCGGATGGAAACCAACCGATGAGAATCGTGGTCAATTTGCTTTCTCGCGGTCCTATATGCGATTGCCTGCGCGATTTGCGACGACCAACGCAGGCGCATTTAATGACGATGCAATTACGGCCACAAAAGGTAAAAGCGTTGGCGTTATTGCGGGATCGGCCCACGAGCAACTGCTAAAAAGCTATTTTCCTCAAGCGGTCGCCAAACCGTACCCTGACGCATCCATCATGCTCGCTGACCTCAAGAGCGGTAAGGTCAGCGCGGTGTTCCACGACGGCATGTCACTTTCAGTGTGGCTGAATAGTCCTGAAGGCCATGCTTGCTGCAGCTTTACAGCCGGCGCTTACCTCGCACCGCAATATCTTGGCTCCGGTCTCAGCATTGCGGTCGCACAGAAGAACGCTCCCCTTGCCAGTGCCTTCAACAATGCTCTTCAGGCCTTGCAGCAGAAAGGCACGCTAACGGAGCTTTATCTGCGCTATTTCCCCAACAGCTTTTATTGAGCCTAACTCAAGACGGATGGAATCGATAAAACTGGGATGCCCTTTGCGTGCCATTTTGACGCAGAGAAGGGCCGTCACTAAACGAATTTTCAGATATTCTTGAAATTTCCGATATAACGATACTTACAGTAAAAAAGTAAAAATATTTCATATCAAATATATAGCTCAACAAAATCGCGTCCGAAGCGTGATAACTATACAACTTGCACCGCGAATTGCGCCGCTTATAGCAGAATAAGATCAATAAATACATGCATTTATTTTGACTTGAACAAATCACCCTCTCATCAATAATCAAGTTGAGGGAGAAGGAGGATTTATACAATGTTCGATGGCGTTCCTGCCCAATGGCACAAGACTCCGGAACAAACAAAGCGCTCGCCCAATGAGGCCGCCTATGTGTTTCTCGGTATCATGCTTGCAGCGCTTAGCGTACCAGCGACTTTTCTGGGCTGGGCAATCGTTCAGAGTATCGCATCGCTGTTTTAGAACACGCACACCCTTTGGTTCGAGGGATATGTCGCAACGAAATGCGAATACAGTCTGATAAGCATGAGCATTAACTGATGTAAAAAAGCCCCGCCTATCGGCGGGGCTTTTGTGTGAAGTTCGAAACGGACTAGATATCTGTCTGCCCATTCGGGCCAGTCGTTTCATTCACATCTTCATCCTCTGGCCGCTTCGGCGGCTTGCGCGCTATCAGACTATAGAACATCGGAATGAAGAACGTTGCGATGAACGTTGCAGCCAGCATACCGCCGATGACACCCGTACCGATCGAGTGACGGCTTGCCGAACCGGCACCCGTACTGATCGCGAGCGGCACTACACCGAGAATGAAGGCCAGCGAAGTCATCACGATCGGACGGAAGCGCAGGCGGGCCGCCGACGCTGCCGCCTCTATCGCGGACTTGCCTGTCTCTCGCTCGAGTACCGCGAATTCCACGATCAGAATCGCGTTCTTCGCCGCCAGACCTATGAGTGTCACCAGACCAATCTGGAAATACACGTCATTGGTCAACCCGCGCAGATCGGTCGCCAGCAGCGCACCGAAGATAGCAAACGGCACTGCGGTAATAACGGCAAGCGGCAGGCTCCAGCGCTCGTATTGCGCCGCAAGGATCAGGAACACCATGACGAGACCGAAGATCATCGCCTGCGTGCCTGTGCCGCTTGTGGTTACTTCCTGATAGGCCGAGCCCGTCCATGCAATCTGGTAGCCCTGCGGAAGAACCTCCGCAGCCACTTCCTGCATTGCCTTGATGGAATCGCCAGAGGTGAAACCTGGTGCCGGATTACCGGTGATCTTCGCTGCATTGAAGGCGTTGAAGCGTTCAAGCTGATCCGGGCCAACAATACGTTTGACGGTCACAAGAGCATCAAGCGGGATCATGCTGCCGGAATTGGCCCGCACGAAGACATGCTTGAGATCGCTTGGATCACGACGGAACTCAGCCTCCGACTGCAGGTTGACCTGATAGTTGCGGCCAAACAGCGTAAAGTCGTTGACGTAGAGACTGCCGAACGTTGCCTGCATTGCAGTGAATACAGAGTTGATCGGCACACCCATAGCCTTCGCCTTTTCGCGATCAAGCTGGATGTCATATTGCGGAACGTTCGGATCGAACGTCGTGCGCACGCCCTGCAGTTCCGGTCGCTTGGCCGCAGCCTCGGTGATGAGTTTGGTCGCACGCGTCAGCGATTCGACACCACCTCCGGTACGATCCTGAACATAGAGTTCAAAGCCACCGGTCGTGCTGAGGCCCATGATCGGAGGCGGGTTGAATGCCAGCACAAGCCCGTCCTTGATGCCCGAATTCATGGCCATGATGGCACCGGGAAGATTGCGGGCATCGGTTTCAGGTGTCGTGCGTTCCTTCCAGTCCTTGAGCATGATGAACATCGTGCCCGCACTGGTTTTCAGACCGCCCGACAGAAGATCGAAGCCGGATACCGCGAAGACGCTTTCCACAGCCGGGCTTTTCCGGATATTCGCGCTCGCCTGATCAAGAACCGCCGTTGTGCGCTCCAACGAGGCCGCAGGAGGCAGGACAGCAACGCTGAACAGGTAGCCCTGATCTTCGTCAGGTAACAGCGATCCCGGAACCCGTTCAAAAAGATAGTATGTAGCACCAAGAAGGCCTGCAAAAATGATCAGACCGATTGCAGCGCGCTTCAAAAAGAAGCGAACGCCACGAGAGTAACCGTCCGTCACCCGCTCGAAGAAGCGGTTGAAGATGCGGAACGGCAGCATCGGCTCGTGATGACCCGGCTTGAGGATCAACGCGCAGAGCGCCGGTGTCAGTGTCAATGCCACAAGACCAGACAACGTCACCGAAATCGCGATAGTGACGGCGAACTGCTTGTACATTTCACCGACAAGACCGCCCATGAAGGCAACCGGAATGAACACGGCGCAAAGCACGAGAACAATCGCAACAACCGGCCCCGTCACTTCACCCATGGCCTTGATGGCGGCCTTGCGCGGCGACAGCTTATCGGTCGTCATGATACGTTCGACGTTTTCCAGAACCACGATAGCGTCGTCGACCACGATACCGATTGCCAGCACCAGACCGAACAGCGTCAGGAGGTTGATGGAGAAGCCGAGCACATACATGCCCGCAAAAGTGCCAATGATCGAGATCGGCACTGCGATGATTGGAATGAGCGTCGCGCGCCAGTTCTGCAGGAAGATGAACACCACCAGCACGACGAGAATGATCGCCTCGATGAAGGTGTGTATCACTTCCTCGATGGAGACCTTGATGAACTTCGTCGTATCGAACGGGATCGAGTAATCGATACCCGCCGGGAAGCTCGCCTTCAACTCGTTCATACGGTTCTGAATGAGTTCCATCGTGTTGAGCGCATTCGCGCCCGGCTGCAGATAGATTGCAATCGGAACTGCAGACGTACCATTAAGATTACTGTCGACGAGATAACTTTCCGTGCCTAGCTCGACGCGCGCAACGTCCTTCAGACGCAGCGTTGCGGCGTTAGAGCTGGAACGAAGGATAATGTTCTCGAATGCAGCGGCATCCGGCAGACGCCCCTGCGTGGTCGCCGTATAGGTGAACGGCCCGGCCTGCGGATCGGGCTGATCGCCGAAACGACCGGCTGCGAACTGTGCGTTCTGTTCCTGGATAGCCGTCGAGACATCGCTAGGGGTCAGATTATACTGCGCCAGCTTGTCTGGACGCAGCCAGATACGCATCGAATAGTCAATATTGCCGAGCAGCTGCACGTCGCCCACGCCCGACAGACGCTTGAGATCGTCGACCACGTTCAGCAGCGCGTAGTTACCGACGTAGGTGCGGTCATAACGATCGCTGTCGGAGAACATGGCGACCATGCCCAGAATCGTGGTGGAACGCTTGTCCACCGTGACGCCGAGACGCTGAACCTCCTGCGGAAGCGACGAGGTTGCACGCTGTACGCGGTTGTTGACGTTGATGGTGGCCTGATCGGGGTCGGTGCCCAGAGCGAAGGTCACGGTCAACTGCATCGTACCGCTACCAAGGCTCGAGGACTGCATATAGAGCATGTTCTCGACGCCATTGATCTGCTGTTCCAATGGCGCAGCAACAGTCTGCGCCACCGTTTCGGCACTTGCGCCGGGATAGGTTGCACTGACGACCACCTGTGGCGGCGTCAGTTCGGGGTACTGCGCAATCGGCAGGATCCGGATGCAGATCAGGCCAGCCAGCACGAGCACAATGGAAATGACCGCCGCGAAAACGGGGCGGTCGACGAAAAATCTATTCATTGCTTGTCTGCCGCCTGTTCTTTGCCAGCTTCAGCACCCGCCTTGTCAGGCGATGTCTGATTGCTTGCTTCAGTAGCTGCGTCGACCGGATTCACGGGCTTACCCGGGGCTGCCTTGACGAGACCTTCGCTTATAACCCGTTCGCCTGCATTGAGACCTTCGGAAACAAGCCACGCGTCACTCAGTTCACGCGACACCGTGATCGGTCGCACTTCGACAACATTGTCCTTGTTGACCACGTACACAAACTGCGTTTGCGGACCCTGGAGCAATGCGGCCTTCGGGATCGTGATTGCATCCTTGACCTGAATACCGAGGATCACCGCACGGACGAACTGACCAGGGATCAGGCGGCGATTAGGGTTCTCAACGACTGCACGGGCGCCAAGAGTGCCTGTTTCCGTATCGAGCGACGATGAGGTGAAGTCGATCGTACCTTCATGATCATAAGCCTGTCCGTCACCAAACAGGACCTTGATCTTGAGGCGATCGGCATCTTCACCCGTTGCACCGCGTTCTGCGCGCAAACGGTCGATTTCGGCAGCTTCCGTATCGGTGAAGGAGAAATTCACGTACACCGGATCGAGCTGGGTAATCGAAGTCAGAAGACTGGAGGATGCATCAGTACCGATGAGGCTGCCCTCATTGACCTGTTCCTGACTGGTAATGCCGCTGATGGGCGCGGTGACCTTCGTATAGCTCAGATTGAGTTCTGCGGTGCGAAGCTGTGCCTTGGCTGCAGCAACCGCCGCCTTGTTCAGGTCGCGCGTCGCAAAAGCGGAATCACGAACTGCCGTGCTCTGCACCTTCTGCTGGACGAGTTGTTCTGCGCGCTCGGCATCCCGAATGGATTGCTGATACTGCGCTTCGGCCTGCGCTACCTGAGCCTGAGCCTTTTCAAGCTCGGCCTCATACGGTGCAGGGTCTATTTCGAACAACACGTCGCCCGCTTTGACTTCCGTACCTTCGATGAAATTGCGGTGAAGCAATATTCCGCCCACGCGCGCTCGGACCTGAACATCGCGATAGGCGCTGATACGCGCCGCATATTCATAGGTAACAGGTACATCATGCGGCTTGACCACCGTAACGGATACCTGTGGCGGAGGCGGTGTAGCCCCCCCGGGTGCCTGCGCCAGAACGGGTTGCCCCGCAAAGACAAGAAATGCGGCCCCTGCCGCAAAAAGCCGAATGGAACGGTTCAAAGTCATGATGGGAGTGCCCTTGCTGTCGCGCGGTGCTGCCAATTTAACATACACGAGTGTTTGTAAATACGGACTACCGTGTTATAGTCAATCACCTAATATTACAGATCACGAATGAGTTATCCAGATTCAGTGGCAAACTGGGCCACTAGCCTGCATCTACCTGAGAGAAGTCATGCGAAGAACGAAAGCCGAGGCAGCCGAGACCCGGGAAGCCATTCTGGTGGCCGCCGAGCAGGTTTTCCTCGAACGTGGTGTCAACCAATCTACACTGATGGAAATCGCATGTCATGCCGGAGTAACGCGTGGTGCGATTTATTTCCACTTCCACGACAAGCTTGAAATCGCGCGCACAATCATAGGTAATGTCCGCTTCCCGCAAGAAGAAATCATGTTGCAGGCAGCGGCCGTTAATCACCCCAATCCAATGCATGTTCTGGAACAATCGATTATCCAGGCGCTGCATCTTTTTTCGAACGATGTACGCCAGCAGAACATTTTCATTATCATCAACCAGCGATGCGAATTCGTCGGCGAGATGGCCCCACTGGAAGACAGACTCAGGGAAGCGCGATCTAATGTCCTCTCATTGCTCGCAGGATTGCTCGACGTGGCGGCAAGACGCGGGGAGCTTTCAAAGGAATGGACTGCTGATACGGCAGCACTGATCCTGCTTTCCATGTTGAGCGGGCTCCTCAATGAATGGTTGCGCGGCGACCGAAACTACGATCTCGTCACCTATGGCGGCAAGGCAATCTCGATACTCATTCGATCTCTGCGAAATCAGGAATTCGAAGCTCATCAGACGCAAGATTACACATAATTGCGATATGCCCCGCCCATCGGACCTGCTATTTTCTCCCGTGGTTTCTTTCAACCTATTGTGATTGCTGAACTTAAAAATTGGGGAAGACGCTCGACTCCTTTATAATTTACGCTTACGTCAATGTAACTCTTGCGAAGAGAGTAAAACTCGACCACATTTATGGTGAGGAGGCTGTCCGGGCGGGCAGCTTGGGAGACGGCGGGCGCACAGGCTGCCCAACTTAGGACGGAGCAATCCGGGGAGAAGACATGGCGAAAAAAACGACTGGGCAAAGTGCATCCGTAGTTGAATCCGTCGCAGCAGATACAGCCAAGAAAGGCGCGTTGAAGCAGGAAAAAATCTGGCTCAAATCGTATCCGGTCGGCGTTCCGCACGAAATCGATCTGAGCAATACCTCGTCTATTGGCGATATGATTCTGGCGTCCTGTCGGCAGTTCCCCGACAATCCCGCCTTTACCTGCATGGGTAAGGATCTCTCTTTCAAGAAGCTGGACGAATACTCTCGCGCCCTCGCAGCATTTCTCCAATCGCGTGGCCTCGTCAAAGGTGATCGCGTCGCAGTGATGATGCCAAACATCCTGCATTATCCAATTGCGTTTACGGCTATTCTCCGCGCCGGTTTCGTGGTGGTGAACGTCAATCCGCTTTATACGCCGCGCGAGCTGGAACACCAGCTGAACGACTCCGGCGCCAAAGCATTGATTGTTCTGGAGAACTTCGCATCGACGGTGGAGAAGACCCTTAACTCCGTCAATGTTCCCAATATCATTGTCGCTTCAATGGGCGACATGCATGGCTTCAAGGGCCACATCATCAATTTCGTCGTGCGCCGCGTGAAGAAAATGGTCCCTGTGTGGAACATCCCGGGCCATATCCGTTTCAAGGATGCATTGGCTCAAGGCCGTGCCCAATCCTTCAACCCCATTCCGGTTCAAGGTTCTGACCTTGCTTTCCTGCAATATACAGGCGGTACGACGGGCGTCTCGAAAGGCGCCATGCTCACCCATAGCAATATTCTTGCGAATGTGGAGCAGATGCATGTCTGGATGGAGGTTGCTTTCCGCAACAAAGGCAAGCCCAAGGCCCTGAATTTCGTATGCGCCCTGCCGCTTTACCATATTTTCGCGCTCACGGTGAATGCGATGATCGGCATTAAGCTTGGTGCACGAAATATCCTCATTCCCAATCCACGCGATATTTCCGGCTTCGTCAAAGAGCTGAAGAAATACCCGTTCCATATCTTCCCGGGCCTCAACACCTTGTTCAACGGCCTCATGAACAACCCTGATTTCCAGACGCTGGATTTCAAACCTCTTATTCTCACTCTCGGCGGCGGAATGGCTGTGCAACGTCCTGTTGCCGAACGCTGGCAGAAAATGACTGGTTGCCACGTCACTGAAGGGTATGGCCTTTCGGAGACCTCGCCCGTCGCCTGCGCCAACGCGCTTGATGCGACCGAGTTCTCCGGCACTATCGGCCTGCCCATGCCATCGACTGATGTGGCAATCCGTGACGATGACGGAAATGACCTGGCACTCGGAGAGGTCGGGGAAATCTGCGTGCGCGGACCACAGGTGATGTCGGGCTATTGGGAACGTCCCGATGAAACCAAACGCGCGATCATGCCGGATGGTTTCTTCCGCACGGGCGACATGGGCTTCATGGACGAACGCGGTTACACCAAGATCGTCGACCGCAAGAAGGACATGATCCTGGTTTCCGGCTTCAATGTCTATCCAAACGAAATTGAAGAAGTTGCCGCCGGTCACCCCGGCATCGTGGAAACGGCTGCCGTTGGCATACCGAACGAACATTCGGGCGAAGTCGTCAAATTGTTCGTTGTCCGTAGCGACCTCAACCTGACCGAAGACGAAGTCAAAGCCTATTGTGCCGAACGTCTCACCAACTACAAGCGTCCGCGCGAAGTCGAGTTCCGCGAAAGCCTGCCAAAGAGCAATGTCGGTAAGATTTTGCGTCGCGAACTTCGCGACTGAGAACGTTGAAGTTTACAAACAAATACGGCCGGACATTTCATCCGGCCGTATTTGTTTCAGACTGAATCATGCTGAGGGCGGCACCAGAGGCTGAACGATCTCCTGGAAAGGTGCCAGCGCTTCGCATCGAGCTGCCAGACCAGCCAATGCCGGATGTTTCTGCTCATCAAAGAGGCTTGGATGCGCCTCGCGCAGAAAGCGAAGCGCACAAGCCGCCGCGATATCGGTATGTCCGATATCATCTCCAAACCAGTATGATGATTTCCGTTCCGCAAGATCACTTTCCAGAACATCCAGCACCCGCGCGATCTGTGTCTCGCAGCGTTCCACCCAAACGCTTGATTTTTCGCTTCGCAGCAAACCTTCATAGAGAAGGCTCACGGCCTTATCGGCAAGACCGGTAGAAAGCGCACATATCTTCAAAGCCTGACGGCGCTCGATACCTTTTTGCGCCACCAACGGAGGCTTGCCGACCGCGATCTCATCGAGATAATCGAGTATCGCCGCGCTTTCGATCACGACGTCGCCATCGTCGAGGACAAGCGTCGGCACGCGGCTCAGCGGATTGAACTCCGCAATCCTGTCCCGGTCACCGAATGTCGACCATGGTTCATGCTCGAATGGCAGGCCGTAAAGCCGCATGGCGATAGCGACACGCCGCACAAAAGGGGAATCATACTGGCCGATCAGGATCATGGACATAGCTCGGGAACGTTGAACGTTCCGTCATGCTACTCCACACCGATCACACCGCAAGAGCATTGAGGATGAATTGTCATGATGCTTCCATTCAACGAATTGAATGGAAGCCAGCACTCATCACTTCAATAATTCAGGCAATCCAGCAACGCTATCCAGCACCACATCGGCATGAGGCTCCAGCGCCTCACGAGGAGAGTTGCCCGATAGAACACCGACCGCAAGCCCTGCCCCGGCAGCATGGGCTGTTTCCAGATCATGCAGATTGTCGCCGACCATGGCGATCTCGTGGGGTGCCAATCCCAGCTTTTCTGCAAAATAGAGCAGCGGGTCGGGATAAGGTTTTGGGCGCGCCGCCGTGTTGTAGCCAATCACGACTTCGAAGAGCCCGTGGATACCCAGAGCTTTGGCGGTAGCGTGGGCACCAGCCTCGGAATCGTTGGTGGCGATACCAAGGCGAAGCCCCATCTCCCGCAGCGTTTCCAGCGTTTCGCGAACGGCTTCGATCGCAACCGCCGAACGCGCACCTTCGGTGACGCAGTAAGCGTCATATTCTTCGACCAGTTTGCGCACCTGCTCGGATGCGACGTCTGGATGCCAAAGTGAAACGATATCTTCGACTGTACCTGCCGCGATGACCGAATTGGCCCGGAAACGCTCGGTCAGCCAGTCATAACCTCCCGCATCGAGCAACGCGCGAGCCCGCACCTCGTCGCCTTTTGCTGCACGCTGCGCCAGTTGCCACGAGATTGAAAACCAGGTGCGGTCGAAATCGATCAGGGTGCCGTCCTTGTCGAACAGGACGGCACGGATTGATTTCATACGCTCTGCGGAAAGCTTGTCGCTCATGCTTCCAGCGCACCGGCACGCTTCTTGACGGTTGAAGGCTGTGCTCCAAGCAGCTTGAGAAGATCATCCCCACGACGCACATAGCGCAGCGAGCGACGCGTCAGAATACGTCCATCCTGCGGTGCGGTCAGCGTGATATCGCCCTCTGGTTCACCCGGCTTCGTAACCACTGTAACCAGCTTCGTTCCCGCCTTTACTTCATCGCCCGGCGCTACATGAAAGAGCACCATACCGCCTTCCGGCGCGCGCAACATTTCAACATGTGAGAGCGGCGTGACAAGACCCTTATATTCCGTCTCTAGCTTCACATTGTCGTCGCGAACAACGCCCCGATGCACGAGGAATTTATACAGACCTTCGGCATCGCCTTTGCCCATATCGGCATAAACATCGCTCAAGCCACGGAATTCAACCGTTGTAACAGCCCGGCGCTTCATGTTGCGCTTGTCCGCCGGCAATTGCAGAACCGGATGCGCACAGGCTTCTTCAAAAGCTGCGTCGGCCGTCGTGTCCCATGCGAGGATTGCCGTCGAATTGAGCGCGATGGCCAGATCCTTCATGTCTTCGGCGAATTCCTCCGCGATATAAACGTAATTCTCGCTCTCGTCGTCGCAATGCAAGTCGAGCACGATGTCGTTCGGCAGGGCCAGCTTCAAAAGCGTCGCCTTCAGGCGCTGAGCCAGTGAGATCGGCGCATCCGGCTCCGGCAGTTCAGAGGTGTCAAAATCCGGCAGTAGCGGGAAAGCGCGATTGAAATTGGTCAGCGAAAACGTCTCGAAACGACCGAGATGCTGATGTGCCTGCCACTGATTGGAGCCGATCGGATTGGCTTGCGGAACAACGGTAATATTACCAAGAATGCGCCCTTCATCGGCGGCCTTCTTCAACATCGGAACCAGGAAATGAAGAGCCGCCTGCCCCGGAAGTTCCGCACCGTGAAGCGAAGATTGCAAATAGGCGGAAGGCGCATCGCTGTCCTTGCCTGCAAAGCGCAGCACGCGCAACTCGATGGCATTTCCCGGTACATCGCCGGCAAATTTTACGATCTCGGTTTTCATTTCATTTCCCATTTATTTCTCATGAAGAGAGCCGGGTTACAAACCCGGCTCTCCTTTATTTCTAGCTGTGCAGAGAATACCGTCAAGCTTTCCTTCGCGCATGCAGATGCGCGACAAGCCCTTGTGTGGAAGCGTCGCGACCGTCGCTGCTCTCCTCACCCGAAACCACCGGCAGAAGTTCGGTGGCAAGTTCCTTGCCAAGCTCCACGCCCCATTGATCGAAAGCATTGATGCCGAAAATCTGTGCTTCGACGAACACGCGGTGTTCATACAGCGCTACCAGACGTCCGAGAGCAAACGGATCAAGCTTGTCATGAACCAGCGTCAACGAAGGGCGATTGCCTGAGAAAACGCGATGCGGAGCAATGCGTTCAACTTCGCTCTCTGGCAGGTTCTTCGCCTTCAACTGCGCTCGCGCTTCATCAAGGGTACGCCCCTTCATCAAGGCCTCGGACTGTGCAAGGCAATTCGCCAGCAACATTTCATGTTGATGGTCGAGGTGCTTTTCATGGCCCTTTGCTGCAACGATGAACTCGAGCGGAATGGTGTCGGTGCCCTGATGCAGAAGCTGGAAGAAAGCGTGCTGGCCGTTCGTGCCAGGTTCACCCCAAACAACCGGGCCTGTCGGACCGGAAACCGGCTTGCCATCGACCGTGACGCTCTTGCCATTCGACTCCATGTCCAGCTGCTGCAGATAGGCTGGAAGACGGGCGAGACGCTGGTCGTATGGAATGATCGCACGGCTGCCATAACCACAGATCGCACGATGCCAGTAACCGATGAGACCCAGCCAGACGGCTAAGTTCTTTTCCAGCGGCGCATCTCGGAAATGCACATCCATTGAATGCGCACCTGCCAGAAACTTGCGGAAATCCTCCGGTCCAATCGCAATCATCACAGGCAGGCCGATGGCCGACCATACGGAATAACGTCCACCGACCCAGTCCCAGAAACCAAAGACCCGGTCTTCAGCAATGCCGAAGGCGGCAACCTTGTCCAATGCGGTTGAGACAGCAGCGAAATGGGCGCCCACAGCCGCTTCTCCAAGTGCATCTGCTACCCATTTACGCGCGGTCTGCGCGTTGGTCATTGTTTCGATGGTCGTGAACGTCTTGGAAGCGATGATGACAAGCGTCGTCGCAGGATCGAGAATGCCAAGCGTATCCGCAATATGAGCGCCGTCGATATTGGAGACGAAATGCGCACGCGGGCCATCATGATATGGGGAAAGAGCCAGAGTTGCCATGACCGGTCCGAGGTCGGACCCGCCAATGCCAATATTGACGATATCGGTGATCTTCTTTCCGGTCGCTCCCTTGATCGCGCCCGACCGAATGCCATCCGCAAATGCCGCCATACGGTCGAGCACTTCCTTTACATCCGGCAGCACATTGTGTCCGTCAACAAGCACTTCCTTCGAGGACGTGTCGCGCAGCGCGACATGGAGAACGGCACGGTCCTCCGTGTTGTTGATGTGCTCACCCGCAAACATCGCCGCACGACGACCTTCGACATCGGCAGCAATAGCGAGTTCCTTGAGGAGCCCGATCGTCTCGTCATTGACCCGGCATTTTGACCAGTCGAACAGAAGGTCATCCAGGGATAGCGAATACCGCTCGAACCGGCCCGGGTCTGATTTGAACGCCGCGCGCATATCGTGCGGGGCCGAATCTGCCCAGTGCTTTTTAAGCTTTGCGACCGTTGCTTCAAGCTTCGTCGCGTCTCTTGCCATGATGCTACTCCCGAATCAAATCGATTTAATTGCGGACATTAAGCGTTTTAGAGAGGATTTGCGGCAAATAAATTACCGAACTTCCAATTTGGACAGAGTGTCATATACACCATATTGATCAATTTAGGGTGATCCACCTCGGAGTGAAGCATGGACCTGACCGGAGAAGAGCGGATTGCGGCACCACGCCAAGCAGTCTGGGATGCGTTGAACGACATTGAAACGCTGAAATCCTGCATTCCCGGTTGCGAAGATATAGAGCGCATTTCGGAAACAGAGATACGTGCCGCCCTCAAAGTGAGTTTCGGAATCCTGAAAGTCCGCTTTCACGGCATTCTGGAATTGTCGAATATGAAACCGCCGGTCTCCTATACGATTTCCGGCCACGGGGAAGGCTCCATAGCAGGGTTTGCTCACGGTGCGACCGATGTGCGTCTGGACGAAGATGGTACCGACACGATTTTATCCTACGCCATACGTGGCGATGCCGGCGGCAAGGTGGCACAGATCGGCACGAAATTGCTCGGTTCAGTCGCACGAAAAATCGCAGACCGCTTCTTTGCCAATATCGCAGAAGCGGCGTCGAACGCCGCCGCAAAAACGACCTGATCCAGCTTCACTCTTATAAAGCTGCAACGGTGTTCCTTAACAATCCGGTATTCGATAATTCGCAATACTTCTTGAAAGCCCGCTGGCATGAAACCCAGAGACGTCGCGACCTATATTTTCCTTGCCGTAGCATGGGGACTTTCGTTCCTCGTGGTGCTGCGCGTGGTCGAAGCCTTTGGCTGGGCCGGTGCGGTTGCCTTCCGCTCTTTCATTGCCGCCGGAACACTTTTTGCAATCGCGAAACTCTCCGGACGCAATCTTGATTTTCAGGCGGGCTGGAAACCCTTCGCCGTGGTTGGTGCAACCACCGTTGCGGGCCAGCTTATTGGCCTTTCCTACGGGACGCCGCTGATCGGCACCGCAATGGCCGCGATCTGCGTCGCATCCATTCCGCTTTTCTCGATGGTTATCAGCCAGCTCTGGGGTCTCGAACGCATCACGTCGCGCGGCCTCATCGGCCTGCTCCTCGGCGTGACCGGCATTGTGCTTCTGGTCGGCTTCCCGGCTGTTGCGGTTACGCCTGAATTTATCATGGGCTGTATTGCTGTGCTTTTCTCCTGCTTCTCGGCAGCATTCGGCAGCAACTATGCAAGCCGTCGTCTTTCTACCACCGGCTCATGGGAAACCACCATCGGCGCATTCGTGTTTGGCGGCATATTAAGTTTGCCACTGATCTTGGCCGTTCCTGTGCCAGCCATGCCGGGGATGATTGATTTTGTATATCTGCTGATCTCGGCATGTGTGATGAGTGCGCTTACCTATGTGCTTTACTTCAAACTGGTTGGAAATGTCGGCCCGACCAAAGCCATCAGCGTTGAATTCGTCGTGACTGTCATCGCGGTTCTCGTCGGTGCGGTGTTCCTCAAAGAACAGCTTTCCTTGATCCAGTTTGTCGGCGCTGCTGTCATCATCAGTGGCTGTGCTCTGGTGCTAAGCTCGCGCCCGGCACTACCCAAAGAATCCCAAACTTTCCCTGCCTCGGAAGCGACACCGGACGGCCTCAAGTCCGATCCGCTTTGATTTCACACTCTGATCAACTGTCAAAGGCCCGCGCTTCCAAAGCCGGGCCTTTCTCTATTTCTAGTGCCTAACTCTCATAAATTGACCAGATGATAAAAAATTTGACCTTCCGTAAAAATCTGTCATCCTGTCATTAACGGGCATCACGCGACGGCAAAGATCGCAGCCCGGAACAACGTTTAAGGTGCGCAAAGGGAACCCGCGCCTGAACAAGCAAAAATGGGAGATGCGATCGATGAGATCAGCAGACAATTCGCCTATTGATGCAGTCGATAATCCGGGACATACGAACGGGCCTGATATTCACGGCTCGCGGCTTGAGAAGGCCGACTATGCGCATGTTTTTGATGATCTGCATCCGCCGCTGAACAAGCATGAAGCCCTCGTTGAATCCGACCGCTGCTATTATTGCTATGACGCACCTTGCATGAATGCATGTCCTACCAGCATCGATATTCCGCGTTTCATTCGCCAGATTAACACCGGCAATGCCATCGGTGCAGCCAAGACCATTCTCTCAGAAAATATTCTGGGCGGCATGTGCGCCCGCGTTTGCCCGACAGAAACGCTCTGCGAAGAAGTGTGTGTTCGCGAAACCTCCGAAGGCAAACCGGTCAAGATCGGTGAATTGCAGCGCTATGCCACAGATGTTCTGATGGAAACCGGCAATCATCCATTCAAGCGCGCACCCGATACTGGCAAGCACATCGCAATCGTTGGCGCGGGCCCGGCAGGTATCTCCGCAGCACATCGCCTTGCGATGTATGGGCATCAGGTGACGATTTTTGAAGCGCGACCCAAGGGCGGCGGTCTTAATGAATATGGTATTGCCGCCTATAAGACGGTCAATAATTTCGCCCAGCGCGAACTGGAATTCGTGCTGAAAATCGGCGCGATCAATATCGAATATAACCAGACGCTCGGTCAGGACATCACCATTGAAACGCTGAAGGCTGGCTATGATGCAGTTTTCCTCGGCATGGGCATGCCAGGCGTCAACGATCTGGCGCTTGTCGGCGAAGATGCGCCCAACGTGATCGATGCGGTGGATTACATCGCCAATCTGCGTCAGGCAAAAGACCTCTCATCCCTCCCCGTTGGCCGCAATGTGGTAGTGATCGGCGGCGGCATGACGGCGGTAGACGTTGCGATCCAGACCAAGAAGCTTGGCGCTGAAAACGTGACAATCGTTTATCGTCGCGGTCAGGAAAGCATGAATGCCAGCGCCTATGAGCAGGAACTGGCACAGATTCATGGCGTGGTGATCCGTCACTGGTTGCAACCGCATGCCCTTGAGCGGAACGAAGACGGCACGGTCAATGCCGTGGTCTTTGAATATACCAATGCCGATAGCGGCAAACTTTCCGGCACCGGCGAATATCTCATTCTTGAAGCCGATCAGGTGTTCAAGGCTATCGGCCAGAAGTTTGAACCAGAGCCAATTGCCGGGTCTGGCATCGGACTTTCCAAAGGGCGCATCAGCGTCGATGAAGATCGTCGCACATCCGTTGAGGGCATATGGGCAGGAGGCGACTGCGTTGCAGGTGGTCAGGATCTGACCGTTGCATCGGTGGAAGACGGCAAGGTTGCAGCAGAATCCATCCATGCGACGCTGACAAAACGTCCCGAAGCGATTGAAGGTTTTGCCGATGCGGTGTTGTCGGGCGGCGCACTTCATGCGCCCTCCCCGTCTGCTTCGCGTGACCGCAGTGTGCCATTGGGCCAGGAACAGGGCTGAGGAGAGTAAAAATGGCTGATCTTTCAACGAACTTCCTCGGCATCAAGTCTCCAAACCCGTTCTGGCTGGCTTCGGCCCCACCGACGGACAAAGCTTACAATGTCGAACGGGCTTTCAAGGCTGGCTGGGGTGGCGTGGTCTGGAAAACGCTGGGGGCTGAAGGCCCGCCGGTCGTAAACGTCAATGGTCCGCGCTATGGCGCTATCCATGGTGCTGACCGGCGCCTGCTGGGTCTCAACAATATCGAGCTGATCACCGACCGGCCACTGGAAGTGAACCTGCGCGAAATGAAAGAAGTGAAAATGCGCTGGCCCGACCGCGCATTGATCGCTTCGATCATGGTGCCATGCGAAGAAGAAGCGTGGAAAGCAATCCTGCCCCTGGTGGAAGAAACCGGTGCCGACGGCATCGAGCTGAACTTTGGCTGTCCGCACGGCATGAGCGAACGCGGCATGGGTGCGGCTGTCGGTCAGGTGCCGGAATATGTCGGGATGGTCGTGAAATGGTGCAAGCAATATAGCCGTATGCCGGTGATCACCAAGCTGACGCCGAACATCACCGATATTCGCAAGCCAGCGCGTGGCGCGAAAGAAAACGGCACCGATGCGGTATCGCTGATCAACACGATCAATTCGATTGTTTCGGTTGATTTGGACAGCATGTCGCCGGTCCCATCCATTGACGGTCGCGGCAGCCATGGCGGCTATTGCGGACCAGCGGTCAAGCCGATTGCGCTCAACATGGTGGCGGAAATTGCGCGCGATCCTGAAACCTATGGCCTGCCGATTTCAGGCATTGGCGGGATTACCACATGGCGCGATGCTGCGGAATTTATCGCGCTCGGCTGCGGCACGGTTCAGGTCTGTACCGCTGCTATGACCTATGGCTTCAAGGTCGTTGAAGAAATGATCGACGGTCTTTCCGACTGGATGGATAGTAAAGGCTATCAGACGCTGGACGATTTCCGCGGCATGGCTGTGGGGCATGTCAGCGACTGGCAGTATCTCAACCTCAATTATGTCACCAAGGCACGGATCGATCAGGATTCCTGCATCAAGTGCGGCCGTTGCCATATTGCCTGCGAAGATACCTCGCATCAGGCAATCACCAGTCTGGTGAATGGTGCGCGCCACTTTGAGGTGATCGATGAGGAATGCGTTGGCTGCAATCTCTGCGTCAATGTCTGCCCGGTCGAGGATTGCATCACCATGGAGCAGATCGGCGATTTCGATCCGCGCACCAAGGCACCGATCCCGGCACAATATGCCAATTGGACCACGCATCCAAACAATCCGATGGCCGTGAAAGAGGCCGCGGAATAAAACAAAGACGCCGGGCAAAAGCTCGGCGTTTTGATGTTAGCGGCTGACGCGTTTGCCTTTTTTCGGCTCGAACACATGGCTTGTTGCCGGATCAATCGCAATGGTCAGCACATCGCCCGGACGCACGGTCAGGCGCTCGCGGAACAGGCAGGTAATCGGCTGATCACCGAGCTTGCCCATGACCATGATTTCCGAGCCGGTGGGTTCAACGATTTCGACCGTGACTGGAACGCCCTGCTCTGCGATCTTCATATGCTCAGGGCGCACACCATAAACAGCCTTGCCCGAAAGACTTGCATAATCGCCTTCCGGAAGCGGCATACGGAAGCCGCCGTCGGCCACAAACGAACCTTCTTCGATCTTGCCATTGACGAAGTTCATCGATGGTGAACCGATGAAGCCAGCCACAAACATGTTGGCCGGACGGTCATAAAGATCGAGCGGCGCGCCGATCTGTTCCACGAGGCCATCGCGCATGACGACGATCTTATCAGCCATGGTCATGGCTTCGATCTGATCGTGGGTCACGTAAATCGTGGTGGTCTTTAGGCGCTGATGCAGTCCCTTGATCTCACCGCGCATCTGCACGCGCAATTTAGCGTCGAGATTGGAGAGCGGTTCGTCAAACAGAAACACCTGCGGATCGCGAACAATCGCACGGCCCATGGCCACACGCTGGCGCTGACCGCCGGAAAGCTGGCGTGGAAAGCGGTCGAGCAGCTTGTTGAGGCCGAGGATTTCTGCTGCACGATTAACGCGGCTGTCGCGTTCTTCCTTCGGTGCATTTTTCAGCATGAGCGCGAAGCCCATATTGTCGGCCACCGTCATATGCGGATAGAGCGCATAATTCTGGAACACCATGGCAATATCGCGCTCTTTAGCGCGTAGGTCATTGACCACACGCGGACCAATGGCGATTTCGCCGTCACTGATTTCCTCAAGCCCTGCGATCATGCGCAGAAGCGTGGATTTTCCGCAGCCCGACGGGCCGACCAACACGACAAATTCGCCGTCCTGAATATCCACGGACACGCCGTGCAACACGCCGACATTGCCATATTTCTTGATTGCATTTCGGATGGATACAGATGCCATCTTGAACCTCAACTCTTATTTGACGGCGCCTGCTGTCAGACCTGCAACGATCTGGCGCTGTGCGAAAACGGTTAGCAACAGGACCGGCAATGTGACCACAAGGGCTGCGGCGGCAAGCGGACCCCAGCTGACCTGTTCAAAGGACAGCATGTTGTAAACTGCGACCGGCAGGGTGCGTGTCTCGCGGCTTGCAAGCACGATGCCGAAAACGAAATTGTTCCACGAGAAGATCACCGCAAGGATGAGCGACACCACAACGCCCGGCTTGGCGATTGGAAGTGCCACCTTCATGAACACCTGCCACGAGGATGCGCCATCGATAATGGCGGCTTCTTCAAGCTCCAACGGCGTTGTCTCGAAGTAGCCGATCATGATCCAGATCACGATTGGAACAGTCACAACCAGATGGATGATGATCTGCGGCCAGAGGGTGCCGAGCAGTCCGAGCGTCTGAAACAGCAGAAACAGCGGGATCAGGTAGGACAGACCCGGCGTCATACGCGCAATCATGATGACGATTGCCGACTTGTTGGCGCGCAGTCGTGCAATGCCGTAGCCTGCCGGAACCCCGACCAGCAATGCCAGCAAAGTCGCTGTTCCGGTCACGAGAATACTGTTCCAGAAATAGAGCAGAAAATCGTTGGTCTCGAAAATTCCGCTATAGTTCGACCACGCGATGCGGTCGGGGATCAGGATCGGTGGATAGGCGCCGTTGTCGATTTCATATTTCAAGGAAAGCGACAGCATCCAGACGAAGAAGAAGATTGCAGGCGACACGATGATGAAAACCATGAGTGCCGTGCCAAGCTTTGAAAGAATTGACTTGCGTGCCATGGTCGGTCCTCACGAGTTCCATTTGGTTCGCTGGCGCAGGGCCAGAAGGATCATCGACATGGCGATAATGACAATGAAGAACACCACGGCAATCGCCGATCCATAGCCAATGTCATAATAGGAAAACGCCACGTTATAGAGATAGATATTGATGGTTTCCGATGCCGTTCCGGGACCGCCCTGCGTCATCGCATAGATAATGTCGAAGCTTTTCAGCGCATCGATCGAGCGGATGATGACGGCCACCATGATAAAGGGCAGGATCATCGGAAGCGTGATATAGCGGAACTTCTGCCAGCCATTGGCACCATCGATTTCCGCACTTTCAAACGGATCGCGCGGCATGGAGGCCAAGCCGCCGAGCACAATCAGCATGACCAGCGGCGTCCACTGCCAGGTTTCAACCAGCACCAGCGACGGGATAACCGTGCTCTGATTAAATATCCACTCCTGCGGCGCAATGCCGATCAGCGAGAGAAGATAGTTCAGCACACCGAGCTGCGGGTGATACATCATCGTCCAGACAAGGGCGACGGCAACCGGCGTCGCCATCATCGGCATCACGAAAATACCGCGCAACAGCCCGCGCATTGGCAGCTTGCTGTCAAAGACCAGCGCTGCAATCGTGCCCAGAATCATCGGCGCCACGACCGAGAGAACTGTATAGACAAGCGTATGCCACATGGATTCCCAGAAGCGCATATCGGCTGCAAGACGCAGATAATTGTCGAAGCCGACAAAGCTCTGCTCCCCGCCGAGCTGCCACTGGTTTGCACTCATCCAAAGCGTAAACACCCATGGGAAGACAATCACCGCCCCGACGGTGATCAAGGCTGGAAGAACAAATGGCCAGTAACTTGGCCGCAAGCGGCTCTTGCCAGTCTTGGTGGAGGAAGCTGCATTGGCAGCAGCTTCCGTTTTTGCACCTATCGGGGCGGCAGATGTCATTTTCCTTCGCTCCGTGCGAGGACCGGACGGAATTCTTCCGTCGCGCGTTTCATTTCAGTTTCTGCATCCGCACCATTCAACAGATTGGTGAGGCCGACACCGATAATGTCGCGGAATTCGGTGACAGGTACGATGACCGGCAGGCAGAGCTGGCTGATTGGTGCGGATTTTGACAGAGCTTCCACCCAGCCCGCTGGCATGGTAACGCCCTTGCGCACGGCTTCATCATCGATGACCGACTTGCGGAACGGAACACCCGATCCCGACTGCAACAGGCGAGCGCCCATTTCCTTGGAAATGGCCCACTGGCAATACAGATATGCAGCTTCCTTGTTCTTGGAAGCTTCGGTCACGCCGATACCATCGCCGGTGGTTGGTGCTGCCTGCGCATTCGGGCCTGCTGGCATGACGCCATAGCCAACCTTGCCGACAACACGCGACTTGTTCGGATCTTCGAGCGGCGGCGCAAAGCCGATACCGTCGAGCCACATGCCGACACGGCCCTGCAGGAAGTTCGACTGGCATTCAGCCCAGTTAAAGCCTGCAACACCGGGAGGTGCCGATTTGGTCATCAGGCGCTGATAGAGCTTGGCGGCTTCAATCCCTTCAGCCGAATCCGTCTGCAGATTACCGTCTGCGTCAACCGACTGCTTGCCATAGCCGAGCAGGAGGCTGGTATAGACCGGCGCATTGGCATTCTTCATGCCGCGAGCGACAAAACCATAGGTTCTGGTTGATGGATCGGTGAGCGCTTCTGCAGCGGCAACCAATTCTTCAAAAGTCTTCGGGAATTCGATGCCCTTGGCGGCAAAGAGTTCCTTGTTCCAGTAGATGATCCAGTAATCGACCGAGAAAGGCAGCGCGCCGAAGCGGCCATTGGCATCCTTGGCGAAGGTCAGACCGGCGCTTGCAAAATCATCTTCTGTGAGTGATGCATCGGTCAGCGTCGGGTCTTTCAGAAACGGGTTGAGGTCGGCAAGCCAGCCACCCTTTTCAAATTGACGCTTCTGAACGTGATAGCTGATGTGAATAACGTCGAAGCTTGGACGACCGGACGTCAGCTCGATCACCGCTTTCTGGCGCTGCTGCTGTTCCGGCATCTGCTCGGAATTGACCTTGATGCCGGTGAGCTCTTCGAATTCCTTCTGATATTTCTGAAGGATTTCGCCGCGCGGGCTCTTGATAAGATTTACTTCAAGCGTGGTGCCAGCATATTTCTTCCAGTCAACGGTCGACTGCGCGAAAGATGGGCTGATGCCCGTGACACCCGAGGCGGCGATGGCTGCTGTTCCCGCCAGAAACTGACGACGTGTTGGACGTAATAGATTCATTACATGCTCCTCCCCTATGGCTTCTTGGCCCTATCATTCTTCCGGCCCGGCAACTCCTCTTGCGCGGCCCTGGTTGTTAAATCTGCAAAGCCAGCTTCCGTGCATTGTTGATGTGAACGGCGATGGCATCCATGGCTGTCTGCGGATCGCGTGTTTCGATTGCAGCAAGCACAGCGAGATGCTCCTGCATGACCGGGATAACACGCCCGGTGATACGGAAGCGCTCCTGATTGATCAGGCGCATCTTGATCGTATTGGTCTGGTAAGCACGCCAGATGATCTCATTATCGAGCGAGCCGACAATTGTGTCGTGCAGGCTCCAGTCGATATTCTGCGCCCGTTCTTCAAGCTCCGGCGTTTCACCTTCGCTCATTGCGCGATTGAGAGTGTCTTCATGCTCGGCACGCAGCGAACGCAACAGCTCGTCGGAAGCCGACTGACAGAAAATCGCAATCGACTCCTTTTCGATGAAAAGGCGAAACTGAAACGCTTCACGGATCAGATTAAGATCGATATGGGCGATCTGGAGCCCGCGCTGCGGCACTGTCTTGATAAGACCTTCCGCCTCAAGGCGCGGGATCAGTTCGCGGATCGCACCCAGTGGCAAGCCCGTCATGGTGACGAGCTGGCGCTGCGAAACGAACTGGCCCGGATGAAAATCACGCGCCAGCAAATGCTGGGTGAAGCTCTGATAAGCCTTATCCCGCAATTTTACTGGTTCGTTGTGATCGTCTGCCAAAGCCTGCCCCCTCTTGGTCCCGTTTGCTTATGCCGCCCTTAAGCTGCTTTTGCCATATGCAAACGGTCGAATACACTGCCGATTGCATCGAAATCCGCATCATTCAGTGAAATCAGCGGTGCACGTACGCGACGCCATTCCTTGTCACCCGTATGACGCGCCACCATGGCCTTGACCGCAGGCGTTACCGGATAGTTCAGCAATTGCTGTACTGCGCCGACCAGTTCGGCATCGTCCTGACCGTCGTTGATCATGCCCAGCAGGCGATCCGGGAACAGATTGGCCATGCCGGAAATCGCACCCTGCCCGCCGAGACGTACGCCGGCAGCAAGGTCGCGTTCATCGCCGATCAGGATCGCAATGTCTTTATGCGCAGCAAGCAACTTTTCCGTATAGGCCCAGTTACCGGACGAATCCTTCACGCCGATGATGATGTCACCGAAAGTTGCGCGCAGGCGACCGATGAGATCGACCGACAGTTCAACAGCCGTCACCGACGGAATATTGTAGAGAATGATGCTGCGGGCATTACTGCCCAGACCTTTGAACACCGCTGAAAACCAGTTGAACAGACCTTCGTCGGAGAGATTCTTGAAATAGGAAGGCGGCGCCAGAAGAATAGCCTTGCAGCCGCGACGCAGGGCATCACCTGCCTGCAGGACCGCATCGGCAATCGAATTTTCCATGACGCCGACAACAATGTTCGAAGCCGGGAAACCCTGCGCAATGAAGGCGTCGAGAAGTGCTGCGCGCTCAGCATCGGCAATCGATGCCCCTTCGCCAGTGGTGCCAAATAAGGTTACGCTTGAGCAGCCGCTGTCGAGGCGTGCGAGAGCGTGCTTCAGTGCACGGCCGACATCGATTTTGCCATCTGCATCGAATGGCGTCGTAAGCGCTGCAGAGAGCCCAAAGCGCTCCTGCCCTGAATGATTATGCGCCAAAACTGGCTCCTCCCAAATTTGAACTTTAAGCTTGCACATACTAACATGTTAGTAAAGAGTCAATTCGGGTTCAGTGTGCAATCTCATGATTTTGGAAGAACCTGGGAGAAAGTAGAATTCGAGCGCTGACCTCTCCTTCCCTCATCCTGAGGAGCTGTTGAAAACAGCGTCTCGAAGGACGAGGGAAAATGAACCAAATGCCTCCCCTCGTCCTTCGACACGGTGCTTCGCATCGGCTCAGGATGAGGGAGGGGACGACAGGAGACGTTCAATTTATCGGACTGGAACAACGCCGGTTTCGATGAAAGAAAGAACTTCTGTTTTGCTTGGCGAACCGGCACGTCCACCGAAGCGCGCGCATTTGATGGCGGCGGAAGCATTGGCAAAGCGGATGATGTCGGTCATCGGCTTCCCTTCCACCAGACCATGCGCGAAAGCGCCATGGAAGACGTCGCCCGCGGCCAGCGTATCGACTGCATTAACCTTGAAGCCCGCCACATGGGAAACAGGCTTGCCAGCACCTTCAGTCCAATAGCAGCCATCTGCGCCAGCCGTGACGGATGTGAAAACATCATAGCGGTTGCTAAGAATACGGACGCATTCGTGCAGATCCGTCGTGCCCGTGACGCTGATTGCAGCGGGTTCCGACGCAACAATATGGGTTGCAAGCGGTAGCAGCGTTTCCAGCAATTCGACAGGCGCGGTATCGGCATCCAGAATCGCCGGAATACCGGCATCGCGAGCCGCACGCAGCGCCGTTTCCGCAGCCCACGGCCAGCGCACATCGGTCATAACAGCCGCATAGGCTCCCGCCACAATCGGCGGCACCAGATCAGACGGGCTTGCAAGCTTGCGATCATAAAAGGGCACAATGATGCGTTCGCCATTTGCATCGACAAGGATTGAAGAGAAGGCCGTGCGTGCGCCTTCCAGCCGCCGGATATAGGAACAATCAATGCCTTCGGCTTCCAGTTCGGCGACGGCGCGATCGCCCACCGGATCAGTCCCCGCAGAAGCCCAGAGCGCCACGTCGCCGCCAAGCCGGGCAATCGCGGCAGCGGCGCTCGAGGCCATGCCAGCTGCAATCTCGACCGCTTCGCGCGGCAGATATTTGCCTGCCTGTTCGGGAAGCGTGTCGAGGCGGAAAATGGTGTCCATTGTGAGGGCACCGACACAGAGAATTTTGGAAGTCATGATTAGGAAATGAGGCCTTCCGAGCGAAGCATGTTCCAGAATTCATCCGGAATCGACTGCTCGAACCAGACCACATTTTGCCTGATCTGTTCTGGCGAACGGACGCCGATCAGAATGGAGCTAACGGCCTCATGCCTCAACGGAAACTGCATGGCAGCAGCGGCAAGCGGCACATGATACTCATCGCAAATATCATGCAGGCGATTGGTGCGTACAATGATTTCAGCAGGTGCATCAGCATAGTCGAACTTCTGTTCGCCGCCGCGCGGTGCCGCCAGAATGCCTGAATTGAATACACCAGCAATCACCAGCGCCATGCCGCGCTTTTGCGCCAGCGGCAGGAATTCTTTTTCGGAAACCTGATCGAGCAGTGAGTAACGGCCAGCGAGAAGCGAGCAATCAAGATCAGCCTCTTCCAGCGCATCGCGAATGATCTGCCATTCATTCACGCCAAGACCAAAGCCCTTGATATTACCTGCCGCGCGCAACTCGGTCAGCGCACGGAAGCCGCCCCCCTTGGTCAGCGCATTCCAGTGAAGCTCGTGTCTGTCGCCATGGGTCACACGGCCAATATCGTGGACATAAA
The DNA here is from genome assembly GCF_024539785.1 of Ochrobactrum sp. BTU2. Taxonomy (NCBI): domain Bacteria; kingdom Pseudomonadati; phylum Pseudomonadota; class Alphaproteobacteria; order Hyphomicrobiales; family Brucellaceae; genus Ochrobactrum; species Ochrobactrum sp. BTU2. Next base: position 667,013 of record NZ_JAHWRG010000002.1, on the reverse strand, counting down.
GCAGATCGATTTCAGGAAAGCCGAGGCGCTGTTGGCTGTCATCGAAGCTGCGCATGACGCCATCATAGCTGTAATCGAAAACCTCACGGAAATTGAGGCCATTATGCCAGCCCGAATCGAGCGGATTCTTTGGCGGCGATGGTGGCAGCGTGCGACCAGCACGCTCATTGGTCATCAGACGCCCGACTTTGGTGGAAATGACGGCGCGCTCGGGTTTTTCACGCAGCATATCGCCAAGAAGGTGCTCGCATCGGCCATAGCCATACATCGGCGCACTGTCGAAATAACGGATACCGCTGCCCCAACCAGCTTCCAGCAAAGCGTCCGCATCAGCACGCGAAACCGGCGCATACAGTCCGCCCAAAGGCGCGGTTCCCAGACCAAGCGCGGTTACAGTCAAACCAGTTCGGCCAAGCGTCCGCTTTTCGGATGCCTTCAATTGCATGGGTATCTCCTCGATCGCGGCATGCAGCATGCCGCACTCCTTTTTCAGCGCGTCTTATCCAAAAACCTCTTCACACTTTTTGGGACGCGCCGCCTCTTCCAGCGATTGATAGGAGCAAGCTTGCCGAAGCGCAATCGGAAAAGCATGCGCATGCAAACAGTCTATTCACTCGCAAATAAACCGCGCTTGACAGTCTCGAATTCCTGTCGATATTACTATGATGTCAGACCAATTTAAGAACCAATAAGGGAACCGGCTCTGACCTGATTGCGCGTTGAGACTCTGGGCTGATCTCTGGGCCAATCTGTGAAATGGAGGCAGAATGAAAGATCGCAGGCTGCTGCAGATTGCACCACTACCGCCGATGGATCGCGCCCGGCAGGTAACAGACGCGCTCGCCAACTACATCGCGACAGCGCATCTTCAGGCCGGTGATCGCCTCCCCGCTGAACGTGAATTGATGGCTGCACTGGCCGTGGGGCGCTCCACCATTCGCGAAGCAATCCGTCATTTTCAGGCATTGGGTGTGATCGAAGCTCGCAAAGGCAGCGGCACCTATCTGCTCAAGCCAATTTCGGCAGCAACCATTCATATGCCGCTTTCATTCGACCCCGCGCAATTGCGCGATGCATTGCTGCAATCGCTTGAAGTGCGCCGTGGCATCGAAGCCGAGGCCAGCATGGTCGCCGCCCGCAAACGCACGGCGGAAGACCTCGTCATCATCGAACGCAATCTCAATGAGATGGAGCGCGTTCATATCGCGGAAGGCACGTCAGGCCCGGAAGATCTGGCGTTTCATCTCGCCATTTACGACGCGACCCATAATCCGCTTTTCAGACAATTGCTCGAACAGATGCGCGAAGCCTTCTTGCACTTCTGGGATCATCCGTTTGAGCGGATCGACTTCGCGCGGCGGACCTTTCCGTTCCACCGCACGCTCTTTAACGCCATCGTGGCTCAGGACCCTGAAGCCGCACGGCAGGAAACACTCAAGATCCTCGACATTGTCGAGGAAGACATCAAGGAAATGTCCAAATGACCGACGGGATGGATCCGCTGGATTTCGCAGCGCTTACGGTTGCTCATGATGAAAGCAATGCCTACGACGCCGTGGTTCCACCCATCGTGCAGACCTCGCTTTTCACCTTCCCAAGCTATGACGACATGGTCGCCTCTTATCGCGGCGAAAAGGTTCGCCCGATCTACACACGCGGCCTCAACCCGACCGTGCGGGCATTTGAAGAAATGCTGGCAAAACTTGAAGGCGGCGAAGACGCGCTGGGCTTTGCCAGCGGCATGGCTGCCATCTCTTCAAGTGTGCTGGCCTTCGTCAATCCCGGTGATCGCATCGTTGCGGTACGTCATGTCTACCCGGATGCATTCCGCCTGTTTGGCACCATTATGAAGCGTATGCAGGTGCAGGTAGACTACGTCGATGGCCGCGACGAGGAAGCGGTTGCAAAAGCCCTGCCCGGTGCAAAGCTCTTCTACATGGAAAGCCCGACGAGCTGGGTCATGGAAGCCCATGATGTCGGTGCCCTGGCAGCGATTGCCAGGCAGCATGGCGTGCTGAGCATCATCGACAACAGCTGGGCCAGCCCGATCTTCCAGCGCCCACTGTCGCTTGGCGTTGATCTCGTCGTGCATTCGGCATCGAAATATCTCGGTGGCCATAGCGATGTCGTGGCCGGTGTCGTGACCGGATCGAAAGCCCTGATCAATACAATCCGCGCAGAAACCTATCCATATCTCGGCGGCAAGCTTTCACCGTTTGATGCGTGGCTTCTGGTGCGTGGCATGCGCACTTTGCCGACGCGCATGAAGGCGCACGAGGCTTCGGCACTGGAAATTGCAAAGCGTCTTCAGGCACTGGATGTGGTTGAAACCGTCTGCCACCCGGCACTTGCCAATCGTCTGCCTGCGGGTCTCAAGGGCACGTCCGGCCTGTTCTCGGTCATCTTCCGGGAAGGCGTGAACATTCGCGAATTCTGCAATCATCTCGATCTGTTCAAGCTCGGCGTGAGCTGGGGCGGTCATGAAAGCCTGATCGTGCCGGGCGAAGTCGTGCTGCAGCAGAAAGCACAGCCAAATTCGGCACATACGTTCGGCATCGACCCGCGCTCCGTGCGCCTGCATGTCGGACTGGAAGGAACGGAAGCGCTGTGGCGGGATATTGAAGGAGCGCTCGCAGCATCGACCGAATAACGAAAATCCAGTGAGGAGCAATAAGGGGAACTGCAATGAAAAAACTAATAGCAGCCGCATTCGCAACCATGCTTTTGAGCGGTACGGCGCTTGCCGATACCACTCTGAAGCTTGTTGAAGTCATCACCAGCCCGGAACGCACCAAGACGCTTGAATCCATCGTTGCCAAGTTTGAAGCAGCCAATCCGGGTACCAAGGTCGAAATCATCTCGCTGCCATGGGGCGAATCCTTCCAGAAATTCGCAACCATGGTTTCGGCTGGTGAAATTCCCGATGTCATGGAAATGCCGGACACCTGGGTTTCGCTCTATGCCAACAATGGCATGCTGGAAAACCTCGAGCCATATCTCGAAAAGTGGGAAACCACGCCAGACCTGACCGAGCGCGCACTTGAGCTTGGCCGCAGTGTCAACAACACAGCCTATACGCTGCCTTACGGCTTCTATCTGAACGCCATGTTCTACAACAAGAAGCTGCTGTCTGAGGCTGGTGTGTCCGAGCCGCCAAAGACGATGGACGAATTTGTCGAAGCCTCCAAAAAGATCGCAGCCCTTCCCGGCAAGTCCGGCTTCTGTATGCGTGGTGGCCCCGGTGGTCTCAATGGCTGGGTGATTTTTGCCGCATCCATGGCCGGTGACAATAAGTTCTTCAACGAAGACGGCACCTCGACCATGAACAGCGAAGGCTGGAAAAAGGGCATCACCTGGATGGTCGATCTCTACAAGAACGGCCTTGCACCGAAGGACAGCGTCAACTGGGGCTTCAACGAAACCGTCGCCGGTTTCTATAGCGGCACCTGCGCCTTCCTCAACCAAGATCCAGATGCGCTGATCGCCATTGCCGAACGCATGAAGCCGGAAGATTTCGGCGTCACCATCATGCCAAAGGGCCCGGATGGCAAAACCTTCCCGACCATCGGTTTTGCCGGCTGGTCGATGATGAGCGGTAGCCAGAACAAGGACCTCTCCTGGAAGCTGATCTCGATGCTTGAAGGCCCGGAAGGCAACATCGAATGGAACAAGCGCACCGGTGCCTTGCCGGTTCTCAAATCCGCTCAGAACGATCCGTTCTATAGCGGCGAGCAGTTCAAGGGCTGGTTCGATGAACTGGCTGACAAGAATGTCGTTCCAACCGTGATGCCGACCTATCTGGAAGAGTTTGCCTTCTTCAAGGATTCGCTCGTCATCAAGACCTCGCAGGAAGCGCTTCTCGGCGACATCACGCCGGATCAGCTGGCCGACCAGTGGGCAGAATATCTGACCAAGGCACAGCAGAAGCACCTTTCAAAGCAATAGCACCATGAACAGCTTGCAGGCGTGGAAGACCGCGCCTGCAAAGCGAATGATGCAGCCCCGCGAAGGGAAAAATGATGAACGACACCGCTTCCATAAAGGCCCCGGTGCACAACGACGTGCCAAGACAGGATCGCCGCAGTTTTCTGCAGCGACTTGCGCACGCCTCCGAACCTTATCTCTACAGCGCCCCCGCACTGATCCTCATCGGCGCTATCATGCTGGTTCCGCTGGTCCTCGGCGTCTCCTATGCCTTTCGCGACATTCAGTTGCTTAACCCGTTTTCGGGTGGCTATGTGGGGCTTGATCATTTCCGCGAACTTGCGACCGATCAGGCTTTCTATCGTTCCTTGAAAAACACACTCTGGTGGACCGGTTGTTCGGTGCTGCTGCAATTCGTGTTCGGGCTTATTCTTGCCCTGCTGCTCGACAAACCATTTGCCGGACGTGGGCTGGCACAGGCGCTGATCTTCCTGCCATGGGCTGTGCCGACTTTCCTCACAGGTCTTAACTTTGCGTGGCTTTTTAATCCGGTGATCGGCCCACTACCGCACTGGCTGCATGCAATCGGCCTTCTAAGCGCGCCAGACAATATCCTTTCCGACCCCAATCTTGCGATGTGGGGCATCATTACCGCGGGTGTGTGGTGGGGTATTCCGTTCTTTGCCATCACCATGCTGGCCGCTTTGCAGGCTATCCCGCGCGACCTTTATGAAGCAGCAGCCATCGATGGCGCCGGCCCAGTCCAGCGTTTTCTCTCGATCACACTTCCCTATCTTGCGCCAACCATGGCCATCACCATTTTGCTGCGCACCGTCTGGATTGCCAACAGTGCCGATCTGATTGTCGTGATGACCGGTGGCGGCCCTGCCGACCGGACACAGATCGTCGCCAGCTACATCTTCACGCAGGCCTTCAAACGGCTCGATTTCGGCTATGCCTCGGCAATTGCGATGGTCCTGCTTGTCCTGCTGATGGTCTATTCAATGCTCATCGTGCTGTTGCGCCAGACGCTGCTGAACAAGGATTGAGGCCATGACAAACCGTAAACTCCTCCTTGTCGGCGCGCATCGCATTGCCATTCTGCTGTTCGTCCTGTTCGCGCTGTTTCCGATCTTCTGGCTGGTGAAGGTTTCCGTCACGCCCAATGATCTGCTTTACAGCGAAGGCGTACGGCTCTGGCCATCGCGCATGACGTTCGATCACTTCAGCCATGTTTTGAATAACAGCTCATTTCCGCTGTTCTTCCGCAACAGCCTGATCGTATCCGGCTCAACCGCCATCATCGTTACGCTACTGGCATCGCTCTCCGGCTATGCGCTGTCACGTTTCAATTTCCGTGCAAAATACTGGATTGTGGCGCTGATGCTGCTGACGCAGATGTTCCCGCTCGTGATGCTGATCGCGCCGATCTACAAGATCATGGCACCGCTCGGTCTCACCAACAGCCTGATCGGCCTCATCATCGTCTATTCGGCATTCAATGTGCCTTTTGCAACCTTCCTGATGCAATCGTTCTTCGACGGCATTCCGAAGGATCTCGAAGAAGCCGCCAAGATCGACGGCGCAACGCAGTTCATGGCTTTCCGCCAGATCATTCTGCCGCTGACCCTGCCCGGTATTGCTGCAACGCTCGGCTTTGTTTTCACCGCAGCGTGGAGCGAGCTTCTGTTCGCGCTGATGCTGATTTCCGGCAATGATTCAGCCACGTTCCCGGTCGGGCTTTTGAGCTTCGTCTCAAAGTTCTCGGTCGATTTCGGACAGATGATGGCAGCGGGCGTGCTCGCGCTGATCCCGGCCTGTCTCTTCTTCTTCCTCATTCAACGATATCTCGTGCAGGGCCTCACGGCTGGCGCGGTCAAAGGCTGAAAGGATTTTTCCCTATGGCTTCCATCGATATTCAGTCAGTCCGCAAAAGCTATGGCGAACATGCTGTTCTGCACGGCGTTGACCTTGAGATCAAAGATGGCGAATTCATCGTGCTGGTCGGCCCGTCAGGCTGTGGCAAATCCACATTGCTGCGCATGATTGCAGGCCTTGAAGACATCACTGCCGGTCAGGTGCAGATCAGTGGCAAGCGCGTCAATGAGCTGGCACCCAAAGATCGCGATATTGCGATGGTGTTTCAGTCCTATGCGCTCTATCCGCATATGAGTGTCGCCGACAATATGAGCTACAGCATGCGACTGCGCAAAACGCCGAAAGAAAAGATCGCAAGCGCCATCAAATCGACCGCCGCCAAGCTCGGCCTTGATCCTTTGCTGGAGCGTCGTCCGAAAGCACTTTCCGGCGGCCAACGTCAGCGTGTTGCCATGGGCCGCGCCATTGTGCGTCAGCCCAAGGCCTTCCTCTTTGACGAGCCGCTTTCCAACCTCGACGCACGGCTGCGCGAGCAGATGCGTGCTGAAATCAAGAAGCTGCATGGCGAGCTGAAAGCCACGTCGATCTATGTAACGCATGACCAGATCGAAGCCATGACTCTGGCTGACCGTATTGTCGCCATGCATGGTGGCGTGGTGCAACAGGTCGGCTCTCCACTGGAGCTTTATGACCACCCGGCCAATCTCTTCGTGGCAGGTTTCATCGGCTCACCCGCCATGAACTTCCTCGATGTGACCTATCTTGAACAGGATGGTGGTCCGCGTCTGAAACTCAAGGACGGCACGCTCATCGCATTGCCGCAGCCCGTAAAACTCAAGGATGGCGCGAACGCCACGCTTGGCATTCGTCCAGAGCATGTGCATATCGAGAATTCAGCAGGCCTGACGACTGATGTCGATCTGGTCGAGCCAACCGGCTTCGGCATTATCCTGCATCTCAGCCTGCATGGATTGCCGTTCAAGATTTTCACGCTGGATCGCGATGCGCTTCATGCGCAGGGTTCCATTCAGGTGAGCTTCCCAGCACAGCATCTCCATCTGTTCGATCGCGAAGGAAATCGCGTCGAGAGTGCTTAAACTGCATCCGAAAACCGCGCCTGAATGCTCTGTGAAAGCAGGGCAACAGGGCGGCTCTGATCACCAGCCTTGAGCCAGATCAGTTCTTCAATCTCGCTGGAAGCGGCAGGCACCTGCCCTTCCTTAAGGCTAAGATGGAACAGCTCGGCTTCAACCGTGGCGTCGAGCTCGTTAGCTGCAGGCGCTGACATTTTCGCAGCATAGCTTAACTGGCTCTCATCAATGAGAATGCCGAGTTCTTCCTCGATCTCACGGATGAGTGCGATTTGAGGCTGCTCGCCCGCATCGATCTTGCCGCCGGGCTGGAAGAAAATCTCGCTGCCGCGCTTGCGCACGAGGAGGAAACGGCCTGCCTCATCGCGGACAATGGCTGCTGCAATAAGAATCGTTTTCATGATGACGAATTCTCGTTTCGTGGGCGGATGCCGTCAAGAATAATGGCACTCACCGCTTTGGCCGTCTCATCATAAAAACCGGCCTCCTCCGATCGCCTGCCGAGAACGGCCCCGACCTGCACGGAAAAATCCGAATAGTGCTGCGTTACCGCCCATATGGTGAAAATCAGATGATAAGGATCGACCGGAGCCAAGCGTTTTTCAGCAATCCATCGATGAATGACTGCCGCTTTTTCATCGACCAACTGCTTCAGGTGCCCTTTGAGAAAGTCAGAAATCGCCGGAGCGCCATGCAGAATTTCATTGGCGAAAAGGCGCGAAGCCTCCGGTTTCTTCGCCGACATTTCAAGCTTCACAGCAATGTAGCGCCGCAATTCTTCCAGCGGATCACCGTCCGGATTAATGTGTTCGAAAGGCTCCAGCCAGGTGGCAAGCGTATCTTCCAGCACGGTCACATAAATGTTCTGCTTGCGCGGGAAATAATAAAGCAGGTTTGGCTTCGACATGCCTGCCTTCTCGGCGATCTGGTCGACTGTCGAACCTCGAAAGCCATAAGCGGAAAAAACCTCCAGCGCTGCATCGAGGATAAGCCTGCGATTTATACCCTGAATGCGCGTCGCGCCTTCCGACTTGTCGTTCGACATCTTCTCGTTTTCAACCGTGTCGGTCCGTGAGTCTGAAGGAGCTGTGGCCATTTGACACCTTTCAGCAGTGTAGAATTTTTCAAAAGCGCTTGACCATATTCAAACGCTCTTCTAGCCTGCAATTTGACCAACTAGTCAAGTTTTTGCCCGCAAGGCAAGAATATTGTGGCCAAAGAGCCGGGTCGTGGGAACATATATTGGCGGGTGGATACGGGCTAGAAGTATAATGGCCCGAATTTAAACGCACATACATAATGCGGAGGCAGAGCGCATGGTGCTCACCAGCAATCTTAGAGTCAATGGCGATCGTCTTTGGGACAGTCTGATGGACATGGCCCAGATCGGCCCCGGTGTGCGCGGTGGCAATAACCGCCAGACCTTGACCGATGAGGACGGCGAAGGCCGCAAACTGTTTCAGAGCTGGTGCGAAAAATCCGGACTTTCCATGGGCGTGGACACGATGGGGAACATGTTCTTCCTCCGCCCCGGCGAAGATGCCGACGCCGATCCGGTCTATATGGGCAGCCATCTCGACACGCAGCCGACGGGTGGTAAATTCGATGGCGTGCTGGGCGTGCTCGGCGGCCTCGAAGTCATGCGCACGCTCAACGATATGAATATCAAGACAAAGCGGCCAATCGTCGTCGTCAACTGGACGAATGAGGAAGGCACGCGATTTGCCCCGGCGATGCTCTCATCCGGTGTTTTTGCCGGTGTCCACGAGCAGGACTGGGCCTATCAGCGCACCGACGCCAAAGGCAAGAAATTCGGAGACGAACTGGAGCGCATCGGCTGGAAAGGCGATGAACCGGTCGGGCAGCGCAAAATCCATGCGATGTTCGAGCTTCATATCGAACAGGGACCAATCCTTGAAGTTGAGCACAAGGATATCGGTGTTGTCACGCACGGTCAGGGGCTGTGGTGGCTGCAGGTGACCTTGACCGGCAAGGAGGCGCATACCGGCTCTACGCCTATGAAGATGCGCAAGAATGCGAGCCTTGGCCTCGGCAAGATGCTGCAACTCGTCAACGAAATCGCCATGTCCCACCAGCCGGATGCGGTTGGCGGTGTCGGCCATATCGACGTTTCACCCAATTCACGCAATGTGCTTCCGGGCCAGATCGTTTTCACTGTGGATTTCCGTTCGCCCAACCAGGATGTGCTGGACGACATGAAAACGCGGTTTGAAAAGGAAGCGCCGAAGATTGCCGCAGAACTGGACATCGGCATCGAGATTGAGGTGGCCGGACATTTCGACCCGGTGACCTTTGATGATGGTTGTGTGGTGGCGATCCGCAATGCGGCAGAGCGACTTGGCTACAGCCATCGCAACATCGTTTCCGGCGCAGGCCACGATGCCTGCTGGGTCAATCGCGTCGCACCAACGGCCATGGTCATGTGCCCATGCGTGGACGGGCTCAGCCACAATGAAGACGAGGATATTTCGAAGGAATGGGCGTCGGCGGGAACCGACGTGCTTCTGCATGCGGTATTGGAGACTGCTGAAATTGTAAGCTGATTTCACAACCATCCACTACTGCTACTGTTCGCAACAAAACCAAAAAGGGGAACGACGAACAATGGCAAAGGTCATCAAAGGCGGAACCGTCATCACGGCTGACCGCACCTTTAAAGCCGATGTTCTCATCGAAGGCGAAAAGATTGTTGCTGTCGGCGACAATCTCTCCGGCGATGAAGTCATAGATGCATCCGGCTGTTATATCATGCCGGGTGGCATCGACCCGCACACCCATCTGCAAATGCCCTTCATGGGGACCTATTCTTCCGACGATTTCGATACCGGAACTGCGGCCGCCCTTTCCGGCGGCACGACGATGGTGGTCGATTTCGTGCTGCCGGATTCCGAAGGTAACCTGCTCGACGCGCTTCAGGAGTGGTTCCAGAAGGCTGGCAAGGCGCGCACCGATTATTCGTTCCACATGGCGATTACCGGCTGGAACGAGCGCACGTTCAACGAAATGGCCGAGGTGGTGAAGCGCGGCATCAACACCTTCAAACACTTCATGGCCTATAAGGGCGCGTTGATGGTGAATGATGACGAGATGTTCGCGTCGTTCCAGCGTTGTGCTGAACTGGGCGCCATGCCGCTCGTCCATGCTGAAAACGGCGATATCGTTGCGCAGCTGCAGGCTAAACTGATGGCCGAAGGCAATGACGGACCGGAAGCCCATGCCTATTCGCGTCCGCCGGAAGTGGAGGGTGAAGCAACCAATCGCGCGATCATGATTGCCGATCAGGCAGGCGTTCCGCTCTATGTCGTGCATGTTTCCTGCGAACAGAGCCATGAAGCGATCCGCCGCGCCCGGCAAAAGGGTATGCGCGTGTTCGGCGAGCCGCTGATCCAGCATCTGACGCTGGACGAAAGCGAATATCATAACAAGGATTGGGATTATGCGGCACGCCGGGTAATGTCTCCGCCATTCCGTGACAAGGTCAATCAGGATAGTCTCTGGGCCGGTCTTGCGGCTGGAAGCCTGCAATGCGTTGCAACCGACCATTGCGCATTCACTACTGAACAGAAGCGTTACGGCATCGGCAATTTCACCAAGATTCCGAATGGAACGGGTGGTCTGGAAGAACGTATGCCAGTGTTGTGGTCGCGCGGCGTGCGCACTGGTCGCCTGACGCCAAATGAATTTGTTGCTGTCACCTCGACAAACATTGCCAAGATCTTGAACATCTATCCGCAGAAAGGCGCAGTGCTGCCGGGTGCTGACGCTGATCTTGTCATCTGGGATCCGGAGGCAACCAAGAAGGTTTCTGCAAAAACACAGCTTTCCTCGATTGATTACAACGTGTTCGAAGGTTTTGAGCTCAAGGGCCTGCCGAGGACGACGCTTTCACGCGGACGTATCGCTTTCGACAAGGGACACGTCAAGGCAGAGCCAGGCGACGGGCGCTTCATCGAGCGCGAACCGAACGGTGCCGTCAATCGGGCGCTGTCACAATGGAAGGAAATCGTTGCGCCGCGCAAGGTGGAACGCAGCGCCGAACATATGCCGATAGGGGTCTGAGACATGGCCATCGTCCAGCTTCGGGAACCGCGCATGAACTTGAATGACAGCATGGCCACCCGATCCAGGGATAATGGGAGGGGCGAGGCAAATGCGCAGACAGTGATCGACATCAAAGACTTGTCGCTCGTCTTCGAGACGAATGACGGACCTGTCCATGCGCTGTCCAATATTGATCTTGCCGTCAAGCGCGGCGAGTTCGTTTCCTTCATCGGACCTTCGGGATGCGGCAAGACTACGCTGATGCGCGTCGTGGCCGATCTGGAGCAACCGACATCAGGTTCTGTCACGGTCAACGGCAAAACACCGGAGCAAGCCCGCCTCGACCGGTCCTATGGTTACGTATTTCAGGCGGCCGCTCTGTTTCCGTGGCGCACCATCGAAGACAATATCAGCCTGCCGCTGGAGATTATGGGGTTCTCCAAGGCAGAAAGGCGCGAGCGGATCGAAAAGAACCTCGCGCTCGTCAATCTCTCAGGCTTTGACAAAAAATATCCCTGGCAGCTTTCCGGCGGCATGCAACAGCGCGCATCGATAGCCCGCGCATTATCATTCGATCCTGATATGCTGCTGATGGACGAGCCCTTCGGCGCTCTGGACGAAATCGTGCGCGATCATCTCAACGAACAGCTTCTCAAGCTTTGGGCAGCAACCCGCAAAACAGTGATTTTCGTCACACACTCGATCCCGGAAGCGGTGTTTCTCTCAACCAAGATCGTTGTCATGAGCCCGCGCCCAGGCCGCATTCATGAAATCATCGATTGCGATCTTGGCCCGGACAGACCACTTGAAATCAGGGAGTCCGAAGCGTTCCTGAAAATTGCCCACCGCGTCCGTGAGGGTTTGCGTTTGGGGCACATCCATGAATAAGGGCACTTTTCAACGGCATCGTGCTGGAGATCGTCCATGAAAGGCTTCCTGCACGACAGATTCATCCCCGTGGCGACTATACTCGCCGTCATTATTGCGCTTTGGTACGGCCTAGCGGTGGTACTCAACGCCCCGTTTGAGCGTGATCAGGCGACACGCGCAGGGACAGAAATCACCTTCTCGACGCTTGTCGCCAATACGATGCATCAGGACCGACCGGTCCTGCCCGCACCGCATCAGGTAGCTGAAGAAATCTGGAAAACCGTCTTCGGTGTCAAACCGAGTTCCAAGCGCAGCCTGATCTATCACGGATGGGTCACACTATCGTCCACCCTGCTCGGTTTTGTGCTTGGGTCGGCGCTGGGCGTTCTTCTCGCTGTAGGAATTGTTCATTCCCGCACACTCGACAAGAGCCTGATGCCATGGATCATCACCTCACAAACGATCCCGATCCTCGCCATCGCGCCGATGATTATCGTGGTCCTGAATGCCATTGGCATATCGGGCTTGCTGCCCAAAGCTATCATCTCCACCTATCTCTCTTTCTTTCCCGTGGCAGTGGGAATGGTGAAGGGGCTGAGATCGCCTGATGTGATGCATCTCGACCTCATGCGCACCTATAATGCATCAAGATCGCAGGTGTTCTGGAAACTGCGCTGGCCTGCGGCCATGCCATTCCTGTTCACATCGATGCAGATCGCCGTCGCGATCAGCCTCGTTGGCGCTATTGTCGGTGAATTGCCAACCGGTGCAGTCGCCGGTCTTGGTGCTCGGCTGCTTGCAGGCTCGTACTATGGCCAGACCGTGCAGATATGGGCAGCACTCGTTGCCGCTGCTCTGATGGCTGCGGTGCTGGTTGCGCTGATTGGCGTCGCGGCACAGCTTGTGAACCGACGCATGGGTGTAAAGCCGGAAAGGGCAGCCACATGATGACAGGCATCCTATCCGTCATAGCGCTAATAGCTGTTTCATGGCTGGTTGTGGGTTGGGTCGCAAGTCTCAAGACCCGTAACCCTTTGGGCCAAAAGCTTCTGGATATCGCAGTGCCAGCGCTCTTTGGCATCGCGATGTTATTGCTCTGGGAAGTAACCGTCCGGCTTTTCGCTATTCCTCAGGTTCTCCTTCCAGCACCATCAGCAATCTGGGCACGCATAACGGCGTCCGTACCAATTCTCTGGGCGGATTTCCGACAGACCTTTCTGAAGGCCGTCATCATCGGCTATGTGGCGGGATGCGGTCTCGGTTTCATAACCGCCATCATCGCCGACCGGATTCCATTCCTGCGTAAAGGCCTGTTGCCGCTCGGCAATCTGGCTGCAGCACTTCCAATCGTGGGCGTCGCACCGATCATGGTGATGTGGTTTGGCTTCGACTGGCAATCGAAGGCAGCGGTGGTCATCATCATGACCTTCTTCCCTATGCTGGTGAACACGGTTGCGGGCCTTGCCAGTACCGGGGCAATGGAACGGGACATGATGGAAACCTACGGCTCAAGCTACTGGCAGACATTGTTCAAGCTGCGTCTCCCAGCGGCCATGCCGTTCATATTCAACGCTCTCAAGATCAATTCCACCCTCGCACTTATCGGAGCGATCGTGGCGGAGTTTTTTGGCACGCCGATTGTCGGCATGGGGTTCCGCATCTCTGCGGAAATCGGGCGCATGAATGTGGATATGGTTTGGGCTGAAATCTTTGTAGCTGCTCTTGCGGGATCGCTCTCTTATGGGCTGATCGCGCTGATCGAGCGCAGAATGACATTCTGGCACCCTTCATACAGGAGGGCATAAGCCTGAATAATTGGCATCTGCAAAAATAAGGCAGACCAAAGTGCATTCCGAAAAGTGGGAACCGGTTTTCGGGCAAAATGCGCGGCAATAAAAAGAACCAGAGGAGAACTGAAATGAAAAAGGCAATTTCTTTATGCCTTGGAACAGCCGGACTGGCGCTCGCGCTTATGAGCAGTTCGGCAATGGCAGCCGACAAGCTGACCTTGCAGCTCAAATGGGTGACGCAGGGGCAATTTGCCGGTTACTATGTAGCCAAGGACAAAGGCTTCTATGAGGAAGAAAATCTCGATGTCGATATCAAACCGGGCGGACCGGACGTCGCTCCGCCGCAGGTGATTGCCGGTGGTGGCGCGGATGTTGTGGTTGACTGGATGCCGTCGGCGCTCGCGACCCGCGAAAAAGGCGTCCCGCTCGTCAACATCGCCCAGCCTTTCAAGAAATCCGGCATGATGCTGACCTGCCGCAAGGATACTAACATCACCAAGCCGGAAGACTTCAAGGGCCGCACGCTCGGTGTCTGGTTCGGCGGCAATGAATACCCGTTCCTGTCATGGATGAGCCATCTGAAAATTCCGACCGAAGGCGGCAAGGATGGCGTGACCGTGCTCAAGCAGGGCTTCAACGTCGACCCGCTGATCCAGAAGCAGGCCGACTGCATTTCTACAATGACCTATAATGAATATTGGCAGGTGATTGATGCAGGCATTCCAGCCGATCAGCTTGTCGTCTTCCCATATGAAGAGCAAGGCGTCGCCACGCTGGAAGACGGTCTCTATGTGCTGGAAAAGAGCCTAGATGATCCGGCAATGGTCGACAAGCTCGCCCGTTTTGTCCGTGCCTCAATGAAGGGCTGGAAATACGCATCCGAGAACCCTGGAGAAGCAGCTGATATCATACTCGACAACGATGCTTCCGGTGCTCAGACCAAGGAAGTTCAGGAACGTATGGTCAAGGAAATCGGCAAGCTGGTTGACGGCTCCGATGGCACCCTTGATGTGGCGGCTGCCGACCGCACCGTGGAAACGCTTCTGGGCGGTGGCTCTGACCCCGTCATCACCAAGAAACCGGAAGGCGCGTGGACAGCCAAGATAACCGACGCCATGAAGAAGTGATCCCGTTCAAAACAGCAAAAAAACCGGCCCCAAAAGGCCGGTTTCTTTTTGTTTATTCCGCCGGTTCAGCCGTGCCACCCTTTTGTGACTTCCCTTTAAGGGCGTAGTTCAGCTCTCTTTCGAGCCGTGCTTCCTCTTCGGCTTTGGGCTGCGTAAAGCGTCCCAGCAGCAGATAGGCGACCGGCGTTACATAAAGCGTAGCAATCGTTGCTAATCCAAGACCACCCACAATGACCCAGCCCAGAGCCACACGGGCTTCTGCGCCAGCGCCACTTGCCAAAACCAGCGGCACACCGCCAAGCACGGCGCAGATCATCGTCATGCAGACCGGGCGAAGACGAATGTTGGATGCTTCCTCGATTGCTTCTCGAACGCTCAAGCCCCTGTCACGCAATTGATCTGCGAATTCGACAATCAGGATACCATTCTTGGCCATGATGCCGACCAGAAGCACGAGACCGATCTGGCTGTAGACGTTCAGGCTCGTACCTGTGAGCAGCATCGCAAAAACCGCACAACCAAGCCCGAGAGGAACCGTCGCCATCACGATCAGCGCACTGACAAAGCTTTCAAACTGCGCTGCCAGCACCAGAAGAATGATGATGATGGCAAAACCGAACACCATTGCCAGGCCGCTTGATGTTTCGCTGAGCGTCGAAGCTTCCGCCAGCGGAATGATATGGCTTCCCGGAGGCAGCAAAGGTGCCGCGATTTCCTGTGCGACCTTATAGGCATCGCCCAACGCGAAATCGTCGCGCAGATTTGTCGTTATGGACACCGAGCGCTGGCGCGTCTCGCGATCAAGCTGCGGCGGAACCGCTTTCTCAACGACCGTAGCAATAGACGACATCGGCACATAACGACCGTCCGTCGTCTTCATGAATATGTTTTCAAGATCGGTCGGATCGTTGATCGGGTTGGTGGTGGCAACGAGTTTCACATCGAAACTGCGATCTCCGACATAAACCGATCCGATCTTGCGACCGTCGAGTACCGACTGCACAGCATTCGCAAGCCCTGTGATGTCGATACCAAGATCGGATGCTCGTTCGCGATTGATCTCGACGGAAAGCTGCGGCTGGGTCGGCTCGACGGACAGTCGCGGCTGCACGAACCGTGGATCCTTTTCCAGCGCGGCAACGACCGCCTGCGCGGCAGGCTGTAGCTTGGCATAATCGCTACCGACTATGGCAAACTGCAAACCGTTGCCCGCACCACGAATACCAAGGCTGTTCGGTTGGGTGGTAAAAATACGCACCGCCGTTATGCCTTTGATGCGCTGGGTAATGTCAGCCATGATTTCCTGCTGGCTGCGCGCGCGTTCCTTCCACGGTGCCAGCGTCAGGACAACAAAGCCGTTATTGGACGACCCGCCGGAACCTGCGATGGCATAAGTAGTAATGATTTCACCGCTATCGCGCAGAGGCTGGACGGCCTCCTCAATCTTGTCGAGCTGAGACTGGAGGAACTCCACACTGATGCCCTGCGGCCCATTGATACGCAGCAGTGCAACGGCACGATCTTCCGAGGGCGTCAGTTCCTGACGGATCAGACCGTAGCCGACAAAGGATGCGCCTGCGAAAAGCATTGCCACCAGCACAACAACGAATGGCGCCGACAGACAGATGTGCAGCGTCTTTTTATAGAAGGTCGCAAGCCCGCCGCCAATACGACGCAGGAAAAGCGGACCGTGGCCGCCGTCTTCGCCATTCCCTTCCTTGAGGAAGCGAGAGGCAAGCATGGGGCAAAGCGTCAACGCAACAACAGATGACAGAAGAACAGCAATTGCCAGCACGAAGCCGAATTCACGGAACAGACCACCCGCCTGCCCCGGCAGAAACGAAATTGGAACGAAGACTGCCGCCAAAGTCAGCGTCGTGGCAATAACGGCGAAGAAGACTTCCTGCGTGCCGAGGACTGCCGCAGCACGCGGCCCCATGCCCTGATTGCGTCGCCGGACAACGTTTTCCAACACAACAATGGCGTCATCGACCACGAGACCTGTGGCGAGCACCAAAGCCAGAAGGGTAAGAATATTGACCGAGAATCCTGCCAGATAGATGGCGGCGATCGTGCCGATCAAAGCGACAGGCATGGACAAGGCCGGGATGAGCGTTGCGCGTATATCCCAGAGGAACACGAAGATAATCGCCACAACGATGATCACTGACGCGATCAGTGCGATTTCCACCTCGTGGATAGCGCCATTGATGAAATTCGCATCGTCACTGGTAACGGCGATATTCACGCCCGCGGGCAAGGTTTTCTGCAAATTGGCGACCGCTGCCCGAATGCCCTCCGAGATATCGAGCGTATTCGACTGTGCCTGACGGACGATGCCGAGACCAATTGCCGTCTTGCCGTTGGACCGGACCGCCGAGCTTTCGATATCCGGCCCAAGCGTGACGGTAGCAACATCGCGGATCTGCGTGCGTCCGTTGATGTAGACGTTCTCGAAATCCTCAGGCTTTTCCAGATTGGCCGTGGCACGGACAACGATGGACTGATCGGCGCTACGCAAAGAACCGGCAGGGGCGTCCAGCCCCATGGAAGAAAGCGCCGTAGAAATATCCGCAATGGTCAGACCATAGCTCGCAAGGCGCGCCTGATTGATATCGATGCGGAATATCTTGTCGCGGTCACCGTTGATCTGGACGTCAGCCACGCCCGGAACCGCGGAGAGGATATCCTGTATCTGGTCTTCGACCAGCACCGTCATGTCATCGACAGACATGGTGTCGGACGTAACCGCCAGACGCATCACGGGATCAGCGTTGGAATCGGCCTTGATGATGCGCGACGGGTCCGCTTCTTCCGGCACGTCATTGGCGACACGGGAAATCGCATCGCGCATGTCGGCGGCGGCAACGTTGAGGTCTACACCATCGTTGAACTCCACCGTGACGCGGCTGCGTTCAAACGACGATGTTGAAGAAATAGATTTTACGCCCGAAACGCGCGCGACAGCGTTTTCGAGAACCTGTGTCAACTGACGGTCAATAGTTTCAGCGGATGCACCACTGAAATCCGTGCTGATTGTCACCACAGGCCGGTCAACGTCCGGCAGTTCGCGAATATCGACGCCTGTGAAAGCAGCAAGACCCGCGACGACAATCAGAACGTTGATAACGAAAGCAAAAACTGGACGACGGATGAAAAGCGCCGTCGATCCGCCGCTACTGGATGAGGAATTGTGACCGGTCACGCGTTTACCCTCATCCTGCAGTACGTGTTATCGAAACAGGATCAGCCAGTGCCGTACCCTGTTCGTCCTTTACACGTACCGGCGCATCATCGCGCACGGTTTGAACACCTTGCGTAACGATCATGTCGCCCTGCTTCACCGGACCATCGATGAGAATGTTGGTTGAATTGCGCTGAACGATACGCGCGACAATTCTCTTGGCGACACCGTCCTCAACACGCCACACATAGGAACCGTCAGCCCCCCATTGAATGGCCAGCGGGTCGACCGAAGGATAGCGATCACCCGGAAAGAGAACCGTGACGGAGAACGACATGCCCGCGCGCAGACGATCCTGCGTGTTCGGCACTTCTGCGCGAACATGCAGCGTACGGCTGGCTTCATCCAGCATATTGTCAACCGCGTTGATCTCGCCGCTATAGGTCTCACCCGGGAAAGCGGTCGATTCCGCTGTCAACGGCTGGCCAACCTTGATTTGCGGTGCGAAGCGTTCTGGCACCCATATATCGATCAGCACTTTCGACCGGTCATCGATACGACCGATGGAAGTCTGTGCGGTAATGTAGTTACCCACATTGACAGGAAGAATACCAACAATACCGGAGATTGGCGCACGAACCGTGCGACGGCTCAAGGCGAGCTGCGCGTCCTGCAAAGCAAGCTGCGCATTGGCGACCGCCAGCTCAGTCTCAACCACCTGAACTTCAGTTGCGGTGTTCGTCGCTCGCAATTTTGCAATGCGCTGGCGTGTCGTCTGCGCATCCTTCAACGCCGTCTCGGCCTTAGCGACAGCGATCTTTTCCGTCTCGGCGTCAAGTTCGGCAATCGAGTCGCCTTCCTTCACGCTATCGCCCGCCTTGACGTAAAGCTTCGTCATGTAACCGCTGGAGTACGGGGTTATCGACACGGTGCTGAGAGCCCGTGCCGAACCGATAGCCGTCAAACGGTTGTTGATGGTCTCTTCGCCGGCGGCCTCGACAACAACGAGTGGTGCGGATCGCCCGCCTTCGCCTTTCGGCGCTTCCTCGCCCGTTGCTGCGGTCTTCACCACATCATTCTTGTTCTTATAGGCATACCAGCCGCCAACGGCAGCCGCAGCTATGAGCAGGCACAAGGCAATCTGCTTCCAGGATTTCATTCAGCTCTCCGGCAAGGCCTACCGTCACCTGACGGCCCTCGTTTTCGAAACCAATTTGTCGGGCGCGGAAAATGCCAGCAAATAGTATCAGAATGATGATTGCCTTCACATTGCGCAAATCATGCAACCCATCAGGATGCATGGATTTTTCCAACCAAGACTTTGCACGCACGATCTCAAGGCGTCGAGTTAAATTTCGGTAATACTGCTCGCAGAGATCCCGGGAGCGGGTGCGTTCTTAACCGATTGAACAAAGGCTGTTGGATTTATCGATCGGCTCCATATATAGGAGGCTACCTTTATGTATTGCGTTTCGATGGCACACAGGTTGAGGCACTGCGGCGATTAGGCCGGTTCACCTCGCGTTGGAAGCACAGGCTATGGCGGTTGTTGAAAAGACCACAGATACGGGCACGCCTTCCCCTGAAGCGGCCTCCCAAACTGCGACCACGGAACGGCTCTCGTCAACCCAGTTCACACGTTTACCCTGGCGAAACCGGCTTTCGAGCAAGCTATTGCTCTTGACCGCACTTGCCGTGTTGATCACCGAAGTTCTGATCTTCGTCCCGTCTGTTGCCAATATGCGCGTGCGCTGGATGAGTTCGAGACTTGATACTGTGGGCGCGGTCAGCGAGGTTCTCGCCGCAGGCGGCGATATGGATGTGCCGCGTGACATTCAGGACAAGGTACTTCTGGCAACCGGTACGAAAGCCATAGCCATGCGTGAAGCCGGTGCTTCGCGTCTGCTCGCCATGTCGGAAGTACCCGGCAAGATTGACCAGGTCATTGATCTCAACAATATCAGCGAAGCAGCTGCCATATGGGACGCATTCGGAACCTTGTTCAACGGCGGAGACAGAACGCTACGAATCTATGGTTCGGTTTCGCCATCCAGTTCTCCGGGACGTATTATTGAAATCGTGACCTCGGATGCACCCCTCCGACACGCTATGCTCGTCTATGCGCGCAACGTGACTTTTATCTCGCTCATCATTTCAGTCATAGCGGCGAGCCTGATTTACCTGATCATTCACGAAATGCTGTTGCGGCCGGTGCGTATCATGCATCGCAACATGATCGATTTCGCCTCATCCCCTGACAATCCCGCGCTGATCCTTGTGCCAGAAAACCGCAAGGACGAATTCGGCGTGGCCCAGCGTCAGATATCGCATATTCAGAGCGACCTTCAGAGAACGCTCAAAGAACAGAAACATCTCGCCGATCTTGGCCTCGCCGTCTCCAAAATCAACCACGACATGCGCAATATTCTGGCCTCAGCGCAGTTGATGTCTGACCGGCTTGCCGATACCGAAGACCCAATGGTGCAGCGGTTTGCACCCAAACTTATCCGCACTCTCAGCCGCGCGATCAGCTATTCCGAAAGCGTCATGGCCTATGGTCGCTCGCAAGAAGCACCACCGCGCCCGCGTCGCGTTCTGCTGCACACAATTATCGCTGACGTTCAGGAAACCCTGAGCCCCAGGTCAGAAAGCAGCGTTGAGTTCGAGAATCTTGTCCCGGAGGATTTCGAACTCAATGTCGATTCAGAGCAGTTGTTCCGCGTGCTGAGCAATCTTTGCCGGAATTCTGTGCAAGCCATGGAGCGTGATCAGAGCATTGATGACGCGACCGTCAAGCGACTCACGATTTCTGCCGGAAGAATCGGGACGATGGCAATCATCGGTGTCGAGGACACCGGCCCCGGTTTGCCACAAAAAGCACGCGACAATCTTTTCACGGCTTTCAAGGGATCGACACGCAGTGACGGCACTGGTCTTGGGCTTGCCATCGCGCAAGAACTGATCCGCGCGCATGGTGGGACAATCGAGCTTCGAGAAGACCGCCCAGTTGGGGCACATTTCGAGATTCGCATCCCCGATTTGCCGATGCAACGCGGAGACCGGAGCCTCCAACGGGCAGAGGAAAGTGTTTAAGCAATCTACCGTTGTGCCAACTTTGAACGAAAAGCCCGGAAATGTGGGGCCTGACAAGAAATCTTCACAGAACCACATTTTTTTCTAAGAAGACGCTTGCATTTAGCGATCCGTCCGATTATCAACCGCCCATCGCCGCAGCGAGCGGCACACAGGCAAGCACCCGTAGCTCAGCTGGATAGAGCACCAGACTACGAATCTGGGGGTCAGAGGTTCGAATCCTTTCGGGTGCGCCATTTTTCTCAAAACAATCAGTGATTTTTTTCGGCGCGTGACGAACCGGTTTATGCATTGCTTTGCATATTTCCCAAAATGACTGCCCCCGACCTCGTGACGTTTTTGCTCGCCCCGCTATATGTGGCTCGACATATCGGCATCACATTTCTGCAGTGGAATTTTTCTCATGAAGCATCACGCGCTCGTCTGGCTGCGTAACGATCTTCGAATCAACGACAACCCCGCACTGGATGCAGCCGCCGAAACAGGCGGCCATATAACAGCAGTTTACGTTCATGAGACCGTTGCCGAGATTCGGGCGCCCGGCTGCGCGGTGCGGTGGTGGCTGGACCAAAGTCTTGAAGCGATAAGAAAACAGCTCGCTGATCGTGGCATTGAACTTCTCATCGAGACCGGTGATCCGAGGGATATCCTCCCTCAGTTGATCGCGAAACTGGCCGTCACCGAACTGTTCTGGAACCGTCGCTACGCACCGGCGGAGCGTGAATTCGATGCGAATCTGAAGGCACAACTCAAGGAGAGTGGAACCGGTGTAACCTCATTTCCTGGCAATCTTCTTCTTGAGCCCTGGGAGCTCAAGACGGCCAGCGACACGCCCTATCAGGTCTTCACCCCTTTCGCCAAAGCGTTGCGCCACCATCACATTCCTCGCCCGCTTTCGCGCAGGCAATGGGATATCAAACCAACACAGGAAACCTGCTATTCGCCCAACGTTCCTGCCTGGGCGAAAAAGTTCGATGGGCTTTGGAATATTGGAGAAGACGCGGCGCGCGACTGCCTGACACGTTTTCTGGAGAACACGCTGTCGACCTATACCGAGGATCGCGACGTTCCCGGCATCGACGGAACTTCAAGACTTTCACCTCATTTGCGGTTCGGTGAAATCAGCGCGCGTCAGGCGTGGTATGCCACACTGGCGTTTATGGACGAGCATCACTCTGCACGCGCTGGCGGTGAAAAGTTTCTGTCAGAGCTGATCTGGCGCGATTTTAATTATCACCAGCTCTATCACCGCCGCGACATCAGTCGACACGATATGCGTGACACACTGTCCGGCATCGCATGGCGCGATGATCGAGCTGCATTCGAAGCATGGCGTCGCGGACAGACGGGCTTTCCCATCATCGATGCCGGTATGCGTCAGCTTTGGGCCACCGGATGGATGCACAATCGCGTGCGAATGCTTGTGGCATCTTTTCTCACCAAGAATCTGCTCATCGACTGGCGAAAGGGTGAAGAATGGTTCTGGGATACGCTCGTGGACGGCGATATCGCCAGCAATCCGGGAAGCTGGCAGTGGGTGGCAGGCTGCGGCATGGACGCTGCGCCCTATTTCCGGGTGTTCAATCCGATCTTGCAGGGTGAAAAATTCGATGCCGAAGGACAATATGTCCGGCATTGGGTGCCAGAACTATCAGGCCTGTCCAACAAATGGCTGCACAAGCCGTTTGAGGCCCCCAAGGATGTGCTGACCAGCGCTGGAATTGCGTTGGGCAGTACCTATCCCAAACCAATCATTGATTTGCAGGCCTCACAACGGGAGGCCCGCAAACGGCTCAACAGCCAGCCGTAATCAACGCGCTTCCAGTCCGCCATTCTCAACGATAAAGTCGATGATTTCCGGCACGCCCTTGCCGCGATGGAGGTCGGTGAAACCGAATGGACGCTTGCCGCGCATGCGAGCCGCATCGCCTTGCATAATATCGAGATCGACGTGCACATGAGGAGCAAGATCACTCTTGTTGATCACAAGAAAATCTGACCGTGTGATACCCGGACCGCCTTTGCGCGGAATTTCCTCACCCTGACAAACAGAGATGACATAAAGCGTCAGGTCCGCCAGATCCGGTGAGAAGGTAGCAGCGAGATTGTCACCACCGGATTCGATGAAGACGATCTCCAGATCGGGAAATCGCCGGTTCATTTCGGCAATTGCCTGCAGATTGATGGAGGCATCCTCGCGGATTGCCGTATGCGGGCATCCGCCCGTTTCGACGCCCATGATCCGATCTTCGGACAAAGCCTGAGAACGTGCCAGAATGAGGGCGTCTTCCTGCGTGTAGATATCGTTGGTAATCACGGCGACCGAGTATTTATCACGCAGCGCTTTGCAAAGCTTTTCGGTCAGCGTCGTCTTTCCCGATCCCACCGGGCCGCCGATGCCGATACGCAAGGGTCCGTTTTTCTGTGTCATGTGCGAAAAAGCCTCGAATGTTGGGTTTCGTGTTTCATGGCCATGATGTCGCTAATGTAAGTCGCGGAACCAAGGTCACTCAATGAAGTTTTTTCTATTCGCGTCGCTGTTTCGGCGAGAACCGGCTCCAAATCCGACATTGTCGCAGTCACGCCGTTCTGCCCCATGACCGAAAGACGGATCGATGCCTGCAAAAGATTGATACAGAAGGCTTGCAGAAAGGCAGCGAGTGTCAATCCAAGCGATACTTTGTTAGCGCCCGCCACGGCACCGACTGCCACCGGATAGGGGCAATCGGCTGGCAGGCGATCAAATACAGAACTGGGCCAGCTTCTAGCTGCAGCCAGAAACGCCTCGCCCTGCAGCATCGTCTCCATATGACGTTCACGCGAACCGGCCAGTGCTTCGGCCAATTCTGCAACTTCAACAAGATCGCCTTCGGCAACCGCACACCGCCAGCTTTCCGCGCAAAGCACGGCATCATTCCAGCCGGAGCCACGTGTTACAAGCCAGCGCAGCCAATCGCTCATTGTGGCGGTGTCTGCGACATAGCCATCATGGACGGCCCGCTCCAGCCCATGACTATAGCTGAACGACCCGACCGGAAAGACGGGCGACAGCCAGGCCATCAGCCGCAGCAAAGCGGTGGTGGTATCAGTCGTGGTGGTGGTGATGATGTTCATGATCGTGTTCGTGATGACCATGATGATGATCGTGGTCATCATGCGAATGGCCGCCAGAATAAGCACCGCGCAGCGGACTGAAAATTGCTGTTACATCCGTAACTGTTGCACCAAGCCCCTCAAGCATAGCCTTTATGACATGGTCGCGAAGAATGAAGATGCGATCACTCTCGATCTGAGCCGCGAGGTGACGGTTGCCGATATGCCAGGTGAGTTCGGCAATATGCAGCGGATCACGCCCGCGGATTTCGTAAAGTTCCTCGCTTGCGGCGCGGATTTCGATCTCGCGTCCGTCATCGAGGACGAGCCGGTCGCCGTGCTCGAGCACAATTGGCTCTGCAAAATCGACGAGCACCTTCTCGCCACCTTCCAGAACGATGGCCTTGCGCCGCAAATGACGTTCATCGCGTTCGAGAACGGCGTGGCCCGCAGGCACGGCATCGATCACCTTATCTGCACGAATAATGGCAGTGGCACGAAACATTTGTTTGCCTTTCAAGATCAGAACATGAAGTAGCGTTGCGCCATTGGCACGACGTCGACGGGCTCGCAGGTCAGAAGTTCGCCATCTGCGCGCACCTCATAGGTTTCCGGGTCAACTTCCATTTGCGGCATCGCATTGTTGAGGATCATGGAATGTTTGCCGATACCGTCTCTGGTATTGGCCACGGCAATCATCTGCTTGTCCACCCCAATCTTCTCTCGAAGCCCTTCATCCATTGCGGCCTGCGAAACGAAGGTAATGGACGTATTGGTGCGGGCTTTCCCGAATGAGCCGAACATCGGACGATAATGCATCGGTTGCGGCGTTGGAATTGAGCCATTCGGGTCCCCCATCGGCGCGGTTGCGATCCAGCCACCAAGCAGAACCATCTCCGGCTTGATTCCGAAGAAAGCAGGATTCCACAAAACGAGATCGGCCCGTTTGCCCACTTCCACCGAACCGATTTCATGCGCCATGCCATGGGCGATAGCAGGGTTGATGGTGTATTTCGCGATGTAGCGACGCGCCCGATAATTGTCATTTCCGGGCTTGTCGTCGGGAAGACTGCCGCGCTGCTTCTTCATCTTGTCCGCAGTCTGCCAGCAGCGAATGATCATTTCGCCGACACGGCCCATCGCCTGACTGTCGGAGGAAATGATGGAGAACGCTCCCATATCGTGGAGGATGTCTTCTGCAGCGATGGTTTCCTTGCGGATACGGCTTTCTGCAAAGGCAATATCTTCAGGAATTGCCGGGGACAGATGATGGCACACCATCAGCATGTCGAGATGCTCTGCAATCGTATTGACCGTGTAGGGCCGGGTCGGATTTGTCGAAGCCGGCAACACGTTCGGATACTGACACACGCGAATAATATCCGGAGCGTGTCCGCCACCAGCGCCCTCCGTATGGAAGGAATGGATCGTGCGCCCCTTGAAGGCGTTGAGCGTATCTTCGACGAAGCCACCTTCGTTCAGCGTATCGGTATGGATCGCAACCTGAATATCGAACCGGTCTGCGACCGAAAGGCAATTATCGATCGCAGCCGGTGTCGAGCCCCAGTCCTCATGCAGCTTCAAACCGCAGGCGCCGGCGCGGATCATTTCTTCCAATGCACCGGGCAGTGAAGCGTTTCCTTTGCCGAACACACCGATATTCATCGGCAGGCCGTCGAACGACTGGATCAGCCGGGCTATATGCCACGGCCCCGGCGTGCATGTGGTTGCAAGCGTGCCATGGGCAGGTCCGGTGCCGCCACCCACCATGCAGGTGATGCCTGCATTAAGTGCTTCATCCACCTGTTGCGGTGAGATGAAATGGATATGCGTGTCGATACCGCCCGCCGTGAGGATCTTGCCTTCACCCGCGATAATCTCCGTACCGGGGCCGATGATGATCGAAACGCCGGGCTGCGTATCCGGATTTCCGGCCTTTCCGATCACCGCGATACGCCCGTCGCGAAGCCCCACATCGGCTTTATAAATACCGGTATGATCGAGGATCAGAGCATTGGTAATGACTGTATCCATCGCACCGTCGGCGCGCGACATCTGGCTTTGTCCCATACCGTCGCGGATAACCTTCCCTCCGCCAAACTTCACCTCTTCGCCATAGGTGGTGAGGTCCCGTTCGACTTCGATAAACAGTTCCGTATCGGCGAGACGCACCTTATCGCCAACAGTAGGGCCGAACATTTGCGCATAGGTGGCGCGACTAATTCTGGCTGGCATGAAATGTCTCCGTCACCTGTTCTAAAGCTTTCCCATGACCATCTGGCGAAATCCGTAGATCTCGCGCTTGCCGCTCACGGGAACCAATGTCACGTCGCGTTCCTGACCGGGCTCGAAGCGCACGGCAGTTCCGGCTGCAATATCCAGCCGCTGTCCGAGCGCCTTGTCGCGTTCGAAAGAAAGGGCCGCATTCACTTCGTAAAAATGAAAATGACTACCGACCTGTATGGGGCGGTCGCCGGTATTGGCGACCTTGATCGTGATGGTGGATTGCCCCTGATTGAGTTCTATATCGCCGTCCTGCGTAATAATTTCGCCGGGGATCATGTCACACCTCACCCAGCCATCAGCGTCAGGCCGCCAAGTGCGGTAGCGCCACCGGCCAGACGCAAAGCAATTTTGCCATTCCTGCCCGCCATAAGCCGTCCTGCGGCAAGGCCGACACCCATGCCAGCGGCGTGTAGCAGTGCGGTCGCAAGCGCAAATCCAGCCGCATAGGAGAGGAATGTCGCGCCTCCGATTTCCCCGCCGTGTGCATGACCGTGAAAGAAGGCGAAGAAGCCGGCAATAAGTGCGCCAACAACCGGAGTGACAGGGAAGGCAAGCGCCACCATAAGACCAAGCACGACCACCGAAGCCAGAATGACCGGCTCAACGAAGGGCAGCGGCATGCCCAGAAGTGCCGCCACAAAACCAAGCAGCATCACGCCGACAAATGCCGCTGGCACGACGAAGAGTGCCCGTCCACCGAGCATGGTGGCCCAAAGTCCTACCGCAACCATCGCCAGGATATGGTCCGCGCCGGAGAGCGGATGCGTGAAGCCCGCCGCAAACGAGCCATGTTCGGCCGGATTGAGATGGGCAAAGGCAGGGCTTGCGGTGAGTGCCATTGCCACCGCGGCAAGGACCGTAGTCTTCTTCATTATCGTACCTTTCAAAAAACAGGTTCGCCTCGGCGAAACCTGAAAATCAGCGGATCGGCTCGTGAACGGTGACGAGCTTTGTGCCATCGGGAAATGTGGCTTCGACCTGAATGTCGTGGATCATTTCGGGCACACCATCCATCACCTGTTCACGGGTGATGACGTGCGCGCCTGCTTCCATAAGATCGGCAACCGTGCGCCCATCGCGGGCACCTTCAACGACAAAATCGCTTATCAGTGCGATCGTTTCTGGATGATTGAGTTTTACCCCGCGCTCCAGACGGCGGCGGGCAACCATGGCGGCCATGGCGATCAAAAGCTTGTCTTTTTCCCTGGGCGTCAAATTCATGACTTCATTCCAACTTCATACTTTCAAAGCGGTATGCATTCCGCTGGCGTTAAAAGCGGCGGGATTGCCGCGAACTCAAAATGTCCAAACTTTGGGCAGTCCTGCCTTACCGTTAAGCAGGGCGAGCAATGGCCCCAGACGTTTGCGCAAGGTGTAACTATCCGGCGCGTGAAGCCGCATCATCAGTTTGGTTGCAGGGCCAACCTGCCAGAGGCTGGCACCGCCCTCCTCTCCAATGATCTGCCGGGCTGCTTCCAGATGTTTCCCGGCCTCCCCTGAAATCAAGAGCACGGTGGCGACTGCACAGGCCGCATCTGCCACCGGACGGGCTTGCAATTCGGCCCCAATATCCGGTCCCAGCCGAAACTCTTCTGCATGCACAAGCCTCCCATCGGGCCGCCCACCCAATCGCACACGCCAACGATCACTGAACATCGCTTCATCAACCCGCTCACCCATGGCAAGGCGCCCGAATATAGTCGCCTCCACCACCAGGATTTCCGCCCCCTCCTCCAGCTCGACATCCAGCGTTCGTGACAACACGGATTGATTGAACAGAATGGTTTCCTGCGGAAGCCAAGCAAGACGCGTGCCTTTTGCCGCCTTCAAACGCGTGGCAATGCGTGCCTCGCCGCCCCCTGAGCGATAGATACGCTCACAGGCCTGCGTGGTAATGACAGCCGAAGCGTTTTCGCCAAGCTCCACATCCCATTGCAGTCGGTCACCGCCCGTCAGCCCTCCTGATGTGTTGATCAGGATTGCTTCCAGCGGATCGCCTCCGACTTGCGGCATGCGGATCTTGGCTGCGCCTTCCTGGTAAAGCCTGGAAATGCGCGAACGCCCGTCCTTGAAATGTATCGAAAGCCCACCCAGCCCGTTGACGCGCTGCGAGGAGAGCTCCGCTAACTTATTGTTATTTATTATCATCTGCGCGAATCTCGTCTTGCTCTTCTAAAGCAGAACTGACCGCATAATAAAGGGGGGTGGGGGTGCGGCAGGACGCCGCCACATATTGGAAAGCTTGAAAATGTTTCATCAAAAGCCACGGCAATCCCACCCGAAGCAATGTTTCGGATGGGATTTATCGATCAGTTCCTCGGTCAAATACGCATTGCCGCCGGGTGCGTGACCGTCTTTCGATAGAGATGCCAGGTCGCATGCCCAAGGATGGGTATTACTACCGCCAACCCGGCAAACATCGTGGCAAAACCGACGATCAGCATCGCGGTTACGATTGCAGCCCAGAGCAGCGATTCCATGGGGTTGCGCATGACAACACGCAACGATGTCGCAACCGCTGCCGCAGCGCCGCAATCCTGATCAAGCAGCATCGGGAAAGTCACAATCGTCGAGCACAGGACAACGATTGCAAAAAGCAAACCAATGCCACAACCGGCAAAAATCAGACTGCGTCCCTCTTCCGTTGACGACACCTGATTCATCAACATTGAGAAGCTCTCGGGCGGCATCGGCCCGAAATAGTGAACATAGAGATTTTGCGCCACCAGCAGCCAGACAATAAAGATTGCGAACAGAAAAGCACCGACAGCCACGATGGACGGCAATGCCGGGGAATGGCTCACATCGAGCGCACGTTTCCAGGATGTATCCAACCCTTCTTCACGGCGGCGGCTCATCTCATAAAGCGGCAGCGCAGCAATTGGCCCGATCAGGGCAAAGCCGGACATCAGGGGAAACAAGAGCGGTAACGCGTTTGCGTTCGTGCTCCAGTAAGTGATGAACAACCCCGCCAGCGGGTATATGAGGCAAAGGAAAACGTAATGCGATGGCTTTGCCCAGAAGTCGTTGAAGCCCAGACGCAGGGCATCAAATACATCTGCCATGCGAATGCGCTTAACTTCAGGATAAAAGGCTGATTGGTCTCGACCTGCAACAACATGAAACTGTGCCATGACGCTCCTCCTGCGGATTAAGCAGTCCTGACGGCAAGGAAACGGTCAGGACATGGCCTGCACGCAATTTCTGGCTTTCAACCGGTCACCGGACAAATCCGATTTCGTGACGCCAATTCGTCAGACCAGAGCCTGACGGTCTGGCGAATAGTATACATCGAAAAGACTGGTGGCGAAAGAAAAGCGGCTCAATGAGATTGAACCCCTGCGTGAACTGATCTCAAATCAGCAACCACACGCACTTTCCATTAGAGCGCATCCCGAAAAGTGTGAAACGGTTTTCGGAAAAGATGCGCGTAACAATAAATGATTAGAGCGCCGATTTGATCCAATCAGATCGAAACGCGCTTTAATGAAAGCACGGCAAAGCCAGTTTCTGGATTTTATTGGAAAATAATGGTGCTGCGAGAGAGGATTGAACTCTCGACCTCTCCCTTACCAAGGCAAGGAGATGACTGGCAATTTATCGTTTCTTTCCAAAACGATATGCCTTGCGGGAATTTGATTGTGCCAAATCTGTGCCAACAAGGCCAGTCTGTTTATCGAACTTTTCAGCCAGTGATTTACCGGCTTCGTGGCTGTGTACGTAAGTTTCCAGAAACAGCTTCGCGGACTTCCACCCACCAGCATCCATAGCGGCCTTGATGTCGGCGTCAGGTACTGCCATGGCGTTCGTGCCGAACGAATGACGGCCAGCGGAATGCGTGGTGCGCCGCTCGATTTCTGCCCGCTTACAAACGGCAGCAATGCGCCGATTGACCGCCTTCGGATCGGTATAGCTGAAAACAGGCTTCCCATCTTCTAAGCCAAGCGCCGCCATTCTGGTGACCAGTTCGCTTGTCAGGTAGCGCGGCGACCATTCATCTGTCTTCGTCTTCTCCAGCATCGCAATGCGCTTGCCTAAATCGACGTGCTCACCAAGCAGATTGACCGCTTCGGACACGCGAGCGCCGGTTTGGTTCATGAATAGGACGATGCCAGACAGGTGAAAGAGCTTGTCCTTGTCAGACTGCGCCAAGAAAGCATCCAGCCACCTCCGGTCAACCGGCTTGTGCTTGGTCGATTTCGGAACGTCGAACATTTTCACCTTGATCGGTCCACACCATCCCAGATCGTGGGCATGATTAATGACGGCTCTGGCCGGGATAATGGCCTGCCTGTTACGCGTTGACGGTGCAGCCGTAGGGAATACCGCCAGTGCCATAGAACGCAACTCGGCGGGCTTAATCGTGCCGACAGCGCGCCCTTTGAAATGCTTGATAATGGGAGCGAGGAACCGCGCCTCGCCGCCCTGCTTCATGTAGCTGGTCGCGGCCTCTTCAAAGAGCCTTACCGCTTCCTCGCCATAGGTATGACTTTTCCAGAGCCGCGCTTCATATTGCGCCCTGATTTGCTCCGCGACTTGCTTGTCGCGAGTGCCAAGGCTTTCTCGTACGCGCTTTCCGGCGATTGTGCCAACGGCATACCAGATGCCATTTCGTTGTTTGAGTTCGAGGTTTGACATGAAAGTGCCTCCCGCAAGAGTGCAATGCGTTCCGGATAGAAGACCTTCTTCGACCCGCGCCGCTCATAAAGTGGATGAGATTTAAGCTTGTCCATCAAAAAGCGCCGGGACACACCGAGCAGCATAGCCGCATCATCCATTCCGACCGGCACAAGAGACTTCGTCCATTCGGGTAATGCGCTCATCGGTCATACCTCCGCAGGAAGTCTTCATATGAACGGTCAGCACGTTTGCAGGCCCAGAGCGCCAGCTGCTGCCAGACGCGATTACGGAGTGAAAAGAGGAACATCCTTACAGAACACTCCCGTATGCGAAGCCGGGGAAATACTCTGCAATAGCATCAACATCAGCGATCCCCATTTCTGCGGCGTCGATTTCTCGCTCCTCCTCGTATTCGCGGTCATCCTCGAAATCAGGATCGCCATCCATGCTATCCAGAAGCGCGATAGCGTCTTCTATCCACTTCTCCAGCGTGAGACGGCGTAGGCGGTGGACTGCAGGGCTGCTCATTGTGCTGCCTCTCTCAATTCCTTGCGCATCTTGACTACCGCCTGAAGCAAATCGGAAAACTCGCCGTCGAGACAAATCTGAACCGGATAATCTGCCTGAGCAGATGGATAGATGATGACAACCCGATAGCCGTCAACATCGTCCAAGGCGGATGAAATTTCTTTGGCGAGGTTTCTAATACGGCGCTCTGGATGTTCAATTTCTGGCAAACCTTCGGCGGTTGCCTGACCTTGCTGTGTCGGCATTGCTATTCTCCGAATTGTTTGAGAGGGGCGCTTAGAGCGGTGCGCCGTCCTTGATCCAATCCTCGACAATCCCGTCGATCAGATCGGCAACGTTGTATTGATTGATCGTGGCAAGCGTCGCATACAGAACGAAATCCTGATCGTCTGGCGTCAGGACATCATATTCTTGAACGCGACCGCCATTGCCGAGCGCGATGCTCAGATCGTCGTCAGCGGAAAGCGCCAAACCCAAGGCAACGACCTTGCGGACCACGGGCGCTAAGCGTCCCGGATTAACCGGGATGCCAAAGGCGGGATGGGAAACCATCACTCAGCGCCTCCAATTTCGCCTGTATCAAGAGCGGCGTAATAGGCGAGCAGGCATCTGCGTAGCTCATCCGGCGCGATCTTCATGTGCTGATTGATAATAGCGACGGCTTTCTCGCCAATAACGACAGCCGCCATTCCTTCAAGCCGGGTGATGCTTGCGACATCCAGTTCGTCACGAGACCAGTCAATAGACTTAACCATGGCTTCGATCTCAGCCTCCGTCAGTTTCGAGGGGTCTTTGCCCTGGGCAGCTAATTCGGACACTGTGCGCTCGATCTTCGCCTCAATCGAGGCATTAACGGTATTGGCGCATGACATAAGCCGCTCTGCGCGACTTGGTATATTCTGAATGACTGACATGTGTTTCTCCATCGGGCAAATCGCCTATGGAGGGAACCATAATGCGGGATTTATCACGCGTCAACACATATGCGTGATAAATCCTACATTTTAAAATCTCGGGTCAAACTGATTGCGCGACCTATGATCCTAACTTCTTCATTATATGAGGACTTTAGAAGCTTATTGTCGCGGGAATTTTCATCAAAATCTGGAATAATTATAGGTCGGAATGCGCGATCTTTAGAGAACGTTGAGAGATGAATAGCGCCATCAACCTTCTTTACCAGCCGAGCGCTGAGTTCCATCTCCTTGATGTCTGGAGGCAAATTCAGCGCGACGACGATCTGCCCATCACGCAATTGAACGTTATCATCGTCCGCAAGCAGGATCGTGACAATGTCACCCTTAACAATATGAAGGCCATCAAGACTGCTGTCGCCCATTTCATATATGGCAAGCTTTCGACCTGGAAACCTCCTGTCGTTCTCGATAGTTTTGGGGTTCCAGATCGGATTATACCCCGTTGGCTCCTCATCTAACAAAAACCGCTCGCCTTTTTTGCGATACACCCCGGCCTCAAGTATGCCGGAGATTTCCATGGTTGAACGATCAAGCGCCACCCACTTCTCGGGATCGTCTTTCGGAAAAAGCGTATCAATCTCACCAACCAAGTAGGAGGCAGAGCATTCAAGAGCCTCTGCTATCTTGTATAGTGTGATGTGCTTGGGGCTCTTAGCCTTACCGGAAAGAATATCTCTTACAGCTGATCTGCCCAATTCGGCATGCAGTGCGACGGACGACGGGTTTAGCCCCAACGCATCCATACGCTGTTGTATGCGCTGCTTGAGGATGTCGGAATTTTGCGGGTCGGTGAATGGATTTAGCATTGTAGGAATATCCCTCAAACTCTGCAACTTTCAAAGCGCGATGTATCACGCATTTTGCTTGCTGTATGCGGGATTTATCCATATAGTAAACAAATCATGGAAAACCTACTTCGACAAACTCTCATAGAAACTGGCGCTGCATTCGCACAAGCGGATGGTTGCGCACTGTCGTCGGTATCTCGGCGTGTGAAGAATGATCCTAATTTTTTCGCCCGCCTTTCCGACACTTCGAAAAGTTTCACCGCACGGTCTTTTGATGAGGTCATGCGGTGGTGTGCGGATAATTGGCCGGAAGGAAAGCAGATGCCCCTCGGCCTGATGAAATGGCTCGCAGAGACAAGTTATCAGAAAGAGGTGTCCGTATGATCGATCTGCCATGGATGCAAATCTACGTAGGCGACGAGTTGGCGGAAGCGTCCGCTCTCAGCGCTGAAGAGTACGGGGCTCACATGTTCCTTCGCCTGCATCAGTGGCGACACGGCGAGTTGCCCCACGATGAGGAACGGTTGCGCCGTATCGCGCATGTGGACGCCGACAGGTGGCCTTATATCCGTGACACGTTAGCCCCGCTGTATGATTACCTTTGGGTACATAAACGTACCGCCGATATCCGAGCCACATCGGAAACGAAGCACAAAAACCAATCTGAAAACGGAAAAAAGGGCGGTCGCCCTCGCAAGAATGATAAAGCCGATGAAAAGCCGACAGAAAGCCCGGTTTTTGATCGGCATAAAGCCGATGGAAAGCAGTCACAATCACCATCACAACCACCATCATATTCACAAACACAATCAAAATCACCGCCACGGCCAGATCATGGGGCTTTGGAGGATAAGGAAGAGGCATCTACGTACGCACACGCGAGCGGAGCAAATCAGCCCTTTCCGAAGCTTGTAAATCCAGAAGATGCGAAGGCATTTGTACGAAACCTTGGCTTGCCGCCTCGTCATGTCTCGACAGCAATTGAACGGGTAATGGCCGGAACGCTATTCCCGCGTGTCGTGGAAAACTGGAAGTCGGAGGCAATCACCGCATGATCCAGCTTGATCTCTTCACATGGGCCGATGCCAAGCCGTCGAACGTAATCGATGCCATGCCGCGTCTTATCCGTAAGGCGGCGATGGAAGTGATCTATGGCATTCCGAACAAGCAGGGCGACGGCAAGGTCGCTCGCCTCGAAGAAAGGAAGCGGGCATGACCGACCAATCAAATTCCCGCGTGACCGAGGCAGCCCGCTGGTTGGCGACAACACCAGAACGCGACAGGCCGCACCCGATCATCCCGGCGCTTCGTCGGCAGTTTGGCTTGACCGTGGTTGAGGCCACACTTGCCGCCGCAGAGAGCGTTCTTATCCAAGCGAGGGCGAATTGATCAGGAGAACCAGCAGCGAACGTCCCAGGACGGCAGCAGAGCGTCAACGTGATTGCCGCGCCCGTCAACGCCGGGGCGATGTCATATTTCCGCTTGCGCTTCCAGGTGAAGCCGTCAGAGATTTCCTCATCGAAACCGGCCATCTGAAAGAATGGGACGATGACGATCCGGAGCGGGTCAAGGAGGCTCTTGAAGTCGCCTTCCGGGATTATGTCACGCGTGACGGGTCGTGACGATGCGGGGTGATAGATTTGTCAGCAATGGCAAACAAGGCACCCAACATGACCCGGAACACCAAAGACCAGCAGGGCGCGGAATACTTCACCCGCGCTCTTCGCCTTCCAGAGAAGCCCCGCCAGCTTGTTGAAGCGGGACAGGCATATGAAGCAACCCGGAACGCTAGAGCGTTAGCAGCGCGCGAGCTTTCCGATATGCGGTTGAGCCGCAGCAATGCCGAGGCTGGCGTAACAGTTCGGTCAATTCCGAGCCAGGTTCAAATTGATGATGCAGCCGACAATCTGGCCGAGCTTGTCAATCAGGATACCGAGACAAGCGGCACCTTCAACGCTCTCAATCGCGAATATGTCCAGTCGGCCAATCAGGAACTACAGCCGGTTTATGCGGCCTATGCCGTCGCCGTGCTCGAAGCGGTGGAGACACTCGATACCCTTCTGAAAGCTGGCGAAGATTTCCATCGGGAAGCTCTGCGGGCAGGTCTCTCGCCAGATCATCCAGCAATCAACGGCAGCAAGGCCACACGCGGCCTTATCGACAACTTCCTGAAACTTGCCCGGAGTTGGTGCCGATGATCATCAGCATGTTCTCAGATGATGGCATCAGCCTGGAACCGACCGAGGCCGTGAAGCAGCGCAATCTCAAGCTTGCCGAGCGTCACCGCGCCAAGGGCAACTACGTCCGTCATATCCAGATCGACATCAAGGGATCGATCACCGAAGAGCTATTCTGTGACGTAATGGAAAAGCTCGCTTCGGTACCGGCGGCGCATTCCATCGACCTGATTATCGACTGTCCCGGTGGCGAGTGCTTCCCGGCAATGTTGCTCCACAAGCAGCTTCGTGACCATCCCGCTGAACGCAAGACCGCTCATATCGTCGGTAGCTGTGAAAGCGGTGGCCTGTTGATCGCATTGGCAGCAGATCGGAGGATAGCCAGCCGGAAAGCGTCGTTCCTCATTCATCAGACACGATGCGGGGAATACTCGGTCACTTCGTGGACGACTGGTGATTTCCAGCGTCAGGCAGATCAGTTCCGGGCGATTGACGCCGATCTGATCACCATCATCGCACAGCGCACCGGCATAGACGTTTCTACGATCCGGGACACCGCATCCGATGAAGAACCTTCATCAATCGAGTGGTGCCTCGAAAACGGGATCATTCACGAAATCGGGGAGGATCGGCCATGAGCCTCAAGGAATTCTTACAGAAGCAACGGCCAGACGAACTGACCGAGACCCAGGTGGCGCTAGAAATTCGCCGCTTGGAAAAGGCTGCTGGAGATATGGAGTATCATCACTATAACAGCGAGCCTCATCTTGAAGCTGTTGCTCTCATGCGGGCCGATGCCGAAGGACTGAAGAAGATACAAGCCCGCCTGCTTGCCGGTCAAAAGGGCCTGCCGCCGTTTGAGCCTCAACGGTATGACCATGGCGCTATCGTCCAGCACCGTGGAGCCATATGGCAGGCGAAGAAAAGCACCGGCCAGCGCCCCGGAGATGGAACGGACTGGCAGGTTATCGACGGCACACCCACACCGATGCCGCCAGCCTTACCAGCGGTTATCGATACGGGCGATAATCTTACAGATGGATTTGACGCGAAGACGGAAGATGATCGGTACTGGCTCTCGGTTCTTGAAGAAGCCGAAAAAGATTACCGCCAACACATCAAAACAGCGGGTCTCACCGAAGCCGATTTGACGCGCCCGCCATCGCTTCGGCGGAGCCTGATCGAACAGGCAGTCCATAATGTAGCCGTTGCCCGAAAGTTCGAACGGCAGGCTGAGGAAATCAAATCCTTCACCAAGAGATTGGAGGCATTGGAAGAAGGCGGCATCCAGTATCGGGGCATCTACCAGCGAGCACAGAACTACTCCAAGGGCGACGTTACCACCTTCCACGGCAGCGCCTGGATTGCTCTCCGCTCTCTCAAGGAAACCGAGGAACCCGGCACATGTGATGGCTGGATGCTGATGGTGAAGAAAGGACGTGATGCGTGATGACCGAAGAGAAAGACACCTCATTCGACAGGCCAATCGAAGAGCTATTCGGTATAGATGCTGTGAATACGCTCCAGCGAGTTCAGGATGAGTTCGGCACCCGCGCCCGATACGAGACCGAGCTATTCCTGCGAGGTTATGCCTGTGCCACCGAGTTCATGGGGCGTGTGCCTACCAGGGCAGAGCAGAAGGCAATCTTCGCCGCTGTTAAGCAGCACACGGATGGGATGACCTTCTGATGGCTCGACCTAAGCTGAAGATGATGAAGCCTCTGGTCTCGACCATGAAGCCTCGCCTTGGTCCTACACCTGGTAGCCAGAAGAACCGTGATGCGCACCGCGTGAAGGTAGCGCCGTGGCGTCGGTGGTATCGCATCGCCCGGTGGCAGAAGCTGCGCATGAAGATATTCACCCGCGACCTGTTCACCTGTCAGATGTGCGGGCTGCTTGAGCCCGACACTTCCAAGCTGGTTTGCGATCACCGCGAACCACATGGCGGCAGTGAGACCAAGTTCTGGGATGAGACGAACCTGCAATGTCTCTGCAAGACCTGCCACGATGGCCTGAAACAGCGCCTCGATCATCAGACGAGGGCCTATCGATAACCGGGGGGAGGGTAAAAGTCTGGAAAGTGCTTCGAGCGCGTACCCGCCCTGAACACATTCGCATATTTTTTATTCCAGCAGCGCATTTCACGGTTTTATCGAAAATAACCGAAAAACTCACTGCGACTTTCGCCCTTACAACCTCGGCTTTTGCGCGCTTATCGAAGCCCCGAGCACCCCATTTTTATTTGGAGAGTTAACATGAGCACCGAAACAGCAACGGCGCTAACCGTAGACGCAAAGATCAATGGCAATCACGTCAATATCGGTATCAAACGCGATGCATTGCCATACTTCGAGCTAGACCATGGATCGGCAATCTCCACGCTCAAACGCTTGATGGGCAGCTCTTGGACGGCGGATGATGTCACGAACGTTCTCGAATTTGCACTGGGACCGCAGCCAGCCGCAGGCACCGACCTGATGCATTGGAAGCTTACTAAGCAGTACGCAAGGGTAGACGGGGTTCTCACTGCCAGAAAGTTAACTGAAAGCATCATCCAGCTTAAGGAAGCCATTCAAGCTAGGGGCGTAGGGACATATGCGCCGCTCGCCTCCATGGTTCTCCTTGCCACACTGTACGGCATTGATGAGGACGATGCTTCCTTCTCCGATGAGGAGGAGAACGCCGATGGCTAAAGGATGGTACGTCAGCAATGAATTCAAGCGGCGTCTGCGTCAATTACCCGAAAAGGTCCACAAGGAGACCAACAGGGCCATAGAGCAGAACGCCGATGAATGGGTGCGCGTGTCCCGCAGTATGGCACCGGTGGACCCAAAAGATGGTGTGCATCTGAAGCCAAGCATCCGCCATCACGATACCGAGACCGGGGGCCAAGTTGTGCGCGCTGGCGGTGAAGCTACCACGCGCGCCGTGAAGGACGGCCAAAGCGCCACCTACGATTACGCGCTGGCGCAGGAATTCGGCACTCAGGAGATGGCAGCCAATCCCTTCTTCTGGCCTGCGTATCGCCTGCTGAAAAAGAAGTTTGTGAGCCGCCGTAGCCGCGCCATGAACAAGGCAATCAAGGAATTCAACAATGGCAAATGAACCCGCATTGTATGCGCGCATGGAGTTGCGCGTCAGCCAGGCTGAAAAGCAGATGGAAAAGCTTACCAAGAAGCTAGACGGCGAAATGGGCAACATGGAGCGCCGCACCAATAAGGCGGCGAAGAATATGGAAAGCTCGCTTAGTCGTGGCTTTTCCAAGATGAAAGGAATTGTGTCCGAGTTCGGTAAGGGCCTGTTTGCGGGCATCGCTGCCGGTGGCGTGGTTGGTCTCGCCGCGAGCGTACAGGCTGTCACGAAGTCTTTCGCTGACCTTGGACGCGAAGCACAGACAGCCGGTATCAACGTCGAGGATTTCCAGAAGTGGCGGTATGTTGCGGATCAGAACCGCATCGGCATTGACGCCATGATCGATGCTTTCAAAGAGCTGAATATTCGTGGCGATGAGTATGTGAAGACTGGCAAAGGCGGCGGCGCTGACGCATTCGCGCAGATCGGCATGTCACCCGCTGAAGTCAAAGAACGCCTGAAAGACCCATCTGCGCTGCTGCTTGAAATCATCGACCGCACCAAGCGTTTGCAGAATACAGCGGCAGGCGTCCGCATATTCGATGAGCTTCTAGGCGGTCAGGGTGGCGAACAGTTCGTCAGGCTCATTGAGCAAGGCCGCGAAGGCATCACCGCCACGCTCAACGAAGCCGAGAAGATGGGCGCTGTCTTCGATGCTGACTTCATCAAGAAAGCTGATGAAATCGACAAGGCTTTCAACCGGCTGGCGACCACGATGGGTACGGCGGTCAAAGGGGCTATCGTTGAAGCAGCAACCGCGCTGCAAGGCTTCCTGTCATCGTGGCAGAACCTTGAAGATAAAACCCTGTCTGGCATTAATGCCGAGCTGGACACGCTTTCGAAGCGGAAAGAACAGCTTCTCGCTCAAAAAGGTGGATGGGAAGATAGCGTTCTCGGCGTGGTCGGTAAGGATGCAGCAACCGAGCTAAAGGCCATAGACGATCAGATGGCGCGCCTACAAGCCCGCAAGGACGAGCTTACCGCCGTCAAGCTCGATACAATCACAATCGAGCCACCGGTAAAGCCATATACCCCGCCTGACACCACGAAGAAGGGCAAATCAGACGAGGAAAAAGCGCGTGACCGTGCAGCCAAGGCCGCAGAGCGCGAGCGAAAAGCGGTACAGGATTTAATCGCTGACCTTCAGTTCGAAGCGTCTCTGGTGGGCAAATCGGCGCTGGAAAAGGAGAAGATGACTGCTCTTCGCCATGCTGGCGCAGCGGCCACGGCGGCAGAGAAGGCCCAAATCGAGCAGCTTGTGGAGGCAAACTACAAGGCGACCGAAGCATACGACAGGCAGCAGGCAGCTATTCAGGAAGTCAACGATGCTGGCCGTGAGTTCGCCGGTACGCTCGTGTCTGGCCTTCTCAGTGGTGCAAAGGCTTCTGATGTTCTGTCCGATGCTCTGGGCCGACTGGCTGACCGTTTCCTGAATTCGGGTCTGGATGCTCTATTCGGAGGCGGCGGCAGTGGCGGGATCGGCAGTATCTTCAGCAGCATATTCGGCGGTGGCGGTTCCGACCCATGGTCCGGTTTACGGCTGGCAGGTGGCGGTCACGTGCGCGGTCCCGGTTCTGCGACATCTGACAGCATCTTCGCAAAGCTCTCAAATGGCGAGTTCGTTGTGAACGCCAAGGCGACGAAAAAGAACCGGGGCATTCTGGAAGCAATCAATAACGGCATGTCCTTGGACCACTTTGCGACAGGCGGATATGTGCCAGGCGGTGAAGCTGGGGCCGAATGTGTACTGATGATAGGAGGCCGGGCATGAGCGCGTTAGCTATATCAGTCGGCACGGATGGCATTCTCGTAGCATCGGACGGGGTTTGCTACACCTATGAGACGGGCGAGGTATCCGGCTTCGTCTCCAAGGTCATCCTGCTACCAGAATATGACTGCTTCATTGGTGCGACTGGCGCGGGCGCGTTCGGCGTTGCCTTGCGGTGGGAAGTCAACCAGCAGATCAACAGCTTTGACGATCTGGTGGAAGGCATAGCGGGATTCTGCGAGACCGTTCATCGGAAGCTTTTCACCAACGTCTGGGGCGAATGGCACCGAGGCCCGATTAGCGAAGTCTCTTGCGTCATCGGCGGATGGTCTGATGCACGGCAGGCATATGAGGCGTACCGCGTGGTCAGCTACGAAAAGCCGAGTGTCGATTTGAGCGACGGCCGATCCATAACGATAGAACCGTTCGTCCGGTCTCAATTGCCAGCCGATACGTGGTGCAATTATCTGCCGGATACCATGCACGAATTCGACCTAGTGCCGCCACTGCCGAACGAAGAGACAGGCGATATTCTCATGCGGCTGGTTTGCGCCTGCCGCGCCGATAGCGCGTTTGTCAAAGGTGAGGAAGAACGCGAGGGCGATAATCGCCATTACATGGCTGGCGGATTTATTCAGATGTCCGCTATTCAGCAGGGACATACGCAATCGTGGATCGCTCATAGGTGGCCCGAAGATCAGATCGGCAAGCAGATCGACCCGAACGGGCCAGAACGCTACCCGGAATGGCTGAAAGAGCGCTACGAGCAGGCCAAGGCGGTCAGCGAGGTGGCGGCATGACATCACCGTCCCTTGAGCTACAAAAGGCCCTGTATGACCGTCTCAAGGCCGATCCGGCGTTGTCGGCCGTTATTGGTGGCCGGGTCTATGACACTGTGCCTGAAGGGGCCGAATTCCCGTATGTCTCGTTCGGGCCGTTCGATGAATTGAGCGATGACGCGGAGTGCATCACTGGCTTTGAGATCAGCATCCAGCTTGATGTCTGGTCGCGATCCGTGGGCTTCCCGGAATGTCGTCACGTTGGCGATCTGGTCAGGCGCGCCGTTCTCGGTGCCACAATCGAACTCCCTGACAATCGGCTCGTATCCATCAACCACCGACAGACCATGACAATGCGTGACCCTGATGGGCTAACCAGCCACGGCATTGTCAACTTTTTCGCGTTCGTGGAACAGGGAGGCTGAGCATGTCCGTTCGTGTTTTCCTGTCTGGCAATCGTCCCCGGCTCATCACCACAAAGCCGGGATATGATGCTGATAATCTGTCGCTGGCGGACATCTACAAGACGTTTGATAGCGACTGGTTTCAAGGTGCTGGCATCCGATGGATTTTCCGTGTGACGATCCCGGCAGGCAATCCAGCGTCTAAAACCGTGACGTTCCCGTATGCCTTGAACCACATACCCAGGTATTCTTGGATGTGGGATGGCTATCGGACGAGCGGCGCGGCATATCCGCAAAACCAAGGCGTCACATGGCCATTCCCTCTCGATCCGAATGCCCCATACTTCAGCACGATGTGGCAGGCCACGCCGGGAGGCGGCAACGCGCAAACCCCGAATGCAAATGTTCGGATGTATAACAACCGGTTCGAAATTGTTGATACGCTTGGCTTGTCCGGCGGGCAATTCGGCACATTGATCGTGTACCAGTCATGAGCAGAAGAATTCACATTGGCCCGCTGGGCAACGATTTCCTGTTCCGGATATCAACGCCCGGATACGACGCTTCAGACCGGGGCAGCCCTTCGGTGTTCTCATCGGATGGCGATTATCTCAAGGTCCATGCCGTCATTGATGTGACGCTGAACCGGACGAATAATTACCATTGGGGCGCATACACGTTCCCGACACTTGGCTACTGCCCGCTAGCGTTTCCAAGCATCAGCCTGCTGGATCGTGTCTTCTATCCGAATGATCGCGCAGCGGCGACATCTGAGATGAACGACTTCTGGCAATGGGGTGTTCAGGATGGGAAGGTCTGGGCAGGAACCGACACTCAGAGCAGTTACGGCGGCAATTACCGCTTCCGCTGCATCATCTTCAAAAATCGAGCAGACAGGTACACAGCCGCATGAGCAGGAGAGCCGTATTCTCAACTGATGGCGTTCGCGTATCCCGCGCTGGGTATGACGCCTTGACCGCGTCTGTGGACAATCTTTGCATGTACCCAGGCATGTCAACAATGACGATGGCAGTTCAAGGCACGGTGACCTTGGCCGGAGGCACACGTCAGATTTACACCTTCAGCAATCCAACT
Source organism: Ochrobactrum sp. BTU2 (assembly GCF_024539785.1). Taxonomy (NCBI): domain Bacteria; kingdom Pseudomonadati; phylum Pseudomonadota; class Alphaproteobacteria; order Hyphomicrobiales; family Brucellaceae; genus Ochrobactrum; species Ochrobactrum sp. BTU2. The sequence goes on along the minus strand of NZ_JAHWRG010000002.1, from coordinate 624,347 downwards.
GGCCGAATGCCCTACGTGATCCTCAACAGCACCGCCGGAGACCCGCCAGACAGACAGACGTTCTGCGCGGAAACCTTCCCGCCATTTACCACCGTTTATATCCGCAACGATGTGCAATCCGGCGCTCCATCTAGGACAATCCGTTTTGCCGTCCTCATCGATAACAGCTTCATCTGAAAGGTCACAACCATGTCACTGACTGACATCATCAACAGCGGTAAGAAGATCGAGCTTCAGGCCACGAACGAGGATGACGCCAGGATAGAAGCGCTGCGCCACTTTGGAGAAGAGGATTTTGCACTGGTCGAAGTTGAGCAGGGGAAGTTCGTCGCCTGTCAACCTGATTTCACGTTGTCCGACAAGATTGAATGCCAAAGGGTAAAAAATTCAAAACAATGGCGTTAGATTTTGCGGTGATTGTTCTACAAGGGAGCAGTTTGATAATGGAGAGAATTGGAAGTTTTCAAACCTTCAGAATAACTGAGGGGGTGCCTGTCGGATATTATTTCGACTTGTCATTAGTTCCTCCCGGGTTGCCAACGCAGGATCAAGCCCGGTTTGAGTTTGATGATCGCAGCATAACTTACGATTGCACCAATGGATCACTATGGTTCCGCATCGTAGAAGAAGCCAGCCAGTCACATGTTGGTCATGCAACATTTGCTTTGGGCGATGGCGTGATTATTTGCGACAGCATAGATATACGGTGCGACCACCGGAGAAAGGGCATCGCAACTTCGATTTATGATTTGATCGAACGTCTATTTGAAATTGCAATCAAGCCGAGCGATGTTCAAACTGATTGTGCAAAAGAATTCTGGAAATCCAGGCAATCAGAAACAATTAGCGGGGGGAGCTGCTCTGAAGAGCCATCACTTGGCCGCCTACCCGCGTCCCAGTCGAAAAAACATAAAGCGTAAGAATTTTGAATATTGTGATCAGTCAGGTGAAAATTTCACACGCCATGATAGCGGGTGTAATCGCCCGCGCATGCGGCGCAACGATCCTATTCATTCGCACGGCTTCGGCGTGGCCGTCGATGATGTGTCCCAGCCGATAGAAGCCCTTGCGCCTATCTGGCTTAATATAGCCTTCCGAAACCAGTTCCTTGAAGGCGATATCGCTTATGTGCAGCACCCGCGCACCATCGTATCGGTTGATGAGCATGGAGCGGATAGGCTTGTTGAGCTTCGACATGTGCAATCCACAATTGTTCAATGAATGTGATCTATTATAGCGAATTGTTCACCAAATGTGATATATTCTGTGCAGTCTCCAATTCAGCAAGCAGGCCGTTTCACATGACGACAGCACATGAACTTTGCGCGGAATTTGATATCGAGATTATTCCAGGCACCAGCTACCCGCTACCGGGCCAGACACGCGCCGTTGCCACAATCAACCGACTGATTGAAAAGTATGGTGAAGGCCATGCCCGTATCGTCCTGTCCACCCTGGCAGAAGCAGCGGGGAAGCAGGGACTGATCGACAAATACAGCCTATGGGCCGTGAGTGATCTTGTCCGCGCCTGCTCTGACTGGATCGAGACCGATCTATCAAGCTGGTACGAGGCATGGGATCAGATGCCTATGGGCTTCGCGATGTGGGAATGTAACCAGCTATCCGGCATCGTGCGTCAGCGATCAGGATTGGCCGGTATGCTGTACCTGATGCTTTCCATGCACAAAAGCGCAAAGCGGGCCAACAAAGCGCTTATGAAGGCCTACGACGAAGAGAAAGCCCTTCACCGGGTAACCTCGAAGGAAATAGAGGGTATGGCGGCTTAAAGTGATATAAGCGAAGACCTAGATTGAAGATTGCCAATTCGTGGTGAAATTCAATGCAGATAGCATTTGGAAGCTGTTGCACCATTTCACGCTTAGATCGTTGCACACGTCAGGTATACGCCGATTAGCGCGTTTGGTGCTTGGTTTTGAAGCTTCCACGGTCACCACGCAGCGATGTAATGGCTGTGCCAGAGCATATGCGATTAAGAAAGGGTCACGCCCAATCTCAATTGTCTCGGCATCGTTTAGATCGGTGGCATACTTATTAATTACTGACTGTACCAAGGATGGGTCAACATCCTCATCAAGCCGGAGACATTCAAAATTATCATCTTCGCATAGCCACATGTCCAATGGGGAACCGTCGGCTATTTCTTCAAGAATTTCTAGGGGCATCTTAACCAGACCAGCTTCCCCCATGTGTATCAGCCAGCTCCAGAACTCAGGGAAACGGTCGAGAGGATAGTATAAATTGTGCGCAGTGATCAGCACGTTCGCGTCGATAAGATGCACGGCCTCTCCTTACGCAGCACTGTCAGTAAGAACGTAAACATTGCTCGGGTTAACGCCGAGGATCGCAGCAGCCTTTGACGGCGACAACGCGCCCTCTGCCAGCATACGCTTGGAGAGCTCAACTAGCCGATTTCCGAGTTTATGCCTCCGCACAACGTAATAGTTCGGTCCACCTGACTTTTCTTTGGACCGTTCACGCTGTGCAGCCCGGTTTTTTATCCACTGAGCTCGGAAAAATGCAGTAACGGCAGACCAGGCATCATGATCAATAATGCCATGTCTATAAAGCTTATAGGCAACCATCGAATAGCTCACCTGCCTTGCTTCAGCGATAGCGGCAATACGGTCCAAAATTTGCCTTTGAGGAGCATTCAATAGCGAGGGCTCGTGCGCAATCTCTGCATTCGGCAACAAAATGCGCCCTGCTACATCATTGCAAAATGTTTCGATCTCACTGGACGAACGGCCACCGCTCACGCCTGTTTGACCGAGCCAGATATGTGCTAGTTCGTGCAGCAGCGTGAAAGACCATGCTTGCTCGCTGTCCTGATCATTAATCACGACGAAAGGTGCAATAGGGTCGGCAAGCGCGAACCCTCGGAATAGTTCGACGTTCAAGGCACTATGATAACTGCCCAGATTTCCGATCAACAGGACAAAGATACCCGCAGCCTCTGCCAGACCTCGGAGATAAGAAAAACCTTTGGAAGAAGCCCCATGCCTGAACGTATGCAACTCAAAGCCAAGCTCGACCCGTATCCGATCAGCTAGCTTTTCCGCGCCTTGCTTTTGGTCGAATGAGCCGACAAAGCGCAATTGAACAGCCTCGTCCTCGGTCTCAAGGACGGACCTAACCATTTCTTGACGGGCGCGTACCTCTCGGAGAAGAGCATCGACCAGCGCCATATCCCGTTTTGCATATTCTGCAGGGAGCGTTCGGAAATCCTGGCCCCGCGCCGCCACAGATGGCGGTTCTGCGAGATAGAACGTCAACAGAGGACGACGGTACTGCGTAGCCATCTTAACGAGCTGCGGCCTAGTGGGCTCCAGGTCTCCACTTTCGAGCATAGCCAACCTATCTTCGCCCGCGATACCGCGAGCGGTGCCGATGCCAAGCTTGGCAGCAGCATCCTCGAGATTGAGCCCGGCGGTTTCGCGGGCCCATCGCAGGATTGATGGGTTGACCTTAGTCACTCTATTCCTCGCCCCTTCAGTGGAGTATTTATGCACATATAATCGTTACGAAACCATATAGGTGAAATTTAACGAAATCTGTACATGCAGCAAATTATCGCAACTTGGATATATTGCGATGACCATTGGCTTCCCGCGCAGACTAAGCGGGTTCTTTCCGAATGCGGCCTTCCAAAAGCTCAAGGGTACGTTCTTGGGCTTTCCTCATTCCGTGCACGTGCTCGACAATAAGGCCGAGGCATACAATCAGCATGCCGGAAATGAATAGGCCAACGCCATACGGCAGAAGCAGAAAGCCACTTGATCCAGTCAGCGTGAAACCGAGCGCAGCAGCGACCACACCGGCCAGCATTCCAAGCGTTCCAATAATCTGTGCGAAGATACCCATATTTTACCCCTTCCATCCCCACTGTCGGCAGAGCTTTTCACCATGGGCCGCCGCTTCTGCGTAGGAGTTGAAGTGGGCAGTAAACTCTCTTTTCTGGCCTCTAAAATAGATAGTCAGTTTATGACTGGCCACATCGTAATCAATCGACATCCCTTGTTCGTAAGCCATCTCGCATCCCCCTGTTTCCCGCAGGCTGTCAGAGCATTGATACCGCGTCAAGTGAACAAGCGTTCCGCCATAATTGCCTTCCAGGCTTGCATGCCAGCTTCATTAAGAACGTATCCGCCGACGCGTTCCGGAAACTTCGGGTTTGGGAATGTCTCGATAAATCCCCGCGCTGTCAGCCGGTCTTCCGTCTGACCGCCGCAGCCTTTAATTTCCCGCCTGCTGACCTTAACACCCACTCCGTATCGGCTCAGTTCTGCCAGAGTATCTTGTTCTCGCTTTCCTAAGGTGGTGATGGAAAGATCGTAGGATCGTTTGGACTTCGCTTCCTGGGGTGGTCGGGGGTCATTGTCTGGCAAATCGGTGAAACTGGCATCCAGTTTATACCGATCCCAGACGACACGTCCGTCAATCCGCTTCCCTTTGGGCATACGTCCGTCTTTGACGAGTTCGTCAAACTTAGTTGTGCCGACACCGATGTACCGGGCGGCTTCCTCACGGTTCATGCCGCGTGGTGGATAAGAATAAGGATCGCTTTTCACAAATACCCTCTTCCCTTATCCTCGTACGGGATTTCATCCGAGATGTCGTTCAGGAGTTCTTGCGGGATCAGGCGAATATAAGCGTTGCCGATCTTAATCTCTGGGACGCATCCGGCCTTTCTAGCGCCCTCGCAGATTGCGGTCACTTGCCTGGCGGTGATGTCGAGACGTTTCGTCATTGGCTTCTCCCGTTAGAAATCGGCGGAAGGCTGGCAGAGGCGCAACAGGCGGTCAACTACTCCCCCCATTACTCCGTCTTTTTGAAACAAAAAAATAGAAGTCGGAAACGTTGGTGTAGAGTTTTGAAACGAAAATATCGCTTGGGGGAAATCAATAAACGTGAACGGAAAAAGAACAGGCTGTGCCAGATATGTGCCGCACAAGTGTGCCAACCACTGCACACCGGTGCGCATTTGTTCCCCATCCACGTACAGGATGAAGCCAAATATGCCTTGTTTTCAACGGGGAAATGGTGCTGCGAGAGAGGATTGAACTCTCGACCTCTCCCTTACCAAGGGAGTGCTCTACCACTGAGCTACCGCAGCAATCTCTTGAGTGCGGCGGACTTCTGCCACATCATTACGCAAATCGCAAGCAAGCAATTGCATTTCTTTTCACATAATGTGGAAATCTGCCGGACACGCATTTGAAAGCAGCTTTTCCGGCCCTTTCTCCCGTAGTAGAAGACCGCCATGAGCGAAAATACGACCAACAAAGAGAAACAAACCCAATCGGACCAGCGCAAAAAACGCCGGGCCGAGGAGTTGCGCGCGAATCTGATGCGCCGCAAAGCACAATCCAGATCACGTCGCGCAGGCGAAGCGGATGAACGAAACGACGGCATCACCGCCGCCAGCGACGATACCGACTGAGAATCGCAACAACAAAGCCTTCCTTGAAGATAGGGGGGCTCTGCGGTAAAAGCTCATTTCTGTTCTTCGCAGCGATGTCGTCCTATTGTGATTCGTATTTGACGTAATTTGGCCGCAAGACTCGTAATTTCATGACGCAACGCCACCGCGCCTTAAGGGCTGCCGGATTTGGTGAAAATTTATCGGGCAAGGTATCGGCCCAGAAGGTGACACAGCATGGATCGCATCAAAATCGTTGGTGGCAACAAGCTCAACGGCATCATTCCAATCTCCGGCGCAAAAAATGCCGCTCTGCCGTTGATGATCGCCTCGCTTCTGACCGACGATACGCTGACGCTCGAAAATGTGCCGCATCTGGCTGACGTCGAACAGTTGATCCGCATCCTCAGCAATCACGGCGTGGATTATTCGGTTAACGGACGCCGCGAACATCAGGATGGGGCCTATTCGCGTACGATCCATTTTACTGCCCGTAATATCGTCACCACCACTGCACCCTATGAACTCGTATCCAAGATGCGTGCGAGTTTCTGGGTTATTGCGCCGCTTCTCGCCCGCATGGGCGAAGCAAATGTTTCCCTGCCGGGCGGCTGCGCTATCGGGACACGCCCGGTCGACCTTCTCCTCGAAGCCTTATTAGCTCTTGGAGCCGACATCGAAATCGAAAACGGCTACGCCAAGGCGAAAGCCAGGAACGGTCTCGTCGGCGCACGCTATAAGTTTCCGAAGGTCTCCGTCGGCGCGACCCATGTCATGCTGATGGCAGCAGCCCTCGCCAAGGGCGAAACCGTCATCGAAAATGCCGCCCGCGAGCCGGAAGTCGTCAATCTCGCCGACTGCCTTAATGCAATGGGCGCCAAGATCACCGGCGCCGGAACCAGCACTATCCATATCGATGGGGTCACCAACCTGTCGGGTGCGCGCGTTCGTGTTATTCCAGACCGTATCGAAGCCGGCACCTATGCCATGGCCGTCGCCATGACCGGCGGCGATGTGCTTCTGGAAGGTGCTCAGGAAAGCCAGCTTTCCGCCGCTCTCGAAACGCTGCGACAGGCCGGAGCTGAAATCACCGAGACCAATAGCGGCCTCCGCGTTGTCCGTAACGGTCATGGTATCCATCCCGTTGACGTTACTACCGACCCTTTCCCCGGTTTCCCGACCGACTTGCAGGCGCAGTTCATGGGCCTGATGACCAAGGCCAAGGGAACGTCGCGCATCACGGAAACCATTTTTGAAAATCGCTTTATGCACGTGCAGGAGCTGGCACGTCTTGGCGCAAAGATTTCTCTGTCCGGCCAGACTGCAACCGTCGAAGGCGTGGAACGCCTCAAAGGCGCGCAGGTGATGGCAACGGATCTTCGGGCTTCGGTTTCGCTTGTGATCGCTGGCCTTGCTGCTGAGGGCGAAACCATGGTCAACCGCGTGTATCATCTGGATCGCGGCTTTGAGCGCCTGGAAGAAAAACTGTCACGCTGCGGCGCGACAGTAGAACGTATCAGTGGCTGATCTGACCAAGCCGGAGTGACATTCATCGCTCCGGCTTTTTCTTGCGCTACGCTAAAGATTCCAATCGAAGGGCGACAGGCTTGAAAAGCCTGTCGATTTTTTTGTTTTGACATGCCAAGTTGATAATTGGCCGAGCGGGTGATTGATTTTCTGCCTGTTGGGAGCAGTTATTAACCGACAACGGAAAGTGGTGCTGGAGTATGGAGATGTTGAAGCTTGTGGCGCTGGATGAGGAGGATTTGCAGGTCCTGTCCGCTCATCTTCAGGACGCAGTTTTGAAAGTATCCGACCTTCAGTATCTCGGGAACGAGAAGCGCTTCGTTCTCACGGCAAACCGCTTTGTCTGGGAAGAAAGCAAGCCGAAGTTCCTGCGCAAGCCGCAATATCAACGCAGGCGTACCGCTCTGCACTTCAACCGTGTGATCGCAGCCAAGGCAGTCGGCATTGACCGCCAGAAACCGGATGAAGTGCTTTCCCTGATGGCCATTCAGTTCACAGCCGGTGAAACACCTGCCGGAACAATAGAACTGACTTTCTCGGCAAATGCGGCTATCCGTCTTGAAGTGGAATGTATCGAAGCGCAAATGACGGACCTTGGCGCGGCATGGGAAACAGAATCACTTCCTCGCCATAACGTCTAATACCAACCCTTGATGAGCTGAATCATCGAGATTTGGAAAGCCCGTGTGGCGATTGAGCATTTTCAGGGCTTGGATAGCGTCAGCATCTTAGCGCCCTGGCATAAGAGAGGGTTATACAAAACCGTCTTTCGTCAGCCAGACGCCAGTCTGGCAAAGCATATTTGAAGGAACAGAAGCGTGGTCAAGACGCTCAGACAAACCGATCCCGATTTCGAGAATAATTTCGCGACATTTCTGGCCAGCAAACGCGAGGCGTCCGAGGATGTCGATCGTGCGGCCCGCGAGATCGTTGAACGGGTGCGTCGTGAAGGTGACAGTGCGCTCATCGACTATTCCCGGCGCTTTGACCGGATCGATCTCGAAAAAACCGGAATTGCGGTCACTGAAGCTGAAATCGATGCCGCATTCGATATAGCCCCGGCATCGACGATCGAAGCGCTGAAGCTTGCTCACGAGCGCATCGAGAAACACCACGCGCGGCAGTTGCCGAAAGATGATCGTTATACGGATGCGCTTGGCGTTGAGCTCGGTTCGCGCTGGACCGCTATCGAAGCTGTGGGGCTCTATGTTCCGGGCGGCACGGCAAGCTACCCAAGTTCCGTATTGATGAACGCTGTTCCTGCCAAGGTGGCAGGTGTAGAGCGCATTGTCATGGTCGTCCCGGCACCCGACGGCATCCTCAATCCGTTGGTTCTGGTGGCAGCACGTCTGGCTGGCGTTTCCGAGATTTATCGTGTCGGCGGCGCACAGGCTATCGCTGCCCTCGCCTATGGCACCGAAACAATTAGTCCGGTTGCCAAGATCGTCGGCCCCGGCAACGCCTATGTTGCAGCGGCCAAACGTATCGTCTTCGGTACGGTTGGCATCGACATGATCGCCGGGCCATCGGAAGTGCTGGTCATCGCCGACAAGGACAACAATCCCGACTGGATCGCCGCTGACCTCCTTGCTCAAGCGGAGCACGATACCGCTGCGCAATCGATCCTTATGACCAATGATGGGGCTCTCGCTTCGGCTGTCGAAGAAGCTGTCGAACGACAGCTCCGCAACCTCCCGCGCGCGCAAACTGCCGCCGCGAGCTGGCGTGATTTCGGCGCGGTTATTCTGGTCGAGAATTTCGAGGCAGCCATTCCGCTTGCCAATCGCATTGCAGCCGAGCATCTGGAAATCGCTACGGCCGATCCGGAAGCATTGCTGCCCAAAATCCGTAATGCGGGATCGATCTTCATCGGCGGCTATACGCCGGAAGTGATCGGCGATTATGTCGGCGGCTGCAACCACGTTCTGCCAACGGCGCGCTCGGCGCGCTTTTCGTCCGGCTTGTCGGTTCTCGACTACATGAAACGCACGTCGCTTCTCAAACTCGGCCCTGATCAACTGCGCGTGCTCGGACCTGCGGCAATCGAGATTGCCCGCGCCGAAGGCCTTGACGCACACGCGCAGTCTGTCGCTATCCGGCTGAATCTATGAGGTGACATGACCGCCGCTGTTCCAAATGCGCGCCTTGTTGACGTCGAGCTCGATGAATCCATCGGGCGTTCGACGCCTGACGTCGAGCATGAACGCGCGGTGGCCATTTTTGACCTCATCGAAGAGAATTCCTTCCACCCGATCGGAGACGACACGGGAGGGCCGTACCGTCTCAAGCTTTCGCTGATGGAATCGCGACTGATCTTCGCCATCACCCGGGAGGCCGGTGAAGACGTCGCAACTCATATTCTCTCGCTCACGCCCTTACGGCGCGTCGTGCGGGATTATTTCATGATTTGTGAAAGCTACTATCAGGCGATCCGGTCGGCCACACCAAGCAAGATCGAAGCAATCGACATGGGACGGCGCGGCCTGCACAATGAAGGATCGCAGACGCTCCAGAACAGGCTGCAGGGCAAGATCGAGGTTGATTTCAACACGGCACGGCGGCTTTTCACACTTGTCTGCGTCCTGCACTGGAGAGGCTGATCATTGATGATCATCACCGATGCCCCTCCCGTGAATTTCAGCGCCGACGGCGACGACGATCATAAATCGAGCCTGCCCAAGTCCCTGCTTTTTGTCTGCGGCAAGAATGCAATTCGTTCACCCATGGCGGAGTTACTTGCAAGACAGGCCCTGCCACCCAATATTTATTTAGCTTCTGCAGGTGTGAAGCGGGGCGAACGTGATCCGTTTGTCGATGCTGTCCTTCAGGAAGAAGGCTTGTCGCTTGACAACCGGCAACCACGTGGCCTCGAAGAACTTGCGGATGGCTATTTCGACCTGATTGTAACGCTGACGCCACTCGCTCATCATACTGTGCTGGAGCGAATGCGGGGTTTCTCGGTTGATGTCGAATATTGGCCAACGCCGGACCCGACCTTGGTAACCGGCAGCCGAAGCCAGATCATGGCGGCGTATCGCGATGTGCGGGACCGTCTGAAGCGGCAAATCATGCAGCGTTTTAATGAGCATTGAGTTCACGGAATTCCGTTGTTCACAAATGCCGCCTAATCATATAGGTTCCGCGCAAATTCCGACCTAAAGACCGCTCGAGAGCGGCATTTTATCAAAGAAAGAAACAGGTATCGCATGGCGAAAGAAGAAGTCCTAGAATTTCCGGGTGTTGTTACGGAACTGCTGCCGAATGCTATGTTCCGCGTGAAGCTCGAGAACGAACATGAAATCATCGCCCATACGGCAGGCCGTATGCGCAAGAATCGCATCCGCGTTCTGGCCGGCGACAAGGTTCTGGTTGAGATGACCCCTTACGATCTGACCAAGGGCCGCATCACCTACCGCTTCAAGTAAGCAATCCGTTCCCGTTCCAGGAAATGTCTATTCGATGAGCGCGCAACACAAGCTGGTTCTTGCCTCCGGTTCTCCACGCAGGATCGAGCTTCTGGGGCAGACAGGCATCGAACCGGACCACATTCATCCGGCCGATATAGATGAAACGCCGCAGCGCGCGGAACACCCGCGCTCGCTGGCGCGACGTCTGTCGCGGGAGAAGGCGCGCAAGGCACAAGAGCAGCTGAAGGACGATGCGAATTTCGCCGGTGCCTTCATTCTTGCTGCCGATACTGTTGTGGCCGTGGGCCGGCGCATTCTCCCCAAAACGGAGATTGCCGACGAGGCAAGAGAATGTCTGCGGCTGCTTTCCGGGCGTACGCACAAGGTTTTCACAGGAGTGAGCCTTGTCTTGCCGAACGGGAATTTGCGCCAGACACTGGTTGAAACACGATTGCGTTTTGAACGGTTATCCCGCCAGCAGATGGATGCCTATCTCTCGTCTGGTGAATGGCGAGGGAAAGCGGGCGGCTATGCAATCCAGGGGCTGGCCGGTAGTTTCGTTGTGAAGCTGGTTGGCTCCTATACAAACGTCGTGGGATTGCCGCTGCAGGAAACTATCAGCCTGCTGAACGACGTCGACTACCCGGTTTACGCTAACTGGAACAGCGGGAAAGTCTGAGAGCAGGTATGAGCGACAAGAAGGACATATCGACCGCAGCAGGTGCACGAGTGACGCCATTGCGTCCGACGCGCCCCTGCCCGGAATGCGGAAAGCCTTCATCGCGCGAATCCTATCCGTTCTGTTCGCCACGCTGTAAAAGCATCGACCTCAATCGCTGGCTATCCGGCAGCTATGTCCTGCCGGGAAAGCCAATTGACGAAGAGGAAGAAGGAGGAAACTAAGCCTCTCTCAAAGTGGCTTCCTCCAATAAAATCAGTTATTTATCAAAGATGTGAGAAAAGCTGATAAAAATTGCGATACGGTGCTGGACAGCGCGAAATTTAATGCTATAACCCACCCACTTCCGGCGGGAACCAACACCGCCTCGAACGAGCAGATTGCTTGTTACGGATGCCCGGATAGCTCAGTTGGTAGAGCAGCGGATTGAAAATCCGCGTGTCGGTGGTTCGAATCCGCCTCCGGGCACCACTCTAAACCCTTCAATAGTCGTCGCAAAAATACTTGTTCAATCAGGCTTCTGTATTCGGCGTGATCATACTCGAAATATTGACCTGACGATTATCCTCTGCAAGGACTAATCATTCCATTTGTTCCTTCCAGGTTCTTCACCAAGCGAGGAAATCTCCATGCTCTGGACGTTGTTCGGCATCCTTTCCGGTGCCTGTATTGCTATTCAGGCACCTATCAATGCAGCCTTGGCTCGTGGATTGGGATCGCCGGTAACAGCTGCTGCGATTTCGTTCCTTTCCGGTGCTGTCATCCTTGCCGTTATCGCCGGAATTACCGCGCGCGCGACGGGTGCAATGCCAGCGTTCAACGTGCCTGCGGGCTGGCTTTTCGTGGCTGGCGGTGCGCTTGGCTGTATCTATGTGACCGCATCGGTGTTGCTGACGCCGCGCATCGGGGCTGCTGCCGTGATGGGGCTTGCTGTTGCTGGACAATTGATGGCCGGACTGGCTGCTGACCGCATCGGCTTCATGGGCGTTGCGGTGCGTGAAATCACCGCCGGGCGCATTGTTGGTGCGGTTCTGTTGCTTTCCGGCGCATTGATGATCCGCTTTCTCTAAAAGCAAAGCCGCGCTTTTCAGCGCGGCTTTTTATTTTACGATAAGCCGAAAATTGGCTCTCAACCCTTGAACGTATATTCCGCAATCGACTGCGGCTTCATTTCAATCGAGAAGCCCGGCAGCGATGGCGGCATATAGGCCGCATCCTTGATGATGCATGGCTCGATGAAATGCTCGTGCAGGTGATCGACATATTCGATCACACGGCCTTCCTTGGTGCCTGAAACGGCCACATAGTCGATCATCGACAAATGCTGTACATATTCGCACAGGCCAACGCCGCCCGCATGTGGCCAAACCGGCTTACCAAACTTGGCAGCAATCAGCAGCACAGCCAGAACTTCATTCAGACCACCCATGCGGCATGAATCAATCTGAACGATGTCGATAGCGCCTTCCGCGATGAACTGCTTGAACATGATGCGGTTCTGACACATTTCGCCAGTCGCAACCTTCACGTCGCCAATGGCTTCGCGAATCTTGCGGTGGCCTGCAACATCGTCCGGGCTGGTTGGTTCTTCGATGAAGAACGGCTTGGAGAAGGCAAGCTTATTGACCCACTCGATTGCCTGATCGACTTCCCATACCTGATTGGCATCAATCATCAGATAGCGATCAGGGCCGATCACTTCGCGCGCGATGGTCAGACGACGGATATCGTCTTCGAGATCACGGCCAACCTTCATCTTCACATGATTGAAACCCTCGTCGATGGCTTCCTGACACAGACGACGCAGCTTGTCGTCATCATAGCCGAGCCAGCCAGCAGACGTCGTGTAGCAAGGATAACCCTTGGCTTCGAGCTTCGCGATACGCTCGGCCTTGCCGGCTTCCGCTTTACGCAGAATTTCGACAGCTTCGTCGCGGGTCAGCGCATCGGTGAGGTAGCGATAATCGACGATATCGGCGATCTCTTCCGGCGACATGTCGGCGACAAGCCGCCATACCGGCTTGCCAGCCTGCTTTGCAGCCAAATCCCAGAAGGCGTTGACGACAGCGCCGGTGGCAAGATGCATCGCGCCCTTGTCCGGGCCGATCCAGCGCAGCTGGCTGTCACCGGTCAGGTAACGCCAGAACTTGCCGGGGGCCGCGAGGAAATCATCCATCGAGGCACCCACGACCAGATGACGCATGGCGAGAATCGCCTGACAGCAAATGTCGTTGCCGCGTCCAATGGTGAAGGTCAGGCCATGGCCCTTCAGCGCCTCGTCATCCGTATCGAGGATGACATAGGCTGCCGAATAGTCCGGGTCCGGGTTCATCGCGTCAGAGCCGTCCAGACTTTGCGAAGTCGGGAAGCGGAGATCGAAGACGCGCAGATCAGTGATTTTCGTCATGATTTATCCGTGATCAGAGCATGCTCAAAAAAATTAAACGTCAGCGCGCACGTTCTGCTTCTGCGTGCCGAGACCTTCAATGCCGAGTTCGACAACATCGCCAGCCTTGAGATAGCGCGGTGGCTTCATGCCCATGCCAACGCCAGGAGGCGTGCCGGTGGAGATGATATCGCCCGGCTGCAAAGACATGAACTGCGAGAGATAGGAAACGAGGTGGCGTACGCCATAGACCATGGTCTTGGTCGAGCCGTCCTGCATGGTTTCGCCATTGACCTTGAGCCACATGCCAAGGTTCTGCGGATCGGCAACCTCGTCCTTCGTCACCAGCCATGGGCCGGTCGGGCCGAACGTGTCGCAGGATTTGCCCTTGGTCCACTGACCGGCGCGCTCGATCTGGAAAGCGCGTTCCGAGACGTCGTGCAGTGTGCAGTAGCCCGCGACATAATCAAGCGCATCATCTTCCGAAACATATTTCGCGGTCTTGCCGATAACGATGCCGAGTTCGACCTCCCAGTCGGTCTTTTCCGAACCGCGCGGGATGAGCAGATCGTCGTTCGGGCCAACGATGGCCGAGGTGGCCTTCATGAAGATAACTGGTTCTGGCGGAACGGCCATGCCGGATTCTGCAGCGTGATCAGCATAGTTGAGGCCAATGCAGATGAACTTGCCGGTGCCTGCAACGCATGGACCGAGACGTGGGTTGCCTTCGACCTTCGGCAACGAATTGATATCGATCGCACCGAGCTTGGCCAGTGCATCCGGGGTCAGAGCCGCGCCGGAAAGATCGCCTACATGGGCGGAAAGATCACGGATATTGCCGTCCGCATCGAGAAGGCCCGGCTTTTCCTGACCGGTTTCGCCATAGCGAAGAAATTTCATGAGATTACTCCTTGTGGGGATGGAATTGGTGGCGGTGGAATGCCTAGAGCTGTCGAAATTCAGGTTATGGCGTGCCGAAAATGGTGTTTTTCGAGAACCGGAGCGGAATGTACTTAAAGGTACATGAGCACCGGAAGCGCAGAAGAATACCGTTTGCAGGCCGCCAGAGCCTGAATAGCGATAGCTCTAGATCGTCCAGCCACCATCGATGTTATAAGCCTGACCGGTGGTGTACGTGGCACCTGCGAGATAGACCGCGAGATCGGCGATTTCTTCCGGCTGGCCGATACGGCCAATTGGCTGACGCGCGATGAAGGCTGCGCGCTGTTCTTCATAATCGCCCTGCGCACGCAGACGGTCCTGAAGCGACGGGCTTTCAACCGTACCGGGGCAGATGGCGTTGCAGCGGATGCCCTTGGCAACGTAGTCGGCAGCGACAGCCTTGGTGAGGCCTATGACCGCCGCCTTGGTGACGCCATAGGCAAAGCGGTTCGGCACGCCCTTCACGCTCGAAGCGACCGACGCCATGTTGACGATAGAACCGTCCTTGCGTTCCAGCATTCCCGGCAGCACGGCGCGAATGGTGCGGATCATGGCCTTGACGTTGAGATTGACGGCAAAGTCGAGGTCTTCGTCCTTCATCTCAAGGATTGAGCCGCCATGGACAACGCCCGCGCAGTTGAACAGGATATCGACCTGACCGATCTCGGCGACCGCTGCCTTCACTTCCGCCTCGTCAAGCACGTTGAGCTTGCGGGTGATAATGCCCGAAACGCCTTCGATTTCCTTGAGTGCGGCCTCGTTGATGTCGGTCGCATAGACCTTGGCGCCAGCTTCCGCAAAAGCCAGCGCACTTGCACGGCCAATGCCCTGAGCGGCGGCTGTCACCAGTGCGGTTTTTCCATCAAATCGTATCGTCATTTTCAAGCCTTCCGTTCGACAAGCAGGATGTGGTCGCAAGCCAGCACCACTTCATCCCGCTGATTAAGCACTTCGCACCGCTCGGTAACGCGGCCCATATTGGCCCTCTTCGGGTCATCTTCCTTGGCGCTGATTGTCACGCGCGTGCGGATCGTATCTCCGATATGAACCGGGCGAATAAACCGCAGACGATCATAACCATAGGAAAATGCAACCGGATTGATCAGCGTTGCGGTCAATCCGACACCAATTGCAAAGATCATTGTGCCGTGGGCAATGCGCTGACCACCCGGCAGGGTCTTGGCAAACTCCGCATCCATATGGTGTGGAAAGAAATCACCCGTATGCCCGGCATGAACCACGAAATCCGTTTCGGTGATGGTGCGGCCCGTGGTGAGGCGCACATGGTTCATTTCATAATCTTCGTAGTAGATTTTCTGTTCGGCCATAATCAGACCTCCAGTTTTGCGGCAAGCGGCGTGGCAGGCGCAGCGCTCGACTGATAGGCGGCCTCGACCAGCGCCATGGTGTGCCACGCATCTTCGACCGAGCCGATAAGTTCAGCGTCTTCGCCAGTCGCGAAACGCTGCAACTGTGCCATGCGGTTTAAGAATGCATCCGGGAACCAAGCGCCTTGAAGCACGACCTGCACCCAGTCGTCCGCGCCCTTTGGCTTGATCCAAAGCTCGTCCGGTTCGCCACGCGGATAATCGAGATTGACGCCAAGTTTCACATAGGCAGCACCTTCGGTGCCGCAGATACGGAACTCGCAGGCTTGAAATTTACGGCCAAAATCATGGTCATGATTGATCGACAATGCACAACGCACGCGGTTGCCATAATCGAGGATTGCGGCCGTGCGCGTCTGGGCGACTTCGTGGTTTGGATGCCCGATGGTCTTGGCGTGAACACCTTGCGGATTGCCGAGCAGACCGCGCACGAAATCGAGATAATGGATCGAATGCATGGCAATCTCGATGCGTGGCAGACCTTTCAGGAACGGCCAAAGGCCCCAAGGCGTGGCAAGCGCGAGCCATGCGTCGAAATCCACGACTTCACCGAGCAAGCCCTTATCGACGGCATCGTAAAGTGCCAACATCATTGGCGCAAAGCGTAGCTGGAAATTGACCGCAGCTTTGAGATTGCGCGCACGGCAAACTTTCAGAATTTCCGTTGCCGCGGCTAGATCGCTGCCCATCGGCTTCTGGATCAGAACAGCCGCACCTTCCGGCAATTGCGCGAGGATCGAAGCATGAGCAGAAGGCGGCGTTGCCAGATCGAAGATCGCGCCTTCAACCGCAAGCGCCTCTTCAAGACTTCCAAAAACCTTCACGCCCCATTGGTCGGCAAGTGCCGATGCCTTGTCCAGATTGGGATCGAAAATACCAGCAACCGCAAAGCCGCCCTTTTGATAAGCGGGCAGATGCGCGTCACAGACGATACTGCCTGCACCGAAAATCACGATAGGCTTTGGCTGTGTGGGTTTGGCCCACCACTGACGCAGGGTTTTCGGATCAAAGGCCTCAGTCATGATGGAAAACCTCCTCCATCATGGCCCACCACTCACCCTCTTTACGGGTTTCAAGCGGTTTCTGGCATGGCATACAGACGGACCACCATTCCTGATTTTTCGGGTTATCGGCCATCTTCTTCATGTCGGCTTCAAAGTCGGCGCCTACATAGTCCCATGTGCCAAAAAGCAGGTTTTCCGGCTCTTTGAGAAAGATCGTATAATTGGTGATGTTGCACTGCGAAATGAGTGCCAGAATTTCCGGCCACACGCTCGCGTGCAGCTTTTTATATTCTGCGATCTTTTCAGGCTTCAGCCCGATCACCATGCCCATTCTCTGAACCATTACGATCTCACGATCTCGCGGGTGAATTCGGAAACGGAGCGCGCGCGCACGGCATCCCAATCCCACGAAATACCAATGCCGGGTTCTGATGGTGCAATGGCGTGGCCATCACGAATTTCCATGCCCTTGGTGGTCAGGTCATCAAGCTGCGGGATATATTCGACATAGCGCCCGTTCTGAACGGCACAGGTGAGGCTGACATGCAGTTCCATCAAGAAGTGCGGGCAGACGGGAATATCAAAAGCTTCTGCGGCATGTGCCACTTTCAGCCATGGCGTGATGCCGCCGATACGCGCCACATCCACCTGCACGATGGAGCAAGCGCCCTTCTGCATATATTCGCGGAAATGGCGGATCGAATAGATCGATTCACCCACTGCAATAGGTGTTGGTGTGGAACGGGTCAGGCGGATATGGCCATCAAGATCATCCGCCGGAAGCGGCTCTTCAATCCAAGCGAGATCAAGTTCTTTCAGGCGCTCGGCACGACGAATGGATTCGTCGACTGTAAAGCCCTGATTGCAGTCGGTCATGATCTCAAAGCCGTCACCCACGGCCGCACGAACAGCCGAAAGACGCGCATAGTCTTCCGAACCATGCGGCTTGCCAATCTTCACCTTAGAACCGGAAAAGCCCTTGGCTTTGGCTTGCAACGCATCCTCGACCAGCGCTTCTTTCTCGATATGCAGCCAGCCACCTTCGGTCGTGTAAAGCGGGCAGCTTTCCTTGGCGCCGCCTGCCAGCTTCCACAGCGGCAGGTTCTGCTTCTTCGCACGCAAATCCCAGAGTGCCGTATCAATCGCAGCAAGCGCCAAAGCGGTAATCGGACCGATAGTTGTGGCGTGGGTAGCAAATTCGAGCTTGCGCCAGATCGCCTCGATACAATCCGCATCCTCATTCAGGATAAGCGGCACCAGATGATCGCTCAACAGGCGCATGACGGACGAGCCGCCGGTGCCGATGGTGTAGCTGTAGCCCGTACCCACCGCACCATCACTGTCGGTGATGGTAACAATCGGCGTTTCCTGACTGACAAAGCTCTGGATCGCATCGGTACGCTTGACCTTCGGCGGAAGGTCGACCATGCGCAGTTCGACTTTTTCAATACGCGCCATAACTATACCGCCAGACTCTTGCCGCTTGCCGCATCAAACAGATGCGCCTGCGACAGATCAAAATGCATGGAGATCGCTTCACCGGAATTGAGGTGACGTGGGTTCAGCATACGCGCCACCCATTCCTTGCCGGCAAATTCGACAAAGACCAGCGTTTCATTGCCAAGTGGCTCGGTGATCGAAACGCGCAATTCGCCCTCATGAACGGCGTCTCCCGATGAAAGCCCATGGCCTTTCGGAAACAGATCGTCCGGGCGCAGGCCGAACGTGACCTTGGAGCCATCCGTGACCTTGGCCTTGAATTGTGCTGGCACTGGCAGGCGCTGGCCACTGGCAAAGACCAGTTCCGAACCCTGCACGGTTGCCTCGGCCATATTCATCGGCGGCGAGCCAATGAAGCCAGCAACAAACTGCGTAGCCGGACGCTTGAACACTTCATCCGGCGTTCCGACCTGTTCAATATGGCCATCGCGCATGATGACGATGCGGTCGGCCAGCGTCATGGCTTCGACCTGATCATGCGTCACGTAAACGACGGTGGACTGCACCTTGGCGTGAAGCTTTTTGATCTCTGTGCGCATCTGTGTGCGCAGTTTCGCATCAAGATTGGAAAGCGGTTCGTCGAACAGAAACACTTCCGGATTGCGCACAATGGCGCGGCCCATGGCAACGCGCTGGCGCTGACCGCCTGAAAGCTGTGCCGGACGGCGCTCCATCAAGGCTTCAAGGCCAAGAATGGCTGACGCTTCATTGACGCGTCGGTCGATTTCCGCCTGTGGCTGCTTGGCGATCTTGAGCGAGAAGCCCATGTTCTCGCGCACCGACATATGCGGATAAAGCGCATAGGACTGGAACACCATCGAGATATTGCGATCACGCGGCGGCAGATCGTTGACCACCTTGCCGCCGATTTCGAGCGCACCGTCGGAAATGCTTTCAAGACCTGCGATCATGCGCAGCGTCGTGGACTTGCCACAGCCGGACGGACCGACCAGCGCTACAAATTCCTTGTCGGCGATTTCGAGATTGATGCCATGCACCACGCCGACATTGCCGTAACGCTTGACGAGATTTTTGATGGAAAGCTGAGCCATTTTATATCAACCTTTAACCGCGCCGAACGTCAGACCAGCAACAAGATGCTTCTGGACGATGAATGTGAGGGTCAGCGCCGGAATAATCATCACGACCGCCAGCGCACACATGCCGCGCCAGTCGATGGTGAATTCAGCGGTGTAATCAAGAAGACCAACAGGAAGGGTCTTGGAATTGACCGAGCGGGTGAGCTGGGAAGCCAGCGCATATTCGTTCCATGAAGTGAGGAAGGCAAAGATGCCTGCGGTCGCAATGCCGGGACCAGCGAGTGGAAACTCCACCTGCCAGAAGGCCTGCCAGCGTGTGCAGCCGTCAATCTGGGCTGCTTCCGCCAGATCCTTCGGCACCTGACGGAAAAAACCGTCGATCAGCCAGATCGTGAATGGCACATTGAGCGCCACATAGGTGACGATGAGACCAAAATGCGTGTCGATGATGCCGATGCGCGAATAGAGCATGAAGAGCGGCAGCGACAGGGCAATGCCCGGCACCGAGCGCGTCAGCATGAGGCCGAGGAAGGTTGTCGACTTGCCCCAGAAGCGAAAGCGCGCGAAGGCATAGCCACCCGAAACGCCGACAATCAGTGCGATGATGGTGGATGTGACCGAGATAATCAGCGAGTTGCGGAAATAATCCCAGACAGGAATACCGCCGCCGCCTGCGCCTGAGAACATCGCATAATAAGCATCAAGCGTGATTTCCTGCGGAATCCAGACCGGCGGCTTTGCCATGATTTCAACCGGCGGACGCAGCGAGGACAGCACGATCCACAGACCGGGCAGGCAAATGATCGCCATCGCGAGAAACAGGCCGATAAGATAGGCGACTTTCTTGACGCGACGCAGCAGACGATGCTGGTTATTGGAGAGCGTTGTTGATGCCATGATTACCACTCCGCTCCAATTTGCGCGCGTGCGGCTGCAAGCTTGCGGAAGAACATTACGGTGAAGAGGATCGAGAGCAGGATCGCGACATAGGCCATGGCATTGGCCAAGCCCATCTGCGCATCCGAATAGGCGGTGCGTCCAACCAGCGTCCAGATCAGCTCGGTTCGGCGTGCCGGGCCACCATCGGTCATGATTTTCACGATGTCATAGGCACGGGCCACATCCAGCGAACGGATAGTCATTGCGATGAAAGCAAACGGCATCAGATAAGGCCAGATGACATAGCGGAATGTCTGCCATGGCGTGCAGCCATCGACGCGCGCGGCTTCAACCGGGTCCTGCGGCATGGACAGAAGACCGCCCAGAATAAGGATCGCGAACACCGAGGTCGACATCCAGACTTCTGCCAGCAAAATCGCAAACAGCGCCAGATTGCCGTCGATCAGCCATGGAATAGCCTGGCTGGTGATGCCCAGAGATTGCAGCGCATTGTTCACGAGACCGATATTGTCGTTGAACATGAACTTGAACTGGAAGCCGACGAGAACCGGCGAAAACATCATCGGGAACATCATCAGCGTGCGCAAAACACGCTGACCGTGGGTGGCCTTATTGATGAGCAGCGCCAAGCCAAGGCCGAGCAGCATTTCCAGATTGAGCGCGATGGTGAGGAAAATCACCGTGCGGATGAATGCAGCCCAGAACACCCAATCGCTCATGATACGCTGATAATTGCGCAAGCCGATGAAGTTGAACAGGCTGTCAGGGCGCGTCAGCCGGAATGGCGTGAAGCTTGAATAAAGCGAAAGCGCGAGGGGAAACAGAACCACCGCTGCGAGGATGATAATGGCCGGAAGCAAAAGCAGAACCGGCGGGGAAATTCGTTTAAACATTGTTCTTCCGAAGCGGTGGATCAGCCAGAAAACCTGTCAAAACGGCCCGCCAATTGGTTTCCCAAAGGCGGGCCATGAAGTCACAAAGCGAGACTAGAGTTCGCCAGCATCCTCAAGGATCTGCGTTGCCTTCTTGGCTGCATCGTCAAGCGCCTGCTGTGAGGTCTTGTCGCCAAGGATCGCCGCCTGAAGCTCAGGATAAACAGCGTTGGAAATCTCGATCCAGGAAGGGGTCTGCGGAACCGGGAAAGCGGTCTTTGCCGTTTCCTGGAACACGGAGAGCACTTCCTTCTTGTATGGATCGGAAGCAGCCTGTTCGATGACATAATCCCAGACAGCCGTACGGGTTGGCAGCGTGCCAGCAGCCGATTCCTGCTTCTGCGAATCTTCGTTGGTCAGGAACCAGACGAGCGAAGCAGCAGCTTCCTTGGTGGCGCAGGATTCGGTGACCGAGAAGCCGTGATGGCCCGACCAGCCGGTGCGTTTGCCGGAAGAACCTGTCGGAGGCGGAACGATACCGACATTGCCTGCGACCTTCGACGACTTTGGATCGTTGAAATAGGTCGCCCAGCCCGGCCAATCCAGGTTGATTGCAATGGTGCCCGAAGCAAAGCCTGCGCCGAGTTCATCCCAGAGATAGTTGGTGGTGCCTGCAGGAACGGCCTTGGCCTTGTAGAGATTAACGAACCAATCGAGCGCACGGACACCGGCTTCAGAATTGAAAGCAGGCTTGCCGTCCTTGAGATATTCGCCGCCTTCTGCGACCAGCATTTCATAGAAGCGGCCATTAATGGCTTCTTCCTTGCCCGCAAACTGCGTGCCGTAGAAATTCGGTGGATCGGCAAAGAACACAGCCTGATCGGAAACTTCTTTCCAGGTCTTTGGCGGTGCCAGATCGTAGCCGTATTTTTCCTTGAACGCGGTCTTCTTGGCGTCGTCTTCGTAAAGGCTCTTCTGATAGTAGAGCGCCGAGACGTCGAACTGCGCGCGCGGCAGCATGACCAGCTTGTCGTTAAGCGTCGAAGCCTTGATCACCGATGGCACGAAACCTTCGATTTCGCCCGATGGAAGCAAACCATTCAGGTCGGCATAGAGATCAGGATATTGCGGCGCAAAGGACGAATGGTTGGAGCCGACGCACCAGTTGATCGAACCAGAAGCGATGTCCGACTTGATTTCCTTGTCCAGTTCGAAGTGGTTCTTCTTGGACAGGATGTTGACCTTGGCACCGGTCGCTTTTTCCCATTCGGCAATGCGCGAATACAGCGCTTCATATTGCTGACCGCCGATCAGCTTGGCGTTTACCGTCACGCCTTCAAATTTACCCGGCAAATCGGCCGCACCAGCGGAACCCATTGCCAACGCCAGTAGAGCCGTTCCCGCCAGGCAGGACGTTTTGAAACTCATCATGCTTCTCCTCCTCACGACGGACTTTTCCCCGGTCCGCCCCCAATTGTGAATTTGGTATTTATATGCAAACATATTATTCAAAACCGGTCAAGGCGAGTTTCCGCACATTTGCGACTTTCGCATTCCGGGTTGTTCGTATATGAAGAGAGATATTCATGAGGGGAGCCAACTTGGAAACAGACGATCGCTACCGCGCGCCCGCGCTGGACAAAGGACTGGATATTCTGGAACTGCTTGCGAGCGTGGATGGTGGGCTGACACAGGCAGAAATTGCCAAACACCTCGACCGCAGCCCCAACGAGTTTTACCGGATGCTGGATCGCCTGGTGAAGCGCGGTTACGTGACCAAGCTCGAGGGCGACCGCTACTCACTGACGCTCAAGCTGTTCGGTCTTGCACACCTTCATGCACCGGTGCGCAGACTTGCATCCTTTGCCACGCCTTTCATGCGTGAACTTGCCGACCGCTCAAAGCAGGCCAACCAGCTTGCCGTGTTTGATCGTGGTTCCGTCGTTGTCATTGCACAGCAGGAGGCTCCGGATTACTGGGGCATCTCAATCCGCGTCGGTTCGCATATCAGTCTGTTCGATACCGGTTCCGGCCATGTGCTTCTCGCCTTCCGGTCACCGGAAGAACGCAAGATGATGATTGCCGAATATGCAAAAGACGGTGAAAGCGTGAAGCTCGATGAGAGTTTCTACGAGCGCCTCGACCAGATTCGCGAACGTGGCTATGAAATGATGCCCAGCGCTCAGGTGGCAGGCGTTTACAATCTCTCGGCACCGATTCTCGGTCCGGATGGCACATGCATTGCCTCACTGACCTGTCCCTATGTGACACTCGTCAATTCGGCTTCAGCACCCGACATTACGCAGACCATCAGCCTGCTGCAAAAGACCGTCAAAGACCTGTCGAAACTGGTCGGCTCCGACATAGGGACAGCCGACTAAGCAATGCCGGTAATTCTTATTTGAAAACTCTCTTCTTTTTTGAAAGTATGTCAATGGAGGAGAGTTTTCATGATTATCGATACCCATCTGCATCTGATAGACAAAAGCGCACTGACTTACCCATGGCTGGGGGATGTCCCGGCGCTCAACCACGACTTTCTGTTCGAGACCTATCGGAAGCAGGCTGAGCGCTGCGGCATTACAGCAGCACTGCATATGGAAGTGGATGTGGCAGCCGATGCCATTCAGGCTGAAACGGACCACGTTCAGGAGATTTCCAGAAGATCGGGCGGTTTCATCAAGGGTGCAATCGCCTCGTGCCGCCCGGAAGAGCCGGGATTTGCGGAATATCTCGAATTGCAGCTTGGCAATCCTTTCGTCAAAGGCTTTCGTCGTGTGCTGCATGTCGTACCTGATGACGTTTCCGAGGGTGTTCTTTTCCGCGAGAATATCAAGCGGCTGGAAGGCACTGGCCTGACCTTCGATCTCTGCACACTCCCACATCAGATCGACAAGGTACTTGCGCTGGCCGATCTTGCCCCGGACGTGCAATTCGTGCTCGATCACTGCGGCGTTCCGGACATCAAGTCAGGTGCGCTGGACGGCTGGAAAAAGGGCATTACCGAGGTTGCGCAGCGCGACAATGTGACGGCAAAGATTTCCGGCGTAGTGGCCTATGCCGAGCAGACAAGCTGGACCGTCGACACGGTACGTCCCTATGTGGAGCATGTCATTGAGGCCTTCGGCTGGGAGCGGATTGTGTGGGGCAGCGACTGGCCTGTCTGCACACTGGCAAGCAATGTCGATGCCGGACTTTCGACATGGGTGGCCACAACCCATGCGCTTCTTGAAGGATGCAGCGAAGACGAAAAAGCGCTGCTTCTCTCCGAGAATGCAACGCGCCTCTGGAAACTATAAAACCAATCAGGCTGGCGGCAAGCCGCCAGCCTTTCCATATAAATCAGAAGCTTTCGCGGAAAAGCCGGTTGAGATCGGCGATGACGACCTCCGCCTTCTCATTGTCCAGCAAGCCTTTGTTGATGCGTTCCGACGCCGCTTCCTGAAACGGCATATAGCCATCGTGACGCGGACGTACCCATGCGCCTTCCAGTGTCGCGCGCGTGTCGCGATAAAAGTCAGACGTCGCCGCATTCACAGTGTCGTCTTCCCATGCTTCCGCATGTCCCGGCTGACCATTGGAGGCCGCATAAAGCCCCTTCTGTACGTCACCGCTTGCAATCCAATAGGCAAAATCGATAGCAGCCTCCGGATGCTTGCTGAAGGCTGAAACGGCAATGCCCGTACCGCCCAGAGCCGAACCTGCAACACCTGCCGCGCCCGCTGGAATATCGGCAAAACGGATCAGACGCTCGCGGAAGCCCCGCATGGCATAATTCACATAGCCGTAGATCAGCGGTGAGCACGCGATTTCGGATTCCGGCTCTGCCATTTCCTCAAACACGGTAATCGGGTCCATGCCGAAGCATTCCGGCTTTACCAGCGAAGCGATCTCGCGCAGTTGCTCGAAAGCTTTGACACCATCCTCAACAGAGATCAGTTCGCCTTCGACCGCGCAAGGCGTTCCGGCATTGGCAACGAGTGTATAAAAGCACATCAGCGAATGCGGCGAGCGCAGTGGCAGCAGAACTTTCCCGGCGCGCGCCAGACGCAGCACCTCACCCCATGAGGTGGCTGGCTTGTCCATCAGGTCCGGACGCCATGCCTGAACCTGTGTGGCGGCATCAAGCGGAAATGCCCATTGCCGCCCTTGCCAGTTATAGCTTGGGAAGGACTGGCCCACGGAACCATCGGCAAGCTTTTTCAGTTCCGTTTCGCGGCCCGGCACATCAAGCGGCAGCAGACAGCCTTCCTTGGTGATCTGGCCCACATGCGGATGGTCGATCACGATCATATCGAAATTGCGCGCCAGTTCCTCGACCGGAAAGGTCTCGAAATCCTGCAAAGAGCGCTTTTCCCATTCGATCTCGACGCCTTTGTCCGCGAGCCATTGTGCGGCACCTGCAACCATCGGATCATAGCCGCGCGGGTGGCTCCAGGTCATGCTTTTCAGCTTGATCGTACTCATAGACCGAACTCCTCGCGAATTTCTTTGCTGTTTTCGCCAATGCGCGGTGCAGCACGTGCCACCTTTGGGCGTTGTCCGTTGATACGCAGCGGCGAACGTGTCGTGGTGATGGAAACATCATCTTCACGCGTCACTGTCTGGAGCATGTCGAGGACTGAAAATCCCTCACTTGCGAGCAGTTCTTCCCAGTTGAGAACGCGGGCACACCAGATATCGGCCGGTTCCAGAATGGCGAGCCATTCATCGACAGTCTTCTCGGCAATGCGGTCAGCGATCAGGCGCTTGATGTCATCGCGTTTTGCGAAGGCGCTTTTGGGATCATCGGCAAATGGGGCGAGCTTGTCCGCTTCCAACAGTGGCGCCAGTTTCGCAATCGGCATCATGGCGATGGCCAGATAGCCGTCCGCTGCCGGATAGACGCCATAGGGCGCTGCAAGATAGGCGTGGGCGCTGCGGAAATCGGAACGTTTTGGCAGGCGACGACCATCGTTAAGGTGGGTGGTCAGCACTTCAAACTGGAAATCAACCAGTGCCTCAAGAAGGCTGGTTTCGACATGCGAGCCTTTATTGGTGATGCCGCGGCGAACCAGCGCTGCGAGAATTCCCTGTGCGGCTGCAGCCCCTGCCAGCATATCGGCAACCGCCAGACCGAATGGAACCGGTCCCTGCCCTTCATCACCATTGAGCCACATGAGGCCCGAGCGCGCCTGCGCCAGCAAATCCTGCCCGGGCCGCCCGACCCATGGCCCTTCTTCGCCATAGCCGCTGATCGATGCATAGACGAGACGCGGGTTGATTTCTTTGGCTGCCTCGTAATCAAGGCCAAGACGCTTGATGACACCGGGGCGGAAATTCTGGATCAGCACATCGGCCTGTGTGAGAAGCTTTTTCAATGCTGCCAGATCGTCAGGATTTTTGAGGTCGATCGCAAGGCTGTCCTTGCCGCGATTGATCGCATGAAAAATCGTGGAATCGCCGCCGATTTCCGTGTCGCTCAGATAAAGCCTGCGCGAGAGATCGCCACCATCGGGCCGTTCAATCTTGATGACGCGTGCACCCAGATCCATCAGACGCAACGAGCAATAAGGCCCCGACAGAAACTGGCTCATATCGACAACGACAAGCCCGCTCAGCGGCAGTTCGCTTTCCGACATCGGGAAATTCCCTCCTCATGAATTTCTTATGTGAATATAGTCTTCACATATGGATTTATGGAAGGCAAGACCGAATTTGGGCTTTGAATGCAAAAACGCCGCCCGGTTGGGCGGCGTTTTCAGTCTCGATTTGATGAATGGAATGGTGTGTTAGACCTCGTTGCTGGCCAGTTCCAGCAAGGTCCAGACGTGATCGGCAAACGAGTTCCACACTTCAATCCGGTAATGATCGGCATCCCACTTCAACAGAATGATCTGGGCGTGATCGAAGATCGTGCGGGCAGCACCCGGAAAGCTCATCTGCGAAAGCTCAAGTGGGGAAGCGGCATTCAACAGCCATTCGGCTTTGGGTCCGGAAATATCGATGCCGGTTTCCCGATGGCTTACGTCCGTCAGGCTGTGCGGCTCTGTTTCATAAAGCGTGGCGAAAGCCTGCGTGATCGCAGCACCCTTGGCTTCATCAGCCCAGATATACCATTCATCCGGTCCGATGCAGGCAACGGCAATATCGTCCGTGCGGATCAAACCGCCGATCTTTGCCGGGATTTTTGCGCCCAGCGCTTTTTCGGCCAAGGCCAGTTTTGCCGGGGCAATGCGCAGGATGAAACGGGCGGCGTCATCGGCTGCATGGATTTCCAGACGACCGGGAATGACGACCTTGCGGTTCGAATAAGGTTTTGTCTCAACAAGCATGGTTCAATCCTTATCACTACAGTTGCAAATTCGTCAGGCCGTGGCGAAAAGAGTGGTTTTCGAGTACCGGAGCGGAGCGTACTTAAAGGTACGTGAGCACCGGAACGCAGACAAATTGCTCTTTGCAGCCCGGCATCACGAAGAATGCAGCTGTAGTGTTATCCGTTCAGTTTCTTTCCTTCGGGATCATAGAAGACCATTCCCGAAACCACAGCCTCATGCACTGTGCCATCAGGCATCGGCATATAAAGCGTTTCACCCATACGATCCTTGCCACCGGAGACCACTGCCATGGCGATGGAACGACCAAGCGCCTCGCTCCAATAGGACGAGGTGACATGACCAAGCATGGTCATCGGCAGCGCCTGCTTTGGATCGGCAACAATCTGCGCACCTTCTTCCAGCACCAGCTTCGGATCGTTGGTCAACAGACCCACGAGATGCTTGCGATCCGCTTTCAGCATATCCGGACGCGCCAGCGAACGCTTGCCGACGAAATCCGGCTTCTGCTTGCCGACAGCCCAGCCAAGGCTTGCATCATCCGGCGTAATCGTGCCGTCAGTGTCCTGACCGACAATGATATAGCCCTTTTCAGCGCGCAGAACATGCATGGTTTCGGTGCCGTAAGGCGTGATGTCATATTGCTGACCGGCCTCATAGAGTGCCTTCCAGAGTGACAGGCCGTAACGGGCAGGCACGTTGATTTCATAGCCCAGCTCGCCGGTGAAGCTCATGCGGAACAGACGCGCTGGCACGCCAAGGAATGTGCATTCCGCCACCGACATATGCGGGAAGGCTTCATCGGAAATATCCAGACCTTCAACCATTGGCTCAATGAGCTTGCGCGCATTCGGGCCATTGATTGCCACCACGGCCCACTGTTCGGTGGTCGAGGTCAATGAGACTTTCAGCTCCGGCCATTCGGTCTGGAGATAATCTTCCATCATGTTGAGAACACGCGCGGCACCGCCGGTTGTGGTCGTCACATGGAAACGGTCTTGCGTGAGGCGACCGACGACACCGTCATCCCGGATGAAGCCGTCTTCGCCAAGCAGCAGACCATAACGGCAGCGCCCAATGCCAAGCTTCGTCCATGGGTTGGTGTACATGCGGTTCATGAATTCCGCGGCATCCGGGCCAACCACTTCGATCTTGCCAAGGGTGGAAGCGTCGAACATGCCAAGCGACTGGCGGGTCGCCTTGCATTCACGCGCCACGGCCTGATGCATGTCTTCGCCGGTTTTCGGGAAGTACCATGCGCGACGCCACAGTGAGACCGGCTCAAAAGCTGCGCCATGCTGTTCAGCCCAGCTATCGATCGGTGTCTTGCGCGTGACATCGAACAGCTTGCCGCGATTGTAACCGCAGAAAGCGCCAAAGGTCGTCGGCGTGTAAGGCGGGCGGAAGGTTGTAAGACCTACCTGCGGCGTTGGGCGCTTGAGCGCATCGGCTGCAACCGCCAGACCGTTAATGTTCGAGGTCTTGCCCTGATCGGTCGCCATGCCGTTGGTGGTATAGCGCTTGACGTGCTCGATGGAATGGAAACCCTCGCGCACGGCCAGACGAATATCCTTGGCAGTCACATCGTTCTGGAAATCGATGAAAGCTTTGGCCTTGCCCGGATCCCGATCCGTCGGCAGTTCACGACAGCTTACGCCGTCGCAGACAAAATCACCGGCGACCGCATATTCAGACGCCTTGGCTTTGTGTCCGGAATCATTGGCAGCAGCGGCACCCGCTTCCGCACCCTCGTGCAATGCAGCCTGCAGGTCGAAATTGCCATTGCCTGCACCGGCACAGCGGCTTTCCTCGGTGCGTTCGCCCGGCAGATAAATCTGGCGTGCCTCATCCCAGACGAGCGAGCCCTTTGTGTGCGAGAACAGATGCACGCTCGGATTCCAGCCGCCAGACATCAGCAGCACATCGCAGGCAATCGTGCGCGCAGCACCGACCGAGCCATTGGAAACCGGATTAGCGCGAACCGACGACACGCGATGGCGTCCGCCGGTATCCGTCACAGTCCAGCCGGTCAGTGTTTCAATGCCAAGCATTTTGGCGCGGTTGACGAGGCTGTCGGCAACGCTTGAACGCACATCGATGATGGCCGGAACCTTCACACCTGCGACCGCGAGATCGAAAGCCGCAAGCCATGCGCTGTCATGCGAGGTGACGACGACTGCCTGATTGCCGACCTTGACGCCATAGCGATTGAGATAGGTGCGTGCGCTCGACGCCAGCATCACGCCGGGGCGGTCATTGCCTGCAAAGACCAGCGGCTTTTCAATCGCGCCCTGCGCCAGCACCACCTGTTTTGCGCGCACACGCCACATACGCTCACGCGGCGCATTGGAGGCAGGCTTGGCCTGATGATCAGTCAGGCGTTCGCAAAGACCAACCATGTTCTGATGGTAATAGCCGATGGCCGTCGTGCGCGGCAAAAGCGTGACATTCGGATTGGCTTTAAGGGCCGCTATGGTTTCGTTCAGCCAGTCCCAGCTTGCGCGGCCATTGATGACCGGCTCCGGTTCCGACAGAAGCGAGCCGCCAAATTCAGCCTGCTCGTCGACGAGGATGACCTTCGCGCCACTCTTTGCGGCTTCAAGGGCGGCGGCCAGACCGGCAGGTCCACCACCGGCAACCAGCACATCGCAGAAAGCATAGCGGCTGGCATAGGTGTCCGGATCGGGCTCGGACGGCGATTTGCCAAGACCGGCAGCGCCACGGATGAAAGGCTCATAAACCTTGTTCCAGAAGCTTTTCGGCCACATGAAGGTCTTGTAGTAAAAGCCTGCCGAGAAGAACATGTAGAACGCATCATTGATCGCGCCGACATCGTGCTTCAGCGACGGCCAATGGTTCTGGGTTTCGGCCTTGAGACCATCATAGAGTTCCAGCACCGTTGCGCGGGTGTTCGGCTCAAACCGGCCGGGTCCACGCGAGACGCCCATCAGCGCATTTGGCTCTTCGGAACCGGCAGAAAGAATGCCGCGCGGGCGGTGATATTTGAATGAACGACCAGCCAGATGTTCGCCATTGGCAAGCATGGCGGAAGCCAGCGTGTCGCCTTCAAAGCCGGAATAGGTCTTGCCATTGAGGGTGAACCGAACGGACTTGGCCTTGTTGACACGGCCTTTGTTATGAATGCGCATATCGGTCATTATTTTGTCTCCGCAGCCGGAGTTTCTGCCAAAGCAGGACGGGGTTCACCGGCCTTGTAGGTGGTGACAAACTTGTCGCTCACCGTGTCGCGCACCGCATTGAAGAAGCGACCGCAGCCATTGATATGCCGCCAGCGTTCATAATGGGTGCCGCGTGGATTGGAGCGCGTGAACAGGAAGTCGCGCCATTCATCATCGGTCAGTGTCGATGGGTCGGCTGGACGCGCAATATGCGCTTCGCCCGCATAGGCGAATTCCAGCTCTGGGCGTTCCATCTCGCAATAAGGGCAACGGATAAGAAGCATTAGTGTTTCCCCTATTTCCTTAGTGAGCCACGGCGGCAGCAGCCGCTTCATCGATCAGGCGACCGGTGGTGAAGCGTTCAAGCGTGAACGGTGCGTTGATCCAGTGTGGTTCGTCGCGGGCAATTGTATGCGCAAAAACATGCGCCGAACCCGGTGTCGCCTTGAAGCCGCCCGTGCCCCAGCCGCAATTCACGAAGAGGCCCGGCACCGGCGTCTTGCCGATAATCGGCGAACGATCCGGCGTGACATCAACAATACCGCCCCATTTGCGCAGCATCCGCATACGGGTGAAGATCGGGAAGACTTCGCAGATGGCCGCAAGCGTATGCTCGATCAGCGGCAGGCCGCCGCGCTGGCTGTAGGACACATATTGGTCAGTGCCGGAACCGATCACCAGCTCGCCCTTGTCGGACTGGCTGATATAGGCATGAACCGTGTTGGACATGACCACACATGGGAAGATCGGCTTGACCGGCTCGGACACCAGCGCCTGTAGCGGGAAGCTTTCAAGCGGCATACGCACGCCTGCCGTATCCATGACAATGGACGTGCTGCCAGCAGCGGAGACCGCCACTTTCTTGGCCTTGATGAAACCGCGTGGCGTATCAACGCCGGTCACACGGCCCGATACATCGCGACGGATGGCCGTAACCGGGCAGTTCTGGATGATATCAACGCCGCGCTCAGTCGCACCACGCGCATAGCCCCATGCAACCGCATCGTGACGGGCCACGCCGCCGCGCCGCTGCAAGGTGGCACCGACGACCGGATAGCGCGCATTGGCTGAAATATCGAGCGGCGGACAATATTCCTTCGCCTGCTCCTTGGTCAGCCATTCATTGTCGATGCCGTTGAGACGATTGGCATGGATGTGACGCTTGAAGCTCTGCACATCATGCACCGTATGGGCCAGCATCATCACGCCGCGCTGCGAGAACATGACGTTGTAGTTGAGGTCCTGGCTCAAGCCTTCCCACAGCTTCATCGCATGTTCGTAAAGATGCGCGCTCTCATCATAGAGATAGTTGGAGCGGATAATCGTGGTGTTGCGCCCGGTATTGCCGCCACCAAGCCAGCCTTTTTCGATGACCGCGACATTGGTGATGCCATGTTCCTTGGCCAGATAATAGGCCGCACCCAGACCATGCCCGCCAGCGCCGACGATGATCACGTCATATTCGGCCTTGGGTTCGGCATTCGGCCATTGCGGCTTCCAGTTCTTGTTGCCGGAAAGCGCATTTTTAATAATAGAAGCTGCAGAAAAACGGGACATAGACAACCACCAGTTTCGCGACCGCAAGCGCCCTGTCGGCACAAGCGAAGCCTTTGATGATATTTCTATTGTTTCCGTTTCAAACCCGACAGCAGGCTTGCGTCAAAAGACGCCACAAATACGACATGCCCACCATTTCGCGACATCTGGTCCATCTCATACAAGTGGGCCCGCGTCTGCAACCTGACGGCAAAGCAGTTTCAAAAATCGCCCCTGTAAAATAGGACAACATTATTGTCCTTTTCCCTTTTCTTTTATTGCGCAAAGGACTACGCATTCTTTCGTAAAATCGCGTCCAAAATAAAAGAAACGCAAGAAAGGTGATTCCGTGACTAAGGAGAATCTACTCGAAAGTGCACTTGTCCGTCTGGACGAGGCTGCAGGCCACATCAACATCGATGCGGACGTCATCGAGAAGCTGAAATATGCACGTGAGACCATGAAAGTGCGACTGATGATCCGCATGGATGATGGTTCGCGCAAATCCTTTCTTGCATGGCGCTGCCGCTACGACGACACGCGCGGACCGACGAAGGGCGGCATCCGCTATCATCCGGAATCGACCGCGGAAGAGGTTGAAACGCTGGCCTTCTGGATGACTTTCAAATGCGCCGTCATGAACCTGCCTTATGGCGGCGGAAAGGGTGCAATTCAGGTCGATCCACGTCAACTTTCAAAGGCTGAGCTGGAGCGTCTTTCGCGCGCCTATATCCAGGCTTTCTCCGGCATTATCGGGCCGGATCGCGACATTCCGGCACCGGATGTCTATACCAATTCCATGATCATGGGCTGGATGGCAGACGAATATTCCCAGATCGTCGGACAATCCTCGCCTGCCGTCATCACCGGCAAGCCGCTGGCACTTGGCGGTTCGCTTGGACGCAATGATGCCACGGCGCGCGGCGGCTTCTATCTCGTGCGCCATCTGTCGCACGATCTGGGCCTTGCTGCGCAGCTTCGCGTCACGGTTCAGGGCTTCGGCAATGCCGGTCAGTTCATCGCCAAGCTGATGGCAAGCGATGGTCACAAGATCGTTGCCGTATCGGATTCGTCCGGTGCTGTTTATTGCGCCAACGGCCTTGATCTCGATGCGCTTCTGGAAGCGAAAGCACAAAACAAGTCGGTTGTCTCGACAGCTGGCAAGAACGGCCATGAAGCCATCACTCCTGATGAGTTGCTTGCAGCCGACTGCGATGTTCTGGTGCCAAGCGCCATGGAAAACATGATCCATGCCGACAACGCAGCTTCCATCAAGGCAAAGCTTATTGTCGAGCTTGCAAATGGTCCAGTGACACCGGAAGCAGACGAAATCCTTGCGAAAAATGGCGTCATCGTTCTGCCGGATATTCTGGCCAATGCCGGTGGCGTGACGGTTTCCTATTTCGAATGGGTGCAGAACCGTCAGGGCTATTACTGGACGCTTGAAGAAATCCATGAGCGCCTGAAAACTATCATGGAACGTGAAGGCCGCGCCATCTGGAACCATGCCAAGCAGCACAATGTGACGGTTCGCTCGGCAGCTTATGTCCATGCGCTGCAGCGTCTTGCACAGGCTATTGAAGCACACGGCACGCAAAACGATTTTGCTGCCTGATCCAGCCTTTTGACATTACCCCTCCTGCCAGCCTGCTGTCAGGAGGGGTGTCGAACGGCGGTTTCCTTTTCCCGTTGGCGCTATAGTTTACCTTCACAAGGAAAAACCAGCGCGATGGGATGATGAGCATGTCGTACAGAAACCTATTCAAGGGAAGTGCCATCGCACTTGCCCTCTTTGCAGGCGCAGTTCAGTTTCCCAGCCTCGCGCAGGCACAGGTAGTCGTGTCGTCCAAGATCGACACCGAAGGCGGCGTCCTCGGCAACATCATTCTGGCCATTCTGAATGCGAATGGTATCCAGACCACTGATCGTATCCAGCTCGGCGCCACGCCGGTCGTCCGCAAGGCGATCACCGCTGGCGAAATCGACATCTATCCCGAATATACGGGCAATGCCGCCTTCTTCTTCAACAAGGCTGACGATCCGCTCTGGAAAGACCCAGCCAAAGCTTATGAGACTGCAAAGCAGCTCGATTACGATGCCAACAAGATCGTCTGGCTGGCGCCCTCACCGGCAAACAACACCTGGGGCATTGCGGTGCGCAAGGATGTCGCCGACGAAAACAAGCTTACGAACCTGAGCGAATTCGGAAAGTACATTTCAGGCGGTGGAAAGGTCATTCTGGCCGCATCCTCTGAATTCGTGAACTCGGCAGCAGCCCTGCCAGCTTTCCAGACCGCCTATAGCTTCACCCTGAAACCCGACCAGCTCATCACACTTTCCGGCGGAGACACGGCTGCAACCATTGCTGCCGCTGCCAACCAGACCAGCGGCGCCAACGCGGCCATGGTCTATGGCACCGATGGGGGCATCGCGCCTTCCGGACTTGTCGTTCTTGAAGACGACAAGCATGTGCAGCCGGTTTACCAGCCCGCCCCGATCATCCGTGAGGAAGTCTTGAAGAAAAATCCGAAGATCGAGGAACTTCTGAAACCCGTCTTCGAGAAACTCGACCTGACCACCCTTCAGGAACTCAACGGTCGCGTGCAACTGGGTGGCGAACCGGCAAAGGCGGTTGCCGAGGATTTTCTTAAAGCCAACGGATTTCTCAAGTAGAGAGCGCGATAACGGATAATTGCCGGGCATGAGTGCAACACACCAGACGATCCAGGCAAATGGCACGAGGGGCTTGTTTGCATATATCGACAAGCTCGGACTGGTCATTGCGGCAATCGCCTTATCGGGATTGCTTCTGCCATTCGCAAACTTTCGGGCAAACCGCATTGTTCAAGGCGAGCCTCGTTATCTTTTGGATGCCCTGCCGGCCTCATTGGCGCTGCTGTTCGCCGCTGTCGTAGCGGCAGGACTGCTGATCGGCTTTGTCCGCAGCAACAATTTGTTGCGGCTGTTCGCGGCTCTGTTCTGCCTCGCATCCGTCATGCTGGCAATCGGCCTGGCCGCGTCATATCTGTCGCCCGAAGGAAACAGATATGCGCGCGTTTCTCCGGCTTCCGGCTTTTGGCTGTTGTTTTTTGCGAGCGCACTTTATGTCGCGGATGGGCTGGTCCGGCTGCGTGCCGGTCCGTTTTTACGGATCGGACTGCTGGTCATTGCAGGATTGCTCCTGGCCGCGCTGCTTTCCTCAGGCCTCTGGGACAGCATCTCATTCATGAAGGAATATCAAAGCCGCGCGGACAGCTTCTGGAACGAAGCGGAGCGGCATATATCGTTGGCATTGGGATCGCTTGCAGCGGCGACCGCAGTGGGTATTCCGCTGGGGCTTGTCTGCCATCGCTTGGCCGGGTTGCGGGCTTTCGTTCTTAACAGCCTCAATATCGTGCAGACCATTCCGTCAATGGCCCTGTTCGGTATTTTGATTGCGCCACTCGGCTGGGTCGCCACGCAGTTTCCCTGGGCGGGTGCTATCGGTATTCGTGGTATCGGCGCTGCACCGGCATTCGTTGCGCTTTTCCTCTATTCGCTGCTGCCTATCGTGGCGAATACCGTCGCAGGGCTGGCACAGGTGCCGGAGCCGGTAACGGACGCAGCCCGCGGCATGGGCATGACGCGCCTGCAACGCCTCTTCAAAACGGAATTTCCGCTCGCTTTTCCCGTTATTCTCACCGGCATACGTATCGTCATGGTGCAGAATATCGGCCTGACGACCATCGCGGCATTGATTGGTGGCGGCGGCTTCGGAACATTCGTCTTTCAGGGCATTGGGCAAACGGCCATGGATCTTGTTCTGCTGGGTGCCTTGCCTACCGTTCTCCTCGCCTTTGCGGCTGCTGTCATTCTCGATGCAGCGATAGAAATCACCGGGAAAGGCAGCTCCCAATGATCGAATTCGACCATATCACGAAGCGCTATAACGGACGCGCAGCGGTGGACGCGGTGAGCTTCACCATCGAACCCCACAGTATTGCTGCCATTGTCGGGACGTCAGGTTCCGGCAAGACGACCCTCCTGCGGATGGTCAATCGTCTGGTCGAGCCGACCGACGGAGAAATCCGCATCGATGGCCGCAGTGTCATGGACGAACCCGGTCATGTTCTGCGCCGGCAGATCGGCTACGTCATCCAGCAGAACGGACTTTTTCCGCATCGCACTGTCGCGGAGAATATTGCGACGGTTCCCCTTCTGCTTGGATGGCAGAAACAGCGCATCGATGCTCGCGTGGATGAACTGCTTGACCTCTTCCAGCTTGAACCAGCGGACTATCGCGACCGCTATCCGCATGAACTTTCCGGAGGGCAACAGCAACGCGTCGGTGTGGCACGCGCACTCGCTGCCGGGCCGAACATCCTTCTCATGGACGAGCCATTCGGGGCACTCGATCCGGTAATCCGAGCCAAGGCACAGGAAGATCTGAAGGCGATCCAGAAGCGGCTCGGCACGACCATAATCCTTGTCACGCACGACATGGAGGAAGCCATATCGCTGGGTGATCGTATCGCCGTCATGGATGACGGAAAATTGCTGCAATATGGTCCACCGGCAGAAATTCTTGCCCGTCCGGCAACCGATTTCGTCGAACGTCTTGTCGGTACGGGCGAACGGCCTTTCCGCCTCCTCTCTCTCATGGACCTTAAAACCGCGCTCCAGCCCGGTGATGCAAGCGGTGCAACAATGCCGGTAACAGCGTCGCAACGCGATGCCCTTGCCGAGCTTCTGTGGTCAGGACGCAAGGCTCTTCCCGTTCTTGATCATGATGGAAGACCACTTGGACAAGTTACGCTCGACAGGCTTCTGCATCAGGCAGAGCGTCCGGCATGAGGTTGTTCCTGTCCCTTGTTCCACGTGCGCTGCTTCTGGGCGTTCTGCTGCTGTTTCTGTGGCGGCCCCATCTTTTCGAGCCGTTGTTTCGACCGCTCGTCGATGAGGGCGTCCCGGTCATTTATGATCGTGCAAACTTCGTGACACTGACTTTGCAGCATCTCGGCCTGGTCGCTCTGGCCGCACTTGCATCCACGATTGTAGCCGTCTCGATGGCAATCTTTGTTACCAGAAAGCAGGGCGCAGAGTTTCTGCCACTCTCACGCAGCCTTGTGAATATCGGCCAGACCTTTCCTCCAGTTGCAGTGCTGGCACTTGCAGTGCCGGTCTTCGGTTTCGGAGACAAGCCGACCCTGATTGCACTCTTCCTCTATGGTCTGCTTCCGATTTTTGAAAATACGCTGACGGGACTAACGACTTTGCCGCCTCCGGTTGTCGAAGCTGCACGCGGCATGGGGATGACCAGCGCGCAACGGCTCGTGAAAGTCGAGGTTCCCCTTGCCATGCCGGTTATTCTGGCAGGTATCAGACTTTCCGTTGTGATCGGCCTTGCAACGGCTACCATTGGCTCGACTGTCGCTGCCAGAACGCTTGGTGAGGTCATCATCGCCGGGCTCATTTCCAACAATCTTGCCTTCGTTTTGCAGGGAGGGCTCGTCGTGGCCGCACTTGCCATACTCATCTTCGATGGGTTTCAGGCAATTGAACATTACCTCATGAAACGTTCCGGGCGAGCCATCTGAACGCATAAGCCTCTTTGAAAGACGTCTCTGCATTCCTATATCCTTGCAAATAACCAGCCAGCGAGGAACGGGATGAATATAGGGCAGGCAGCTGCAGCATCTGGCATATCGGCGAAGATGATCCGCCATTATGAAACAATCGGACTCATTGAAGCTGCCGAGAGAACCGGTTCAGGCTATCGCGTCTATACGCAGAAAGACGTTGAGACGCTGCGCTTCATCCGCCGCAGCCGCGACCTCGGTTTTCAGGTTGAACAGATCAAGGAACTGCTGACGCTCTGGCGCGATCGCAACCGCGCATCGGCTGACGTCAAGAAGGTAGCGCTTGGCCATGTCGAGGAGCTGGAAGCCAAGATGCGTCAGTTGCAGGAAATGGCTGATACGCTGCGCTACCTCGCGAAAAACTGCCACGGGGACAACCGCCCCGATTGCCCGATCATTCACCAGCTCGCAGAAAACAGCGTGGAAAGCCGCAAGCGCCCGGCTCCGCGAAAAGGTGAGTTGCTGCACGGCAAAATCTGAGATTTTCAAATGAAAGCGCCGGGATCACTCCCGGCGTTTTCGTTTCACATCACCAGCTCAGCCTTTCGGCAGAGTATAGGCGATCACGTAATCGCCGGGCTTGGTGCCAACAGAACCATGCCCGCCGGCAACCATCAGAACGAATTGCTGATCGCCGACCGTATAGCTCATTGGCGTCGACTGCCCGCCAGCAGGAAGCCGTGCTTCCCAGAGCTGCTTGCCCGAAGTCAGGTCATAGGCGCGCAGATAATCATCCACGGCTGCACCAAGGAAGGCAACGCCGCCTGCGGTGATCATCGGTCCGCCAATGCCCGGGACGCCGACCTTCAGCGGAAGTGGAACCGGTGACATATCGCGGATCGTTCCATTCCGATGTTTGTAGGCAATCTTACCGGTTCGCAAGTCAACACCAGCGACATAACCCCATGGCGGCGTCTGGCAGGGAATACCGAGCGGACCCAGGAATGGTCCCATGAAGACGCCATAAGGCGCGCCGTCGTTGCGGTTCAAGCCCTGCTCGCTTCCCTTTTCATCCTGTCCTTTCGGCGGAATGTCCGCGCGTGGAACGAGGCGCGAGGTGAAGGCGAGATAGGTCGGCATACCGAACATGACTTGCCGCACCGGATCGACGGCCACGCTGCCCCAGTTGAACACACCGAAATTGCCCGGATAGACAATCGTTCCGCGCAGCGAAGGCGGGGTATATCGGCCTTCATAGAACAGCTCGTGGAACTTGATACGACAAGCGAGCTGATCGAACATCGTCACACCCCACATGTCGCTTTCGCGCAAGGGTGGCGGACTGAAAGTAAGATCGGAGATCGGCTGCGTCGGCGCAGTATGGTCCTCGGGTATCGCGCCTGTCGGAGCTGGAATTTCCCTGACTGGAATGATCGGCTCGCCAGTGCGTCGATCCAGAACATAGAGATCGCCCTGCTTCGTCGGTCCGACCAGTGCCGGAACCCCGTTGATTTCCAGCAGGACCGGCTGGGCTGGAACGTCCATATCCCATAGATCATGGTGAACAGTCTGGCGCACCCAGCGAAGCTGTCCGGTATTCACATCGAGAGCGACGATGGACGAGGAAAACTTCTCCACATTCTCGCTGCGGTCCATACCAAGCTGGTCGGGCACCTTGTTGCCGAGCGGAACAAATATCAGCCCAAGCTTCTCATCGACGCTTGAAACGGACCAGCTGTTGGGTGAGTTGGTCGTGTAGTGCTCCCCCTCCGGCAGCGGCGTGGTGACATCCGGATTGCCCGAATCCCAGTTCCACAGCAGTTGGCCAGTGCGGATATCGAATGCGCGAATGACGCCGGACTGTTCTTCCGTCGAATAATTATCGTTGACGGCACCGCCAACGATGATCTTGTCGCCGACGACCGCAGGGGGTGAAGTGGAGTAGTAATACCCTGCCGGATTGTATTTCATGCCGTGGCTGAGATCGAGAGTTCCACCATTGGCGAAATCCGTGCAGATTTCTCCGGTGGCCGTATCCAGTGCGATCAATCGTGCGTCAGATGTCGGCAAATAGACACGCTCGGAGCATTTCGCTCCAGCTGTTGCGGTCGCATCTTTCCAGTAGCTCACACCACGGCAGGTCTGGTGCTGGCGGTCTGTATTGAAACCGACCTTGGGATCGAATTTCCACTTTTCCTTGCCGGTCGCCGCATCCAGCGCGATTGCCCAGTTATGCGGCGTGCAGAGATAAAGGGAATCGCCGATCTTGAGCGGCGTGACCTGATAGGTCGTTTCGCCCACATCCTGCGGCTGCTTCACATCGCCGGTCTGATACTGCCAGGCAACCTGAAGCTTGGAGACATTCTCCGGCGTTATCTGTGCCAGTGGCGAATAGCGCTGACCGTAAGGCGTTCGACCATATTGATGCCATTCACCATCGGGCATGTTGCCGCCAAGATCGGGCGTTGCAGCGACCTTCTCCGTCGGCAGGTCTCCGGCAATATTGTAGCTATCCTGTGTTATCGCATAGCCTGCGACCACAACTGCGATCACCGAGGCTGCGGCCAGCGGCAGACCACTATCGCCTGCTCCGTTATTCAATGGTTTCCTGATCCAGGGCGTCAGCATCCAGAAGCCGAGCAGCACGATGATGCCGCCGCGTGCGCCAAGCTGCCACCAATCGAAGCCGACTTCATAAACGGCCCAGCCGAGCGATCCAAGAATGACAAGCGCATAGACCCATAATGCTGTGGCGCTGCGCCGGGAAAGCAAAACGGCGGTCAGCAGAAAGCCGATCGCTGCGAGTATGTAATACCAGCTGCCGCCGAGTGCGGCGAGCCAGATGCCTCCCGCGCCGAGCGCAAGCCCGATCAGGAAAAGAACAATAGAAGTTAACCAGATAAGCAAGACATTACCCCCTTCTAGCACAACCGGCATCCCGTCATATGGGCAGGGAAGCCGGGCGGATTAACCGCTCACCAATTTCGAGGCATTCCAGATATGGCCAGATATGGTCAGATATAGGTTGCAAGTCTTGCAGCAATCCGTGTGCCGCACAACTCCCTGCTGCCTACATATCCACATAGGCGAGCATGGAAAAAATCTAGGGAGCGGCAGAGTAATTCTTTCGCCGGAAAGGTCGGGAGGGACTGGTTTCAGTCCAAACGGCATCCTTAATTAAGGCAGAGTGCCGAAAAGAAGCTTTGAGCCGTCAGAAGACGCGAAACGTTGCGCGAATAGGCGTATTTTCGCCCATCAATTGCGGCGAACGCATGGCAAAACTGTGTATATTTCGGCTTTCAGGAGGCTTTTTGGTGGCATCACGCAGAGCCGCGCATGATGAGGTGGCTATCGAGACGGCGAATTTCCTTCTCGACGGCTGCCCCGCTTTCGTGCGCATTGATCCGCGAGAAAAGCATATCGAGACCCAGTTGCGCGATTTGCCGATAATCCTGCGCAACCGTTGTCAGCGGCGGACAGGTGAAGCGGCTGAGAGGATGGTCGTCATGACCGGCGACACGGAGATCGCAGCCCTCCTCGCGCCCGACATGGCGCCGACGCTCGAATGCCGCGGAAATCACGCCGAAAGCCAGACGATCATTGGCACACAGAACCGTGCGCGTCGGAAACCCGCCGCGATCAAAAATCCGGCCTGCCTCCTGATAGCCCAGTTCCTCGAAATTCCAGTTCTTTGCTTCTATGGGAAGGACGATCGGTTCAACGCCAAGCCTTTCCATGGTTTCGATATAGGCCGAACGCCGTTCCAGCGCATTCTGGTTTACGGCCGGCATTTCGAGGAAGCAGGGGTGTTCCCCCGTTCGATAGAGATACTCGGTGATATTCCCTATGCTCTGACGATTATCCGTGCCGACGAACGGCTGATCGTCGCTGATACGGCTGTCCAGGAAAACTGCAGGCGTCGAGTTCGACAGACTGGAAAGAAGCTTCTCATCCGTATCGAAACCGAGCGGAGCCATCAGAACACCCGCAATCTTGAGAGACATCAAGGTGCGCATCGCCCGCGCTTCGAGTTTTCTCTCACCATGAGATGACAGCACGATAGTCCAGTAGCCCTCCGCCAGACAGCGCATCTCGATCTGGCGAATGATTTCCGCGTAGAATGGATCGGATATATGCGGGACGATAACGCCGATGTTCTTCGGCTTCTTGCGATTGAGGCTGACTGCAAAAATGTTGGGCTGATAATTATAGTCTTTCAACGCCTTTTCGATACGAGCCCGCGTGGAAGGCTTTACGCTTTCAGGATTGTCGAAATATTTCGAGACCGTAGGACGAGACAATCCGCTTGCCGCCGCGAACTCTTCCATCGTCCTGATCTTCTGTTCGGTCATGCCCTGCTTTTCCCATTGGGGTATCGAAGCGATTTTTCGGCGCCACCCACTTTTCTTTTCATGCGTAAATTTATTTCCGCCCAGAAGCAACAAATTTCAACACAACAGTGATCAGTAGTCCACGCCTTCACGTGCCTGCTGCAGTTCACGCCTATGTAACCTGCCCAAATTCAATCGTTATAATTTTTACACGTGAAAAATTTTATATTGACACACTGAACAAGCTCTAGCATGTCTAGGGGAGCTCAATCATGGGCTGAAGGCCCTGCCCTTCGGGAGGTTTGAAGTTGGCGACAACTGACGGACCAGCAGGAAAACCGTTGTTCATGTCCCATAGAAGGACGCCCCGGCGAGCGCCGGTCATTCGGAGGAAATCATGTTTCGCAAATCGCTCAGCCGTATTCTCTTTTCCGGCGTAGCTCTGGCCATGATGGCAGGTGCTGCATCTGCCGAAGGCATCGGCGCATCGCTTCTGACCCAGCAGCATCCGTTCTACATCGCGCTCGCAGATGCGATGAAGAAGGAAGCGCAGGCAGAAAATGTACCGCTGGAAGTCTCCATCGCCAATCAGGACCTGAGCAAGCAGCTCGCCGATGTGGAAGATTTCATCACCAAGGGCGTTGACGTCATCATCATCTCGCCGGTTGACAGCAAGGGCGTTCGCTCGGCCATCAACAAGGCTGAAAAGGCTGGCATCAAGGTCATTACCGTCGACGTACCGGCCAACAATGTTGATGTGACCTCCTTTGTGGGCACGGACAACTTCGCAGGCGGCGAAAAGGCTGCCGAACTGATGGCCAAAACCATTGGTGAAAAGGGCAATGTCGCCGTGATCGATTACCCGACGGTTCAGTCGGTCGTGGACCGTATTGAGGGCTTCAAGAAGGGCATTGCCAAATATCCCGACATCAAGATCGTGGCGATCCAGCCGGGCATCACCCGTCCGGAAGCTCTTTCGGCTGCCCAGAACATCCTTCAGGCCAATCCGGATATTGTCGGCATCTTCGGTTTCGGTGACGATGCTGCGCTGGCTGCTGCCTCGGCAGTAAAGTCGGCCAAGCTTGAAAACCAGGTCAAGGTGATCGGCTTCGATGGCATGGAAGAAGCCCGCAATGCCGTCAAAAACGACCCGGTCATGGTCGGCGTTATCGCCCAGTACCCGGACCAGATGGGCAAGGTTGCAGTTGAAACCGCTGCCAAAGTCATCAAGGGCGAGGAAGTTCCAGCCAAGCAGCCAATCGTTCCGGGCGTCGTCACCAAGGACGGCGAAACCAAGTAACACCGCGTGAAACAGCGACACTCCTCCCAGTCGCTGTTTCCTATCTGCGTGCGGCGGCCCGGCGAACACCACGCGCCTTGCCGCCGCCGCAACCCTTTTGAATTGCAGACTTCGCTCGGGATCGATCTTAAAATCCATTGCGAAACTGAATAACGGAGAGTGGAGGCCCCCAAAGTGACAGATACCGAGACAGCCACCAAATCCGAACGAAACGCCCTGCCGGATACGGTGCTTGAAATTCGCGATGTGGCGAAATCCTTCGGCCCGGTCATCGCGCTCAAGCGCATGAACCTGACCGTGCGTCGCGGCCGCGTGCATACGCTTCTTGGCGAAAACGGCGCCGGAAAATCCACC
This sequence comes from Ochrobactrum sp. BTU2, assembly GCF_024539785.1. Classification (NCBI taxonomy): domain Bacteria; kingdom Pseudomonadati; phylum Pseudomonadota; class Alphaproteobacteria; order Hyphomicrobiales; family Brucellaceae; genus Ochrobactrum; species Ochrobactrum sp. BTU2. Next base: position 580,690 of record NZ_JAHWRG010000002.1, on the reverse strand, counting down.
CTAATGAAGATTCTGGCTGGCGTTTTCAAGCCAACCTCCGGCACCATTTTGCTCAAGGGCGCGACCTATACGCCGAAAGACCCGCGCGATGCCCGTGCAAATGGCATCGCCATCGTCTTTCAGGAATTGAGCCTGTCGCGCAATCTCAGCGTGGCCGAGAACATCTTCGCCAATCATGAGCCAAGCCGCTTCGGTTTTGTGCGGGAGCGCGAACTGAACGCCGCTGCCGACAAGCTCATCGATGAGCTTGGTCTGCCTGTCGATGCACGCGCAAAGGTTGGCGACCTGTCGATTGCCCAGCGCCAGCTCGTCGAAATCGCCAAGGGCCTGAGCCAGCCTGCTGACGTCGTCATTCTGGATGAGCCGACCTCATCGCTCTCCGACAGCGAAGCGGAAATCCTGTTTTCGATTATCGAGCGCCTGAAAGCCAGGGGCACAGCCGTTATTTATATTTCGCATCGCATGGAAGAAATCATGCGGCTTTCCGACGACATTACGGTCGTTCGCGATGGCGAATATGTAACGACCACGGAAAAGAGCGAGACCACAATCGAGCGGCTGATCGCCCTGATGGTCGGCCGTGAGATGAACGACATCTATCCGCCGCGCGAAGCGCCGAGACCATCGGCAAGCGTGCCGCCCATACTTGAAACGAAGAACCTCTCGGTTGCGGGCAAATTCAACGATGTTTCCATCGACGTGAAACCCGGCGAAGTTCTGGGGCTTTTCGGGTTGGTCGGTTCTGGCCGTTCGGACGTGATGAAGGCATTGTTCGGTATGCTGCGGCCCACGGGTGAAATCAGGCTCGACGGAGAGGTCATCACCCTCTCCTCACCGACCGATGCTATTCGCAACGGCATTGCTTTCGTGACCGAGAACCGCAAGGAAGAAGGTCTCGTTCTGCCACACAGCGTTGAGCGCAATATCAACATGGTGGCGCTCGGCCAGCTTGCAGGGCCTTTCGGCCTCATGCGCTCGAAAGCGGAGCGCTCCGCCGCCAAGGCGGAAGTGCTGCGTCTGGCCATCAAGACCGCATCCATCGACACGGTTGCCGGGTCACTCAGCGGCGGCAACCAGCAGAAGATCGTGCTGGCAAAGTGGCTGCAGACAAAGCCGCGCATCCTCATTCTCGATGAGCCGACACGCGGCGTCGATGTCGGCGCGAAATTCGAAATCTATCGCATCATCCGTGAACTTGCCGCCAATGGCGCGGCGATCCTGATGGTTTCCTCCGAACTGCCGGAAGTGCTGGGCCTGAGCGACCGCGTGGCCGTCATGCATAACAAGCATGTCGCCGCCATTGTCGATGCCGATGGCCTCACGCCAGAAACCGTCATGAGCTACGCAGCAGGAATGCACCTATGAGCAACGCACAAAATATTCAGAAGAAAGCCGTGGACGCGGAAGTCCGCCGTTCGCTTTTCAGCTCCCCGCTGGTTCGCCAGTATGGCGGTATCATCATCTCGCTGGCCGTGCTCTGCGTGGTCTTTGCGGTGCTGAACCCGCGCTTTCTCGCCTTCAACAACTTCATGAACATCATGCAGCAGGTGGCGGTGATTGCCGTTGCCGCCTATGGCATGACCTATGTGATCCTGCTTGGTGAAATCGACCTGTCCATCGGTTCGATCATCGCAGTTTCCGGCATGGTGGCAGCGCAAGCCTTCGCCATGGGCTTCGGCTTCGTGCCGACCGTCGTTTTCACCCTTGCGGCGGGCGCCATCATGGGCGGGCTGAACGGTGTGCTTTCGGCAAAGCTGATGCTGCCATCCTTCATCGTGACCGTTGCGACAATGGGCATCTATCGCGGCATGGTCAGTCTGCCGACCAATGGCGCGCCTGAAATCATCGAAAACGATACCTGGCTTGCCATCGGCTCGGAAAACTGGCTCGGCCTGCCGATCATCATCTGGATCGTCGGCATCCTGTTCATCTTCAATTATATCCTGCTGTCGAAGACCGTTTTCGGCCGCCGCATCTATCTGTCGGGCGGCAACAAGGAAGCAGCGATCTATTCGGGCATCCGCGTCGACCGCATCAAGATCATCGTCTTCATGCTCTCCGGCGTCATGGCAGCCATCAGCGGCATTCTCCTCTCCTCGCGCCTGTCCTCAGCACAGACCAATGCAGGCATGGGCTATGAACTCGACGCCATTGCGGCGGTCGTGCTTGGGGGCACCTCGCTTGCCGGCGGCGTCGGCACCATGGTCGGCACCATTCTGGGCGCGCTCATCATCGGTGTCATCAACAACGGCATGAACATGCTGTCGGTGCCCTATTTCTATCAGCTCATCGTCAAGGGCGTGGTCATTCTGGTTGCCGTCTGGCTGGACGTGCGCTCGAAATCCATGCGTACGTAATCGCGGTGCACCTTATGAAAAAGATCATCACCATCGGCGAGATCGTCGTCGAAATCATGGCCGTGGAAACCGGCAACGGTTTCAAGACCGCCATCCCATTGATCGGGCCGTTCGCCTCCGGCGCGCCCGCAATCTTCATCGATCAGGCCGCCAAGATGGGCCAGTCTTGCGGCATGGTCAGCGCGGTCGGCAATGATGACTTCGGCGCGCTCAATATCGAGCGCTTGCAGAAGGACGGCGTGGATATTTCGGCCATCGGCGTGCATCCGACAGCCGCCACCGGCAGCGCTTTCGTGCGTTATCGCCCGGATGGCAATCGCGATTTCATCTTCAACATCAAGCACAGCGCATGCAGCGCCATCGGCCTGACGCCGGAAGCTGAAATGCTGATCGAGACCGCCGATCACCTGCATATCATGGGCTCCGCCCTGTTCTCCGAAGGCATTGTTTCTGCAATCCACGAGGCGACGATCCGTATCAAGGCGAAGGGTGGCACCGTGTCCTTCGACCCGAATATCCGCAAGGAAATGCTGGAATTGCCGGGCATGCGCCAGGCACTGGCCCATGCGCTGGAAAACACCGACCTGTTCATGCCGAGCGGCCCGGAAATTTTCCTCTTCACCAAGGCGACCGAGGAAAAGGCAGCCGTGGAAGAACTGCTGGCGCGGGGCGTGAAGGCCGTCGTGGTCAAGCGCGGCGCGGAAGGCGCAAGCTATTTCGATCAGTCCGGCGAAGTTTTCGCGCCTGCTTTCAAGGTCGATGAGATCGACCCGACCGGAGCGGGCGATAGTTTTGGCGCGGCATTCGTCACCTGCTGGCTGCGCGACATGGCACCGAAAGAAGCCCTCGTCATCGCCAACGCCACCGGCGCACGCGCCGTCGGCGTCAAGGGACCGATGGAAGGCACCTCGACCATGGCCGAAATTGAAGCCTTCCTGCAGAAAAACGGAGTTCCAGCATGAGCAGCACGAATGTTCTGAGCGCACTTCCCGCCCGTTATGCAAGCGGCGTTCGCGGCGGCATCACGTCGATCTGCTCTGCGCATCCGCTGGTGATCGAGGCCGCGCTTCTTGAAGGCATCGCGACCAGCACGGACGTGCTGATTGAGGCCACCTGCAATCAGGTCAATCAGGACGGCGGCTATACAGGCATGACGCCTGCCGACTTCCGCCGCTTTGTGGAAGACATCGCCGCCCGTGTCGGCTTCGACACCAAGCGGCTTATTCTGGGCGGCGACCATCTCGGCCCCAACCCGTGGAAGCATCTGCCCGCCGAAGAAGCCCTTGCGAAGTCGGATGTGATGATCGACGCCTTCGTGCGCGCTGGCTTCACCAAAATCCATCTCGATACCTCGATGGGCTGTGCTGGCGAGCCGGTCGCACTGCCCGATGCCGTGACCGCCGAGCGCGCAGCGCGCCTGGCCAAGGTTTCGGAAGCAGCAGCCCACGAAGCCGGATACGACCTGCCGGTCTATATCATCGGCACGGAAGTCCCTATCCCCGGCGGAGCGATGGAAGAAATCGAAGAGCTGGAGCTGACCAAGCCGGGCGCGGCAGTTGAAACCGTCGCCATTCACCGCAAGGCTTTCGCAGCACTCGGACTGGAAGACGCATTCGCCCGCGCCATCGGCGTCGTGGTGCAGCCGGGCGTCGAGTTCGGCAACGAAAATGTCGTCTTCTACAACAGTGAAAAGGCGACGGCGTTAAGCGGTGTTCTCAGCGAAATGGCGCAATTCGTCTTTGAAGCCCACTCCACCGACTATCAGCCGGTGGAAGCGCTTTCCGATCTGGTTGATGACGGTTTCACCATTCTGAAAGTCGGCCCCGGCCTGACTTTTGCACTGCGCGAGGCGCTTTACGGTCTCGACCAGATTGCAGCTTTCCTCGACAAACTGCCGGAAGAAGAAACCCTGCGCGGTAAGATGGAAGCGCTACTTCTCGCAGAGCCGAAGAACTGGGAAAAATACTATCACGGTGATGCGGAAGAACTGCGCCTGCAACGCCATTTCTCCTATAGCGACCGCATTCGCTATTACTGGCCGCATCCGGTCGCAACTGCTGCCGTCGATGCGCTTTTGAACCGTCTGGAAGAGCGCAAGATACCGGAAACGCTGATCAGTCAGTATCTGGGCACGCTTTATCCAGCAGTCGCCTCGGGTGAGATTGAAGCGACGCCCCACGCCTTGATGGTGGAGGCCGTCCGCAATGTGGTCCGAACATACGGCAAGGCTGTCGGAACTCATTAGAGCGGTTCCGGTTGAAACGGAACCGCTCTATGTCTTTGTTTGTACGCATTATCCTACGCAAAACCGCTTCGCACTTTTGCTGGAAATGCTCTGAAACAAAAAGGCGCGGTCAACACCGCGCCTTTCTTTTGCTCAGGCCTCTATCGGGCTTTTAAAAGCCTTGAGCCGCAAGGCATTGCTCAGCACGAAGATGCTGGAGAAAGCCATGGCGCCTGCCGCCAGAACCGGTGACAACAACGTGCCAGTGAACGGATAGAGGACACCCGCCGCGACAGGGATCAGCGCGACGTTATAGGCAAAGGCCCAGAACAGGTTTTCGCTGATATTACGGATCGTCGCCTTCGATATGGCAATGGCATTGACCACGCCGCGAAGATCGCCCGACATCAACACCACATCTGCGCTTTCGATCGCAATATCCGTGCCGGTGCCAATCGCAATACCGACATCGGCAGCAGCCAGTGCAGGCGCATCGTTGATACCGTCACCGACAAAGGCAATCCGCTTGCCACCTGCCGAAAGCCGCTTCAACGCTTCGACCTTGCCGTCCGGCAGCACTTCCGCAACGACTTCATCGATGCCGAGACGTTTTGCGATGGCTTCCGCCGTGCGGCGGTTATCGCCGGTGATCATGGCGACCTTCAGCCCCTGCTCGTGCAGGGCAGCAATCGCCGCTGGCGTGGTTTCCTTCATCGGGTCGGCAACAGTCAGGATTGCTGCCAGCTTACCATCGACAGCTGCATAGAGCGGAGACTGCCCCTCATCGCCGAGACGCTTCGCATCATTGGCAAAGACAGCAACGTCATGACCAAGCTTTGCCATGTAACGATCAGCGCCGATGGCAATCTCATGGCCGGACACATGAGCCTTCAGGCCAAAACCGGGTACGGCTTCGAAAGCCGATACATCCGCAAGCTTCAATCCCTTCTCTTTCGCTGCTTCCACAATCGCGTCGGCAATCGGGTGTTCGGAACGTGCCTCCACAGCCGCGACAAGCGCCAGAAGTTCGTCCTTCTCAAAGCCTTCGACGGTCGCGAAATGAGCCAAAGCGGGCTTTCCCTGTGTCAGCGTACCGGTCTTGTCGACGGCGATAACGGAAGCATCGCGCAAGGTCTGCAATGCGTCACCGCGGCGAAACAGGACGCCGAACTCGGCTGCGCGGCCAGTGCCAACCATAATGGAGGTCGGCGTGGCCAAGCCCATGGCACACGGGCAGGCGATGATGAGAACCGCAATGGCGTTCACCAGCGCGTAACCCAGCATGCCCGTGCCGCCGATCACAAGCCACAATGCAAAAGTCAAAGCGGCAGCCGCCATCACAGCGGGTACGAACCAGCCGGTCACCTTGTCGACCTTTGCCTGAATTGGCAGCTTGTCGGCCTGAGCGTCCTCGACCATGCGGATGATCTGCGAGATCACCATATCGCGGCCAACCTTGGTGGCACGGAAGGTGAAAGCGCCGGTTTTGTTGATCGTGCCGCCGACCACTTCCGCGCCCTTTTCCTTGGCAACAGGCACAGGCTCGCCGGTAATCATCGATTCATCCACATAGGACGAACCTTCGATCACCTCGCCGTCGACCGGCACTTTCTCGCCGGGGCGGACTTGCACGACGTCACCAGCGCGAACATCTTCCAGCGGCACATCGATCGTCTCGCCATTACGCACCACACGCGCCGATTTCGCCTGCAGGCCAACCAGCCGGCTGATAGCCGCACTGGTGCGTCCCTTGGCACGCGCCTCCAGATAACGCCCGATCAGGATCAATGTGACGATGACGGCGGCAGCCTCGAAATAAACATTCACCGTGCCTTCCGGCAGCACGCCGGGAAGGAAAGTCGCGACCACCGAATAGCCCCATGCGGCAAGCGTGCCAACCACAACCAGCGAATTCATGTCAGGCGTGCCGCGCAACAGCGCCGGAATGCCTTTCTTGAAAAAGCGTAATCCCGGACCGAACAGAACCAGCGTGGTGAGCACAAGCTGCAGATACCAGCTGTTCTGCATGCCGATCCTGTCCATGACGAACATATGAACTGCAGGGATCAGATGCGAACCCATTTCCATAACGAAAACAGGCAAGGTCAAAACGGCAGAGAGAATGACGCTTTTCTTCAGTTCTGCCGCTTCAGCATCCCGCTTCTCGGACTGGGTTTCCTGCTTGACGTCGCTCTGCGCGTCATCCAGCGAACGCGCCTCATAACCTGCCTGTTCAACCGCCTTGATGAGTTCGGAGGGCTGTACCGGCCCGGCCAGTTCCACATGGGCACGTTCAGTTGCGAGATTAACACTGGCGCGTGTTACGCCCGGCACAGCATTCAGCGCCTTTTCAACCTTGCTGACGCAGGAAGCACAAGTCATGCCTTCAATAGCGAGATCGATGCTCCCTGCCGGGACATCATAACCCGCCTTGCGAATGGCATCGATCACCGACGGCAAATCCGGTTCACCCTTGAAAGTCACGTCGGCGCGTTCCGTTGCAAGATTGACGGAAACCTTGTCGACGCCCGGAACTTTGGACACGGCTTTTTCAACGGATGACACGCAAGACGCGCAACTCATCCCTTCGACGGGCACTGGAAAACTGATGGTTTCGTGATTAACAGGCTTGTTCATGGCAATCCCTTTCATCGCCCGGAAAGGGCATAATTCGAGAGTTGCTCCCTAGATAGGCCTTCCCACCGTTGGAAGGTCAAGCCCTTTTTAAGGCGAGGTTCGATTTGGACTTTTTGTTTGGTGTTATGGCTTTTCGAGCGCCGCTCAATAACAAGTGGGCGATGCCCTAAATCGGCAATCTGTTGTGTGCTGCAGGCATTTCCAGACCGACATTGCTGCGATTCTGGATAAAGGAATGCACGTCTCCGGCAGGCATTGGCCGCCCGGTCAGGAAACCCTGCACTTCGCCAAAACGCTCGGTCTTCAAACGTTCCAACTGTTGTGCGGTTTCCACGCCCTCGGCCGTCGTGACAATATTGAAGCCAGCACCGAGCGTTGCCACAGCCTGAATGATGGCCAGATCGCGCGTATCGACTTCGATCCCTGAAACGAAACTGCGATCAATCTTGATCTTATCAAATGGGAATGATCGCAAATAGCTCAAAGAGGAATAGCCGGTCCCGAAATCATCCATCGCGATACGAACACCCAATCGGCGAAGTTCGAACAGCAACTCGATATTGTTCTTGCTGTTCGACAGGAAGACCGACTCCGTGATTTCAAGCTCAAGCCTGTCGGGTGAAAGACGCGCTGCTTCCAACGCATCCGTGACGGAATGCAAGAGCGTGGTCTGACTGAACTGGACCGGTGAAAGATTGACCGAGACTTTTATGTCCTCCGGCCAGAGCACAGCTTCCCGACATGCAGTCCTTAAAACCCAGTCGCCGATCGGTCCGATGAGCCCGGTTTCTTCTGCCAGTGGAATGAATTCCGCCGGTGAAACCATACCGCGATCAGGATGACGCCAGCGGATCAGCGCTTCAAAGCCGGAAATCTTGCCGCTCTCAAGATTGAAAATCGGTTGATAATGCAGTTCAAACTGTTCATCCAGCAGAGCCTGACGAAGTTCGCCGGTCATGACATAACGCTTCTCCGCCGCCAGGCGCAGGGAGTGCTGATAGAACCGGAATGTACGGCGTCCACCTGATTTTGAAGCATAAAGCGCGAGATCGGCATTGCGCATCAGCACGTCGGGGTTGTCTCCATGCAATGGCGCCTGGGCGATGCCCATGCTGCAGGCGACGAATTCTGAATTGCGCACCAGTTCGAACGGATCCTGAAAAGCAGAAAGGATACGGTCAGCGAACATTGCAATTTGTGCCAGTGTCCCGCTCCGGTAGACAATGGCAAATTCGTCGCCTCCCAGCCGGGCAATGAATTCATCCGAAGTCGTGATCTGCTTCAGTCGACGCGCCACTTCCTGCAAAAGCTGGTCGCCAGCCTGATGCCCTATATTGTCGTTGATGTTCTTGAAATGATCGATATCAAGGTAGAACAAGGCAAAAGGCTCGGAATCCCCGCCCTTTTTCAACAAACTCTCTACATGGTGAGCAAAATAGGCGCGGTTCGGCAAGCCTGTCAGACTGTCATGCATGGCAATATGTGCCATGCGTTCCTCAATCTCACGCCGTTCGGTTATATCCTCAACAAGCCCGATCAAATAGCGGGGCTCGTTGCCTTCGACCGGTGGGATCGAACATTTTATGATCCGCATCGTTCGCGACGTTCCGTCCTTGCGCTCGATCTTGCGTTCGACGTTCAACACGCCCCGACGCCGCATCGCCGTGCGATCTTGCTGGATGATGACGGTTGCCTCGCGTTCAGGGAAAAGATCGAGGTCGGTCGAACCGATGGCTTCGTCTACCGGCTGTCCGCTCGCCGCTGATGCGGCCTGATTGTAGAGCACATACCGACCGTCATCGTGCATATCCTTGACGAAGACACCAAGCGGCAGATTGTTGACGAGGCTGTCCAGCAAGGTTTGGGCGTGGTTTGCCTGACGATTGGCTTCTGCCAACTCTGTCCTGTCCTGAACAATGGCGAGAATCGCTTCCTTGCCGTCAAACAGCACCTGACGTCCGTAAGTCAGAACGTCAATGATTTCACCATTCGCGCGCAGATGCTGCCAGCGCTCCGGTCGTTCAAGGTCGCTGCGATCACGAATGGCAGCCAGCATTCGATCCCGTTCTGTCTGGGGTCGAATATCGAGCACTGTCATGCCCGGAATTTCATCAGCAGTGTATCCATAGAGCCGATAGGCAGCGTCATTCATCACGATGAAATGCAGCGTCTCCGGGTCATAAACCCACATCGGTGTCGGATGGGTTGTGAAAAGGATGCGGAAGTCCTGCTCGGACGTGCGCGCCATCGTGCCTTCCGTCGAAGCTGAAGCGCCCCTCCGCTTCCTCATCGTAAATCCCTCATCCAACTGATCCTACTGGATAATCTCGATCCACCCTAAAAGTGGACCGTCAAGTTTCATGGCACCATGAGTAACACGCGGAAGATGCACCCCGAACATAGATTAAAGCCGAGAATTTTAATAAACCATATACAAATTGAGGGTCGATTTAAGGATTTTCTTTAAAACTGCATTTTTCCATCGCTTGACCGGCTTCAACTTCCAGCCTATGCCTAAAGACGCAAAATTCGTTGGGGTGCCTTCGAAGCAATATCAGGAAAAGTGCCAAGCGGTTTTCCGTCCGATGTTGCGACACAAAAGGCTGAGAGACGCTGATCGCGTTAACCCATTGAACCTGATCCGGGTAATACCTGCGTAGGGAACGGAGTTTGACGCGTCGCAGCCGAGGGTTTCCCTCATCGGAGTTCAAGCTCCAAACAGGTTCATGACGTCTCATTTTTCCGTTCGGAATGAGAGACGTGATGATGGACCAAAAAAACAGTTTCTCCCGAACCACATCAAACGGCAGTGCGGCATTCGTGCCCATATGCGTGACTATTGCCGGTTCCGATAGTGGTGGCGGAGCTGGCATTCAGGCCGACCTCAAGACATTCTCGGCGCTCGGCGTCTATGGTGCGAGCGTCATTGCCGCTGTCACCGTGCAGAACACCTGCACGGTGAGCGCGGTGCACGACATCCCGCCCGCCATCGTCGCAGGGCAGATCGATGCCGTCTTCAGCGATCTCGATGTAGCGGCGGTGAAGATCGGCATGGTTTCCGTGCCCGAAACCATCGAGGCCATTGCGCGGGGCCTTGCGCATTTCTCCGGCCCTGTCGTACTCGACCCGGTGATGGTTGCAAAATCCGGCGACCGGCTTTTGAGCGAAAACGCCATTGCGCTTTTGCGCCAGAAACTGGTTCCGCTGGCCACGCTGCTGACGCCCAACCGGCCTGAAGCGGCCTGCCTGCTCGACAGCGATCTGGCTCGCGACGATGTAGACGCCGAAGAACAGGGGCGTGCCTTGCTCGAACTCGGCGCGAAAGCTGTTTTGATGAAGGGCGGCCATGCGGAAGGCGAAATCTGCGTCGACCTGCTGGTTCGCCGCGATCAGCCCACGTTGCGTGTCGAGGCGACGCGTATCCGGACCGGTAACACCCATGGCACGGGCTGCACGCTCTCCTCAGCCATTGCTGCAGAGCTTGCCAAGAACCTGCCGCTCGAAAAAGCAGTCATTGCAGCCCATGCCTATCTGCAAGGGGCAATCCGCGCCGCCGATGCGTTGAAGATCGGACAAGGCCATGGGCCTGTTCATCACTTCCATAATCTCTGGAAAGTCCACTCAGAGGAGGCAATGTGATGCGCGTCACCATCATCGGAGCAGGTGTCGCCGGTCTAGTGTGCGCGGCAGAATTTCACGATCAGGGACATGCAGTCACTGTCATTGCCAAAAGCACTGAGATCGGTTCCGACAGCTGCTCATGGTTTGCAGGCGGAATGCTGGCACCATGGTGCGAAGGCGAGAGCGCGGAAGAGCCGGTCGTTCGTTTGGGACAGGAAGCGATCGGCTGGTGGGAGCGGCACGTTTCGACAGTCCATCGCAAGGGTACGCTTGTGCTCTCGCACACACGCGATGCGACCGAACTGCGCCGCTTCGCCCGCCGGACGGAAGCATTTGACACCATTGATCAAGACCAGATCAATGCGCTGGAACCAGACCTTGCCGACCGTTTTCGGCAGGGACTTTTCTTCGCGGCAGAAGGCCATCTCAACCCGCGCCAGACACTGATCGAGCTCGCCGAAAAACTGCAGAAGAAAGGCGTGGTCTTTCATCTGGGGCAGGATGTGAAAGACGTCAAAGTCGAGGCCGACATTACCGTCGATGCACGTGGTCTTGCAGCGCGTGATCAGTTGCAGGACCTGCGCGGCGTCAAGGGCGAGATGCTGGTTGTGCGCTCGCGCGATATCAATCTCAAGCGACCCATACGCCTCCTGCATCCGCGGATTCCGCTCTACATCGTGCCACGCGGCGACGGCGTGCACATGATCGGCGCAACGATGATCGAAAGCGATGAGCGGGGTGGCATCAGCGTGCGCTCGACGCTGGAACTCTTGAGCGCCGCTTATGCCTTGCATCCGGCCTTCGGCGAGGCGGAAATCCTCGAAACCGGCGTCGATGCGCGCCCGGCCTTTCCCGACAATCTGCCCCGCGTAAGACGGCGGGGCAAAACCGTCTATGTCAACGGGCTTTACCGCCACGGCTTCCTGCTTTCGCCGGCGATAGCGCGCATGGCGGTTGCGAGCGCGACCATGCCGGAGGATGCGCCAGAGCCCAAACCAGAATTTGTGGAGGACTATGCATGACGATCGTGCTGAACGGTGAGGTCATCACCACGGCAGCCGCCAATCTGGCGGCGCTGCTCGCCGAAATCGAACTGGATGAAGCGGTTGTTGCAACCGCGCTGAACGGCGAATTCGTGGCCAGCGACGAGCGCGCAGCCGCGACTCTGTCGGCTGGCGACCGCATCGAAGTTCTGGCCCCGATGCAGGGAGGCTGAGATGCTGGAATTCTACGGACAAAAATTTGAAAGCCGCCTGCTGCTCGGCACGGCGCAATATCCATCGCCGGCCATATTAGCCGATGCGGTGCGCGCTTCGCAAAGCGATATCGTCACCGTCTCGCTGCGGCGCGAAAGTGGCGAGGCCCGCGCCGGACAGGATTTCTGGGCGCTGATCCGGGAGCTGGGCGTGGCCGTTCTGCCCAACACGGCAGGCTGCCACACACCGCGCGAAGCGGTGACCACGGCAAAAATGGCGCGCGAAATCTTCGGCACCAACTGGATCAAGCTGGAGGTGATCGGTGATACCGACACATTGCAGCCAGACCCGTTCGGACTGGTCGAGGCAGCGCGTGCACTCTGCGACGACGGCTTCGAGGTCTTTCCCTATATGAATGACGATCTGGTCGTCGCGGAAAGGCTCATTGAAGCCGGTTGCAAGGTGCTGATGCCCTGGGGCGCGCCCATCGGCTCAGGCCGTGGCCTCAACAACCCTTATGCGCTGAAAACTATGCGGGCGCATTTCCCCGATATTCCATTGGTCGTCGATGCAGGCATCGGGGTGCCGTCCCATGCGGCGGCGGCGATGGAGTTGGGCTATGACGCCGTACTCATCAACACCGCCGTCGCCAAGGCTGGTGATCCCGTCGCCATGGCACGCGGTTTCGCGCTTGCAGTCGAAGCCGGGCGGCTTGCCTTTGAAGCCGACGCCATCGAGGCGCGTGACATGGCCGCGCCATCCACCCCTCTTCTCGGAAAGGCATTTTTGTGATGGCCCTCGATCCGTTCTACCCGATCTTCGACAGCGCAAAATGGCTGGAGCGCATGGTGCCGCTCGGCGTCAAGCTGGTGCAACTGCGCGTCAAGGATAAGAGCGAGCCGGAGCTGCGCAGTGAAATCCGTGCCGCACGGGAAATCTGCCTTGCACATAACTGCCAGCTGATCGTCAACGACTATTGGAAGCTCGCGCTGGAGGAAGGCTGCGACTTCATCCATCTCGGGCAGGAAGACCTCGACGATGCCGATCTCAGTGCCATTCGCGACGGTGGCTTGAAACTGGGTGTTTCAAGCCATGACGAGGCCGAACTGGACCGTGCCTTGTCGGTGAAGCCTGACTATATCGCACTCGGCCCCATCTATCCGACCATTTTGAAAAAGATGAAGTGGCACGAGCAGGGCCTGCCGCGCCTTGGACAATGGAAAGCGCGCATCGGCGACATTCCGCTGGTGGGCATCGGTGGCATGAGCGTTGAACGCGCGCCCGGTGTTTTCGAAGCAGGCGCCGATATCGTTTCCGTCGTCACCGACATCACCCTCAATGCCGACCCCGAAAGCCGCCTGCGCCAATGGATCGAAACCACGCGCGCTTATGCAGGCCATGCTCTGGAGCAGACCACATGAAAAAGACCGCCTTCGCCGCCCTGTTCGGCCTCGCCCTCACGGCTGCCACTTCGGCTCACGCTGACGACAAGCTGAAGCTCATTCTCGACTGGTATGTGAACCCCGATCACGGCCCCATCATCGTCGCCGACAAGCTTGGCTACTTCAAGGATGCCGGGTTGGATGTGGACATCGTCGCACCTGCTGACGCCTCGACGCCCACCAAGATGGTGGCGGCAGGACAGGCGGATCTCGCCATTTCCTATCAGCAGCAGGTGCATCTTCAGGTGCATGAAGGCCTGCCGCTTATCCGCGTCGGCACGTTGATCGACTCGCCGCTCAACTGCCTGATGACCAGAGACGATGGATCGGTGAATTCCATCGCCGATCTCAAGGGCAAGAAGATCGGCTATTCGGTCGCCGGAACCGAGGAAACATTGCTCGGCACCATTCTCGGCCAGCACGGCGTCAAACTCTCGGATGTCGAGCTCATCAATGTGAATTTCTCGCTCGCGCCATCGCTGATGTCGAAGCAGGTCGATGCGGTAATGGGTGCCTATCGCAATGTCGAACTGAACCAGATGGCTGTCGAAGGCGTGCCCGGAAAATGCTTCTTCGTCGAGGAAGAAGGCGTGCCGGTTTATGACGAGCTCGTCTATGTCGCAGCTTCCGACAAATTGGACGCGGCGGAAAAGGACAAGATCGCACGCTTCCTCTCGGCTACCGAGAAGGCCGCGCAGTATATCGTCAATCACCCGGAGAAGAGCTACGACGTCTTCGCATCCTATAGTTCCGAACTCAAGGACGAGCTGAACCAGCGCGCCTGGAAAGACACGGTCGCCCGTTTCTCCCGCTCGCCTGCAAGTCTCGATTACGGACGCTGGAGCCGCTACGAAACCTATCTCAAGGAAAACGGTCTCGTGCCTTCGGTCCTTCCGGTCGAAAAATTCGCCATCGACGTCAACGCGGAAGGGAGCAAGTCATGAGCCAGCCGCAACCGCATTATTCATCCGAACTGTTCACGCGCCTGCGCGCCGCGACGCTTGATGACTGGAAGCCCTACATCGATCATGAATTCGTGCGCGGATTGGGTGACGGCACGTTACCCAAGGCGGCCTTCCTGCATTATCTCCGTCAGGATTATGTCTATCTGCACCACTATGCCCGCGCCTTTGCGCTCGGCGTCGTCAAGGCCAACACACTGCAGGAAACACGGCTCTGCGCCCAAATCATGCATGGTCTGGCCGTCACGGAACTGCCGCTCCATGTCGGCATTTGTGCCCGCGAAGGGATCAGCGAGGACGAGCTTTACGCCACGCGGGAGGAGCCGGAAAACCTCGCTTATACGCGCTATGTGCTCGACTGCGGACAGGCGGGCGATTTCCTCGACCTGCTGACGGCGCTCGTGCCCTGCGCACACGGCTACGGCGAGATCGGCCTCAACCTTGCCGTGACCGCCCTGCCCGGTACGCCTTATCAAGAATGGATCGACACCTATGCGGGGCCTGACTATCAGGACATGTGCCACACGGTCGGCAAGCTGTTCGATCAAGCCGCAAAGGACCGCATCGGCGACGACTTTGAGAAAAGCCCGCGCTGGCCAAGGCTCTGCCAGATTTTCGCGACGGCAAGCAGGCTCGAAGCCGATTTCTGGTCTATGGGCTTGAAGGCCGGATAGTGAACGAAGCACTCCCGAACCGAAGTCGAAAAAAGCGTGCTGCCGACGGTTTACTGTCGGCAGCCATAGCGCTTGCCATCTGGCAGGCGGTGGTGAGCATCGGCCAGATGCCGCGCTTCATCCTGCCCGGCCCGCTGGATGTGGTGCGGTCACTGATCGGCAATGCCGGGCTGATTGCCGAAAACGCTGCCGCCACTATCGGCGAAGTTCTGGGCGGTCTGGCGCTCGGCTGCGCGGTTGGGATCGCAACCGCCATTTGCCTGATGATGTCACCGCTAGCACAGCGGCTCGTCATGCCCGCCATGGTGTTCAGTCAGGCGATCCCAATCTTCGCGCTCGCCCCCATTTTGACTTTGTGGCTTGGCTACGGTCCCGCATCGAAGATTGCAGTCACAGTGCTGATGATCTTCTTTCCCGTCGTTTCGACATTCTTCGACGGCATGCGGCGGACCGACAGCAGCCTTATCGACGCAGCGGAAATTCTCGGTGCCGGACGCATGGCGATCCTGTTTCGCATCCGCATCCCATCCGCCTTTCCTTCGCTGGCGTCGGGTCTGAGCCTCGCCGCAGTCTATGCGCCCATCGGCGCTGTAGTCGGCGAATGGGTGGGCGCATCGAAAGGTCTCGGCTATCTGATGCTGCTCGCCAATGGACGCGCCAAGGTGGATCTGATGTTCGCCTGCCTGTTCGTGCTGGCGGCATTCACCATGCTGCTGCACGGCACCGTGTCGCATTTCGCCCGCAAGCTTGCTGCCTGGCCTAAAAAAGCCGCATAAAAAAACCGGCGGTTTCCCGCCGGTTTTTTTGCATCCACTCACATTGCTATCAGGCCAGCGTATAGGCTGTCTTGACCGTCGTGTAGAACTCGGCGGCATAGCGGCCCTGCTCGCGCGGACCGTAGCTCGAACCCTTGCGCCCGCCGAATGGCACGTGGAAATCGACACCGGCGGTCGGCAGATTGACCATCACCATGCCCGCTTCCGAATTGCGTTTGAAATGCGTGGCGTATTTCAGGCTCGTCGTGCAGATGCCAGACGACAGGCCGAAGCTCGTATCGTTGGCGGTAGCAAGCGCTTCTTCATAATTCTTGACGCGGATGACCGAAGCGACCGGGCCAAAGATTTCCTCGCGGCTGATACGCATCTGGTTGGTGGCTTCGGTGAAAAGCGCAGGCTGGAGGTAGAAGCCCGGCGTTTCGCGGTTCAGACGTTCGCCGCCAAAAGCAAGCTTTGCGCCTTCCTTGCGGCCGATCTCGATATAATCCATGTCCTGCTGAAGCTGGCTTTCATCAACAACCGGGCCGATATGCGTGCCCTGCTTCAGGGCATTGTCGACCACAACGCTTTTCAGCTTTTCGATTGCAGCAGCGACAAACTTGTCATGGATACCTTCCGTCACGATGATACGCGACGACGCCGTGCAGCGCTGGCCGGTCGAGAAGAAGGACGAATTGACCACGGACTCGACAGCGACATCGAGATCGGCGTCATCCAGGACGACAACCGGGTTCTTACCGCCCATTTCGAGCTGGAAGCGGCGGTTGTGCTCGATGGATGCCGCCGCAACGCGCTTGCCCGTACCGGTCGAGCCGGTGAAGGTGACGGCCTGAACGTCCGCACTGTCCAGAATGGTCTGACCGACAACCGAACCCTTGCCCATGACGAGATTGAGAACGCCCTTTGGCAATCCCGCACGGTGCAGGATATCGACAATCGCCCACGAGCAGCCCGGCACGAGATCAGCCGGTTTGAACACAATCGTGTTGCCGTAGCAAAGTGCCGGCGCAATCTTCCAGGCCGGAATCGCGATCGGGAAATTCCATGGGGTAATGATGCCCACGACACCGATCGGCTCACGGGTGATTTCCACACCGATACCCGGACGTGCAGAAGGCAGAACTTCGCCAGCCAAACGCAGGGCTTCGCCTGCGAAGAAATCAAAAATCTGGCTGGCGCGAATGGTTTCGCCGATGCCTTCAGCCAGCGTCTTGCCTTCTTCGCGCGACAGGAGACGGCCAAGCTCGTCCTTGCGCGCCAGAATTTCATCGGCAGTTTTGCGCAGGATGGCGTGGCGTTCCAGAATGCCGGAACGCGACCAGGCCGGGAAAGCGGCTTTCGCGGCGGCAATGGCTGCCTTGGTGTCTTCGGCAGTTGCCCGCGCATAGGTCCCAACGACATCATTCGTATCCGAAGGATTGATGTTGGCGATCCCGTCGCCGCCGACCCATTCGCCCGCGATCAGATTTTGATGGACTGTCATGAACTCTCCCTGTGCGCCGCACGGCTCTGATATATCTCAGAACGACCCTTCACCCATGAGCGGCAGAATTGCAAGGCCGGAGCCGTCCTGTAACGGAAAAAGTGAAAATATCCGTTCAGCAAAGGGCTGAAAGCTGGATCAGCACTCCTTAAAACAAGGCTTGCAAATTTGTCACAGTCAAATGGTTGGATAGAAAATTCGTCATTTTGCGCCTTGGCAAAAATTTTTGCTCATTTATTGTGCACCCATCTGCAACACTGGCAAGAGGTATGAGATGCGTGTCTATTACCCATTCCCCATGGTGCCCAGTGTTTGCGCGGGCGCTTCCAAGCTTTAAGTCTTTGGCCCGCATTGCAGGCTGAGGCCTGAACGCCCTCCCTAAAAGGGCAGATTCCAAAACTTCCAAATTTGCCGCAGCCCTCACCGGCTGCTTGTTTTGTCTTCTTTAAAGGAACCAGAATCCGTTTAAACACGGCCTGGTATTATAGATATGACTCGGTTTCGCATAGATTTCCGGGGACCTGCCTTCCGCAATGTCCTCGGCTACACTTTCGGCCATTGGCGAAGTCAGCCCTTGCGGCTGACGCTGATGATAATCGGCATGCTGCTTGCAACAGCCGCAGATGTTCTGACACCACTCTATTCCGGTCGGTTGGTCGACGCATTGTCGCTTGGCGGCGACAGTGGATGGGATGCGGCCATCCACGCCCTGATCATCCTGCTTGCGCTGGGTGCGCTGGCGTTGATTACGCGTCAGCTGACCTTCTATGTCATCACGGACTTCACCTTGAAGATCATGAGCGACATGGCAGCAAGTTCGTTCCGTAAGCTGCAGCGGTTTTCGACAGACTGGCACGCCAACGCCTTTGCCGGATCGACCGTGCGCAAGGTCTCGCGTGCCATGTGGGCGCTCGACCTGCTCAACGATACGCTGATCGTGGCACTGTTGCCGTCAATCCTGATGCTGGTTGGTTCGGTGGTACTTCTATCGTGGTACTGGCCGCTGATGGGGTTGCTGGTTGCAATCGGTTCGGTGCTGTTCATCGTCTGCACGATCGTGATTTCGCTTGGCTTTGTTGCGCCTGCGGCAACGCTTGCCAATAGCTGGGACACGCGAATGGGCGGCGCTTTGGCCGATGCCATTTCGTGCAACGCCGTTGTCAAGGCATTTGGCGCGGAAAGCCGTGAAGATGCGCGTCTTGCAAAGGTCGTTTCCAAGTGGCGCGGTCGCACACGCCGCACATGGCTGATTGGTACGCTGAATGGATTCATTCAGGGCGCGAACCTGTTGGTGATGCGCGGCGTGGTCATCGCCTTTGCGCTCTATCTGTGGAGCCAGGGCAAGGCAACGGCGGGTGATATCACCTTCGTTCTGACAGCCTTCTTCATGTTGCAAGGCTATCTGCGCGACGTAGGAATGCATATCCGCAACCTGCAGCGTTCGGTCAACGACATGGAAGAACTGGTCGACATCGAGGCACAGCCTTACGGCATTGCCGACAAGCCAGGTGCACCGGCGATCAAGATTGGAAATGGCGAGATCACCTTCGATCACGTCACTTTCCACTATGGCAACCACGAAGCAGCCCTCTATCGCGACTTTTCGGTCAAGATCGAGGCAGGCGAACGGGTTGGTCTGGTCGGTCATTCGGGCTCGGGCAAGACGACATTCGTCAAGCTGATCCAGCGTCTCTACGATGTCAGTGGCGGTGCCATCAAGATTGACGGACAGAACATTGCCGAAGTCACACAGGCATCGCTCAGATCGCAGATCGCCATCGTGCAGCAGGAGCCAATCCTGTTTCACCGGACGCTGGCCGAGAACATCGCCTATGCCCGCCCCGGTGCGACACAGGCGGAAATCGAAGAGGCTGCACGCCTCGCAAGCGCGCATGACTTCATCAGCCGCCTGCCGAAAGGCTATGCAACGCTTGTCGGGGAACGGGGTGTGAAGCTTTCGGGCGGCGAGCGTCAGCGTGTGGCGATTGCCCGTGCCTTTCTGGCAGATGCACCAATCCTTATTCTGGATGAGGCCACATCGAGCCTCGATTCAGAATCGGAAGTGCTGATCCAGCAGGCAATGGAACGGCTGATGGTTGGTCGTACGACGCTTGTCATTGCGCACCGGCTTTCGACGGTTCGTGCGCTTGACCGGTTGCTGGTTTTCGACAAGGGCAAGATCCTTGAAGAAGGCGATCATGATGCGCTTATCCGCAAGCCGGGCGGTATCTATCGCCGCCTGTTCGAGCGGCAGGCGCTGGAACTGACCAAGGGACTGGAAGACGTCTTTTCGTAATCCAATCCGCTATAATGCCATGGACAGGGCCGGAATAGTTCCGGCCCTGTTTTCATTTTAGAGCATTCCCTGTTTTGATTGAATCATTAGAAATGCTCTATCTGTTTGTTTTTAAGCATGTCTTTATCCCGAAACCGGTTCCCACTTTCGGGAGACATGCTCCATTCATCATCCATTCAGATCACGGTGCGTATCACTCGCGGCCCAAGCGTGCCTTGACATTTCCATGACAGAAATGTGACAGGCTTTTTGTAGAAGTGCGGGAGTTAGTGAGTAAAACATGCCGGGTGTGATGGAAAATACCGCAGCGCGTCGCTGGAGCGATGCCGCGATTTTCGGGCCTGCCCGTATTGCCTGGCCGCTGCGCCTCGCCGCAATTGCGCTCGCTTCCATTGTACTTTCAACACTGCTGGTTTTCGCTGTCGAATGGATCGTGCGCGGCTCGTTCACCGACACGATGCAGTTCTTCCGCACACCGCATAAGCCTGCATGGACGACCGTTGCGCTCTTCGTCGTGGTCCTGACAGCAAGCGACGCTATTTTCGGACGCATTCACTATGGCTTCTTTGTTGTCGGCCCGCTGGCGCTTATTGCGGCCACAACTGCACGCGAAAAGAGCCTTTATCTCGGTGACCCGCTTTATCCGAGCGATTTTCTCTATGCCCGTCAGATCGTCGATCTTCTGCCGCTTCTGGTGCGTGACCGCCCGTGGAGTGCGGTCGGCATAGCCCTGCTTCTCATCGCTTCGGCAGCGGTGATGATCACCGTGACGCTGTTCTGGTGGCGGCGCTTTGATCCGATCCCATGGAAGGGTCGGATGCTGCGTATTGCCTTCGCGCTGCCCTTGCTCGCCTGGTTCGCAGTGATTTCCGACTATGCCAGTTTTTCGCTGGCGCGCGACCGTCTGCGCATCCTGCCGATCATGTGGGACCAGAAGGAAAACTACGCCCATAACGGCTTTACCATGGCCTTCATCCTGAATGTGCCAATGGCTACCGTCTTCGCTCCAGAAGGCTATTCTTCCGAAGCAATTGCCGCCATCGAACCGCCGGCGCAGTTGATCCCTGCTGCATTCGATACCAGCAAGCCTGACGTCATTATGGTGATGAGCGAATCCTTCTGGGATCCGACCCGCCTTCCGGGCGTGGCTTTCAGCGCCGACCCGATTCCCACAGTCCGGGCGGAACAATCCGGCCATGTCTTCTCGCCAGAATTCGGTGGCATGACTGCCAATGTCGAGTTCGAGGCTCTGACCGGTTTTTCCAAAGCCTTCCTGCCCTCCGGCAGTATCCCTTATCAGCAATATATCCGTCGCCCGCTTCCCTCGCTTGCAAGCTTTTTCAAGGATCAGGGTTATGCGACGCGCGCCATCCACCCCTATCGCCAATGGTTCTGGAACCGCGGCCCCGTCTATGAAAGCATGGGCTTTGACAAGTTCATGTCAGAAGAAAACATGCCACCGCTGGAAAAGCGCGGCTCATTGGCCTCCGACGCTGCTTTGACCGATGAAATCATCCGCGAAGCAGATTCCATGGATGCGCCGTTCTTCTTCTTTGCCGTCTCGCTTCAGGGACATGGCCCCTACGAAGCCAATCGTTACCCGGATTCCAAACTTGAGGTGCAGACTGACGCCAGCGAGCACACGCGCCAGTCGATCCGTTCCTATTCGCAAGGCGCCATGGATGCCGATGCGAGCCTTGCACGGTTGATGGAATGGGCGTCGAAGCGCGACCGCGAAACCATTCTCGTCTTCTTCGGTGACCATCTGCCACCACTCGGCCCCGTCTATGTCGAGACCGGGCTCATGGCAAACCGGGTCGCGAGCCGCACAGCGCCTGCCGCCGATATGATGCTGCAACACGAAACGCCGCTTGTTCTCTGGTCGAATAAACGTGGCGCCGAGCGGGGAACCGGTACGATCAGCCCTGCCTTCCTGCCCCTGCACATTCTGGATATGGCGGGTATGCAGCATCCCTATTACACAGGCTTCCTGCGTCAGTTGCATGAGCGCTACCAGGTCGTTGACAATCATGCGGTTTTCGACCGTTCGGAGAAAGTCGAGGAAGGCTGGCAACAGAGGCCGCCATTTCCTCCTCTCCTGCGTGACTATCAGATGCTGCAATATGACATGATCTTCGGCAGCAATTTCGCTCGCGAGCGGTTCTTCCCCTCGCGTCCAGCACAGAGTTAGACAGGCCTATACCGGCGCTTTTCCCGATGACTGGCGGATGATGAGTTTATACTCAATCCGCCGGGAGGCTGACAGGTGACCGGTTTCGATCTGGTTGAGAAGCATGTCCGCCGCATCGCGGGTCATCTCGAAAATTGGCTGGCGGACGGTGGTGATCTGCGGCGACACCATGCTGGCAATCGCGCTGTCATCGAAGCCAACCACCGTTAGCTGATCAGGTATCGCAATGTTGCGGTCATAGGCGACCTGCATGACGGCGGCGGCCATATCGTCGTTTGACGCAAACACAGCGGTGGGTGGCTCCTCAAGCGAAAGCAGCTTCTTTCCGGCAGCGAGACCGCTCGCAAAACTGAAGCCACCCTGTACCTCATAATCGGGATTGCGCTTGATCCCCGCCTCTTCCAGTGCGCGGCGATAGCCCGCGAGGCGCAGCTCTGCCGAGCGATGGGTTGGATCGCCAATCACGATCGCAATCCGGCGATGGCCGAGTTTCAGAAGATACTCCATCAGATCGACGCCAGCCGCTTCGTCATCGATCGTGACGCTATCGGTCGGGTGCACGTTCGCGTCGCCTGCGACACGGGCAAATGGCATTGCGGAAGCCGTCAGTTCGGCCAGAATTTCAGGATCGTCCGACATGGGGGGCGTCACGATGATGCCGTCGAGACCGGAAGCGTGGGCTGTTTCGATCAGCGCACCACGGATGTCTTCGCGATTTTCGACGGGGAAGATCAGCAGCCGGTATCGCGTGTCGCGCAGCCGTTCCAGTGCGCCCATCTGCAGTTCGGTGACATAGCTGGCGCTGGGGTTCTCGAAGAAAAGTCCGATCAGGTGAGAACGCCGTTCAACAAGGTTGCGCGCTGCAGCATTGGGACGGTAACGGAGCTCACTCCCCGCCTGCCTGACTTTTTCGCGAATGGCTTCGCGCACATTCGGTTCGTCATTGTAGACGCGTGAAACTGTCTTGATCGACACACCGGCAAGGCGTGCCACATCATGAATGGTTGCTCGTTTTCCTGCTGCGGCCATGTTGGATCGTCTCCCTCCCTCTCCGATCTAACTAACCGCTTCGCCACAAAACGAAAAGAGAAATCAGGGAACCGAACAGACCCGCGAACGCGTCAGAAACCGAACTTCGCGCCCATTGTCGAGGGAGAACATGCCTCCGCGCCCCGGAACGACATCGATGATGAGTTCGGTATGCTTCCAGACGTCATATTGCGGGCCGCTGATATAGACCGGAGCGTCACCGATTTCGCCCAGTTTTACATCCGTATCGCCGACAATAAATTCTCCTTGTGGATAGCACATCGGTGATGACCCGTCACAACAACCACCCGACTGGTGGAACATGATCGGCCCATATTCGGCCTGCAATTCACGGATGAGGTCAAGCGCTGCCGCCGTGGCGCTAACCTGACCCTTGCCGTCGCCGGGAGCTACCTCAACCATATCCTCCTCCATGATACGAAAGGGCGGAAATTCACCGCCCTCTCTTAATATTAGCCCAACTTGCCTATTGAGTCAGGTCCACGACTACGCGACCTTCAATATTGCCTTGGCGCATATCATCGAAGATGGAGTTGATATCTTCGAGCTTCTCCGTGCGGATGGTAGCGCGGACCTTGCCGTCGCCAGCAAAATCCAGCGACTCCTGCAGATCGAGCCGCGTACCGACGATTGAGCCGCGCACGGTGACGCCGTTCAGCACCATGTTGAATATTGAGAGCGGGAAGTCACCGGGTGGCAGACCGTTTAGAGATACAGTCCCACCACGCGATACCATGCCCAAGGCCTGTTCGAATGCGATCGGCGAAACAGCCGTAACCAGCACGCCTTGCGCACCGCCATCGGTTTCTTTTTTGATATAGGCCGCCGGATCATTATGCGTTTTGGCATTGACGGTAATCGTCGCGCCAAGTTTCCGCGCCAGATCAAGCTTTCTGTCGTCGATGTCGACAGCGGCAACGTTAAGCCCCATTGCCTTGGCATATTGCACCGCCATATGACCGAGGCCACCAACACCGGAAATCACAACCCAGTCACCGGGCTTGGTGTCGGTTACCTTGAGGCCCTTGTAAACCGTTACGCCAGCACAGAGAACCGGCGCGATTTCGTTGAAATCAATGTTCTTCGGCAAGTGACCAACGAAATTCGGATCGGCAACGACATATTCGGCAAAGCCGCCATTGACCGAATAGCCTGTATTAAGCTGCTCTTCGCAGAGTGTTTCCCAGCCGCCCAGGCAATGACGACAGTGGCCACATGCGGTATAAAGCCATGGAACGCCGACGCGGTCGCCTTCCTTAACGTGTTTGACACCGCTACCGACAGCCGAAACATAACCGACGCCTTCATGCCCCGGAATGAATGGCGGGTTGGGCTTTACCGGCCAGTCGCCTTCGGCTGCATGCAGATCGGTATGGCAAACGCCGGACGCATGGATGGCAACCTGTATCTGTCCCGGTCCGGGCTCGGGTATTGGCACTTCGTCGATTGTCAGTGGCTTTCCGAATGCGCGCACCACAGCGGCTTTCATTGTCTTTGCCATGAAGTTTCTCCTTCGTTGTCGAACTGAGCTGGCTTCCTGGGGGAGGGAAGAAATGAATGTCGAAAACTGAATGCTTTCCGGAGGCACTAGAAGAAGGTCGCCCGGGCGTTTCCGCCCAGGCCCCCTTGGGAGGGGTATTGGAAACCGTTATGCTCGACGCAATACTGGCATGAGGAACGGTTCCATCCCTTGATTGAGCGCAATACGAAGATGTTTTCTCCGTATTGCAGTTCCGGGGTCAGCTTCGGCTAGAAGAAACCCAGTTTCTTCGGGCTGTAGCTCACCAGCATGTTCTTGGTGTTCTGATAGTGATCCAACATTTTGAGGTGGTTTTCGCGACCGATACCCGATTGCTTGTAACCGCCAAATGCCGCATGTGCCGGATAGGCATGGTAGCAATTGGTCCACACACGACCGGCCTGAATGGCACGCCCGAAGCGATAGGCACGCGTGCCATCACGCGTCCATATACCGGCACCCAGACCGTAAAGCGTATCGTTGGCAATCGATAGCGCTTCCGCATCGTCCTTGAAGGTTGCAACAGACACGACCGGTCCAAAGATTTCCTCCTGGAAAATGCGCATCTTGTTAGTGCCCTTGAATACGGTTGGCTTGACGTAATAACCGCCAGCCAGATCGCCCGGCAGAATATTGCGCTCGCCACCTGCCAGCACTTCAGCACCTTCTTGGCGGCCGATATCAAGATAGCTCAGGATTTTTTCCAGCTGCTCACTGGAAGCCTGTGCACCGATCATCGTGGCAGGATCGAGTGGATCGCCCTGCACGATTGCATTCACGCGCTTGAGCGCCTTTTCCATGAACTTGTCGTAAATCGATTCATGGATGAGCGCGCGACTTGGGCACGTGCAAACTTCGCCCTGATTGAGTGCGAACATCACAAAGCCTTCGATGGCCTTGTCGAGGAAATCGTCGTCTTCCGCTGCGACATCCTTGAAGAAGATATTCGGCGACTTGCCGCCGAGTTCCAGTGTAACCGGGATGAGGTTCTGGCTGGCATATTGCATGATCAATCGACCCGTCGTCGTTTCGCCGGTGAAGGCGATCTTGGCGATGCGCGGGCTCGACGCGAGCGGTTTGCCTGCCTCAAGACCAAAACCATTGACGACATTGATCACACCGGGGGGCAAAAGATCGCCGATCAGATCCATGAGCACGAGGATCGATGCCGGTGTCTGTTCAGCCGGTTTCAGGACGACGCAGTTGCCCGCCGCAAGTGCCGGAGCGAGCTTCCATGTCGCCATGAGAAGCGGAAAATTCCACGGAATGATCTGCCCGACAACGCCGAGTGGTTCATGGAAATGATAAGCGACCGTGTCGTGGTCGATTTCGGAAATGCTGCCTTCCTGAGCGCGGATCACACCGGCGAAATAGCGGAAATGGTCGATGGCCAGAGGAAGATCGGCAGCGGTGGTTTCGCGGATTGGCTTGCCGTTGTCCCAGGTTTCGGCGGCAGCGAGCGCAGGCAGGTTTTCCTCAATCCGGTCAGCAATGCGATTGAGGATGAGCGCGCGTTCAGCCGCGCTCGTCTTGCCCCAGGCATCCTTGGCGGCATGCGCTGCATCAAGAGCCGCTTCGACATCAGCGGCATCCGAGCGGGCTACTTCGCAAAGCACCTGACCATTGACCGGTGAAGTGTTCTCGAAATAGCGGCCCGACTTGGGCTCGACCCATTTGCCCCCGATGAAGTTTCCGTAGCGTTTTGCGAAAGCCGGCTTCACGGTCCGGCTGAATTCAACCTTGTTCATGACATTCCTCCCAAAACCACGCTGCTCCTACAGCGTTTCATGAGTGAGGATCGCGCGGCAGCACGAAAGAGTCATCCCGCGCATTCAAGCTCGCAAGGTTATGTGTCGCAATATTGAGACAGTTGGGCCCGCTTATTGGTGATTAGTGCGGACGAATGATCTTCAGGCGATTGAGCTTGCGATGAAGCGTGGCGCGACTGATGCCCAAAAGGCCGGCTGCGGCCGAAATATTCCCTTCTGCGCGCGCAAGAGCGCGCAGAATAACGCTGCGCTCTGACTCTGCCATATCTTCACGAGGGTCAGCATGCCAGCCGAGAAGATCGGCTGCAGGCAACGGAACTGCAATAGCGGCATCGTCAAGCCCCATTGCCAGACGCGCCGCACGTGTGGCGCCGATGACCAGATCATCCTTGTCGACCGCGATCAGTGCTCCGCCGGTTCTGTCGGGGCTTGGCGCCAGCATGATACGAGCCTCGGGAAAAGCCTGACGGAAATTTTCAGCCTCGATGCGCCGTGCAGCATCGATCACAGCGACAGATATAAGCTGCGCAAAAGCCTCCGTCAGATCGGCGCGGCACGAGGAAACATCAAGCGCTGCCATCAAACGCCCTTGATGATCATGGATCGGGGCGACCGTACAGGAAAGCCCGATATTACGGGTATGAAAATGCTGGTCGCGATGAATTGTCAGCGGGCGCTGTTCAACAATGCAGGTGCCGATCCCGTTCGTGCCTTCGCTCTGTTCGCTCCAGACAGCACCGGTCCAAAGCCCCCAGCGATAGAATGTATCATCATCGCCCGGCGCACCACGACGTTCAACGGGAACGCCCTCGCTGTCAGCCAGAAGCACGCAACAACCCACACCACCGACGGCCAGATAAAGGCGATCCATACTGGCTTGCGCTATGCTGACAAGACGTTCGATACGTTGATGAGCGGTTCTGAATTCACCATCGGAAAGGGTGCGCACCGACCCCAATTCGGCAGGATCAAGCCCGTGCAGTTCCGACGAGCGTCGCCATGAGGCGACCAGAGCAGATCGCGCTGCCCCTCCCGCTGTCATGATCGCGGATTGAATCAGATCGGCATGTGTTCGGTCTTGCGGTGTGCCCATCTTTTCCTCCCAGGAAGGCTGGAACCCGCTGTCTGGGAGGATAATGACCGCTCAAAACACAACTGGCAAGTGCGGCTACAGATTGAGAGGGCTTAGGCGACGCGAGCAGGCTTCAGATATTCCTCAAGCGAGGAAACATCCGCCGCATTCAGGCGAAGACCAAGTTTCGTACGCCGCCACAAAATATCCTCGGCGCTCACCGCCCATTCATTCTCAAGCAGATACCGCACTTCGGCTTCATAAAGATCGGCACCGAAATGCTGTCCAAGGTCGGCAAGTGAAGTGGCTTCCCCAAGCAGAACACGAATACGCGTTCCATATTGCCGGAACAGGCGCCGCGCATGAGCAGGCGTCAGGAAAGGATATGCAACTTTCACCTTCTGCAGCTCACGCTCGAACTCGACATCCACGAAATCACCACCGGGTAACGGAGCAGCATGGGTCCACGGCGCACCTTTTTGCCCCAGCCTATGCTCGATCTTCTCCAGCATATGTTCGGCAAGTCGCCGCGCAGTGGTCAGCTTGCCGCCAAAAACGTTGATCAGAGGTGCAAGCCCATCGGGTGCGTCTTCTTTCAGGACATAATCGCGCGTTGCTTCCTGCGCCTTGCTTGCACCGTCATCATAAAGCGGGCGCACACCGGAATAGGTCCAGACGATATCCGCGCGTCTGACCGGCTCCTTGAAATATTCGCTGGCTGCCGCGCAGAGATAGTCGGTCTCACCATCGGTGATCGCAACCTTGGCCGGGTCCCCCTGATAGTCCTGATCGGTTGTGCCAATCAGGGTGAACTCATCCTCGTAGGGGATGGCGAATATGATACGCCCGTCATTGTTCTGGAAGAAATAGGAACGGGGATCGGAGAATTTCTTGCGCACCACAATATGGCTGCCCTGAACAAGCCGGACATTGTGAAGCTGTCGATCTCCTTCGACATCCTGCAGAACCTTGTCTGCCCAGGGACCAGCAGCATTGACCAGCAGACGAGCCCGAACTTCCTCGCGCTCATGTGTACCGGTATCTTCGAGCGTGATGGTCCAGTATTCCCTGTCACGGCGCGCCGCCACGACCTTGGTTCGGGTTTGGATTATCGCTCCGCGATCCGCTGCATCACGGGCAGTTAAGGCAACGAAACGCGCGTCATCCACCCAACAGTCCGAATATTCGAATGCCTTGGTAAAAAGCGGTTTCAAGGGCTGCGCAGCCGGGTCCGAGCGCATATCAAGCGTACGCGTGGCGGGGAGCTTTTTACGCCCGCCCAGATGGTCGTAGAGGAACAGCCCGAGCCTCAACAGCCATGCAGGGCGCATTCCGCCCTTATGATAAGGCAGCACAAAGCGCATCGGATGAATGATGTGGGGTGCATTGGCCCACAACACCTCGCGCTCCATCAGCGCCTCGCGCACCAGACGAAATTCATAGTGCTCCAGATAGCGCAATCCACCATGAATGAGTTTGGTTGCCCGCGATGAGGTGCCACTTGCCAGATCGTTCATCTCGGCAAGGCCAACTGAAAATCCCCGACCAACCGCATCACGTGCGATACCGCAGCCGTTGATGCCACCGCCGATTACAAAAATATCAAATAGTTTCTCTTGCGCCATGGCGAACCCCGAAGACCACTCTCCGAAAACCAAAGCGAATATAAATCATTTCATACGAAAGCAAATCGAAAATAAACGAAACTATGCTTGTTTTTCTGCCGCCCGGCTTTCTCCAAGGGTTTCAATCAGCTCTACCTCACTTTCGTGGCACAGCTCCCGCAACTGGTTCGACGGACAATGGTCGGTAATGAAGGTATTGATCTGCGATATGTGGCCGATACGCACCGGAGCTGTCCGCTCCAGCTTTGTGGCGTCAGTCACAAGGATTACGTGCCGGGCATTGGCGATGATGGCCTGCGCCACCTTCACTTCGCGGAAATCGAAATCGAGCAAAGCACCGTCTTCGTCCATAGCCGAAGCGCCGATGATTGCGTAATCGACCTTGAACTGGCGGATGAAATCAACGGCGGCCTCGCCAACAATCCCTCCATCAGACGGGCGCACGACGCCACCTGCCACCACCACCTCTATAGAGGGGTGAACACGCAACGTATTGGCAAAATTGATATTATTGGTGATGACCATCAGATTGTTGTGGTCGACCAGCGCTTGACTGACGGCTTCGGTTGTGGTGCCGATATTGATGAACAAGGAAGCACCGTCCGGAATGATTTCTGCGGCAGCGCGCCCGATCGATTCCTTTTCATGCGCGGCGATGCGGCGTCGTGCTTCATACTCCATGTTCTCGACGCCGGATGGATAGAGCGCACCCCCATGGATGCGGCGCAACATCCGGGCGCGGCAAAGATCATTCAAATCCTTGCGGACCGTCTGCGGCGTCACCTCGAAAGCCGCAGCCAGATCATCCACCAGAACCTGCCCTTGCTTGCGAGCGAGCTCAAGAATTGCATTGTGACGGGGAGTGAGCTGCATTTTTATCCCGGATCTGGCATTATTCTGATTACGTTCGGGTAATTTCGCGTTTTTTCAATAGAAAGCAACCATTTCAGTTCGAATGGCTTCGAATAGCATTCGCTTTTCAGCAATTTTCGATATTTGTCGCTTTCGCCCAATGGCCAACAAAAGCAGCATAAATTCAAGTATAAACATTCGTTTACATTTCAAACGAAACGCATATTTCACCGATCAATGTCTAAAGCTCGACCGCCCCTTCGAACGGCCCGATGCAACTCTCATAAACCTAATCGCTAATAGAGAATCCAATATCTATATTCACTGAAAATCGAACAGTTGTATTCTTTCAGTTATCTCTTGCACACGAAAGACTGAAGCAAAGCAAGAGTTACCGGTATGGTAAAAACTTCGCATAGCGCATTTATCCCGGTTCGATGTAACTAAAAAACAAAACCATCGAGCCGTTTAATGATGTTGTTTGGCTTTGGTCGAAGAATGTGGGGAATGAGTAGCGTTATAGCGTAGCAGATCGAGTATGTAATCAGGCTCTGGAAGGCTGGTATTTCAGGGGAGACTGGACTGAGAGCCCAACAAAAGAACATCCATCCTTATTATGGAGGAGCGGATCACCAGTTCGCCCCTCCATATTTTGTGGGCAACAGGCGCTGAGCCAGACCAACGAAAATCGAAATAGTCAGTCGAAATCGAACTTCTCGCCGTACATTCTGTGCAGTTTGCACGCTACTTCCGTGCGGTTCGCGGCACCGATTTTCTTCATGATGTTATGCACGTGTGCCTTTACCGTGCCTTCGCTCATACCGAGTTCGAACGCGATGATCTTGTTCGATTTGCCAATTCGGATGGCATGGACGACCTCGATTTCTCGTGCCGTGAGCAGTTCACCCAAAACATCGTCGTCGATATCGGTCGGCGCGGTTTGGAAAACCATGGAGGCCGGAACATACATACCGCCAGCGGTGGCAAGATGGATGGCTTCAACACAAACTTTGATATCGACTGAAGTGGGAATGTAGCCACGAGCACCGATTTCCATGGCGCGCACAACCTGGGACCACTCCTCGCGTTCGGCGAGAAAAACGACCGGAACCGGACGCCAGAGTTCGATCACAGCCTGCAACTTCTCCGAAAAAAACGGATCGGCCAAACGCTTTGAGCCGATATTGATCAGAACAACAGCAATATCGTCCGTTGGATCTGCGAGTTCAACCGCCGCTTGTGTTTCCACGGGAAGCTTGAGTCCGTTCAGCACAAGCCCGTTATAAAGGCACTGCCGCTCAAGATTGCTCTTGCATACGAGCAACAAACGCCGACCACGTGCTGCCTCAATGCTTGCGGCGTTTCCCCTGTCGCCCATGCTTTCCGAAGCAGCCCAAAGGCTATCCCCTCTTGTTTCCAACATGTGATACTCCCGGCGCTACTCAAGTTGCTCTATGTTTATGCATCCAACTATTACTTTCGTCAGAGACGAGTGATTTCCGGTGCTTGTCTGGATAGACCTGTAGCCTTGACTGGGGTAAATATTGCTATCGGGAAATAATCGTGTCATTAACTTATGTTAGCAATGCAGAAAATTTATGACCGTCCATAAGAACGACTTGGAGAGAGGTAGGATATAGCCTCTATATCTTTCGTTTAGTTGGTTTTCGATTTTACTGAATTCGTCAGCGCAAAGGGGGGCAATTGCGCGTTCCAAAGCTCAGGGGCACTCAGACTTCCAACTGAAATGTTCAACTGGTTGTTTATTCGATTTCCGCGCAAAACCGCCATGCGGTATGGTGGAAGTGCTTTAAATTGCATATCGATTTGATTGAATCGAACGAGCGCCCTAACTGTTCATGTTGACGCGCATCTTTTCCGAAAGGCTGTTTCACAAATTTCGGGATACGCTCTAGTGGGTTAGAAATGCATAGTGGCAAGCAGATCACAGACCCATCGATTGAAGCGCTTATTGGTTTATTGGAGGCACCTCCAATTCTTGCCAAGCTGGAAGCGCGGGAAACAGATGCGCTTTCTTCTCTCACTGTTATCGAAAACGATTATGCGGCCGATGCCACCATCATTGAACAGGGGGCACGTGTCAGAAGCATCCATCTCGTGCGGTCCGGCTGGGGGTGCGTATATCGCGATCTTTCAAGCGGCGAGCGGCAGATCATCGACTTTCCCATGCGAAGCGATTTTCTCGGACTCCGAACCGCCGATGGCTACAGCTACAACACAATCGCGGCAATTACGCCTATGTCGGCTTTCGAGATTCCGCTTGCCTCACTTGAAGCTTCTATCGAACGCGCGCCACGTCTCAGTCTGATCCTTATCGAACTTCTGGCGCGGCAGCGGTCGATGTTGATCGAACATCTCACCAATATCGGATGCCGCGCGGCGTTCGTCCGAACTGCGCATCTGTTTCTGGAGCTTTCCGACCGCGTGAAATCGTGCGGAATGGGTGATCCGAATTCGTTCTACTGCCCGCTGACGCAATATCAGCTTGCCGATGCTCTTGGGCTGACACCGATACATCTCAATCGGATGCTGCGTGACCTGCGCGAGGAAGGGCTGATCCTGTTTCGCTCAAACCGAGTGGAGATACTGGATCGCAAACGCGTGGTCGCCCTCGCCCAATATGATGGGGAGTTCATGCGCATGTCGGTTTTCGGGAAAACGGACTAAGTGAGCGCAACAACGTTCAATCATGACCCATTGAGGATGATAGAAGGCCCGAAAACGGGCCTCCTTTTTATGTCAGGACGTGACTGCCGTAAGCAGCGACTGCCAACCAGTCTCTTGACCCGGTTCTCCCGGATTTATCGAGATCATGACACCGGTTTTGAGGCGTCGTCGCAGCATGTCGTTTTCATCCGGTACAATCCGAATTACACCTCCATCGCTAAGTGCCTGAAGGCGAGCACGAGATAATTTAAGCTCAGCTGCAAGCAGACGATCAAGGCGAATGCTGACCGGCAGGGCAATTTGCAATTCGATCTCGATTGCCTTGCAGCTGGCAGCTCCACACACGATACGTTTAGCAACATCGTACTCCGGGAACTCATCGACGCGTTGCGATTTCCGTTTCAGTGCCTGCATATTAAACGCCTCGACCCAAATCCATTGCGGATCGTTGGAATGAACTGCCTCCAGTATCCTGGGATTGATCTCGCGGATATTCTGTCGTTCGAAGATCGTCCGGTTCCATGTCTTGTCGCATGTCAGGCATTTATAGATCAGCCACGCATCAAGCTTGCGACCGTTGGCATTCAACCGAACCTTTCCACTTGATTGAAAAGGCTTCAGCTTGCCGCATCCGCTGCACGCAATCCAAGGCTGGGGGGCAGTTTTGGGCGTGATCATCCACCGCACCCGAAGAGTATCGCTCATAATATCTCGGTCTTCCATTTTGGAAGTTCACCAAGATGGCGAATGAGGTGCCCAATCCGGGCGCGGTATGGCGATATTTCAAGTGGCTGAAGAGCAGAGACAGCGCAAGCTGTCCGGCACATTTGACAATGCCAAACCGGTCTCTAGCCACCACCCAATGAACAAGTTCACACGCCCGACAGCTCTCTGCTGTCAGGTCGCATAGGTGAAACTGGGTTGAGACCGGTATTAGTTAGGCAAAGTCTACCTCAATGCGCCAATGCTCTTCGAAAATGCACTTACCACAGTATCCGTTTAGGAGGTAGCCAATACTGATGCTCTGAAGGAAAAAAGCATCGCCTGACACACAAGCAATTGCCCATCATCGGCGATGATATACTCTGTCTGATACTAAAAATCGGATGAAAGAGGAGCCTTCGCTCTCAGGAAAATGGTCGGAGTGAGAGGATTCGAACCTCCGACCCCCTCGTCCCGAACGAGGTGCGCTACCAGGCTGCGCTACACTCCGTGACCACGTGGTCTTGACCATTGAGGCGGCTTATAACGCCCCCAATTTCAAGCTGCAAGAGCATCCTGTCGTTTTTTTAATGCCTAACCCCAAAAGTTGGAAATGGTTTCAGACGAGTTGCATATGAGAGCAGGACGGCGCTATCCGTTTGCTTCCAAAATCTATTAAAGCATAGCAAAAACAGGCTTCGTACCACCGCCAAAAGCCACGAAATTGGGGTTTGCAAAACCCGCAACACCTTCATTGGCGCGTTGACCATAAGAGAGCGGCGTTCCCTCGAAAGTCGTGGTGAGGCCACCAGCGGCGCGTAACACGGCATCGCCCGCCGCCGTATCCCATTCCATCGTCGGGCCGAAACGTGGATAAATATCGGCCTCTCCACTGGCAATCAGGCAGAATTTCAGCGACGAACCGATGGAAACACAGCTGTTGATCCTGTTGTCGTTCAGGAACTTTTCCGTTTCCGGGTTCTTGTGTGACCGGCTGCAGACGGCCACCCGCTCTGGCCCGTGAACACGCACCGCTATCCCGCGCCTTGTTCCGATTGCATGATCTTTGGTCGTCGTTATTTCTTCAGCACCATTGCTGTTTCCAATAAACAAGCGATTGCGAACTGGTGCATAAACGATGCCGAGAACCGGAGCGCCATCCTCGATCAGGCCGATATTCACTGTGAAATCGCCGTTTCGCAACAGAAACTCACGGGTGCCGTCGAGAGGGTCGACCAATAAAAATCGCCGCCCCAAATGTGAAGGCAAACGTCCCGCTGCCACTTCTTCTTCAGCCACAACCGGAATATCCGGAACAACGGAAGCGAGTGCCGCAAGAATGATGGCTTCCGCGTCACGATCTGCTTCCGTGACCGGGGAAGAATCTTTCTTGCTCTGAACCGCGCAACCATTGGCATAGTGCTTCATGATAACGCGCCCCGCCTCGAGTGCAGCTTCCTGCAGGACGGCCAGCATTGCTTCGTCGTTCGGATCGGCTTTCGGGGAGGCTGAAATCTTCATTGCTCAGATTGACCAGGAATCGCTGCCATAACTGCCGATGATACCACGTTCGGCAAGATACTTTTCTACTTCTGCGACGAGTTCGTCAACGTCACGACCTGTCGTGCTCAGGCGCAATTCCGGTGAAACTGGCGCCTCATAGGGAGAATCGATCCCGGTGAAAGCCTTGATCTCGCCACGCAAAGCCTGCGCATAGAGCCCCTTCGGGTCACGCGCGATGCATTCCTCAATCGGTGTATCCACGAATATCTCGACAAACTCACCTTCAGGCAGGCGAGCGCGAATACGATCACGCTCAGCTTGAAATGGCGAGATGAAGGAGACCAGTACCACCAGTCCCGCATCGGTCATCAATCGGGCGACTTCGCCGACACGGCGGATATTCTCCGCCCTATCCTCATCGGAGAAGCCCAGATCGCTGTTGAGGCCATGACGGACATTATCACCGTCCAGCAGGTAGGTGTGCTTGCCAAGCGCGTGGAGCCGCTGTTCGAGCCGGTTTGCGATGGTGGATTTGCCGGAGCCTGACAGCCCCGTAAACCAGAGCACAGCCGGTTTCTGGAATTTCTGCGCTGCGCGTGTCTGCTTGTCGAGGTCGAAGGACTGCAGATGCACATTCGTCGCCTGACGAAGAGCACTATCGATCATCCCAGCGCCCACAGTCGCGTTGGTAAGCCGGTCGATCAAGACGAACGCGCCGGTTACACGATTATCCGCGTAAGGATCGAACGCAATCTGATCCACCGTCTGGAGATGGCAAAGTCCAATTTCGTTGAGGTCGAGGCGGGATGCTTCCTGACGGGTGAAACTGTCAATATCGGTTCTGTATACGATCTCGTTGATCGTTACCGGCGTCTGATCAGTCTCGGTACGCAGGATATAGGAACGGCCGGGATGCAATGCCTCCTCGCCGAACCAGACTATATTGGCTGAAAGCCGATCAGCAACTTCGGGCCGGGCCTCCGTCCCGACCAGCATATTGCCGCGCGAAACCTCGATCTCGTCCTCCAGCACCAGTGTGACAGCCTGTCCTTCGGAAGCACGTGGCAGATCACCGTCATAGGTGGCGATGCGTTTTACGCGGGAGGTTTTGCCTGATTTGGCAACCACCACGGCATCACCAGCGCTGATCGAACCGGATGCCACAGTGCCGGAGAAGCCGCGAAAATCGAGATTGGGCCGGTTCACATATTGCACCGGAAAACGAAACGGCTTGGCCGCTGCCTCCGTGTCGATGCGCACGGTCTCCAGATGTTCGAGCAGATGCGGCCCTTCATACCAGTCCATGCGTGGCGACGGCAGGGTGACATTGTCGCCGAAACGCGCCGAAAGCGGGATCGGCTGGATGCTGACAAAGCCTAATTCATTGGCGAAACTCATATAATCGGCAACGATGCGCTCGAAAGCCTCTTGCGAAAAATCGACCAGATCGATCTTGTTCACGGCCAGAACGATGTGACGAATACCAAGTGCAGCGGCAATAAAGGAATGGCGTCGTGTCTGGGTCAGTACACCCTGACGAGCATCGATGAGCACGATAGCAAGATCGGCTGTCGAGGCACCAGTCGCCATGTTGCGCGTATATTGCGCATGACCGGGTGTATCAGCGACAATGAATTTGCGACGTGGTGTCGAAAAGAAGCGATAGGCGACATCAATGGTGATGCCCTGCTCCCGCTCAGCCTCCAGACCGTCAACCAGCAATGCGAAATCGAAATCGTCATCCGTGGTACCGAACTTGCGGCTGTCGTTCTTCAACGATGCGAGCTGGTCCTCGAAGATCAGTTTCGTGTCATAGAGCAGGCGTCCGATGAGCGTTGACTTGCCGTCATCCACCGATCCGCAAGTAAGGAAGCGCAAGAGTGTCTTGCGCTCCTGATCGGCCAGGAAGTCGCTGACTACAGCATTGGTCGCAACAGGCTTGATTATCGCATTCATCAGAAATAGCCCTCGCGCTTCTTTTTTTCCATCGATCCGGCTTCGTCACGGTCAATGGCGCGGCCCTGCCGCTCGGATGTACGGGCAATCAGCATTTCTTCGACAATATCGGAGAGGTCAGCCGCACTGGATTCAATAGCGCCGGTCAACGGATAGCAGCCAAGCGTGCGGAACCGCACCAGTCGGTTTTCCACCGTTTCGCCCGGACGCAACTTCATGCGGTCGTCGTCGAGCATGATCAGCATGCCGTCACGTTCGACCACCGGACGATGCGCTGCAAAATAAAGCGGGACGATGGGGATATTCTCCTGCAGGATATATTGCCAGATATCGAGCTCAGTCCAGTTCGACAGCGGAAAGACGCGGATCGACTCCCCTGCGGAAACCCGCGTATTGTAGATCTTCCACATTTCCGGACGCTGGTTCTTGGGGTCCCAACCATGCTGCGCGCTACGGAAGGAAAAGATGCGCTCCTTGGCGCGCGATTTCTCCTCGTCGCGACGGGCGCCACCAAAAGCAGCATCGAACTTGTACTTGTCGAGCGCTTGCCGCAAGGCGACCGTCTTCATCACATGAGTGTGGACATTCGATCCATGGCTAAAGGGGCCAACCCCCTCGCGCACGCCATCCTCATTGATATGCACGAGCAGCTCAAAACCCTTTTCACGCGCCTGCGCATCGCGAAACTCAATCATCTCCCGAAACTTCCATGTCGTATCAACATGCAGAAAGGGAAAAGGCGGCGGAGCGGGATAGAATGCCTTCATCGCCAGATGCAGCATCACCGACGAATCCTTACCGACCGAATAAAGCATTACCGGGTTGGAAAAACTTGCCGCAACCTCGCGAAAAATATGGATAGCTTCCGCCTCAAGGCGCTGAAGATGCGTCAGGTTCTTGGTCAGGGATGCATGATGCACGACTACTTACTCCCGGCAACCGGATGGGGACTCGATACTGGCGGGAGGGATGGCGAATGCCTTCATCCGGCGCAGGTGTGGCAAAAGCCACGATGCGCGCATTGTCGTGAAATGATGCGGAAAAGTGAAAGAAACCTATCGCGTATTGCAACTCGCTTGCGCGAAAAACTTACCGTATTTGCGCGCGGGGCCGGAACAAACTTGCGCGCGCTGGGAAAAGCCGCTTTTTGGCCAAGTCACGGAAAATCATACAATTTTTGTGATATTTAACGGGGTTATGCTCTGAAGCTGCCCGTTATTCGGACAGCTCCAGAGCAAATTATTACCTGGTGAGGCTTGCCTGAACATCGTTCAGCGTCGCCTCGAGCGCGGACACCATCGTATCAACCTGCTGATCGTTGATGATGAGCGGCGGGCAGAAGGCAAGCGTATCGCCCATTGCGCGGGAAATGACGCCGCGCTCCTGAAGAACGGCGTTTGCCTTTGCGCCCAGAGCGCCGGTTGGTTCAAGGCCCGTCTTGGCCTGCTTGTCGGTGACAAGCTCGACACCGGCTATGAGACCAACGCCACGCACTTCGCCGACCAGAGGATGATCCTGCAACTCACGCAGGCGCTTCTGCATATAGGTGCCGCGGTCGCGCGCATTGGCGACCAGATCACGCTCTTCAATAATGGCGAGGTTTTCCAGCGCTACCGCTGCCGCCACCGGATGGCCAGATGCCGTGAAGCCCGTGCCAAGCGTGCCGATCTTGTGGCTTTCTTCGGCAATTGGCGCGTACACACGCTCGTTGATGAGGAAGGCCGAAATCGGCAGATAGGATGACGAAAGCTGCTTCGACATCACCAGAATGTCCGGTTTCATATCGAAAGTCTGGCTGCCGAACAGATTGCCTGTCCGTCCGAAGCCGCAAATAACCTCGTCGGCGATCAGCAGAATATCGTAGCGCTTGAGAACAGCCTGCACTTTTTCCCAATAGGTTTTGGGCGGCACGACTACGCCGCCAGCCCCCATCACCGGCTCGCCAATGAAAGCAGCGATGGTGTGAGGACCTTCCGCGATGATCAACTGTTCCAGCTCATCCGCCAGCCGCGTTGCGAATTGTTCCTCACTCTCGCCAGCCTGTCCTTCGCGATAAAAATGCGGGCAGCCCGTATGCAGGATACGATCGATCGGCAGATCGAAAGAACGGTGATTGTTGGGCAAGCCGGTCAGGCTGGCAGAGGCAATCGTCACACCGTGATAGCCGCGCTTGCGTGAGATGATTTTCTTGCGCTCCGGTTCACCCAGCGCATTGGAGCGATACCAGATCAACTTGACGACCGTATCGTTGGCTTCGGAACCTGAATTGGTGAAGTAGGCCTTGCTCATCGGAACAGGAGCCATTGAGACAAGCTTTTCTGCCAGATCAATGACAGGACCATGCGAACGGTAGGAGAATGTATGGTAGAAAGGCAGCTTCTTCATCTGTCGTGCAGCTGCTTCGGCCAGACGCGGTTCGGAAAAGCCCACGCCAACACTCCACAGTCCTGACATCGCTTCGATATAGCGCTTGCCCGATACATCTTCGACGTAAATGCCATCGCCACGCTCGATGACGAGCGGACCTTCCGCTTCGAGGCGGACAGCATCGGTATAAGAATGGAGATGATAACGGATATCGCGAGCTTCAAGAGAGTTTGGCTGAGCAGTCATTCATTGATCCTCCGGGAAAGATAATGAATTTGTAGCCCGTTTCAGAAAAAGCGCAAACCGGAAAGCCGCTGAAAAATGCCCTTCGGATCAAACCGCCGAGGGACTTGGAAGATATTTACAGAAGACCGAAAGTGCGGGCCTTGGCGACGGCCTGAACCTTATTCACCGCAACAAGCTTTGTGAGCACGTTGCTGATATGGAAATTCACCGTGCGCGTCGAAATATTGAGGATCGTGCCGATGATCTCGGCAGTCTTTCCCTCACTCGTCCAGCGCAGGATTTCCCGCTCGCGCATTGTCAGGTTCACTTCAGAAACGCAGTTCATCGTCGGAACATCAAGATGTTCATACATGGACAAATGCAGCAGATTGGCTGCGATCTGCATCTGGCGCCGCAACATTGAAATCTCGCCGGAAGATAATGCCGGGCCAGTTCTCAGGAAAGACAGCATTCCGAACACGCCTTGAGCAGCCCAACACGGCTGGGAAATCCCGACCTTGATGCCGAAGCGCTGTGCATCCGCCCATATCTGTGGTGCTTCCGCAAAGAGCTTCGACGACCAGACCAATGGCTCTATGCTGTTCAGTGCCTTGCGAACCAATGGGTCAACATCCGCATATTTTCGGGCTGTATAGTGATCGGTCCATTCCTGCGGCAACGACCCAAAGCTGAGCCATTTGACCACGCCGTTCAACAAGGGAACGCGCATGACATAAGCCGTATGTGCAAATCCGCACTGCCTGGCATAGGTGCCTATATATTCAAGGAGCTGTCCGGCATCGTCAGCAGATTGCATGGATTCATAAATTTGTTCCCATTTCATTGCAGACTTCCCAACGAAAAATATAACTATTGATGATTATTGAAATTCGAAGCATTTAAATAAAACGCCAACAAATCAGTAACACATCTCTGTATTTTTCTCTATATACTAATCAGAAATGCATACATCTCCACCGGTTAAATATTACAGTGATCTAAATTATAAATTACTTTAACAAATACTTAACTATTACATGGAGCAGGCCAGCCCTAAAACGCCAAATAAATCAACGGTTCTGGAACATGGAATGCCGAGCCGACGCAGCTCCGTCTACTGGTTTGTAGTCGACAAGCAACTACAAACCAGTCAAACGCGCCCAATACATCTGTAAGAAATACGAGTATATGAGATTAAGCTAATCGAGTTGCGGCATTTGTCACGCCGCAGCCTCTTCGGGAGCTGCACCTGGGGTATAATTAAGGATCGGTGCGAGCCAGCGCTCGACTTCCTCTATCGTCATTCCCTTGCGGCTCGCGTAATCCTCGACCTGATCCCGTTCGACTTTGGCCACGCCGAAATAATAGCTTTCCGGATGGCCGATATAGAGACCCGATACGGAAGAGCCGGGCCACATCGCATAGCTTTCCGTCAATTCCACGCCCGTATTCGCAGTCGCGTCCAGAAGGCGGAACAGCGTCGTCTTTTCGGTATGGTCGGGCTGGGCCGGATAGCCCGGCGCAGGACGAATACCCTGATAGGGTTCACCGATCAGTTCTTCCGGCGAATAGGTCTCATTCGCCGCATAGGCCCAGAATTCCTTGCGCACGCGCTCATGCATCAGTTCCGCAAAGGCTTCGGCAAAACGGTCGGCCAGCGCCTTCACCAGAATGGCCGAGTAATCGTCATTGGCGCGTTCGAAACGTTCGGCTATGGCCACTTCACCAATACCTGCCGTCACAACGAAGCCACCGACATAATCCTGCTTTCCGCTTTCGGCAGGTGCTACGAAGTCGGACATCGCCACATTCGGACGACCATCGCGCTTGCTCAATTGCTGGCGCAGTGTGAAGAAAGTGGCAAGTTCCTCGTTCCGGCTTTCATCGGTGAAAAGACGAATATCGTCGCCGACCGCATTGGCGGGCCAGAAACCGACGACAGCTTTCGGCGTGAACCACTTTTCGTCGATGATCTTTTTCAACATCGCCTGAGCGTCGTCCCAGAGTTGCCGGGCTGCCTCGCCCTGCTTCTCGTCTTCAAGAATTGCCGGATAGCGGCCTTTCAACTCCCAGGTCTGGAAGAACGGCGTCCAGTCGATATAGCGGGCGATTTCGGCCAGATCGTAATCGTCGAAGGTCTTCGTGCCGGTGAATGTCGGCTTTGCCGGAACAAAATTATCCCAGTCGAGCTTATGCGCATTGGCGCGAGCACGAGCGATCGGCAGGCGCTGCTTTTCCGCTTCATTGCGCGCGTGAGCGGCTGCCACCTTGGCATATTCCCCGCGCAGACCGTCAACATAGGCCTGCTTGCCTTCCGGTGACAGCAGGCTCGAAACCACACCGACGGCACGGCTTGCATCGATGACGTAGACTGCCTGTCCGCGTTCATAGCGCGGATGAATCTTCACTGCCGTATGGACACGGCTCGTGGTCGCGCCGCCGATCAGAAGCGGAATATCGAAACCTTCGCGCTCCATTTCTGCTGCCACATGCGCCATCTCATCCAGCGAAGGCGTGA
Organism: Ochrobactrum sp. BTU2; assembly: GCF_024539785.1. Classification (NCBI taxonomy): domain Bacteria; kingdom Pseudomonadati; phylum Pseudomonadota; class Alphaproteobacteria; order Hyphomicrobiales; family Brucellaceae; genus Ochrobactrum; species Ochrobactrum sp. BTU2. The sequence continues at coordinate 538,985 of NZ_JAHWRG010000002.1, read as the reverse complement.
TGAGGCCGGAAAGGCCAATGATATCCACCTTTTCGTCGCGCGCCACCTGCAAAATCTTCTGCGATGGCACCATGACGCCGAGATCGATGATCTCGTAATTGTTGCAGGCCAGCACAACGCCAACGATATTCTTGCCAATATCATGCACGTCGCCCTTCACGGTCGCCATCAGCACCTTGCCGGCGCTCTGACGTTCACCACCGCCAATGCCTTTTTCAGCATTGAGGCGCTTTTCTTCTTCCATATATGGCAGGAGAACGGCCACGGCCTGCTTCATCACACGGGCCGACTTGACGACCTGTGGCAGGAACATCTTGCCGGCACCGAACAGATCGCCGACCACATTCATGCCAGCCATCAGCGGGCCTTCGATGACGTGCAACGGACGTTCGGCAGACTGGCGCGCCTCTTCCGTATCGGCTTCGATATATTCGGTAATGCCGTTGACCAGCGCATGTTCGAGGCGCTTTGCCACCGGCCATTCGCGCCAGGTCAGATCCTGCACCTTGGCTTCTTTCGAGCCGGAGTCGCGGAAACGTTCGGCGATTTCCAGCAAACGTTCGGTCGCATCGGAGCGGCGGTTCAACACCACATCCTCGCAGGCCTCGCGCAGTTCCGGATCGATGGCATCGTAAACCGCCAGCTGACCGGCATTGACGATGCCCATATCCATACCCGCCTGAATGGCGTGGTAGAGGAACACAGCATGCATCGCCTCGCGCACCGGTTCATTGCCGCGGAACGAGAAGGACAGGTTCGACACGCCACCCGAGACATGGACATGCGGCAGGGTCGCCATGATCTTGCGTGTCGCCTCAATGAAGTCGACACCGTAATTATTGTGTTCTTCGATACCGGTCGCCACTGCAAAGATGTTCGGGTCGAAGATGATGTCTTCCGGTGCGAAACCGACCTGTTCGGTCAGGATCTTGTAGGCCCGGGTACAGATTTCGATCTTGCGCGCCTCGGTATCGGCCTGCCCGGTTTCGTCGAAAGCCATAACGACAACCGCCGCGCCATAAGCACGGACGAGCTTGGCGTGATGGATAAAGGCTTCCTCGCCTTCCTTCATCGAGATGGAATTGACCACCGCCTTGCCCTGAACGCATTTCAGGCCAGCCTCGATTACCTCCCATTTGGAACTGTCAATCATGATCGGCACGCGAGCGATATCCGGCTCGGCAGCAATCAGATTGAGGAATTCGACCATGGCCTTTTCGGAATCGATCAGGCCTTCATCCATGTTGATATCGATGATCTGGGCGCCGTTGACCACCTGATCGCGCGCGACGTCGAGCGCAGCAGCAAAATCGCCAGCCTTGATCAGCTTGCGGAAGCGTGCCGAGCCGGTCACGTTGGTGCGTTCGCCGACATTGACGAAAGGAATATCTTCGGTCAGCGTGAAGGGCTCAAGGCCCGAAAGGCGCATCAGCGGCGCGACCTTGGCAGGCTTGCGCGGCGGGTGTTTCGCAACAGCCTCGGCAATGGCGCGGATATGCTCCGGCGTGGAACCGCAACAGCCGCCGACCACATTGACCATACCGTCACGGGCAAAGCCTTCGATCTGGGCGGCCATCGCTTCCGGCGTTTCGTCATACTGGCCAAACTCGTTCGGCAGACCGGCATTCGGATAGGCGCAGATGAAGGTGTCGGCAATGGTCGACAATTCGTCGAGATGCGCACGCATAGCGTTGGCGCCGAGCGCGCAATTGAGGCCGATGGTAAATGGTTTGGCGTGACGCAACGAATGCCAGAATGCCGTTGGCGTCTGGCCGGACAGGGTGCGGCCGGAAAGATCGGTGATCGTGCCGGAAATCATCACCGGCAGGAAGATGCCCTTTTCCTCGAACACTTGTTCCGAGGCGAAGACGGCAGCCTTGGCGTTGAGCGTATCGAAGATGGTTTCAATCAGGATGATGTCGGAACCGCCGTCGATCAGCCCCCGGATCTGCTCGGCATAGGCGATGCGCAGATCGTCGAAGGTAACAGCGCGGTAGCCAGGATTATTCACATCCGGCGACAGGGAAGCGGTGCGGTTTGTCGGTCCAAGAGCGCCCGCAACGAAACGGCGGCGACCGTCCTTCTGCTCGGCGCGCAAGGCGGCGCGACGGGCCAGACGCGCACCGTCGCGGTTCAATTCATAGACCTGCTCTTCCATGCCATAATCGGCCTGGGCAATTGTCGTGGACGAAAACGTATTGGTTTCGAGAATATCCGCGCCCGCAATGGCGTAGGCATAATGGATTTCCTCGATAGCCTTGGGCTGCGTCAGGGTCAGAAGGTCGTTATTGCCCTGAAGCTGGCAGTCGCAGGCGCCGAAGCGCTCGCCGCGGAAATGCTCTTCATGAAAACCAAGTCCCTGAATCTGGGTTCCCATCGCGCCGTCGAGGATCAGGATGCGCTCACGCGCTGCCTTGGTGAGAGCTGCGAGCACTTCTGAGCCATCCGGCTGCGCAGCCGTTGCACCAAAAAGACCATCGAGGGAAGAGGCCATAAAACACCGCCTATATTCAATCTGTTACCAGGCAGCAGGTCTGTTCGGACACATAAACCTGAATCGCCCTTTATACGCACATCACGGAAGTCGCTTAATGACATAAACATATCTTTATGTCAATTCAGGCCGAGTGTTTCCTATCCTGTTATCCGCACATCACCGATCTGTTGCCGGACCCAAGAAATTGTGACTGCGCAGGGCCACCGCTCTGCCACAATGTTCGACGTAAAATGACCTCAGGGACGATTTGTGTTGTTCATTTTACGCGCATCTTATCCGAAAGCCGTTTCACATTTTTCGGTATGCGCTGTGAGGAGAGACCGATGAAAAGGTTTGCTTATTCCCTGTTTGCCGCATGTTTGTCACTCGGCATGGGACTGTCCGCTGCTGCCGGAACTGCGAATGCGGCACAGCCGTCTTTGATGGCGACACCGTCCGCCCAGGCTCCAGCACCGAATGTTCAGAACGTTCAGTATTACGACTATCGTGGTGACCGCCGCTATTGGCGGGACCATCGTCGACACTGGCGGCATGATCGTCCGCGTTACCGCCCATACTATCGCTATGATCGCCGTTACTGGGGGCCTCCGCCTGCTTATCGCTACCGTCCGGCACCGGTCTATCGCGGCGGTAACCCGCATGTGCGGTGGTGCTACAACCGTTATCGTTCCTACCGAGCCTACGATAATACGTTCCAGCCCAATTATGGGCCACGGCGCCAGTGCTACTCGCCATATCTCTAAAACGAAAAAGCCCCGGAAAACCGGGGCTTTTTCTAAATAAATTGGCTCATAAATCAGGTTACATAAGCACCAATGGAAGCCGCGACCAGACCGATCGCAACCGCAATCATCACGCCATAAACGCGTGGTTTGTCAAACAGGACGGCAAAAGCCGCGAACCAGCTGACAACCGCGGCGCCCAGCGCGAATAAAAAGCCCGGCTTGTCGCCGTGGTACAGGTTAGCCGCCATGAGGCCGCCGATAATCAGCGCACCAAAAACGATCATCAACCCTGTGGCATATCGCTCGTAATCGTCCATTTAAATTCCTTGGTTCCGCTCCCGCCGTGACAGGTGCCGGAAACTCTCGTCAATCCGTTTGGCCATTTAAGGGCATTGGCCGGTCGCCATCACACAATCATTATTCGTGTCGTTCTTCAACCATTTCGCTGCGCCATTTTTCGCAATTGTTGCGACTTTTCACGTGAACGTTCCTATCGTTGCCCGATAACCGGCATTTGTCCCGTTCAAAACCATGTTAATATGACTTCCATGGAATCGTCAGGCGTCACCATTTTCGAAACAGAGATCGGACCGTGCGGCATTGCCTGGCGCGGCCAGAAGATTGTGGGCGTTGAGATCGGAGATGCTGACGAGAAGGAAACCCGCTATCGGCTCAGTGAGCGGTTCCCCGGTGCCGAAGATATCGATATGCCCTCCTTCGTCAGCGATGCGATCCAGGGTGTGCGCGCGCTTCTGGCAGGTGCCGATGTGGATTTTTCAACTACACCGCTGGCGCTGGATGCCCAACCCGATCTCAACCGGCAGGTCTATGAAATCATTCTTGAGCTGAAACCGGGCGAGACAACGACCTATGGTGCGATTGCCCGAAGAATCGGCGATGTGAGTCTGTCGCAGGCCGTCGGTTATGCACTGGGCAAAAACCCGTTTCCAATCATTGTGCCCTGTCACCGGGTGCTCGGTGCCAATGGCAAGGTCGGCGGCTTTTCGGCGGCAGGTGGCACGGCGACCAAACTGAAGCTTCTCAATATCGAGCGAGCAAAAACGTCCAGCGAGCCTGATCTTTTCGGCGGCCTGCCGCTACAGGAAAGACCACAGGCCGACTGGTAGTTATTTTACGCATTTCCGCACGCAAGACCGCTTCGCGCTTTTGCTGGAAATGCTTTAGCGCTTGTCTGTCATAACATCAGCTGAAAAGCGCAATTCGCGCATCGGACGCACCAGTTGCGTCGTCGCGTCATAGGTCGGATGCTTCTTGAAAGCGAAAAGCGCTTCCTCATCTTTGAACTCGGCATAGACCACGAGATCAATGCGGTCGCACATCGGATCGACCCTGGAATTTGGCAGAACTTCAAAAAGGTCAGCATGGGGAATGGTGCCAAGTTGCTCCAATCCCTTTTTGACAGTCTCTATATCCTGACCTTCTTTGACGCTGAAGAAAACAATATGCCGGATCACGCCGCGACTCCCTGAATTTGGTGAGGCGTGTCTAGCGCATCAAGGCGTGCAGAAAAATGGCAAATTTGAGCGATGTGCCTAACTTGCCTTGACACGCCGCCAGGCAAACCCGGCTTCCTCCGGTACTGATCCACGTCCCGGCTGATAATAGCCGGGCGTATCGACCAGACGATTTTCGCCAAGACGGCCCTGCGCCACCTTGTTGCTCACCTGAAGGCTGTCGAAACCGGTGCGCAGCATCAGGGCGGCCTGATCGATCAGCACGTCGCCAACGGCGCGCAACTCGCCCGCAAAGCCTTCGCGGCGCAAAATCTCCGCCTTGGAATAGGAACGCCCGTCATTAAAGGCCGGAAACTGCAAGGCGATCAGCGGCACGCTGCCCAGATCATCCCGAAGCGGATCAATGGCTTCGCCCGGCGCCACCGAAACGCCGATCCGGCGATTGGAGGCGCGGCGGCGCTCCTCATCCAGTCCGAGCCAGACGGCCAGCGGAATGATGATTGCCGGGGCATCGCCCGCCGTTTCAAGATCGTCGGCAAAGACATAGTCGTCTTCGCGAAAGCCCTCGGCAGACCAGAGTTTGGTTTCGTTGATATCGCTCATTTCCGGTCACCTGCTCCCAAATTCTTCAAACTATCGGACAGACCCGACAGATGGATGCCGCATTCTGTCTTTTCCGATCCGGCCCAGCGTCCGGCTCGCTGATCCTCGCCCTCGCTCACGGGCCGTGTGCAGGGCATGCAGCCAATGGAACGATAGCCCTGCGCGATCAGCGGATGCGGCGGCAGGTCGTGTTTTTCGGCATAGGCCTTGAGATCGGCTGCCTGCAAACGCGCCAGCGGATTGATACGAATGCGCGAACCGACCGATTCGAATACCGGCAGGCTTTCGCGGGTCGATGCCTGAAACTGCTTGCGGCCCGTCATCCAGGCCCGATAAGGGGCCACGGCGCGCGCCATCGGCTCGACCTTGCGGATGAAGCAGCAGCGATCCTTGTCGGTCATCGACAGCGCGCCGAACGGATCGTCCGCCTTGAGGCTATCCTCAAGCGGCAGGATATCCTGCACATCAGTCAAACCCAGCCGGTCCACCAGATCATGACGATAATCAAGTGTCGCACGAAAATGCTTTCCCGTATCGAGAAACAGAACCGGCGTCGCCGGGTCGATTTCCGAGATCATATGCAAAAGCACAGCCGATTCCGCGCCGAAGGAAGACACGACCGCGATCTGCCCCTCATAGAGTTCACGCGTGACGAGCGCGATCACATCCTGCGGGGAAGACGCACCGTGGCTTGCCTCCAAAAGGCGGGCTTCGGCGGCAGCACTTTCTTCCGCATCAAGCTGCACGGCTTATTTCTCCATAAAGCGCTTGTTTGAACGGCTCCATGCCGACGCGGCGATAGGCGGCAAGGAAGGTTTCTTCCGGGCTTTCCCGCAAGGACAGATAGGTGTCCACAACTGTTTCGATGGCATCAACCACCTCTTCCGACGAGAAGCCGCGACCGGTGATGTCACCGATAGTCGAATACTCGTCCGCCGAACCGCCAAGCGTGATCTGATAAAGCTCTTCGCCCTTCTTCTCGACGCCCAGAATGCCGATATGGCCGACATGGTGATGACCGCAGGCATTGATGCAGCCGGAAATCTTGATCTTGAGATCGCCGATCTCAAGCTGGCGCTGCTGGTCGCCGAAGCGCTCCGAAATGCGCTGCGCCACCGGAATGGAGCGTGCATTGGCAAGGGCGCAATAATCGAGACCGGGGCAGGCGATGATGTCGGTGATGAGACCGGCATTGGGCGTCACCAGACCATCCGACTGCAACAGATCATAGACCGCTGCGAGATCGGCCTTGGCCACATGCGGCAAAACCAGATTCTGCTCGTGGCTGACGCGGATTTCATCAAAGGAATAGGTCTCGGCAATATCCGCCACCAGTTCCATCTGCTCGGCGCTCGCATCGCCCGGAATGCCACCAATGGGCTTGAGCGAAATGGTGACGACCGCATAATCCGGGTTCTTGTGCGGCGTGACATTGCGCGCCACCCAGCTTGCAAATTCCGCATCGGCCTTCTGCGTGACGGCCAGCACTTCCCAGCCTTCCGGCCGTTGCGGCAGGTTCGGCATGCGGAAATAGCTTTCGATGGCGTCGATATCGCGCTGCGGCAGCTTCAATTCGCCATTGCGGATTTCGTCCCACTCGGCATCGATCTCGCGGGTAAGCTCTTCAACGCCCGTTTCATGGACGAGAATCTTGATGCGCGCCTTGTATTTGTTGTCGCGACGGCCATGCAGATTATAAACGCGCACGATGGCCGTCACATAGGTCAGCATGTCCTCGATGGGCAGGAAGTCGCGGATTTTCTTGGCCACCATCGGCGTGCGGCCCTGACCGCCACCAATATAGACAGCCAGCCCCAGATCGCCCGCCTCGTTCTTCTTCAGCTGCAAGCCGATGTCATGCACCTGAATGGCGGCGCGGTCATGGTCCGAGCCGACGATGGCAATCTTGAACTTGCGCGGCAGATAGGAAAACTCCGGATGCAGCGACGACCACTGGCGCAAAATTTCGGCGAATGGGCGCGGATCGGCCACTTCGTCGGCGGCAGCGCCCGCGAAATGATCGGCCGTCACATTGCGAATGCAATTGCCGGAGGTCTGGATGGCGTGCATCTCGACTTCTGCCAGCTCTTCCAGAATACGCGGAACGTCCTTCAATGCTGGCCAGTTATACTGGATATTCTGGCGTGTTGTGAAATGGCCGAAGCCGCGGTCATAGACGCGGGCAATGTGGCCGAGCTTCCGAAGCTGGCGGCTCGAAAGCGTGCCATAGGGAATTGCCACGCGCAGCATATAGGCGTGCAGTTGCAGATAGAGGCCATTCATCAGACGCAGCGGCTTGAACTGGTCTTCGGTCAGCTCCCCGGTCAAACGGCGCTCGACCTGATCCTTGAACTGGGCAACGCGGGCCGCAACAAAATCGCGGTCGAATTCATCGTAACGATACATAGGCTAGGTCCAAATCCACAATCAGGAGGCGCGCTTCAATTCAGGCTTTTCGAGGGGCAAATCGCCAAAGGTCACGATGGTCGGGCCGGAAAGACGGATGCGCTCGCGCAGACGGATGGGGTAAAGTCCCTCCTCGCGCTCCTCGACATCGATCACGTTCACATCGACAACCAGATTGGCTTTTGCTGCAACCTTGCCCGCGTCTTCAAGCGCTTCAACGGCCTCTACGTGACGAGCGACCAGCGCGCCGTCGATGGTTTCCTGCCAGGAGCCGTCGGCACCGAGCCACACAGCCTGCCCGTCGATCAGCCGGTTTGCAGTGAGAACTTTTACAACCATTTCCAAACTCCAAACTTTTGTTAACCGCGCATCCTGCGGGTTTAGGCTGCGACGGAAACCGGCCTGAGGGCCAGCGCTTCGGCTTTGTCGATGGCGGCACCGGCGACCGCATCGCCAATGATCACCATGACCGGACCGGAAAGTTCCTTGCGGCTTTCCAGATCCGGCAAATCTTTCAGCGTGCCGTGGAACAGGCGCTTGTCCTGCCGGCTCGCATTTTCCACCACCGCCACGGCGGTATCTTCGTGCAGGCCCGCACCAATCAGCCGCGCGGCAACCGATGCCGCGACGGTCGAGCCCATATAGACGGCAATGGTTGCGCCGGAGACGGCGAGCTTCGTCCAGCCCGGTAGCACGTCGCCGGTCATGTCATGGCCGGTGGTGAACACCAGCGACGAGGCGACACCGCGCAGCGTCAGCGGCAGTTCCATGTCGGCTGCGGCGGCAAAGGCAGAAGTGATGCCGGGCACGATTTCGAACCCGATACCGGCGGCACGCAGTGCGGCCATTTCTTCACCTGCGCGTCCGAACACCAGCGGATCGCCGGATTTCAGCCGCACAACGCGCTTGCCTTCCCGCCCGAGCGTTACCAGCAGGCGGTTGATCTCTTCCTGGCTCTTGGAATGGCAGCCTTTGCGCTTGCCGACGGCAAGACGCTCGGCATCGCGGCGACCCATGGCGATGACACCTTCCGGCACCAGCGCATCATGCACAATCACATCGGCTTCCATCAAGGCGCGATGGGCGCGCAGGGTCAGCAGGTCTTCGGCACCCGGACCGGCACCGACCAGCCAGACATAACCGGCGGCATTGTCGCGCTGCTTGATCAGGTCGCTCGCGGCTTTCTGTGCTTCCTCCCGGTCGCCATTCTCGATGGCATGGGCGACGCGGCCCGAAAAGAACCCGCGCCAGAAGCTGCGGCGCGCCAGCCCCTTCGGCAAGGCGCGCTCGACCAGCGGACGCCAGCTTTCGGCAAAATGCGCAAGCTCACCCAGACGCGGCGAGAACGCGGCATCGATACGCGCGCGCACCATCTGCGCCAGAACCGGGGCCGTCCCTTCCGAACCAATCGCAATCGTCAGCGGCGCACGATTGACAATGGCGGGTGTCAGGAAATCGCAAAGTGCGGGACGGTCAACCACATTGACCGGAATTTTTTGCGCCTTGACCACAGCGGCAATGGCGCGATCCTGCGCCTCATCGCCAGTCGCCACGAAAACAAGCTTTGCGCCTTCAACGTGTTCGGGCGCAAAAGGTACAGCCACATGCTCCGCGCCATGGTTTGCAATGAAATCGGCCAGATGATGTTCTGTTTCTTCAGCAACGATGCGAAGTCGCGCCGAAGTCTGCGCCACGAGGCGCGCCTTGTTCAAAGCTTCCTCGCCGCCGCCAACGACGACAACCACCTCTTCCGAGACCCGGAAGAAGGCAGGAAAATCAGCCAGTAAACGCTTTTGCGATAGAGACACGGCACCATCCTTGGGAGCATTTCCAGCGAAAGTGGATACTGGTTTCGCGTGCGGAAATGCGTCTTGTAAAAGTTGGTGCCATTATCCGTTGAGCGACGTGATTTTATAAGAAATGGGCTTGCGCGTGAAAATGACGGCGAGCATCACTTTTCCTCAAAACGGAGGAATACGGGATTTTAATTTCCCGTAATGCCGGAAATATACCCCACAATTTTTATAGGATTTACATAGACTTATCAGTAGTTGCCGCTCGTGAAGAATGCCGGAACATGTTTTGGCCACCGTCGCGGCAGCACGGCAATCAGATCGAAACGCAGCGACAGGCGGGCATGGTCGGGCTGGCGTTGCAGCCAGAGATCGGCTGCGGCTTCGATGCGGCGCATGGCCTGCGGCGTGACAGCGAGGTGCGCTGCTTCCAGACTGCTCCGCGCCTTGACCTCAACGATCAAAATCAGATTGCCACGCCGGGCGATCAGATCGATTTCGCCGAGCCGTGTTCGATAGCGCCGGGCGACGATCCGAAAACCTTTCAGAAGAAGAAGCACGGAAGCAAAACGTTCGGCACTGTGTCCGCGAAAGAAAGCAGTTCGCTTCTTCTCGCGGAGGTCTGTCATCGCTGATCCGATTTCAATTGCATGAGACGCTGATAGAGAACCGATTTCTGTCCGCCGGTCATGCGCGCTGCCTCGCCCGCGGCCTTGGATGGCGGCAGCTCAGCGGCAAGCGACAGCAGCAGCTTGTCGATGTCTTCCTCGCTTTGCGGAACGGCGTTGCCCGTTGGCGGCCCCACCAGCAGAACAACTTCACCGCGAATGCGATCTTCGCCGTCAAACTCGGCTGCAAGCTCGCCCAGCGGCGCAGTGCGAATGGTCTCGTAGGCCTTGGTCAGTTCACGGCAGAGCGCGCCCAGACGATCCGGCCCGAACACTTCGGCCATTTCCGCCAGCGTTGCCGCTGTCCGGTTTGGCGATTCATAGAACACCAGCGTTGCGTCGATCCCCTTGAGGCTTTCAAGCTTCGACTGTTTTTGCCCATGCTTGGAGGGCAGGAAGCCGCAGAACATGAAGGCGTCGGTCGGCAGGCCCGAAGCGGCAAGTGCGGCCAGAACGGCGGAAGCACCCGGAATAGGTACGACACGAATGCCCGCCTCGCGCGCTTCGCCCACCAGACGGAAACCGGGATCGGAGACGAGCGGCGTTCCGGCATCGGACACCAGCGCAACGCTTTTGCCCGCTGACAGAGCCGCTATCAGCTTTTCACCGGCTTCGGCGGCATTGTGTTCGTGATAGCTGATGGGGCGGCGCGCTATACCATAGCGGTCGAGCAGAACGCGGGTTACGCGCGTATCTTCGCAAGCCAGAATATCGACGGACGCCAGCGTTTCGATACCGCGCAGCGTCATATCGCCGAGATTTCCGATGGGGGTCGAGACGATATAAAGAGCAGGTTCCAGTGGCCGGGCGCGCATTGTCGTGCCGCCAACCACATATTCCCGTCGCCCCTCGCCTGCTTCGTCCGTCATTATAAGTTCCTTATGCCGCCAAGTCGGCAACCAGCGCGTCGAGCACCAGCGCACCATCTGGCGTTGCGCGAATGATGCTGCCGCTCATCGGTTCGATCATGCCTTCCGCGATCAGTTTCGCAAGTCGCTTTTCATCAACTGCATGGCCAGAAAGTCGCTCATAGCGGGCAAGATCGATGCCTTCGCGTAAACGCAAGCCCATCATCAGGAATTCGTCGCCTTCCTGTCCGCCATCGAGATATTCTTCTTCGATAATGCCGTGGCCATTGCGCTCGACCTTATCCAGCCAGGTTTCCGGATGTTTTTCGGTCATGGTGACGGTACGAATATCATTTTCCACGAAACGCCCATGCGCGCCGGGACCAATGCCGACATATTGCCCGTAACGCCAATAGACGAGATTGTGCTGTGACTCGCGCCCCGGCACCGCGTGGTTGGAGATTTCATAGGCAGGAAGGCCGTGCTCTGCCGTTACCCTTTGCGTTTCCTCATAAAGGGCTGCAGCGTGATCCGGCTCGGGCGTCGTCAGCTTGCCAGCCTTCCAGAGATTATAGAACTGCGTGCCTTCCTCGATCGTCAGCTGATAGAGCGACAGATGATCGGCAGCAAGCCCGATGGCCTCTTTCAGTTCCTCCCGCCAGGCCTCGATTGTCTGGTTCGGGCGTGCGTAGATCAGATCGAAGGACAGGCGCGGGAAAATCTCGCGTGCCAGCCGAATGGCCGCCTTGGCTTCCTCGACCGAATGCATGCGTCCGAGACGGCGCAAATCGGGATCGTTGAGTGCCTGAATGCCAAGCGACACGCGGTTAACGCCTGCCGCGCGATAGCCGCGAAAACGATCAGCCTCCACACTGGTCGGGTTGGCTTCCAGCGTCACCTCAATGTCCGGCGCTACCGACCAATGGGACGCGATCCCATTGAGAAGTGCACCCACGGTTTCCGGCTGCATCAGCGACGGCGTGCCGCCACCCAGGAATATGCTGGTGATCGTGCGTGGGCCGGTGCGCTCACGCAAGGTTTCCATCTCGCGAAGAAATGCTTCCGAAAAACGCGCCTGATCGACCGGCTTGTGACGAACATGGCTGTTGAAGTCACAATAAGGGCATTTGGCCAGACAGAATGGCCAATGCAGGTAAACGCCAAACGCATTTTCCCCATTTGCACGCGCGATTGGGATCGACCCGGCGGCATTTGCGCGAGCAGCATCTACTGCCTGCAAAGGGGGAAACAGCTTGTTCATTTTGCGGATGCCGGCTCCACATTAAGCGCTTTTTCGGCGAAAAGCTTGAAGGCACGAGCACGATGCGACAAGGCCGAAGCATCACCAGGCTTCCAGCCGTGCTTCTCATCGGCAGTCATTTCGCCGAACGTCTTTTCATAGCCATCGGGCAGGAAAATCGGGTCGAAACCGAAACCCGTAGTGCCACGCGGCGGCCAGACAATAGCGCCCTCGACTTCGCCACGGAAATATTCAGCCTCCCCATTCGGCCAGGCAAGGCAGATTACGGATACGAAACGCGCCTTGCGCTGCTGTGGCGCAACGGCAGCCTTTTCTTGCAGCAGGTTCTCGACCTTCTGCATCGCCATGTCGAAATCGCGTGTGCCGTCTTCCGTCTCGGCCCAGTTTGCCGTGTAGACCCCCGGATCACCGTCAAGCGCATCGACCATCATGCCGGAATCATCCGAAAGTGCTGGCAGCCCCGTTGCTTCAGCTGCCGCAAGCGCTTTGATATAGGCGTTTTCCTCAAACGTGGTACCGGTTTCATCCGGCTCCGGCAGGCCAAGAGCGGCAACCGAACTGACCTCAAAGCCGAACGGGCCGATCAGACCGTCGAACTCCTTCAGCTTGCCCGCATTGTGCGAAGCGACGATCAGCTTGCCCTGTTCCAGTTTTCTCATTTTCAGTTCCACAGTTTGGGTTCGGCAATCTCCAATGAATTGCCGGATGGATCACGGAAGTAGATCGAATGCGCACCATTCGGCCAGTCGAACTCGGCCTCGATTGCTATGCCATGTTTTGCCAGATGGTTGCGCCAGCGTTCCATCTCCTCGCGGCTTGCAGCAAAACATACATGGCCGGGACCGCTTGTGCCATGGGACGGCACGGGCAAGTGCTCTGGCAATGGCGGCTTCAACGTCTCTTCGGCCTTGAAGAGAAGCAATATGCCGTCGCCGCACCGGAAAAATGCGTTGCGCTCGCTCACTTTCCCGACCGGCTCCAGACCCATAATGCCGTGATAGAACTCTATAGCCTCCGCGACATCGCGGACATAGAGCGCCGTTTCAAGGATGCGTGCTGCGCGCATGGATGAAGTCTCCTCGGTGTATGGAGCAGACCTCGTTCCTATCAGGCGACGGCCATCTTCTGCAAGGACACAAGGCGATCAATGCCGCCGCGAGCCAGCTTCATCAGATTGGCAAACTCTTCTTCCGAGAAAGGCGCACCTTCCGCCGTTCCCTGAATTTCGACAATTCCGCCCTTGCCGGTCATCACGAAATTGCTGTCGGTCTCGGCGACAGAGTCTTCGGCATAGTCCAGATCAAGCACAGGCTCACCCTCGTAGATGCCGCAGGAAATCGCCGCGATATGATCTTTCAGAACCTTCTCGACGCGCACCATCTGGCGCGCTTCCATCCAGCGCAGGCATTCATGAAGCGCTACCCAGCCGCCGGTGATGGCTGCCGTCCGCGTGCCGCCATCGGCCTGAATGACATCGCAATCTACCGTGATCTGTACTTCGCCAAGTGCCTGCATGTCCACGACGGCGCGCAAGGAGCGTCCGATCAGACGCTGGATTTCCTGCGTGCGTCCGCCCTGCTTACCGGCAGCGGCTTCGCGGCGCATGCGGTCGCCGGTCGAACGCGGCAGCATGCCGTATTCCGCCGTGACCCAGCCCTTGCCCGTATTGCGCATCCAGCCCGGCACCTTTTCCTCAAGGCTTGCGGTGCACAACACATGCGTATCGCCAAACTTGACGAGGCAGGAGCCCTCGGCATGTTTGGAGATGCCGCGTTCGAAAGAAACGGCACGCATTTCGTCAGCCGCACGCTTGGATGGACGCATAGAAAATTCCTCGATTCATTTTTCCGGTGCGGCTTTTTAGGCTTCCCGGTCGCAAATAGAAAGCCATTCTGCCCGAAAAACCGTCAGAGATGTTGAGAGGCCTGTCACTATAGCCTAAAGGCTTTGACGCTTTGACTTGCGACCTTATATTTGGCGTATGCTATTTCCAGTGTGGCGAATCCGAAATTCGCATCATCTGGGAACAGCGCTGTGAACGAATTTCGGATTCAAAGCCACACTAGGGTTCGCGACCATATTATGATGAAAACGCCGGAACACCAGCTTTTGAGTTCGCTCGACCAGCGTTCGCGCGATATTTTCCGGCTGATTGTGGAAACCTATCTGAACGATGGCGATCCGCTTGGCTCGCGCAATCTCTCACGACTGCTGCCACACACGCTTTCACCTGCCACGATCCGCAATGTGATGAGCGATCTCGAGCATCTGGGTCTCATCTACGCACCGCATGTCTCAGCCGGACGCCTGCCGACCCAGATCGGGCTACGCTTCTTTGTCGATGCGTTTCTCGAAGTGGGCGATCTGCCGCCGGAGGAACGCTCCTCCATTGAGGCGCAGGTTCGTTCCGCCGGAATGAACAATTCGGTCGAAAGCGTTCTTACCGAGGCAAGCCAAGTTCTTTCAGGTCTGTCGCGCGGCGCGGGCCTCGTGCTTGCCACCAAAGCGGAAGGGGCACTCAAGCACATCGAATTCGTTCGTCTCGAACCGACACGGGCACTGGCTGTTCTTGTCATGCAGAACGGCGATGTCGAAAACCGCGTCGTCAATCTGCCCGTCGGCATCAGCAATTCGCAGCTGGTCGAGGCATCGAACTTTCTCAACGCACACATCCATGGCCACACGCTTTCCGAAGCCAAAGCCGAATTGAAAAAGCTGACGGAAGAAACACGGCAGGAACTCGATCAGCTATCGCAGGAACTTGTTGCCCAAGGGCTGGCGGTCTGGAGCGGGGCTGGAACGGATCAACCGGCGCGGCTGATCGTTCGCGGTCGCGCCAATCTTCTGGAAAACATCCATGCGCAGGAAGACATCGAGCGCCTGCGCCATCTGTTCGATGATCTCGAAACCAAGGACGGCATGGTCCAGCTTCTCGATCTCGCGGAAGCCGGTTCGGGTGTCCGCATCTTCATTGGTTCGGAGAACAAGCTTTTCTCCCTTTCCGGCTCATCGCTGGTGGTCGCCCCCTATCGCGACAGCGAGCAAAGGGTTATTGGTGCTCTGGGAGTCATTGGGCCCACACGGCTCAACTATGCGCGGATCGTTCCCATGGTGGACTACACCGCTCAGATCGTTTCCCGGCTCCTGCGGTAACTGTGAGATTTGCCGGGACAAACCAAGTCCCTGAAAATAGACCTTGATTTTACTGGCATGAAACTCGATATCCGCCCCAGAAGATATTCAAGACGGAAGTAGCATTATGGCTGACGAAAAAAACAAATCCCAGAACCCCGATCTTGAGCAGCGCGACATCAACAATCCCCGGGATCGTGAGGCGCTGAACCGAGCTGCCGACGATTTTCTGAAAGCGCGCAAGGCTGAAGCTCGTGCGGAAGTTGCCGAAGACGAAGCCGAAGCGGCAGTAGATGAAACCGCAAACCGGATCGCGATGCTCGAAGCTGACAATGGCGAGCTGAAGGATCAGCTCCTGCGTGCTGCAGCCGAGATGGAAAACCTTCGCAAGCGCACCCAGCGCGATGTGCAAGATGCGCGCACCTATGCCGTGACCAACTTCGCTCGCGACATGCTGTCGGTCTCTGACAATCTCCGCCGTGCGCTCGACGCTATTCCTGCTGATGCTCTGGCGACCGATGCCAGCCTGAAGTCGCTCGCAGACGGCGTCGAAATGACCGAACGCGCCATGCTGCAGGCTCTGGAGCGTCACGGCGTCAAGAAACTTGAACCGGAAGGCGAGAAGTTCGATCCGAACTTCCATCAGGCCATGTTCGAAGTGCCTAATCCGGATTTGCCGAACAACACCGTCGTGCAGGTCGTGCAAGATGGTTACGCCATCGGCGACCGTGTTCTGCGCCCGGCCATGGTCGGTGTGTCCAAAGGCGGCCCGAAGGCGACTGCCGACAACGGCGCTTCCGAAGGCAATGGCTGATTATATCAGCAATAACGGATGAGTATTGGAGCGGCGGCTTTGTCTGCCGCTCTTTTCATATCTGCAGTCCAGTTTGCGATAGAGCGCATTTCGATCTGACTGGATCGGATCAGCGGTCTAACCTATTCTATTTTAATCATAATCTTATCGATCCTCGTTTCACTCCGGTCGGATTATGCTCTAAGGTGCATATTGCTATTGGCGCGAACCGGTGAAAAATTGTCACTGGAAGTGTGGAGGAGAGCTGCAGCGTGACGATTCCTGAGTTTTTGAACTTCGCAGGCGTTTTCGTTTTCGCTGCGACCGGCGCTCTTGCAGCATCGCGACGCCAGCTCGATATCATCGGTTTTCTGTTCCTTGCCAATATCACCGGTATTGGCGGCGGAACGTTCCGCGATCTCGTCCTCGGTGCACCGGTTTTCTGGGTTGTCGAGCCGACTTATCTGCTGGCGGGTACGCTGGCGGCTATCTTTGTCTATTTCACCGCACACATGGTCGAGTCGCGCTATCGAGTCCTGCTCTGGCTCGATGCCATTGGTATGGCCGCCTATACCGTAATAGGTGCAGCCAAGGGACTGGCGCTCGGTTTCGGACCATCCGTCGCCATTGTGACCGGCATTTCAACAGCCACTCTGGGCGGCATATTGCGCGATATGGTGGCGGGCGAGCCTTCCGTGCTAATGCGTCGCGAAATCTATGTCACGGCTTCGCTTGCCGGTGCGTGTCTCTATGTCCTGCTTGCCTGGTTGCAGGTCGAGCCAGCTATATGTGCGATTGCAGCGGCTCTGACCGCGTTTCTCATTCGCGGCGGCGCACTTTATTTCGGCTGGACATTGCCCGTCTATAAAAGCCGCCCCGGACGCACTGAAGAAGAGCTTCAGCGCGACCGGATCATCAGGCCGGAATAAATCTTAAACAAGGCCAGCCTGGCCTGCAGCGGCCTGCAGGCTGAGCTGCGGACGCGGCCCCATCTGCTGGATAATAAGCCCCGCCGCCAATGAACCAAGACGGGCGCAATCTTCCAGTGAACGCTCGTTCGTATAACCGTAAAGGAAACCAGCTGCGTAGAGATCGCCTGCGCCGGTCGTATCGACCAGCGCGTCGATTTCAATGGCTGGGACAGTCAAGGTCTGGTCAGGTGTGACGACGACCGCACCTTTTTCCGAACGGGTGATGATCGAAAGCGCGCAGTCCATGCGCATGGAGGCAATCGCCGTTTCAAGCGACTTCGTCTTATAGAGCGACTTGGCCTCATCCTCATTGGCGAAAACGATATCGACAGTGCGCGAGCGCATGAGTTCCAGAAACTCTTCGCGATACCGGTCGACACAAAACGGATCGGAAAGCGTCATCGCCATCTGGCGCTTCTTTTCGTGCGCGATCTTCGATGCCATGACGATGGCTTCCTTCGCGCGCGGCGGGTCCCACAGATAGCCTTCGAAATAGGTCACCTTCGCATCGGACACCTTGGAGGTTTCGACATCTTCCGGTCCGAGTTCCACGCAGGCACCGAGATAGGTGTTCATCGAGCGTTCGCCATCCGGCGTCACGAAAATCATGGAGCGAGCAGTCGGCGATCCCTTTTCCAGCGGACGGGTGTCGAATGCAACGCCTTGCGCGCGGATATCATGCGCGAAAACACGGCCCAGATGATCGGTCGCAACCTTGCCGAAATAGGCCGAGCGTCCGCCAAGGCTTGCCACACCTGCTGCGGTATTTCCGGCACTGCCACCCGACATTTCTGTTGCCGGACCTGCAATCCGGCCATAGAGCAATTCAGCACGCTCTGCATCGATCAGGTTCATCGCGCCTTTGACGATTCCATTCGTTTCCAGAAAAGAGTCATCAGTGCGCGAAAGAATATCGACAATGGCATTGCCGATGCAAAGAACGTCGAATGTGGCCATGAGCGCGAGAAGCTCCCCTTTTGATTAGTCTCCTATCCGGCAAAACAGATCGTCATCGGAAAAGTCGCTATGCACTTTTCCGCGACATGCGTTGGGCCGGATATGCGGCAGTCATGTGGGTGCCGGTTTAGCGGTTTGAAACCCCTTTGGCTACCCTGCAAGCCTCCCGCATTGTGGGTAGTGCAGCTTGCGCCAAGATGAAGGCATACCTATTTCCATCTTCGTCTACAGTCGGAATTGGGTCGAAAATGATCTTGGATGCTGCATTGAAAGCTCTGAAACGCCTGACCACGCCAGAATTGCGTGCAGTTTTCTGGAAAACTCTCGGTTTGACGCTGTTGCTGCTGATCGGTCTTTGGGCGGCAGTTCGTCAAATCTTTTTTACTTTTGCCTGGCCGTGGATGGAGCAGATACTGCCCGGCATGCCGGAATGGGCAGGCTGGTTTGGTATCGTTGCCGCTATTGTTGCAGGCCTTGGTCTGGCGCTTGTTCTCGCATTGATGATCGCACCTGTCACTGCACTTGTGGCAGGTCTGTTTCTCGATGACGTCGCCGAAGTGGTCGAGCGTGAAGACTATCCGAACGATCCACCCGGTACGCCTTTGCCGACCGGCCGCTCTATCGTTGTTTCGCTGAAATTCCTCGGTATCGTCATCCTCGGCAACATCGTCGCCCTGTTCATGCTGTTCATACCCGGCGTCAATCTGATCGCCTTCTTCGTCATCAATGCCTATCTGCTCGGGCGGGAATTCTTCGAGTTTGCCGCTATGCGTTATCATTCCGAAGCCGAGGCCAAGGCGCTACGGTCACATTATAGCGTAACCGTCTTCCTGGCCGGGCTGCTGATTGCAGGCTTCATGGCTATCCCCATCGTCAATCTGCTGACACCGCTTTTTGCGGCAACGATGATGGTCCATCTGCACAAGGCTGTCTCGCAACGCGAAGCCCGGCTCACGCCTGCGGCGGCAAGGGGATAAGCGGCGCAGGAATGTCGCAGGTTTTCGCCGGATATTTGCAGATATCGGCAATCACACATTTCTCGCATTCCGGCTTGCGCGCCTTGCACACGTAACGCCCATGCAAGATCAGCCAGTGATGCGCATGAAGCATGTATTCTGCGGGGATGACCCGGACGAGGATGGCTTCCACGGCCTCTGGCGTTTTTCCCGGAGCAAGACCAATCCGATTGCCGATGCGCAGGATATGCGTGTCCACCGCCATTGTCGGCTGGCCGAAAGCCATATTCAGCACCACATTGGCCGTCTTGCGGCCAACACCCGGCAGCTTTACCAGTTCGTCCCGGTCCCCCGGCACTTCTCCGTCATGATCGCGGATCAAGGCTTCGGACAGGAGAATGACGTTCTTTGCCTTGTTCCGCCAAAGACCAATGGTGCGAATGTGGTCGCCGACTTTCTCTTCGCCCAGCGCCAGCATTTTCTGCGGCGTATCGGCAATTGCGAAGAGCCCGCGCGTCGCCTTGTTGACCCCGGCATCGGTGGCCTGTGCCGACAAAACCACGGCGACAAGAAGCGTAAAGGCATTCACATGCTCAAGCTCGCCCTTCGGCTCCGGTCTCTGAATGGAGAAACGGCGAAATATCTCATGGATTTCATCGGCCGTATAAAGCGTACCACGCACCCGACGTTGAGGGCGGGTGGCGGCAGAAACGTTCACAGGCGATTTGATTTTGGCCTTTTCCATTCCGTCTCTATAATAGTTTCTTGATCGACAAAACAATCAGCAGCTTGCCGCAGGCCAGTATAGGCCGGGACAATCTGCCAGACGACCTGAATGCTATGCATCACCCAGACGGCGCAGAACCTGATCGGTTCGACAAACCCATTTTCGAAGCTCTCCTCACCCCCTATCGTTCGCTGGGACGTACGGGCTTCACCATATTGATGAGCGCTCTGATCGGCTGCTGGATGTTCGTCGGTATTCTTTTCTGGTCCATCGGCGCATGGCCGATCTTCGGATTTTTCGGTCTCGATGTACTGCTGATCTATCTGGCTTTTCGCTGGAATTACCGGTCTGCTCGCGCGCGTGAGGAAATCTCCGTGTCCCGCTCTGCCCTGCATATTCGCAAATATGCAGCGTCCGGCAAGATGACTGCGCATCGTTTCAATCCGTTCTGGATACGGTTCAAGGTTGCACGAAAGCCGGATATCGGAATTACCGGTATGAGCGTGGAGAGCCGTGAAGCGAGTGTCGCGATCGGAAACTTCCTCTCCCAGGATGATCGCGAAAGTTTCGCAACCGCTTTCGGTGCAGCGCTTTCAGAAGCACGCCGATAGCAACACCCTGGGGTCAGGACCTATTAATTTGGTGAAAATGGTGTGAGGCCATCCATTCGGATACGAGGAGAAAAGGCGAAGGAAATGTGGTTCATTTTCGAGCTTTTTCGACAAAGTAGCCGGGTGGATGGACCACATCCTCTGGACACCGAAATGACTGGCGATCTGCTGCGTCGAACCGCTTGACCGGGGAAACCACCCCGTTCTTCGCGTCTCTCCTAGCAGCCCTTGTCATTTCAGGTGCCATTTCCATCAAATTAATCGGTCCTGACCCTAATATTGCCGGGTATCCTGAACTTCTCCTTCGTTTTAAGTTGAAACGAAGGAATCCGGATTGGCCCTTGAAGTCAGGCTTTTCACAAGCCATATCAGTTAGCGAGGAGATACGCCGTAAGGGTTCTCTTCATAACGGTCGCTTCTCATCAAGGACTGATGCAATGACAAGAATGACACCGTTTTCGAGCCCTTTGCTGCTCGGATTCGACACGATGGAAAAAACGCTGGAACGGATCGCAAAATCCGGCGACGGTTATCCGCCCTACAATATTGAACGCCTGCGCGGCGAGACGGGTTCCGAACGTCTGCGCATCACTTTGGCGGTGGCCGGTTTTGCCAGCGAAGACCTCGAAGTCATGACGGAAGACAATCAGCTCGTCATCCGCGGACGCCAGACCGACGATACCGAACGGGAATTTCTGCATCGTGGCATCGCTGCCCGACAGTTCCAGCGCGTTTTCGTCCTGGCAGACGGTATGCGGGTTCTCGGTTGCGACCTGAAAAACGGCCTTTTGGCCATCGATCTCGACCGCCCCGAACCCGAACGGCTGGTTAAACGAATCAGCATAGCGGTGAAAGACTGAGCTTGTTCAGTTTTTGTTCAGCACAATACCGCTATACTGAAAATGTGAAGCTCTGATGCGGCATGGTCGCAAATGACATGCCGACGAAATGGAGGCTAAGACCATGAACAGACATATATTCACCGAAAATGAATTCGCCCATCTCGGCGAAGGTGAAGTTGCCTATGTGCGCAAGATCCGTTCAGATGACCTTGCCCGCAGCTTCCCTGCCCTCCCACCGATAGAGCCGGGCCTTGAGCTCTGGGCGCTTTTTGGCGCCAGCGGTGAGCCAATCGTGCTCTCCGATGTCCGCGCCACCGCGCTACAAGGCGCGCAAGACCATGAACTGCGCACGGTAATGCTGCACTAAGGATAGACGCGATACCGGCCATCGCCGGTATCGCGCTTCCGTATGAAATCAGTACGGAAGATCGTGGCGTATACAAATGCCGCAAGTCGTCTTGAGGCAGAAGAAATATGCTTCTGCTCGGACTGTTTTTTCCTTCCCTGCCAATTCGTTTCTGCGAGCAAACAAACAAAACCGCCGTTCAAGCTGAACGGCGGTTTTGTCTACGAGAAACTATTTGAACTCAGGCGGCGTTGGAAGCAGGCTGAGCTGTCAGGAATGAATAGAGCGCCTGCGCGTCATGTGTGCCGCGCAATTTGGCAACCGTATCGGCATCGCGCAGCATACGGGCGATGCGCGAGAGTGCCTTCAGGTGATCCGCGCCGGCATTCTCCGGCGCGAGAAGCAGAAAAACAAGATCGACGGGTTGATCGTCCAGCGCCTCGAAATCGACCGGGGTTTCCAGACGAGCGAAGATTCCGGCTATTTTGTTGATGTTCGCCAGCTTGCCGTGCGGAATGGCAACGCCATTGCCCACCCCGGTAGAACCGAGGCGCTCACGCTGGAGAATTGTTTCGAAAACTTCACGCTCAGGGAGACCGGTCAGTTCCGCAGCCTTTTCAGACAGAATCTGCAAAAGCTGTTTTTTGGAGCTGGCTTTCAGCGCCGGGATAATCGCCCCAGGCTGAATCAGATCACTAAGATCCATTCTCTCCGTTCCTTCTTCAATCAGGCCTTTGCGGCCCGGTTTTGGGAAGCGCACGCGGCCGCCTAATCGCGATCTGCTGCGTGCGCTTCAGGTTTGCCGTCAGGCGCGTGGCGCGGCCTGGCGGGTGACCATCGATGGATCGACCCAGCCGATATTGCCGTCCGCGCGACGGTAGACGATGTTAACTTCATCATTGCCGGCATTGCGGAATACCAGAACCGGGTTCTCGATCAGATCCAGTTCCACGACCGCCGACGCCACCGACATGGTGCGCAGGGCGACGGACGATTCCGCAACAATTGTCGGCGCGTAATCCGCCGGAAGATCCTCCTCTTCCTCCGACAGCGGTGCCATAACACGATATGCAACGTCATCATAGATCGCATCTGGCTGCGTAGCCGGGCGCGATTTCAGACGACGCTTATAGCGGCGAAGGCGGGTTTCGATCTTGTCCGCGGCCGCTTCAAAAGCCAGCTGCGGATCCTGCGCGTCGCCAGTGCTTTGCAGAGTTGCACCACTATCGAGGTGCAAGGTGCAATCCGCACTGTAACGCGAACCGGACTTGGTGACCGTAACCTGTCCGGAAAAGCCATGATCGAAATATTTGCCGACTGCTTCATTCACCCGATCAATGATCCGGGTTGTGAAAGCTTCACCGACGTCCATATGCTTTCCAGATACACGCAGAGTCATTTGGCACACCTCATTTGCGTTACACCACAGGACTCAGTCTAATCACAAGGCGAGCGAAGCGCAAAGCGAACCAGCATCAAAGATGCTTTTCGTCCTGTGCGTTTTCCAACTAAATTCATGGTGCATGCACGCTTGCCAGGCGCACTTTCCGATGAGGCGTTGAAACACCTTCCAAAAAGCCGTCGAAGTCGTGACTGCTCCAATCAATAGCCCCTTTACGGGATGGTTGCCGCACATTGCTCTTTTAAGTAACGCCCCAGTAGCTGGTCCGTTGCCCGGATTTTTCCGGCCCGGTTTTCCTGGCCTGGTTTTCCTGGCCCGATTTTCCCGGAACGCCACATTGCCCTTCCTTCAAACATATGGACAACCGCAATTTCTTCCAGAAATTACAGCGATATTATCGGACGTTGTCTGCAAAACGCATTCGGCGGAAACGTCCAACCCATGTCTTCCTCCCCAAACCGGTTCTACTTTGAGGAGACATGCTTCAATTCTGCTTTGGCGTATTTTCGATCGTAGAAACACAAGTGCTTCTGCTGACATCTCGCCAATTCACGCTGACGACTTATCAGGAAGCCCTGGAAATGAGGGCGTCCAGACACGTGCCGCAACGCGAGCCGGGCTTCTATTGGGTGAAATGGCGCTTGTCAATTGGTCCTCCTGCCAGTTGGTCCTCTTGCAATGCTGATCTTTCCACAAATCGAGATCGAATTTTTCTGAAAGAGCAGCGCTACAGATCCAAAATTTTAGAGCATTCTCCCCTATTCGAATACGGGAATAAGGCCCTAGAGGTACAATCGGTGATTTAAAACGGTCCCTTCTCAGCGCAATCTGTGGAACCATTTTGGCTAGAGCGAAATGCGCTCACATTCGTTCGCGCTTCCGCTCTATCTGTCTGTATTACCGCATTTATGCAACGTCAGGTGATGCCACCTGACTGCAAAATGCTCTACGCAATCAGGAAGCTGACAATCTTGCCTTCTTTTCACGCCTGCGCTGAACCGATGAAGCAATATTCATCGATTCCCGATATTTTGCGACCGTTCTTCGCGCGATATCCACACCGTCCTTCTTCAGAGCATCCACGATGGCATCATCAGACAGTACGTCGTCGGACTTTTCGGCGTCGATCATCTGCCGAATACGATGGCGCACGCTCTCCGACGAATGAGCGTCGCCGCCTTCGGATGAGGCAATGGAGGCCGTAAAGAAATAGCGCAGTTCAAACACGCCACGCGGCGTGGCCATGAATTTGTTCGCCGTCACGCGGCTGATGGTCGATTCATGCATACCGACCGCGTCGGCAACCGTGCGCAGGTTGAGCGGCTTCAAGTGGGTCACGCCGTGGCGCAGAAAGCCGTCCTGCTGCCGGACGATTTCCTGCGTTACCTTGAGAATGGTGCGCGCGCGCTGGTCGAGACTGCGTACGAGCCAGTTCGCAGTCTGCATGCAATCCGAGAGAAATGCTTTTTCTTCGGCTTTGACCGAGGTGCTCACCTCTGCATAATATTCATTGTTGACGATAAGACGTGGCATTGCGGCTGCGTTGAGTTCAATAGTCCAGCCACCGTCACGCGACGGTGTAACCAGTGCGTCCGGCACAATGGCATCGGCCACGGAGATTTCGAACAAAGCACCGGGCTTTGGATCGAGCATACGGATTTCGGTCAGCATATCGAGAATATCGGCCTGATCGACACCGCACAGCTTCTTGAGCGTCGCGAAATCCCGCCGTGCAAGAAGATCGAGATTGTCGATCAACACCTCCATGGCCGGATCGAACCGATCCTTGAGACGCAACTGTATCGCCAGACACTCCCGCAGATCACGGGCAAAAAGGCCTGCCGGATCAAAGTCTTGCATCACTCCAAGAACGTGCTCGATCTCGACGGTTTCCACGCCAAGATTCTGGGCCAGACCGACAATATCGACACGCAGATAGCCGCTCTCGTCCAGTGCATCGGCGAGCGCCGTCGCAATGAACCGGTCTGCCGCTTTGGAAAAAGTCAGCGTGATCTGTTCCGCCACGTGCTCGCTCAATGAAATCCGGCTGGCCGTAACCTGATCGATGTCGTAACTGCCACCTGAAACATATCCGTCACCGACGGACGATTTCCATTGCGCGGCAAGATCGGGACCGATCTCGTCGAAGCGACCCGGATCATCCGGAAAGATATTTTCAAGTGAGCTGTCGAAGGTGGATGAGAGATTTTCGGCATTATCCGAAGCGCCTGTTTTGAACCAGTCGCCATCCGACAAGTCATCCGACGCCGCATCCTCTCCGCCGGTTTCAGCGCCGTCTCGTGCTGATTCAGCGCCCGAAAAATCATCATTCGCTGCCTCAATTCGATCCAGCAGCGGATTTTTTTCGATTTCAATGTCGAGAAATTGCTCCAGCTCCATATGCGTCATCTGCAGCAGCTTGATCGACTGCATCAGCTGGGGGGTCATCACCAGCGATTGCGATTGACGGAAATCGAGCTTGGGCGACAGAGCCATGCGACGCGTTATTCTCCCCCGTTAAACCCTGTCAATAACCGCGGAACACATGGTCAACGCGCGAGATATTCTTGACAGCAATCTGGCCTTCAGACGGCACTCATCGACATGGGACCTGAGCCCATACAGAGGAATAAGCCGTGCGCTCGCAGCCGTTTCAGGCTGAAAGCGTATTTGAATGAAAACTGGTATGAACCTTGCTTGTCAATTCAGAATGTGCGGTTTGGGGACAAAAGGGGAAATAGTCGCGGTTCAGCGGCACTTTCTGTAACTTTGTGCAGAACATAACAGGCTCAAACCGATGGCTGGTCAGAATGAAGGCATTTCCATAGGAGCCTGAAACGATATGAAAATGCCGAATATTAAAGTGTGAATTGGTCGCCGAGATAAAGCCGTCGCACGTCGGGATTGGCAACGATTTCGGCAGGACGACCATGTGTCAGCACCTGACCGGCGTGAATGATGTAGGCGCGGTCGATAAGGCCGAGCGTTTCACGCACATTATGGTCGGTAATCAGAACACCGATGCCGCGGCTTGTCAGATGGCGAACGAGTTGCTGGATATCCGAAACGGCAATCGGATCGACACCAGCAAAAGGCTCATCGAGCAGCATGAAGTTTGGGCGTGATGCCAGCGCACGCGCAATTTCGAGACGACGGCGCTCGCCGCCGGACAGCGAAATGGCAGGCGCCTTGCGCAGATGAGCGATGTGAAATTCTTCCAACAACGCATCCAGCTCGGAAGCGCGTTTGGAGCGATCTTTCTCCACAACTTCCAGCACAGCCTTGATGTTGTTTTCCACCGAAAGGCCACGGAAAATGGACGCTTCCTGCGGCAGATAGCCTATGCCAAGACGGGAACGGCGATACATCGGCATAGACGTGACGTCGAAACCGTCGATCTCGATGGAACCGGCATCAGCCGGAACGAGGCCTGTCACCATATAGAAGCAAGTGGTCTTGCCTGCGCCGTTCGGCCCCAGAATACCGACAGCTTCGCCAGCACGCACACCGAACGACACGCCATTGACGACCTGCCGGCCGCGATAGCTCTTGCAGAGACCGCGTGCCACCAGCGTCCCTTTGAGACGCGTCGACTTACCCGGCTGGCCGGGCATAGCGCCCGCGACATCGGATGGTGCGTTCACATTTTGCGATGCGTCTTGCGGCCCGTCGGCCTTCTTGTTCCAGAACAATCCCACGCCTGCTCCGGTCAGTTCTGCTTGGGCGCAGCACCGCCCTGCTGTTGATCTTTCGGGGCCATGATAATCGATACGCGACCCTTGGTCTGGCCCTTGCAGCTTTCGACATTGGCGCGGCCCGTATCGAGATGCGCCGTCAGCTTGCAACCGGTCACGACATTGTCGCCATCGGTCAGAACCACTTTCTGCCCCTGAAGAACCATAACCTGGTTTTTCGCATCATAACGCCCGGTATCACCAGTTGCGACCTGCGTCCCGGACTTGAGATAGACTTTCCCCGAAATGTCGATGTGATCGATGCTCGATGAATCGAGGCCGCCCACGCCAGCACTTGTCGGTTCCGGGGCCGGTGCTTCGCCGTCTTTCTTGGCCTTGTTGTAATAGACTGTCATCTGGCCTGCCTTCAACAGGGCGTCGCCCTGCGAAACGGCAACATTACCGGTGAATATGGCAATGCCTTCCTTGTCGCGCATTTCCAGCTTGTCAGCGTCGATCTTGACGGGCGCCTTGCTGTTGGAAAGCTTCAGCCCGTTCACGGCTGCGCCTTCCTGCGCCAGTGAAACTGTCGGAGCCGCGACAATGCCGAGCGCCAGAACTGCAAATCCCATCCGCAAAGTGCGGGCCATCGTACCCTTGTTCATCTTGCCCGTCTCGCGTTCCATATAATTTCAGCTCCCCGAAGCATTCGACCATCCCTGGGTCGACATGCGGTCAGACGCAACATTAAGCACTTTGCGGCCAAATGGGAACATTCAGCATCGCAAAATGCGATCAAAAAAGCGGCTTAGAGCCTGTACCATTCCGATTGCATCAGAATCACGCTCTAACAATCTGTTTTCGAGCACATTTCGATCCGAGGACCGGTTTCAGAATGTACTCAACCGCGCCGCACAGATATGAATCGGTCCGAACGCTTCCCCTATCCTCAAATCAGGCGCCCTTTTCAGGGAGCCTTGTTGGGCGAAACAACGCTGCCGTCAACAGTCATTCGAACCTTGTTCTCGAAAATCAGAACCTTGCCGTTGTCCTTGACCTGCATGCTGTCGGCCAGAATATGCGTGCTGCCGCTGCGGATATCCACGGGCTTGTCAGTGGTGATCTGCCCGCTCTTGAGATTTACGTCCGCAGAACGCAGCACCGCACGTAAACCGTCGTCTGTCGTAACAGTAAAGTCCTTATCAAGTTGCAAACGCCCATTGGCATTGTCGTAAACACCGGACGTTGCCTCGACCTTGGCCGTGCCCTTGTCACCAACCGGCAGCTCCGCGGAAATGCCTTCAAGCGAAATCGCACCGCTGTTCTTTGCATCCTGCGTCGCCTTGGAAGCGGTCATTGAATAGGGGCGGTTATCCTTGGTATATCCATTCAGGTGCGGGCTCGTCATGACAAGCTTTCCGCTTTCGCCGCCATTGTTCACTTCGACCTTAACGGGCGCGTTCGGCGTCGCAAGGAACGTGTACCAAGAGAATACCGCTCCCACGATGATTGCGGCGACAGGGAGGGCTGTCTTCAGAACGCGAACGCGGATCGAATGGCGCTGTGCAGCATGAAAAAGCGTCTCGGCCTTCTCCGACGCACCAAAACGCATGCCACCCGTGCCGCGACCTTGAGCAGTCGCGTTCTGCGGCGCATGGCTATCTGTGGTGTCGGCGGTCATGTGGCGTTCAATTCCTCAACGGCTTTCGTAAAACTCGATAATCAGCGCGTGTGTGTCGCGCTTTTTCATTTCAATAAGGTTTATTTGGGGTGAAATAATCGGTCGCTCAATAGCTTTATACCGCGCAAAATACCGCACCCGCCTCGCAAACAGCAAGCAGGAACGGCCTATGCCTTTGATACTTCAGCCCAATTGACACCCCACCGAATTAAGCAGGATGCTATTCAACTCTTTGATACCACAAAACTCGGTCAAATTACAGCTGTGCGTATTGCAGCCGCCAAAGCTGATCTGGCAACGAACATAAGAATCTCGGACAGCTTCATTACAATATGTATTTCAGGCACTATCTCTAACCAGACCTATTTTTCGAAGATACTTGCCGCGTGCCCTCATTCGGGGCACAAGGTGAACTGCGGGGCGCAAGCCGCGCGATTTGAACGAACGGATGGACGGGAATGGCTCAAGACGCCGAAGCAATTATCGAACGCCGGAAATTGCGCAGAAAGCTGACGATCTGGCGTGGGGCCTTCCTGCTTCTGATCGCCGCCCTGATTGCCGTCTTCGCTTCATGGTCCATGCGCGGCACCAACTTCAACCAGCCGCACATTGCCAAGGTTCGTATCGAAGGCACCATCTTCGAGAATGAGGAATTGCTGAAGCGTCTCGACAAGATCGCCAAGGATGACGCCGTCAAAGGCGTGATTCTGGTTCTCGATTCGCCCGGTGGAACGACGGTGGGCGGCGAAGCGATTTTCGAAGCCGTGCGCAAGATTGCCGAGAAAAAGCCGGTCGTCACGCAGGTAGGAACCCTTGCAGCTTCCGCCGGTTACATGATTGCCAGCGCTTCGGACCACATCGTGGCACGACAGACATCCATCGTCGGCTCGATTGGTGTCCTGTTCCAGTATCCAGATGTTTCAAAGCTTCTCGATACGATCGGTGTGAAGGTCGAAACCATCAAATCCTCGCCACTCAAGGCGGAACCCAATTATTTCAGCCCGGCCAGCGAAGAAGCCAAGGGCATGATCCGCAATATGATCATGGATTCCTATGCGTGGTTCGTGGACATTGTCGAAAAACGCCGTTCGTTCACACATGAACAGGCGCTGGCCCTCGCCAATGGCGCGGTTTTTACAGGGCGACAGGCACTCGATAAAAAATTGATCGACGGATTGGGCGGTGAAGAGGAAGCGGTCGCCTGGCTTGCGAGCAAGGGGCTTTCCAAAGATTTGCCGCGTCTGGAATGGAAGCCGGTCAGCAGTGAAACGGGTTTCTCGCTGCGCGATCTTATCATTCATGCCGGTGCACGCCTTCTTCGCGTGCCGCAGGAAGCAGACGGCATGTTGAAGCAGATCGCCAAGGAACGCATCTTTCTTGACGGACTTCTTTCGGTTTGGCACGTTGACGGTACGCCTGAAGCGAATTGACGCCAGCCAGGTAAACTTACACAATATCCGGTAGATACCGGATGAAACAAACAGAAGAACAGGGGTTTAAAGCCGTGATCAAATCGGAACTCGTTCAGATTATCGCCAGCCGTAATCCGCATCTCTTTCAGCGCGATGTCGAAAACATCGTGGGCGCGGTATTCGACGAGATCACAAACGCTCTTGCCGAAGGCAATCGTGTTGAGCTGCGCGGCTTCGGCGCCTTTTCGGTGAAGAACCGCCCTGCCCGCAGCGGTCGCAATCCGCGCACCGGCGAAACGGTGGATGTGGAAGAAAAGTGGGTTCCCTTCTTCAAGACCGGCAAGGAACTGCGCGACCGTCTCAACGGCGCAGTCTGATAAACATCATGGCGGCAAAACGCATCATCGCCATCATCGTTCTCGTGCCGCTTGCAGTGGCTCTGATTGCGTTGTCGGTTGCCAATCGCGCATCGGTGCAGTTTACGATCGATCCGTTCAATCCGGGCAATCCCGCTCTGTCCTATAATGCGCCTCTGTTTCTGTGGCTGTTCGGCGCGCTTCTTCTCGGCGTTGTCATTGGCTCACTGGTGACGTGGCTCACACAAGGCAAGCACCGCCGCAAGGAGCGCATGTACAAGCAGGAAGCTGCGCGCCTGCTTGAACGGAGCACCGCCGCCGAAAAGCGCAATATGCCGGTCGTGAACTCCTGAAACACCTGCTATTCTCAAACCCGGAGGCAAAACTTCCGGGTTTTCATGGTCGAAGCGCGATTGAACGTCGTTTTCCCCTTTCACACCGGCCCTGTTTATCCTACCTAGACCCCAATCATGATGATTGGAGTTTCGGGTGAAAGCGCCAAAGGGAAAAGGCAAAAAGCCGTCGGGCGGCAAACAGGACCGTCGTTTCGAGCGCGCAAGACATGATGCGCCGCGTTCAGAAAGCAAATTTGAAGGCCGATTTGATGGCAAGTCTGACAATAAAGGCTCGTCTTTCAAAAAGCCGCGTCCCCAATTCGCCAAGGCCGCACCCAAGCCCGTAGACGACAAGCCCGCTACTCCGCTTCGCGAAATCAAGCCTTATGCCGGCGCACGCCCGGGAGAACGACTGCCGCTCATCCTCGAAACGGAACCCTCGCCCGATTATGCGCTTCTCGACAGCGGCAACGGGTTGAAGCTCGAGCAATATGGTCCCTATCGGATCGTCCGCCCGGAAGGTCAGGCAATCTGGCTGCCAAGCCTGCCACAAAGGGAATGGGATCAGGCCGACGCCGTCTTCACCGGCAACACCGACGAGGAAGGTATGGGACGCTGGGCCTTTCCGAAAGTGCCGCTCGGCGAAACATGGCCGATGCAGCACGATGGCATTTCCTTTCATGGCCGTTTCACCTCGTTCCGCCATGTCGGCGTGTTCCCAGAGCAGGCCGCGCATTGGTCCTATATGGATGGGCTTATCCGAGATGGGGTAAAGTCTGGACGCAGCGTTAAGGTGCTCAATCTTTTCGGCTATACGGGCGTCGCCTCGCTGGTAGCGGCACGTGCAGGTGCGGAAGTGACCCATGTGGATGCCTCCAAGAAGGCCATTCTCTGGGCGCGTGAAAATCAGGAAATGGCCGGGCTTTCGGACAAGCCAATCCGATGGATCTGTGAAGACGCGATGAAATTCGTTCAGCGTGAGGAACGGCGCGGCAGTTTCTATGACATCATCCTGCTTGATCCGCCTGCCTATGGGCGCGGACCGAGCGGCGAGGTTTGGCAGTTGTTCGAGCATCTGCCCGCAATGGTCGATACATGCCGGTCCATCCTGACGCCAAAACCGCTCGCCGTCATCCTGACTGCCTATTCGATCCGCGCATCCTTCTTCGCCATTCACGAACTGATGCGCGACCGTTTCACCGGCCTTGGTGGTACAGTCGAATCGGGCGAACTTATTCTGCGCGAACGTTCCGCCGATCAGTCGGGAGGACGCGCGCTTTCCACATCCATGTTCAGCCGCTGGGTAGCAAAATGAGCCGTGACGACGATTTTTCCAAAGGCGGCTCTCGTGCCGAATATTCCAAGGTAGGTCAGGTGAAGGAAGTCACCAGCCTCACCAACCCTATCGTGAAAGATCTCCGCTCGCTGGCGCTGAAAAAATTCCGCGACCAGCAGGGCGTGTTTCTGGCCGAAGGGCTGAAGCTCGTCATCGACGCGCTCGAACAGGACTGGCGCATCAAGACGCTGGTCTTCGCCAAGTCCGGCAAGGGCAACAAGATGGTCGAGCAGGTTGCCGCCCGCACCTTCGCCAAGGGCGGGCTGGTGCTGGAAGTGACTGAAAAGATCATGGCTGCCATTACCCGCCGCGACAACCCGCAAATGGTGGTCGGTGTTTTCGAACAGCAATATCGCCCGCTCGCAAACCTCAAGCCGAAGAACAACGATGTTTATATCGCGCTCGACCGCGTGCGCGATCCCGGCAATCTGGGCACTGTCATCCGTACCGCCGATGCGGTCGGCGCCAAGGGCATCATTTTGATCGGCGACACCACCGACCCCTATTCGCTGGAAACCGTGCGCGCCACGATGGGCTCGGTCTTTTCCATGCCGCTCTATAAAGTGACGGAAGCCGACTTCCTCAACTGGCGCAAGGACATTTCGGGCCTTGTCGTCGGCACCCATCTGAAAGGTGCGGTCGACTATCGCACCATTCCCTATGCCAACAAGCCGGTCGTGCTGATGATGGGCAACGAACAGCAGGGCCTGCCGGACAGTCTGGCCGATACTTGCGACAAGCTTGCTCGCATTCCGCAGGCAGGCCGTGCAGATTCCCTCAATCTTGCAATTGCCACCGGCGTCATGCTCTACGAAATTCGTCGCGACGCACTCACGCTCGATGAAAGGGTTTCCGGATGAAGCGACACGCAGTCTGGTCCTCACTGTTCGTCGTTGTTCTCACCATACTGATCGATCAGGGTGTCAAACATCTGGTGGAAACGCGGATGGGCTACGGCCAGCAGATCGACCTGCTACCGTTCCTTGCCTTGTTTCGTACGCACAATGAGGGCATCGCCTTTTCCATGCTGGCATGGCTGCATGATTGGGGACTGGTCGCAATCACCGCAGCAGTTATTTTGTTCGTACTTTACCTGTGGTGGACCAACGCGCCGGACCGCATCTTCGCACGCTACGGTTTTGCACTTGTCGTCGGCGGCGCCATCGGCAATCTTATCGACCGCGTGATGCACGGTTACGTCGTAGATTATATTCTGTTTCACCTGCCAACCTGGTCATTCGCAGTTTTCAACCTCGCCGACACCTTCATTACAATCGGTGCAGGTCTCATAATTCTGGAGGAATTCCTCGGCTGGCGGCGCGAACGGGCCGCCCGCTAACCCGCCGGGTTGAACAGTCCCTGCCTTTCGCATAATTTGATCTCTTAAAATTAAAAGCTTTTTGAAGAGGATAAGGTCCAGTCATCCGAATTGACACATTGGTGACATGCTTCTGTCATCGTCGCGTAGCACTGAATCTGTACTGCTTCGGTCGAACTGGACACCCTGTCCATGCAATCGGCTGAACAAGGATTGGAATTGGCTAGCTCTCGCCGAAATATCCGTGGGAAAGCCGTTCAGGAATACGTGAATAGACAAATCAGGAGCCATCATCATGACAGTACTGCTTGGAATGGACCAGCAAATCATTGATGATACGGTCATGTCAGGCTTAGAAGCACAACAGGCGCTGTTCGCGTCCAACGGCGATCCCATCGTTCTGGGACGCATCGGATCGCTGGAAGTACGGCTTGCAAATTCACGCGAGGCGGTAGAAGCCGCGCAGGAATTGCGTTTCCGCGTCTTCTTCGACGAAATGGGCGCACGCAGGGAAAGCATCGAAGCCGTGGAGCTTCGAGACGCTGACCGTTTCGACGCTATTTGCGATCATCTGCTCGTTTATGACACCGCCCTGCCCGTGCCGGAGCATCAGCAGATTGTCGGCACCTATCGTCTGATGCGTAGCGATCAGGCAGAACAGGCGCTCGGCTTTTATTCTGCCGATGAATATGACGTGCAGCGTCTGGCCCTTTCACGCCCGAACCTCCGCCTGCTTGAACTGGGTCGCTCCTGCGTGAAGGCGGAATACCGCTCCAAGCGCACTGTCGAGCTTCTTTGGCAAGGTGCCTGGGCCTATTGCCGCCGCCATTCCATCGATGTGATGTTCGGCTGTGCTTCATTCCACGGCGCGGTGCCTGCAGCGCACGCGCTCGGCCTGTCGTTCCTCCATCACAACTGCCGTGCCACCGATGACTGGGACGTTCGTGCCCTGCCCAATCGTTATCAGGCCATGGACCTGATGCCGAAGGAAGCGATCAACAACAAGGTTGCGCTGTTCTCCATGCCGCCACTGGTCAAGGGTTATCTGCGTCTTGGCGCGATGATCGGAGACGGCGCAATAATCGACGAGGCATTCGGCACAACCGATGTCTTCATCATCCTGCCGATTGAGCGCATTTCCAGCCGCTACATCACTTACTACGGCGCGGAAGCGAACCGCTTCGTGTAGTCTGTAGATATTCCGGTTCTGACGGCCTGCAAACGGCGCTGTTTTGCGCTTCCGGTGCTCATGTACCCAAAAGTACATTCCGTTCCGGGTCGCAAACATCACCATTTTCGGCTCGTCATAACCAGAATCTCAAACAGACTGGGGCACCCTACCTGGCCAGAACCCATCACGCCCTGCCTGCCAGTTCCTTCAACTTGTAGATCAGATCCAGCGCTTCTCGCGGAGTCAGTTCGTCTGGACTGATTGCAGAGACAGCCTTGGTCAGGTCACTATCTTTCCCCTGAACCTGCAGCTTCGGCTTTTCCTGCTGCAAGACGACAGAGAACAGCGGCAGATCATCGATCAGCTTGTCCGCCTTGCCCGAGGTTTCGCCCGCTTCAAGCTGGTGCAGCACATCGCGCGCGCGATTGACGACCGCTTCGGGCAGCCCCGCCAGACGCGCCACCTGCACGCCATAGGAACGATCGGCAGCCCCTTTCGCCACCTCATGCAGGAAGACGACATCATTGTCCCACTCCTTGACCCGCATGGTGACGTTGGAAAGCCGCTCAAGCTTTTCTGAAAGTGCAGTCATTTCATGGAAATGCGTGGCAAACAAAGCCCGGCAACGGTTCTTCTCATGCAGATATTCAACCGCTGCCCAGGCAATGGACAATCCGTCGAAAGTGGCTGTACCGCGCCCGATCTCATCGAGGATCACCAGCGAGCGTTCGCCTGCCTGATTGAGGATCGCAGCCGTTTCCACCATTTCAACCATAAAGGTTGAACGCCCGCGTGCCAGATCGTCGGAAGCACCGACACGACTGAACAGCCTGTCCACGACACCGATCTTTGCAGAACCCGCAGGCACGAAGGAGCCCATCTGTGCCATGATCGCAATCAGCGCATTCTGGCGCAGGAAGGTTGACTTACCGCCCATGTTCGGGCCGGTCAGAAGCCAGATCGCACCATTGCCGCCGTCTGCTTGCGGCGAGAGATCGCAATCATTGGCGACGAACGGATTGGCCGCTTGACGCCGGAGGGCCTGCTCTACGACCGGATGACGACCCGCGACAATGTTAAAGGACAGACTGTCATCGACTTGCGGGCGGCAATAGCCCTGCTCTTCCGCCAGCACGGCAAGCGATGCCGAGACGTCGAAAACAGCGAGCGCCGATGCGGCGGCACGGATACTATCAGCATGGGAGACCGCTTCCGCCGTCAATTCCTCAAACACGGCAAGCTCGATTGACAATGCGCGGTCGGCAGCATTGGCGATCTTGCTTTCCAGTTCCGCCAGTTCGGTCGTGGTAAAGCGCATGGCATTGGCCATGGTCTGGCGATGGATGAAACGGCTCTTGGCTTCATCCGTATCCGTCATCGCCCCGGCATTGTTGGCCGTCACCTCGATAAAATAGCCAAGCACATTGTTATGCTTGATCTTCAGCGACTTGATACCGGTTTCTTCGATATAATTGGCCTGCAGACCGGCGATCACCCGGCGTGACTGGTCACGCAAAGCCCGCATTTCATCGAGTTCGGAATTATAGCCTCCGCGTACAAAACCACCATCGCGTTTCAGAAGCGGCAATTCATCAGCCAAGGCCCGGTCGAGATGGGCGGTAAAGATGGCGGGCATGGCACTGACGGCATCGCGGGCATGTGCCAGTTCGTCGGGCAGCAAAGCGCTTTCCAGCAGGCTCGCAATGACATGCGCAGCCTCGAAGCCTCGGGCAAGGCTACCCAGATCACGCGGGCCACCGCGCCCGACGGCAAGGCGCGAAAGACCGCGCGGCATATCCGGCACGCCCTTCAGTTCCGCGCGCATGGCTTCACAGAGCGACTGCTCGCTCAGGAACCAGGAAACGGAATCGAGCCGCAGCGCGATTTCCTTCGGATTGGTCAGCGGCGCGGTCAGGCGTTCGGCAAGGAGTCGCGCACCGCCGCCCGTCACCGTGCGATCAACCGCCTTCAGCAAACTGCCGTCTCGATTGCCCGACATGGTGCGGGCAAGTTCCAGACTGGCGCGTGTGGCCGGGTCGATAAAAAGCGTGCCGCCCTCATGTTCGCGTTCGGGTCGCATCAAGGGTGGGCGCTCGGAAATCTGCGTCTTCTCGATATAGGCGATTGCACCGGAAATAGCTGAAAGTTCAGGACGGCTGAACTGGCCGAAACCATCAAGCGTTGCCACATTGAAATAGCGCTGAATACGCGTCTCTGCGGCGGCACTGTCGAAGAGAGTTGCCGGTTGCGGCGTTACCGCCTTGCCGACCAGATCGAAGACCGGGCGTAGCTCCTCATCGTGGAAGGCGCTGTCAGCCACGACCAGTTCGCGCGGGTCGACCCGCATCACATCGGCGAAAAGCCGGTCCGGCGTGGTTTCCGCCACACGGAAAGTTCCGGTTGAAATGTCGATCCAGGCGAGCGCCAGCGCACCATCGCCGCGCGTGCGCCCCATCGCCATCAGGAAATTGGCTTCGGACGGATCCAGCAGCTTTTCTTCGGTCAGCGTGCCCGGTGTGACGAGACGGATCACATCGCGCTTCACCACCGATTTGGAGCCGCGCTTCTTCGCCTCTGCCGGGTCTTCCACCTGTTCGCAAACCGCGACGCGATAGCCCTTGGCGATCAGCTTCTGCAGATAATCGTCGGCGGCATGGACCGGCACGCCGCACATGGGAATATCCTCGCCCAGATGCTTGCCGCGCTTGGTGAGCGTGATGCCGAGTGCCGCAGAGGCTTCCACTGCATCATCGAAGAACAGCTCGTAAAAATCGCCCATGCGATAGAAGAGCAACGAATCGACATTCGCCGCCTTGATCTCAATATATTGTTCCATCATGGGCGTCAGGCGAACGGGCGCTGCCTCGGCGGTGTTTTCTTCCGCTTCCGAGCCGTGTTCGTTAGCCGTCGTTTCCATCTAAAAACCTTCATTTATTGCTTAGCCGGCGAGGCTAAAGTTATAAAATTTCGTATTCCATCGTTTTTGGATGAATATCTATTCCTCGAAGCACTGTTTACACGATGCGTGACTGGCGCTATCGAGGTTCTCCCGCAGATGAAACCGGAGGGAACATGCCAGCCTCGACGCCGAAGGGCAACACATCAGAACGCGCACCCACAGCCAGTGAGAAGGAAGCGCTAGACTTTCACGCGCAGGGTCGCCCGGGCAAGCTGGAGATCAACCCCACCAAGCCCATGACCACGCAGCGCGATCTGTCGC
The DNA here is from genome assembly GCF_024539785.1 of Ochrobactrum sp. BTU2. Classification (NCBI taxonomy): domain Bacteria; kingdom Pseudomonadati; phylum Pseudomonadota; class Alphaproteobacteria; order Hyphomicrobiales; family Brucellaceae; genus Ochrobactrum; species Ochrobactrum sp. BTU2. Next base: position 501,469 of record NZ_JAHWRG010000002.1, on the reverse strand, counting down.
TCGCCTATTCTCCGGGCGTTGCCGTGCCGGTGAAGGCAATCGCCGAAGACGCCGCCCGCGCCTATGACTATACGGCCAAGGGCAATCTCGTCGCTGTCATTTCGAACGGCACCGCCATTCTCGGCCTCGGCAATCTTGGCGCGCTCGCATCCAAGCCGGTGATGGAAGGCAAGGCCGTGCTGTTCAAGCGCTTCGCTGATGTCGATTCCATCGATCTTGAGGTCGATACCACCGACATCGATGCCTTCATCAATGCGGTACGCTATCTCGGGCCGTCGTTCGGCGGCATCAATCTGGAAGATATCAAGGCGCCCGACTGCTTCATCATCGAGCAGCGCCTGCGCGAACTGATGGACATTCCGGTTTTCCATGACGACCAGCATGGAACGGCTATCATCGCCGCTGCCGGCCTCATCAATGCGCTGCATCTGACCGGCCGCGACATGAAGACGACGAAGCTCGTCTGCAATGGCGCGGGCTCGGCGGGTATTGCCTGTATCGAGCTTATCAAGGCGATGGGCTTTGCCTCGGAAAACGTCATCCTGTGCGACACCAAGGGCGTCGTCTATCAGGGCCGCGAAGAAGGCATGAACCAGTGGAAGTCCGCCCATGCGGTGAAGACTGACAAGCGGTCCCTCGCAGATGCCATGAACGGCGCGGATGTCGTGTTCGGCCTTTCGGCCAAAGGTGCGTTCACGGAAGACATGGTCCGTTCCATGGCGCCGAACCCGATCATCTTCGCGATGGCCAATCCTGACCCGGAAGTAACGCCCGAAGAAGTGGCGCGCATCCGCGACGATGCCATCGTTGCCACCGGTCGTTCGGATTATCCGAACCAGGTCAACAATGTCCTTGGTTTTCCTTACATCTTCCGTGGCGCACTCGACGTACGTGCAACCACCATCAACGATGCGATGAAAATCGCAGCCGTCAATGCATTGGCCGAACTTGCCCGCGAGGACGTGCCGGACGATGTGGTTGCCGCCTATCAGGGCAGCCGTCCGCGCTTCGGCTCAAGTTACATCATTCCGGTGCCGTTTGATCCGCGTCTGCTTGCATCCGTCTCGGCTGCCGTCGCCAAGGCAGCGATGGAAACCGGCGTTGCCGGGCGTGCCATTGCCGACATCGAAGGCTACAAGCGCGAACTGTCGGCACGTCGCGATCCGATTGCCTCGACGCTGCGCGGCATCTATGAGCGCGTGCGTCGTCAGCCGAAGCGCATCGTCTTTGCCGAAGGTGAAGAAGAACAGGTGATGCGTGCCGCCGTTTCCTACGTCAATCAGGGTCTCGGCACCGCTATTCTGGTTGGCCGCGAGGAACGGGTGAGGGATACAGCCAAGGCTGCCGGTCTCGACCTCGACCGTCCCGGCATCGAAATCATCAATGCGCGCCTGTCGAGCCGCAATGCGGCCTATGCCGACTATCTTTACGAGAAACTGCAGCGCAAGGGCTATCTGACGCGCGATTGCCACCGTCTCATCAACAATGACCGCAATCATTTTGCGGCCTGCATGGTGGCGCTCGGCGATGCCGATGGCATGGTGACGGGCGTGACCCGCAATTACGCGACAGGTCTCGACGATGTGCGTCGCGTGATCGATTCCAAGCCCGGCCATCGCATGGTCGGTGTTTCCATCGCACTTTGCCGCGGGCGCACAGTGTTCATCGCCGATACCGCCGTTCATGAAATGCCGACCGCAGCAGAGCTTGCCGATATTGCGGTTGAAGCTGCGGGCATGGCACGCCGCATGGGTTATGTGCCACGTGTCGCACTGACCGCCTTCTCGACTTTCGGCCATATGGGCGGTGAACGCTCCGCGCGCATTCAGGAGGCCGTCCGCATTCTGGCAACACGTCATGTCGATTTCGAATTCGACGGCGAAATGAGTGCCGATGTGGCGCTGAACCCGAAGCTGATGGAACAATATCCGTTCATCCGCCTGTCGGGCCCGGCCAATGTGATCGTCACGCCGGACAATCATTCGGCCTCGATTGCCGCCGACATGCTGCAGGAACTGGGTGGCGCAACGATTATCGGCCCGTTGCTCGTCGGTCTCGACAAGCCAGCGCAGATCGTCACCATCGGAGCGAAGGATTCCGACATCGTCAATATGGCGGCAATTACCGCCTATAACGCGACGAACTGAAAGATCAGCGAAGAGCAATACAAAGGCCGGGTTTTCCCGGCCTTTGCTTTTGGATATTCATCATCCATAAAAGCGGCTATAGGATAGCCATCGTCCACTATCCTTTTCTCCGCAAACCGGATCTACATGCCGCATGAGCGCACACGACCTTAAGCTGGAAGAGATCGTCAATCCCGAGACGCTACGCCGCAAGCTCAACGAACTGGCGGATTCCACGGACGAAAACTACACCAGTCCTACCGTGCGAAAAGTGGTGCTTCAGGCTCTGAAGGACGCTTTGGTGCGCGGTCGCGCCAATGCCGAAGGCATGTTGATGAAGGATGGTGGCGGCACGCTCTGCGCCAAACGCCTGTCCTTTCTCATGGATACGCTGATTGAGGCGCTGTTTGAATTCGCCACCACCAAAGCCTATCCGATGATCAACCCGTCGAAGGCCGAGAACATGGCTATCGTCGCGGTCGGCGGTTACGGGCGCGGCGGGCTGGCGCCTGGGTCAGATATCGATCTTCTGTTTCTGCTGCCCTACAAGCAGACCCCCTGGGGCGAGCAAGTTGTCGAATACATGCTCTACATGCTGTGGGACATGGGACTGAAAGTCGGCCATTCCACGCGCAACATCGATGAGTGCATCCGGCTTTCGCGCGAAGACATGACGATCCGCACGGCACTTCTCGATGCGCGGTTTCTCACCGGCAATCGCGAGCTTTTCAAAACGCTTGTTACCCGCTTCGACGAGGAAATCGTCAAGGATACCGGCCCGGAATTCATCCAGGCCAAGCTTGCGGAGCGCGACCAGCGCCACCGCAAGGCAGGCGAAACCCGCTATCTGGTTGAGCCGAACGTGAAGGAAGGCAAGGGCGGCCAGCGCGACCTGCATACGCTGTTCTGGATCACCAAATATTTTTACCGTGTCAAAACGAAAGAAGAGCTGGTCAAGCTCGGCGTTCTGTCACGAGCCGAGCTGAAGCTGTTCAACAAGGCGGAAGATTTTCTTTGGGCGGTGCGGTGCCACATGCATTTCGCGACGTTGAAGGCAGAAGAACGCCTTTCCTTCGACATCCAGCCGGAAATCGCCCAACGCCTTGGCTATACGGCGCATCCCGGCCAGAACTATGTCGAACGTTTCATGAAGCATTACTTCCTCGTGGCCAAGGATGTGGGCGATCTCACCCGCATCATCAGCGCAGCGCTGGAGGAGCAGCAGGCCAAGCATGTACCGGGCTTCAACCGCATTTTCCTTACGTTCTCGCGACGCAAGCGCAAGCTTTCCGCCGACGGCGACTTCGTTTCGGAAAATCACCGCATCAACATCGCACGGCCAGAGGTTTTCAAGGAAGACCCGGTCAATATCATTCGTCTCTTCCATCTGGCCGACAAACACGGGCTGGAATTTCACCCCGAAGCAATGCAGAGCCTCACGCGCTCACTGAAACTCATCAATTCCGATCTGCGTGAAAATCCTGAAGCGAACAAGCTTTTCCTCGAAATCCTGACCTCGCCGCGCAACCCCGAACTCATCCTGCGTCGCATGAACGAATCCGGCGTGCTTGGAAAATTCATTCCTGACTTCGGCAAGATCGTCGCCATGATGCAGTTCAACATGTACCACCATTATACGGTGGACGAGCATTTGTTGCGTTGCATCGCCGTGCTGTCGGAAATCGAGCATGGTGAGCTTGAAAACGAACATCCGCTTTCAAACCACCTCATCACGACAGTCAAGCGCGACCGCAACCTGCTTTATGTGGCGCTGCTCTTGCACGACATCGCCAAGGGGCGCCCGGAAGATCATTCCGTTGCTGGTGCGCGCATCGCCCGCAGGCTGGGACCACGGCTGGGTCTTACCCCTACCGAAACAGAAACCGTTGAATGGCTTGTGCGCGAACATCTGACCATGAGCATGGTCGCGCAGTCACGTGATCTCAACGATCGCAAGACCATCATCGACTTCGCCGACACCGTGCAGACCATGGAGCGGTTGAAGCTCCTCCTGATCCTGACCGTCTGCGATATCAAGGCGGTTGGTCCCGGCGTGTGGAATGGCTGGAAGGGCCAGCTTCTGCGTACGCTCTTCTACGAAACCGAACTGGTCCTGACCGGTGGCTTTTCGGAATTGTCCCGTGCCGACCGCGACCATCAGGCGCGAGAGGCGCTGGCGGACCGGCTCTCTGATTGGCCGAAGGACAAGCGCGATGCATACCTGGCGCTTCATTACACCAACTATTTCCTGACTGTCAGCCTCGAGGATCAGGTCCGGCACGCCCATTTCATTCGCGAAGCCGACCGCAACGAGCGGGCGCTGGCCACCATGGCCAAGCCGCATACTTTCGAGGCGGTTACGGAAATCACGGTACTGGCGCCTGACCATCCGCGCCTGTTGTCGATCATCACCGGTGCCTGCGCAGCAGCTGGTGCCAACATTGTCGACGCGCAGATTTTCACCACTGGCGACGGGCGCGCACTGGATACCATTCTCATCAGCCGCGAGTTCGACACTGATGACGACGAGCGCCGCCGTGCCGAACGCGTCGGCAAGGTCATCGAGGATGTTTTGTCCGGCAAGGCCCATCTGCCCGACGTGCTGGCCAAGCGCACCAAGCCGAAGAGGGCCGCCAAGGCGTTCAAGGTGGAACCGCGAGTCGAGATCAACAACACGCTTTCGAACAAGTTTACCGTCATTGAAGTGGAAGGTCTGGACCGGCCCGGTTTGCTTTCAGAACTGACTGGCCTTATTTCCGACCTTTCGCTGGATATTGCATCGGCTCATATCACCACCTTCGGCGAGAAAGTGATCGACAGTTTTTATGTGACTGACCTTGTGGGCCACAAGATTTCAAACGCCACCCGTCAGGGCAATATCAGGCGCAAGCTGCTTGGTGTTCTCAGCGGCGAAAATGGCAGCAAGACAAACGGCCGCTCATCTCAGGCCGCAGCATAGGTTTTTCAGTAAATGAGTTTGGTCAAAAAGTTCGCCACGGTCGCGTCCGGAACGCTGATGAGCCGCATTTTCGGCTTCACGCGCGAGATGTTCATGGCGGCAGCGCTCGGCACCGGTCCAGTAGCCGACGCCTTCAATGCCGCTTTCCGGTTCCCGAACACCTTTCGCCGGCTCTTTGCCGAAGGCGCGTTCAATTCAGCCTTCGTGCCGCTTTTTGCCAAGGAAATAGAGAAGAACGGCATGGACGGCGCGCGCCGTTTTTCCGAAGAAGTGTTCGGCGTTCTCTTCACGGTGCTTCTGTTCCTGACCATCGTGATGGAACTTTCGATGCCCTTCATCGTACGGACGATAATTGCACCGGGTTTCACCGACGATCCGGTGAAGTTCGACAATACGGTGCGTCTCGCCGTTATCATGTTCCCCTATCTCGCCTGTATGTCGCTGGCGGCGATGATGGGCGGGATGTTGAATTCGCTGCATCGCTATTTTGCAGCGGCCATTGCGCCGGTATTCCTCAACATCATCCTGATCGGGGTTCTGGCTTTCGCGTGGTGGCGTGGCTATGACGCGCTTTCGGTCGGCTATGGCCTTTCGTGGGGCGTGATGGCTGCAGGTCTGGTCCAGCTTGCCATTGTGTGGATCGCCGTGCGCAATGCAGGTATCAAGATCGGCTTCCGCCGTCCACGTCTGACCTCGAACGTCAAACGGCTTCTCGTGCTAGCACTGCCCGCAGCGATCACCGGCGGCATCACGCAGATCAACCTGCTCATCAACACCAATATCGCATCCGGCATGGAAGGCGCGGTATCGTCGCTCGTCTATGCGGACCGCATCTATCAGCTTCCGCTCGGCGTCGTCGGCATCGCCGTCGCAACCGTGCTTCTCCCGGAACTGTCACGCGCGCTGCGTGGCGGGCACATGAAAGAAGCGTCGAACCTTCAGAACCGCTCGGTTGAGTTCACCTTGTTTCTAACGCTACCGGCCGCTGCTGCCCTGCTCGTCATGTCGGAACCTATCGTCCGGCTTCTGTTCGAACGCGGCAAGTTCAGCCCGGATTCCACGCTCGTCGTTTCCAATATTCTGGCCATCTACGGCCTCGGCCTGCCCGCGTTCGTGCTGATCAAGGCGTTCATTCCCGGTTTTTTTGCCCGCGAAGACACCCGCACACCGATGATCTTCGCTGCCATTTCGGTGGCGGTGAACGTCTCGCTCGCCATCACGCTTTTCCCGCATTTCGGTCCGACCGGCATCGCCACGGCTGAAATCGTTGCCGGATGGGTCAACGCTATCCTGCTGTTCGCCATGCTCGTGAAGCGCGGCCATTGGGGGCGGGATATTCCGCTGCTCACCCGTATTCCGCGTCTCCTCATCGCTGCCGCGATCATGGCATTCGGAATCCACTATGCCATCGGCCATTTTGCCTACGAGCTTTCCTCCGCAGCGCCGCTTGCTCTGCGGGCGGGAACCGTCACCGCTATCGTTGTTGCGGCAATGGTGGTCTATTTCGGTTTGGCCTTCGGTCTGGGTGGCGCCAATACGGGAATGATCCGTCGCAACATCAAGCGCGGTGCGGCAAAGAAAGCCCCTGAAAGCGAGCAATAATTCAAGCTTGAAAGGCGGCTGCGTCTCTGCGAAAAGACCAGCATTCAAAATCCCCGCTCTCCACCGGCGGGGCTAACTTTTTTAGGATAAAGCCATGAGCACGTTCAAACCGCTTGTCTTCTCCGGCGTCCAACCGACCGGAAATCTTCACCTCGGCAATTACCTTGGGGCGATCAAGCGGTGGGTCGAGGTTCAGGAAACGCAGGAATGCATCTATTGCGTCGTGGACATGCACGCGCTGACCATTTCGCCCGATCCGGCTGAGCTGATGCAATCGACCCGTGAAGTCACCGCGGCTTTCCTTGCTGCCGGTATCGACCCGAAGAGAAGCATCGTCTTCAACCAGAGCCGCGTCATGCAGCACGCAGAGCTGGCATGGGTATTTAACTGCATCGCGCGCATCGGCTGGATGAGCCGCATGACCCAGTTCAAGGACAAGGCAGGCAAGGACCGCGAAAACGCTTCGCTCGGCCTGTTCGCTTATCCAAGTCTGATGGCCGCCGACATCCTGCTTTATCGCGCCACCGCAGTGCCGGTGGGTGAGGACCAGAAGCAGCATCTGGAATTGACCCGCGACATCGCGCAGAAATTCAACAACGATTATTCGGATCGCATCGCTTCGCTCGGCGTGGGCGTGGATATGCAGGTTGGTGACGAGCAGGTTTCCGGCTTCTTCCCGATGACGGAACCGATGATCTCCGGCCCTGCCATGCGCATCATGTCGCTGCGCGACGGCACCAAGAAGATGTCGAAGTCCGATCCGTCCGATCTGTCGCGCATCAATCTGATCGACGACGAAGAGACCATCACCAAGAAAATCCGCAAGGCAAAGACCGACTCGGACGGCCTGCCCACCGAGCTCGACGGTCTCGCCGGTCGTCCGGAAGCCGATAATCTGGTTGGCATCTATGCAGCACTTTCCTCTCAGTCGAAGGAAGACGTGCTCAACGAATTCGGCGGACGCCAGTTCTCCGAATTCAAGGCATCACTTGCCGATCTCGCGGTGGCAAAGCTTTCGCCTATCACTCATGAGATGCGCCGTCTGGTCGCTGATCCGGCTTACATCGACAGCGTTCTGCGCGACGGTGGTGAGCGGGCTGGCGTGATTGCCGAACAGACCATGCGCCATGTTCGCGACATCGTCGGCTGGCTGCAGAACTAAACTTCTCAATGATCAAGCGAGCGGCAACATTTTTGCTGCCGCCGCTCTTCACTTGAAAATCATCATCCGATCTTCAAGTACCTACCAAATGTCAGCTTGCAGACGGTCAATCCCGATGGCAAATTGCGGCCATGGTATCAAAACGACTTAGCCGGGAAGCCGGTCACCGCCGCAAGTTTCTTGCCGTCATCGATGAGACGCCCGAATGCGGGCGCGCCGTTGCATATGCCGCGCGCCGTGCAAAAAATACGGGCGGCTCTCTCATCCTGCTTTTCGTGATTGATGACTCTGATTTCCAGCAAATTCTGGGTGTCGGCGAAATCATGCGTTCCGAAGCGCAGGAACGTGCTCGCGCAGCGCTGGAAAAATTCGCCGCAACTGTGCGTGCAGCCCAAGGCATCGAGCCGGAAATCAACATCCGTGAGGGCGAAACCGCCTCGGAATTGATTAGCCTCATCGAAGAAGATCAGGACATCGCCATTCTGGTTCTGGCTGCCGGTTCGGGCAAGGAAGGCCCCGGCCCTCTCGTGCAATCGCTTGCCAGCCGCTCCCAGTTCCCGATCCCGGTTACGGTCATTCCGGCAGGTATGAGCGACGATGACATTGATGCGGTGACCTAATCACCCTATATTGATGACAACTGATACACGCAGCATCGGGACAGCACTTGCGTCCATGAGTATCTGCGCTTACGAGAATCGTTCCAAAATCTGAAAGCGGGACAACTGGCATGTTCATCCAGACTGAAACCACGCCCAACCCGGCGACCCTGAAGTTTCTTCCCGGCAAGGTCGTGATGCCGGAAGGTACCGCCGATTTCCGCGACGCCTCCACCGCGGGCAACACATCGCCGCTCGCAGCCAAGCTTTTTTCGGTTCCGGGCGTGTCCGGTGTTTTCTTCGGTTATGACTTCATCACCGTCACCAAGGAAGACGGCGAGTGGCAGCATCTGAAGCCCGCCATTCTTGGCACGATCATGGAACATTTCATGTCGGGCGCACCTGCAATGGCTGGCAACAGCAATGCAGACGCTGCTGCCGCTCATGGCGAAGAAGAATTTTTCGATGAAGCCGATGCCGAAACCGTCGAGATCATCAAGGAACTGATCGAGACCCGCGTTCGTCCGGCAGTTGCACAGGATGGTGGCGACATCACCTTCCGCGGTTTCGAGAACGGCACCGTGTTCCTGAACATGAAGGGTGCATGCTCTGGTTGCCCGTCGTCGACTGCAACGCTGAAGCACGGCATTCAGAACCTCCTGCGCCATTTCGTGCCGGAAGTGCAGCAGGTCGAACAGATCTGACCTTGCTGAGACTTGTAAAGAAAAAGGCCGCTTGAAGCGGCCTTTTTCATATCTGTCATCATCTGGACCTACTGCTTCACGATGACCTTGGCACCCTGTTCGGTGCGGTCGTAAAGATCCATGATGTCCTGATTCATGAGGCGGATGCAGCCGGAAGACATTGCCTTGCCGATGGACCACCATTCCGGCGTTCCGTGCAGACGATAGCCCGTGTCGCCACCCTTGTTGTAGAGATATAGAGCGCGCGCGCCGAGCGGATTGCGCAGGCCGGGGTCCATGCCGTTGCGATATTTTGCCAGTTCCGGTTGGCGCTTGATCATGGCGGAAGGCGGCGTCCAGGTCGGCCATTCCCGCTTCATGGCGACGCGCGCCGTACCGGACCATTCAAATCCTTCACGACCAACACCAATGCCGTAACGCATGGCCTTGCCTTCCGGCATAATGAGATAGAGGAACTTTTCCCGCGTATCGACGATGATCGTGCCGGGGGCTTCGTCCGTTGGATATTTGACGATCTGGCGGCGATATTGCGCCTGGATCTTTTCGCTCGGGATGGCCGGGACGACATAGCCGGCGTCGGTGACCGAAGAATAGGAGGCGGTATAGAAAGTGCCGCCTACGGTCGAGCAGCCTGCCAATGCACCTGTCAGAAAAAGAGCCGTCGTCAGTTTAAGGACGCGAGAATTCATGCATTCCCCCAGATTGGTTCATTCCGTCAATGGGACCACGATGGGCCGGAGATAGAAGCGAATCGCTCATTCTTGTCGAAGATGCGGTAGTATTGTTAACCAGGCGTTAACCGTAAATTGAAAATTCCTTGAATAAGACATTTTTTGGCCATGTTTGCCTTGGTAGCGCGGTTTTCGTACGGCTCGTCCCAGTTTTCCGATTGTTTCGATCTGAATCCACGCACAAAATGCGCCCATGCCGATCGTGATTCCCAACCAGACCCATCCTCTTTCCGACGGCCGACAGTCGGAGAACGCCATGCTGGTGCGGCGTGGCGTGCAGCGTCTTTTTCTGGAAATGGGGCTTGCAACATTGCCTGAACTGCCGCTGGCATCCGGCAGGCGCGCCGACCTGATGGCGGTCAACCGCAAGGGTGAAATCTGGATCGTGGAGATCAAATCGTCGATCGAGGATTGGAAGGCAGATCACAAATGGCCCGAATATCGCGCTTACTGCGACCGGCTGTTCTTCGCCACCCATCCGGCGGTGCCGCGCGAAATATTTCCGCAAGAATGCGGCTTCATTCTCTCTGATGGATATGGGGCGGAAATTATGCGTGATGCGCCAGAACATAAATTGCCCGGCGCAACCCGAAAGGCGTTGATGCTACGCTTTGCGCGGGCGGGCGCCGCCCGCCTGACAATCGCCGAACTTGCGGGTCTCGATGTACCCGAGACAGAAATAGATTGATTTAGCTGTCCAATTTAACGAGGCGCGCGTTTGGCCAGAATGCGCTGCAATGTACGGCGATGCATGTTGAGACGACGTGCGGTCTCGGAGACATTGCGTTCGCACATTTCATAGACGCGCTGGATATGTTCCCAGCGAACCCGGTCGGCTGACATCGGATTCTCCGGCGGCGCAACCTTTTCGCCGGGACGGCGGGTCAATGCTGCGAAGACCTCATCCGCATCGGCAGGCTTCGACAGATAGTCGATTGCGCCCAGCTTAACAGCGTTCACAGCAGTTGCGATATTGCCGTATCCGGTGAGAACGATGGCGCGCGTATCGGCACGGCGCGAACGAATAGCTTCTATGATGTCGAGGCCGTTGCCGTCGCCGAGGCGCATATCCACGACCGCATAGGCCGGGGCGGCGGCCTTGGCGGCAGCAATGCCTTCCTCAACCGATTCCGCAGTTGTCACCTGAAAACCCCGGCTCTCCATGGCGCGGGCAAGGCGCTGCAAAAAGGGCTTGTCGTCATCAACCAGAAGGAGGGTCGGATCGTTGCCTATGGCTTCGGTGTCTTCCTGCTTCAAGTCGTCCATCGGGTGCTTCCTGCCTGTATTTTTCTTTCCTTATTGATACCCCTGCGTCAAAAAGTCAAATAGCCATTGAATTGTTGAAGCAATTTCAGCATTCGCCCATACGCAAGAACAATGCAAGCCATTGTATTTTCAGAATATTTTTAAAAATGGACACAAGGAATTGATAGCAAAATCGTGCGTAAGCTGCAGTCTTTTGCTCAGATGGCCCAATATTGCCGGGCCTCGGCGGATAGCCCGGCCAGAAAGCTGTCCAGCTCCACTTGATCGATATGCGCACGCAGCGCCTTGGCAACATCGTAAATAGCTGAATCCGGTGCAAAATTATGATCTTTGCGCAGAGATTGCACTTCACAGGTCAATGCCTGTCGGCTCAGAAATGGCTGTTTCGCTTCACCAATATCCCAGTTTGCTACAAAAACCGCACGAAGAACGGTTGGCAATATCGTGGCAAAGCGAATCGCTTGATCGACCTCCAACCGGTGGCGGAAGGTGAGCAGCACAGCTTCCACCATCGTATAGGCCTGATTGCGTGTAGCGAGCCCTGCCTCATCCCGAGCCATATGGAGAAACTTGTCGAACTCCTCCGTCGCCCTCTGGATTTCAAGCGGAATCGTCATGCTGCATCCTTCTTCAGCCTGATGTGAATGCTGAACGCGGCCACACCACCTTCACTTCTGCGCCCTGTCCGGGATTGTTGCGATTGCGGAAGGTGATATGCGCGCCTGAGCGTTCCAGCAAAGTCTTGGCGATGAACAGACCAAGGCCGAGTCCGCCGCCGTTCCGCGTATTGTCGCGGCTCGTCATATAGGGCTCGCCGATACGATCGAGGATTTCCGGTTTGAACCCCTCGCCATCATCCTGAATGGTCACGCTCACATTACCGTCGGTCCAGCCCCAGGTCACGTTGACCGTACCACGTGCAAAATCGACGGCATTTTCCACCAGATTGCCGAGACCGTAGAGAAGGCCGGGATTGCGCCGGGTGACGGGTTCCGGTTTCGGACCTTCCGTCTTCTGCACGTCAATCGTGATACCGAAGTTGCGGTGCGGCGCAATCACCTCTTCGATGAGAGAGGAGAGCGGCAGGCGCGACATGTGTTCCTCGCCCTCCGAAGATAGGCTGGTCAGCCGCTGAAGAATTTCACGGCAACGCTGGGTCTGGGAATGGAGCAAGGCGATGTCTTCGGCAAGGCCCGGATCGGTGGTGCGGGCGCGCTGCATTTCCTTTACCACCAGCGCAATCGTTGCCAGCGGTGTGCCCAATTCATGGGCGGCTGCGGCAGCCAGACCATCCAGCGCCGACAGATGCTGTTCACGCTGGAGAATAAGTTCGGCAGCGCTCAATGCATCGCCCAGCTGACGCGCTTCCTCGGCGATACGATAGGCGTAAACGCCAGTGAATCCGAGCGCCGAAATAATGGCGCACCAGATGCCGATGACGAACAGAAACGGCAGGTCCAGCGTTTCGCCCGGATACCAGGGCAGCGGTTCGTGCCTGATGGTAAGCACCGACGTACAGGCAACCACCAGCAAGGCGAGCACCAGCGTATGACGAGCCGAAAGCGACGTCGCCGAGATAATGACGGGTACGATCATCAAAATGATGAAAGGATTCTGCAACCCGCCAGTGAGATAGAGCAGCCCTGCCAATTGCAGAACGTCGAACGCCAGAACCAGGCTTGCCGCCGCCGGATTGAGCCGGTGGTTGGTCGGAAAGCGGAAGGCCAGATAAAGGTTGAGCCATGCTGAACAGGCGATCAGAGCAAAACAGATGCCGACTGCAAAAGGAAATTGCAGATAGAGCGCCACGAACATGACGGCGGCGGTCTGCCCGGCAATGGCCAGCCAGCGCACACGTATCAACGTGGTCAGGCGCGGGCGGCGCGAAAGATTGGAAGCGCGATTCTCGAATTCTGCGTGCATGAGTCCCTCTACTCGCTCCTTATGAGACAAGGTCGGGTCTCAACGCAAGCGGAACTGCGTTATCCGGTCGCAGGTTGGAATCAGGTTCCGCGTGGCTTGGCGCGACGCGTCGCTTCCGCATTGGCCGGGTCTTCCGGCCAGACATGCTTCGGGTAGCGTCCGCGCATGTCGGCGCGCACATCCGCCCATGATCCCTTCCAGAAGCCGGGAAGATCACGGGTGATCTGGATCGGGCGATGAGCTGGAGAAAGAAGTTCCAGCAAGAGCGGCACCTTGCCATTGGCGATGGCCGGATGCACCCCAAGACCGAAAAGCTCCTGGACACGAACTGCGATCACCGGCTCTTCGGCGTCATAGCGAATCGGAATATTCGATCCGGTCGGCACTTCGAAATGCGTCGGCGCAAGCTGGTCGACACTACGCTGCAGATCGAAGGGTACAAGGCTCATCAGACCGTTCTTCAACACGTGCCCGGGAATGCGGTCAAGTTGCGCTTCGCCCGTCAGGAAGGGCAGCAGCCAATCGTCCAGCCTTTCGATGAGATGGTCGCTATCCATCGAAGGCCACGGATCACCAAGGCCGCGATGAAGCCAGCCAAGGCGACGACGCAGAATATCGGTTTCCTTGCCCCATGGCAGAATATCGAGGCCATGTTCACGCACGGCGGCAATCACGCCTTCGTCGGCGGCAGCTCCCGAAGGAGCGGCGAGCGGCTTTTCGGAGAGAGCTATCGCACCAATGCGCACAGCCTCACGAGCCCGCAGGGCGTTCTTTTCCGCGTCATAGACGACCTGTCGTCCACTTTCGATCCTGTTACCAAGGGCTGCGCGGATTTCGGTTTCCGAAACTTCCGCGGCAGAAAGAATGCGGGCGCGGCCCGCTCTTCCAGACATATCGGCAACCACAAGCCATGGCGCCCTGCTGAGGCTGATAGCGGGATCGACCTCGCCGCCACGTCCATTGGCCAGAAGAAACTGCCCCATCTGCCCGCGAGCCTTGGCTATGCGGTCCGGATAAGCATCAATGAGCATACGACCTACGCTTGAGCCTGCCACCTCACCCTTGTTTGGGACATTTGCTGCAAGCCGCCGTGCCAGCCCTTTTGCACGCTGTGCACGATCTGATCGGTCATTGCGGAACCGCGACATGCGCGTATCAAGGTCGGTTTCATTGCCGCCAAGGCCGCGTTCGGTCAACAAAACAGCGAGTTCAGCAGCCTTTTGCACCTCGCCGCGCTTGCCAGCTTCTGCAACCATATGTGCCAGACGTGCAGGCAGGGCCAAAGAGCGCATGGCTTCACCGTCGGGCGTCAATCGTCCCGCTTCATCCAGCGCACCGAGCCGCATAAGCAGCGCCTTGGCTTCTTTGAGCGCAGGTGCCGGCGGTTTGTCGAGCAGCGATAATATTGCCGGATCGGTCACACCCCACGCAGCCGCATCCAGCACAAGGCCCGACAAATCAGCTTCGAGAATTTCCGGTGGTGAAAAAGCGGGGAGCGACGCCGTCTGCCCCTGATGCCAGAGGCGAATGGCAATGCCCGGTTCTGTACGACCCGCACGGCCAGCACGTTGATCGGCACTTGCACGCGAAGTCCGCACGGTTTCAAGCCGGGTGAGGCCCGTGGCCGGTTCATATTTCGGCTGGCGTGCAAGGCCTGAATCGATCACCACGCGTACGCCATCAATGGTGATAGAGGTTTCTGCAATCGAAGTCGCCAGCACCACCTTGCGGTGGCCTGTCGGTAGAGGCTTGATCGCCGCATCCTGATCGCGGCCTTCCATTGCACCGTAAAGCGGTGCCAGAATGATATTGGCAGGCAGTAATTTTTCCAGAATGCCTGCCGTGCGCTCAATCTCGCCCTGCCCCGGCAGGAAGGCGAGGATACTGCCGGTTTCATTTGCCAGCGCATCACGGATCGTACGCACCATCGCGTCCTCGACCCGTTCATCCGCTTTGCGATCGCGATAGCGAATATCGACGGGATAAGCGCGCCCCTCACTTTCGATCACCGGCGCATCGCCCAACAGTTGAGCCACGCGAGCGCCATCCAGTGTTGCCGACATGACAATAATTTTGAGGTCGTCACGCAAGGCTGCCTGCACATCCAGCGCCAGCGCCAGTCCAAAATCCGCATCGAGACTGCGTTCATGGAACTCATCAAACAGGACTGCGGCGACACCCTTGAGGTCTGGATCGTCCAGGATCATGCGCGCAAAGACGCCCTCAGTAACGACGAGGATCTTGGTTTTCCCTGATACCTTGCTTTCAAGGCGCATCCGGTAGCCGACCGTTTCACCCGGTTCCTCGCCCAGGAGCTGCGCCATGCGGCGAGCAGCTGCACGTGCCGCCAGACGACGCGGTTCAAGCAGCACGATCGTGCCATCCTTGCGCCAGTCCGCGTTCAGCATATGAATAGGTACCAGTGTCGTCTTGCCCGCACCGGGCGGCGCGACAAGGACTGCGCTCGCATGATGCGCCAATGCCTCATCCAGCTGAGGCAGAATTCGTGTCACAGGAAGGTCGGGCAGGCTCGTCAAAATAATTTCCGTCAGATAAGGCTTCCGCTTTCGTGCTTATCACACAGGGAACGCACATGATCCATATTCGAAAATCGAACAGGGCCGATGCGCCCGCGTTGACTGAAATCTGGCGCGCCAGCGTTCTCGCCACGCATGACTTCCTGAGCCGCGATGATTTTCTGGAAATCGAAAAGCTGGTGGCCGAGCAATATCTGCCGAACGTCGAAGTCTGGCTTATTGAAGACGCTGGCAAGCCGGTCGGCTTCATGGGCATGAGCGAGCGTCATATCGACAGCCTGTTCATCGCACCCGACCAGCGCGGCAAAGGCATCGGCAAACAGTTGATAACGCATGCAAAAACGTTCGGCAGTCCGCTGACAGTCGATGTGAACGAGCAGAACCTGCAGGGTGTCGGCTTTTACCGGCATATGGGTTTTATCGAAACCGGACGTTCAGAGACAGACGATCAGGGACGCCCCTATCCACTCCTGCATCTGCGGCTGGCGACCGACAATTGACATACTCCCCTAGAGTATATAGATTTCGCTGAGATCGGGAGATTCCATGCCGCATTCACCGGAAGACAAAAAGCGCGCCTTGACGCGCCTGCGCCGTATTCGCGGACAGGCCGAAGCACTGGAGCGTGCGGTGGAGGCTGGCACGGAATGCGCGGCATTGTTGCAGCAGATTGCGGCACTGCGGGGTGCTGCCAACGGGTTGATGGCCGAAGTGCTGGAAAGTCATTTCCGCGAGACATTTGGACAGGAAACCAAAGCTGATCCCGATACACAAATCGACGAAATCATGCGGATTCTACGCACCTACCTCAAATGAGTGCGTTGCTCTAAGATAGACTGAAAGGGAGAAACATCGTCATGAAATCACGCGCAGCCGTTGCGTGGGAGGCGAAAAAGCCGCTCACCATCGAAACAGTCGAGATTGGCGGTCCACGGGCTGGCGAAGTGCTGGTCGAAATCATGGCGACGGGCGTTTGCCATACAGATGCCTACACCCTTTCGGGTCTCGATTCCGAAGGCAAATTCCCGGCGATCCTTGGCCATGAAGGCGCGGGCATTGTTCGCGAAGTGGGCGCAGGCGTGACCTCGGTCAAGCCGGGCGATCATGTGATCCCGCTTTACACGCCGGAATGCCGCCAGTGCAAAACTTGCCTGTCGCAGCGCTCGAACCTCTGCACCTCGATCCGCGCTACGCAAGGTCAGGGCCTGATGCCGGACAAGACCACGCGCTTTTCCTGCGATGGCGGCGAAGTGTTTCATTATATGGGCTGCTCGACCTTCTCGAACTTCACCGTTCTGCCGGAAATCGCGGTTGCCAAGGTGCGTGAAGACGCGCCATTCGACAAGATTTGCTATATCGGCTGCGGCGTGACCACGGGTATTGGTGCAGTGATTTATACCGCCAAGGTTCGTCCGGGTTCCAATGTCGTAGTGTTCGGTCTTGGCGGCATTGGCCTCAATGTCATTCAGGGCGCGCGCATGGTCGGCGCCGACAAGATCATCGGCGTGGACATCAATCCATCCAAGGTCGAGATGGCGAAGAAGTTCGGCATGACCGACTTCATCAATCCGCGCGAAGTCGGCAATGACAAGGTGGTGCAGGCCATTCAGGACCTGACCGATGGCGGCGCGGATTATTCGTTCGACGCTACCGGCAATACCGACGTCATGCGTCAGGCGCTGGAATGCTGCCATCGCGGCTGGGGTGAATCGATCATCATCGGTGTGGCAGAAGCGGGCAAGGAAATTGCCACGCGTCCGTTCCAGCTGGTCACAGGCCGCGTCTGGAAAGGCACCGCATTCGGCGGCGCACGCGGTCGCACGGATGTTCCGAAAATCGTCGATTGGTACATGGACGGCAAGATCAACATCGACGATCTGATCACCCACACCATGCCGCTCGATGAAATCAACACGGCCTTCGACCTGATGCATGAAGGCAAGTCCATCCGTTCGGTGATTGTCTACTGATGAGTGAAAAGCTTCTCGTTTCCCAATGGGATGAACTCGACAATCTGAGCCCGCGCGCGCTTTATGCGATGCTGAAGCTGCGCGTGGACGTTTTCGTGGTGGAGCAGAAATGCCCTTACCCGGAAATCGACGGCAAGGATTTCGAGGCGTTTCACCTGCGCATTCTCGACGGCGAGGAACTTGCAGCATCGCTGCGAGTTCTGCCACCGGAACAGGCTGGCAAGCCGGTGAAAATCGGGCGCGTCGTCGTGGCGCCGGATTATCGTGGTTACAAGCTTGGTCAGCGCCTAATGAAAGAGGCAATCGATTTCGCTCATGCCCGTTTTCCGGGCATAGCGATCGAACTTGGCGGACAGAGCCATTTGCAGAAATTCTACGGGTCGTTCGGCTTTGTCGCGATTTCGGAAGAGTATCTCGAAGATGGTATACCGCATGTCGATATGCGGTTAGATCCAAAGGAAGTAGCAGCCTGATGTTTCTGCTGCGCCGCCATATGTCGTTCTATCTTGGCGCTCTTGGTGGCGTAACAACATTCATCATTGCCTGGCTTTTCAAAAGCTCTCTTGCCCCGGTCATCGGTGCAAACTGCTTCTTCGTGCTCTATCTGGGGCTGGCGGCGTCTGCCTTGCCAAAGCTCACGGTCAGCTTTTTGAAAAAGCACGCCGCAAGTGCTGACGAACCTGTCTGGATCATCTTTCTGGTGACTTTCGCGACCGTTCTCGTCGCAATCGTCTCGCTGTTCCTTCTCATCAACAGCGAAACAAAGGCCGATACATTCTCACTGGTCATGACACTTGCGTCTGTCCCACTCGGCTGGTTCACCATTCATATGATGACGGCCTTGCATTATGCACACGTATACTGGCAGCCGGGCGAACCGGCTGGCGACGATACCAGCCATGCCAGCCGTTATCGCGGTGGCTTTGAATTTCCCGGAACATCGGAACCTTCCGGCTGGGATTTTGCCTATTTCGCCTATGTCATCGGCATGACGGCGCAAACCTCCGATACGAGTGTGACGACGCCTGCGATGCGCAAGGTCACGCTGCTGCACAGCATCGTCTCCTTCTTCTTCAACACCGTGCTGGTCGCCGCGTCTGTCAATGTCGCAGTGGCGCTCGGAAGCTGAACACAACTGGGAATTCTCTATGGAAACCATTTCGACCGCAAAGAGCTTCGCCGGGATGCAAGGCGTCTATCGCCACAAAAGCGAGACGAACCAGTGCGACATGACCTTTGCCGTCTTCCTGCCGCCGCAGGCAAAAGGCGGTCCGGTACCGGTACTCTGGTATTTTTCCGGCCTTACCTGCACGCATCAGAATGTCATGGACAAAGGCGAATATCGGCAAATGGCCGCAGAGCTGGGAATTGCCGTCATTTGCCCAGATACAAGCCCGCGGAGCGATGACATTCCGGATGAGCCGGACAACTGGCAGTTCGGCAAAGGTGCTGGTTTCTACGTCGATGCCACGCAGGAGCCATTTGCCAGAAATTATCAGATGTACAGCTACATTACGAAGGAACTGACCGATCTGGTGGGACGCGAGTTCCCGCTCGATATGTCGCGACAGGCGATCACCGGCCATTCCATGGGCGGACATGGTGCGCTGACAATTGCGCTCAAGAACCCGGACCGCTTCAAGTCAGCATCCGCCTTTGCACCTATCGTCCAACCTTCTACTGCAGGCTGGTCCAGACCGGCACTGGAAAAATATCTCGGACCGGAAGAACGGGCTTGGCGCGCCTATGACGCCACGCTGCTCATCGAAGACGGCTATCGGTTCCCGGAATTTCTGGTCGATCAGGGTACCGCAGACGGTTTTCTCGATGATGGCTTGCGTCCGTGGCTTCTGGAAGAGGCTTGCAAGAAGGCTGGCATTCCTCTCACGCTCAATATGCGTGAAGGCTATGACCATTCATATTTCTTCATCTCGACCTTCATGGATGATCATCTGAAATGGCACGCTGAACGCCTTAAGAGCTAATCAGCGCTTCATCACTTTCATCGGTAGACCACCTTGCGGCTGAGTAGTGAGCTTCTGCACGGGCCATGGCTTCGTCGTTTCCAGCACCTCGAAGCGACGTCCGTCGAGCAAGATGGCAAGCGCAATCACAGCCTCCTGCAAGGCAAAACTCGCGCCGATACAGACGCGCGGGCCTGCCCCAAAGGGCAAATATTGGAAGCGGTCGAGCTTGTCGCGGTTTTCGGGCCAGAAGCGTTCAGGCATGAAAGCGTCCGGCTGGTCCCAGTAGAGCCTATGACGATGAATGACCCATGGCATAACCAGCACGGTCGCGCCCTTCGGGATTTTCAAGTCATCGTATGTATCGTCGGTCGCCGCCTCGCGATTGATCGACGGCGCTGGCGGATATAGCCGCATAGCCTCCTCGAAGGCCGCACGTGTGAAAGGCAGCGATGCCAGCCATTCCTGCGGCGGCAGATCACGTCCGCCTTTTGCAAAAAAGCCGTCGATTTCCGTTTCGATACGTTCGCGCTCACGCGGAGCCTTCGCGAGTAGATAGAGCGTCCAGCCAAGCGCGCGAGCGGTGGTCTCGTGACCGGCACCAATGAAGGTGATGATGTTGTCCTCGATTTCGGAGCGGCTCAGGCCATCTGGTCCTTCGGCCCGCAACAGCAGGGTAAGGAAGTCGCTCGGCACGTCTTCTTGCCTGTCCATGCGCGTTTTACGCAGCGCGATGGTGTTTGAGACCAGCTCGCGGAAGAAACCCAGCGATTGCTGTCCGCGCAACCGCGTGAGGCGCGGCAGCCAGTCGGGCAGCCCCAGAAGGTCGAACGGATCGACCCGCCCCATGGTCTCGAACAGCTTGTCGATCTGATGTGCGAAATCGTTTGGATCGCCTGCGATCTCGCCGGAAAACAGCGTCTCCGCCAGAATATCATAGGTCAGGAGCGTCATGTCATGGGCGACATCGGTAATCGTACCGGGGGTCTTGTATCGCTCAACGAACTGCAGCGACCGGTCCCGCATGGCCTCGGCAAAACCACCGATATGACGCGGCGTGAAAACCGGCGCCATCGCTTTTCGTGACCGCTTCCACACCTGGCCTTCAGCCGTCAGCAGGCCGTCGCGCAACAAGGGGCGCAGCACGCGCTGACGAATGGCGGACATGGGATAATTGGCTGCATTGTCGACCAGCACATGGCGGATCAGCCCCGGATCATTGGCGATGATGGTTTTCATGCCGAACCAGCTGACGGAAATCCACCGCTCGTTATAGGAAGGCTCACCCCAAAGCTCGAGCGGGTTCTTGTAGACGACCCGCATCATCTCGAAACGCCCCACCGGCTTTTCGCGCGGGCGCGGTGCGGGCGGCACAAATGGAACCGGTCTTTCGCTCATGACGTTCGCAATTTCCATCAAGCGTTCCTTTCGTCATAAAACAGGTCGAGAACGCCCCCGTCAAACCCGATATAAGCGTCAATTGTGGCGGTTCCAGAAGCCAAGCGGTGCCGGTACTGTTCTCATATGAACCAACTGCCGGAATCCCCGGCAAATTTACCGCCAAAATTTGGAAAAAAAGCCTTTAGCACCTATATTAAAGCCATGTTTGTCGCGTGATTCGACATATCTTTGAAGCTGCATTCGCAGCGCGTTTTTCGAAAGATTTTCATGAGCGAGATGCCCGAGATGAATTCCGAAGCCCCCGCCGAGTATGGCGCGGATTCCATTCGTGTTCTGAAAGGCCTGGATGCTGTTCGCAAGCGTCCCGGCATGTATATCGGTGACACGGATGACGGCTCCGGCCTGCATCATATGGTCTACGAGGTCGTGGACAATGCGATCGACGAAGCGCTGGCAGGACATGCCACGCTTGTCACCGTCGCCCTCAACCCGGACGGCTCCTGCACCGTGACCGATAATGGTCGTGGCATTCCGACCGACATCCATAAGGAAGAAGGCGTTTCAGCGGCCGAGGTCATCATGACCCAGCTTCACGCCGGTGGTAAGTTCGACCAGAATTCCTACAAGGTTTCCGGTGGTCTGCACGGAGTTGGCGTTTCGGTTGTGAACGCGCTGTCGATCTGGCTGAAGCTGAAGATCCGTCGTGCCGGCAAGATTCATGAGATGAGCTTTACCCATGGCGTGGCCGATGCCCCGCTCGTGGTAACCGGTGATGCCGGTGCGGAGACGGGTACGGAAGTCAGCTTCCTGCCCTCGCCCGATACCTTCAGCATGGTCGAATTCGATTTCGATACGCTGGAGCGCCGCCTGCGCGAACTCGCCTTCCTCAATTCCGGCGTTCGCATCAAGCTCACCGACCGCCGTCATGCGGACGTGGTGGAGCATGAGTTGCACTATGACGGCGGGCTTGTGGAGTTCGTGAAATATATCGACCAGAGCAAGAAATCGCTTCTGGACGAGCCGATTTATATCCGCAGTGAAAAAGACGGCATGACGGTTGAAGTCGCCATGTGGTGGAACGATTCCTACCACGAGAAGGTGCTGTGCTTCACCAACAACATCCCGCAGCGCGATGGCGGCACGCATCTGGCCGGTTTTCGCGGCGCGCTGACCCGTCAGGTGACGGGCTATGCCGATGCTTCGGGCATGACCAAAAAGGAAAAGGTGACGCTGACCGGCGATGACTGCCGCGAAGGCCTGACCGCTGTTCTCTCGGTCAAGGTTCCTGATCCGAAGTTCTCGTCGCAGACCAAGGACAAGCTGGTTTCCTCGGAAGTTCGCCCGGTTGTGGAAAGCCTCGTCAACGAAGCGCTTTCGACCTGGCTGGAAGAGCATCCGGCTGGCGGCAAGATTGTAGTCGAAAAGGTCATTCAGGCCGCTGCCGCCCGCGAAGCAGCCCGCAAGGCCCGCGACATCACCCGCAAGAGCAATCTGAGCGTGACGTCCCTGCCCGGCAAGCTCGCCGACTGTCAGGAGCGCGATCCGGCCAAGTCTGAAATCTTCATCGTCGAGGGTGACTCGGCAGGTGGTTCCGCCAAGAGCGGTCGTTCGCGCCAGAACCAGGCCATCCTGCCGCTGCGCGGAAAGATCCTCAATGTGGAACGCGTCCGCTTCGACCGCATGATCTCGTCCGATCAGGTTGGCACGCTGATTACTGCGCTCGGCACATCAATCGGCAAGGATGAAACGCACGGTTTCAACCCGGACAAGCTGCGCTATCACAAGATCATCATCATGACCGATGCTGACGTCGACGGCGCGCATATTCGTACATTGCTGCTGACCTTCTTCTTCCGGCAGATGCCGGAACTGATCGAGCGCGGCCATATCTATATCGCCCAGCCGCCGCTCTATAAGGTCTCGCGTGGCAAGTCCTCGCAATACATCAAGAACGAGGCCGCCTTCGAAGACTTCCTCATTGAGACGGGTCTTGAAGAAGCCACGCTGGAAATGGCAAGCGGCGAAGTTCGCGCCGGGACTGACTTGCGTTCGGTGGTGGAAGATGCACGCACCATGCGTCAGCTTCTGGCGGGTCTTCACACGCGCTATGACCGTCGCGTGGTGGAGCAGGCTGCCATCGCAGGGCTCCTGCATCCGGATGCATCAAGGGACAATGCAACCGCACAGCGTTCCGCCGATACCGTTGCAAAGCGTCTCGACATGATCTCGGAAGAAACCGAACGTGGTTGGGAAGCACATGTGACGGAAGATGGCGGTTATCGCTTTGAGCGCATGGTGCGCGGCGTGAAGGACATTGCCATTCTCGACATGGCATTGCTCGGTTCTGCCGATGCCCGTCAGATCGACCGCGTGGCTTCGCGTCTGTCAGAGGTCTTTGCCGAGCCACCTGTGCTGCGCCGCAAGGACAAGGTGGAGACACTTTCCGGCCCGATGGGCCTGCTCGACGCAATCTTTGCGACGGGCCGCAAGGGCCTGACCCTGCAGCGCTACAAAGGCTTGGGCGAAATGAACGCCGAACAGCTTTGGGAAACCACGCTCGATCCGAACGTGCGTTCGCTGCTGCAGGTCAAGGTGACGGATGCGACCGATGCTGATTCACTCTTTTCGCGCTTGATGGGCGATGACGTGGAACCGCGGCGCGAGTTCATTCAGGAAAACGCGCTGAGCGTTGCCAATCTCGACGTTTAAAAAACACAAACCCCGAAAAGCCGGAAAGCTTCTCGGGGTTTTATAATACCCAAAGAAAAGCCCGCTATTTAGCGGGCTTTTCTTTTATCGTGGTTATTTACTCGCCGCGACGCTTCTTGCTGTAACCGCCGCCTTCAGGCTTTTTACCGCCCTTTTTGAAACCATCTTTCTTGAAGTCGTCTCCACGGGAGAAATCACGTGGCTTGTCCCACTTGTCGCCTTTCGAGCGGTCGCCTTTATAGCCGTCGCTCTTGTAGCCATCCCGGAAGCCGCCTTCCTTGGACTTGTCGCCGCGTGGTTTGAAACCGCCCTTGCCTTCGCGCGGAGCAGCGTCACCGCCTGCACCTGCAACGGCAGTGCGGATCACAAGACCTTTTTCGCCGGTGCCGCGTTCTTCGACCGAACGGCGGAACTCATCGGCTTTGGAGGCAGTGATTTCAAAGCGGGTTTCATTGTCGAAAATCTTGATCGAACCGACATCGCGCTTGGAAACATCGCCCGCCTTGCAGATGAGCGGAAGCAGCCATTTCGGATCGGCGCGATGCTTGCGACCAGCAGAAACCGAGAACCACACGCCATCGAAAGAAGCATTGCGGTCGAAACGTTCGCCCGGTTCGCCACGCTCACGACGCTCGCCGCGTTCGAAACGATCACCGCGATCAGAACGTTCGCCTTTTTCAAAACGGTCTCTGGGTTTCTTGCCGCCAACCGGATGCACCGGCGCATCGGAAACTTCTTCCGCCGCCGGATAGGAGGCCACTTCGCGGTTGAGGAAAGCAGCGGCAATCTGTTCCGGCGTATAACGCTCGGTCAGCGCCTTCAGGAGATCCTGATATTCTTCTTCAACCGGCTGGTTGAAGACTTCCGCATTCAAAATACGCTCATTGGTCTTGGCCTGAACAGCAGCGATGCTTGGTGCCGGAACCGTCTGCGCATCGAGCTTCGCCATATGCAGAAGGCGCTCTGCAGTGCGGCGACGCGAGAACGGCACAACCAGCACACAGGTGCCCTTGCGACCGGCGCGACCCGTACGCCCCGAACGATGCAGCATCGTCTCGGGATTGTTCGGAAGATCGGCATGAATGACGAGGTCGAGATTGGGCAGATCGATGCCGCGCGCGGCAACGTCGGTTGCCACGCAGACGCGGGCACGACCGTCGCGCATTGCCTGCAAGGCGTTGTTGCGTTCGGCCTGGCTCAGTTCGCCCGACAGCGCAACCACGGCAAAGCCGCGATTGGAGAGCCGGCTTGCCATATGCTTCACCGCTTCGCGGGTCGAGCAGAAAATGATCGAGTTCTGTGAATCGTAATAGAGCAGCGTATTGATGATCGCGTGGTCGCGCTCATGCGGCGGCACCGGCATGGCGACATAGTCGATATCGGCGTGCTGGCTGGTTTCGCTCTGGACGGTGAGACGAAGCGCGTCGTTCTGGAAGCGCTTGGCAAGCTGGGCAATCGGCTTCGGCACGGTTGCCGAGAACATCAGCGTGCGGCGGTCTTTCGGCGCTTCGCCAAGGATGAATTCGAGGTCCTCGCGAAAGCCCATGTCGAGCATTTCGTCAGCTTCATCGAGAACGACGGCACGCAGTTCCGACATGTCGAGAGCATCACGGGTGATATGGTCGCGCAGACGTCCCGGCGTACCGACAACGATGTGGGCGCCACGTTCCAGCGCACGACGCTCGGTGCGGATATCCATACCGCCAACGCAGGATGCAATGCGCGCACCGGTATCGGCATAGAGCCATTCCAGCTCACGACGAACCTGAAGCGCCAGTTCGCGCGTCGGCGCGATAATCATGGCAAGCGGCGCACCGGCATCGCTGAAACGCAGTTCGCCTTCGAGGATGGTGTTAGCCATGGCAAGGCCGAAAGCAACCGTCTTGCCCGATCCGGTCTGTGCGGAAACGAGAAGATCGGCATCGAGCGTTTCGGGTGCCAGAACGGCATTTTGAACGGCGGTGAGTGTATTATAACCGCGAGCGGCTAATGCTCCGGACAGAGCCGGAGCGATGGTTTCGGGCAAAGACATGAACCACTTTCACGAAAAAAGCTTCTCAAGCCGTATACCCATTGGCCGTGAACCCACTTGTCCACGACTCCCCTGACGACCACCGAAGCAACAGAATTGATGCTTCCCTATAGGGTTGGACCGCTCAGGTCAACCGGCCAAACCTCAGAGCGCAATTCGATCCGATTGAATCGTACCGCCGCTCTGGTCCTTTTTGACGCGCATTTGGCCCGAAAACCGCTTCACACTTTTCGGAATGCGCTCTAATGCGCCTCATCCCAGTTATGCGCTGCACGCGCATCAACATGCAGCGGCACCGCAAGCGAGACGGCAGGCATCGCCGCATTTTCCATAATGTGACGAACGACCGGTATGGTCTTTTCGACTTCATTATCAGGCACTTCGAAGATCAGTTCATCGTGCACTTGCAACAACATGCGCGCGGCAAGATTTTGCTCCGCCAGCGCATCTTCCATGCGGATCATGGCGCGGCGGATAATGTCGGCGGCGGAACCCTGTATCGGCGCATTGATGGCCGCGCGCTCATTGAACGCACGAACCTGCGGGTTGGATGCCCTGATATCGGGATAATGCGCACGACGCCCGAAAATCGTTTCGACATAGCCATTCTCGCGCGCGAAAGCTTTGGTCGCCTCCATGTAGTCCTTGATGCCGGGGAAGCGCTCGAAATAGGTGCGGATATATTGCCCTGCTTCTTCGCGCGGAATCGACAACTGGTTGGCAAGGCCGAATGCGGAAATGCCGTAGATGATGCCGAAATTGATCGCCTTGGCACGGCGGCGCACTTCCGACGGCATACCTTCCACCGGCACGCCGAACATTTCGGATGCCGTCATGGCGTGAATGTCTATGCCGTCGGCAAAGGCCTGCTTCAGTTGCGCGATATCGGCCACATGGGCCAGCACGCGCAGTTCGATCTGGCTGTAATCGGCAGAAACCAGCTTGTTGCCGGGTTCGGCGATGAAGGCCGTCCTGATCTTGCGGCCTTCGGCTGTGCGAACCGGAATATTTTGCAGGTTCGGGTCGGATGACGAAAGACGTCCGGTTGAAGTGGACGCCATCGCATAGGACGTATGAACGCGCTTTGTCTCCGGGTTGATGAACCCCGGTAGCGCATCGGTATAGGTGGATTTGAGCTTGGTGAGCTGACGCCAGTCGACGATCTTGCGCGGCAGCGGATGGCCTTCGGCAGCGAGGTCTTCCAGCACCTGCGCAGACGTGGACCATTGACCGGTCTTGGTCTTCGACGCGCCCGACAAGCTCATCTTGCCAAACAGAATATCGCCAAGCTGCTTGGGCGAACCGATATTGAATCTTTCGCCTGCCAGTTCGTAAATCTCGTCTTCATAGGCAGCGGCAGCCTGCGCCAGATCGCCAGAAAGACGCGACAGTACCTGGCGGTCAACGGCAATGCCGCGTTCTTCCATGCACGCCAGAACATCGACCAGCGGACGTTCCAGACGTTCATAGACCGACATCAGCCCTTCAGCTGCAAGACGCGGTTTCAGAACTTGCCACAGGCGCAAGGTCACATCGGCGTCTTCTGCCGCATAAGCCGTGGCACGGTCGAGATCGACCATGTCGAAGCTGACAGCGCTCTTGCCGCTTCCCGCCACATCCTTATAGGGAATTGGCGTATGACCGAGCCAGCGCTCGGACAACGGGTCCATGCCATGGCTACCCGTGCCAGCATCAAGTACATAGGAAATCAGCATCGTATCGTCGAACGAGACTGTATTGATCCCATGGCGGCGCATGACCAGCCAGTCATATTTCATGTTCTGCGCGATCTTGAGAACGGAAGCATCCTCAAGCACGATCTTCAAAGCGGCCAGCGCCTCATCCAGCGGAATTTGTCCTTCGACCATGCCGCCGCCGAGAAGATCACCCGCGCCAGACTTGTGTTGGAGCGGAATATAAGCGGCTCTGCCCGGCGCCAAGGCCAGAGAAAAACCAACCAGCTCCGCCTGCATCGGATCAAGCGACGTCGTTTCCGTATCGAAGGCCAAAACACCGGTTTCAACCGCCTCTGCGAGCCAGAGTTTCAGCGTGGCGATATCGCGAATGCAGGTATAAGCGCTCGTATCGATTGTCTGTGCGGCTGCTTCTGTCGCCCGCTTTTCTGCGAGCGCCTTCGGCGTGTAGCCCTGATCCGAGGCAGCGACAGCGGATGTCGGTTGCGACGCAGCATTATCAGCCTTGGCGGGAACATCGACATCGGGACCATGGGCGTCCGCGCCCCAGTCTGTCTCCACATGGCACGGCTCGACAGCCGATGCGTCGGTGTCAGTCGCTTCGGCCACCCGGCGAGTGAGCGAAGTGAATTCCATAGCCTTCAGGAAGCCGATCAGCTTCGGGCCGTTCTGCGGCTCCAGCACCAGACTGTCCAGATCGACATCCAGCGGCACGTCGGTCTTGAGTGTAACCAGCTCGCGCGAAATCTTCGTCTGGTCGGCAAACGCCAGAATGTTCTCGCGACGCTTGTTCTGCTTGATTTCGGAAGCGCGGGCCAGAAGCGTATCGAGATCGCCGAATTCTTCCAGCAATTGCGCCGCCGTCTTCGGCCCGATGCCGGGAATGCCAGGAACATTGTCGGTGCTGTCGCCAGTAAGCGATTGCAGGTCGATCATCTTTTCCGGCGGAACGCCCCATTTCTCGATCACTTCCGGGATCGAAATCTGCTTGTCCTTCATGCTGTCATACATCGATACGCTTGGCGTCACGAGCTGCATGAGATCTTTGTCGGACGAAACGATGGTGACATCGCCGCCAGCCTGCTCGGCAATACGGGCATAGGTCGCGATCAGGTCGTCAGCCTCGAAACCTTCCTTCTCGATGCAGGGCAGATTGAACGCGCGCGTTGCCTGACGGATGAGGCCGAACTGAGGAATGAGATCTTCCGGCGGCGCAGTGCGATTGGCCTTGTATTCAGGATAGATTTCATTGCGGAACGTCTTCGACGAATAATCGAAGATGACCGCAAAATGGGTCGGCACCACGCCCACATCGGTGTTGCGCGCATCTTTCAAGAGCTTCCATAGCATGTTGCAGAAGCCCGAGACGGCGCCGACCGGCAGACCATCCGTCTTGCGGGTCAGCGGTGGCAGGGCATGATAGGCGCGGAAAATATAGCCCGAGCCGTCAACGAGAAAGAGATGATCGCCTTTTTTCATAAGCTAGAATTAGAGGAAATGACGCCTAAAGAAAACCACTCCCGTGTCAGGAGAAACATCCGTCCACGTGAAAGAAAACCCATCACGTCGCGGTAACACGTTTGTTACAGATTTGTAATCTTCCGTGCCCTTGAATAGCCACAGTTGAAAGGCCAAATCTCAGTCATCGACAGTTCGTCGGTCGCCGGTTTTCTGACCCGTCCCCCGTTGGATGCCGGATGCTAGCGGTAGCCTCATTCCCCTCTCCGGGCTACCGCTTTGAGTGTAGTGACATGGCCGTTGCGGTACCCCCTCACCGTAACGGCCAATTCATTTTATCGAGGCTCTTCTTTCTTCCAAACCGGGTTTCATCCTGACGACGCTGGTTGTAGTGTGCCGCCAGTTTACGTTACGACTCGTCAGGAAATTTCCATGTCCCAGCAATCGTCTGCGCAATCGCTCGACAAAGTACTCAGCCACCTCGACGCCAATCTCGATCAGAGCCTCGATCGCCTGTTCGATCTTTTGCGGATCAAGTCGATTTCGACCGACCCGGCCTACAAGGCCGATTGCCGCAAGGCTGCGGAATGGCTCGTCGAAGATTTGAAGACAATCGGTTTCGATGCCAGTGTGCGCGACACGCCCGGCCACCCGATGGTGGTTGCCCATCATGAAGGCGCGACACCGGATGCGCCGCACGTGCTGTTCTATGGTCACTATGACGTGCAGCCGGTCGATCCGCTAAATCTTTGGGAAAACGATCCTTTCGATCCGGCTATCAAGGACGTGGGTAATGGCCGCAAGATCCTGACCGGTCGCGGCACGTCCGACGACAAGGGCCAGCTGATGACCTTTGTGGAAGCCTGCCGCGCCTACAAGGCGATCAATGGCAATCTGCCAGTCAAGGTGACACTCCTGTTTGAAGGTGAAGAGGAATCCGGCTCGCCATCGCTGAAGCCGTTCCTCGACGCCAACAAGCAAGAGCTGAAGGCCGATGTGGCACTCGTCTGCGACACGGCCATGTGGGACGCAGAAACACCTGCCATCAGCGTGGGCTTGCGCGGTCTCGTCGGCGAGGAGATCGTCATCAAGGCAGCCGATCGCGATCTCCATTCCGGCTTCTTCGGCGGTGCTGCGGCAAACCCGATCCACGTCCTGACAAAAATTCTGGCCGACCTGCACGACGAAACCGGGCGCGTGACAGTTCCCGATTTCTATGAGGGCGTCGAAGAAACACCGACGCAGATTCTGAAGTCATGGGAAAGCCTTGGCCGCACGGCTGAAAACTTCCTCGGTCCGATCGGTCTGTCCATTCCATCCGGCGAAAAAGGCCGCAGCGTTCTGGAACTGACATGGGCGCGCCCGACCGCTGAAGTCAACGGCATCACCGGCGGCTATACCGGCGAAGGTTTCAAGACCGTCATTGCAGCGGAAGCTTCCGCCAAGGTTTCGTTCCGTCTTGTCCACAAGCAGGACCCGGTCAAAATCCGCGAAGCCTTCCGCACATTCGTCAAGGAACGTCTGCCAGCCGATTGTTCGGTCGAGTTCCATCCGCATGGTGGCTCGCCAGCCATCCAGCTACCCTACGATTCACCGCTTGTTTCCAAGGCCAAGAATGCGCTTTCCGACGAATGGCCGAAGCCAGCCGTGTTGATCGCCATGGGCGGCTCGATCCCGATTGTCGGCGACTTCGACAAGTTCCTCGGCATGGAATCGCTGCTCGTGGGCTTTGGCCTCGAAGATGACCGCATCCATTCGCCCAACGAAAAATACGAGCTGAACTCCTTCCACAAAGGACAACGCTCTTGGGCACGTATTATGGCGGCTATCGCCGCGAAGTAAGGATAACTGAATGACTATCCGTTTTCACAAGAACGATCTGCCGAACCTCGACAACTATCAAGTCGATGCGGTCGCCATCGACACCGAAACACTGGGCCTGAACCCGCATCGCGACCGGCTTTGCGTGGTGCAAATTTCGCCCGGCGACGGCACGGCAGATGTGATTCAGATTGAAGCCGGCCAGAAGAAGGCCCCCAATCTGGTCAAGCTTCTGAAGGATCGCTCGATCACCAAGATCTTTCATTTTGGCCGCTTCGATCTGGCCGTGCTGGCGCAGGCTTTCGGCACCATGCCGCAACCTGTGTTCTGCACCAAGATCGCATCGAAGCTGACCCGTACCTATACGGACCGCCATGGCCTGAAAGAGCTTTGCAACGAGCTTCTCGACGTTTCGATTTCCAAGCAGCAGCAATCATCGGACTGGGCAGCGGAAACACTGTCGGCTGCGCAGCTCGAATATGCGGCTTCCGACGTGCTCTATCTGCATCGTCTGAAAGCCGTGCTCGAACAGCGGCTGGAACGCGATGGCCGTGCGAAACAGGCCGAAGCCTGCTTCAAGTTCCTGCCAACGCGCTCGGAACTCGATCTGATGGGCTGGCCCGAGGACGACATTTTCGCCCATTCGTGATGAGATCAAACGGCGGCGGTAGCCGCCGTTTTCTTTTGCGGCGCCTGATCGATATAGGCCCAGCCGGGACGGCGGAACAGAAACTGTCCGTAACCGCTCCACTGGATAAAGCCATAAAGAATGACCGGACCGATGACGCCGCTGGCTGTCGTCAGGAGCGAGACTGTACCGATATCGCCAATGCCGAGTTTCAGCAGCGCTGTGCGGGCAATGGCCATCGGCAGGAAGAAAGCCAGATAGACGACAATCGAATGCGCACCGAGCCAGCTCAAGCCTCGATGCAGCCAGTTTCTGGCCGACAGCAGGCTGAGGAGCGAAGATATGGAAATGATTGCCAGCGCACCCACCAGACCCAGGAGAAGTGAAACGACCGGCAGATCGCTGATTGCGCCCCGCCTATCCAGAAGGTCGCTTGCGGGTGATATCAGCGCGGCAAGGCTTTCCGGCACTGGCATGAAGACGAGCTTGTATTCGATCAAGCCCCAGACCAGCAGTCCGGCAACACCGATGAGCGGGCGCTGTCGAAGCCAGTCCGCAGCCCGGAAGATGGCGGGAGCAAAAGCATAGCCCGCATAGAAATAGACGAAACGGGAGCAGAATTCGTCGACCATAATCCAACCCGTATGGATCGGCAGGATTTCGAGAAATGCCAGCGCCGTAAAGGTCACGCCTACCGGCACGTGCTTCAAAAGCCGCGTCGCGATGAAGAAAACAGGCAGGATATAGATGAACCAGAGC
This sequence comes from Ochrobactrum sp. BTU2, assembly GCF_024539785.1. Taxonomy (NCBI): domain Bacteria; kingdom Pseudomonadati; phylum Pseudomonadota; class Alphaproteobacteria; order Hyphomicrobiales; family Brucellaceae; genus Ochrobactrum; species Ochrobactrum sp. BTU2. The sequence continues at coordinate 469,424 of NZ_JAHWRG010000002.1, read as the reverse complement.
GTTCCGAACGGTTCGATGAAAGCCATCAGATAGGCGTTCACCACACCGGAAACTCCGGCTTCGCTGGCAATGCCCGGCGCCTTGAACGTAAACTGGATCGTCAGCCACAGAATATAGAAATAGAGAAAATGCACGACCTTGCGGTCAAGATAGCGCCGCCATGGCCGGTCGATCACAAGACTGAGAAACAAGCCTGATATCATAAAGAAATCCGGCATACGGAAGGGTTTGGCAAAGGCGACCACATAGTGCATCCAGCCCTGGGCGCCGGCTGCTTTCTCCACGCCTAGCGTCGAATGCATCATGACCACGAAGATGATGCAGATACCCTTGGCAATATCGACCCAGTCGACCCGCCCATTCATGCCCTTCGCGTCATGCATTTCCGTTTCCCCCGCAAGTTCTGTCGCTTTCTATAACGCGACAACGGCGGAATTACATCCGGTATAACTTGCGCGTGTCTGCGCCATATTGCGCCTGACGACATCAAGACTCCTCACAGGGTGCTCACGCTAACGTGTACCGCTCTGGCGACATTCCCCTTGATGTGTCTCGTTTGCTACAGACTTTTGACAGCAATCGCTTATATTAGGGACAAATATTGGTTCTGAGACTTTCCTTCAGGAGGTTTATCATGAAGCTCAAGGCCCTTCTTCTTGCATCGACTGTTGCCCTTGTGGCCGCTACAGGCGCAAAGGCTGCCGACGCTGTCATCGAGCAGGAACCAGTTCCGGTTGTGGTTGCACCAACCTTTACCTGGAGCGGTGCTTACATCGGTGGCCAGATCGGCTACGGCTGGGGCAAGTCCGATTTCAGCGGCGACGTCTATAGCTTTGGCAACGTCAAGCCGGATGGCTTCCTCGGCGGCATCTATGCCGGTTACAACTTCGATCTCGGCAACAGCATCGTTCTCGGTATCGACGGCGACGTGACCTACAACGATGTTTCCAAGGACATCGATGTCTACAGCGGCGACCTCGCAGTTGGCGATTTCGAAACCAAGCTTCGCTGGTCCGGCGCCGTTCGCGCACGTGTCGGTTATGCGGTTGATCGCTTCATGCCCTACCTCGCCGGTGGTGTTGCATTCGGCAACATCAAAAACAGCGGCAGCATTGACGGTATCGGCAGCTTCTCCGAAAGCAAGACGCTTACCGGCTGGACTGCAGGCGCCGGCGTTGACTATGCCGCAACCGACAACCTGATCGTTCGCCTCGAATATCGCTACACCGACTATGGCGATAAGGACATTGAGTTTGGCGGCCTGAATGTCAATCAGGACTTCAAGACGAACGAAGTTCGCCTCGGCGTCGCATACAAGTTCTAATTCTGGTTGAAAACATATCTGAAAAGGCTCCGCATCGCGGGGCCTTTTTTTCGTTGGCATAGGCCTGAATTTATTTGGATGAAATTTATTTATAACTAAAATACATAGAACGAAAAACATTCGTAGTTTGCTTTTTAGTAAAGCAAAAATTGAATAATAACAAATTGTATATTAAGTTATTTCTAAACTATATTTATGTTGCCATAATGTTACATACATCATGGCATAGAAATACTATTTGAAAATCCATATCGAACATATTTTATAGGAGTTTTCGATGAAGTTCAGAATTCTACTTGGCGCTTCCCTGCTCGCAGTCGTCGCCAGCACCGGTGCTTATGCAGCCGACGCAATCGTTTCGCAGGAACCTGCCCCAATGGCAGCTCCCGCCTTCTCATGGGGCGGCGCTTATATCGGTGGTGAGATTGGCTGGGGCTGGGGCCGCGCCAAGCTTGACGACAAGTCCACGGATCAGTCCAACGAGTTCAAGCCGAACGGCTTCATCGGTGGCGTCTATGCTGGCTATAACTTCGACATGGGCAACAACGTCATTCTCGGCGTTGACGGCAACTTCGACTACAACGACCTGAAGAAGTCGCACGACTATATTTCGAACAGCAACGCTGTTCAGACTTCAGCTGAAACGAAGCTGCAGTGGTCGGGCGCTGTTCGCGCACGCGCTGGTTATGCCGTTGACCGCTTCATGCCCTACATCGCCGGTGGCGTTGCTTTCGGCGGCGTGAAGAACTCGCTCAATGTCGGCGGCAGCGACTATAACAACGACAAGACCCTGACCGGCTGGACTGTTGGTACCGGCGTTGACTACGCTGCGACCGACAATGTCCTTCTGCGCCTCGAATATCGCTATACCGATTTCGGCAACAAGGATTTCGACCTTGGCAACACCGCGACACGCGGTTCGTTCAAGACCAACGATATCCGCCTCGGTGTTGCTTACAAGTTCTAATACCAAACTCGATGAGTTTGGCTCATCGCGTTTGGTTAAGCCTGTGCGGCGATTGAGCATTTTCAGGGCATGATGCGTTAGCATTTCGTCGCCCTGGGATAAGCACATAATCGGGCTTATAACTGAGAAAAGGCTCCGCCCCCGCGGAGCCTTTTTTGTGTGTGAACGATTTACGTCCCTTTAAACTGCCGCATTTACCCTGCACCGGATTAGGCCCTTATTTGCTTTTGCGGCACAAAATCCCGTAAAGCACGCAGACATTATTCAGAATGACCGGTCCACATCACGATTGGACCGGCAAACGGGTGGGCGGATCCAGGCTGACATGACATCGCGTGACGATAAAAACCGGCGCATCGAACCTTCCTTCGGTGGCGAAGAGAAAAAAGATGACGAGGTTTTTCGCGTCGACGAGGAGGATCGCATGGCACGCTCACAGCAGCGCCGACGCAGGCAATCAGAAGAACCGGAACCACGCGCTTCACGACGTGGCAAGAAGAAGCCGCGTGGCTTTTTCGGCTTTCTGCGCCGCTCGATCTACTGGTGCCTCGTACTTGGCCTCTGGGGCGGTATCGCCTTTGCAGGCATGCTGGTCTATTTCGCGGCCAAGATGCCGCCGACGACGGATTGGGCCATTCCTGATCGTCCACCGAATGTGCGTATCGTTGACGTCAACGGAAACCTGATCGCCAATCGCGGGACTACCGGCGGCGAGGCCGTGGGCTTGCATGAAATGTCGCCCTTTATCCCGAAGGCCGTCATCGCTATCGAGGATCGCCGCTTCTATTCGCATTTCGGCATTGACCCCATCGGCCTTGCCCGCGCAGTAGTAACCAACGTTGTTTCGGGCCGCGCCGTTCAGGGCGGATCAACGCTGACCCAGCAGCTTGCCAAGAACCTGTTTCTTTCTCCCGACCGCACGCTTGAGCGCAAGGTGCAGGAAGTCATGCTCGCGCTCTGGCTTGAGCACAAATACACCAAGGACCAGATTCTCGAGATGTATCTGAACCGGGTCTATCTCGGTTCCGGCGCTTTCGGTGTTGATGCGGCCTCCCGGCGTTATTTCAGCAAGCCCGCCAAGGATGTGAACCTGATGGAAGCGGCAACCCTTGCCGGTCTTCTGAAGGCACCATCGCGCCTGTCGCCTGCCCGCGATCCGGAAGCCGCCGCCGCACGTGCCAAGCTGGTGCTGGGCGCCATGCGCGAGGAAGGCATGATCGATGACAGCCAGATGGCCATCGCCGAAAGCGAACCGATGACGCGTGCGCCATCCTATTGGCAGGGCTCGGAAAACTACGTTGCCGACAAGGTTGTGGCGGAACTACCCGAGCTGATCGGTGAAGCGAAGGAAGACATCACCGTCCAGACCACCATCGATCTGAACCTGCAGCGCGCAGGTGAAGAGGCGATCAAGGACCAGATTTCCCAGAGCGGCACAAAGATGAACGCCAGTCAGGGTGCGCTCGTTTCCATTGACAGTACCGGCGCAGTGCGCGCCATGGTCGGCGGCGTCGATTATGCCACAAGCCAGTTCGACCGTGTCACCGATGCTCACCGCCAACCTGCATCATCCTTCAAGCCCTTCGTCTATCTGACAGCGCTCGAACAGGGGCGGACACCGGACTCGGTACGCAACGATGCTCCGGTTCGTATCGGCAAATGGACGCCGAGCAACGATAACGGCAAATATATGGGACAGGTGACGCTGGCTACCGCCCTTTCTCATTCACTGAATTCCGTTGCCGCGCAGCTCGTGATGGAAGTCGGCCCACAGACCGTGATCGACACGGCCCATCGGCTCGGCGTTCAGTCCAAACTCGAAGCCAATGCCTCGCTGGCACTCGGCACGTCGGAAGTGACCCTGTTGGAACTGACCGATGCCTATGTGCCTTTTGCCAATGGCGGCTATCGCGCGCCGGTCTATTTCATCACCAAGGTGACGGATTCCGACGGCAAGGTTCTTTATCAGAAGGAAGATGGCGTTGGCCCGCGTGTCATCGATGAACGCAATGTCGGCATGATGAACGCCATGCTGCGGCGCACGGTGGAAGACGGGACGGCAAAGCGCGCCGCCTTCGGCTGGCCCGCTGCAGGCAAGACCGGTACCAGCCAGAATTTCCGCGATGCGTGGTTTGTCGGCTATACGGCCAACCTCACAACCGGTGTATGGTTCGGCAATGATGACGGCAAGGGCATGAAGCGCGTGTTCGGTTCGACCCTACCGGTCGCCGCCTGGAAAAACTTCATGAAGGAAGCACATAAGGGCGTGCCGGTTGCCGAGCTTCCCGGCCATTACGATATCCAGAACGTCGTTCCCGGTGGCAGCGACGGCATCGATCCGAATGCGCCTTACGATCCCGGCATGATGCCGCAGGATTCCTATGGCAATCAGCCGATGGCGGCTAATGGTGATGACGGCTATTGGCCACCTGCTCCGGATTCCACGGCCCGCAACAGCATCCAGCAGTCGAATGAGACGGGCCGCCCACTCGCCGAACAGCCCGGCGCTACGACTTACCCGGCCAATGCCAATGACAATTACCGCCCGATGCCGCCAGGCGACGTGGGCGGCGGGCAGCCGCAGCAGCCAGGAAAATCCACGACATTGCTCGATATCATCATGGGTAATTCACAGTAACATCAATAGAGGCCGCCACTGGCGGCCTTTACTCGCGATCAAGTGAAGCAGCTTCAATCCAAGCTTGTTCGAGCGCGTTTCGATCTGATTAAGTCAGATCAACGCTCTCACTATTTCCGCTAACACGCACAGTTTCCGAAAACCGTTTCACACTTTTCGTGATGCGCTTTAATTCCCCTCGAAATCTTGAGCGGCTTGGTCTATTCAAGATTGGAGAGCGAGGTTTCCATGTCCCAAGTCACCAAAACAGACGTTGCCGGTTCCGATACTCCCAAGGCGGATACCGAACGTAAAACTCTGGTCCTGACCGGTGCCAGCCGTGGCATCGGTCATGCGACGGTGAAGCGTTTTTCGCGGGCCGGGTGGCGCGTCATCACCTGCTCGCGACAGGATTTTTCCGACAATTGCCCCTGGCCTGCCGGTCCGGAAGATCACATCAAGGTCGACCTCGCCGATCAGGAAGATGTTGGCAAGGCAATCGCCGAGATCCGCCGCCGTCTCGAAGCCGATGGCAGCAAGCTTCATGCACTGGTCAACAATGCAGGCATTTCGCCGAAGGCGGAGGGCGGACGCCGCATGAATTCCATCGAAACGCCCATGGCGGTCTGGCGCGATGTATTTCAGGTCAACTTCCTTGCCTCGATCATGCTGGCACGTGGCCTGTTCAAGGAACTCGAGGCTGCACATGGCTCGGTGGTCAATGTGACCTCGATCGCGGGGAGCCGCGTGCACCCCTTTGCCGGAACCGCCTATGCTACATCGAAGGCCGCACTTGCTGCCCTGACCCGCGAAATGGCCTCCGACTTCGGCCCTTACGGTATCCGCGTCAATGCCATTGCACCGGGAGAAATCGATACGGCGATCCTTTCACCGGGAACCGACAAGCTGGTGGAACAGCTTCCGATGCGCCGCCTCGGCAAGACATCGGAAGTGGCGGAAACCATCTACTTCCTCTGCTCCGAGGCCTCATCCTATGTGACGGGTTCGGAAATTCATATCAATGGCGGCCAGCACGTCTGACATCTTAACAAAGCGCGGAGATTGAAATTCTTCGCGCTTTTGTGGTTATGTCTGTTTCAATCGATTTAACAACTGAGTTGTGCCTTCATGATCCTTTGCTGCGGTGAATCCCTGATCGACATGCTGCCACGCGAAACCGCAACGGGGGAAACCGCGTTCCAGCCTTTCGCAGGTGGCTCCGTCTTCAACACGGCCATCGCGCTTGGACGCCTCGAAGTCCCGACCGGTTTCTTTTCAGGCATTTCGTCGGATTTTTTTGGCGAGGTACTGCGCGATAATCTGGCGCGATCCAATGTCGATTATTCCTTTGCCGCAATCTCGGATCGACCAACGACACTGGCTTTCGTGCGTCTGGTCGATGGGCAGGCGCGTTACGCCTTCTATGATGAAAATACTGCTGGCCGCATGCTGGCCGAGAGCGACATGCCCTATGTCGATGATGCCATCGACGCCATGCTGTTCGGCTGCATCAGCCTGATTTCCGAACCGTGCGGCAGCGTCTATGAAGCGCTGATGACGCGTGAGGCACCAAGGCGGGTCATGTTCCTCGACCCGAATATTCGTGCTGGCTTCATCACCAACCGCGAAAAACATCTGGCGCGCATGAAGCGCATGATCGCGCTCGCCGATATCGTGAAACTTTCAGACGAAGATCTCGCCTGGTTTGGCGAAAAGGGCAGCCACGACGAAATCGCAGCCGAATGGCTGAAGCTCGGACCGAAACTGGTGGTCATTACCAAGGGCGCGCATGGCGCTGACGCCTATACGACCAAGGCAACCGTGCGCGTGCCGGGTGTGAAAGTGGACGTGATTGACACCGTTGGCGCCGGCGACACGGTCAATGCGGGCATTCTCGCCAGCCTTCACAATCAGGGCCTTCTCGACAAGGACGCGCTTGCCGAACTGACTGAAGACCAGATTCATTCCGCTGTCGCGCTCGGGGTCCGGGCTGCTGCCGTCACCGTCTCGCGTGCAGGTGCAAACCCGCCATGGGCGCATGAGATGAAGGATTGACGCAAGGCAAAGCCGTGACATGATGCGTCCGGCCTGCGTCGACCTTTTCCGACAAGGTCCGAACAGGAGTCCAGAACATCATGAGCATCGAATTTCTGCTGACATCCTTCATCATTGTCGCCTCCCCCGGCACTGGCGTGCTGGTAACGCTTGCGGCAGGGCTGTCCCGTGGCGCACGGGCCTCGGTCATTGCCGCGCTCGGCTGCACGCTCGGCATCGTGCCGCATATGCTGGCTGCCGTGACAGGGCTGGCAGCTCTGCTCCATACCAGCGCACTTGCTTTCGAGGTCATCAAATATGCAGGCGTTGCCTATCTGCTCTATATGGCGTGGATGACGCTCAAGGAGCATGGCACACTGAAGATCGAAACCAACGACGCGCCGCGTTCGGACCGTGAGGTCATCTGGTCGGCAATTCTGGTCAATCTGCTGAACCCCAAACTGTCGATATTCTTCTTTGCCTTCCTGCCGCAATTCGTAAATACGCAACAGGGCGGGACGGTTGCCCGCATGGTGGAACTGTCTCTCGTCTTCATGGCGATGACATTCGTGGTGTTTGCGTTCTACGGTGTGTTCGCAGCCGCCGTCCGTAACCAGATCATCTCGCGCCCCGCTGTGCTTGCATGGATGCGCCGCAGCTTTGCTGCCGCCTTCGTCGCACTCGGGGCAAAACTCGCACTGACCGAACGATAGACCATGGCCCAGAATATTTATGATCGCGACGACTTCTTCGCCGCTTACAGCCAGTTGCCACGTTCCGTGCATGGGCTGGAAGGCGCGCCTGAATGGCCAATTGTCCGTTCGCTTTTGCCTGATCTGACCGGCCGTGACGTTGCCGATCTTGGTTGCGGTTTCGGCTGGTTTTGCCGCTTTGCCCGCGAACAGGGAGCTGCCTCCCTCACCGGCTACGATCTTTCGGAGAACATGCTCGAACGTGCGCGCCACGACACACAGGATGACGCCGTTCGCTACATTCAGGCCGACATGGAAGGGCTGGAACTTCCAGAAGCAAGCTTCGATCTCGTCTACAGTTCTTTGGCCTTTCACTATATCCGCGACTTCCCGCGTCTTTTGAAAGCGATCCATGCAGCTTTGCGGCCAGAAGGTCGCTTTGTTTTCACGATCGAGCATCCGATCTTCATGGCGCCGCTTACGCCGGGCTGGATCGAGGAAGGCAACGGCCAGAAGCGCTGGCCGGTCGATCATTATGCAGTGGAAGGTGAAAGGCGAACCGATTGGCTGACAGAGGGTGTCATTAAATATCACCGCCGCCTCAGCACCTCCGTCAATGCGCTGATTGAGGCCGGATTTGCCATCAACCGGCTGGAGGAATGGCATCCATCGCCAGAGCAGATCGCGGCATGGCCGGCACTGTCGGATGAGATGGAACGACCTATGCTGTTGATAGTTTCCGCTAGCCGACAGACTGCTTGACCAGCCACATTTCACGCCTTTTATAGGGGTGGGCGGGACACGAATCAGACTGGCGAGGAGAAACCATGGACGTGTTGCGCATTGCTGCCTTTTCGCAAGGCAATCAGGGCGGCAATCCCGCTGGAGTGTTGATCGCCGATCGCCTCCCCTCCCCGCAAGATATGCAGAAAATTGCAAAGGATGTGGGCTTTTCCGAAACCGCCTTTGCTGCACCGGAGGACGATAGCTGGCGCGTTCGCTATTTTGCACCGGAAATGGAAGTGCCGTTCTGCGGTCACGCTACCATTGCTCTCGGCGCTGCGTTGGCCATGCGCATGGGCGATGGACGTTTCGCACTCAAGCTCAACAATGGCGATATCAGCGTCGAAGGCCGCAAGGAAGGCGAGCTGTTTGCGGCCAGCCTGCAATCGCCGCCGACGCGCCAGCGTGCCGCCAATGATGCGGAAGTGGAACAGGCGCTGGCACTGTTCAGTTTCGAACAGGATGATCTGGCACCCGGTCTGGCACCCGCCCTGATCCATGCCGGGGCGGATCATATCGTGCTTCCGCTTCGTTCACGCGAAAAGCTGGCTTCGATGCATTACGACATGGCGCGCGGGCGCATCCTGATGAAGCGGCAAGGCTGGACGACGATCCTGCTCATCTATTCCGAGACGCCGAAGCGCTTCCACAGCCGCAACCCGTTTGCCTCCGGCGGAGTTTATGAAGACCCGGCGACTGGCGCGGCCACGGCGGCCTTTGCCGCCTATCTGCGTGATAGCGGCTGGCCGCATGGCGGCGAGATCGAAGTCTTTCAGGGCGAGGATATGGGCAGTCCGTCACATCTGCGCGCCCAGATCGGCAATGAGCGCGGCGGCTCTATCCGCGTTTCCGGCACCGCACGGTTGATGGAATAGAGCGCATCCCGAAAAGTGTGAAACGGTTTTCGGATAAGATGTGCGTCAAAACAAAAGATTAGGGCGCCGATCTGATCCAGTCAGATCGAAACGCGCTTTAATCGCTCGTTGCAGCTCGTTACACGCGGACGAGCTGCTCCACCCGCTCCTCATTTCCAAAGAACTTGAGATAACGCGCCACTTCCTTAGGATCGCCGGTCGCCTTTTGCGGATTGTCGGAAAGCTTGACCGCAGGATGGCCGTTGGCATCCGTCACCTTGCAGACCAGCGAGATGGCATTCAGCCCTTCGATTTCCTTCGGAGCGCAACCTGCAAAATCATTGGTGAGGTTGGTGCCCCAGCCGAAGCTCATACGCACACGCCCTTCGAAGTGACGGTAAGTCTCCTCGATCGTATCCACATCGAGCGCGTCGGAAAAGATCAGCAGCTTTTCGCGCGGGTCCTTGCCGCGTGACTTCCACCATTCGATGATGCGCTCGCCGCCTTCGATGGGCGGGGCACTGTCGGGGCGGAAGCCGGTCCAGTCGGCAACCCAGTCCGGCGCATTGCGCAGGAAGGCAGCCGTGCCGAAAGCATCGGGCAGAACGATCAGAAGATTGCCGCCATAGTAACGGTTCCAGTCCTGCAGCACGCGATAGGGGGCTGAGCGCAGTTCCTCGTCATTCTTGGCAAGAGCTGCCAGCACCATCGGCAATTCATGCGCATTGGTGCCAAGTGCTTCAAGATCGGTATCCATGGCCAGAAGCACATTGCTGGTGCCGGTGAAGGCATCGCCGATGCCTTCCTTCAGCGCTTCGACGCACCAGCGCTGCCACAGGAAGGAATGGCGGCGGCGCGTGCCGAAGTCGGAAATCTTCAGCCCCGGCAGCTGGCGCAGGCGTTCAACCTTGCTCCACATCTTCGCCTTGGCGCGCGCATAAAGCACATCGAGCGAAAACGGTCCAAGGTTCTTCATCGCCGCGCGCGAACGCAGCTCGTTGATGATGGCAAGTGCGGGAATTTCCCACATGGTCGTGTGCGACCACGGTCCATGGAAATGCAGCTCGTACTGGCCGTCCTTGCGGCGCAGATCATATTCCGGAAGCTGGAAATCGTGCAGCCAGTTCAGGAACTCGGGTTGGAAAATCTGCTTGCGGCCATAGAAACTGTTACCCGCCAGCCAGATCATTTCCTTCTTGGAGAAGCGCAGCGTGCGGGCATGGTCGAGCTGCGCACGCAATTCGCCCTCATCGATCTCATCGGCAAGGCGCACCGACGTCGTGCGGTTGATGAGCGAGAAGGTTGCGTCCACCTTGGGGTAAAGGCCCCAAATCATCTGCAGCATCAGAAGCTTGTAGAAGTCCGTATCCAGAAGGCTGCGGACGATGGGATCGAGCTTCCATGCGTGATTGTAGACGCGGCGCGCAATATCAGTCTTGGCCATGACGGCCTCCAGAAAAAGCATGTTTCCGATAGCACAAACATCCGGCTTTACTTCGCCGAGTCGTACAAAAGGCGGGTTTTCACCCGCCTTTTTAATCGGTTCACTTCTGTTTGGGAAGCTCTACGACGATTTCGTGTTCTCCGTCCGGCTTGATCGGCACACCCTCTTCCGGCTTGCCGACCTTGCGACCGTTGAGCTTCACCACCTTGTCCTTGGCACTGGGGGCACCTACCACGACCTTCACGCGGTAGAGCGCTTCGCCGAAGCGGAGCTCGGCTTCATAACCATCCCATTCCGGTGGCAAGGCCGGGTCGAGATGCAGGCGGTCGCCGCGTTTTGTGACGCCGAGGATACCCTCCGTCGCAACGCGGTAGAACCAGCCGGCGGAACCGGTGTACCAGGTCCAGCCGCCCTGTCCGCGACGCGGCTCGACGGAATAGATGTCGGCTGCGATCACATAAGGCTCGACGCGGTATATGTCCGGGTTGCGGCCATGGCTGACCGGGCTGATGAGCGAGAACAGACGCCATGCTTCAGCCGTCTTGCCCATGCGGGCGAGCGCCATGATGGCCCAGGTCGCGCCATGGGTGTACTGGCCGCCATTCTCACGAACACCCGGTGGATAGCCCTTGATATAACCCGGCTCCTGAATGGTGACGTCGAAAGGCGGCGTGAAGAGACGCAGCAATTCGCCTTCGTCATCCAGCAGGTATTTTTCGAGCGAAGCCATCGCCTGTTCGGCGCGCTTCGGATCGGCAACACCGGACAGCACGCTCCACGATTGCGCAATGGCATCGATCTGGCACTCGTCGCTGTCCTTCGAGCCGAGTGGCGCGCCATTGTCGTAGAAACCACGGCGATACCACTGGCCATCCCAACCATCGCGGTCGAGCGCTTCGGTCAGGCTTTCCAGATGCGCTTTCCAGATATCGACACGCTTCTTGTCCTTGCGCGCTTCAGCAATCGGGATGAATTTACCGAGCGTATAGGCGAGGAACCAGCCGAGCCACACGCTCTCGCCCTCTCCCTTCACGCCGACGAGATTCATGCCGTCGTTCCAGTCGCCGCCGAGGATCAGCGGCAGGCCGTGCTTGCCGGTTCGCTCGACAGCAAGATCAAGCGCCAAGGCGCAATGCTCATAGAGGCTTGCCGTCTGCTCGGAGACTTCCGGCTGATAGAAGGCATCGTGTTCGCCCTCCTCCAGCTTGCGCCCTTCGAGGAATGGCAGCTTTTCATCGAGGATCGAGCGGTCGCCCGTCGTCTCGACATAAAGCGAAGCGCCATAGCCGAGCCAGACAACATCGTCCGAGATCAGCGTGCGGACGCCCGCCCCGGTCGCTGGCAGCCACCAATGCTGCACATCGCCTTCCGGGAACTGGCGCGATGCCGCATTGAGTATCTGCGCGCGGGCAAGCGTCGGATCGATCAGAAGCAGCGACAGCGTGTCCTGCAACTGATCACGGAAGCCGAACGCACCACTTGCCTGATAGAAGGCAGCGCGGGCCCATATACGGCAGGCAATCGCCTGATAGGGCAGCCAGCCATTGACCAGAAGGTCGAAAGCAGGGTCTGGCGTTTTCACCTGAACGCGGTCGAACAGGCCTTCCCACTGCTGTCTGGCAGCAGCAAGCTTGTCACCGAACGACACCTTGCGGGTTTCGGCGATCAGCGCCTTCGCCTGTCTCTGATCGGCGGCATTGCCGAGCAGGAAGACAACCTCGCGTGCTTCACCCGGCCCCACTTCGATATCAAGAGCGAGCGCCGCACATGGATCGCGGCCTGCTTCGACCGTACCCGAAAGCGCCTTGCCAGCCAGCACGACTTCCGGCTTGTCCACCGAACCGGTGGTGCCGATGAACTCGCTGCGGTCGGCAGTGACGGATTGCGGCTTTTCGGTTGCTGCAAAGAAAGCGACCTGCCCGGACTTGTCCGGATGATACGGATTGCCTGCAAAGAGTGCGCCCAATTCCTCGTCCTGCGAAGGTACAATGAAAGGCACGTTCTTGGAGCGGGCATTGCCCAGCACCCATTCCACATAGCCATAGACGCGCAGCTTGCGCTTGGAACGCCCGTTATTGGTGACGGTCAGGCGTGACAGGCGCACCGGCTTGTCCGCATCCACGATGTGGGTGAGGTCGAGTGCCAGTTCGCCATGCTGTGCCCCGAAGCTCGAATAGCCGTGGCCATGACGCGCTTCATAGGTCACGGCCTCATCGCGCAGCACACTTGCCGTCGGCGCAAAGGTGCGGCCCGTTTCACGGTCGAGGATATAGATCGCCTCGCCCGGACGGTTCGTGACCGGGTCGTTCGCCCATGGGGTGAGCTGATAATCGCGGCTGTTGCCTGCCCAGGTGAAGGCCGAACCTTCCGCCGAGACATGGAACCCGAAATTCGGATTGGCGATCACATTGATCCACGGATGCGGCGTGTTGGTGCGGTTGTTGACGCGCACCACATAGCCGCCGTCCTCGGCAAAGCCGCCATAACCATTCCAGAAACGAAGATCGTCCCCGGACGGCGCAGGACGGTTTACTACAGGCTTGACCACAGGACGGCGTTCTTCCGTCCCGCGTTCGATGGCGACAGGCGCAAGCCCCGCAGCACCCAGCCCCTGAGCGGACATCTGAGCCGAAGCCTGACCGCCAATGGCAGTCTTGGCATCGCGCGCCGCCAGATCGACGGTGATTTCCTCGCTGCGACGAAGCTGCTCGGCCAGCGAGCCGTTCTGCGCATGCATGACGATGCGCGCCGAGGCGAGCAGCGTGTTGTAGCTTTCGTCGCTCATCTGGTCGCGGCGCACCGCGAAGATGTGCGGCTGGCCACCGCCACGGGCGCGGAAACCTTCCACGATCCAGTCGATGGCGCGCTGCGTGTCCTGCGCATAGGAGAAGGCACGCTCGTTGACCGCCACGACATCGACGGTTAGGCCCTTCGAGCGCCAGTATTCCTGCGCGCGCAGCACGCCGCGCAACACGTCGAGATCAGCTTCGTTGTCGATGCGCAGCGCGAAGATCGGATAGTCGCCGGAAATCGACATTGGCCAAAGGTCGGACTGCTTGCCGAGGCCGCTGGCGATGGTTTCCGGTGGCTGGCGCAGGGTCCGCTCCGGATAGAGCAGATAGGCAGCGACCTTCTGATAATCGGCAGCTTCGGCAGGCTTGATGCCGATATGGTAGAGCTGCACCTGCGAGCTGGTCCATGACAGCGAATATTCGCGGGCGAAGGTTTCTGGATGCCGATGCAGCGCCACGGCGTGTTCTACCGCATCGCGGCTGCCGCCTGCGAAGGTCCAGAAAACGAGGCTCACCTTTTTATGCGCCGGAACGCGGACACGTGTACGCACCGAAGCGATCGGGTCGAGCACGCAACCCTGGCTGCCGTTGAACTTGGCACCCTGATCGAAGGCAGCCGCATCGCGCAAGCTGCGGCCACGACCGACAAAGGCACGGCGGTCAGTTTCGACTTCCGTTTCGCGGATCGAGCCGGAAAGATCGGTCACGAAATGCGCGACGTGGATATCCGGATCGGACGGCGCGCGCTTGCGGCGCTTGGCATAGATGGTCGAACCGTTATCGGAGATTTCGGTCTCTACGAACATCTTGGCAAAGGCCGGATGGGCGGCATCGCTGTCGCTGTCGGTCAGCACCAGTTCCGCATAGGAGGTGACCTCGATCATGCGGTCGCGGGCGGACGTGTTGATGATGTCGAGCCTGCGGCCTTCGCCGTCCGATTCCGACGACACGATCACTTCCATGACGGTCTTGATGTCACCGGCGGTCTTGTAGAATTCCGCCTTGTCTTCGGTGAAGACCGTCTTGGTTTCCTCTTCCGGGTTGCGGACCGGTTCGCCGGTTGCCGACCACCAGTATCCGCTTTCCATGTCGCGCAGGAACAGGAACGTGCCCTGAAGGTCTTCCGACGCATCGGCGTGGAAGCGGGTAATGTCCCAATTGTGCCAGCGGCTGTAGCCTGAACCGTTTGCTGTCACCATCAGCGCATATTGTCCGTTCGACATCATATGCGTGGTGCGCGGCGCCTTGAACGGCTTGTCGACAATCCGCATCGGCGCATCGTCGAAGCCACCCGAATCCACGCGCATCGGATTTTCCGTCTTGGCGTAGATCATCGGGATTTCGCGCGGTGCCTTTTCCTGCAGGAGCAGTTCGGCGGCCTCGATCACCGGATCGGAGTGGAAACGCTCGCGCATCCGGCCTTCAAAGATCACGTTGTTGACCGCGATGATCGCCATGCCATGATGATGGGCGTAGTAGTTCTTCACCACAGCACAGAGTTCGCCTTCGCGAACACGCGACGGCGTGAAGTCCACCGAATCGTGGAAGCCATAGCGTCCGAGCGCGCCAAGCTTGGCAAGGCGCTTCAGGTTCGCGACAGCGGCAGCGGGCTGATACTGCGCGGCGAGCAGGCTCGCATAGGGTGCGATAACCGCATTGCGCGACAGGCCGCGCTGCAGGCCCAGATTGGGCACGCCGAAATTGGAATACTGATAGTTCATATGCGCATCGCGCGCATTGAACGCCGCTTCCGAAATACCCCATGGCAGACCGCGCGAGGTCGCATAATCGATCTGGCGCTGCACCACGAGCTTGTTGGTCTGGTCAAGCAGCGAACCGAGCGGCTCGGACATGACCAGCGGCGGCATCAGATATTCGAACATCGAGCCGGACCAGGAGAGCAGAGCGCCCTTCCAGCCCACGGGCACCAGAAGACGGCCAAGCTTGAACCAATGTTCGACCGGAACGTCGCCCTTGGCGATGGCGAACAGGCTCGCCAGACGCGCTTCGGACGCCAGAAGATCGTAGCAGCTTTCGTCCAGTTCGTTTTCCTGCACACGGAAACCGATGGAGAGAAGGCGGCGTTCCTTCCGTTCAAGGAAACCGAACTGCATATCGAATGCGAGCTGGCGCGAACGGGTAGCAAGATAGCGCAAACGCTCACGCAGCGCGTCCGTATCGTGCTCGCCGATGGAATCCTCGGTATGCGCCTTGCAGGTATCGACGAGAATGCGCGCCCATTCCACGGCTTCAGCGCTTGCCGGGGTTTCGATTTCGCCATCGAGTTCGTCCATCAGGCGAACGATGTCGGTTGCAAACAGCGACAGGTTGATGGTGCGGAAGGAGGCCGTTTCCGGCTCATCCTTGATGGAAATCACGGCGCGGCGGAAATTGGCAATCCGCTCTTCCAGAAGGCGGCGCAGCGGACGCAGAATCCGGCGATCATCCGGGATTCTCGCGATTGTCTCTTCAAGGATGTCGTTGACATCAAGAATACCGTCGAGGTCGCCCTGCATGTAGACGGATGGTGCTTCCGCCCATTCTTCCAGCGCCGACGACAGCGTGACCAGATGCCCGGCAAGGTTGCCGCTATCCACCGCAGAGACATAAAGCGGGCGCATCGGCGTCAGCGTGTTGGTCTCGTACCAGTTGTAGAGATGGCCCTGATACTTCTCCATCTTCTCAAGCGTATCGACAGTGGCTTGAACGCGGTCCAGCGTTTCACCGAAGCCGATCCAGCCGAAATCGCGCGCGGCGACGACGGACAGGAGATAGACGCCGATATTGGTCGGCGACGTGCGCTGCGCGACAATCGGCGCCGGATCTTCCTGGAAGTTGTCCGGCGGCAGATGGTGGTTTTCCTCGTTTGCGAACTCGGCGAAATAACGCCAGGTCCGGCGTGCATAGCGGCGCAGGTCCGACTTGTCGGAAGAAAGCACTTCCAGCGTGTCCTGCGGCTTTGCCGAACGGCTGACCAGCCATGCAATCAGCGGCGAGGCAAACCAGATGACGGCAAACGGCGCCGCGATCATTGCCGCATGACTTTGGGCAGCAAGCGGGATGAAGATCGCCAGACCCGCAATGGCTATGGCCGGCCACATCAGCTGGAAATAAAACAGCAGCGTATCGGGCGAGGTTCTCGCCTGCGCAGCCGTGCGCCATTCCAGAAGATTGCGATGCGAGACGAACAGGCGATAGACGGTACGCACAATCGCATCCGCCATCAGGAACGCCGAATGGGCGATGAAGGTAGTGCGCAGCGCCACATCGGCCGTGCCGAGCGCGATGTCAGTCAGCACCGACTGCGCATGACCTTTCAGCGAATAGTCCATGTTCGATGGAATGAGATTGGTCACAATGCCGAATGTCGGCGCAACGAACATGGAGAGAATGAGGAAGCCCTGCCAGACGGCAGCAGGCCCGATTGGCAGCACGCTCCAGCCGACGACGGCTGCGATCAGCCACAGGATCGGATTGAGCGAGCGGCGCAGGTTGTCGACCATCTTCCAGCGCGTGATGTGGCTGACGCCACGGCTTGTCGAAAACAGCCAGGGTAGAAGCTGCCAGTCGCCACGCGCCCAGCGATGATGACGCGATACGTCGACATTGTAGCCGGTCGGATAATCCTCGACCACTTCGACATCGCTGACCAGAGCCGCGCGGGCATAGCCGCCTTCGAGAAGATCGTGGCTGAGCAGCGTGTTCTCAGGGACGCGGCCCTTCAGCGCTGCCTCGAAGGCATCAATGTCGTAAAGTCCCTTGCCGGTGAAGGTGCCTTCACCGAGCAGGTCCTGATAAGTGTCGGACACGGCGAAGACGTAAGGGTCGATACCGCGATTGACCGAGAAGACGCGCTGCAGGAACGACGCCTCGTCACCGGTGGTGAGCGAGGGCGTGACGCGCGGCTGGAGGATGCCGTAACCGCGCACGACCTTGCCGGTCTTTTCGTCGATGATCGGACGGTTCAGAGGATGGCTGAGCTTGCCGGCCAGATGCGTGACGGATTCCGGCGTCAGACGCGTGTCGGCGTCCAGCGTCATCACATATTTGATTTCCTTCGGCAAACGTTCGTCCGGCGGGAAAAAGCTCGTATCCTGATCACCGCGCAGCAGCAGGTTCAGCTCGTGCAGCTTGCCGCGCTTGCGCTCCCAGCCCATCCAGCAATTCTGCTTCTCGTTGAAGAGGCGACGGCGATGCATGAGGAAAAAGCGTGGCTGGTCGTCGCCGGTATAATGCTCGTTGAGCTTGGCGATTTCCTCGCGCGCATATTCATAGATTTCCATATCCGCAGGGGTGATTTCCTGCTTCGCATCGGTCCAGTCACTGACCAGCGCAAAGTAGATTTCACCACGCGGATTGGTGAGATAATGAACTTCCAGATTGCGAATCTGCTCATCGATGGAATCACGCGAGGTGATGAAGGTCGGCACCGCGACCAGCGTGCGCGCCTCCTCCGGCAAGCCTTCCTTATATTCGAAACCGATGAGCCGCGTCGGCTGGACAAACCACGGCACCAGCGCATTGAACAGCGAATAGGACGCGTCCATTGCCGGGAAGATCGCCAGAAGCGTGAACAGCGTGCGCAGATCAGTCGAAAGACCGGCGCGGATCATGCAGTAATTGACGAGCAGAAGGATCAGGATCGTGAAGATCGCCGTCGGGATGAACAGCCCCCAAAGACCGAGACCACGATAGAAGCGCAGCGCCTTGACGCCGAACGGCGCCTTGTAGCCACAGACCTTTTCCAGCTCCTTGCGCCCTTCGCCGGACAGGTAATAGGCGATTGCGCCCTTGCCCTCGGCTTCCGGATGACCGGCCTTTTCCGCACGATGTCCGTCTTCGGCCAGTTTCAGCGCAGCCCATGTGATGTCGATTTCGCTCATGTCCGAATAGCGGGCGAGCTTTTCGATGGTCACGCGATAGGCATTGCGGGAACGGAAATCCAGAAGTTCGAAATCGCTGTGGTCACGCAGGATCGCATCAACCTCGTTGACGGTTTCGAACCAGGTCTCCCAGTCCACGTCATCGATGGATTTCAGGCTGCGGATGACGTTGCCCATCGTGACGCCGCCGGTGGACTGGCGGGCATGTTCCTCAACGATGGCGTCTTCCGGATTGCTGCCTTCCTGCTCCAGAATCCGTTCCAGCCAGCTGGCAGCAGCCGTGGTGTCGGTCGAGGACGAGCGTAGGCGATAAAGAAGGTGGGTCGCGAAAGTGCTGTCGCGGGCGGCATCGGCATATTGCGCCAGAACCGAATCCAGTTCGGCACCGTCGGTGGCAACCACGATGCGGTCGGCGGCCGTATTGGCGAGATTGCGCATGATGCGCGCGCGATCGACGCGCAGCGCCAGACGGCGTGCATTCTCGATCAGGAAATAGCGCACCGCAGAAGGCAGCGCCCACAACTCACCGATCTTCAGGGGCTCCACGGTCTGGAAACCCTTGACGATGGCCGTCAGCGTCTTCAGTGAGAAATTGCTGTCCGTATGGGCGACATAAAGCCAGGCCAGCGCGAAAATGCGCGGCATGCCTTCATATTTCTCAACCGGCGCCTTGTAGAGCGGCAGCTGACGGATGAAGCGGCGTGGCAGGTCGCGGCGGGCCTGCTGCACGTTCTTGTCGATCTGGTAATGATTGTCGAGCAGCCATTGCGCGGCTGGCGTGATGGTCTCGCCCGCACGCGATGCGGCATCGGAGGCGCGATAGGCATGCAGGATCAGCTTGCCGTTTTCGGAAAGGCGCTGATCGAACGGGAAGGCGATATAGCCCGGCAGCGGAATGTCTTCGCCCCGCGCCACGGCAGCGGCAAGCGCGCCAAGCTCTTCCTCGGTTTTATACAAGGCCCGGATGGGGGAAGGTTGTTCGGGCGGAATCCGGCCCGATGCATCGGGCTCGCTGGATTTGGGTTCCATCGAAGGTTTCTGCATCGGCGATTTATTCTCGGTAGAGGTTGAATTGGAGAGCGAAGAAGACAATTCCGGCATCTGCCTTAACAGCCTTTCCGAAGGAAATGAGTTATCTGCGGCGGGTGGATACTGACATTATTCCGAATTTTCATTTCAGGGAAACGGCAGTATCCGTGATCGGTTCCCTGAATGTCGACCGCATTTGGCCAAAATGCGACGGCGCAATGTGCTGATATTCAAACCGTTTGAATCGCAACGCACAATTCTTTCCGCCCATTAATGTTGCGTTATGGAACACCCCGTTTCCTGCAACCCTAACATATTGAAAATAAAAATAATACTACCGCAGGTAACGTGTCAGAAAATTTCAGCGCGGCCCCACCACGCCCGTCGATAGAGAAAAGCCCGACAGGTCTGCGGGAATCACCGCGCATCTGCCGGGCCTCATATTTCACTTCACCGGAAAGTGACGATCAGGAACCTGTTCCGGAACCGGTTTCACTGGCAGGAAAAAGCTTCCAGTAACGCGGTCGAAAGGCGATGCGACTCTTTTCCGCGGCCGGATGTTCGGCTGGAATTTCGATCTCCACCCGCTCACGTGCGCCGCCTACTTCCAGTTCGACACGCCGCTTGCCGCCCGAGCGACGGCTCGCCACCACCGTGCCTGCGATACAGCCGCCGCAACCGTCCAGCAATTCAACATCGTGCGGACGGAAGAAGAGCTGCGCGTCACCATCCGCCACATCCTGGGCTGTCAGGCCGATATTGCGATCCACCAGCCAGATCTCGCCCTTTTCGACCCGCACCGGAAGCGTGCTGGACTCGCCGATGAAGCCATAGACGCCGGGGGAATTCGGATTGTCATAGACTTCGTCGGGCGTACCGACCTGCTCGATACGCCCCTGGCTCATCACCACCACGCGGTCGGCGAGCTCCAGCGCCTCGTCCTGATCGTGGGTCACGAAAACGGTCGTATGGCCGGTCTTGTCGTGAATCTCGCGCAGCCAACGGCGCAGTTCCTTGCGCACCAGCGCATCAAGCGCGCCAAACGGTTCATCGAGAAGCAGGACTTTCGGTTCAATCGCCATGGCGCGGGCAAGCGCCACGCGCTGGCGCTGACCACCGGAAAGCTGCGCCGGATAGCGCTTCTCCAGTCCCTGTAGCTGGACGAGATCGAGCAATTCCAGCGCGCGGTTGCGAATATCGTCACTCGACGGACGTGTCGCGCTTGGACGCACCTTCAGACCGAAGCCGATATTGTCCGCCACCGTCATATGACGGAACAACGCATAATGCTGAAAGACGAAGCCGACATTGCGCTCCTGAACGCTCTTCTGCGAGGCGTCTTCGTCGCCGAAGAAGATGGTACCTTCGGTCGGCGTTTCCAGCCCGGCAATCAGGCGCAAAAGCGTGGTCTTGCCCGAACCGGAAGGTCCCAGCAAAGCGATCAACTCGCCGGAACGAATATCCAGCGAGACATTATGCAACGCCGGGAAGCGAGCGAACTCCTTACGCACACCGGCAACACGAACTTCCATTCCCAATCCTTCCGTCTGCCATAGCAGGACTATGCTTTATTTCTGCCGCCGAGCGGCTAATTGCCAGTTTGGGTGTCAGTGCCCGTTTCCACTGCCAGCCAGTTCATCGCCATAGCGCAGTTCCAGCGCCGTCTTGATTGCAAGCGTCAACAACGCCAGGAAAGCCAGCAGCGACGCCACCGCAAATGCACCGACGAAGTTATATTCGTTGTAGAGGATTTCCACATGCAGCGGCATCGTATTGGTGAGACCGCGAATATGTCCAGAGACAACGGAAACAGCGCCGAACTCGCCCATTGCACGGGCATTGCAGAGCAGCACACCGTAAAGCAGCCCCCATTTGATATTGGGCAGCGTCACATAGCGGAACGTCTGCCAGCCATTGGCGCCGAGCGAAATTGCCGCCTCTTCATCGCCGGTTCCCTGTTCCTGCATCAGCGGGATCAGTTCGCGCGCGACAAAGGGAAACGTGACGAACACCGTCGCCAGCACGATGCCCGGAACGGCGAACAATATCTCGATGCCGTGCCGTGACAGCCACGGCCCAAGCAGGCTGTGACTTGAGAAAAGCAGTACGAAAACAAGACCGGAAATGACCGGCGACACGGAAAACGGCAGATCGATCAGCGTCGTCAGCAGCGCCTTGCCCTTGAACTCGAACTTCGCGATTGCCCAAGCAGCTGCAATGCCGAAGACCAGATTGAGCGGCACGGCAATGGCCGCCACCATGAGGGTGAGCCTTATCGCAGCCCAGGCATCCGGCTCGACCAGTGCCGCCAGATATTCGCCTGCCCCCTTGCGGAAGGCTTCCACGAAAACCGCTATCACCGGCAGGATGAGGAACAGGGCCAGAAATGCCAGCGCCAGAGCGATCAGCGTGATGCGCGTCGCCGGGCTTTCCGTGACAGCGCTTCGGCTGTTGCGAGGAGCGGCAGAGACAGGTTCATTCGCCATGACCATATTTCCTCCGTGTCCACGACTGGATGAGATTGATGAAAAGCAACATCGCAAAGGAAAGCGCCAGCATCACCGTGGCGAGCGCCGTCGCCCCGGCATAATCATATTCCTCCAGCTTGATCACGATCAGAAGCGGCGCGATTTCCGAGACATAAGGCGTATTGCCCGCAATGAAGATCACCGAGCCATATTCGCCGACGCCGCGTGCGAAGGCGAGCGCGAAGCCGGTCAGGATGGCGGGTTGCAGGCTCGGCAGCAGCACCCGCCAGATGGTCTGAAACCGGGATGCGCCAAGCGTTGCCGCCGCCTCTTCGACCTCGCGGCTGATTTCCTCCATGATCGGCTGGACCGTGCGCACCACGAACGGCAGACCGATGAAGATCAGCGCAATGATAATGCCCGCCCGCGAAAAGGCGATGCGAATGCCGAACGGAGCCAGCAGGCTGCCTATCCAGCCATTCGGCGCATAGATCGCGGCCAGCGCAATACCGGCCACTGCCGTCGGCAGCGCAAAGGGAATATCGACGATGGCATCAACGAAGCGGCGCCCCGGAAAGCGATAACGCACCAGAACCCAGGCGAGGATGACGCCGAAGACCACATTGACCAGCGCCGCGATGAAGGCGGTGCCGAAGCTCGTTTCAAGCGCTTTCAATGTGCGCTCGTCGGTGACGAGGCGCCAGAAGCCGGAAAACCCGACTTCGGTGGAACGCAGCACCAATGCCGCAAGCGGAATGAGAATGAGAAGGGTCAGATAGGCAACACTGAAGCCGAACGTCAGCCCGAAACCGGGAATGACGCTCGGCTTTCTGAAGTGCGACCCTGCTCTGGCCCGTGCAGGGAGCGAAGACATGCGTTGGTTTGTTCCCTCTTCAGTACTTATTGTTACTGATTGCTCTCGAACTCCGGATTATTTTCCCGGCTTGTAGAGCTGGTCGAACGTTCCTCCATCGCCAAAATGATAGGGCTGTGCCTTGGCCCATCCACCGAAAATCGGATCATCGATCGTCACCAGCGTCAAGTCCGGAAACTTGCGCTGCTTGTCGGCAGGGATGATGTCAGGCTTCGACGGACGGTAGAAATGTTTGGCGGCAAGCGCCTGACCTTCCGGCGAATACAGATATTCAAGATAGGCCTGCGCCAGCTTGGTGGTGCCGTTTTCCTCGGCATTCTTGTCCACCACCGCGACCGGTGGTTCAGCCAGAATGGATTGCGGCGGAACGACGATGTCGAATGCATCCTCGCCAAATTCAGCCACCGAGAGATAGGCTTCGTTTTCCCAGGCAAGCAACACATCGCCGAGCTGACGCTGCACGAAAGTGGTTGTCGAGCCACGCGCACCAGTATCGAGCACAGGCACATGGCGGAACAGTTCACCGATGTAATCCTTGATCTTCTGCTCGTCGCCACCGTATTGCTTGTAGGCCCAGGCCCATGCGGCGAGATAGTTCCAGCGGGCACCGCCAGAGGTCTTCGGGTTCGGCGTGATGACCTCGACGCCGTCCTTCACCAGATCGCCCCAGTCCTTGATGCCCTTCGGATTGCCCTTGCGCACAAGGAAGACGATGGTTGACGTATAGGGAGCCGAATTGTTGGGCAGGCGCTTGCGCCAGTCCTTGTCGATCTTGCCTGAAAGTGCGGCAATAGCATCGATATCGCTTTCAAGCGCCAGCGTCACCACATCGGCCTTGATGCCATCGATCACCGAGCGCGCCTGCTTGCCCGACCCGCCATGGGAAGCGCGAATGGTGACGGTTTCGCCGGTTTCTGCCTTCCAGTGGGCGGCAAAAGCGGCGTTGTAATCCTTGTAAAGTTCACGCGTCGGATCGTAGGACACGTTCAGAAGTGTCTGATCGGCAAAGCTTGCCTGAACCGTTCCGGTCAGCGAAGCCGCAGCCACCAATGCTGCCAAAGTGAGCGAGAATCTCGATATCTTCATGACCGCCTCCATGTTTCACTGGCCAAGACAGTATCAGAGCTCTTTGAAGACAGGATGCCACAAGCCGGTCGTTATTTGAAACGACTTCGAAAAATCTACTCATTTTGTCGGAGAATTCGGAGATAATTTTTCCACCGGCGTGTCGAAACACGCCGGTGATAGTATCATTAACTCATTGAGCCGACACCGGTCCGGCAGCCGGTGAAGTTTGGGTGGGGAGGCTGCTCGTGGCCTGCCCCAGTTGGAGCGGAGGCTGCTTCGGCTCATTCCAGCCCATGAAGTTGTAGAGCGTATAGCGCCAGACTCCGATCTCCTCGTGAAGCGCCAGATCGGTCATGAGGAAAGACAGGCCCGGCGAAGACATGTTGGTATGCGACCCGGTCAGATAACCGGCCGCAACCGGCTCAGGCTTCACACCAAAATGTGCCAGATAAAGAAGATCGCGCTTCATCATCGGCGCAGCCTGTAGCAGAACAACTTTCGCCGGTCTGATCTCGCGCAGGATTGCTGCCACATTCCTGGAGTTCTGCCAGCTGTTGCGGCTTTTCTCGTCAAGCAGGACGGAAGCGGGATCGACACCGGCCTTTTCCAGCTGCGTGGCGATTGATGCGGCTTCGGAAACACCCGTTCCGGCTACATCGGCGCCGCTGGCGATGAACTTGCAGCGAAAACCCTTCTCGACACATTGTCGGTTCATGGCGACCGCCGCCAAAATCGGCCCGTAGGAGAAGGCAAGTGGTTCGACCACCTTCTGACCGTCGCCATCGACTGTCTGGGTTCCCATACCGAAGACGATGAAGGCAGTATTGTCTTCAAGCTGCGTCTGCAATTGCGATGAATAGGCCGATTGCAGGCGGCTCATCAGCGTGTCGGGAAGAATTGCCGAAGCAATTGCACCGTAAAAGATGGCCGCAAGGCCGATCAGAACGATTCCGGTCTTACGCCAATTGAAAAAATGAAGGAGCAATCCGGCAACAACAAAAACCACGATCAGATTGAGCATCATATGGGATCACCGGGCTTCAGTATAAATTTCTAAATCAAGCTCACCCGATATAAGTGCCTGCTATGAGTACGAACAATCCCAATAATTTCAGATACAATCTTTCCAACCTCGGAAGTGAGGCCCAGACTGGGGTTGCGGGGGGCAAGTATTCATCCGGGCCTCCGCCAATCTCGCGATCGGCAGGCTGATAACGGGCGAAACCTGTTTCGGTTGCAGGAAATCGGTCGCAGGCTGATTATTTTTGCTGTCGGGTTGCAACTTTACCGCGCGATATGATCGCTCTTGAACCGGGCCGCCGAAGAGTTATTTTCCCTGTATCGATTGGCTGACCAGAGGATTTTTCACCATGGCATATGGCAAGCGTTCCATTTGCACCCTTTTCGCGGTTATAGCAGGCCCGGCAATGCTCTTCGCGCCTTCTGTTTCGGCGCAGGCTCAGGATGCAAACCCCATCGAGCGGGTCGATTACATCTGCGAACGTGGGGTCGTCGTGCCTGTTACCTATATCCGCAATGGCAGCGCACCCGGCTTTGCGGTTCTCGATGCGGAAGGCAAGATGATCGCGCTGCAATGGCATGACAGTCTCAAGAAATATGTCGCCATCGATGAGCAGGACAGCTACCGCTGGAGCGACAAGGACGGTCAGGCTGTGCTGAGCCATCTCGAAGCCGATCACACCGCCAAGGAAGTGACGCTGCTGTCAGCCTGCCGTTCGGACGACTCGGAAGAATAGACGACCCTGTTATGGGACGAGGTAGTGCTTGTCCCACTGGTTCTGGGGCACTTCATCGCCGATATCGTAGCGAAACGAAACGATATTGATATGTTCCTCATCCGTCTTGCAGACAAAGGACAGCTTGTACCAGTGCTCGCGGCTGCGGAAGGCAGCGCCATCGGCCTCGATCGAATTCTTCGTGGTCACGGGATCGGAGAAGGCATAGGCCAGAACCTTGTCGACCGAAAACTTCTGTTCCCGCGTGATGCGTTCCATTGCTTCCACGTCGCAACGTTGCTCAAGGCGGGTTGCCGGATCGAGCTTCTCGAGCTGGGCCTTTTCGGAAGCATTCATTGCAAAAGACGGAGAAACCGCCGGGCCGAACGAGAGGAGACCAACAACAGCGGACGCAGGCAACACAAGGGATTTGAATTTCATCGGACTTTCGGGAACTCCTCGGTACTCACATTATCGGCGGCGATAATAAGCATGATTTGCGGCAATGTGCGGATCATCACCGGAAAGTTATCGAAGGCCACCCGTAAAAACCGCCATCCCCAAAATTCGTCCGCTCTGTGAACTATCCGTCGCTGTTCGGGTTCAACCCTTCCACATAGGTGCGGTTGCGTCCTTCTTTCTTGGCGGCGTAGAGGATTTTGTCGGCCTTATCGACCGCCTGCCAGAAATCACCCTGCTCCGGCAGACGGACACAGCCTATGCTGCATGTGACGCTGGCTTCCTTTGCGAGGCGCTGGAACCGGTGCCTCTCGATGTTCTGCCGCACGCCTTCCATAAGCTGGAAGACATTATCGGCATGCATGTCGTCGACACAGATCACGAACTCCTCCCCGCCAGTACGCGCAATCAGTGGCCGTTCGCCGATGAGTTTGCGCAGGATTCCAGCGAATTCCTTCAAAACCGCGTCGCCCGCCGCATGGCCATAGGCATCATTCAGCGCCTTGAAGTAATCGATATCGCAAACGGCAACCCAGCCGGGCACGCCCTTTTTCGTCTGTGAAAGCGCATCGTAGCGCATTTCCAGTCCGCGCCGGTTGAGGAGCCCGGTCAAGGGATCGCTGTCACGTTCATGCGACAGTTCGCCGATACGGTCGTAACCGGCAGCGGCCAGCAAGGCGAAGCCGGTGACAACCGCTGCGATAGCGGTAGAAAACACCGTCCATTGCCAGAAAACAGTCGTTGCGAAATCGTCGCCATCGACATCGCCGAGCAGGGAGCGGGCGGTCAGAAGCGTGCGCGGCACGAATTGCAATGCCACCAGAACGAGCATGACCAGCAGCAGCTTGTCCACCAGCGGCCCCTTGAACAGCCGCCGCGCCTGCCATGCGAAAGAAAGGATCAACGTGGCCATGCCCAGATTGAGCACATAGACCCGCGACAGAAGATCGGGCTCAATATAGCAATAATACCAGACACCGCCGACGATGAGGGCAAAGCTCAATATGTAGAAGGCAGATGTAAGCCGCAGCCCGCTTCGCTGCAAAATGCCATAGCCGCCAACCAGCGTGCCTCCGACATAAAATGCGGCGGAAAGCACCGTGTTCAGATTGTCGTCCGAAGGGAAATCACCAAGCTGGACCAGCATTGCGAGGCCGATCAGCAGGAAACAAGCGCCGCAGGACACCAGAAACTGGCGACCGCGATCGGAAAGCCACGCCGAGAAAAAGGCGAACGCGAACAGCAGCAAAACGGCGGGAAGTACAAATTTCATATAAATCGGACGCGCAAATTACAATTTCTGGGAGAAGTCTTATTGCGCCCTCTCAAGAAAATTACAATTGAGTAAATTAAAACCTCCGCGTGAACCAGCCATGCGTGGAGGACAAACCTGCTGCGCCAAACATCGCCATCCGCTATGCTTTCGCTCTTGATTTCGGCGGGCTGTCCGTGTTTGTAACCTGCAAACACTGCTGTGATATCCGCCACGCAGTCCCGTCGCGAAAGGAAGAGACATGAAGCCCGTTTTCCTGCAACTGCAGTGCGCCCCCGGCAAGACCTACGAAGTTGCCGATACGCTCTTTCAGCGCGAAATCGTCTCCGAGCTTTATTCCACCAGCGGCGAATTCGACCTTCTGGCCAAGATCTACATTGCCGAGGATCAGGATATCGGCAAGTTCATCAACGAGAATGTTCTCAACATTCCCAACATCATCCGTTCACTGACGACGCTGACCTTCACCGCCTTCTGACATCGCGGCCTCCAAAACCGGTAAAGGTTTGATTCACCATTAACGAATTATCATGCCGGCGAAGGGAACCTCTGCTTGCGCTCGCGCATTTCTTGCGTGAAGGGCTTACCTCAAAAAGGGAGGCAGCGAGACAAGTGATGAACGATCTTGGACAGCGGCGGGTATTGGTGGTGGAAGACGAGATTTTCGTCGCCCTCGATGTCGCCGCGACTGTCGAGGATGCGAACGGAACCGTTCTCGGTCCGGTCGGCACCGTCCGGCAAGCAATAGATATCATCAATCGCAATGAAGTTGATGCCGCCATTCTCGATGTAAACCTCGCCGATGGCGATGTGGAAGCCGTGCTGGACCGGTTGAAGAGCCGTGATGTCTTCGTGGTCATCCATACCGGCGGTGGCCTTCCCGCGCGTCTTGCGGCACGTTATCCCGGAATACCGGTCTTTCAGAAGCCTGTGCTGCCATCCCGGCTGACGCGCGCTCTGGCTTCCGCCTTTTCGTCGCATAGGGTGCAGCAAGCCTGATGCTGCGGAACCGCCCGGATTTCGCAACGGTTCTGAAGGAAGTCGAGGCTGACGCAAGCCCCGAGGAAAACACCCGCCCGCCGCAATTCGGGTTTGCTTCCGCCGTCTTTTCCGTGGGTTTCGGCGATACGCCAGCAACACCCCGCCAGCCGGACAATCTTGAAAGCCTGTTCGATATTGAGAGCGTGCCGGAGGCTGCGCCCGAGCCTGAACAGGAAAGACAGGCGATAGAAGCGCGGATGCAGAAGCAGTCGCCGGATGCAATCCGCCAGGAGCTGGGCCTGCATTCCGGCCTGAAACGCTCCGAACTGCAACGGCGGCGGCGCAGCTTTGCCGCCAGCAATCATCCGGACCGCCTGCCGGAAGAGTTTCGCCTTGCCGCGGAACAGCGGATGAAAACGGCGAATGCCCTGCTGGATGCCGCCATGGCTGACGCACCATCTTAAGGCTGAGCAACTTCCTTACGTTTTCAGAGCAATATCTTTTGCATTATAACAATAACGTGCTAGATTGCCGTGTCTGTGCCTGCGAAAGCTGTCGCACGCCGGAACCCTTTCCGTTGTCCGCAAGTCTGCGAATGGTTCAGCCCCGACAGTATGGGGCAATTTGCGCTTTGCTCAGCGGGAACGGTTCTGTCATATCGACGTTACACATTGGAATAGTTCCTAAAAGGTTTGAAAATGCCTCCTTATCGTTCGCGTACAACCACCCACGGTCGCAACATGGCCGGCGCGCGCGGCCTATGGCGCGCCACCGGCATGAAGGATGAGGATTTCGGCAAGCCGATTATTGCCGTGGTGAACTCGTTCACCCAGTTCGTGCCCGGCCACGTGCACCTGAAGGACCTCGGCCAGCTCGTTGCGCGCGAAATTGAAAGCGCTGGCGGCGTGGCAAAAGAATTCAACACCATTGCGGTCGATGACGGCATCGCCATGGGTCACGACGGCATGCTCTATTCGCTGCCGTCGCGTGAACTCATCGCCGACTCGGTCGAATATATGGTCAATGCCCATTGCGCCGATGCGATGGTCTGCATTTCCAACTGCGACAAGATCACTCCCGGTATGCTGATGGCCGCTCTGCGCCTCAATATCCCGGTCGTGTTCGTTTCCGGCGGTCCGATGGAAGCAGGCAAGGTCGTCTGGGACGATCAGGTCAAGAAGCTCGACCTCGTCGATGCGATGGTTGCAGCTGCCGACGACAGCTACACCGACGATCAGGTCAAGGCGATTGAGCGTTCAGCCTGCCCGACCTGCGGTTCGTGCTCAGGCATGTTCACCGCGAATTCGATGAACTGCCTCACCGAAGCGCTCGGCCTGTCGCTGCCGGGCAACGGCTCCACGCTCGCAACCCATGCCGACCGCAAGCGCCTGTTCGTGGAAGCCGGTCATCTGGTTGTCGATCTTGCCCGCCGTTATTACGAGCAGGACGACGAAAGCGTGCTGCCGCGCTCGATTGCGAGCTTCCCGGCTTTTGAAAACGCCATGACGCTCGACATCGCCATGGGCGGTTCGACCAATACGGTTCTGCATCTGCTTGCAGCTGCACAGGAAGCCGAGATCGATTTCACCATGGCCGACATCGACCGTCTGTCGCGTCGCGTGCCGGTGCTCTGCAAGGTCGCGCCTGCCAACAATACGGTTCACATGGAAGATGTGCACCGCGCAGGCGGCATCATGGGCATTCTTGGCCAGCTCGACAAAGCGGGCCTCATCAATACCGATCTGCCGACCGTACACAGCGAAACGGTTGCCAAGGCGCTCGATCATTGGGACGTGACCCGCACCAACAGCGACATGGTGCACAAGTTCTATTCGGCTGCACCCGGCGGCGTGCCGACACAGGTTGCCTTCTCTCAGGAACGCCGCTTCGACAGCGTCGATACCGACCGTGAAAAGGGCGTCATCCGCTCCAAGGAACACGCCTTCAGTCAAGATGGCGGTCTGGCCGTGCTTTACGGCAATCTGGCCGAAGACGGCTGCATCGTGAAGACAGCAGGCGTGGACGATTCCATCCTGAAGTTCTCCGGCCCTGCCCGCATCTTCGAAAGTCAGGATACCGCAGTACTCGGCATTCTGAACGGCAAGATCAAGGCTGGCGACATTGTACTGATCCGCTATGAAGGCCCGCGCGGCGGCCCCGGCATGCAGGAAATGCTCTACCCGACCAGTTACCTCAAGTCGAAGGGTCTGGGTAAGGCTTGCGCGCTGATCACCGACGGACGTTTCTCGGGCGGCTCTTCAGGCCTCTCGATTGGTCACGTTTCGCCGGAAGCAGCCGAAGGCGGCACCATTGGTCTGGTGCGCGAAGGCGATATCATTGATATCGACATTCCAAACCGCAAGATCCATCTGGCTGTTGATGATGCAACGCTGGCAGAACGCCGCGCCGAGCAGGAAGAAACGGGCTGGAAGCCAGCGGAAACACGCAAGCGCAAGATTTCCACTGCCTTGAAGGCTTATGCTTCGATGGCAACCAGTGCCGCCAAGGGCGCGGTGCGGAAACTGCCGGATTGATTGTTACGTGATTTAGCACTGCCCTATTAAGGGCAGTGCTATTTAACCTTTAAATTTCTTATTGAAGTTTTCTATATTGATAGTTTCAGCATTATTTTTTTTAAACCAATCTATCAGATCTTTATAATCATCGCCCCATTGCGAAGCTCCGTAGTTTCTAGAGCATGACGGTATATGGTTTTCTGTTGCCAATCTTTTTTTAATGAAATTGAAAATTATGCCAGTATTAAGACGCCAACGCTTCTCAAAATCCCGGTCAGAATCCACACCAATCGCTAAAAGCGGCCTGAAAACATAGTTCTGATAAACTATACCTAATTGCGCTTCAATTTTATCTACATCTCGAGAAACTAATTTCGATACTTTCTCAGCAAGTGAATCGATATCTCTATCGGAAACAACACCTATCCATGATAATATGTCCTTAATATTTTCAGTACTCTTCAAAGATTTATTAAAATCAGAGGAAGCTGATGACTTTACTTCGCAGATGATAATATCATTGTGCTTCTCTTTTAGGCTTAGAAAGTCACACCCACTATCCCCTACATGGCTTTGCGAATGATGAGCACCTTTAAAAGCTAGCCAGTCTACTTCCCCGCGCACAGTTCCGCTTTTAGGCGAGTGGATAATATATTTTGACAAAAAATAACCATTTAGCCGCAAATATAAACCTACTAGCTTTTCAAGTGGCTCCATGTCGTATTTACCCAATTAGTCGTGTTTATTTTATAAGTGGCATCAGATCATTCTTCACAGATTCTGGCGTAAACGGCCCGACATGCTTGTAGACAATCTTACCATCCGGACCGACGAGGAAGGTTTCCGGCACGCCGTAGACGCCCCATTCGATGGCTGAGCGTCCGGCGCGGTCGGCACCGACGGCTGCAAACGGGTTGCCTAGATCGCCCAAGAAGCGGCGCGCATTTTCCGGCTGGTCCTTGTAATTGAGGCCAACCACGCGGATGCGCTCGTCCTTGGCGATTTCCATCAGGAGCGGATGCTCCTGACGGCAGGGAACGCACCACGATCCCCAGACATTCACCAGTGTCAGCTTGCCCTTAAACTCTTCGCTGTTGAGGCCGGGCACAGGCACGCCATCGCGCACCAGCCCCTCGACGGGCGGCAGGTTCGTCTGCGGTGCCTGCTTGCCGATCAAAGCGGAAGGGATCGTCGTATTGTCCTTGCCCGACAGAAGCTGGACCGCAAACACCGCCGCCAGTCCGACGAAAATCGCCAGCGGCAGCAGGGCAACCCATGTGGAGCGCTTTTTCGGCGCGGCTGGCTTCTCGCTCGTTTCGGTCATTGTGCTTTACCGGAGGCTTTTGCAGAACGGCGGCGCACGCCCTGCGCCTCAAGCTGCTTCAGTTCGTTTTTCTGGATACGCTGATCGATCAATATCCAGCCAATGGTGACGGCGAGTGCCGCGACCGTGATGCCATATGAGGCGAGAACATAGCCAAGATGGTTCATACTGCACCCTCCTGCGCTTTGCGATTGCGGTCGGCATTCCGTGCGGCAAGCTTCTTCATCGACGCGACGCGGCGACGCCAGATTTCATTGCGCATAGCCATCATGTGCAGGGTGAAAAACAGAAGCGAGAAGCCGATAGCCATCACGAAAAGCGGGCGCAACATGGAGCCGTCGATGGTCGGGCCATCCATGCGGAACACCGAGGCTGGCTGGTGCAGCGTGTTCCACCAGTCGACCGAGAATTTGATGATCGGAATATTGATGAAGCCGACCAGCGTGAGCACGGCCACAGGTTTGGCGCTTTTCGCCGGATCGTCCATGGCGCGCGACAGCGCAATAATGCCGAGATACATCAGGAACAGCACGAAAACCGAAGTCAGCCGCGCATCCCACACCCACCATGTGCCCCACATCGGCTTGCCCCAGAGCGAACCAGTGGCAAGCGCAAGCGCGGTGAAGACGGCACCGAGCGGAGCGGCTGCGCGGATCGAGACATCGGCCAGCGGATGCCGCCAGACCAGCGTGCCCAGCGCCGAAACAGCCATGATCGAATAGCACATCATGGAAAGCCATGCGAAAGGCACATGGATATACATGATGCGAACCGTCATGCCCTGCTGGTAGTCTTCCGGCGACAGGAAAAAGACCATATAGAGGCCAGCCGCCAGAAACAGCACCGAAAGCACGGCCAGCCATGGCAACACCTTGCCTGAAAAGGCAAGGAAGCGCGTGGGATTGGCCAGATCGAGCCAGCTCGTGGTTTTAACGGCGTCTTTGGTCATGTCTTTTTCCATGGCCTATACTTACCTTCCACCCCCGTGCCGTTCAATTGACCGTAATCAACTGCGTCAATCCGCCGAACTTGATCGATTCTGATCGTAGCGGGATCAGAAAACAGTCCAGTGGACTGTTTTCCCCGCGAAGGCGGTTCCCACTTTTCGGGATCATGTTCAATCCGCCGAACTTTTCAGTGCCGCGCTCGCGGCCAGAGGCCCGAGGACGGCAAAGAACAGGGTGAGTGCTGCAAGAATAAGGAATGGCGCCAGAAAGGGCGCGTTGTCTACTGTCGCTCCATGCGAAGCTGATACACCGAAAATGAGCACCGGAATGGTGAGCGGCAGAACGATCACCGACACCAGCAACCCGCCACGCGGCAGCGCCACGGCAAGGGCTGCACCCACAGCGCCAATGAAGGCGATGGCGGGCGTTCCCACCAGAAGCGTCAGCGATGTTGCGCCGATTGCCGAGGCATCCATATTCATGAACAGACCGAGCATCGGCGATGCGATCACCAGCGGCAGCACGCTTGCCACCCAATGGGCCACGCATTTCACAAAAACCGTGAAAGCCAGCATGTGACTGTCCGCGCCGATCAGCAGCAGGTCGAGCGAACCGTCCTCCCGGTCGGCCTGAAACAGCCGGTCGAGCCCCAGCAGCGTTGCCAGCAACGCGCCGATCCACAGCATGGCAGGACCGATGCGTGCGAGAAGATTGAGGTCAGGCCCGACGCCGAAGGGCATCACCGAAATCACGGCCAGAAAGAATAGGATTCCGATCAGCGCGCCACCACCGGCGCGGAAACTGAGGCGCAAATCTCTCAGGAAAAGCGCCAGCATCAGGCAGCCTCGACTGAACAGGCGGCCATGTCGAGTGCGCTGACACCTTCAAGGCCAAGAGGAATATGCGTTGCAGCGACGATCATGCCGCCGTCCCGCATATGTCCGCGCATCAGCTCGGCGAAGCGGGCTTCGGACGCCTTATCGAGACCGGCGGTCGGTTCATCGACGATCCAGAGCGGACGATGGCTGACCAGAAGCCTGGCGATGGAAACACGGCGCTTCTGCCCCGTCGACAGATAGCCGAAAGGCAGATGCTCCACGCCGGGCAGATCGACGGCTTCCAGCGCCTCATCGATCTCCGTTTGCGCAGCACCATTGAACTTCTGCCAGAAGGACAGGTTTTCACGCACGCTGAGCGCCGGTTTCATCGCGTTCTGATGGCCGAGATAATGGCAGGCGGCGCGCACCGGAAAAACTGTGCCATCCTCGCGAAGCTCAACCTTGCCCGCTTCGGGCTGAAGCAGGCCGCTGATGATTCGCAGCAGCGTGGACTTGCCCGAGCCATTCGGTCCGGTCACCACCAGCGCCTCGCCTTCACCGAGAGCAAAAGACAGGCCAGCGAAAATCGTTTCCCCGCCTCTCTCGCCCGCCAGATTTTCGGCTTCAAGCCGCATTTTATACCCTCTAAGCCCCGATGGATAATTGCCAGACCAATAGAACCGGAACCCCGGAAGGTCTACGGAAAGGCATCGCAACATTTCGCCGCAAGGGGCCGAATTCACGATATTCTGTCTGGAATCGTTTTAGAAAACTCTCTATATGAGGGCTACCACGCCAGCGGTCGGCGTGGAAACCATTTTTGGCCGATCTCAACCTGTTGCCCTCAAGGACGCAGGCATCGGGACGGACAGCGGAAATGACTGCACCCGCACCTTGGCGCGTCCTTGAAACGCAGCAGAGGCGTTCGTCCTGGTTTTCCGGCCAGTAGCATGAAGGACGAACGCAGTGTCGCACATCGACAGCTTTAAATGCCGCAAAACCCTTACCGTAGGTGGTAAGGATTATGTTTATTACAGCCTGACCGAAGCCGAAAAGAACGGTCTCGAAGGCGTTTCCAAGCTTCCATTCTCCATGAAGGTTCTGCTCGAGAACCTGCTCCGCTTCGAGGACGACCGCTCCGTCAAGAAGTCGGACATCGAAGCTGTTGCCAAGTGGTTGAACGACCGCGGTTCCGCAGGCGCAGAAATCGCCTACCGCCCGGCCCGCGTGCTGATGCAGGACTTCACCGGCGTTCCTGCCGTCGTTGACCTTGCAGCCATGCGCGACGGCCTCAAGGCTCTTGGCGGCGATCCGGAAAAGATCAACCCGCTCGTTCCCGTCGATCTCGTCATCGACCACTCGGTCATCGTCGACGAATTCGGCAATCCAAGCGCATTCAAGGCCAATGTGGACCTCGAATATCAGCGCAACGGCGAACGCTACCGCTTCCTGAAGTGGGGCCAGCAGGCATTCAAGAACTTCCGCGTCGTTCCTCCGGGCACCGGCATCTGCCATCAGGTGAACCTCGAATATCTGGCCCAGGCTGTCTGGACCAAGGAAGAAGACGGCGAAACCGTTGCCTACCCTGACACCTGCGTCGGCACCGACAGCCACACCACCATGGTCAACGGCCTTGGCGTTCTGGGTTGGGGTGTTGGCGGCATCGAAGCTGAAGCTGCCATGCTCGGCCAGCCGGTTTCCATGCTTCTGCCGGAAGTCGTTGGCTTCCGTCTGACCGGCAAGATCAAGGAAGGCGTGACCGCGACCGACCTCGTTCTCACCGTCACGCAGATGCTGCGCAAGAAGGGCGTTGTCGGCAAGTTCGTCGAGTTCTTCGGCGAAGGCCTCGAAAACATGACGCTGGCCGACCGCGCAACCATCGCCAATATGGGTCCGGAATATGGCGCGACCTGTGGTTTCTTCCCGGTTGACCGCGAAACGCTCAACTACATGAACACCACCGGCCGCGACGAGCATCGCATCGAACTCGTCGAAGCTTATTGCCGTGCACAGGGCATGTGGCGCGACAAGGGTGCAGCCGATCCGGTCTTCACCGACATTCTCGAACTTGACATGAGCGACGTGGTTCCGTCGATGGCCGGCCCGAAGCGTCCGGAAGGCCGCATCGCGCTGGAAAACATCGCTTCCGGTTTCGCCACCTCGCTCGAAAACGAGTACAAGAAGACCACCGGCCAGACCGCGCGTTATGCCGTTGAAGGCGAAGACTATGATCTCGGCCATGGCGATGTGGCGATTGCCGCCATCACGTCGTGCACCAACACCTCGAACCCGAGCGTGCTGATCGCCGCCGGCCTTCTGGCCCGCAACGCCGTTGCCAAGGGCCTCAAGACCAAGCCTTGGGTCAAGACTTCTCTGGCTCCCGGCTCTCAGGTCGTTGCCGCCTATCTCGAATCCGCTGGCCTCCAGAAGGATCTCGATGCGCTCGGCTTCAACCTCGTCGGCTTCGGCTGCACGACCTGCATCGGCAATTCCGGTCCGCTGCCTGCTCCGATCTCCAAGACGATCAACGAAAAGGGCCTGATCGCGGCTGCCGTTCTTTCCGGCAACCGTAACTTCGAAGGCCGCGTTTCGCCGGACGTTCAGGCAAACTACCTTGCTTCGCCGCCGCTCGTCGTCGCCCACGCTCTTGCCGGTACAGTCACCAAGGACCTGACCAAGGAGCCGCTCGGCGAAGATCAGAACGGAAATCCGGTGTTCCTCCGCGACATCTGGCCTTCCTCTCAGGAAATCCAGGAGTTCATCGCCAAGAACGTGACCCGCAAGATCTTCTCGGAAAAGTATGCGGACGTCTTCAAGGGCGACGAAAACTGGCAGGCCGTTCAGGTGCCCGCAGGCCAGACCTATGCATGGGACGACAACTCGACCTATGTGCAGAACCCGCCTTACTTCGTTGGCATGGGCAAATCGGCCGGTACGATCGGCGACGTCAAGGGTGCCCGCATTCTGGGTCTCTTCGGCGACAAGATCACGACCGACCACATTTCGCCTGCCGGTTCGATCAAGGCACAGTCGCCAGCTGGCAAGTATCTCATCGACCATGGCGTCGGCATTGCCGACTTCAACCAGTACGGCACGCGTCGCGGCAACCATGAAGTGATGATGCGCGGCACCTTCGCAAACATCCGCATTCGCAACCACATGCTGGGCGAAAACGGACGAGAAGGTGGCTACACCATCCACTACCCGTCGAAGGAAGAAACCTCGATCTATGATGCTGCCATGCAGTACAAGGCCGAGGGCGTTCCGCTCGTCGTCTTCGCAGGCGTCGAATATGGCAACGGTTCTTCGCGTGACTGGGCTGCCA
Source organism: Ochrobactrum sp. BTU2 (assembly GCF_024539785.1). Lineage (NCBI taxonomy): Bacteria > Pseudomonadati > Pseudomonadota > Alphaproteobacteria > Hyphomicrobiales > Brucellaceae > Ochrobactrum > Ochrobactrum sp. BTU2. Next base: position 432,216 of record NZ_JAHWRG010000002.1, on the reverse strand, counting down.
AGGGCACCAACCTGCTCGGCGTCAAGGCCGTGATCGCGCAGTCCTTCGAGCGTATCCACCGCTCCAACCTCGTCGGCATGGGCATTGTGCCTTTCGTCTTTGAGGAAGGCACCAGCTGGCAGACACTGGGCCTCAAGGGCGACGAAATGGTCACCATCGAAGGTCTTGCAGATGTACGTCCGCGCCAGAAGGTCGACGCTTCGATCACTTTTGCCGATGGCACGGTGAAGAAGGTTCCGCTCATCTGCCGCATCGATACGCTGGACGAGCTCGACTACATGAAGAACGGCGGCATTTTGCAGACCGTTCTGCGCGATCTCGCTGCTTAATCAGCACGCGCTTGAAATTCAGAAGCCGCCGGAGAAATCCGGCGGCTTTTTTATTTTAGATTAGACATGGAGCCTATCGGCCTGATCGGATCATTTCTCTGATTTTTACCGCTTTTTCAAAGTGATCGAGGGTATGGGTCTTGATCCACCACTCGGCAGCTTCCATGAGCAATTCAGGCTCCGTGTTCTTGTTGGCAAAGAACGCATAGAACGAGATACCGACCGTATCGCCCTTTTTCGCTATCTTCTCATCGCAAATGGCGATGGCTTTTTCTCTCAAGCTCGATCTCATGTTCAGCCAGTCTCGTTCTCGCACAATCTGTTGTGGGCTATTTTGGTGATATTCGCCCTTAAGGGTGAGATATGGGAATCGTAACGCCTGCGAATCTCACCGCAACGTGAATTCCTATTGATTGCAGGACTTCTTACATAATAGATGTCAGCGACAATTATTGCAGGATGAAACGAAGTGATACTCCACGCCCCCTTCTATGGGACAGGTTCATGGCTTACCGGCGAGCATTTGCCCGGCTGGCGTAGCATCTGTGCCGTTCTGGGGCTGGCATTCACCGGCTGCATCTCCATGCAGGGGCCGGCCAAGGCACAAGACAGTGGCAAGAAGACCGCCGTTCTGGAGCTCTACACCAGCCAGGGCTGCAAGTCCTGCCCCAAGGCTGACCAGAATTTCGCGAAATATGCCGACGATCCCAATGTTCTGGCGCTGTCGTTCCATGTCAATTACTGGGATTATATGGGATGGCGCGACACGCTTGCCACCCAGGAAAACACCGACCGGCAGAACGCCTATCGCAACTCCTTCAATGCGCGCATGATCTATACGCCGCAAGCCATCATCAATGGTACGACGGAAGTGAACGGTCGCGACAGTGAAGCCGTTCAGGCGCAGATTGCGGCCAACAAGCTGGATGTGCCGGTTTCGATCACACAGCTTGATGATGGGCGCCTGTCCATCGATATCGGTGCAGGCAAGAAGCCGGAAGCGCCGGTGCATGTCGTGCTGTTCTATTTCCGCGATTCCGTGACCATTCCGATCACCGAAGGTGAAAATGCCGGTGAGGCTGTCACCTATCGCAACACTGTCCGCGATACCAATACGATCGGCATGTGGGACGGCAAGCCGCTGAAGATCGAAATCCCGGCGTCGGAACTGAAACGCAAGGATGTTTCAGGCTGTGCGGTGGTGCTGCAGGAAACGCGCGATGACAATTCGCTCGGCCCTATCCATGGCGCGGCCATGTTCAAGCAGAAGAAGCCGATCGGCCTTTGAGCTTTCTGCGATCCTCATCGCTCTTGCGCGATTTACAGCAAGAAATGCGTTTCGATCAGATCGAACAGATTCTCATTTTGGGCTGATGTAGCGTCGGGCATCTGGGTGCGTGTTGCAACTTGGTTCAGCGGGGCTGGAAAAGGTTGGTTCGGCTCGGGCAGTCCTTTGGGCGGGGGGCTTGGGGTCGGACATACCCGAACCGAACCGTCTCAGGCAACGTGTAGATGCTGAAGCCATAATCAGGCTGGAATGCGAAGCTGACAAGGCGAAAATGTGGCCGACAATCACCATTCCAAACAGGCATTCTCTTTTCGTGAATAACTAATATAGAGCCCATAATCCCTATTTATTGGGGCTTTCCCCGCCAGATAATTGGCGATGAAAACCGGCCTGCAAAAGCCTCCCCTTGAAATTGCTTCACAAAAGCATCACCCTGTTGTCATGCGCCGGTTCGGTTCGCTTCGTCGCCATTGCCGAATATCCAAACCGGTTGCGCGCAGTTTGTTCTTGATCCCGCCCGGTCTTCGGTCCGGCTCTGCAAAAGGCTGAAAGGAACGACATGAATACGTCAAGCGTGGCGAATGAGGATTTGTCATCCCCTTCTCCCTCGTCTGCTTCGCCAAAGGTCGTTCCTATCGACCGTGTGCGACCGGCTCCCATCAGTTTCAACCGGCATGAACTTGCCAAAATCCTGAACATTTATGGCCGCATGGTTGCCTCCGGCACGTGGCGTGATTACGCCATTGATCATCTGGCTGACCGTGCGGTGTTTTCCATCTTTCGCCGCGCAAGCGAAGTACCGCTCTTCCGCATCGAGAAGAATCCGAAGCTGGCGCAGAAACAGGGCGCTTATTCGGTCATCGCTGCAAGCGGGCTTATCATGAAGCGCGGCCATGAGCTGGAACGCGTGCTGCGCGTGTTCGACAAGAGCCTCAAGCTCGTCGAAAGCTGATTTCGGCAGCGACTACAGGATCATGAAAGTGGCGGCGTTCCCGGCTCGATTGAACGCCCGCCGTTGAGCGGTAGCTGCATCAACACCGTATCCAGCCAGCGTCCATGCTTGAAGCCGGAGCCCTCGATACGTCCGCAATGGGTGAAGCCAAGGCTCTCATGCAGCTTGACCGAGCCGATATTGTGTTCGCCATCGCCGATGACCGCCAGCAATTGCCGGAACCCCAATGCAGCAATACGGTCGATGAGTTCCCGCAGCAAAAGCTTGCCGATACCCTTTCCCTTCGCATCCGGGGCGATATAGATCGAATCCTCCGCAAGCCAGCGGTAGGCTGGTCTGACGCGGAAATAACTCGCATAGGCATAGCCCAGAACCCGGCCATCCTCCTCCGCGACGAGGATCGGAAAGCCCTGCTCCACGAATGCCTCAAAACGCTTCACCATTTCGTCCATTGTCGGCGGCTCGATCTCATAGGAGCCCGCGCCGGTCAGTACGGCTTCCGTATAGATGGTGGTAATCGTTTCAATATCGGCAGGCTGGAAATCACGAATGACGGGCATGGGAGGAACCGGAGTAAAGTGTTTTGATAAGGCTTCTACCATGCATCAGTAATCATATGGACAAAAGCAAAAAGGGCAGCGTTTCCGCTGCCCTTTTGTTCAATCACTCTTCAGTCGACTATTCGCGGTTGCCCATGAACTGCAGCAGGAAGGTGAACATGTTGATGAAGTCGAGATAGAGACGCAGCGCGCCCATTACGACCTTGCGGCCATGCGCATCCGAAGAATCGCCTTCGTAGTACATTTCCTTGATCGACTGCGTGTCGTAGGCGGTGAGGCCTGCGAAGATCAGAACGCCGATCACCGAGATCGCGAACTGCAGCGCGGTGGAGCCGAGGAAGATGTTGACGACCGATGCCAGGATCAGGCCGAACAGGCCCATGATCAGGAACGAGCCCATGGCGGACAGGTCGCGCTTGGTCGTGTAACCGTAGAGCGACAGCGCGCCAAAGGAAGCAGCCGTCACGAAGAAGGTGCGAACGATGCTCTGGCCGGTGAAGACCAGGAAGATCGACGACAGCGACAGACCGACGAGAGCTGCATAGCCCCAGAAGACGGCGTTAGCGGTCGAGACCGAAAGACGTTCGATGCGGAAGCTCAGGAAAAACACTGCCGCAAGCGGCGCAAGCATCACGACCCAGCGAAGCGGAGACGTGTAGAGCGCCACACCGAGACCGGTGAGCATCTTGCCGTTGGCGAGCTGGGCGACGGCTGCGGACGGGTCCGTGGTCGTTGCGAGTGCTGCAACGGCAAATGCGGCAAGGCCGGTAACGGCCAAGCCGATAGCCATCATGTTATAGACGCCAAGCATATAGCTGCGCAGGCCCTGATCGATGCCTGCATCAGCGCGAGCGCCGCCTACCGGCCTCTGCTGCGCCTGAATATTGCGAAAGTCAGCCATGACTTAAATCCTCTTGCCATGTCCCGTCCGGTGTCGGGGGCGCTCAAAAGGTCGAGCCGCCGCCAGGCGCCGCTGGCGGGACCCCAGCATGCCTGCCTGACATTATGGGGATTTCGGCCTTCGCGTACAAGTACCACCTGTAAAAAAACGTGATGCAGCAGCCTGGAAGTGTAAACGCTTTCTCCATACGATCCAATGACTTACGTTTTTCTGCCCGTGACGATTACAAATCGTTCATATCGTCCTGAGTACCTGGGCAGGCTTTTGGCCGAGAACGCGCCATGTCCCGGCCAAGCCGAAACCGACAGTCAGCACCAGCGCGATGGCAACGGTCATCAGCGCGACATCAGGCAGGAAGCTCGCTTTCAGCTTCATGATTTCCACCACGACATACCAGCCAGCCACGCTGCCGGCGACAAGCGCAAAGAGCGCCGTTGCGAGTCCGAGCAGCATATATTCAAGCACATAGGCCGTGATCAGCGTGCCGCGCGTGGCGCCCAGCGTCTTCAGCACCACGGCATCGTGGACACGGGCGCGGTTGCCCGCAGCCAGCGCTCCGCCCAGCACCAGAACGGATGCAGCCAGCGCGATGGAAGCCGCAGCGCGAATGGCGGTTGCAAGCTGGCTGATCAGATCATTGGCGACATTGAGCGCATCGGTCACGCTGACCGTCGTAACGGCGGGCCATGTCTTGGTGACCTGCCGCAGCACATCAGGCGCAAGGTTCTTCTGGCTATCGGGAATGGTGAGCGTCGCCAGCCAAGTCGCAGGCGCACCGGCAAAGGTATTGGGCGAAAACACCATGACGAAATTCATCGCAAGCGTTTCCCACTGAACCTGACGGAAGCTTGCAATCTTCGCGGTGATGTTGCGGCCCAGCACATTGACCGTCACCGTGTCGCCGAGCTTCAGGCCCAGTTCCTTGCCCTCGCGCTCCGCGAAGGACACCAGTGGTTCGCCACTATAGTCGTTCGGCCACCATTCGCCTTCCGTCAGTGTCGAGTTTTCGGGGACCGTATCGGAAAAGGTAATGCCACGGTCGCCGCGCAGCACCCAGGCTGCTTCCGGCGGGATGGTCATGTCGCGCACATTGGTGCCGTTGAAGGCAACGATACGCCCGCGCAGCATCGGACCGGAGGTCAGCTTGCCATCGGGTACGATGCCGCTGACCAGCTTGGTGAAATCGCCGATATCGCGGTTCTGGATATCGACGAAGAAAAAGTCGGGCGCCTGTGCTGGAATGTTTTCCGTTACCTGGCGACGCAGATTGCCATCGATCAGCGCGATTGCCACCATCAGCGTCAGGCCAAGGCCCAGTGAAAGCACCACAGAGGGCGTGAGTGCGCCGGGTCGATGGATGTTGCCCACTGCAAGCCGGAGCGACGTCGAGCGCACGCGCGGAACCCGGCGGGCAAGCCAGCGGATGCCGTCGGCGACTAGCCGCAGCACGCCGAAAGCCGCAATGGCCGAAACGATGAAGATTGCGGCGATACGCCGGTCATAAGCAACGTAGAGCGCCAGACCGGCGAGTGCAGCAATCAGCAGAACCGCAAGGGTGAGATAGAGGAACGGTGGCAGGCCGCGCTGTTCAAAACCTTGTTCGCGGAAAAGCGCCGTCGCCGGAATATCGCGTGCGCGGCCCAGCGGAATAATCGCGAAGGCAAGCGTGGTGATGAGGCCGAAGACGGCAGCGAGCGCCAGAGCATCGGGAAAGAAACCGCCACCACCGGCGACCGGCAGATAATTGGCAAGCGCCATCGCGGCAGCAAACGGGATAATCGCCGCCAGTATCAGCCCGAGAACAATGCCTATGAAGCCGATCACCATAATCTGCACGAGATAAACCAACACCGCGAAGCGCGCTGGCGCGCCGAGCGACTTGAAGGTGGCGATCACGCCGCGCTTGCCGTCAAGATAGGCGCGCACCGCATTGGCGACGCCGACACCGCCGACGATCAGGGCTGTCAGGCCCACCAGTGTCAGGAATTGCGAGAAGCGCTCGATATTGGCGCTCAGCGCCGGAGCGGCATTGGTGCGGGAACGGATGTTCCAGCCTGCATCGGGGAAATCGGCAGCGGCCTGCCGCCTGACTTCGGCAATTGCTGCATCCGGCGCGCCGTCCGGAAGAGCAACCTTGTAGATATGATCGACAAGGCTTCCGGGCTGAATGAGACCGGAAGCACGCAGGCCATCCAGCGAAACCAGAAAGCGCGGCGCAAAATTGAAACCCGAAGAAAGCAGGTCCGGTTCGCTCTCGATCAGGCCACGCAATTCAAACACTTGCGAGCCGAGCAGCACTTTTGCGCCAAGCGAAAGGTCCATGCGATTGAGGAAATCCTGACTGACGGCCGCGCCATAGGTGCCGTCCTTCTCGCCGGTCATGTCAGCCAAAGATTGCTGCGGTTGAACCTTCAGTTCGCCATAAAGCGGATAGGCCGCGTCGACAGCCTTCACCTCGACCAGCGACTGGTCGGAACCATCGGGCATGCGCGCCATGGAGCGCATGGTGGCGCTTTCCGCCATTCTGCCCTGTTTTGCGATGAAGGCGCGTTCTTCCGCCGTTGTTTCCCGCTGATTGAGCGCGAAGCTGACATCACCGCCCAGAATGCTCTGGCCTTCCGACGCAATGCCGGTGCTGACCGAGCGCGCCACCGAGTTGACGCCGCCGATAGCGGCAACGCCAAGCGCGATACAGGCGAGGAAAATATAGAAACCGGACAGGCCACCGCGCATTTCACGCAGCGCAAAGCGGAGAGCAAGCGAGAACGACTTTGCTGCACTCATGCGCCAGCTGCCAGCGATTCGAGAACCGAGCCGCCCTGTGCAGGCTCTTCGATCCGGCCCGAGCGCACTGGAATTTCGATGTCGCAGCGCGCCGCAAGCGCCGGGTCATGCGTGACGAGCACCATGGTGAGGCCGTTTTCGCGCTGCTTGGCGAACAGAAGATCAGCAATCTGGCGCCCCGTCGTGGTATCGAGATTGCCGGTCGGCTCATCCGCGATCAGGATTTTCGGGCTTGGCGCAAGAGCACGGGCAATCGCAACGCGCTGCTGTTCACCGCCGGAAAGCTCCGATGGATAATGGGTGAGGCGCTCGCCAAGGCCGACAGCGCGCAATTCGCGTTCCGCCACCTCGAAAGCATCGCGACGCCCGGCCAGTTCCAATGGCACGGCGACATTTTCAAGCGCGGTCATGTTGGGAATGAGGTGGAAGGACTGGAACACGATGCCGATATTGGCGCCGCGGAAAGCGGCGGCCTGATCTTCGCTCATCTGGCTGATCGTCTCACCGGCAATCTTCACAGTTCCGTTATCAACATGCTCCAGACCGGCCAGAACCATCAGCAGCGTGGACTTGCCGGAACCGGACGGACCAACGATGCCAACCGACTGTCCCTGCGATATATGAAGGGAAACGCCCTTCAGCACATGCACCGATGAGGCGGCGTGACCAAGGGTTAGATGAACGTTCTCAAGTTCGATAATCGGGCCAACAACCTGTTCCGTCACGCGGTTTTTATCCTATATGAATCTTTAGAACCAAACAGCGCGCCACAAATTTGAACTTATGTTGCGCCAATTATTGAAGAGAAGTCCGGCGGGCCATTTGCCCACAGCCCCTCAAATATGGGTTTTCGACGATGCGTTTCAAACTCTCAATTCCGGCATGGCTCCCGATTTTTGCGATGATGGCGTCTTTTATGGCGGCAAGCCCCATCACTACGGCGCAGGCGCAGGAGGATCCGACCGGTCTCGAAGACGCACTGCCGACCGAGCAGCTTTCACAGGTCAAGATCGTCGGTTTCGGCGACAGCCTCATGGCGGGCTATCTGCTGCCGGCCAATGCCGCCTTTCCGCAGCAGCTTGAAAAGGCACTCAACGACAAGGGTGTCGAGGTTTCGATCGAGAATGCGGGCGTGTCGGGCGACACGACCACGGGCGGGCTTTCGCGCATCGACTGGTCCGTTCCCGATGGCACCGATCTGGTCATCCTTGAACTGGGTGCGAATGACGCGCTGCGCGGCATCGAACCCGACATTACCGAAAAGAACCTCGACGAGATGCTGGCGCGCCTGAAGCAGCGCGGCATTTCGGTCATTCTTGCCGGCATGATGGCCCCGCCCAACATGGGCAAGGACTATGCCGCCAAGTTCAACCCGATCTATCCGAAGCTGGCACAGAAATATGGCGTGCCGCTCTACCCGTTTTTCCTCGACGGCGTAGCAACCAAGAAGGACTTTCTGCTCGAGGACGGAATGCACCCCAATGAAAAGGGCGTCGAAACGATGGTGTCTAACTTTATGCCCACTATCGAAAAGAGCCTGACGAACATGCAAAATAAGGGGACATCGGGAGGCTGACGCCGGTCGGGAGCATAAACAGCTTGCTCCCGGACTCAAACTTTGATTCGCTGCAGTTGCATCAACTTAACCGAATCAATTCGGCAGGTACGATGCACTGACTCTCTAGGCTAGAGTGTCCTTTATGCATCCTTTGGATGCCCGGCGCTCTGGCATGGAACGCTTCGAGGAGGATGCCTTATGCCGCGTCTTTTCACTGCCCTCGAAATCCCGCGCGACGCCGCGCTTTCGCTCTCGTTGTTGCGAGGCGGTCTTCCCGGCGCACGCTGGATTGATGTCGAAAACTACCACATAACGCTGCGTTTTATCGGAGATGTGGAAGGCCACGTGGCCGACGAGGTTGCCAATGCGCTTGATCGCGTGCGGCGGCCGGAATTCATGCTCAACCTGTCGGGTGTCAATGCTTTCGGTTCCAAAAAGCCGCACAGCATCTATGCGGGTGTATCCCCTTCGCCTGAGCTCAACGCATTGCAGGCGGAAATCGAACGGATCTGCCGGCGACTTCACATTCCCGCCGACCCGCGCAAGTTCACGCCCCATGTGACACTGGCGCGGCTGAGAAATCCCCGCATCGAGGATGTGGTGCGCTATCTCTCCTCACGTGGCAACTTCGCGACGCTGCCCTTCAAGGTGGGACGGTTCGTGCTGATGTCGTCACGCGATTCCGTCGGTGGCGGACCTTATATCGTGGAGGAAGCCTGGCCTTTGGTTGCCCGTTCCGGCCAGAACTGGTCGGCAAGCGCGATGGAGGCTGCCAGAACCATCCGGTAAACCTTTTCGAAGTCCCCGGTCCCGCCGTAGTAGGGATCGGGGATTTCAACTGCCCGCCCTTCTGCAATCTCCGCGAAAAGCCCGATATGCGCGTCTGCACTTGCGGGCCTGCGCTCAGCGATCATCCGCATATTGTAACGGTCCATCCCAAGGATCAGGTCAAAACGGCTGAAATCACCGGCGATGAGCTGTCGGCAGCGCTGTGCGGAAATGTCGAGACCATGATGCGCTGCAACGCTGATGGAGCGCTCGTCCGGCTCCTCGCCGGTATGATAGCCATTGGTTCCGGCAGAATCGACCAGCACATGGCGGATGCCGCGCTTTTCCAGCACATGCCCCATCACGCCTTCGGCAAGCGGAGAACGGCAGATATTGCCTGCGCAAACGAAAAGAATGCTGGTCGGGGCTTGTGCGGCTACGGATACGATCACGGAACTCTCGCGCTCATGATAAGTTAGTTCAGGAACCGCAACATAGGCGAAAGACGATGGCACGCAACCGGCTGACAGAAAATGAACTGAACGAAGCGCTCACTGAACTGGATGGCTGGCAGAAGGTCGACGGACGCGAGGCGATTGCCAAGAGCTTCAAGTTCAAGGATTTCAATGCCGCCTTCGGTTTCATGACGCGCGCAGCGCTCCATGCGGAAAAGCTCGACCATCACCCTGAATGGTTCAATGTCTACAACCGCGTCGATGTTACGCTCGCTACCCATAGCGAGAACGGCATTACGGAACTCGACATCAAGCTTGCGCGCAAGATGAATGCGATAGCCTGAATTTAGAGCTTTGAAATATAGACGTAAATCTTCCGGCGATCATAATTGAAGCTGCCATCTGGATTGCGGCTGGAATAGGGTAGAACGCGGGTAAGATTGATGCGATCCTGCCAGTTCTGCCCGAGTTTGCCGCCATGGACACCCCGGATATGAACATCGCCGAGCGAAATTGCGGCATGGAAAATATGTCCGGCCTGAACATCATAAAAGCCGATTGCTTTGCCGAATGGCAGTGCCGAATAGCCGTTCCATTGTTCGCCCGCCCTGAAATTCAGGATCGGTATCCAGTTCTGGCTGGATGTGCCGCGCAAAGTGTTGAGCGAAATTCCGGCTCCGAAGAGAAACCGCAGATAGACGGCGGCATCGTAGCATCCCGCCTCCGACAGATCGACGGTGATGTAATTATCTTCGCTTCCAGCAGCCAGTAGCTGGTTGCCGCGAAACAGCCGTGTTGAACGGTCGCTGCGGATGAAATTTTCCCCATAGCCGGTCAAATGCATCAAAACCTCCATTCGTTCGGCATCGCTCCAGTGCGGTCCAAGCCGTTTGGTGAGCAATCCGGTCGAATCTGTATTTTGGGGATTTGACGGGGGCGTTGTAGCTGATGGTTCTTGCAGGATAGGACTACGGGGAAATCGAACTGGCCTTGCAAGAGCGGTACAAACTCCCCATTTTTTACCGGTCAGAACCCGCATTCGATGATTGGAATCGGGACGACAGGAGTTGAACGAGAATGGATGACGTCAGAATCGGTGAAATCCTCGAACCCGGCAGCGAGAGCGAATTCAAGAAGCGCAGCGAACGGGTGAAGAACGGATTCTGGAAGGCCGCGCGCCGCGCCGGTCGCATGGTGCCATTCATGGATGAGGTGGTGGCAGCCTATTACTGCGCGCTCGACCAGAGGACCCCAACCCATGTGCGCATGACCCTGATGGCGGCGCTCGCCTATTTCGTCCTACCCTTCGACGCCATTCCCGATATTCTGGCCGGTATCGGCTTCACCGATGACGTTGCCGTGCTGATGGCAGCGCTGACAGCCGTTCGTGCCCATATCACACCGGCGCACCGGCTGGCCGCGCGACAGGCACTTGAGGATGAGGGAGCAAGGGAATAGCGGCGGCTGATCACAGCTATGTGATTCTGGCTACTTTGCTTCAATTGCCCCCCGCTTTTTTCCTTATTTCCCTAGTTCCGACATCCTATCCCCCTTCAACATATTGCCTTAATCCCCTGCTGCCTTATTGCCTTATCCCCACGAACACACTCTCGCCGCTTTCTTTTAATTCAAGTGGAGCCAAGGGATGGCGGGGCGACTTAGCTGCTCATTCAAGTTTTCTTTCGAAACTTCACCGTTTGGTAACCCAGATTAAGGCAATTTAATCGGCAACTGAGCGGGACGGCGTGATGAACGGCGGCATCCCGATATTCAAGTTTGAAGCAAACGAAAGAGAACCGGTAAAAACCAATGCTTGGAAAATCGATCGTCGCGGCTTCTGTGTTCATGATTGGGATGGCGGGTTCGGCACTCGCCCAGACCCCGAGCCAGATCAGCCAGTTCAATGCCTGGGGCGCCTACAGCTATCAGTCGGGCAACGGCAAGGTCTGCTATGTCCTCTCCGTACCGACCCAGAAGGCTCCGGCCAATGTCGATCACGGTGACAACTTCTTCCTCGTGAGCCAGAAGCCCGGCCAGAACATCTCGTTCGAACCGCAATTCATGGCCGGTTACGACCTCAATACCAATGCCAAGGTCGTCGTCTCCATCGGCAACCGCAACTTCAACATGTTCGTCAACGGTAAGTCCGGCTGGATGGAAAATGCAGCGGAAGAGCCGCAGCTCATCGCAGCCATGCGCGGCGGTTCGGAAATGAAGGTGCAGGCACAGTCGAAGCGCGGCACCAAGACCAACTATACCTATTCGCTGAAGGGTATTTCGGATGCGCTGAAAGCCATCCAGAAGTGCAAGTAATCCTCGCGATTGGACAACTTTCAAAGCCGGGCTTGCGCCCGGCTTTTTCTTTTGCAGCCTTGCTCCCCGCCGTCATGCATAGCGACCGGATTTCATGTGGCCGGATTTCATGTGGGATGACGAATGCGATATTGTGTGCTAAGAGCGCGCGCAACAGGGGTCGCAAAGCCAAGTGCCGGACCCTATTTATCCATGCATTCGGGCCAGATTATCTGGCGAAGCTTATCGACGCGCTTCAGCCGTCGTCTCCAACAGTTGAAAACAGATGTCCATTTCGTTCGACCTTACCATTGATGATACGCGCGACCAGCTTGCCCGCCATGCGCGCGCCAGCCTGGAGGCAAAGCCGTCGCTCATCGGCATGTCGCGCGAGGAAATGGCCGAAGCGCTGATCAAGGCCGGTGTGCCCGAGCGTCAGGTGAAGATGCGCATCAGCCAGCTCTGGCATTGGCTCTATGTGCGCGGCGTTTCCGATTTCGCCGACATGCGCAATATTTCCAAGGATTTGCGCGCTATGCTGGCGCAGCATTTCACCATTGCGCGGCCTGAAGTGGTCGAAGAACAGATTTCGCAGGACGGCACCCGCAAATGGCTGTTCCGTTTTCCGCCGCGCGGCGCAGGCCGTCCGGTCGAAATTGAAAGCGTCTACATTCCCGAAGAAGGGCGCGGAACGCTCTGCGTTTCCTCTCAGGTCGGCTGCACGCTCACCTGCTCGTTTTGCCATACCGGCACGCAGAAGCTGGTGCGCAATCTGACCTCTGAAGAAATTCTGGCGCAGCTTTTGACCGCCCGCGACCGGCTCGGCGATTTCCCGGACAAGGATACACCAGACGGCGCCATGGTGCCCGCCGAGGGCCGCAAGATCACCAATATAGTGATGATGGGCATGGGCGAGCCGCTCTATAATTTCGAGGAAGTGAAGAAGGCGCTGATTATCGCTTCCGATGGCGATGGCCTGTCGCTTTCCAAGCGTCGCATCACGCTTTCGACCTCCGGCGTCGTGCCGGAAATCTATCGCACCGGCGACGAGATCGGTGTGATGCTCGCCATTTCGCTGCACGCCGTGCGCGACGAGTTGCGCGACATTCTGGTGCCGATCAACAAGAAGTATCCGCTGGAACAGCTCATCAAGGCTTGCCGCGAATATCCGGGCCTGTCCAATGCAAAGCGCATCACCTTCGAATATGTGATGCTCAAGGACATCAATGACAGCCTTGAGGATGCCAAGCTGCTGGTAAAGCTTTTGCAGGGCATTCCGGCCAAGATCAATCTGATCCCGTTCAACCCGTGGCCCGGCACCAATTACCAGTGCTCGGAATGGGAGCAGATCGAGAAATTTGCCGATTATGTAAACGCAGCTGGCTATGCATCGCCGATCCGCACCCCGCGCGGTCGCGACATTCTCGCGGCCTGCGGCCAGCTTAAGTCGGAATCGGAGCGCATGCGCAAGAGCGAGCGCCTTGCACTCGAAGCCATGATGATTGCCGGGCATGGTGAATAACGGGGTGAATAAACCGATGGGTGAGCGCGCTTGAACGATACTTTCGACTACATAACGCGCTTCGCCATCGTGGTATTCGGCTATTGCTGCGGTGTATTGACGGCAGGCTGGTTTCTCGCCGCCATCCTTTTCCGCACCCTCGGGATCGATTCCTTCATGAGCGATTTCGTCATGATGGCAAGCGACCCGGATGCCGGTTCGCTCTTTGCAGCCACCAGCTTCTGGAGCGCCGTCTTCGTTGGCGGTTTTGCCATTGCAGCCATGGCTGGCGGGTTCAGCTTTGTGCCCGCACTCATCCTCATCATTCTGGCTGAAGCGCGCGGTTACAAATCGTCCCTGTTCTATTGTGTTGCGGGCGCCCTGATCGGGCTTGCCGCCGCAGGCGCATCGCTTCCGTTCAGCGATGGCCGGAGCGTGCCGGAAAGCTCGCTCTGGATCGCAGCCATAGCAGGCGCCGGTGTCGTCGGCAGCTTCGTCTACTGGCTGCTGGCAGGGCGCAATGCTGGGCGGCTTTTAACTCGCCCGGTTGAATAAAATCCATCTTCTTTTTCGCATTGTCCTACGCATCGAAGCGGGATCAGAAATCAGTCCAGTGGACTGATTTCCCCGCGGAGACGCTTCGCACTTTTGCTGGAAATGGCTTTTTCATTCGCATTGTCCTACGCAAAACCGCTTCGCACTTTTGCTGGAAATGCTCTATTTTGCCTGTGCTGTGATGATCTTCAGCGCAAAGGCCGAGAATACACCCGCAAACATCCAGTCCACGATGCGCGTCACGGTCGGGTTCTTTTTCAGGAGCCCGGCGAAACGATCTGCCGCCACCACCATCGGAATGGTGAAGGGCAGCGCCATCGGAATGAACGACAGGCCGAGGAAGAACAATTTACCCATGGCATGCGGGTCATGCGCGGAGACGAACTGCGGCAGGAAGGTCATGTTGAACAGGATGATCTTCGGGTTCAAAAGGTTGATGCCAAGACCGGTCAGCCAGTTCTGGAACAGCGTATGCTTCTTGCCGCCATTCTTTTCCGGCGAGAAGGCCGATCCCTTGCGGATCGCCTGCACGGCCAGCCAGACCAGATAGCCCGCCCCCACCACTTTCAGCGCCGTAAAAGCTGCAGGAGACGCCAGAATGAGCGCCGAAAGGCCGAGCGCCACCATGGTTGTGTGAATGACGATGCCGGTGCTGGCGCCAGCCATGCAGGCAAAACCTGCGGCCTTGCCTTCGGACAGGGCGCGCCCGACGAAAAGCGTCATGTCAGGACCGGGGGTAATGGAAAGGATCGCGGTTGCTATCGCGAACTGGACAAAAATCGTCCATTCGGGAATGAAGGTCAGGTTTGTCAGAAAAGACATCGAAATGTGCTCCAAGAGATGGCGCACGCTAGAATAATTTCCGGGCAAATGAAACAGTGGAATGGAGACAGAAATGCTGCTGATCGTAGGGACCGTCCGCCTGCCGCCGGAAAACTTCGCCAAAGCGCGTGAAGCCATGCAGCGCATGATCTCCGCCAGCCGGGCGGAGGATGGCTGTGTGGACTATGGCTATGCCGCAGATATTCTCGAACCGGGTCTCATCCATGTGAAGGAGATGTGGCGCGACCGTGCTTCGCTCGACCGGCATTTTGCCTCCGCCCATATTGCCGAATGGCGTGCGGCCTGGCCTGGGCTTGGTATTGGCGACCGCAAACTCGTTGTTTATGAAGTTGGCGAACCACAGATCACGTAATCCGCATGAGTTTTCGCGATAAGTCGCAGCCCTTCGGCTTGCACGCTGCTTGGCAACTGCTAAAAGAACTACGGACAAATTTTGGGCGCCGCTCTGGAGCGCCTGATGAGACGGAAGTTTATTATGAGCAAGTGGAAAGACGTTAAGAAAGTCGTTCTCGCCTATTCGGGCGGCCTCGACACCTCGATCATCCTGAAGTGGCTTCAGACGGAACTCGGCGCGGAAGTTGTGACCTTCACTGCCGATCTCGGTCAGGGCGAAGAACTTGAGCCAGCCCGCAAGAAGGCGGAAATGCTGGGCATCAAGGAAATCTTCATCGAGGACGTGCGCGAAGAATTCGTGCGCGATTTCGTTTTCCCGATGTTCCGCGCCAATGCCGTCTATGAAGGCGTCTACCTGCTCGGCACCTCGATTGCCCGCCCGCTGATCTCCAAGCACCTGATCGAAATCGCCAGGAAGACCGGCGCCGACGCCATCGCGCACGGCGCGACCGGCAAGGGCAACGACCAGGTTCGTTTCGAGCTTTCGGCCTATGCGCTGAACCCGGACATCAAGATCATCGCCCCATGGCGCGACTGGTCGTTCAAGAGCCGCACGCATCTGCTCGAATTCGCCGAACAGCACCAGATTCCGGTTGCCAAGGACAAGAAGGGCGAAGCGCCGTTCTCCGTCGACGCGAACCTGCTGCACTCCTCGTCCGAGGGCAAGGTTCTGGAAGATCCGGCTGTCGAGGCACCGGAATATGTGCATATGCGCACCATTTCACCGGAAACCGCGCCCGACAAGGCAACGATCATCAAGATCGGCTTTGAAAAAGGTGATGCCGTTTCGATCAATGGCGAACGTCTGTCGCCAGCAACGCTGCTTGCCAAGCTCAACGACTATGGCCGCGACAATGGCATCGGTCGTCTCGACCTCGTGGAAAACCGCTTCGTCGGCATGAAGTCGCGTGGCGTCTACGAAACGCCGGGCGGCACGATCCTGCTGGCAGCACACCGCGCCATCGAATCGATTACGCTCGACCGCGGTGCGGCGCACCTGAAAGATGAGCTGATGCCGCGCTATGCGGAACTGATCTATTACGGCTTCTGGTTCTCGCCGGAACGCGAAATGCTGCAGGCCGCCATCGATCACAGCCAGCGCCATGTTGAAGGCGAAGTCACGCTCAAGCTCTATAAGGGTAATGTGATGGTGATCGGCCGCGAATCGGACAAGTCGCTTTATTCCGACAAGCTCGTCACCTTCGAAGACGATCAGGGTGCTTACGACCAGAAGGACGCCGCAGGCTTCATCAAGCTCAATGCACTGCGTCTGCGCACGCTTGCTGCGCGTGATCGCAAATAAGCATATCCCATCCGGACAAAAGCCCGCCTTCCCGGCGGGCTTTTTGTTTTTAGAGCGGAACAATTGTCTTTGTGCTCTGGATGACCGGCAGGATCGCATGAGATCAAGCGGCGTGTTTTATACCCGCCAGCATCTTTTCTTCACCGGGACGCAAAGTCAGCACCCGCACGCCATTCGCGGTGACTGCGACCGTATGCTCGAACTGCGCTGACAATTTTCCGTCGCGCGTCACCACCGTCCAGCCGTCCTCTTCGGTCTTCACCTTGGCCGTTCCCTGATTGAGCATCGGCTCGATGGTGAACACCATGCCTTCGCGCAGACGCACGCCGGTGCCGGGCTTGCCGAAATGCAGAACCTGCGGTTCCTCGTGCATCTCGCGGCCGATACCGTGGCCGCAATATTCCCGCACGATGCTGTAATCATGCCGCTTGGCGTGACGCTCGATGGCATGGCCGATATCGCCCAGCGTCGCGCCGGGTCGCACGGCAGCAATCCCCTTCCACAGCGCCTCATAGGTCACACGGACCAGCCGCGAGGCGAAGGGGGCAACCTCGCCGACCATGTAGGTCTTGCTGGAATCGGCGATATAGCCGTCCTTTTCCAGCGTGATATCGAAGTTGATGATCTCGCCGTTTTCAATGATCTCATCATCCGACGGCATGCCGTGGCAGACGACTTCGTTCTTGGAACTGTTCAGCACATAGGGATAGTCATATTGCCCCTTGCTGGCAGGCCGCGCCTGCAATTCGCGGGTGATATAATCCTCGACCAGATCGTTGACCTGCATCGTGGTCATGCCTGCCAGAGGTGTGCGGTCGAGAAGCGCAAAAACAGAGGCAAGCAGCGCGCCGGATGCCGCCATTTTCTCCACTTCGGCAGGGGTCTTGGTCATGACGACTGCACAGTAAGAACGGGCAGAACCGGCAGCTCGACCTGCGCTGCGCGCAACTGCATCTGCACGATCTCGTTGAACGACAGGTCGGGATAAGCCTGCGCCAGCATGCCGATCTTCATCCAGTATTCAGCCTGCGCATTGATCGAACGGCACATGACGTCACTCGCCTTGCGCAGTTCCTCATGCAGTTCGTCAGCGATTTTCACGATACCCATATCATTGTCCAGACCATACGGTTCATATATGGATCATATATAAACCGCATATATCCATCGATCAAGCTCCCCTGATTTTCATTCGCATGTTCAAATCCGCTTGCATTTAATACGGCACCTTACTATCAGGTACCGTATGGAGATAATCGAACAAAAGCATCGCGCCCTTCTGGGTGAAATGGAACGCCGGCACAGCCCGTCCACCGACGCGCTGAAAACCTGCTTTGAAGTTTTGTCGCTTGCTGCGGCCATTGACCGGGATTGCGCCAGCCGGCTGGCACCGCACAAGCTTTCGGAGGGCAAGTTCGTCCTGCTGTTTCTGCTGCACAATGTGCCCGGCGGCCTCTCGCCGCACGAGCTTTCAGAACGCGCAGGTGTCACGCGTGCCACCATCACCGGCCTGCTGGACGGGCTGGAGCGCGATGGTTTCCTCAAGCGTCACGCGGATAGCGAGGACCGCCGCAAACTGACTGTCCGGCTGACATCCGAAGGGGCGCTGCTGGCGCAACAGCTTTTCGAACAACATACCGCATGGATTGCAAGCCTGATGAGCGATCTCTCGTCAGGCGAACAGCAGCTTCTCAGCACCTTGCTGCGCCGTATCTGGAGCCGCACCGATGCCGGTCGCTCTTTCAAGATCAATGAAACCCTAAGGGATATGACATGACCTATTACCTCGCCGAGCTTTATTCCCCGAAATCGAGCTGGCACGCGCTCGATGCTGAAGGCAGGCAGGCCTTCTTTGAGAAAGTCGGCGCGGGTATGGGCGGGCTTGGCGCGCTCGGTATCGAGGCCTTGGCATTAGGTCCCGTCGACGCGACAAAGTCTTTTGCGCCCAGCCAGAGTTTCTTCGCCATCTGGCGTTTCCCGGATGAAGCAGCTCTCGACATGCTGATTGCCGGAATCACCGCCACCGGCTGGCATGATTATTTCGACACGATCAATGCGGCGGGTGCAGGCACCGACCTTCCCGGCCATCTGGCGCAACTGGCAGGCGTGCCTTTCAGGGACGCCGCCTAATCCAAAACCACTATCGCGATGATAGAGCGTATCCCGAAAAGTGTGAAACGCCTACGCAAGGAAATCAGTCCACTGGACTGATTTCTGATCCCGCT
This sequence comes from Ochrobactrum sp. BTU2, assembly GCF_024539785.1. Lineage (NCBI taxonomy): Bacteria > Pseudomonadati > Pseudomonadota > Alphaproteobacteria > Hyphomicrobiales > Brucellaceae > Ochrobactrum > Ochrobactrum sp. BTU2. Next base: position 413,509 of record NZ_JAHWRG010000002.1, on the reverse strand, counting down.
TGACTCTTGCCTCGCTCGATTCAATACTAGAACATATAGAGAACAAAAAGATGGAATCTAGACGTGAGCGGCATCGACATCGCGGCGCTGCGGCGCATGGTTACGACCATTGAAGGCAACGATCCGCAAGGCAGTTTTGCAAATCAGGGGCAAACGGGCTTCGGGCGGGCGCGCAGTTTCACGCTCGGCCTTGCCGGAGCGGATGCTGCCTTTCCGCATGGTCTGGCAGGCGACGCGCTGCATGAGGTTTTTGCCGAAAACCCCGGCGCGCATATGGCTGCGACCGGCTTTGCGCTCGCCTTTGCCGCCCGTGCGGCAGAACGCGCCATAGAGCCTCGTCGCCCGATTATCTGGATCGAGGAAGAAAGTGCTGCAAGTGAATATGGCGGGCTTTATCCGCCGGGACTTCATGCCTTCGGGATCGATCCGTCGCGACTTCTGATCGTGCGCTGCCCCACGGCACAGGATGTCCTGAAGGCGGCAAATGATGCGCTGGAAGCCGGAACCGGCGGCAAGGCTTCGCATCTTGTTTCCGGCGTCGTCGCCTCGGTGACAGGCCAGCCGAAATGCCTCGACCTGACCGCTTCGCGTCGTCTGCTTCTGGCAACCGAAACCGCGCAGCTGCCCGTCATCCTGCTCCGGAGCCATCGGACGGCTGTGCAAAGCGCTGCCGTCAGCCGCTGGCGGGTGGCGCCCGCGCCGTCCCGTTCAAGTGGAGCGAACGCACCCGGCAAGCCTGTCTTTTCGGCGGTTCTGGAACGCAATCGCCACGGCACATGCGGGCAATGGATCATGGAATGGAACAATGAAACCCAGGAATTTGGTGCTAACGAACGGGATGGCAGAACGTCTGTTTCTCGCCCTCTGGTTTCCGTTTCTGCCGACCGACCGGCTTCGCAACAGCGCTCCGCCTGACGGTAAACCGCGCCTGCCTTTGGTTGTGACCGAACGCACGGCCAATGCGCTGCGCCTGACAGCAGTGGATGCCGGAGCGGCAAAGCTCGGCCTTTTTCCCGGTATGGCACTGACGGATGCGCGCGCCCGCGTGGAACGGCTTGAAGTGGCAACGGCAGCACCGGAACATGATGCGGCATTGCTCAAGCGTCTTGCCCATTGGTGCGAGCGCTACACGCCGCTTGTCGCCTTCGATGAGCCGCATGGGCTGATGCTCGACATAACCGGCTGTGCGCATCTTTTTGGCGGGCTCGACGCCATGCGTGCCGATGCAATCCGGCGTCTGGAACGGGCCGGGCTTGGCGTACAGGCGGCGATTGCCGATAACAGTTTTGCCGCGCGGCTTCTGGCACGGAGAACGAAGGGCAGTGTCTTCAGCAGAGCAGAGGCCGACCGCTTGCTTCCCCGCCTGCCGCTCTCCGCGCTTGAACTGACGCAAGCTGCCGAAACCGGCCTCAAGCGCGCCGGATTGAAACGCATCGGCGATGTGATGGGGCTTCCGCGCGCCGCACTCACCGCCCGCTTCGGCACCGATCTTGCGACCCGGCTCGACCGGCTGGCGCGGCAGGAGCGCGCGCCGATTTCCCCCATGCGCATCATGCCGCTCAGTACCGTCGAGCGCCGCCTGTCAGAGCCGGTTACCGCAATGGAACTGGTCGAACGCATCTTGCAGGAACTGGCGCAGGAGCTTTTTGCGCAGCTTGAACCGGAGGGCAAAGGCGCGCTTCTGATTGAGGCCTCCTTCTTCCGTGTCGACGGCGAAATGCGTCATATCCACATCGAGACCGGCCAGCCCTTGCGCAGCGACAAGGTTTTCCTGCGCCTTGCGCGTGAAAGGCTCAACGCCTTGACCGACCCGCTCGATGCAGGTTTCGGCTTCGACATGATCCGGCTGGCAGCGCTGCGCAGCGCGCCAATCGCCCAGCGCCAGACGGGGCTCGACCAGCATGAGGAAGATGAAGCGGGGTTTAGCCAGCTTGTCGACCGGCTTTCGGCGCGGCTTGGACAGAACCGCGTTCTCGTCTCCTTTTCGCGCAACACGCATATTCCTGAACGGGCTTTCGGCCTGCGCCCTGCTCTGCACACGGACAGCAAGGGCGAAGCCGATTACGAAAACACAGTAGCACTTCCCCCAGCACTTCCCAACGACCCGCCTCTGCGTCCCATAAAACTGTTTCGCCCGCCGCAGTTGATTGAAAGCGTGGCGGAAGTGCCCGACAGTCCGCCTTCGTTTTTCCTGTGGCGGCGGGTGCGCCATCATGTGCGCCTTGCCGAAGGACCTGAAAGGATCGAACCGGAATGGTGGCTCGCAATCGGTCACACGGTTCCGGAACTGCGCGATTATTACCGGGTGGAAGACGAGAACGGCCAGCGCTTCTGGATTTTCCGCGAAGGCCTTTATGACGGTGCCAATCATCCGCGCTGGTTTTTACACGGACTGTTCGCGTGATGGCTCATTATTTCGAAATGGCTGCTGCCAGCAATTTCTCCTTCCTTTGCGGCGCTTCGCATCCGCAGGAACTGGTAGCGCGTGCGCATGAGCTTGGCCTGTCCGGCATCGGCATTGCCGACCGCAACACGCTGGCCGGTGTGGTGCGGGCACATGCGGCATGGAAGGATTTTCGCGACAAGAGCGATTTCCGGCTTTTCATCGGCTGTCGCCTGTCCTTCACCGACGGCACGCCGGATATGGTCGTCTATCCGCGTGATCGCGCTGCCTATGGGCAATTGTGCCGCCTGCTGACGGAGGGCAAGGCACGCGCCGCCATCAAGGGCGAATGCCATCTCGAATGGGGCGACCTGCTGTTTCGCGCCCGACAGTTCCAGATCGCGGTCTTTGCGCCTGAAGACCACGAGCCGGATTTTGCCGCGCGCCTGACCGAGATTGCGCAAGCTGCCCCCGGCTCGGTCTGGTTGGCGCTCGCCATGCCGCATCAGGGCCATGACGGGCGCCGGGCCGAACGCATCGCCCGCTTTGCAGCCGAAGCCAATGTGCCGCTGCTCGCCACCAATGACGTGCTCTATCATCATCCCGACCGCCGCGCGCTTCAGGATGTGCTGACGGCAACCCGCCACCACACGACTGTTTTCGCAGCCGGGCAGCTTCTCGAAAAGAACGCCGAACGCCACCTGAAACCACCAAAGGAAATGCTGCGGCTGTTCCGCGACTACGCTGAAGCAGTCGAGGCTACCGCCGATTTCGTCGCGCCCATCACTTTTCAGCTTGATGAGCTGAAATATGATTATCCCGACGAGCCGGTGCCACTTGGCAAGACGCCGCAACAGCATCTGCATGATCTCACCTGGGCAGGTGCTGCCCGTCATTACGGTGCGGACAGCATCCCGCCGAAGGTGCAGGCGCTGATCCACAAGGAACTGGCGCTGATCGAAAAGCTGCAATATGCTGCCTATTTCCTCACCGTCTATGACATTGTGCAGTTTGCTATTTCCAAAAACATTCTGTGTCAGGGACGTGGTTCGGCGGCCAATTCCGTTGTCTGCTTCTGCCTTGGCGTCACCGGTGTGGACCCGACACAGGTCGATCTCCTGTTCGAGCGCTTTCTTTCGGTCGAGCGAAAGGAACCGCCGGATATCGACGTCGATTTCGAACATGAGCGGCGCGAAGAGGTGATGCAATATGTCTATGACCGCTACACCAGAGACCGTGCGGCCATTGTCGCAACCGTCATCAGCTATCGGTCCCGCAGCGCCATTCGCGATGTCGGCAAGGCGCTGGGCCTGACTGAGGATGTGACGGCGGCGCTCGCCAATACGGTCTGGGGCATATCGGGCGGCGGCATCGACAAGCAGCATATCAGACAGGCGGGTCTCGACCCCGACAATCCCATCATCCGACGCGCGGTGGAACTGGCCATCACGCTGATCGGCTTTCCGCGCCACCTGTCCCAGCATGTCGGCGGCTTCGTGCTGACCCGTGATCGACTGGACGAGACCGTGCCCATCGGCCCGGCGGCGATGGAAGACCGCTCCTTCATCGAATGGGACAAGGACGATATCGACGAGGTGGGGCTGATGAAGGTCGATGTGCTGTCGCTCGGCATGCTCACCTGCATCCGCAAGGCCTTTGATCTCATTCACCAGCACAAGCCGGAAAAATATGATGGCAAGAAGCTGACGCTGGCCAATTTGCCGCGCGAAGACGAAGCCGTGTACGACATGCTGTGCAAGGGAGATTCGCTCGGCGTGTTTCAAGTGGAAAGCCGCGCCCAGATGAACATGCTGCCACGCCTGCGCCCGCGTGAGTTCTATGATCTCGTCATCGAGGTCGCCATTGTGCGGCCCGGCCCCATTCAGGGTGACATGGTCCATCCCTATCTGCGGCGGCGAAACAATGAGGAACCCTGCACCTTGCCATCGCCAGCGCCGGAGTACGGGCCGCCCGACGAGTTGCTACAAATTCTCGGTAAGACCAAGGGCGTGCCGCTGTTTCAGGAACAGGCGATGCGCATTGCCATGGAGGCTGCAAAATTCACACCGGATGAGGCCAACCAGTTGCGCCGCGCCATGGCCACTTTCCGCAAGATGGGCACCATCCATACGATGGAGACAAAGATGATCGAAGGCATGGTCAATCGTGGCTATGACCGGACCTTTGCCGAAAACTGCTTCAACCAGATCAAGGGTTTCGGCGAATATGGCTTTCCCGAAAGTCATGCGGCAAGCTTTGCCCATCTGGTCTATATTTCCGCGTGGATCAAGTGCCACCATCCGGAAGTGTTCGCCGCCGCGCTTCTCAATTCCCAACCCATGGGTTTTTACGCACCCGCCCAGATCGTGCGCGATGCCCGCGAGCATGGCGTGACGGTGCTGCCCGTCGATGTTAATTTCAGTCACTGGGATAATATGCTGGAGGATACGCTCGATATCCGACCGGCGCTCCGGCTGGGTTTCCGCCAGATCGACGGGTTTTCCAAACGGGACACCGAACTCCTGATTGCCGACCGGCAGGAGCCTTACCGCACCATCGAGGACATGCATCGGCGTCTCCGGCTCGACCGGCGCGCCTTCACGCTTTTGGCCGATGCCGATGCCTTCGGCTCACTCGATATCGACCGCCGCGCAGCACTGTGGGCCGTGCGCCGTCTGCCCAATGACGAAACGCTGCCGCTGTTCCGCGCCGCCGCAACCAGCGAACTGGCGGAGGAACCGCGCACAAAACTTCCTGAAATGGCCGCTTCCGAGCATGTGATTGCCGATTACGAGACGACGCGGCTCTCGCTGAAAGGGCATCCGCTGCAATATCTGCGCGAGGGTCTGGCAGCGGAAGGCGTTTCAACCTGTCGCGCAGTGCAGGAAGGTGCCGATGGACGCCGCATGAAAGTGGCGGGCGTCGTCACCGTGCGCCAGCGCCCCGGCAGCGCCAAGGGCGTGGTGTTTCTCACCATCGAGGATGAAACCGGCATCGCCAATATTGTCGTCTGGCCGAAAATCATGAAAGCGTTTCGCCGCGAAGTAATGGGCGCGCGGCTGATCCATATCGAAGGTCGCCTCCAGCGCAGTCCCGAAGGGGTCGTGCATCTGGTGGCGTCAAAGCTGCAGGATCGTTCGGCAGCACTGATCGAAATGAGCGGACGCGAAGCGCAGCGCCTCGTCGCTCCATCCCAGATGGCGCATCATCCGCGGAATGTAAAAATCATGCCGAACTCGCGAGACTTTCATTGAGCAATCACGCGCTCCGAAGCCCGTTCGCTATTTTGGCTATGACGCGACGAAAATGGTGCAATTCGAGAACCGGAGCGGAGTGTACTTTAAAGTGTGTCGCATTTTATCGTAGTCATACGACACGCTTTAAGTTTTTGTTTTCCTGCATGTCTTTATCCCAAAACCGGTTCCCACTTTTGGGAGACATGCATTAGGTACATGAGCACCGGAAGCGCAGAAGTGCGCCATTTGCAGACCGTCAGAGCCGAAATAGAGCGGGCTTCAGTTCCATGCGCCAACGAAAAACACAGCACAATAATGCAGTGCCGCGCCCACCACGACAAAGCCGTGCCAGATGGCATTCTGAAACCGCAGGCGCTCCCAGACATGGAAGATCACCCCCAACGAATAGACCATGCCACCGGCTGCAATCAGCCAGAAAACGGCTGGCGGCAGCGATTGCACCATGGTGTCGTAGACCATGACGCCGCTCCAGCCGAGCGCCAGATAAAGCAGGATCGACAGCCGGTCGAAACGTCCCGGCATGAACAGTTTCAGCATGATGCCGACGAAAGCCACGCTCCAGACGAAGAGAAGCAGCGGCAGAGCGCGGTCGCCCATATGCATGGCAAAAGGCGTGTAGGTTCCGGCGATCAGCAGATAGATCGCCGAATGGTCGAAACGGCGCAGGAACCATTTGGTCGGGGAAACCGGCCAGATATTGTAGACGGCCGAAATGCCGAGCGCCGCCAGAAGGCTCGCGAGATAGACCCCCGACGAAATCGAGGTCGCCGCAGGCATGTTCGGCAGGAAATAGATCAGCATGGCAATGGCGCCCGCAAGCGCCAGCCCGACACCCAGAACATGGATGACGCCATCGGCCCACAATTCGGCCCGGTCATATTTCCATTTGACTGGATGAGGCAGTCTTACATTCATGAAATTTCCCTGTCGTCGGTTCCAGAGCGCGTTTCGATCTGATTGGGTCAGATCGGCGCTCTAGTCCTTTGTTTTAACGCGCATCTTTTCCGAAAACCGTTTCACACTTTTCGGGATGCGCTCTCAACAGGAAACTGCCATCGCTTTGCAGCGTCAAGATGACAGTTGGTTGATAGGAAGTTTATTGCGCTGCCGGTGCGTAGGAAGCCTGAATGGGAGCGACGCCGGGGAGCGGTGCTGTCCCACCTTCCGGCAAGGATGCCGGCTGGATGGAAGCGGCTGCGTCACGGGTCGGTCCGTTGCGCTTCCAGCTTCCGTCGAGGCCGGTTTCCTGCAACAGTCCCTTGCGCTTGGCATCGTAATAATAGCCCCGCGCATAATAGCGGACTGCCTGGCTTTCATCACCGCCCGCGACCTTATAGGCGCCGGACAGATAGCGAACCGCATATTTCAGATTGGTTTCCGCATCGAGCAGACCCTTGGCCGCGCCCGTATAACCCATGCCGCGCGCAGTCGGATGGCTGATCTGCATCAGGCCCCAATAAGGTCCGTTGCGGGCGCCCGGATTGAACCGGCTTTCGCGATGCACGACCCGGCGCACAAGGCGTTCCGGCACGTCATAGGCGACGGAATATTTGGTGATCAGCGCATCGAGTTCTTCCGGCGCATGATCCGGTGTCTCAAACGCCATATTGGCGGCAACGGATGCCGGCGAAGCGGCAGCCTGCGCACCGGCATAGGCCATCATCGGTTCGGACTGGCCACGAATGCCGGGAATGGGAACAACGGCAGGCAGGACCGGATCGGAAGGATCGGTCACGGCTGCGACGGTCTGCGTTCCGGCAGCAGCGCCCGCATCGGCAGTCGCCGTGCCTGCGGCATTGGCCGTGGCACTGGCAGCGCTGCCTGCTGCGGAAGCGGTCTGGCTGGAGGTATCGGTCTGCGTGATCAGCGCCGTTTTCACGGGCTTGCCGTCATTGGTGGTGTTGCAGGCGCTGAGCGCCACGGCACAACCAAGAAGCATGAGGCCCTTGCGGACCAGACCAGCGGAGGAAGAAGAGGAAAGCGCGTAACGCATGACCGGATCCGTTCTCAGGAATCGAAATCTTTTTCGATGCGTTTTTCAAGCTCGACCAGATCTTCAGGCAGAGGCAAACCACTGGCCCGCAGCGTATTGAGCTTCTCGCGAACCGTTTCACGGATTTCATGAGCGTCTTGCGGCTGATTCACCATTTGCTCGAAAAGCAGCGCAATTTCCGCCTTGATGTCCTCGAATGCCATCCAGATCCTCTTGGCTTTACAGGCATCGGAAAGCGCCCGTTTCAGTCAATATTCTTTCGGTCGATGAGGATCATGTACCATGCAAAAGACGGCAAACGGAAGCGCTAAACGTCGGGGCTCGGCCAAAATGAATATTTCAAATGGTAACAAAAAGATTAACGCACTCACAAAATGCGCGGTGACATTGCATCTACCACATTGAAATCAAAAGCAAAAATACCGAGATCATCGAAGTCTAGACCGCCGTTTGGATCGAAGAGATAAATGCTCATCCAGACGAGCGCGATCACGAGCACAATTGCCAGAATCATGAGAATCAAAAGGCGTCGCCCGAGCGCGGTCTTGCGACCCGCTCCTTCCGGCGGCTGTTTGGCCATAGTCAATTGCTGCCTTGTTCAATCGTCATTGGTCGCGTTCAGTTCATCCGGCGGTGTGCCGTGTTCGGGCTCCGCCGACAGATAGCCCTCACGCACCAGCCATTTGCGCAGGATAAGCGTCATCGCCTCGGTCTGGTTGAGACCAGGATGCTTTTCGGCGATGAAGCGCTCCAGAGCGTCGTGCACGTCATCGGGAAGATAGATGCTCATTCATGCTCCTCCACGTGAAGAGAATCAGACTACGGTTACGGTGAGGGTTTCCACGCCGTCGACCTTGCCTTCCAGACGGTCGCCGCGCTTCACCGGTCCGACGCCCGCAGGCGTACCTGTAAAGATAAGATCGCCGGGTTGCAGCTCAAAGAGCGAAGACAGGTAGGAAATGGTTTCCGCCACCTTCCAGATCATCTGGTTGAGGTTGCCCGACTGGCGGGTTTCGCCATTGATGGCGAGCGAAATCGCAGCCTTTTCCGGGTGGCCGATTTCCGACACCGGCACGATGGCCGAACAGGGTGCGGAGTGTTCGAAAGCTTTCGCGACTTCCCACGGGCGCCCGGCCTTCTTGGCCACGGCCTGCAGGTCGCGGCGCGTCATGTCGATGCCAACGGCGTAGCCATAAACATGGTCCAGCGCCTTTTCGACAGCAATGTCGGTGCCCCCGGCCTTCAGCGCCACCACAAGTTCGATCTCGTGATGCACGTCCTCGGTCTTCGGCGGATAAGGGAAATCACCGCCTTCGATCACGAGGCTGTCCGGGTTCTTCTGGAAGAAGAAAGGCGGGTTGCGAGTCGGATCACCACCCATTTCGATGGCGTGATCAGCGTAGTTCTGGCCGACGCAATAGATGCGGTGCACGGGAAAGCGCGCGTCCGTTCCCTTCACAGGCAAAAAAGGCTGCGGAGGCGGCGCAAAAACATAAGTCGTCATGGGGAACTATTCCGGTCGGAAACTGATGAAGCGATTTTCCCATCATGCAGACGCAAGCGCATCGCCGCAACCCTTGAAAGGCGCAATTCCCTGTTATCGCCCGTCCGAGACCACGACAAAATCCGCCTTGCGCGACTGCGCTACCACGAGTTCGGCATTGGGAATGTCGTTGGAAAGGGCGCGGTTTCGGGCGGTTTCGGCATCGAAACCGAAGCTGAGCCAGCGTTCGATCAGGCGACGCTCCAGCTCTGCAAAGGGCACATCCAGATAGAGCGTCATGTCGAAAAAGGGAGCAAGCTGCGTCCATGGTTGCTGATCGAGCAGCAGATAATTGCCTTCGACCAGAAGCACGCGATGCTCCGGGCCGACCACGGATGCCGCAGCGCGGGACAGCTCCAGAGAACGGTCGAAAACCGGAATGAAGATTTCGCCCTCTGCCTGTTTCAGTCGCTGCAGCAACACCGCAAATCCGGCGCAGTCGAAAGTGGGCGGCGAGCCCTTGCGGCTCAGCAATCCACGCTGATCGAGAATCCCGTCATCAAGATGGAACCCGTCCATGGGCACGACGATGGACGGCGTTTCGCCGCCCTTGTTGATGGCATGGAGCAGATAGTCGGAAATGGTGGATTTTCCGGCTCCCGGCGGGCCTGCGATGGCCACGATCAGGCGCTTGTCGGTTTCCGCCAGCCGCGCAAGAATTTCCGAAGGCAGGGCTTCGCGCTCAATAGGCGTCATGTCCGGTTTCCGTGATTCGTCCTGTCACCGTGTTAAAGGCGCAGCAACCCTGTTCAAGCGCAAGTGGTCAAGCCGCTTCCTTCGGTCTCATCGCCCCGGTCATCAGCGCCACGGCATCAGACATGGAATATTCCTTCGGGTCGATGACCGTCAGGCGGCGTCCGAGCCGGTGAATGTGGATGCGGTCGGCAACCTCGAACACATGCGGCATGTTGTGCGAGATGAGCACGATGGGCATGCCGCGCCGCTTCACGTCTTGAATAAGCTCCAGTACGCGGCGCGATTCTTTGACGCCAAGCGCCGCCGTCGGCTCGTCCATGATGACCACCTTGGAGCCGAAGGCGGCGGCACGCGCCACCGCAACGCCCTGACGCTGGCCGCCCGAAAGGGTTTCCACCGCCTGGCCGATATTCTGGATCGTCATCAGGCCCAGTTCGGACAGTTTTTCGCGCGCGATCTTTTCCATCGCACCGCGATCCAGCATGCGGAACAGCGAGCCAAGCGGCCCCTTGCGGCGGATTTCACGACCCAGAAACAGATTGTCGGCGATGGAAAGCGCAGGCGACAAAGCAAGGTTCTGATAGACCGTCTCGATGCCCGCCTGCCGTGCTTCCATCGGTGAATGAAAGCTGACCGGCTTGCCGTCGAGCAGGATTTCCCCTTCATCCGGCTTGATCGCGCCGGACAGCGCCTTGATAAGCGAGGACTTGCCGGCGCCATTATCGCCGATGACCGCGAGGATTTCGCCGGGATAGAGATCGAAGTCGGCATGGTCGAGTGCGGTGACGCGACCATAGCGCTTGACCAGACTTCTGCCAGACAGAACAGGCGTGGTGTTCGTTTTCATGCGGCAGCCTTTCTGATCCACTGGTCTATGGCGACGGCGGCAATGATGAGAACGCCGATCAGGAGATAGGTCCATTGCGGATCGGTGCCCCACAGGCGCAGCCCCAGCGAAAACACGCCGACGATCAGCGCACCGAACATGGTGCCCAGAATGGAACCGCGTCCGCCGAAGAGCGAAATGCCGCCGATCACCACTGCGGTGATGGATTCGATATTGGCGAACTGGCCTGCGGTCGGCGACACAGAACCGAGACGACCGATCATCGCCCAGCCTGCAAGCGCGCAGATGATACCGGCCAGCACATAGACCGACATGAGGATCGGCTTGACCGAGACGCCGGAAAGCTGTGCCGCTTCGGGATCGTCACCGATGGCATAGACGTGCCGTCCCCAGGCAGTGTGGTTCAGCACATACCAGAACAGCAGAACCAGAAGCACCATCGCAATGACGCCATAGGTAAAGACCGCGCCACCAAAGCGGATGCTCTCGCCGAAGAATTGCAGGATCGGCGCTTCCGCCGTGATTTCCTGCGCGCGGATCGTCTCGTTGGCGGAATAGAGGAAGTTTGTGGCGAGGATCACCTGCCACATGCCGAGCGTTACGATGAAGGGCGGAAGGCGGACATAGGCCACCAGAAAGCCGTTGATGAAGCCGCATAGCGCGCCGGTAGCAAAGCCGCACAGAACGGAAAGTTCGGCGGGAAGCCCATAGCGGAAGGTGAACTGGCCCATCACCACCGATGACAGGACCATGATGGCACCGACCGAAAGATCGATACCTGCGGTCAGGATCACAAGCGTCTGCGCCACGGCAATGATGCCGGTGATGGCGACCTGTTGCAGAATGAGCGTCAGCGCAAAAGCGGAGAAGAACTTGCCGCCAAGCGTGATGCCGAACACCAGCAGCGACAGGACGAGCACGATCAGCGGCACGGCAGCGGGATTGTGATGCAGGAAATTCCGCATCCGATAAAGCAGCGACTGGTCGCCCGCATCGAAAGAGGCGACATCAGCCGCGCTCTGCGCCAGCGTCTTTTCATAGTCCTGCATAGACGGTTTTTGTGCAGCGGAAGCCGCCTGTGGCTCACTCATGTCTGTCTCCTGCCTTCACCTGCAGAAAGGTTCGGCAAATCCTACGACCTGCCGAACCAGAACCCAAAGAGCCTATCAGCCCCAGCACTTGTCGAGTGCGGTCTTCGTGTCGATGGACGGAACGCCTTCCACCGGCTTGTCGGTGACAAGCGACACGCCGGTATCGACGAAGTCCTTGCCTTCGGTCGGCTTCGGCTTTTCACCCGTATCAGCAAACTTCTTGATCGCCTCGATACCGAGTGCCGCCATCTGCAGCGGATATTGCTGCGAAGTCGCGCCGATCACACCGGCCTCGACATTCTTCACGCCGGGGCAACCGCCATCGATGGAAACGATCAGCACGTCTTTTTCGCGACCGACGGCCTTCAGCGCCTCATAGGCACCGGCGGCGGCAGGTTCGTTGATGGTGTGGACGACATTGATGTTCGGATCCTTCTGGAGAAGGTTTTCCATCGCGCGACGTCCGCCTTCTTCGTTGCCATCGGTCAGGTCGCGACCGGCAATGCGCGGATCATCCTCGTCACCGAGTTTGGTCTTGTCTTTCGGGTCGATGCCGAAACCGGTGGCAAAACCCTGATCGCGCAGAACGTCGACGCTCGGCTGCGATGCGGTGAGGTTGAGAAAGGCAACCCGCGCATCCTTGGCCTTGTCACCGAGTGTTGCCGCTGCCCATTTGCCGACCAGTTCACCGGCCAGGAAATTGTCGGTTGCAAAGGTTGCGTCCGCCGCATCGGCAGGCTCAAGCGGCGTATCGAGCGCGATGATGAGCAGGCCCGCATCGCGTGCCTTCTGCAGCGATGGCACGATGCCCTTGGTGTCGGAAGCCGTGATGAGAATGCCCTTGGCGCCATCAGCAATGCAGGTTTCGATAGCTGCAACCTGGCTTTCGGAATCGCCGTCGATCTTGCCCGCATAGGTCTTGAGATTGACGCCCAGCTCCTTCGCCTTGGCGATAGCGCCTTCCTTCATCTTGACGAAGAACGGATTGGTATCGGTCTTTGTGATGAGGCACGCGCCGACATCGGCGGCATTCGCTGGCCCAGCAACAGGCAACGCGGCAGCGCCAAGCGCTAAGGCAGCAAAGGCTGCCGACAGAACTGTCTTCTTCATGGACTCCTCCCAGATTGAAACCGGTCCTCTTCCCCCGGCAGAAGAGAAGCAAAACACGGCTTCAAAACAGAGTCAATTAATAAATCCACTTGATTTATTAATATGCTGTGTCACTCTGGAAGACGGAGGAGAGAGGATCGAAAGAGGCAGGCACCGAGCCCACTGCCGCGCCGCATGATCGGTCTTAAAGACTGAATCAAAAAGCGGCAGGCCGAGGCGAAAATGGTGATTTTCGAGTACCGGAGCGGAGCGTACTTAAAGGTACGTGAGCACCGGAACGTAGAAAGGCGCTATTTGGAGACCGGCATGGTGACTTTTGGAGCAGGCTCTTAAGCGATTGTTTTTATTTCATATCCCTCACAATGAGGGCTTTTTCTCCTCCGATGGTTGGTTTAGGAATTCCGGCATTCCATGGCTGCATTTCGAGATTGCATTCCATGGCACGGAATCTGGGAGAGGCTATGGTCAGGCATAAAGTTGAAGGCGAACCAGACAACGGGTCTGCCGATACGCTTTCCAGCACCCTTTCTGGCACCCTTTCCGGCACTCCGGGTCCTGCCATGCTGCAATTCGCCGGGCCGGGCGCGAGCGTCAATCGCGGTTCAAACCAGATCGGCGTGCGCGCCTATAATGAGCGGCTGGTTCTGGCGCTCGTGCGCCGGCATGGCGCTTTGGCCCGCGCCGAAATTGCGCGCCTGACCGGACTTTCGGCACAAACGGTTTCCGTCATCATTCGTGCGCTGGAAAAAGACGGCCTTATTACGCAGGGCGAACGGGTGCGCGGTCGTGTAGGCCAACCTTCCATGCCGATGCGCCTTGCCGCCGACGGGGTTTTCTCCTTCGGTCTCAAGATCGGGCGGCGCAGCGCGGAAATCATCCTGATGGATTTTCTGGGAGCGATCCGCGAACGGCGGCACATTACCTATCGCTGGCCTGTACCGGGTGAAATCCGTCGCTTCGCCGTCGAGAGCGTCGCCGCTTTCACGGCAGCCCTCGAACCGGCCAAGCGCGACCGCATTGCAGGGCTCGGCATCGCATTACCCTTCGAATTGTGGAACTGGGTCGAGGAAGTGGGTGCACCTGCCGAAGATCTGGATGCATGGCTCGGCGCCGATCTCGTCGGCGATTTCGCCAAGGCGTTTTCGTTTCCGGTCTTCGTGCAGAATGACGGAACGGCAGCTTGTGGTGCGGAACTGACCTTTGGTCGCGGGCCAGAATTCACCGACTTCGTCTATTTCTTCATCGGCTCGTTCATCGGCGGCGGCGTGGTGCTGAACAACACGCTCTATCCGGGCCGCACGGGCAATGCGGGCGCGCTCGGCTCCATGCCGATGCGGATGCGCGGCACGTGGGAGCGCGGCGAAACCTTGCAGCTCATCGATACGGCTTCGCTGTTCGTCCTCGAACGCATGTTGCAGGAGCGGCACCTGCCCTCCGACGATCTGTGGCTTTCACCGGAAAACTGGCGCAACTTTGGTACGCCGCTCGACGAATGGGTAGCGCTTGCCGCACGCGGGCTGGCCCATGCAACGGTAGCTGCCGCCTCCGTGATCGACTTTCCCGCCGCTGTCATCGATGGCTGGTTGCCGGGTAATGTGCGTCACCGCATCGTGGAAGCGACCCGCGTGGAGCTTTCATGCCTCGACTTGCAGGGCCTGCGCGCGCCGAAGATCATCGAGGGCAAGGTTGGTGTGCATGCCAAGGCGATGGGCGCGGCAAGCCTGCCGCTTTCCAACCGCTATCTGTTCGACCAGAGCGTCCTGTTCAAGGATGCAGGTTAGTTCCCTTTATGGCCTTGTCGATATCTTTCTTTGGGCCGTAAAGCGCAAGGCCGACCAGATCGGGTGCGTCGGCATTTTCCGCCTTGAATACAGCGCGGTTGGCGACGTCATACCCGGTCTCGAACATGGCACGCACATAGGGCGCACGGATAAGATCGCGCTGGATCGATTGCTGCCATGCCCGTTGCAGAACGTCCGGTGTTGCCGAGAAGATCAGCATCGGCTGGCCGAGCAGACGCGTATGCTTGCGGCCTGCCGCATCCTCATAAGGATCGCCCATGGCGTGCGGCACAGCGCCGGATATGCCGGTCGCGATAAAGGCAGTCACGTTCAGCTTCTGCCAGACAGGCAGATCATGCAGGACAAGAATGGCTACTTTTGTATCGAAAATCATAAGCTTTTCCTCTTTTCGAGGACAGGCCTAACGGCTTTTCGCTGCAATTTCTGGAACGTTTGTGCGTCCCTTGCGATAAGCAGCAGGCGTCATGCCATAGGCGCGGCGGAACCAGCGCCCCATATGGCTCTGGTCGGCAAATCCGCTGAGCGCGGCTGCTTCTGCTGGCGCCACTTTTTCGCGCAACAGGCGCCGTGCTTCAGCAAGGCGCAACTGCACCAGACAGGCATGTGGCGAGGTGCCGTATTCACGCCGGAACCCACGTGAAAGCTGGAAACGGTCGGCGGCCCCAACCGCTTCCGCCAGTTCATCGAGGCCGAACTCCTCGTCGAAGCGCGCCCGCAGATAGTCCATCGCGCGTGCTGCGACCGGATGCGGAGCCGACCCTTTTTCTGTCACGTCCTGCCCAAGATGTCGGGCAAGATGGTTCGTCACCTGATCGCGGCAGTCTTCAATCATCAGGCGCGGCGCTTCGAGGAAGATTGCCTCGCAGGCGCGGGCGACCGCATGAAACAACTGTCCGTCATCGGCCAGCGTCTCTCGAAAACCGATATGCGCATCATTGCCCCCCATCGCGCTTCTGACCAGCGATTGCGGCATATAAAGCATGTTATAGGCAAAACCGTCCGCCGCGACCGCCTGCCCGTCGTGGCGTTCGCCCGGCTCGATGAGAATCACTCGCCCCGGCGTGCTCTGCCGCCGCCTGCCCCGGCAGAAAAAATCCTGCACGCCCGCATGGGTCACGCCGACGAGCCATTCGTCATGAAAATGCATGTCATAGGCATGGCTGTGAAAACGGGCCGCCACGGCTTCCAGGCCGGTGGTATCGTCGCGTTTCAGCCGCATCACATCGCGCGGGCCATTGATGGGGCGAGCATTGTCGGTCATGGCAGAATTTGTAGCATGGCCAGCGACAACCACACAGTTTGTTATTTTCAATCAATAAGTTTGATCTATGTTGTCTTGCAATGACCGCAAATGCCAACACATTGACTGCTTAATTCATTTAATCGAACGGGAAAGATATGACCGTCAAGACAATCGCCACCACGCCATACCAGGACCAGCAGCCGGGCACTTCAGGCCTGCGCAAGAAGGTTCCGGTTTTCCAGCAGCCCAATTACGCTGAAAACTTCATCCAGTCGGTTTTCGATGTGCTGGAAGGTTTTGCCGGCAAGACGCTCGTGGTCGGCGGCGACGGACGCTATTATAACCGCGAAGTGATCCAGAAGCTCATCAAGATGGCCGCCGCCAATGGCTTCGGGCGCATCATGGTGGGTCAGGGCGGCATTCTTTCGACGCCAGCCGCCTCCAACATGATCCGCAAATACAAGGCTTTCGGCGGCATGATACTTTCGGCAAGCCACAATCCTGGCGGCCCGAATGAAGATTTCGGCATCAAATACAATATCGGCAACGGCGGACCGGCACCGGAAAAGATCACCGAGGCGATCTTCGCCCGCTCCAAGGTGATCGACCAGTACAAAATTGCCGATGTCGTAGATGTCGACATCGACAAGATCGGCACGAGCCGGATCGGCGATACCGAAGTCGTCATCTTCGATCCTGTCACCGATTATGCCGAGCTGATGGAAAGCCTGTTCGATTTCGACGCAATCCGCGCCATGATCAAGGGCGGTTTCGGTCTCAAATTCGATGCCATGCATGCGGTGACCGGGCCTTACGCCAAGGAAATCTTCGAGCACCGTCTCGGCGCGCCGGAAGGCAGCGTCGTCAATTTCGTGCCCCTGCCGGATTTCGGCGGCCACCATCCGGATCCGAATCTCGTCTACGCAAAAGATCTCTATGATCTGCTCATGTCCGACCACGCGCCGGATTTCGGCGCCGCCTCCGATGGCGACGGTGATCGCAATCTCATCATCGGGCGCGGCATCTTCGTCACGCCATCCGATTCGCTTGCCATGCTGGCCGCCAATGCGCATCTGGCGCCGGGCTACAAGGACGGCATCAAGGGCATTGCCCGTTCCATGCCGACAAGTGCTGCCGCCGACCGCGTGGCTGACAAGCTCGGCATCGGCATGTTTGAAACGCCGACGGGCTGGAAGTTCTTCGGCAATCTGCTCGACAATGGCAAGGTCACGATTTGCGGCGAGGAAAGCTCCGGCACCGGGTCCGACCATGTGCGCGAGAAGGATGGCCTGTGGGCCGTACTGCTCTGGCTCAATATTCTGGCGGTGCGCAAGGAAAGCGTGAAAGACATCGTCGAGGAACATTGGGCGCGTTTCGGGCGCAATTATTACACCCGCCACGACTATGAAGCTGTCGATTCCGATATCGCCAAACAACTGGTGGCCGATCTTCGCGGCAAGCTTGCAAGCCTGCCCGGCACGACTGTCAATGGCCTCACAATCGAGAAGGCCGACGACTTCGCCTATCACGATCCGGTCGACGGCTCGATCAGCGAACATCAGGGCATCCGCATCTATTTCCCGGATGGCGGTCGTGTGGTGCTGCGCCTGTCCGGCACCGGTACGTCAGGTGCTACCATCCGCATCTATGTCGAGCGCTATGAAGCGGACACCACCAGGCACAATCTCGACACGCAGGAAACGCTGGCCCCATTCATCGACGCGGCAGAACAGATCGCCGAGGTGAAAAAGCGCAGCGGGCGGACAGAGCCGAGCGTTATCACCTGACAAAAGAAAAAGGGCCGTTTCCGGCCCTTTTTTTCATTCAAAGACAATCGCCGGCGCGGGCTTTCCAGCCCCTTTGCCGCCCTTCATGTTGTCCCAGACCTTGCGGGCGATCTCGCGATAGATTTTCGCGTGTTCGCTGTCCGGTTCATGGACGGTGATCGGCGTGCCCGCGTCCGAATAGGCACGCACATCCATATGCAGCGGCACTTCGCCCAGGAACGGCACGTCGAGACGCTCCGCTTCCCTGCGCGCGCCGCCATTGCCGAAAATATCGTAGCGCGCGCCAGTATCGGGCGCGATGAAGTAGCTCATGTTTTCGACGATGCCCAGAAGCGGGACATCCACCTTGCGGAACATGTTCAAGCCCTTGCGCGCGTCGATCAGCGCCAGGTCCTGTGGTGTCGAAACGACCACGGCACCCGCCAGCGGCACCTGCTGCGCCATGGTGAGCTGTGCGTCACCGGTGCCGGGCGGCATGTCGACCACCAGAACGTCCAGTTCGCCCCAGGCCACTTCGCGCAGCATCTGCGTCAGCGCCGACATGACCATCGGCCCGCGCCAGATCATCGGCGTTTCCTCATCGACCATGAAGCCCATCGACATGACCTTGATGCCGTAATTTTCCATCGGCTTCAGGATGCGGCCCTCGACCGTTTCCGGACGGCCGGAAAGGCCGAGCAGGCGCGGCATGGACGGTCCGTAAATATCGGCATCGAGAATGCCGACCTTCAGCCCGTTGGCGGCAAGACCGAGCGCAAGATTGACCGCGGTGGTGGACTTGCCGACGCCACCCTTGCCCGATGCGACAGCAATGATCGCGCCAACGCCCGGTATGCCGGGCTTGGTCGCTGCGCGCTGCGGCTGTGGCGGGTGGCGATGCTGAACCGGAGCGGCTGCAGGTCTGGCCTGCGGCTTTGGTGGTGGGGGCGCATCGTCGCTGGTACGTCCGCCTTTCTTTTCGGCGGTGAGCGTGACCAGCGCGCCAGTGACGCCCGGAATTTCCTTCACGGCCTTTTCAGCGGCAAGCCGCATCGGCTCCAGCGCATCGGCGCGCGCTGCCGGAACCGTGATGGAGAAGAAAACCTTGCCGTCGGCAATAAAGATATCCGACACCAGTCCGAGCGACACAACATCGCTTTCGAAATCCGGTCCCGTCACGGTCTTCAGCCGTTCCTGAACCTGTTCGCGTGTTACGCTTGTCATTTCGATTCCTTTAATGAAGGCAGCAAGGGAATACCGGAGTAAGGAAGTATGTCCGATGTAAGAACATATTGCCCTACTCCCCTATTCCCTTTTCATCAAAAGGCCAATGCCCGTTTCAGGCCTCTGTCAGGCTGCCTCCTCGCAGACGGCAGCCTCGGGACGATGACCCATGAGATAGAGCGCGCAGGTGGTGCGCAGCATGGAGGCAAAATTCGGGATCGCGCCATTGGCCTCCAGCGCTTCGTCGTAAAGCGTCGATATGAAGCGGGGCGTGGTCAGGTTCTGGCTGGCCGCGATCTCATCCAGCAGGCGCCAGAAGGTGGCCTCCAGCTGAATGCTGGTGGAATGGCCGCCTATGCGCACGGAGCGATTGATCTGCCGGTAGCCTTCCGGGTCCTGCTCGGCGAAAACCTTGCACATGGGTTCCTCCCTTCATTAAGAGCACGAACTTGGCTGTGGTAGCCGATTGCCACCACGCCGTCGCTTTTTCTTTCATAATCGACAACCAGCAAGACAATCGCAAGCCGCTTTTGAGGAAGCGGCAAAAGAAACAGGAGTAGCTTGTGGCTAAAGCCATTCATTCGATGATCCGTGTTCTCGACGAGGAAAAATCCGTTTCCTTCTATAATCAGGCTTTTGGCCTCGATATTGCCGAGCGCATTGATTTCGAAACCTTCACGCTGATCTATCTGCGCAATGCCGAAGCCGATTTCGAAGTCGAGCTGACGGTCAACAAGGGCCGTACCGAGCCTTACAATCTGGGCGACGGCTATGGTCATCTCGCCGTGGCGGTCGATGACGTCGATGCCGAACATGCCCGTTTCACGGAACTTGGCTTCAAGGTCGGCAAGCTTGTCGATTTCAAGAATAACGGCGTGCAGCTTGCCCGCTTCTTCTTCGCGGAAGATCCGGACGGCTACAAGATCGAAGTTCTGCAACGGGGTGGCCGCTACCAGTAAGCCGCTCCCTATCGTCTTTTCTGGCCGGGAGGAGCGGCCATGGAAGACGGGAAAGCCAGCATTCCCGGTGGTGAGAATCTCCGGGAACGCATAGCCAGCCCGCCCATTCCGGACGGGCAAGCAAAGGAGGAGAACCGAATGACTACCGTTTTTGACGGTCTTTCCACCCGAGAGAAAAAGACACTGTCCCGCCGCGATATTCTCAAGCGCGGCGCAGGCCTCAGCCTCGGCGCCATGCTCGTTGTCAGCGGCAATGCCGTTATCTGCCCGCAATTCGCATGGGCGCTTGAAACCACCACGCTCAAGCCCGAAACCATGGCGACCCTGATCCAGCTTGCGCGCGACATCTATCCGCATGACAAGCTTCCCGACCGTTTCTATGCCATTGCCGTCAAACCTTATGACGCGGATTCCGCCAAGGACGAGACGCTCAAAAAGCTGATCGAGGACGGTGTTGCCGATTTGAACAAGCGGGCTGGAGCCGGAGGCTATCTGGGGCTTGGCTGGGAGGAAGAGCGCGTCGCGATCCTGCGCGAGATCGAGAAAAGCCCCTTCTTCCAGAAGGTGCGCAGCGGGCTTGTGACCGGCCTTTATAACCAGAAGGATATCTGGCCGCTCTTCGGCTACGAGGGCGAAGCCTATTCCAAGGGCGGTTACATCCAGCGCGGCTTCGACGATATCGAATGGCTCTAGGCGCCCCCGGCGCAGGACATACCAATTTCAAAGCGGCACCACCGTCCTGCAAGCGCCTTGCGTTTTGCGGAAACGGGAAAGCATTGGGAGGAAACAATGGCTGCTCCATACAATCTCAAGGACGACAAGGTCGTCGTTATCATCGGCTCGGGCGCTGGCGGCGGCACGCTCGGCAACGAACTGGCCCAGAAAGGCATCGACGTCGTCATTCTCGAAGCCGGAAAACGCCACGAGTTCGAAGATTTTATCAATGATGAATGGGATAGTTTTGCCCAGCTCGCCTGGCTCGACAAGCGCACGACATCGGGCAGCTGGCGCGTGGCGAACGATTTCCCGAACCTGCCCGCATGGATCGTGAAGGCTGTCGGCGGCACCACCACCCACTGGGCTGGTGCATCCTTGCGTTTTCAGGATTACGAGTTCGAGACCCTGACCCATTACGGCAAGATCGAAGGGGCAAATCTGCTCGACTGGCCGATCACGCTGGCAGATCTGGAGCCTTACTACGCCAAGGCCGAGGACAAGATGGGGGTCACCCGCACCAACGGCATTGAGGGTCTGCCCGGCAACAATAATTTCAAGGTTATGAAAGCCGGTGCCGACAAGCTCGGCTACAAGGAATGCCATACGGGTCGCATGGCTATCAATTCAGCGCCGCGCGACGACCGCATGGCCTGCCAGCAGACCGGCTTCTGCTTTCAGGGCTGCAAATGGGGCGCGAAATGGTCGACGCTCTATACGGAAATTCCCAAGGGCGAGGAAACCGGCAGGCTGGAAGTTCGCCCGGAATGCACGGCGCTCAAGATCGAGCACAATGCAGCTGGCAAGGTGACGGGCGTGCTCTATGCCGACAAGGATGGCAAGCAGCACTTGCAGAAGGCGCGCGTCGTCTGCGTGGCAGGCAATTCGATTGAAAGCCCGCGCCTTCTGCTCAATTCGGCTTCGTCGAAATTCCCGGACGGCCTCGCCAATTCGTCAGGACAGGTCGGGCGCAACTATATGCGCCACACCACCGGTTCGGTCTATGCCTCGTTTGAAAAGCCGGTTCATATGTATCGCGGCACCACCATGGCAGGCATCATCCGCGATGAGGCTGCGCATAATCCGAAACGAGGCTTCGTCGGCGGCTATGAGATGGAAACCGTTTCGCTTGGCCTGCCCTTCATGGCTGCCTTCCTCAATCCGGGCGGTTGGGGGCGCAGCTTCACCTCGGCACTCGACGATTATGTCAACATGGCCGGTCTCTGGATCGTCGGCGAAGACATGCCGCAGGAGAAAAACCGCATCACGCTGAGCAAGGACGTGAAGGACGAACACGGCTTGCCGGTTCCCGACGTCTATTACGACGATCACCCGAACGATATCGCCATGCGCGATCATGCCTATGCGCAGGGCAAGGCGCTTTATGAGGCCGTTGGTGCCGTCCGTACCTTCCCGACCCCACCCTATCCGTCAACGCATAATCTGGGCACCAACCGGATGAGCGAAAAGCCGCAGGATGGCGTCGTGAACAAGCACGGACAGACGCATGACATCAAGAATCTGTTCGTTTCCGATGGCAGCCAGTTCACAACCGGCGGCGCGGAAAACCCGACCCTGACCATCGTAGCTCTCGCTATCCGTCAGGCTGATTATATCGCGGAACAGATGAAGAAGCGGGCGATCTGACCTCGATATCTATTCTCCCGACCGCTGAAAAACAGAAACGGCGCGACCAATTCGCGCCGTTTCTGTTTGATGCTTGGCAAAGACAGCTCCTTTAGGCTAGGTAAATTCGGCTTGAATGGAGAAGCTTTGAGTTGAAGACAAGCATCGGCCAATATCGGATATCCTTGGCTATACGCGTCCTTAGCGTATTCGCCCTGATGTTCGTCGCCTTTGCGCACAAGCCCATCGACCTCAATGCGCCCGACAGCTACCTGCTTGCCCAATACCAGTTGCCTGATGGAACCTACCCGGTGCTCTGCATCGGCGATCATGGTTCCGATCCCAACCATCAGGGTCACGACAAGCATCTGAGCAACAATAGTTGCGAAGCCTGCCGGATTTCATCGGCCTTCCTGTGCCCTGCGCCTACGGGTTCAACCGGTGCAGCCCCGCATATCGCCATGGCGGATGGCATCGTGCCGCCGCAACCGATCCTGCAGCACAACACCTATCCGCCATCGGCACCGCCGCAAGCGCCGCCGCTCGCCTGAATAATATCGTTTGAGCGAATGCGCTCCCCGGATCGCATTCGGGAATGAAACGCGCCTGAACCCTGTTCCCCCGAACTTGGCGTCGGCGTGCCTTCCAATGATTATTCAGGTTTGACACAATGAAGAACTATCGTCTTTTCGCCTCCGCCATCTCGATTGCCGCACTGTGCGCCTCTGCTGGCCTGGCCCAAGCCCACTCCTCCCTCGACCAGAGCGAAGCCAAGGCAGGCGGCTTCTACAAGGCAACCTTCCGCGTACCGCATGGCTGCGACGGCAAGGCCACGACTGAAGTGAAGGTCGAGCTGCCTGAAGGCTTCATTTCGGCCCAGCCGCAGGTCAAGGCGGGCTGGAAGATCGAGACCGTCAAGGGTGACTATGCCCAGAGCTACAAGGTGCACGGCAAGGATGTGACTTCCGGCGTCCGCGAAGTCCGCTTCACCGATGGCAACCTGCCCGGTGATTTCTACGACGAGTTCACCGTTGTCGGCCAGCTCGCCAAGTTCGACAAGGACACCACCCTCTCCTTTCCCGTGACGCAGGTCTGCGGAAGCGACGCTTCGGTTGCGTGGACGGAAGTGCCCAAGGATGGCCAGAACCCGCACGATCTGGCGCATCCGGCACCGCAGCTGCTCGTGAAGGCCGCGGGCGCTGACGATGGGCACGGCGGCCATGGTGGGCACGACAAGATGGGCCAGATGGATGGGGCCTCCATGCAGGCAGCAATGCCGACGAAGCTTGGCGAACTGGAAATCACGGCACCTTCGGTGCGCGCCATGGTTCCCGGTGCCAAGGTTGCAGGCGGGTTCATGACCATCGCCAATGACGGCAAGGATGCCGACAAGCTGGTCTCCGTCACCACCGGCGGTGTCAAGCGCGTCGAAATCCATGAGATGTCGATGCAGAACGACGTGATGAAGATGCGCCAGCTTGAAGGCGGTCTGGATATTCCGGCAGGCGAGAAGGTCGAGCTGAAGTCCGGTGGTTATCACCTCATGTTCATCCAACCGGAAAAGCCATACAAGGAAGGCGAGACCGTTCCTGTCACGTTGGAATTCGAAAAGGCCGGCAAGGTCACAATCGATTTCCCCGTCACCGCGCAAAGCGGTCAAAAGGGCGGCCAGAAAGATGGAGAGCATTCGGGTCACTAGAGCGCGTTTCGATCTGACTGAATCAGATCAGCGCGTCTCGGCTTTTTGTTCTAAAGCGCATCCTGAAAACCGTTTCATACTTTGCGGGATGCGCTCCAGCACTACAGTTGCAAATTCGTCAGACCGTGGCGAGAAGAGTAATTTTCGAGTACCGGAGCGGAGCGTGCTTCCAGGCATAGTCCCGAAAAGTTGCAGACTTTTCGGATCAGGCTATGCGCCAGAGAAAGCTACGTGAGCACCGGAACGGGGAAGATTGCTCTTTGCAACCCGGCATCACGAAGAATGCGACTGTGGTGTTAGCAAAGGGGCGAATGATCCGCGTCCTCTCTCCTTCGCGCATTATGCGCCCGTTTGCCGCAACCGCTGCTCCCCCACAGCGGTTGCGTTCCTTCTCGAATGCTGTAAACATGAGTATTAAAGTCTAGAATAATTCCAAACAATTGAAATCTAATAAGATTTTAAACTTGAGTAATTGACTCCAGATGGATTTTCTGGCTTTTATGCATGGTGCAAATTCACAACCTTTGATGTCTGGGCCTTGAACCCTTTCGATTGGAGGACCCTATGATTGGTCTCGGCGAATGCCGGTCCGCAAATGTCGACGGCCTGCCTTGGCAGCTCAGTCTCTTGCCGACCGGATATTGCAATGTGCGGGGGGAAACCGAACGTCCCTCTGTAAAAATGCAGGGTTCACGCCCCGCATGCATGTCTTCATTCCGTAGCTTCTACGGGAGGCGGACATGAATATGCGCATATCCCAACTGAACGGCGCTAACACTGCGGGCTATTTCGATCGCCTGCCGGAAAAGCTGGTGCTGGAAGGTTATCGCCGCTGGACTGCGGGTTTCGAGACAGGCTCGATCATCCCGTGGGAAATGACCTGGGGCCTCTATTCGGAAGTGCTTGGGCCTTCGGAAGCAAAACGCGCGGTGGGCGAGCTGTCGCATTTCATCCGCGTGCTGCGCCATTGCGCCAGCTGCCAGTTGCGTGCTTTCCCTTTCGACTCGCACCATGTCTGCCGCGAGGAATGCCTGACGCTGGGGCTGATTTCCGGCATCCAGAATCAGGACGCGCTGCTACTTGATACCTGCCTTGAAGCCATTGCCTGTCATCGCCGCTGCGACGATGTGGCAGGGGCTGCCCGCAATTTTGCCGACACGCTGGCTGATTTCGGCCAGACTTTGTTGCCAATACCGATCCATGCCATCGACAGCGCTTTGAATTTTACGCCGCGCGCGACTTTTCACTGATTGACCCAAGATCGGCCCCAGACCGATCCTTGGCCGGAAAAGTCCCAGCGTTTTGCGAATGAATGTGATTCCAGATTTCAAGTCGCCGTCACCCGGCGCAAGGAGATAGAAATGCAGGCCAGAACCGAACGACGCCTCGGCATTGCCGCCGCCCTCGTCCTGACCGCAGGAGCGTTTGTCATGCCGGGCGTATCCACCCAGATCGTGCAGAACGATGTGGTGCCGCAGAGCCAGATTCATATGGCCTCGGCAGAAAACCTGCGCGCCGAGCTGCGCCATTTCGTCAATCTCGGCGAAGCCATGCCGAAGTCGGTGCGCTACGAGTAATCGTATCGAACCTGATACAAAAAGGCCGCGCCAGATCTGGCGTGGCCTTTTTATTTGCAGCAGAAACGCTTCAATTTCCAACAGACGCTGATGCGCCGTGCGACCGTTGAGATTTCGGTTATGACGAGCCGAAAATGGTGGAGTGCGAGCACTGGAAGCGCAGCACAACGCCATTTGCAGGCCGTCAGAGCCGGAATTCCTCCGGTCCGGTTATCCGACGATGATCGGAGCCTTGCCCTGTACGCGGTTATAGAGATCGATGATGTCCTGGTTCATCAGGCGGATACAGCCGGATGACATGGACTGGCCGATCGACCACCATTCCGGCGAGCCGTGGATGCGATAACCGGTGTCCTGCCCATTCTGGAAAATGTAGAGCGCGCGCGCACCCAGCGGATTTTGCGGGCCGGGTTCCTGACCGTTACGATATTTTGCCAGTTCCGGCTTGCGCTGGATCATTTCCGGTGGAGGCGTCCAGACCGGCCATTGCTTCTTGTACTGGACATTGGCGGTGCCCGACCACTCAAAGCCCGCCTTGCCGATCCCGATGCCGTAGCGCAGCGCTTCTCCGCCCGGCAGAACGTAATAGAGAAGATGGTCCTTGAGGCTGACGACAATCGTTCCCGGCGCCTGCCCTGTCGGGTCCGGCACGATCTGACGGCGGAATTGCTTCGGCACCTTCTCGTATGGAATTGCGGGCAGTGAATACGGCCCTTCCTGCACGGCGGCGTACATGACATCCGGCGTCGTGATATCGCGGTCGACGCTGATCTGCGGACGCATCGGCGTAATCCCGCCCGTCGACATCGGATCGACATTCATCTGGAAGGCCGACATATCCATCGTTTGGTTACAACCGGCAGCACCGGTGAGGAGGACGGCACCGGTGCCGAAAAGGAAGCGGCGGCGGCTCAGATCGTCAATGAACTTGGTCATGCAAATTACCCGGACAGAAGGGTTGAAACACAGCCGTCAAGCGACCGCCATACTCAACAGCAATTTGCGTTCTTATGGTTGAAGAACGGTTAAACAACTCGCGCAAACGTGTCTGAAAATTCCGTTTGAAAGCATAAATTGCAGTGAATGTAAAAATTCAATCGATTTAAGTTTCATGGCAAATGCGACGAACGTATGTATCTCATGGCTATTTGATGGCGAAAATGTGGCTTTGCCTCAAAACCGCTATTCTGAATTGTAGCCGGATAGCAAAAGGCCGGGTCATGAAACCCGGCCTTGATTGCCTTCAATATTTTGCGGCGATCAATAATCTTTTTCGTAGAAGATACCGCCGCTGGAATCGCCTTCCGCTCCCAGTGAACCCTTGGCTTTCAGGTTACGGGTGATGTCGAGATTGACGGTGCCCTTGGTTGAGCCGCCTGAACCCGCTTCCACGCCCAGATAGATATTGTCGCGGATATAGCGACCGGCACGAACTGCTGTCTGGCCCTTGTCATCCGTCACGACATCAAGATCGTCGAGACCTGTCCCGGCGCGCAGCTTGTTCATGAGCGAGTTGTTGGAGCCGCCCGCAAGTTCGGCGGCGGCAGCGGCAAGCTGTGCGATCTGGAAGGCCGACAACTCGCCGATTGAGCGCTTGAAGATCAACTGCGCCAGCACTTCATCCTGCGGCAATTCCGGCGTCGACGAGAATTTTATGTCGAGATTATCAACCGTACCCGTCACCGTCACGATTGCAGTGATTTCATTGCCTTCCGAACGGGCGACGAAGTTGAGCTGCGGATTAAGATCGCCCACCAGCGTGACATTGCCTTCATCGAAGGTAATGCGCTGCCCGAGAATACCGATGCGGCCGCGGATCATGTCGAACGCGCCGACCGGCTTGATATCGGTCACAGGCCCGGTCAGGCGAAGACGTCCGCCCAGCTCCGTATCGAGGCCGCGACCGCGCACGAAAATCTGGTTGGGCGCATTGATGACAACGTCGAGGCGCGGCACGGTCGGACGCGCTGTCGGCGTCGGCACTTTGCTGCGACGCGTTTCGACCTTGGCGCGATCAAGCGTCACCTGAACGTTCTTAGGCGTGTTCTTGTGGCGAACCGGAACATAGGCTGCGCCGCCGCCCAGATTTTCCGGCACCGAGATTTCTGCCCTGTCGACATCGATGCGGCCTGAAATCAAAGGATCTCGCATCAGCGGCCCGCTGATCGTGATCCCGCCGTCGACGGTCGCCACAACCAGCTTGCCGTCGGCATAGCGGGCACGATTGAGCTTGATCTCGATATTGGCCGGGAAACTCGCTTCGGCATTGGTCGAGATCGTACCGCTGGCAGAAACCGATCCGCCGCTGCCGAGCGCGGCATTGACCTGACGCAGCGTGACGGTTTCGCCATCCAGGCTGCCCATGACATTGATATTGTTCAGGCGAACATTGGTGTCCGGATCGACAAAGGTTGCGCCATTGGTGGAGAACATGCCGCGCAACTGCGGACGGTTGAAGCCGCCCGAAACGCTGGCCGTCAGCGTCAGCGTACCGTTTACCTGCGCACCGCGATCGGCCAGGAAGCGGTTGGCGAGCGCCAGCGGAATGCTACCATTGACATTGACTCCAAGCCCCTGCCCCGAGAACGGAACCTTGCCATTGGCGGTGACATTGAGGCCGCGCGGACCGTCGACGGTCAGCGACGAGAAGTCGATAGCCATGGCCGCATAGCTGCCTGCAGCTTGCAGGGTGAGCGGCGCAAGTCCGTTATCGCGCAGCGGCTTGGCCGCAAGGCCTGTGCCGCGCAGATTGAAGGTTGCCGCAGGATTGGTGAGGGGGCCCGTGACACGCGCCGTTCCGGTCACATTACCAGCCAAATCCTGTCCCTTGACCGCACCGTTCAGCGCCGTCAGCGGCAGATTGGCCAGATTAACGTCAATGGCAAGATCGCCCTTACTGAGCGGCACGCCGCCATTGGCGCGGACATCGATGCCGCCGCCTCCGGTTACATGCGCATCGACATTGAGCCGATTATTGGCCGAGGTGCCCTTGGCATCGGCATTGAGAGCCGCAATGCCCTGCTTTTTGAGCTCTGCTGCTGTCACGCCTCGCGCCGCCATGTCGAAAGCGACATTGGGCGCTTCTTTCGTGCCGGTGATGCGGGCTGTGCCGTTGACCGTGCCGCCAAGCCCTAGTTCCGGCTTGAACGTATTGGCGAGAGCCAGCGGCAGATTGGAAAGGGCGACCGAAAGATCGAGACGACCATCGACCACGCCATTCACCTTGACCTGCCCCGCGCTGGCATCTGCGCCCGTATTGATGATGATATCCCCGAAGGAGATTTCCTCGCCCTTCATGGAAATGGTGGCGGGCGCGGCCAGATTGGCGCTGAGTGTGCCCTGCTTCACGTGGGCCGAAGCCAGTCCCAGTTCAAAACCGCCATTTTTCGGCTCAAGCGAACCGGCAGCGCTGGCGACTGTGCCGATTTTCAACTTGGTATTGGCAGTAAAATCGGTTTTCGACCCGGTCGCATTGGCCTTGGCATCGAAGCTGTCGATGCCGAAAGTGCCGACCATTATGTCGCGCGCCGCAGCATTGCCGTCCACCACCGGCACGCCGAACAGGTCCTTTGCCGTCAGGGCAATATCAGCCGAGGTGATACGATTGCCATTGACCTTGATGTCCTTGGCATTGGCAGTGACCGATGCATTCTGGCGACCGTCATAGGCGTCGAGCGTGATATCAGCATTGGCCGCACCGGTCGCCTCTGCCAGCGCCAGGGCTGCTGCCGTGGAAATATCCGGCGCATCGAGCTTCAGCGCGCCGGTCAGGAGACCTTTCGCGGTCTGGGTGACATTGCCCGAAAGATGCGCACCGCCTGCATTGAAGACGAGGTCGGTCAGACGCTTCTCGTCATTGACGATGTCGATGAGCGTTCCAAGATCAACACGCTGGCCATTAAGGAATGCACTGCCAGCAAGCTTGCCGGAAAGGGCAGCACCTGTCTTTGCATTTCCGTCGAGCATGGCATTGAAATCGAGACCGCCTTCGGAAAGCTTGCGACCGGCCAGAGTGCCCTCCGGCGCATCGGCGCGCAGCGCCAGCGCAATCAGCTTGTCGTCGCCGCGCGCACTGCCCTTGACGGTCATCCGCCCCGATGCCTGATCGGAAAGAAGCTTCAGATCGGACAGCATGACGCCGAAGTCGAAACTTGCCTTGTCGGATGCAAAGGAACCATTGGCAGTGATTTCGCTCAGCTCATTGCCGATACGGAAATCACGCGCCGAAAACCCTTCGCTGCTGCGGCCAAGCGCGCCGCTGAGATTGACGGCACCATCGAGAATGCGGTCGACTGCTTCCGTGCCGGTGCGCATGTTCTGTGCTGTGCCGTTAAGGTCGAGCTGGAATGCACCGCTGACCGGGCGAACAATGCCCTTGGCGTTGACATCGATGCTGCCTGCAAGGTCACGGTCAGCCAGAGCGCCGAACGGCGCAAGGCTTGCAATCTTGGCGGCGATATCGCCATTGAAGGCAAAGTCGTCGATATTGCCCTTGAGATCGAGGCTGAGACCGTTACCGGCAATATTGGCTTGCGCCAGCTCGACCGGCGAGCCGGCGCGCCATGCGCCATCGATGGCGAGCGCAATCTTGCTGCCAAGCGCCTCGGCAATTTCCGCCCGTTCTGCCGAAATGCCATCCATCCCGCCATTGACCTTGAAGGTGATATGGCGATTGGCGGCATCGCTCAGGTTCTCGGCAACGCCGCCCATGTCGAGCGCGATGCTGTCGGCGGAAATGGTTGCGTTCTTGAGACCGGCGATGGCAAGCGTTCCCGTCCAGTCATTGGTCGGGCGATCACCGTAAGCGACCTGGAACTTTGCATTGTCGATATAGGTTTCAGCGCCCTTGACCGGCAGGAGGACACGGCCCTTGCTCTCATCGGCAATGGAGGCATCGATGCGCAGCTTGTTCAGGAAGCGGTCATTACCGGTTTCGGCAGAAGCCTTCAGTTTCAAGGCAGCGCTGTTCAGCGCCAGATCATCAAGGCGGAAGCCGCCTGCATCCTTCAGGAAGCCATCCGCCGACAGTACGGTTTCGGCACCGAAGAAATCGCGGAATACAGGCGGTACAAGAACCGCGATCGGACCGTTGAAACGGGCAGAGAAAACACGTCCGCCATCGGGCGCCTGACCTTGCCGGTTGAGCGCGAATTCGCCTGTCAACGTGCGGCTGCCATTGGTGTCGAGCGCAAGATCGACCTTCAACTCGTCAAGCGGACCGGCGCCTTTCAAAGTAAGATCGACCGGAGGACGACCATCGATGTTCAACAGGTTGGCGACGATGCCGTTAGCCGGTTCCGAGACTTTAAGGTCGAGATCGACCTTCTGGTCAGAATTGGCATAGGCCGCGCGAAGGGCAAAATTTCCGCCGGGACCGTCGAGACGCTTGATGTCGAAATTTGAATCGAGCGAACCATCGGCAAGCGACAGGCTGCCATTGGCAGAAACTTCCGATTCAAGACCGAAAATATCCGGCCCGAAATGCAGGCGCGCAATGGCGAGCTGGTCGAGGCTGATTGAAATCGGCAGTTCCGGCAGGCTGAACGTGGACGATTCCGGCGACGGCAGGCTGTTGTCAGGCAACGGCTTGCGAATGATATCGATACGCTCGGCAGCAAGCGACTGGATGCTGAGACGACCAACAAGAAGTGCGGTACGACTCCAGTTCAGCTTGGCATTCTCGATGCGCAGCCAGACGCCTTCACGGTCCGCAATGGTGATTGAGCCGACGGTTGCTTCCGAAGACAGAACGCCGCTGATGCCGGAAATGGAAATGCGGCGGTTCGGCGCGGAAAGCTGGCTTTCCACGAAAGACAGGAAATAGGATTTCTCTTCTTCTGCTGGTGCTTCTGCCTGTTCCTGTCCAGAGGCCTGATCTTGAGCCTGAGCGGGAACTTGAGCTTGAGCCTGCAACTGCTTCTGCTGTTCCGGCCAGCCGAAGATGACTGCCGTGACGGCGAAAGCGACGAAGGCGATGATTGCGAGAAATCTGGTCAAAACGCCTGTCCTATACCTACGTACAAGCCATAGCTCGGATCACCCGAGCGGCGGTTGAGCGGAACAGCGACATCAAGGCGGATCGGTCCGAGACCGGTCAGATAGCGCAGACCGCCACCGACGCCGACACGCATCTGTTCCGAGAAATCGGGAAAAGACTTTTCACCGACATAACCGGCATCGACAAATGCCACCGCGCCAATGGAGTCGGTGATGCGGGTGCGCACTTCGCCATTGGCCTCGACAAGCGAGCGCCCGCCGATGATCTCGCCATTGCCTGCGCTGACGCCGATGTTGCGATAGCCATAGCCGCGAACCGAGCCGCCGCCACCTGCCAGGAAGAGCTGGCTCGGCGGCAGGTCCTCGATGGACGCGCCGACGATCGAACCGAACTTGAGACGGCCTGCGAGGATCACGCGATCCTTTTCGCCAAAGCCGTAATAGGTGCGGCCTTCGGCGGTGAAACGGGTGGCGAAATTGCCGTACTGGAATTCATAGAAGGGCTGGATATTGCCTTCCAGATAGAAGCCCGAACTCGGATCCGGCTTGTTGTTGCGGCTGTCATAAAGAAGATTGCCCTCAAGACCTGCCGTCGTGAAGCTGCGCGAACCGAAGACGTCATCGTCGAAATGACCCTGGCTCGCCTTGGCATAGAGCGCGCCTGACAGCTCGTCGCTGAATATCTGCGTGAAGCCGGTCTTCGCATTGACCGATGTTTCGGTATAAGCATCCAGCACTTCGCGCTTGGCATCAAGCGATGCGACAAAATCCGTATCCGGTGTATAGACGCCCGGCTTCGTGAAGCTCGTACCCAGAAGATAGGTAAAGTTCTTCGGATCGAAGGAATTGTCCTGCGTGCCGCCGATACCGCTGACCTTGGCATCGAAACGCAGGCGCTCGCCGCGTCCGAACAGGTTGCGGTGCATCCAGTAGCCGGTCAGGCCGAAACCATCGATGGTCGAATATTCGGCACCGAAGCCGAAGCGGCGCGGCTTGCGCTCCTGCACGTTGAGCGTCATCGGCAGGCTGCCGTCCGGCTCGATCTTTTCGGCTTCCTCAAAGCTCATGGCGCGGAACACTTCCATACGACCGAGACGCTTTTTGGCTTTCTCGATATCGTCGGGATCGTATTCCTGGCCTTCTTTCAGCCCGGTCATCCAGGCCACGAATTGCGGGTCCATGCGCGCGGTTCCAACGACGCTGACCGGGCCATAATGCGCCTTCTGGCCGGGATCGAGCGAAACATCGGCGGAAACCCGGTTGTCGGCATGGTCCGCGACGATATCCTCATCGGTAACCCGCGCCTTGGCATAGCCTTGCTGGCGCCACGCCTCAACGGCAAGGCGCTCCGCCTTGATGACCGTGCCCGAACGCGCCACCTGTCCCGGCGCGAAGCCCGCATCTTCGGGCGACTGCACGTGATCGCGCTTGTCGACCGGCGGTGGCGCAATATTGGAAATGGCCGTGCGCGAGAACAGAAATTGCGGGCCGGGGTCAACCGAAATCGCGACCTTCGCATCATTGGGGATTTCCGCGTCGGGCGGAATGTCGTTCGCCTCGCGACCATCGACTTGAATAGAAATCGTACCGCCATAGCGGCCTTCGCCATAGAGTGCGGCCAGAATGCGGCGATAATCGCCGCGCGCCTTGGCCAGCAGTCCGGCGGAGCCCGAAGCTGGTCTCTCGGCATCCGAAACGAGACCGGAAGCGCCTTCAATGGTGGATTTCAGATCGGCTTCCGTGCCGTCCGCATTCTTGCGGTCGCCCGTGGTTGTGACCTCGACGGAGTAGGTCTTCGGGTCGATAATGTCAGGATCTTCCTTCTTGTCCTCGCCCCACAGACGAACACCAAAGATCTCGAACGCCAAAGCAGGCGACACGATGAAAGAGGAAAATTGAGCCGCCAGCAAAAGCACGGCGATGCCCCTTCCCTGTATCGTCCTGTTACTCCAAGTCATACGCGCTACTGTCCGGTTCCTGTCTATGCGGTCGCCTGGCGGCGTCCCGTTCATTACCCCCAAGCCCAGGACGATTCAGGGATTACCATAGGGAGAACGGAAGTCCAAGCAACAACGCTAGATATGGACCATTTCAGTCAATGGAGTATTAACGTTACCACACCATTGCAACTTCCCGCACAGATTGAAGAGCTTTGTGCTCGCATTCCGCATTGATTGCAGGGCGCGATCAAAAAATTGTAACAGCTCGCCGGCGGGGTGCTGCCGGCGAGCTGTCCATCAGGCCATTGGGAGGAGGGAGAACGACCTGATCAAAATAAGTTCTGGCACAAACACACCGGATGCCGTCAGCGGCCAGCGTGCATCGGGCGCATATTTCCGAAATGGAAACCGCCACCGCCCATACCACCGCCGCCAAAGCCGCGGTTGAAACCACCAAAGCGGGTCGGAGACATCACCGGACCGGGACCCCAGTTGCGACGTAGCTGGCCCTGCGGCCATCCACGCCCGCCCCAGTTGCCGCCGCCGTTCCAGCGCGGACCATGGCCCCAGCGCGGATTCCAGCCGCCGCGATTGGACTGGCAATTGCGGCCAATGCAGCCATTGACGTAGTTCGGTCCGCCGCGCCAGCCTGGACCCCAACCACCGCCCCAGCCGGGACCCCAATAGCCGCCGGTCGCCCAGCCGATACCAAGTCCGAGGCCGAAGCCGTCATCGTAACCGTCATTATTGACGATCACCGTAGTGCTGGACGGCGCGGCATAAGCGGGGCCGCTATAGGCGCCGAAACGCACATAACGCGCCGAGACCCAGCCAACACGGCTCCCGTTAAAGATCTGGCACCAGCCATTGCGGCAGGAACCGGCATTGACCGTCGCACCGGCAGGGAGCGCGGCAAGCCGTCCGTAATTGGACCCGGGGCCCGAACGGACATTGACCGAAGCGGAGACATAGGCTGTTGCAGCGGAAGCAATAACGGGCGTGAACAGGGTTGCGGCAATAACAGCCGCACCAAGAATACGATTATTAGTAAGCATTCCCTTAAATAAAGACATCGCATCTTCTCCAGATTAGCGATCGAACAGAGACGCAATAAGTATCAAACACGAGCTAATCTATGTTGATATAGTACACTATGCAAACAACATTCGCAATAATGGTAAATTTAGGGCGTATATTATTATTTTCTACACTTAAATATTGATTGCAATCATCTTTATTTTACAAAATACAACGTCGCACTTACAGCAAGTTGATTAAAATTTTACAGGAAATGTTACTCTCACCTCTTTGACAGACAGTCAAAAAGAAAGGCGCCCCGGAGGGAACCGGGACGCCACGCGGCTTTGGGGGGAGAGAGGGAGGATAAAGCCGCGATCACGGGCCGTCAGGCCAGTTGTTTTGCGAGGCTCACAGATGCACTCCCTGCAGCGTTGTGGTGCAGGGAATGTGTTTGACGAGCCTTTTATAGCAGGGCGCTAAGATGCTTGCGCTATCCGCGCCCTGAAAATGCTCTATCGCCACACGGGCTTAACAAGTCTCGATGAGTCAAACTCAACGAGACCTGATATTACGGCAGATTGCGCACGTCTTCCGGCGACATGTACATCGGCATCATATTGGTATCGAGGTGATGCATGACCCAGATGGAGCCGGCAAGAACGATAGCCAGAATGATGACCGTGAAGATGAGTGCCAGAATATTCCAGCCGCCTTCCGACTTCGGATCGAGGTGCAGGAAGTAAACCAGATGCACCAAAATCTGGACGACGGCGATACCGAGCACAATGGCTGCGGTGGTTCCCGGCGTGAAGTAGCCGTTCATGGCCAGCATGAATGGAACGACGGTGAGAACAACTGCCAGCACGAAGCCGATCAGATAGGTCTTCAGGCTGCCGTGGCTCGCGCCGTGGTCATGTGTTTCGTGTGCAGAACTCATCACAGTACACCCAACAGATAGACAAGGGTAAAGACGCCGATCCAGATAATATCCAGGAAGTGCCAGAAGAGGCTGAGGCACATCACGCGCGTCTGGTTCTTTTCCGTCAGACCGTCACGCAGAAGCTGGGCCGAAAGCACCAGAATCCAGATCAGGCCCGACGTGATGTGAAGACCGTGGGTTCCCACCAGCGCAAAGAAGGCCGAGAGGAACGCGCTGCGGCCCGGACCCGCACCCTCATGGATCAGGTGATTGAACTCATAGACTTCCATCGCGAGGAAGGCAGCGCCCAGCAGGAAGGTCACACCCAGCCAGAACAGAAGGCCGGCACGGTTCTTCTTGAACATCGACAGCGTGGCCAGACCATAGGTCAGCGACGACACCAGCAGGAGCATGGTTTCGATCAGAACAAAGTTCAGATCGAACAGTTCACGGCCGGTCGGACCGCCCGCAAACTGATGCGCCAGAACGGCATAGGTTGCAAACAGGCCCGAAAAGAGGACGCAGTCGCTCATCAGGTAGATCCAGAAGCCGACCAGCGTGGTCGACCCTGCATCGTGATGGTCCTCATGAGCGGGGTGCTCGTTCCCGCCCGTGAACGGAGCGGTGGTTGAAATGCTTGCGCTCATCGGAATCAGGCCTCCTGAGCAGTCAGTTGCCGGGTACGGAGGTCTTCGACTTCCTGCACCTCTTCGGCCGAGACGTAAAAGTCTCTGTCATTATTGAAGGAGTGAGCGATGGCAACGGCCAGCACAGCGATGGCGGAGGCGATTGCCAGCCACCAGATGTGCCACACCAGGGCAAAGCCGAGCGGAATGTTCAGAATGCCGATGATGAAGCCGGTGCCGGTGTTCTTCGGCATGTGGATGCGCGCGAACTTTTCGGTGCGGCGCACATAGCCGTTCTGCTTCATGTCCCACCAGCCGTCATGATCGCGCACATGCGGAACTTCGGCGAAGTTGTAGAAGGCAGGCGGCGAAGCCAGCGACCATTCCAGCGTACGGCCCGTACCCCAGCTGTCGCCATTGTTGTCGCGCAGCTTTTCGCGGTCGCGGATCGAAACTGCGATCTGCAGAACCTGGAACACGATACCGCAAAGGATGATCGCAACGCCGATGGCGGCAATGATGAGGTAGATGTGCCATGCCGGGTTTTCGGTGTGGTTCAGACGACGGGTCATGCCCATCAGGCCGAGCACGTAGAGCGGCATGAAGGCCAGGATGAAGCCGACGAGCCAGCACCAGAATGCGTTCTTGCCCAGACGTTCGTTCAGCTTGAAGCCGAAAGCCTTCGGCCACCAGTAGACGAGACCGGCAAAGCAGCCGAACAGCACGCCCGAGATGATCACATTGTGGAAGTGGGCGATCAGGAACACCGAGTTGTGCAGCACGAAATCCGCAGGCGGAACTGCGAGCAGAACGCCCGTCATGCCGCCGATAACGAAGGTGCACATGAAGCCGATGGTCCACATGACCGGCGTTTCCATGCGAACGCGGCCCTTATACATGGTGAAGAGCCAGTTGAAGACCTTCGCCCCTGTCGGGATCGAAATGATCATGGTTGCCACGCCGAAGAAGGCGTTGACGTTGGCACCGCCACCCATGGTGAAGAAGTGGTGGACCCAGACCAGGAACGACAGAACCGTGATGGCCACAGTGGCGTAAACCATCGACTTGTAGCCGAACAGGCGCTTGCCGGAGAAGGTTGCCACGATTTCCGAGAAGATGCCGAAGCACGGCAGAACCAGAATGTAGACTTCCGGGTGACCCCAGATCCAGATGAGGTTCACATACATCATCGGATTGCCACCGGCATCATTGGTGAAGAAGTGGAAATCCAGATAGCGGTCCAGCGAAAGCAGGGCCAGCGTGACGGTGAGGATCGGGAAGGCTGCGACGATCAGCACGTTCGAGCAGAGCGCGGTCCAGGTGAAGACCGGAACCTGCATCATGCCCATGCCGGGCGCGCGCATCTTGATGATGGTGGTGATGAGGTTCACGCCCGAAAGCAGCGTGCCCATACCGGAAATCTGCAAGGCCCAGATATAATAATCCACCCCGACATCCGGGCTGAACTCCTTGCCGGAAAGCGGCGGATAGGCCAGCCAGCCGGTCTTGGCGAATTCGCCGACACCGAGCGAGATGTTGATGAGGATCGCACCGGCAACCGTCAACCAGAAGCTGAGCGAGTTGAGGTACGGGAAAGCCACGTCGCGCGCGCCGATCTGAAGCGGCACGGCGAAGTTCATCAGGCCGACGATGAAGGGCATCGCCACGAAGAAGATCATGATCACGCCATGGGCGGTGAAGATCTGGTCGTAGTGGTGCGGCGGCAGGAAGCCTTCATTGGCGCCGGAGGCGATTGCCTGCTGGGCGCGCATCATGACCGCATCCGAGAAGCCGCGGAACAGCATCACGAGTGCCAGAATGATGTACATCACGCCAATGCGCTTGTGGTCGACGGACGTCAGCCAGTCGTTCCAGAGCGGAGCCCATTTGCGGTAGTAGGTAATGGCTGCAAGAATAGCGAGCGCCCCGCCAGCCACCGCGGCCAAAGTGACCATGATGATTGGCTCGTGATAGGGTATCGCTTCGAGCGTAAGTTTTCCGAACATTTTTTATCACGCTTCGATTTTAGCAATTCCGGGACGGCGCAAGACGGCCATCTTTCCGGAACCGCGTGAAACAAAGGATTGAATGCGGATGGCCGTGACCTCCTGCGAGATCACGGGCCGATCGGCACATCAGTTTTCGAGCTGCGAGAGCCGCTGCGGCTGGACTGCGCAGATGATGTCGCTCGCCCACTGGCTGAAATCGACAGGCGAAGACTTGCGCAGATTGGCGCGCGCTTCGCGGATCATCTGTTGACGATGCATTTCATCGTCGAGGCAGACGGACTTGCCGTCCCAGCAGCGGTTCACGATGTTGTGGAACAGCGCCTGGTCATTATAGGTGAAGAACTGCGGCGGAACCTTCTCGCTCGGCTGAACCAGCGAGGCGTAACGGTCGCGGCTCAGCTCTTCGCCATTCGCCTTGGCCTTCACATCGGCAACCCACTTGTCGAAGTCGGCCTGATTGTAGGCATGCGCCTTGAAGCGCATCTGGGCAAAACCCTGACCGCTATAGTTGGCGGAGATACCGTCGAACTCGCCAGCATGATTGGCAATCAGATGCAGCTTCGTCTGCATGCTCGGCATGGTGTAGACCTGGCTGCCGAGCTGCGGGATGAAGAAGGAATTCATGATGTTGCTGGAGGTCAACTTGAAGTTGACCGGCACATCGACCGGCATTGCCATTTCATTGACGGTGGCGATGCCCTGGTCCGGATAGATGAAAAGCCATTTCCAGTCGAGCGCAACAACTTCGACATTGATCGGCTTTGCATTCGATTCCAGCGGGCGGTACGGATCGAGCTTGTGGGTGGCGACCCAGGTCACGGAGCCCAGAACGACGATGATCGCCAACGGGATGAGCCAGACGGCAAGCTCGATCTTGGTCGAGTGGTGCCAGTCGGGCTGGTAATCCGCCTTCTCATTCGAGGCGCGGTACTTCCATGCGAAGTAAAGCGTCATGAAGATGACGGGAAGCACGACGAGCAGCATGATGCCGGTCGCAAAAAGCATGAGATCGCGTTCTGCCATGCCGATTTCCCCTTTCGGGGAAAGCAGGACCTGGTTCTCGCAGCCTGCGAGAAACGCCGTGAGGGCCAAGACGGCGAACGAAACGATCGTCCGGGGGGTGCCGTGTTTCATTTGTCTTTCCATCCTGCGCGCGGAGTGTCATCTCCGGCGCATGCGTCATTTCCTAGTTTTCGGTAAATTCTGAAATTTCCAAAAGTACCGTTATAACGAATAATCCCGTTTGTCACGTGCCTGACGAAAATTGTGCTGGATCGTAATGTCGCGCCCAAAAGCGGGCATTTTGTCTGAACAATCCGGCCAGATCACTGATGCGGACCATGTTTTGGGCAATGCATAAATGCAATAAATCCATCGGCCCTCTCAAGGGATCGATGTCCTGACCGGCGGTCTGAATGGGTCGCCAGTTGTCAGGTGCGGCGGAGCGAATAGGCCCAAAGGAAAGGGTTTGCAAGATGAAAACCGCCATCTACCCCATGAATAAACGGGATCGTGATGGGAATTTACCGAATTTGACGCGAATTGCGCGCATCCCGGAAAGTGTTAAACGGTTTTCGGACAGCCGCTCCGATCCATGTCCGACGTTTTGTGGCGGCACGATCCTCGGCAAAATAACCCCGGGGCGCAGAGACGGTTTATCTTCCGCGCTGTGTATGCTTATTGAAAATGCGCGAGGGAATTGGGGATAGAAATGATATTTGCCGAAATGCCGCTTGATGAAGCCGAAGGTGCAATTCTCGGCTATGCTATGATGGCAGGTGCGCTCACTTTACGCAAAGGCACAGTTCTCGATGCCCTCAATCTTGCCCTGTTGCGGGAAGCAGGTATCAGCTCGGTTCTGGCTGCGCGCCTGGAAAAGGGCGATATCGGCGAGGATGAGGCCGCACTCGCCATCGGGCGTATGCTTATTTCCGGCGAAGTGGAGATCGGCAGCCCCACAACTGGACGGGTCAACCTGCACGCCCGGAAGAATGGCGTATTTTTGGTAGATGCCGACCGTATTGATGCGGTCAATGCGCATGATGCGCGCATTTCCATCGCGACGCTGCGCAATCATGTGCGGGTGGAAGCCGGACAGATGGTCGCCACAGTCAAGATCATTCCTTTTGCTGTACCGGGGACCCTTTTGCGGGACATCGGCCTCGATGCACGGCCTGCGCTGCGCGTCCATCCCTTCAACGGCGCGCGGATCGGGCTGATCCAGTCGCGCCTTCCCTCGATACGCGAAACGGTTCTTGAGAAGACCCGCGAACTGATGGGAAAGCGGACTACTCGAAATGGCGGGACACTTGTTTGCGAAAAGCGCGTCGCGCACGATCAGGTTGCGCTGGCGGCAGCAATCGCGGAAGTGAGCCGGGCCTGCGATATTATCGTGATTTTCAGCGCATCGGCGGTTGCCGACGAAGCGGATATCGTACCGCAGTCGATCCGCATGTCAGGCGGTGAAATCCTGCGCGTTGGCATGCCGGTCGATCCGGGCAATCTGCTGGTCCTGGGCCGGCATGACGGCAAGTATATTGTCGCCGCCCCCGGATCGGCCCGCAGCGCCCGCGAAAACAGCCTCGACTGGGTGCTGGATCGCCTGATGGCGGGGATCACACTTTCCGCCGACGATCTTTCCCGCATGGGGGTTGGTGGACTGGTTCTCTAGAACGCGTAGTCGAAAACCAATATGCCCTCGATGCCACCTTCAGCGGCTTCGACGAGGCTTTTGCCAACCTTTGCGTGTTCGGGATGCGGAAGATAGGCGTTCCGCGCCGCGCTATCCGTGAAATCGACGACAAAACCGTGCCGGAAACCCTTTTCGAGATTTTCCGGACTGTTGTTTTCGCCAGCCGTAATGGACAGGATGCCGCCGATCTTGTCCTTGAGCGCCACAACGGCCTGCAGCTTCTCTTCGATCTGCGCGGCTCCGAGTTCGGACCTGAATTTGACGAGAACGATATGGCGTATCATGAACGGTTTCCGTGATTGAAAATGAGATCGCGCAGCCTCCCAGAAATGGCAGCAGGCAACCTCTTTCATACGGTATTTATCGAGCGGGGAAAATGCCTCCTGTCAGGCGTCGCTGAAACGGAACCGCACCGAAAGCCATTTCGCAATTCCATGCGGTCTCGACTGGAACTCGCCTGACGGCAGTACTCAACGGTTCCAGTTAAAAACGGAGTCGCTGAACCGCTGCAAGTATTTGTTTCGTCGCATTATTCAACGCATCGAAGCGAGATGAGAAGCCAATCCCGTGGACCGGTTCCCGGCACGGACACGGCATTCTTTCCGGAAAATACGCCAAAAACGAAAAAGGCCGGGTTGAACCCGACCTTCCGCTTT
Source organism: Ochrobactrum sp. BTU2 (assembly GCF_024539785.1). Classification (NCBI taxonomy): domain Bacteria; kingdom Pseudomonadati; phylum Pseudomonadota; class Alphaproteobacteria; order Hyphomicrobiales; family Brucellaceae; genus Ochrobactrum; species Ochrobactrum sp. BTU2. The sequence continues at coordinate 372,120 of NZ_JAHWRG010000002.1, read as the reverse complement.
CACCTGAGTTGCGCCAGTACATCCGTGGTCACGATCCCAAGTGAATTCCCGATACGCATATGGATATAACCCGTCTGCGTTTCAGGAATATGACATTGCGGGCAGTAGCCAGATTGCTCCAAAACCGGTTCAACCCGGCCCTGCCCCGACAGTTTCGACCCACAAACCGTTGCCTGAAACTGCCGTATTCTTGCGTGGGCGCCTGATCACGCCCCATGTAGTCCGCGTTCATCCCGCTTCCGCAGATCGACGCTTGTAATATCCGTTTCCGACGTCTGAAGCTTTGCGCCCAAAGGGCTGCAGAACCTGTCGTCAGGCCGCCATCGGCGTTTCCGCCACATCGGGGTGGTTGTAATTCCACACCTCGATCAGGCATTGCCGCATCAAGTCGAGATCGACCGGACCGATCCGGCTCAGTACAAGATCGAGTTCGTCGGGCTCTACGCCCCTGTTGAGCAACTCAACTATCGCCTCGATCAGAATTCTCTTATCGTCAAATCTGTAGCGCTGCATAAACCTGCTCCGCTATCTGCCCCAGCACATGGTCATAGATTAAACAGTCATGGTTAACCGAAGCTTAAGCCACGAAAAACCAACGCGATTTACTGACACCACAAACTGACGCAGACGCTTGCTCAAAAAATTTTCCGCAAGAACCTGCGGAATGCATTTCAAAAATAACTTAAACAGAAAATTGAAAACCTTGTTTTTCGGACAAGATTAAGTCCAAATCCTAGTATATTTCCCGCGAAAACCAAGAAGAAATTTTCAACTCGCTATATTTTATTATTTGCTTTCGTTCGGATGAGGCCCCTATGTCGTTCTTTCGGAAATACGTCGATTGGTCCTTTACTTACGCCCGGATGGCCGGGCTGGGACTGCTCGTCGGCTCAAGCGTCATGGGCGGTTATCTGTACACGCTGCAATATAAGGGCAACGTCCACACCATCATCGACGGACAGGCCTATCGCTCGAACCAGCCTGATCCTGCGCGCATCGCATCCCTGCAGAAGCTTTATGGCATCAAAACCATCATCAATCTGCGCGGCCCGGAGCCGGGCTCGAAATGGTATGATGAAGAGATCGCAACAGCGAAAACGCTCGGCATCAAGCATGCCGATTTCGAAATGTCGTCAAGGCGGGAGCTGTCCCCGGCACAGACCAGACAGCTAATCGCCCTGATGCAGAATGCAGAAAAGCCGGTGCTCATCCATTGCAAATCCGGCGCCGACCGCACCGGTCTCGCTGCAGCGCTCTATGTGGCAGCCGTCGCGAAGGGTAGCGAAGGCAAGGCCGAGCGGCAGATGTCCATCGCCTACGGACATTTCGGTTTTCCGCTCAGCCCGACCTACGCGATGGAAAAGACCTTCGAAGCCATCGAGGCGGAACTCGGCTATACCGGTTCCTGACGGTTTTCAGCTCCACAAATGCAAAACGCCGGGGATAACCCCGGCGTTCTTTATTCTAACCACGACAATCTTATTCGAGGCCGACGATCTTGCCATCATCCCACTTGAAGATGTCGAAGCTTGGCGAGCTAAGGTCGCCGTTTGCGCCATAGGTCAGCGTGCCAATAGCGGTTTCGATAGGCTTGCCATCATGCAGAGCCTTGGCGACGGCAGCAGAATCATCGGTCGAATCGGCGCGTTCGATGCCGGCCTTGATGACTTCCACAGCGGCATAGGCGTTCATGGTGAAGGCTTCAGCCGGGATACCCTTGGCCTTGAGCGCTTCGATAGCATCCTTGGAAGCCGGGTTCTTGGTGGCGTCCTTGGCGTTGGTGAAGAGCGTGCCCTGTGCGTTGGTGCCACCGATTGCCCAATATTCGGTGTTGGACAGGCCTTCGCCGCCGAGCACCAGTGCCTGCATGCCAGCGTCATGCAGCTGACGCGACAGGAGGCCGCCTTCGGCATGGTAGCCGCCGAAATAGACGACGTCAGTGCCAGCAGACTTGAGCTTGGTGACGAGCGCGCTGAAATCCTTGTCGCCCGGCGTGACCGAATCGTAATGGACTTCCGTGATGCCGCCCTTGTTGATCGCCGCCTTGAAAGCGTCGGCCAGACCCTTGCCATAGGCACCCTTGTCATGGATCACGGCGACCTTCTTGTCCTTGAAGTTCTTCAGGACATAATCGGCCATGACTTCAGCCTGCTGGTCATCGCGGCCGCAGGTGCGGAACACGTTTTCCAGATTGCGCGCGGTCAGATCCGGGCCGGTGGCGGTCGGGGTGACCATCAGCACACCGTTTTCCGAGAAGACGTCGGAAACAGGGATGGCGACGCCGGTCGTGACCGGGCCGACGACGAACTTGATGCCGTCGCCAACGATCTGGTTGGCGGCGGAAACGCCCTGCTTCGGTTCACCGGCATCGTCGGCAAACTTCAGAACGACTTTCTCGCCCTTGATGCCGCCAGCCTTGTTGATGACTTCAACGGCGGTTTCCGCGCCCTTCTTCACCTGGTCACCGAAAGCAGCGACAGGGCCCGTCAGCGGTGCAACGACGCCGATGGTGATGTCTGCATAAGCGGCGCTGGCAAAGCCGAGTGTAGCTGCGAAAGCCACGCTGGACAGAAGTTTCAGGTTCATTCTTTTTCTCCTTTGTAGGGCAGCGTCCTCCGACGGCCCCGAGACAACCCTTGCCGGTCAAATCTCAGCGCATCTGCGCTGCCGAATTGCCGGGCCCTCCCTTTTGTTCATCACATGATCTCAAAGGGTCAATCCAAAAGCACGCCGCACCGCCGCCTCGAAGAGGTCAGAGCCATAATATTATCCGAAATTGCATCTGCCCTTTCGGAATCATGCTCCGGAACGGGAGCGAGCTTTCATGATGTAATAAGAATGCATTTCCGGCTTCCGATTGCAAGGGGCCAAGTGCCCGCAACTACAACGAAAATCAGCTCCTCCCAAATGTTCAGTTCCCTCCCTTCCATGATGGTGATTTCTTCGCAAAAAAGGCCGCGATTCCCTCCGCGGCCTCTGGCGTTTCCCATGTATCGGCAAGACGGGTCAGCGTCATTTCGATGACGGCCTCGTCTATCGGCGCGCCCAGCGCATGAACCAGCCTCTTGGAGGCGGCAACCGCTGCAGGCGCGGTGGCAAAATAGGGTTTGATCTCCGCCTCCACCGCCGCATCGAGACGTTCCGCCTCGACCACGTCATGCACCAGCCCGATCCGCCGTGCTTCCTCGGCATCGAACAGTCGCGCCGAAGTGAATGTGCGCAGCGCATTCGCCTGACCGATGCGCGCTACCACATAAGGGCTGATGGTGGCCGGTATCAGGCCGAGCTTCGTCTCCGTCAGCCCGAAGCGCGCGCCGGAAACGCTGATCGCAGCATCGCAGACGCTGATGAGGCCGACGCCGCCGCCATAGGCCTGCCCGTTGATGCGCCCGATCAGCGGTTTTGGCAAATCGCGCAATGCTTTCAGCATGAGGGCGAGCTTGCGCGCTTCTTCAATGCGCTGCGCGCGTGTGGCTTTCACCTGCTCCTGCATCCATCCCAGATCACCGCCTGCACAAAAACTGGTGCCATTGCCGGTCAGGACCATGAGGCGCACGGCGTCATCATCCGCCAGATGCAGCGTCGCCGTCAGAAGCTCATCGATCATCCGACCGGATAGCGCATTATGCTGCTCTGGACGGTTGAGCGTCAGTGTCGCAACGCCGCGTTGGTCTATCGCAATCTGGATGGTGTCAAACGCCTTCATGCGGCTTTGTCCTGACGCAGCGCCTGCGCGAACAAGGCCGCCGACTTTAGCTTGTCCAGATTGAGGCCGGTTTCAAAACCCAATCCATGCAGCATTTCGACGACGGAGACCGTATCGACATTGCCCTTGGCGCCCGGCGCGAAAGGACAGCCGCCGAGCCCACCAACCGAAGCATCGAACACGCGCAAGCCCTTCTCCAGACTGACGCGGATATTGTCGAGGGCCCGCCCGCCCGTGTCGTGATAGTGGCCGGCAAGGCTGTGCGCAGGCGCAATGGCCAGAACGGCATCCAGCATGGCTGCAATCTTGTCCGGCGTGCCACGCCCGATCGTATCGCCGAGGCTTACTTCGTGACAGCCGAGCGAGAAGAGCTGTTCGGTCACATCGGCAACCGCTTGCGGGGCCACCGGCCCGTCATAAGGGCATTCCACGACGCAGCTCACATAGCCGCGAATGGCCAGACCATCATTGATCGCAGCACCGATGACCGGCGACAGCCGCTCGATGCTTTCAGCGATCGTGCAATTGATATTGGCTTTCGAAAAGCCTTCCGAGGCGGAAATGAAAACCGCAATCTCGTCAACATTTGCAGCGGCGGCAGCTTCATAGCCCTTCATGTTGGGCACCAGCACCGAATAGCGCACGCCATCAGCACGGCGAATCCCGGCCATGACTTCTGCGGCATCCGCCAGTTGCGGCACCCATTTCGGGCTAACGAAACTCGTTGCCTCGATGCGGGCATAGCCGCAATCGGACAGGCGGTCGATCAGCGCGATCTTGTCCGCTGTCGGCACAAACCGCTTTTCATTTTGCAGGCCATCACGCGCAGCCATTTCAACGATTTCTACGTGTTCAGCCATGTTCTTCCTCCAGTTCTACAAGAAGGATGCCTTCATTGACCTGATCGCCCGCTACAACAGTTACGGACGCAACCTTGCCGTCGCGCGGCGCGGTCAGTGACAGTTCCATCTTCATCGCTTCCATCGTTACCAGCGGATCGCCCTTGGCGACGCTCGCCCCCTCCACGACGGAAACCAGTCGTACCAGTCCCGGCATCGGTGACAGGATGCGGCTTTCGCTCGAAGCATCCTCTTCCGCGCCAACAGACTGCACATGATGAAATATGGTGTCGCGACCTTCGAGTTGCACCGTCACATCGTGTCCGATGCGCACGACGGACGCCTCCGACACGCAGCCATCAACAGCAAAGCGAACCAGCCCGTTTTCATGGAAACGGATTTCGATAGTGCCGAAAGCAAAGCCGAAATGCCTGTCACCCATGGTCGTGAAGCTGACCGTGTGGCGCTCGCCATGATGATCGATAAGGGCCGAGCGCGATGCCTCACCCCAAAGCCGGAACCCGCGCAGGCTCGACCATGGATCATCCTTTGCTGGCGCATCCAGAAGATCGAGCGCGCCGAGTGCAGCCAGCGCAAATGCGATATCCGAAGGCTGCTTATCGGCAAACAGTGTCGCCGTCTCGCGTGCAATCAGGCCGGTATCGACATCGCCTGTACGGAAAGCTTTAAGATTGCAGAGCGCCGACAGGAACTGGCGATTGGTGACGAGGCCTGCAATGCGGGTCTTGTTTAGTGCCGCATCAAGTCGGTTCAGTGCCTCATCGCGCGTTGCGCCATGGGCGATGATCTTGGCGATCATCGGATCGTAGAACGGCGTGATCGTATCGCCGGTTCGCACACCGGAATCGACACGGGCATTCTCAGGCGGTGCAAATAGAGCAAGCTTGCCGGTTGCAGGCAGAAAATCCCGCGCCGGATCTTCCGCATAAAGCCTCGCCTCGAAAGCCCAGCCATCTATGGAAAGTTCATCCTGTCGTTTCGGCAAGACTTCGCCGGAAGCTACGCGCAATTGCCATTCGACCAGATCGAGGCCGGTAATCGCTTCCGTCACCGGATGCTCCACTTGCAGGCGGGTGTTCATTTCCATGAAGAAGAAGCGGTCCGGCCGCAGCCCTTCAGAAACATCGGCGATGAACTCCACCGTGCCCGCGCCGGAATAGCCAATGGCCAATGCGGCCTTCACCGCGGCCTCGCCCATGGCGGCGCGCATTTGCGGCGTCATGCCGGGCGCAGGTGCTTCCTCGATAACCTTCTGGTGGCGGCGCTGCAGCGAACAATCGCGCTCGAAGAGATGCACCGCATTGCCATGACTGTCGCCAAAGACCTGCACCTCGATATGGCGCGGCTTGGTCATGTATTTTTCGACCAGCACGGCGCCATCGCCGAAAGAGGCTTCCGCCTCGCGGCGCGCGCTGTCCAGCGCCACTGCGAAATCCGCCGACTGATCGACGCGGCGCATGCCCTTGCCGCCACCACCTGCCCGCGCCTTGATGAGCACAGGATAGCCGATCCGGTCCGCTTCGCTTTTGAGGAAGGCTCCATTCTGATTGTCGCCGTGATAGCCCGGAACGACAGGTACACCTGCCTTTTCCATCAGTGCCTTGGCGGCATCCTTCAGCCCCATGGCGCGAATGGCTTTGGCCGATGGGCCGATGAATACAAGCCCGGCGGCTTCAACCGCATCCACGAAACCGGCATTTTCGGAGAGAAACCCATAACCTGGATGGATAGCCTCTGCGCCAGTTTCCTTCGCAGCCTCTATGATCGAACCGGCATTCAGATAGCTTTGCGCAGAAATGGCAGGGCCGACGCGCACCGCCTCGTCGGCCATCTCCACATGCAGCGCTTCGGCGTCGGCATCGGAATAGATCGCGACGGTGGCAATGCCAAGCTTGCGCGCCGTGCGAATGACCCGGCAGGCAATTTCTCCGCGATTGGCAATCAGTATTTTTTTAAACATCTGACGGCCCTTTTACATTCTAAACAAGCCGAAACGCGTCGGCTCGATGGGTGCGTTCAGCGTGGCGGAAAGCGACAGGCCAAGCACTTCGCGGCTCTTGCGCGGATCGACGATGCCGTCATCCCAAAGTCGGGCAGAGGCATAAAGCGGATGGCTCTGGCGTTCGAACATTTCGAGCGTCGGGCGCTTGAACTCCGCTTCCTCATCCGCCGACCACGTGCCGCCGGTGCGCTCGATCCCGTCGCGCTTGACGGTTGCCAGCACGCCTGCCGCCTGTTCGCCGCCCATCACCGCAATGCGGCTGTTCGGCCAGGTCCACAGGAAGCGCGGCGAATAGGCCCGCCCCGCCATGCCGTAGTTACCCGCACCATAGGAAGCGCCAATCAGCATGGTGATCTTGGGTACATTGGCCGTCGCCACCGCCGTCACCAGTTTGGCGCCATGTTTCGCAATGCCCTCGGCTTCATATTTGCGCCCGACCATGAAGCCGGTGATGTTCTGCAAAAACACCAGTGGAATGTTGCGCTGGCAGCAAAGCTCGATGAAATGCGCGCCCTTCAAGGCCGCTTCGGAGAACAGCACGCCGTTATTGGCGATAATCCCCACCGGCATGCCATAGACGCTGGCAAAACCGCAGACCAAAGTGGTGCCGTAGCGTGCCTTGAACTCATCGAAATCCGAACCATCGACCAGCCGCGTGATAACCTCGCGCACATCATAGGGAATGCGCGTATCGGCGGAAACGACGCCCAGAATTTCCTCCGGGTCATAAAGCGGTGCAGCACTATCGCCGCGCGGGATAAACTCACGCTTCTTACTGTTGAGATTGGCGGTAATGGCGCGCGCAATCTGCAATGCATGGGCGTCGTCATTGGCCAGATGGTCGGCCACGCCGGAAAGCCTTGTGTGCACGTCACCACCGCCGAGATCTTCCGCCGTCACCACTTCGCCGGTTGCAGCCTTCACCAGCGGCGGACCGGCCAGAAAGATCGTGCCCTGATTGCGCACGATCACCGTCTCGTCGCTCATGGCAGGCACGTAAGCACCGCCTGCCGTGCACGACCCCATGACCACGGCGACCTGCGGAATGCCTGCCGCCGACATCTGCGCCTGATTGTAGAAGATGCGCCCGAAATGGTCGCGGTCCGGGAACACCTCATCCTGATTGGGCAGATTGGCCCCGCCGGAATCGACCAGATAGATGCAGGGCAGACGGTTCTCGCCCGCGATCTCCTGCGCGCGCAGATGCTTCTTCACTGTGACCGGATAATAGGTGCCGCCCTTCACCGTCGCATCGTTGCAGACGATCATGCAGTCGCGGCCCGATACACGCCCGATGCCGGTGATAATCCCGCCCGAAGGAGCCGCGCCGCCATACATGCCATGGGCTGCCGTCAGCCCCACTTCCAGAAAGGGCGCCCCCGGATCGAGCAATTGCGCCACGCGCTCGCGAGGAAGCAGTTTTCCACGCGAAACATGGCGTTCGCGCGCTTTCTCGCCACCGCCATCGAGTGCAATCTGGGAAGCTTCACCCACCACGTCGATCGCCGCCAGCATCGCCTTGCGGTTAGCCTCGAAGCTGGCGCTGCGCGTCGAGATTTCCGATTTCAGAACTGCCATCAACGGGTCTCCTGAAAGAGTTCCCGTCCGATCAGCATGCGCCGGATTTCCGATGTGCCCGCACCGATCTCATAGAGCTTCGCATCGCGCAAAAGGCGGCCCGTCGGATAATCATTGATGTAGCCATTGCCGCCGAGAGACTGGATCGCCTGAAGCGCCATCTGCGTGGCATTTTCCGCCGTGTAGAGAATGCAGCCCGCCGCATCCTTGCGCGACGTCTCGCCCCGGTCACAGGCAGCCGCCACCGCATAGGTATAGGCGCGCGAGGCGTTGAAGGTCACATACATGTCGGCAAGCTTGCCTTGCATCAGTTGGAACTCGCCAATCGGCTGATCGAACTGCTTGCGCTCATGCACATAGGGCACCACGACATCGAGGCAGGCCGCCATGATGCCGAGCGGACCACCCGCCAGCACCACGCGTTCATAGTCAAGACCGGACATCAGCACATTGACGCCCTTGCCGACTTCGCCCAGCAGGTTTTCGGCAGGCACTTCACAATCCTCGAACACCAGTTCGCAGGTGTTGGAACCGCGCATGCCAAGCTTGTCGAGCTTCTGCGCGGTCGAGAACCCCTTGAAACCTTTTTCAACGATGAAGGCGCTGATGCCGCGCGGACCTGCCGACGGATCTGTCTTGGCATAGACCACCAGCACATCGGCATCCGGGCCGTTGGTGATCCACATCTTGTTTCCGTTGAGAACGTAACGATCGCCGCGTTTCTCGGCGGCAAGTTTCATCGAAACGACGTCGGAACCCGCACCCGGCTCAGACATGGCGAGCGCGCCGACATGCTCGCCGGAAATAAGTTTTGGCAGATATTTCGCGCGCTGCTCGGGAGAACCGTTTCGCTTGATCTGGTTGACGCAGAGATTGGAATGCGCGCCGTAGCTCAGGCCGATGGAAGCGGAAGCGCGGCTGATTTCTTCCATCGCAATGCAATGGGCGAGATAGCCCATGCCAGCGCCGCCATATTCTTCTGGCGCCGTAATGCCGAGTACGCCAAGCTCACCCAGTTCACGCCAGAGATGCATGGGAAATGCATTGTTGCGGTCGGTTTCAGCGGCCAGCGGCGCAATGCGGCTTTCCGCAAAACGGCGCACCGTATCGCGAAGGGCTTCGATCTCCTCGCCAAGACCGAAATTCATGCCCGATGCAAACATACTCGTCCTCCACAAGTTCTGCCCGGTGTCCATCTTTTGCAAGACGGCTATGTTCCGGCCAGAGTGTCCCGTGGCGACCAATTAGGCAATGGCTTTGCGTGGCGTTCTGTGGCTATTTATTACCGGATAACGAAATTTTGTTGCGCCCGTTATCCGGCAACTCCAAGCAATTGGAGGGTAATCAAATCAATCCTCATGAAGCTCGGCAATATCGCGATAAAGCTCCAGCGCTTCCGGGTTTGCCAGCGCCTCGCGATTCTTCACATCGCGCCCATGCACGATATCGCGCACGGCGAGCTCCACGATTTTTCCCGACTTGGTGCGCGGAATATCCCGGACCGCCACAATCTTTGCCGGAACGTGGCGCGGCGTGGCACCAGTACGAATCTTGGTCTTGATGCGTGCCTTGAGGTCGTCGTCCAGCGCCACACCTTCGGCGAGGCGCACGAACAGCACCACCCGCACGTCATTATCCCAATCCTGCCCGATACAGAGCGCCTCGGCGATCTCCGGCATCTGTTCGACCTGATTGTAAATCTCCGCCGTACCGATACGCACGCCGCCGGGGTTGAGTGTCGCATCGGAGCGGCCATGGATGACGATGCCGTCATGCTCGGTCCATTCGGCAAAATCGCCATGGCACCAGATATTGTCGAAACGCTCGAAATAGGCGGCCTGATATTTCGCGCCTTCAGGATCGTTCCAGAATTGCAGCGGCATGCAAGGGAATGCCTTGGTACAGACCAGCTCACCTTTTTCGCGGCGCACCGGCTTGCCATCGTCGTTCCAGACATCGACTGCCATGCCAAGGCCAGCACCCTGAATTTCGCCCAGCCAGACCGGTTCGGTCGGAACGCCCAGTACGAAGCAGGACACGATATCCGTACCGCCGGAAATGGACGCGAGATGCACGTCCGGCTTGATCGCTTCATAGACGAAGGCAAAGCCTTCCGGCGATAGCGGCGAGCCGGTCGAGGAGACGGTGCGCAGCGCTGAAAGATCATGTGTCTCGCCGGGCTTCAAACCGGCTTTCAGCACCGCGTCGATGAATTTCGCCGAAGTGCCGAAATAAGTCATACCCTCGGCGGCGGCATAATCGAACAGCACATTGCCATCGGGATAGAAGGGCGAACCGTCATAGAGCAGAAGCGTGGCGCCCGATGCTATGCCTGAAGCCAGCCAGTTCCACATCATCCATCCGCAAGTGGTGAAATAGAAGAAACGGTCGCCATCACGGATATCCGCATGCAGGCGGTGTTCCTTCAGGTGCTGCAACAGCACGCCGCCTGCGCGATGTACAATGCATTTCGGAATGCCCGTCGTGCCGGACGAAAACAGGATACAAAGTGGATGATCGAAAGGGAGCCGCGTGAACTCGACGTCTTTGGCCTTGAACGGTTCCAGAGCCACATCAAGCGCAATTCCCTTTTCAGCGCGGTCAGCAACGGCTTCCGCTTCGCCGAGATAGGTGACAATGACCGCACGTTTCAGCCCCGGCAGCTTTGCCGTCACCTCAGCAGCCTTGTCGGCAACTTCGATGCGCTTGCCATTGTACCAGTAGCCATCGCAGGCGAAGAAAAGCTTTGGTTCGATCTGGCCGAAGCGGTCGAGCACGCCCTGTATGCCAAAATCCGGCGAGCAGGACGACCAGACGGCACCGATGGACGAAGCGGCCAGCATCAAGGCCACCGCCTCCGGCATATTGGGCATCATGCCCGCCACGCGGTCGCCCGGCTGAACCCCTTCCGCCAGCATGAATTGCTGGAGTTTCGAGACCAGCGCGTGAAGATCGTCCCATGTCAGGCGGCGCTCGATCTTGTCCTCACCGCGAAAGACGATGGCTTCCTCGCCACCCTCATGGCGCAACAGGTTTTCGGCAAAGTTGAGCCGTGCCTCGGGGAAGAATTTTGCGTCACGCATATGGCCTTTATCGACAAGGGCCGTTTTGCCACGCTCGCCGATAACCTCGCAGAAATCCCACACAAGCTGCCAGAAGCCGCCGCGATCCTCGACCGACCAGCGATGCAGCGCGGCATAATCCGGCAGGCTCAAGCCCGTGCGCTGTTCTGCGCGAATACGGAATTGCTCCAGATTGCTGGCGGCGATGCGCCCCGCATCCGGTTGCCATAGCGGATGGTCATGCGAAAACTGCGTGGGGACTGCGTTGGTGCTCATCATTCCTCCCAGAACCATGTGGAATTAGACCCTCTCTCGATCAACTCCGACACGAGTTTCTAAAAGAGAGTTTCCGATACGTCCATGCTTTTCCCGTGACTTGGCTATCAAAGGCTCATCCCTTGTGTTGCCCTGCACTCAATTGTGATTGCCGGACAGGCAGGCAGAATCTAACCTGCACCTTGCTTTATGGGAAAGCGTAACATAACTACAGCCCGCGTCGGAGTTCATCCTGATGTCCTTCGGTGCAAACGAAATATCCAGTTCTCAGGGCGGGGCGAAACTCCCCACCGGCGGTAACGGACCAAGTGTCCGAAGCCCGCGAGCGCCTGACACGGCAGACGTGTCAGGGTCAGCAGATTCGGTGCAATTCCGAAGCCGACGGTCATAGTCCGGATGAGAGAGAACGAGGTTGGAATCATGCTCGGCTGGACGGCTTGCCGTCTTCGTCCTGCAGTCTTTCTTCCCGTACCCTGAGGTAACAGGCTTGCCAGAGCAAGTTCCGCCTGAAGCGGAACGCTCTGTCCATTTGTTTTGCCGCATTTATGCGACGTCAAATGTTTCCATTTGGCTGCAAAATGCTCCGAAGGAAGAAACCGTTGAGCCAACTTGCCTCTTCGCCAACTTTGAAACCGACCATACGCGGAGCAGCGCTGATGGTCGCGGCCTGTTCGGCCTATGCCGCCGTCAATGTCGCCACCCAATGGGCGGGAACGCGTACCGGTATTCCCTCCGTCATCATCGCCTTCTGGCAATATGTGATCGCGCTAGTGCTGACCTTGCCCCTGCTCGTTCGCGACGGCACGAGAGCCTTGCGTACCAGCCATTTCGGTCTTCACGTCATGCGCGTCGCGCTGGCTGCCGCTGGCGTACAGGTCTGGATTTATGCGCTGACCCATGTGCCGATCTGGCAGGTGGTCGCGCTGTCCATGACATCGCCATTCTTCGTCATCCTGTGCGCACGGCTCTTTCTGCAGGAAAAGGTCACGCCGGCACGGCTGCTGACCACATTCACCGGATTTATTGGCGCGCTGATCATCATCGCACCCTGGTCGGATTCCTATACGGTCTATTCGCTCCTGCCGATTCTGGCCGCGGCGTTGTGGGCCGGCTATTCGGTGATGACCAAATATCTGACCCGTTTCGAAAAGCCCGCCAGCATTTCGGCCTATATGCTGGTACTGCTCACGCCCATCAACGCGGCACTCTGGCTGGCATCCGGCTTAAGCATGTCCGCAATCACCGCGCCGGACGTCGAAATCTGGTCCATATTGATCGTCATCGGCGCATTCACAGCTCTCGCCCAATATTTCCAGACGGCAGCTTATTCGATAGCGGATGCGGTCTATCTGCAACCGTTCGATGACCTGAGACTGCCGATCAACGTGATCTTCGGCTGGATCGTGTTTGCAGCAGCGCCAAGCATCAACTTCTGGCCGGGAGCGGCCCTGATCATCGGCGCATCGCTCTATCTGATGCGGCAGGACAGCGGTACGTCGCGCACCGCCTGATCGATCCGGTGAGGATGCCTGCCTATCGGGAGACGGGCAGGCCGTCGCGCGTGGAACCAGAAAACCCGCTTGAGCCTTCCGATCTGCTGACCCATGCGTCAATTCTTTTCACCAGCCAGCGGTGAACGGGATTTTCGAACAGGTGGTAAGAGGCAATGGCAGTCAACACGCTTGCAAGAACACCTGCAGCGATGAGCAGGACCGCGCCTGCCGTCGCCTCGCCCCATCGTTCCGGAGCAGCTTTGAAGAAAACCATTCCGACCGCAGGATGGAGAATGAAGATGCCGAAGCTGTAACGGGAAAGCCTTGTGAATCCGCGCCATTGCAGCGGTGTATAAATGCCCCGAGTGGATGCGGCATAAAGCACATAGACACCCGCATAGAGGAAGGCCAGCCGCCAGGGGCCTTCAAGCGTGTGCGGTTCGTCCGGCCCGTTTGCCGGGTGATAGAACAGAAAGACAATCAGGCAAGTGGCAAGCAATGCCTTGATTGCCGATGCCGGCATCGGTGGATGTTCCCGGCGAGCAAGCCACATTCCAAAGACAAACGAAGGCAAGGCTCGCAAGACCCCGGCATCGGACAATTGAATGCGTGTGAGTGACAATACGCCAAGCTGTTGCGCCAGATAATCACCGCCCACGGCTGCAGCCATCACACCGACGAGAACCCAGCTCCCGAAACGACGGCACAACATATCGAACAGCGGAAAAGCGAGATACATGGCAAAAAGGGCACTCAACGACCAGCTGACATAATTGTAGGACAAGGTGCGCCCCAAACCCCAATTATGAATCAGCAGTAACTGGGTCAGCCCGTCTCGCCAGCTCATGCTGGGTTCGACCAGAGGATGCAGAATTCCCGCTGCTGTCAGGACAGAAAGAAGCGCGAAACAGGAGAAGGTCACCACGTGCAGCGGATAAATCCGCGCGAGCCGCTTCCCAACGAAAGCTACATAACGCGGCCAGCTCCAGAGATAATTTTGTCTTCTTGCCAGAAACAATCCAGAAACAATAAAAAAGACATCGGTAAAATAAGCAAATGTTAATATAAAAGAATTCAGAATCTCATCATTTACCGGAACCCGGAAAGAAAAATGGAAAATTGCGATTCCTATACATAATAAAAACCGCAACCCATCAAAATCTTGGAGTCTTTTCATTTGAAAACACTGGAACTACTTCACACAATTTCTGTTTAGCAATTTTTTAGGAATTGTCGAGTGCAACTTGAGCGGGAAATAGCGCCATCATGCTAATTTCAATAAGAGCGTCAGTCCGCTGCAGCAAAATGTTCCATCTGGTCGGTAAAGGCTTTCTGGAATGCCGGCCGTGCCGTCGCGCGCCCGACATAGGCCCGGCAGACCGGATGCTGCGCCAGACCGTCGAAATGGTCAACCAGACGCAACACGTCGGCCATCAGAATATCGGCAACCGAAAACTGATCCGTCAGCCATTCGCGGCCTGACAGCGCCTGCTCCATGTGCGCCAGCCGACCGGCAAGGAAGCTGTCCATGAGCTGACGCCCCGGCGTCTGCTCCTCATCACCGGTGAATTTATAAAGGGCGAGCGGCAAGGCGGCCATTTCGACCGAATTCAACGCCGCGAACAGCCATTGTATGACCTCGTTGCGTGCCCTCGGATCAGGCGGCAACAGCGCATCGCTCTTCTCGGCTATATGAAGCAGGATGGCGCCGCTTTCGAAGACCGACATATCACCGTCGATCAGCCATGGCACTTGCCCGAAAGGCTGATGGGTGAAGTGTTCCGGCCCGCGATTCTTGAATGGAACGCCTTCGACACGATAGGGCAATCCGGCTTCTTCCAGCGCCCAGCGCACGCGAAGATCGCGGACGAAGCCACGCGGCATTTTGGGAACCCAGTCGAATGTCGCCAATATCATCTCAGTCATGGGAAATGACATAGCGCTTGGACAGGCTTTGTCCACCGACAGCCATTGTGCCGACCGATGACGGTGTCCGTTCTGGTTAGTTGAGAAGAAACATTTGGTGGAGCCAAGCGGGATCGAACCGCTGACCTCCTGCATGCCATGCAGGCGCTCTCCCAGCTGAGCTATGGCCCCATCAGACCTCTTTCGAGGCGCATCAGGCAGGACTTGCTGCCCGGTGTGGCGGCTTATTAAATGGCGTTTGTCAGAAGATCAAGAGCTAAATCGCAACTCTTTTCACATCTGCCGAAAATAATTCACAGATCACGCCGAAGCCTCATCCGGGATATGCTCCAAACGCAGCGAGGCGACCCGAAGGTCGCCTCGCAAAAGCATCCGGTCTTGACCTGTGTAACAGATCAGCCTTCCTCGTCTTCACCGCCGACGCCGCCGCCGAGAATGCCCGACATGTCGTCGTCCTCGTCTTCCTCTTCTTCGAGGAAGGTGTCTTCATCGTCGTCGCCGAGATCGACATCGTCGTCGTCCATATCCGGCAGGTCGTCGCCGCTGCCCTTGGTTTCGTCGTCGGCATCCTCGAGAGAGACGAATTCCGGCTTTTCGAGTGCCGTATCCAGTTCTTCCTCTTCGGTTTCCTCTTCGACAACGCGGCTTTCAAGCGTGGAGTCGAAATAGGAACGCGGATAGGAAATGCCGGTGTAAGGCGAAACGATCGGGTCGCGATTGAGATCGTAAAATTTCTTGCCCGTTTCCGGGTCGATACGCTTGGTACCAAGTTCAGCTTTTGCCACGTCTAGCCTCGTTAATTCGCACGGGGACACAAATTCATAAAATCGCGCCGGAATGCCTGCCTTGAAGCATATAGCCCTTCACCATGCTGTTCATGGAGCCATATGGCAAGGGGCAAGTCTTAAGCGCGTTTATATTGTTGTCCGGTGCATAAACGCAATTTGGCGCGTTTGTCAAAGCCAAACGCAAAGGGATGTGCAGACTCTTGGCTCTCCCTCCTGATTATGGGTTTCATCCGCACCGCGTATTCGCGGATGACCGCACAATATTACTATGCTAGGGAAGCCCGGCTTATCTCTCAATCCCGGCGCGTGTCCGCGCCAAAAATGTGACTGTGAAAAATCCATGTCCCATTCTGCACCCCCGAAACCAGCAACCGCCCGCCGCTCGGAGGCACTTACGGGCGAAATTCGCATTCCGGGTGACAAATCCATCTCGCATCGTTCCTTCATGTTCGGCGGCCTTGCATCGGGTGAAACCCGCATCACCGGCCTTCTGGAAGGCGAAGACGTCATCAATACCGGTCGCGCCATGCAGGCCATGGGCGCGAAAATCCGCAAGGATGGCGATGCCTGGATCATCAATGGCGTCGGCAACGGCTGCCTGTTGCAGCCCGAAGCAGCGCTCGACTTCGGCAATGCCGGAACCGGTGCGCGCCTCACCATGGGCCTTGTCGGCACCTATGACATGAGAACCTCCTTTATCGGCGATGCCTCGCTTTCCAAGCGCCCGATGGGTCGCGTGCTGAACCCGTTGCGTGAAATGGGCGTTCAGGTGGAAGCAGCCGAAGGCGACCGCATGCCGCTGACGCTGATCGGCCCCAAGACGGCCAATCCGATCACCTATCGCGTGCCGATGGCATCCGCACAGGTCAAATCCGCCGTGCTGCTCGCCGGTCTCAACACGCCGGGCGTTACCACCGTCATCGAGCCGGTCATGACCCGCGACCACACCGAAAAGATGCTGCAGGGCTTTGGCGCCGATCTTTCGGTTGAAACCGACAAGGACGGCGTGCGCCATATCCGCATCACCGGACAGGGCAAGCTTATCGGCCAGACCATCGACGTACCGGGTGATCCGTCGTCAACGGCTTTCCCGCTCGTTGCCGCCCTTCTGGTCGAAGGTTCGGATGTTACCATCCGCAACGTGCTGATGAACCCGACCCGTACCGGCCTGATCCTGACGTTGCAGGAAATGGGCGCCGATATCGAAGTGCTCAATGCCCGTCTTGCCGGCGGCGAGGATGTCGCCGATCTGCGCGTGAAGGCCTCCAAGCTGAAGGGCGTTGTCGTTCCGCCGGAACGCGCTCCGTCGATGATCGATGAATATCCGGTTCTGGCCATCGCCGCGGCCTTCGCGGAAGGCGAAACTGTGATGGACGGTCTCGACGAACTGCGCGTCAAGGAATCGGATCGTCTGGCAGCGGTTGCACGCGGCCTTGAAGCCAATGGCGTCGATTGCACCGAAGGCGAGATGTCGCTGACGGTCCGCGGTCGTCCCGACGGCAAGGGACTGGGTGGTGGCACTGTCGCAACCCATCTCGATCACCGCATCGCGATGAGCTTCCTCGTCATGGGCCTTGCATCGGAAAAGCCGGTGACGGTTGACGACAGCACCATGATCGCCACGTCCTTCCCCGAATTCATGGACATGATGCCGGGACTGGGCGCCAAGATCGAACTGAGCGACGCGCGATGACGCCGTTCATCGTCGCTATCGACGGACCGGCCGCCTCGGGCAAGGGAACCCTTGCCCGGCGCATTGCCATTCACTACGGCATGCCGCATCTGGATACAGGGCTGACCTATCGCGCTGTGGCCAAGGCGCTGATCGACAAGGGGCTGCCGCTCGATGATGAAGCGGTGGCGGCTGACGCCGCGCTCAATCTCGATCTGCGCGAGATGGACAAGGCGGTCCTTTCCGCTCATGCGATCGGCGAAGCGGCGTCGAAGGTCGCGGTCATGCCGAAGGTCAGACGTGCGCTTGTCGAAGCGCAGCGCAATTTCGCCAATGCCCTGCCCTCAAGCGTGCTTGACGGGCGCGATATCGGCACTGTCGTCTGTCCCGATGCAGCCATAAAGCTCTTCGTCACGGCGTCGCCGGAAGTGCGCGCCGAGCGTCGCTTTGAAGAAATCGTGGCACGCGGCGAGAAGGCAGATTTCGCGGAAATCCTGGCGGACCTCAGGAAACGCGACGAACGCGACACGAACCGCATCGATTCTCCGCTGAGGCCCGCTGAAGACGCGCACTTGCTAGATACGAGCGAAATGAGTATAGAAGCGGCATTTCTGGCCGCAAAAAAGCTGATCGATCATGCTTTGGCGCAGCATCGGGGATGAAACCGACAAGTTTTTAGACTTTTTGGATCTCATTATGCCCCGAAAAGCTGGATTATCTTGAGTTCGGACCTATATAGGCTGCACTCATACTGAAAAGCCTGACTTCGCGTTCCACGCGCCGGTTGTCTGCAAAGACGGGGCCGAGGTCGGGCATAACGCAACACTAACCCCCGGCGCCGCATCCGATGAATTTTCCGGATGCACCAGGAGTATTCATGTCA
Source organism: Ochrobactrum sp. BTU2 (assembly GCF_024539785.1). Classification (NCBI taxonomy): domain Bacteria; kingdom Pseudomonadati; phylum Pseudomonadota; class Alphaproteobacteria; order Hyphomicrobiales; family Brucellaceae; genus Ochrobactrum; species Ochrobactrum sp. BTU2. The sequence goes on along the minus strand of NZ_JAHWRG010000002.1, from coordinate 353,874 downwards.
GAATTCAATCCATCCCTCGCAGACTTCGAGTCGCTGCTGGCGGAATCCTTTGCAACGAACGACCTTGCTGAAGGTTATGTCGTCAAGGGCCGCATCGTAGCCATTGAAAAGGACATGGCGATCATCGACGCCGGTCTGAAGGTCGAAGGCCGCGTGCCGCTGAAGGAATTCGGCGCAAAGGGCAAAGACGGCACGCTGAAGCCGGGCGACGAAGTGGAAGTTTACGTCGAGCGCATCGAAAACGCTCTGGGCGAAGCTGTCCTGTCGCGCGAAAAAGCACGCCGTGAAGAAAGCTGGGTCAAGCTCGAGCAGAAGTTCGCCAATGGCGAGCGCGTCGATGGCGTCATCTTCAATCAGGTCAAGGGTGGTTTCACCGTCGACCTCGACGGCGCTGTTGCCTTCCTGCCGCGTTCGCAGGTCGACATTCGTCCGATCCGCGACGTCACCCCGCTCATGCACGTCCCGCAACCGTTCGAAATCCTCAAGATGGACAAGCGTCGCGGCAACATCGTTGTCTCGCGTCGTACCGTTCTTGAAGAGAGCCGTGCGGAACAGCGTTCGGAAATCGTTCAGAACCTTGAAGAAGGTCAGGTCGTTGAAGGCGTCGTCAAGAACATCACCGATTACGGTGCGTTCGTTGACCTCGGCGGCATCGACGGTCTCCTGCACGTGACCGACATGGCATGGCGCCGCGTCAACCATCCGTCGGAAATCCTCACCATCGGCCAGACGGTCAAGGTGCAGATCATCCGCATCAACCAGGAAACCCATCGTATCTCGCTCGGCATGAAGCAGCTCGAGAGCGATCCTTGGGATGGCATCGGCGCGAAGTACCCGATCGGCAAAAAGATCACCGGCACCGTCACGAACATCACCGACTACGGTGCGTTCGTTGAAATCGAGCCGGGCATCGAAGGCCTCATCCACGTTTCCGAAATGTCGTGGACCAAGAAGAATGTCCATCCGGGCAAGATTCTTTCCACCACGCAGGAAGTCGAAGTCGTTGTGCTCGAAGTTGATCCGGTCAAGCGCCGTATCTCGCTGGGCCTCAAGCAGACCCTCGACAATCCGTGGACGACCTTTGCCCAGAAGTACCCTGTCGGTACCGTTGTTGAAGGTGAAGTCAAGAACAAGACCGAATTCGGCCTGTTCATTGGCCTCGACGGCGACGTTGACGGCATGGTTCACCTCTCCGACCTCGACTGGAACCGTCCGGGCGAACAGGTCATCGAAGAGTACAACAAGGGTGAAGTCGTCAAGGCTGTCGTTCTCGACGTCGATATCGACAAGGAACGCATCTCGCTCGGCATCAAGCAGCTTTCCGGCGACAAGGTCGGCGAAGCAGCAGCTTCCGGCGAACTGCGCAAGAACGCCGTTGTGACCTGCGAAGTGACCGCCGTTACCGACGGTGGCCTCGAAGTCCGTCTCGTCGACCACGATCTCGAAAGCTTCATCAAGCGTTCGGATCTGTCGCGTGACCGCGACGAGCAGCGTCCGGAACGCTTCACGGTCGGTCAGAAGCTTGACGCTCGCGTCATCGCTTTCGACAAGAAGACCCGCAAGCTGCAGGTCTCGATCAAGGCGCTCGAAATCGCTGAAGAAAAAGAAGCTGTCGCTCAGTACGGTTCGTCCGACTCCGGCGCTTCGCTCGGCGACATCCTCGGTGCCGCTCTGAAGAAGCAGGAAAAGAACTAATCTTTTCTTCTTCGATCGAACATGAGAAAGCCCGCCTCCTGGCGGGCTTTTTCTTTATCAAATAAATTTATGGTGATTCCTCCGCCACGAAATGGTCACGAACCGGCACAATTTTACGTACTCCACCAATATTGATTCATTATATTCTTTTCCAATTCGGCAGGTGAGCGACTAATAAAGCTTTCTCTGCATTAATCGTGGAGGATAAAAGCTTCCAAGCCGCCTATTCATAGCAAAATATCTATACAGAATTACTTTTGAACGGATTGCATAAGATGATTTCCAGAACCACCACCCTGACCGCAATGCTGCTTTCAACTGCGCTGCTGAGCGCTTCCTTTGCCGTGCCAAGCTTCGCCGAAAGTGCAGCAAAGCCGAATGCCCCGGCGACCGAGAGCACGAAAGCTGCACAACAGGACGCCATCAAGAAGCTGGATGCCATTTCCGGCGATGGCCTCGCAGCGGTGCGCGGCGTTACACTGGCGCGACTGGCCATTTTTCAGGGAACACCCGACCAGGCCAAGGTCATTCTGTCGACGGTCAAGGATGATCTGGACAAGGCGCAGAAAGACACTCCATCCCTGCTCGACAAGATGAAAGCGGCTGGCGCTCCAGCCGACGAAGTCGCCGAAGTTCAGTCGGGCACATTGCCGGTCGATATGGAAGTCGGTGTGGTCGATGACTACAAGCTGACGCCTGAAAAGGCTGCCCACCTGAAAAAGGCCAATGAACATATCCAGCATGGCCGCAAGAAAGAGGCTCAGGATGAGCTGAAACTCGCGGATGTTGATCTGGTGATAACCGAAACGACAGCCAATCTGCCTGCCATCGACAAGGATGTCGATCTGGCACTGGAACAGCTCGGCAACGGCAAATATTACGATGCCAACCTGACCCTCATCAAGGCGGAACATGTGGTGACGATCCGCTCCAACATGTCCGTTGATGACAAGAAGGACGCCAGCAAGACAGCCAATGCACCAGCCGACGCAAAGCCGACTGATGCGGCCAAGAAAAGCTGACCATCGCTTGTGAGAATAAAGGCCGGAATGTGAACCATCCCGGCCTTTTTAAGCAACGCTGAGGATATGGATCAGGCCAAGGCTGATGGTGCCGAGAGCCACGAGCGAAAGTATCGCAGTCAGCGTGACGCGACCGCCTGCCGACGCCACAGAGCGGATATCCACGCCAAGGCCAAGGGCCGCCATCGAAATGATGGTAAGGATGGTCGAGGCATATTGGATGCCGGGCAGGATCGATTCCGGTATCAGGTGCAGCGAATGCAGCGCCATCATGCCAAGAAAGCCGAGGATGAACCATGGCACAAGCTGGAAGAAGCCAGGCTTGGCGTTTGCGTCCTTGTTTCCGGCAAGTAGCGCCAATGCGAGAATGACCGGTCCCAACATCAGCACGCGCACGAGCTTCACCAGCGTGCCGAGCTGGACACTGATCGTCGCGACCGGAGCAGTGGCCGCCAGAACCTGTGGCACTGCATAAACGGTCAGGCCCGCCAGCACGCCATATTGCGTGTGCGACAGCCCCAGAAACGGCACCAGCAGTGGCAGAAGCAGCACGACGACCACGCCGAGAATAGCGGTAAAGGCGATCGAAGCCGCCACGTCCTCGCTTCCCGCGCCGATAACCGGTGCGGTTGCGGCAATAGCGGAATTGCCGCAAATGGAATTGCCGCAGGCGACCAGCACGGCCATCCGATGCGGAAGCTTCAGCAGACGCCCGATTCCGTAGCTGAGTGTAATAGCCAGCACCACAACGCCTGCGATACCGAAAATAAGCCCCGAACCCGCAGCCACCACCGCGCTGGCGCTGATCGACGCGCCAAGCAATACCACTGCAATTTCCAGAAGAAGCTTGGCGGAAAAGCCGATGCCCTTGTTGAAATGCTTGCCGGGACGCAGGAACGTCCGCACGACCGTGCCAAGGAGGATGGCGATCACCAGCGCTTCGAGCCAGGCCCGTCCTGCATAATGTTCCTCGACTTTTTCGAGTCCGATTGCAGCGATAGCAACGGCGACGCTCAAGCCAAGTCCCGGGAGGATGTTCTGGATTTTGGAGTAGGTCATTTTCAGCATTTCAAATCTGACTGTCTGCATTTTTCGCATTGCCCTGCGCAAAACCGCTTCGCACTTTTGCTGGAAATGCTCGTATGAGAATTATTTTCTGATTAGATGCCTGCTTTTCCCTGTTCAATCCATTTCATTATATGGCATATTTCATTTGATAAAATCGAACGATCATCGCTATGACACTGGAACAGCTACGAATTTTCATTGAAGTCGCCGAGCGTGAGCACCTCACGCGAGCCTCGGAAGCCCTGCATCTGACCCCTTCGGCGGTCAGTTCGGCCATCCGCACCATGGAAGATCGCTACGGAGCGACGCTCTTCAACCGCATCGGGCGGCGGATCGAGCTGACCGGTGACGGGCGCATGTTTCTGGACGAGGCACGCGCAACGTTTGCGCGCGCCCGCTCTGCCGAGCGGATGCTATCGGAACTCGGTGGCGGCAAACGGGGCATTCTCGCCATTCATGCCAGCCAGACCATCGCCAGCTATTGGCTGCCGTCCTTTCTGGCACGGTTTCACGCCGCCTACCCCTTGATCGACGTGCGACTGACGCTTGGCAATACGGAAAGCGTTACCCAGGCGACACAGGAAGGCGTCGCCGATATTGGCCTCGTCGAAGGTGCTGTGCAGGCGCCGTCGCTATCAATCAGTAAGGTTGCAAGCGACCAGCTTATTCTGGTGGCGCGCCCCGATCATGACTGGGGTACGGGCGGCAAGCTCACCTGGGATCGGCTTTTCGAGGGAAAATGGATTCTGCGTGAACAGGGATCTGGAACGCGCAGCGTTTTCGAGGATGCGATGCGCGCTTCCGGTTATAATCCAGCGCGACTGCATGTGGCGCTGGAACTGCCATCGAACGAAGCCATCTGTTCGGCGGTGCGCTCCGGTGATTACGTGACGGCCATATCGGAACTTGTCGCCGCCCCGCATCTTGCTGCCGGAACACTGGTAAAGGCGGATTTTGCTCTGCCGCAACGCCAGTTTCTCATGCTGCAGCACAATGATCGCTATAGAACGAAAGCCACCCGGATTTTCGCAGATATGATCGGAAACACGCGCAAGTAAAATGCCTCACCCCTTTTGTTACAATACTGAAAAATTCATCAAATCAGAAACTCTAATAATATATCTACAGCGGAAAAAACCAAAAGAATTGTTATAAACAATTGTTGAAATTGCATACTTTTATACATAATTGCAATAATATAAGCTGAAGATTTAAAAAGAAAAATAGATGAATAGAATAAAAATGAAAATAAACTTTTAGTATCAAAGTCAAAAAGCAGAAAGCAATCACTTGATATAATTATACATATGATATAAATTATCTTAATTACTCTATTGAAGTACTCTTCAAATGAAGAGTACTCATCTATGTCGTCCGGAGTAATAAGAAAAACTATAAAGAAATGAAGAGATGAATAAAAAACAATCATAATATAAATATAATAATTAAATACAACGCTTTCCTTCAGATCTAATATAATCCACCACCATCGCATCATCCAGAAAATTAAATTTAATGTCCAAAGCAACTGTATTTTATTATATTTCTTATCTTTCGGGTGCTGTATAAACCCCGCGACGCTCGCCAGAAGACGAGACATACACAAACTTACAACGACTCCCGTTAAGACACGAACATGAAAAAACTCTTCCGAAGAGTTCGAAATATAATCAATATTTCCCATATTTACTTTCAAAAAAATCAATAAATGCAAAAATAAGCAGATATTCACTGTGAAAAATAAAATTAATTGCGCGCGGAATATCTATACACAGCCAGAATAAACTCTATATCCGCAGGATATTCAATATCTTTCTGATTGATAAAACACGACAAACCAAATCTTGCGCAGACAGACTCAGCGAAGCTGACGCAACAATTCTGGCTGCGGGAAGCAGGTTGACGCCATGCCGTTCTTCGCCTGCCACAGGCCGATGGAGCGGCGGGTCTTGAAGCCGGGCAGACCATCCGGCTTGCCGACATCATAGCCCAGCGCCTGCATGCGTTTCTGCATTGCGCCGATATCAGAGCGATACATGGAGCCGACGTCGCCCCATCCACGGCTGAAATCGCCCGCGCCATAGGCGATACGATCACCGACGTGGCCGATGAAGAGCGCATAGAGATCGCTCATATTATAGTCTTTGAGCACGTAGAAATTCGGGCTCACGACAAAGGCCGGACCGTAGCGACCGGCGGGCATGAGCAGAAAGCCCTCGCCCTTCATTTCATTGGCCGGAAACGGTTTGCCATTCACCCGCGTAATGCCGAGCTTTGCCCATTCGGCAATCGTCTTGCCCTGATCCGGACCTTCCAGCGAGCAGGATACGTTCTGCGGAACGCTCACTTCAAAGCCCCAGTCACGCCCCTTCCGCCAGCCATGCAGCTTCAGATAATTGGCGATGGAGGCAAGCGTATCCGGCACCGAGTTCCAGATGTCGCGCTTGCCGTCACCGTCGAAATCGACAGCATGTTTCAGATAGGAAGTCGGCATGAATTGCGGCTGGCCGAGTGCACCCGCCCATGAGCTTTTCATAGCGGCTTCGTTGATATAGCCCTTGGAAGCGATTTCGAGCGCAGCAATCAGTTCCTTCCGGAACATATCCTTGCGGGTGGCCATAAAAGCCTTGGTGCCCAGAACCTCATAAGCATTGTAGGGAATCTTCACCGTACCGAAGCCGGATTCGCGGCCCCATACGGCAAGCAGGATCGGCCCCGGAACGCCGTATTTCTGTTCGATGCGCTTCAGGAGATTGGCATATTGGCCATAGCGCGCCTTGCCGCCGCTTGTGACCGCGCCCATCGTCTTTGCATTGAAATATTTGCCGGGTGCACCGAATTCCGCCTGTTTCTGCTCTTTCGGTGTCGAAGGCTTTTCGCCGGGGATGACGAGGTCTGGCAGCTTCCAGTTGATCGAGACACCGGCAAAAGCCTGATCGAACACGGCGCGCGATACGCCTGCTGCCTTCGCTTCCGGCCAAAGGTCCTTTTCGAGCCAGTTGCGATACTGGCTTTCAATCTGCGCCTTGGACGGTGCGGCAATGGCGGGAGAAATGGCAAGGCTGGCAAGCAGTGCGAGACCAATCTTCAGGCTATGCTTCCAATTTCCCGCTGCCATGCCTTCTCCATTCGTTCTAAAGGGTGGTTCTTGCCCGCAAGGCGGCAGCAAGCGTGCCTTCATCCAGATAATCAAGCTCGCCGCCGACCGGGACGCCATGGGCAAGCCGCGTGACACGAACGTCGAAGCTCGATAACTGGTCGGTGATGTAATGCGCCGTGGTCTGGCCTTCGACGGTAGCGTTGACCGCGAGAATCACTTCCTTGATCTCACCCGTGGAAACCCGTTCCACCAGTCCCTTGATGTTGAGATCGTCCGGGCCGATGCCATCGAGCGGCGACAGGCGACCGCCGAGAACGTGATAGCGCACATTCATCGTGCCCGCCCGTTCCAGCGCCCAGAGATCGGAAACATCTTCCACCACGATGAGGGTCGTCGGATCGCGGCGTTCATCGGTGCAGATCGTGCATGGATCGGACGTATCGACATTGCCGCAACAAGAACAGATGCGCACCTTTTCGGCAGCTTCCTGCATGGCGCCACCAAGCGGCACCAGAAGCGCTTCTTTCTTCTTGATGAGATGCAGCGCCGCACGACGGGCCGAACGCGGCCCAAGCCCCGGCACACGGGCCAGAAGCTGGATGAGACGTTCGATTTCAGGACCGGCTATTCGTTTGGACATCTTTTAAGGCAATAAGGCAGTAGGGCAGTAAGGCAATAGGGAAAACAACGGCAACGGCGTTTCCGGCAGATAAAACATACTGCCCTACTGCCTTATTGCCATATTCCCCTAAAACGGCAGTTTGAACCCCGGAGGGATCGGCAGACCGGCGGTGAGCGACTGCGTCTTCTCGGCCATGGCCGCTTCGAGCTTGGCCTTGGCGTCGTTATGCGCCGCGATAATCAGGTCTTCGAGGATTTCAACCTCTTCTTCCTTCATCAGCGACGGGTCGATCTTCAGCGCCGACAGGGTGCCCTTGCCGGAAAGCGTGATCGTCACCAGCCCGCCGCCCGATGACGCCGAGGCTTCCATCGTGGCGATCTCGTCCTGCATGGCCTTCATCTTGGCCTGCAATTCCTTCGCCTGCTTCATCATGCCCATCATGTCACGCATGGGTTCACTCCATCATTCCGTAAATCAGTCGTCTTCAGACGGTGCGCCCGGTGTTTCCACCACGGCATCGAGGTCAATGTCCTCGTCGTCATTCTGTTCCGGTACGGCAATGCGCACGTCGGTGATTTTTGCCCCCGGAAAGGCCGCGAGAATAGCGGCGACATCGGGATCGGCGCGGGCGTCGGTCACCAGATTGTCGCGACGTTCCGTTTCCGCCTCCGAAATGGTCTGCCCCGCCACATCACGCGCGACCGTCACCACCCAACGAATGCCGGTCCAGTTCAGGAGGCGTTGCGAAATATCGCTCGGCAGAGATTTCGGCGCATCATCGGTCAGGCCGATTTCGAGCCGCCCGGGTGCAATGGATGCAAGGCGCACGCAACCCTTGACCAGAATCTTGAACTGCATGTCGCGGTGCTTGTCGGCAAGTGCGACGACATCATGCAAGCTGTTGACCGGCACCGAAGGCTGCGGCGTGTTCTCGACAAACTGCTGCGGTGCGGCTGACGGCTGAACCGGCTGCGGTGTTTCCACGATACGCATGGCCGTTGCCGGTCCACCGGAAGCTGGAGCCATCGAAGACGATCCAACCGCATCGGCGGCAAAACGCGCTTCCGGCGCACCACCGCCGCCATTCGGCCGCGGATTGCCCGGCTGCGGACGCGGCGCCGAAACGGAGCCATTGTCGAGACTGCGAATCGCCTCGTCCAGCGTCGGCAGATCTGCGGCATGGGCAAGCCGGATCAAAAGCATTTCTGCAGCCTGAACCGGTCTCGTCGCCGTATCGACTTCCGCAATGCCCTTGAGCAGCATCTGCCAGGTGCGCGACAGCACACGGACAGAAAGTTTCTGCGCGAATTCACGACCGCGCACGCGCTCATCTTCCGACAGGGACACGTCTTCGGCCACATCCGGCGTGAAACGCAGTCGTGTCACGAGATGGTTGAAATCGGCAAGATCGGTCAGCACGACCGACGGGTCGGCACCGACATCATACTGCGCGCGAAATTCCGTCAGTGCGCCTGCCACATCGCCACGCATCAGCATCTCGAAGAGATCGATGATACGGGCACGGTCGGCAAGGCCCAGCATGGAGCGCACGGCTTCCGCCGTGACGGTGCCTGCGCCATGCGCGATGGCCTGATCGAAGATCGACAGCGAATCGCGTGCCGAGCCTTCGCCTGCGCGTGCGATCATGGCGAGCGACGTGTCATCCACCGCGATCTGTTCCGCTTCTGCGATGCGGCGCAGATGCTGCGCCAGCGTGCCCGATTCGATACGGCGCAGGTCGAAGCGCTGGCAGCGCGACAGAACCGTGATCGGAACTTTTCGGATTTCGGTGGTGGCAAAGATGAATTTGACGTGCGGCGGTGGCTCTTCCAGTGTCTTCAACAGGCCGTTGAAAGCCTGATTGGAGAGCATGTGCACTTCGTCGATGATGTAGACCTTGTAGCGCGCCGAAACCGGGCGGTAACGCACCTGCTCGATGATCTCGCGGATATCGTCGATACCGGTATGCGAGGCGGCATCCATCTCGATCACATCGACATGACGGCCTTCCATGATCGCCTGGCAGTTTTCGCCCTGCACGGAAAGGTCGATAGTCGGCTGGTCGATCGTATCGGTCTTGTAATTGAGAGCACGCGCCAGAATGCGCGCCGTGGTGGTCTTGCCGACCCCGCGAACGCCGGTAAGCATCCAGGCCTGCGCAATGCGGCCCGTCTCGAACGCGTTGTTGAGCGTGCGAACCATCGGCTCCTGGCCGATAAGGTCGTTGAAATTCTGGGGGCGATATTTGCGGGCGAGAACGCGATAGGCGCCATCGGCGGATTTTGTGTCCATAGCGACCCTTCCGTTCTTCCTGTTCCGCTTTTTCTCAGTCGCCAGTTTGGACCGGACGCATGAGCGGCGTCAACCAAAGAGGCAACCCATCAACAGTCGTCGGCGTAGCGAGAAAGGGTGGGAGGCTGGCACGATGACCCGTGCCGTGGCTCGTTAGGGCTGCTTCCTTCCGGACCTGACCCGGTTGGCGAGTGGCTCGTCCACCACCAACCTCCCACGCTGCATATCGTCAATTGTGAAGCAAAAAGCAAGGAGGGCGCCACGCAAAAAGCAAGCGCTGAACGAAAAAAACTGGTAAATGTCGGCCTATGGAACAATTCGAAGTCGATAAACGGCTCAATGCCGACACTTTTTCCGTGGCCAAGCTCGGCCTGTGCGAGCTTCGGTTGATGAACGACCGGCGCTGGCCATGGTTGATCCTGGTGCCGCGCCGTCCCGGCCTTGCGGAAATTCATGACATGACCCCGCTCGACCAGACCATGCTGACCTTCGAGACCGGCATCGTTGCGCAGGCGCTCAAGACTGTGACGGGTTGCCAGAAGATCAATACGGGCGCGCTCGGCAATATCGTTCGGCAGCTGCATCTGCATGTCATCGCCCGCAATGAAGGCGATGCGGGCTGGCCCGGCCCTGTCTGGGGCTTTGGCACCCGCGAGACCTATGACGAAAAAGACGCCCGCCAGCTGATCGCCGACATTCGCACGGCGCTTTAATTTGCTTTCACGCGCATCTTTTCCGAAAACCGTTTCACACTTTTCGGGATGCGCTTTAAATCCCCCAACAATTCCGAGATAGATATGACTTTCCGTCTCTACGATCTGCCGGAAATCGAACCGAGCCGATCTGTCGGATTTTCCGGCAACCGGATCGACCGCCAATCCGAAAAGCGGCAGGATGACTCTGCCTTCACGGCGCTGGAACTTCCCGAAACGCGAATCATGTTGCTTGGCGGTAACCGGCTGCTTCTCGACTATGCCGATGAAAAAGCGCCACGCGCATTGTTCCGCCTCGGTGAGGCGAAGGACTTTGCGCCTGATCTTCACGAGCCGATTTTTCTCGGTCTTCAGGACGGCGCGCCGCTTGTCGCTTTGACGACACCGCTCGACCCCGAGACGATGGAAGCGCCTTTCCGTCTACAGGATTATCGCAGCATCTATACGGAAGGGCTGGTATCAGCCGATATGCTCGGCGCGCTGGCGCAAGCCGCAGCGCTGACCGCATGGCATGCCAATCACCGTTTCTGCGGACGCTGCGGTGCAAAAACCGACATGCGCGCTGGCGGTGCCAAGCGGCAATGCCCGAACTGTGGTGCGGAACATTTCCCGCGTACCGACCCGGTGGCGATCATGCTGCCGGTGCGCGGCGAAAAATGCATTCTGGCACGCAGCCCGCATTTCGCGCCCGGTTCCTATTCCTGCCTCGCAGGCTTTATCGAGCACGGCGAAACAATCGAGGCCGCCGTGCGCCGCGAAAGTGTCGAGGAAATGGGGCTCTCCATCGGTCGCGTTGCCTATCATGCGAGCCAGCCCTGGCCGTTTCCCTATTCGCTGATGATCGGCTGTCATGCCGAGGTTTTGAGCGACGACTTCACTATCGACCGTTCGGAGCTGGAAGACGGTCGCTGGTTCTCGAAGGCCGAAGTGCGGACAATGCTGGAAGGCACACATGAAAATGGGTTGCGGGTGCCACCGTCCGGCGCCATCGCAACCCATCTGATAAAGGCCTGGGTCTACGACGCAGGCTGATTATTCTGCTGCCAGCAGATGCGTATCGCGGATATCGCTGCCTTTGTAGACGCCAAGAATCCGCACTTCCTTGGTGAAGAACCGCAATTCTTCCAGCGCAAGCTGCAGATTTGCGTCTTCCGGGTGTCCTTCGACATCGGCATAGAACTGCGTGGCGATGAAACGCCCGCCGATCTGATAGCTTTCGAGCTTCGTCATGTTGATGCCATTGGTGGCAAAGCCGCCCAGCGCCTTGTAGAGCGCAGCCGGGACGTTGCGCACGCGGAAGACAAAAGTCGTCACGATGCGTTCGCCATTTTCGGGACGCTGTGCCCATTGCTTGTTCTTGGACAGAACAACGAAGCGGGTCACGTTATCTTCCGAATCCTCGACATTTTCTTCCAGAATATCGAGACCATAGAGCTCGGCGGCAAGGCTTGGTGCCAAGGCCGCCATGGAACGATCTTTCATATCGGCGACGAGGCGAGCGGCTCCCGCCGTATCGCCTGCGATGACGCCCTTCCAGCCATTCTGGCGGATGACGTTGCGGCACTGGCCAAGCGCATGGACATGGCTGTGTACCGTCTTGATTTCCTCGCGCTTGACGCCCGGAAGCACCATCAGCTGGAAATGGATCGGCAGGAAATATTCGCCAATGATATGCATGTCGGCGAGCGGCAGCAGATAATGAATATCGGCGACGCGGCCGGCCAGAGTGTTCTCGATCGGGATCATGGCGAGGTCGGCAGCGCCGGTTTCAACCGCATTGAAGGCATCCTCGAAAGTCGGGCACGGCAAAGGCTCCATATCGGGAAACATGTTGCGGCACGCCGTATCGGAATTCGCGCCCGCTTCACCCTGAAAGGAAATCCTGTTGGTTTTCATCGTACCATGCTTTCTTAAATGCCACTCATCGGTGGCCCGTTAGATACCCTGTGCTACAAGAATGCGCGCGCGGTCAAGATCGGCCTGCGTATCAACGCCGAGCGGCACCGTCCTCACAAGTTCCACATCAATACGCATTCCGGCTTCAAGAGCCCTCAATTGCTCGAGTTTTTCGCGCTTCTCCAAGGGAGACGGCCCAAGCTTCACAAAGCGTTCAAGCGCTGAGCGGCGATAGGCGTAAAGGCCGATATGGTGATAAAGTGGGCCTTCACCGTAGGGCGCGGTTGCGCGGGTGAAATAAAGTGCGCGCAGGCGGCTGTTGCCGGCAAGCGGGGAGCCGACGATCTTCACCACACTCGGATTGGTCTTCTCCGACTCTTCCTCGATTTCGACGCCGAGCGTTGCAATGTCGGCAGGTCCGTCTTCCAACGGCAGAAGCGCACGGCGGATGATATCGGGATCGATGGTCGGCAGGTCGCCCTGAACGTTCACCACGGCATCAAACTCGCCCGCCGGATCGACTTTCATCAATGCTTCATAGATGCGGTCGGAGCCGGATTCGTGATCCTCCCGCGTCATGATGGCTTCATGGCCGTGCGCGGTAACGATTGCAAAAATCTCTTCGCTATCGGTTGCAACCACCGTCCGGCCCAGCTTTGCAGCCGCTGCACGATCGGCCACATGCACGATCATCGGCTTGCCGCAAATATCGGCGAGCGGCTTGTTCGGTAGCCGCGTGGACGCCATGCGTGCCGGGATAAGAGTGAGTGTCTTTAATGTCTGAAGCATCATCGCCTCTTGAGATCGATAAGGTCGCGGACGTCTTTTAAACCGCTTTCGAGGCGCTGGAAATGCATCAAAAGTGTCAAAAAGTCACGGGTCTAGTTACCGTTATAGGTGTTGCATCGCCCTGGTAAAAGACCTAGTTTCCGCCCGATGCCGGGGAGAGAATTGCGACCTTTATTGAAGGTTTGCATGCCGGCTAGGAGAGCGTTCTCGGGGAGAGCGTTTTGGTAGAGGGAGCGCTGACCGGCGATGAATTCAACCCGGACTAACAAGTTTATCATGGCTTTTCTGGCAACGGTTTTCGTTGTCATGACGACGGGCATCCTGTCCGATTCGCTGTTTCACTCGCCTGCGCCCGAAAAGCCGGGCTTTATCATCGAAGCGGCGGAAGCCTCGACCGGTGAAGGGGGCGCTGCACCGGCCAAGGAAGAAGTTTCCATTGCGACGTTGCTGCAGTCTGCTGATCCGGCGCGCGGTGAAACCGTCTTCAAGCGTTGCGCTGCATGCCATACCGGTGAAAAGGGTGGCGCCAACAAGGTCGGTCCGCATCTGTGGGATGTCGTGAACCGTCCGGCTGCCTCTGTTGAAGGTTTCGGCTATTCAGCTCCCATGAAGGAGTTCGGTGCTGCGGGCAACAAGTGGGATTTTGAACATCTCAACAAGTTCCTGACCTCGCCGAAGGGTTTCATCAAGGGCACCGCCATGGGCTTTGCTGGCGACAAGAAGGACAATGAACGCGCTGATCTGATCGCTTATCTGCGCACACTGTCCGACAATCCGGCTCCGCTGCCGACCGCTGATGCGGCACCTGCCGCTGGTGGCGATGCAAAGCCGGCTGAGGGCGGCGAAGCCAAGCCAGCCGAAGGCGAAAAGCCTGCGGCAGGCGGCGAACAGAAGCCTGCGGAACCGGCACCCGCCAATTAAGCCTGCAGGATAGAAACATGATCAAAGCCCGGTTCGCCGGGCTTTTTTCGTGCCCGCATTAAATTTCTTGCCCGCATGCCTTTCTTCCTCCGCAAAAACCCATAAAACTCGTTCGAATATATCCGAAACAGGAACGGAGAGGCTGGATGAGAGCTTTTTGGGCGGGTGCATTTGCGGTGGCCATGCTTGCGAGCACGGTTTCAATTGGTCGCGCAAATGACGCGGAACCCCAATGGCGATATTCCTCCAGCCTGCTTGGCGAGCCCAAATATCCTGCTGATTTCAAGCACTACGACTATGTGAATCCCGATGCGCCGAAAGGCGGCACGCTGAACATGGTCGCCGTTGGCACCTTCGACAGTCTCAATCCGTTTGTGGTGCAGGGGGTCGCAGCCGCTGGCCTGTCCGATTTCGGCGGCGGTCTTCTCTACGACACGCTGATGACGGATTCGCTCGATCAGGGATCGACGCAATACCCGCTCATTGCCGAAGCCCTGCAATATCCCGATGATTTCTCCTGGGTTAAGTTCAAGCTCAATCCAAAAGCGAAATGGCACGATGGCCAGCCGATCACCGTCGATGACGTGATCTGGTCGTTCGATGTGCTGAAGAAGCAGTCGCCGATGTACAACAAATATTATGGCGACGTGGAGAAGGCGGAAAAGACTGGCGAACATGAGGTGAAATTCACCTTCAGCCAAAAGGGCAATCGCGAATTGCCGCAGATTCTGGGACAGCTTGCCGTTCTGCCCAAGCACTGGTGGGAAGGCAAGGATGCACAGGGCAAGCAGCGCGACATTACCCGTCCGATGCTTGAAATCCCGCTCGGCTCTTCCGCCTACAAGATCGACAGCATGACGCCCGGACGCTCCATCACCTGGGCGCGCGTCGATGACTATTGGGGCAAGGATTTGGGCGTCAATGTCGGGCGCAATAATTTCGACCGCCTGCGCTACGAGTACTATTTCAACGAGGATGCAACCTGGGAAGCCTTCAAGAAGGGCGGACAGTACGATTATCGCAACGAGAATCGTGCCCAGCGCTGGGCTGAACAGTATAATTTCCCAGCAGTGCAGCGCGGCGATGTCGTGAAGGCTTCGTTTCCCTTCCATGCCGCCGGACGTATGCAGGGCTATTTCCTGAACACGCGCCGCGACAAGTTCAAAGACCCGAAAGTGCGTCAGGCGCTGACCTACGCCTTCGACTTCGAATCGATGAACCGCCTGTTGTTCTTCAACCAGTACAAGCGCATCAACAGCTATTTCGCAGGCAACGAGCTGGAGCTGAGCGGCCCGCCGACACCCGAGGAACAAGCCATTCTGGAAACGGTGAAGGATTCGCTTCCTGCTGATGCACTGACGAAGGAATTCAAGCTGCCGGTCTATGACACACCGCAAGCCACCCGCGAAAATCTGCGCACCGCGCTGAAACTCTTTTCGGAAGCCGGCTGGACAGTGCAGGGCAACAAGCTCGTCGATGCCAAGGGCAATCCGTTCACCATCGAATTTCTCGGCAAGGACCCGACGGACGAGCGTATTTACAATCCGTTCGCAGCAAGCCTGCGCAAGATCGGCATCAACGCGACCGTGCGTATCGTCGACACGGCGCAATATCAGGCCCGCGTCAATGATTTTGACTATGATGTGGTCACCTCCGTCATCCCGCAGAGCAGTTCACCCGGCAATGAGCAGCGCGACATGTGGGGTTCCAAGGCCGCCGACTTCAAAGGCAGCCGCAACTATGCCGGTATCAAGAACCCGGCCATCGACAAGCTGATCGACCATGTCATCTATGCCAAGGATCGTGAGGAGCTGGTCGCCTCGACCCATGCGCTCGACCGGGCGCTCTTGTGGAACTATTACGTCATTCCACAATGGTACTCAGACCACATCAATGTGGCCTATTGGAATAAATTCGGAATGCCTGAAAAGCAGCCGGACTATCTTGGGATTGACCCGTTCTCCTGGTGGATAGACCCTGCGAAGGAAGCCAAGCTCAAAACCGGCAGTGAATGAGGGCGGAGCGAGAATGACAATCCTTCGCATGAACCGCCGCCATTTTCTGGGGCTTTCGGGAAGTGCCGCCGTTGCAGCCTTCCTGCCGCCAAGGGCCTTTGCCGACATCCCGACAGGCAAGGCGCTGCATGGGCTTTCGGCTTTCGGTGACCTGAAATACGGTCCCGATTTTCCACATTTCGACTATGCCAGCCCCGAAGCACCGAAGGGCGGCACGTTCAATTTCGCGCCGTCGAGCTGGGTCTGGAACCAGAATACCGACACGTTCAACACGCTCAATACCTTCACGTTCAAGGGTGATGCGCCGCCGCGCATGGAACTGACCTTTGATACGCTGATGGCTTCGGCGCTGGACGAGCCGGATTCTGTCTACGGCCTGATCGCGGAAAGTGCGACGCTTTCGAAAGATCGCCGCAGTTGCACGTTCAAGCTTCGCAAGGAGGCGCGTTTTCACGACGGCTCGCCTATTGAGGCGAAAGACGTGTTGTTCACCTATGCGACCATCAAGCAGAAAGGCCATCCAACGCTGCGCCAGTATCTGGCAGGCGTCGAAAAGGTGGAGGCAACCGGCAACAGAGAAGTGCGCATGCGCTTCGTCGAAGGGCGCGGACCGAACGCTATCCTTGATGCCGTGGCCGTGCCGATCCTGTCGGAAAGCTGGTTCAAGGATCGCGATTTCGAAGCCACGACCATGGAGCCGGTGCTGGGCTCAGGCGCTTACAAGGTCGGCAATTTCGCCGCCGGTCAGTTCATCGAGTATGAGCGCGTCGAGGATTATTGGGCGAAAGATCTGCCGGTGCAGAAGGGCTTCAATCATTTCGACCGCATCCGTATCGAGTTTTTCCGCGACCGCCAGCCGCAATTCGAAGCCTTCAAGAAAGGCAGTATCGACTACCGCGAGGAGACCGTCTCCAAGAACTGGGCGACGGCCTATGACTTCCCGGCCATCCAGCAGGGAAAGGTCATCAAGCGTACTTTTCCGAAAGAGAAACGCCCGCTGATGCAGGCATGGGCGCTGAACCAGCGCCGCGAACGGTTCCGCGATCCGCGCGTGCGCGAAGCAATTGCGCTCTGCTTCGACTTCGAATGGACGAATGAGAACCTTTTCTACAAGGTCTATGCCCGCTCGCAGTCGTGCTTCAACGGATCGGATTTTCAGGCGAGCGGCATGCCGACGCCTGATGAACTTAAAGTTCTTGAACGTTATCGCGGAAAACTGCCGGATGAGGTTTTCAGTGAAGCCGTTCTAATGCCGGTATCGGACGGAACAGGCCGCGACCGCGCGCAGTTCGCACAGGCCATCAAGCTGTTGGAGGAAGCAGGTTTCGAGCGCAAGAACGGCCAGTTCCACGACAGGGACGGATCAAAGTTCGCGCTGGAGATTCTTTCCAATTCCGAAGCCTTCACCCGGGTCTACAATCCGTTCGTGCAGAAACTGCGCGCCATCGGCATTGACGCCAGCCTGCGGCTTGTCGATGCAAGCCAGTATCAGGTACGGATGCAGGACTTCCAGTTCGACATGGTGGGTATGGCGTTGCAGTTCAGCCCCACGCCGACGCAAGAATCGCTTGCCGGGATGTTGGGTTCCGAATCGGCCAAGGTGCCGGGCAGCTATAATCTTCCCGGTACGGAAGACCCGTTGATCGATGCGCTGATTGCGGATATCGGCAAGGTTTCGACCCGCGAAGAACTCGTCGCCACGATGCGGGTGCTCGATCGGTACTTGCGTATCCGGCGCGACTGGATTCCAAATTGGACGACAGCGAATCATCTCGCGGCCTATTGGGACCGGTTCGGTTTCAAGGAGCCGAAGCCCGATTACGGCTTTCCCGTCGAGACGCTGTGGTGGATCAAGGCGTGATTTCGCGAAACCGAAACCGGTTTTCGACATCACGCTCTATAATGAAAAGGCAGAAGCTGTTGGCAAGCCATAAGATAAACCTGAACCTGCGGAGAAAACCGGGCTGATGGGCGCATATATTCTCCGCCGTCTGCTTCTGATGATTCCGACGATACTCGGCATCATGGCTATTTCCTTCGCTGTGGTTCAGTTCGCCCCCGGCGGTCCGGTCGAGCGCGTGATTGCGCAGCTTTCAGGCCAGGGCGGCGACGCTCTCGACCGCCTTTCCGGCGGTGGTGGCGATTTCGGGCAAAGTGCCGTCGACAGCGGCTCGGTCAATTCCAAATATCGCGGCGCGCAGGGGCTCGACCCGCAATTCATTGCCGATTTGGAAAAGCAGTTCGGTTTCGACAAGCCGCCGCTGGAACGGTTCGGCCAGATGCTGTGGAACTATCTGCGCTTCGATTTCGGCCGCAGCTATTTTCGCGATATCAGCGTGATCGACCTCATCAAGGAAAAGATGCCGGTTTCAATCTCGCTCGGCCTGTGGCTGACTTTTCTGTCCTACATGATCTCGATTCCACTCGGCATTCGCAAGGCAATCAAGGACGGTTCGCGCTTCGACACCTGGACCAGCGCCGTCATCATCGTCGGCTACGCCATTCCAAGCTTCCTGTTTGCAATCCTGCTGATCGTACTGTTTGCGGGCGGCTCGTTCTTCGACTGGTTCCCGTTGCGCGGCCTCACCTCGCCCGATTTCGCGCAGATGTCGTTCTGGGGCAAGATCGGCGACTATCTGTGGCATATGGTGCTGCCGGTGACTGCACTCGTGCTTTCCGCCTTCGCCACCACGACATTGCTGACCAAGAATTCGTTTCTGGAAGAAATCCGCAAGCAATATGTAACCACGGCGCGCGCCAAGGGACTGACCGAGAATCAGGTTCTCTATCGTCATGTCTTCCGCAATGCGATGCTGATCGTGATCGCCGGTTTTCCGGGCGCTTTCATCTCGGCATTCTTCACCGGTTCGCTTCTGATCGAAACCATCTTCTCGCTCGACGGACTTGGCCTGCTGGGCTACCAGTCGGTCATCAACCGCGATTATCCCGTGGTCTTCGCCAATCTCTTCATCTTCTCGCTGATCGGCCTTCTGGTCGGTCTCCTGTCCGATCTCACCTATACGTGGATCGATCCGCGCATCGACTTTGACCGGAGGGACGTGTGATGACCGACACCACCCTCACCCCTGTCGTGCAACCGGTAAAGCGCCCGTTTCTTTCACCACTCAACAAGCGCCGCTGGCAGAACTTCAAGGCCAACAAGCGCGGTTACTGGTCGCTGTGGATCTTCCTGTTCCTGCTCATCGCAGCGCTTTGTTCCGAGTTCATCGCAAATGACCGGCCCATTCTCGTTTCCTACAAGGGCGAGTTGCTGATGCCGGTTTTCGTGGATTATCCGGAAGAAAAATTCGGCGGCTTTTATGCCGTCACCGACTATCGCGACCCGATGATACAGGATGAGATTAACAACAATGGCTGGGCCATCTGGCCACCGATCCGCTATTCCTACAACACCGTGAACAACGAGATACCGGAAGCCGCGCCTTCGAAACCGTTCTGGCTCTATTCGGCGGAAGAGCGCTGCCAGCGCTATCCGCAAGGCGTGAGCGATCCCAATTGTCGCTTCGGCAATTTCAATCTGCTCGGCACCGACGATCAGGCGCGCGATGTATTCGCACGCGCACTCTACGGCTTCCGTATTTCGGTGCTGTTCGGCCTGATTCTCACCTTCTTCTCGGCAATAATCGGAGTGACGGCAGGCGCGGTTCAGGGCTATTTCGGCGGCTGGGTCGATCTTCTGTTCCAGCGCTTCATCGAAATCTGGTCCTCGATCCCGGTTCTCTACCTGTTGCTGATTATCGCGGCGATATTGCCGCCCGGCTTCTGGGTGCTTCTGGGCATCATGTTGTTGTTTTCATGGGTGGCTTTCGTCGGCGTCGTGCGCGCGGAATTTCTGCGGGCGCGAAACTTCGAATATGTGAACGCGGCGCGTGCGCTCGGCGTGAAGAACGGCACCATCATGTGGCGGCATCTCCTGCCCAACGCCATGGTCGCGACACTGACCTTCCTGCCTTTCATCCTGAACGGCTCGATCACCACCCTCACCTCGCTCGACTTCCTCGGTTTCGGCCTGCCCCCCGGTTCGGCTTCGCTGGGCGAACTGCTCGCACAAGGCAAGAACAACCTGCAGGCACCCTGGCTCGGCATTACCGGCTTTGTGGTCATCTCGCTGATGCTGTCGCTTCTGATCTTCATCGGTGAGGCAACACGCGACGCCTTCGATCCGCGAAAGGCATTTCAATGAGTGGGCCAATGAGCGGGTCTATGATCGAATCAGGGAACAAAATCCTGCTGTCCGTTCGCGATCTGTCCGTCGCATTCCGCCAGAATGGCGAGGAACGCATTTCCGTCGACCGCGTATCCTTCGACATTGCCGAAGGCGAAACGGTCGCCCTTGTCGGCGAATCGGGATCAGGCAAATCCGTCTCGGCCTTGTCCATCCTGAAGCTGCTGCCTTATCCGTCTGCCAGCCATCCTTCCGGAGAAATTCTTTTCAATGGCAAGGATTTGATGAAGGCTTCGGAGCCGGAACTGCGCCGTGTGCGCGGCAACGACATCACCATGATCTTTCAGGAGCCGATGACATCGCTCAATCCGCTGCACAGTGTGGAGCGGCAGATCGGTGAAATCCTGAAAATGCACCAAGGCATGGGGGAGCAGGCCGCACGGGCGCGGACGCTGGAACTTCTGAACGAAGTCGGCATTCGCGAACCGGAAAAGCGCCTGTCGGCCTTCCCGCACCAGCTTTCCGGCGGACAGCGCCAGCGCGTCATGATCGCCATGGCGCTTGCCAACAAGCCGAAGCTGCTGATTGCCGACGAGCCGACCACAGCGCTCGATGTCACCGTGCAGGCCCAAATCTTGAAGCTGCTGGCCGAGCTTAAAGCCGCACAGGGCATGTCGATGCTCTTCATCACCCACGACCTCGGCATTGTGCGCAAGATCGCCGACAAGGTCTGCGTGATGAGCAAGGGCAAGATCGTCGAGGCCGGGCCGACCAAAGAGATTTTCGAAAACCCGCAGCATCCTTACACCAAGCACCTGCTTGCGGCTGAACCGAAGGGCGAGCCGCCTGCCGCCGATCCAGCAGCAAAAACGGTGATGGAAGGCAAGGATATCCGTGTCTGGTTCCCGATCAAGAAGGGGTTCATGCGCAAGACCGTCGACCATGTGAAGGCGGTGGACGGCATCGACGTAAACTTACGCGCCGGACAGACGCTCGGCGTCGTCGGCGAATCGGGCTCCGGCAAGACGACGCTTGGCCTCGCACTGTCGCGCATGATTTCATCCAAGGGCGAGATCAGGTTCGACGGCCGCGATATTGCGAAATTCAGTTTCAGTGATATGCGCCCGCTGCGCCGCGAGATGCAAATCGTGTTTCAAGACCCATTCGGCTCGCTCTCACCGCGCATGACCATCGCGGACATCATCGCCGAAGGGCTTCTGGTGCATGAGCCTAAACTGTCGGCAGACGAACGCGATGCGCGTGTCGTTGCCGCGCTCAACGAAGTCAATCTCGATCCGGAAACCCGCTTCCGCTATCCGCACGAATTTTCAGGTGGCCAGCGCCAGCGCGTCGCCATTGCACGTGCCATGGTGCTGAACCCGAAATTCGTTATGCTGGACGAACCGACCTCCGCACTCGATATGAGCGTGCAGGCGCAGGTGGTCGATCTGTTACGCGCATTGCAGAAGAAGCATGATCTCGCCTATCTTTTTATCAGCCACGATCTGAAAGTGGTGCGGGCGCTGGCAAATGACGTGCTGGTGATGCGCAACGGCAAGGCGGTCGAATATGGCGCGGCGAAGGATGTTTTCGCCAACCCGCAGACCGACTATACCAAGGCGTTGATGGCGGCAGCCTTCCGGATGGAGGCAACAGAGGGAGGAGCAAGACAATGAGCGAAACCAAGGGCAACATCCTTTTGGCGATCACCGACTGGGACCCTGAAATCTGGCTGAAGACGTTTCGGGATCACGCGCCGGATCGTCCGGTGGTGACGGATCGCACGGAAAAAGATCCGTCCGTCAAATATGCGCTCGTCTGGAAGCAGAAGCCGGGCTCGCTTGAGAACCTGCCCAATCTGAAGGTGATCTTCTCGCTGGGCGCAGGCGTCGATCACGTCTTCCGCGATGACCGGATTCCCGATGTACCGCTGGTGCGCATCATCTCCGACGATCTTACCATGCGCATGACCGAATATGTCGTCTGGCAGGTGCTGGACCATCACCGTCTCGGACAGCGTTATCGCAAGCAGCAGCAGAATCATGTCTGGCATGAGGATCGCCGCCAACCTGCGGCTCATGAAGTCACTGTCGGCATCATGGGCCTCGGTGTGCTCGGGCGCGATGCGGCTGAAAAGCTGAAGTTGCTCGGCTTCAATGTCACCGGCTGGAGCCGACGCCCGCAAGAGATCGATGGCGTGCAGACCTATCACGGCAAGGACGGCTTTGGGAAATTCCTCAAGACTACCGACATCTTCGTCTGTCTGCTGCCGCTGACGCCCGACACCAAGGGTATCCTCTCCATGTCGATGTTCGCGCAACTGAAGAGCGACGGGCCGCTCGGCGCGCCGGTGCTGATCAATGCCGGACGCGGCGGTCTGCAGAACGAGGCCGATATTCTGGCCGCGCTCGATCGCGGGCTTCTTTCGGCAGCTTCGCTCGACGTGTTCAATCAGGAACCGTTGCCAACCAGCAGCCCTCTCTGGGATCACCCGCGCGTGACGATCACTCCGCACGCGGCAGCAAGCTCATCTGCAACCGCCCTTGTGCCGCAGATCATCCGGCAGATCGAAGCCTTCGAGCGGGACGGGACGCTGGAACATATCGTGGATCGTTCAACCCAATACTAGAGCGCGTTTCGATCTGATTGGATCAGATCGGCGCTCCAATCATTTGTTTTTACGCGCATCCCGATTGCCCCATCCTCGCCGACCGCCACCCGATGGCCGGCGAGTTGCTTTTGCGCCTCGCGGTCAAGTTCAATGGCGATAGGCACGTCATGCCCCATTTCACGAGCCACGATGAGGCCAAGGAGCAGGATCGCATCCGGTTCATGCAGGACAATGGCCGCAGGCGCATGACCACTATGGACCAGCTCCAGAAGAACGGCTGCTGCGGATGACGAGCCGATGGTTCCGGGCAGGCACAACACACGCCCGGCGATGCTCCGCCCATGTTCCGGATGGCGCACATCGGCAATCCGCCCGCTCTTCGGATCGACACCGCCCCAGAAGCTAATCGGCGCGGAGAGAACCAGCGCCTCAGCATCTGCCCCTTTTCCTGCAACGAGTACAGTGCTTTCCCCGATGCTCATGCCGCCTGCCTCCCGAAAACCGGCCTGCCCGCAACCGCGCTTTCCACGCATTCTTCCAACGAACCGTAAAGCACGCCATAGCCGGTGTTGCCAGGTGCATAATGCGCGAACTTGCCGGAATTCGTCATAAGGATGGCATCATCCTTAGCTGGCAAAATTGGTGTAACAACCACGCATGTGTCGGCGACAATCACGACGCCTGCTTTTTCAAGCGCCTGCCTGCGTCCGTCTTTCTCCAGCTCAACCAGTGCATGACGGCCCGTGCAGGCATAAAGCGGCACCGCGAGCTTGCGTTCCGCTATGGCGCGCTCCAGACGGTCGAATTCGGTTCTCGAAAGATGCGGACTGCCAATGGCAACCGCATCGATATGATCGACCTGCTCGACTGTCGAAAGACGCTTGCGCGTCGCCTCGATCATTTCTCGTGTGACGCGGATGACGCCTTCCGGCTTCTGGTGCTGCAAAGCCGTTTCAAGATCGGGCGCTTCGGGCGTGACACCAGCAACATGGAATAGACCGACTGCTCCAACCGATGCCGATGCCGCGCCGAAAGCTTTGAGATCGTCTTCATCGGGATGGACGGGACTGCCTGCAACGACACCGATATTCGTGCCAACACTGCGACCAAACAGATTGCCGAGAATGGGCCAGGCCACTTCCGAAGACAGGAACGCCGGGTCCAGCCCTGAAATATCGATCACCACCGTAGCGCGACGGTTTTCGCTGCGATGCAGACCATAATCGGGCGCGCGGCCAGCAATAGCACAGGCAATATCGAGGAAATCGCCATAACGATTGGTACGCGCACCCAGAACTGAATTACAGAACACGACTGCATTGGATTCACCCCAGGCGACATCTGTGCCCTTTGCTGGCCTGTGTCCCGCCTGATACGGAGCGCAGGTCCAGGTCGGCTCGCAGCCAAGCTTGATATAGGCGCGCATCATGCGCTTGGCCATATCAGCTTCGTGAGCCGGCAAAAGATTACGCGAGCAACCCGTCAGATCGATAGAGCCGACATTGAGCGTCGAGCGGACTTTGACCTTTGCACCACCCTCAACTAGCTTTTCTGCGAAAAGCGTTCCGCTATCGCCGTGATAAAGCGCACCGTCAATATGTGCCGATGCAACTGGAATAAGACGCGGCGCACCCATCAGCCTCGCGGTATCAGCCACAATGCGCATGGCCATCGCAGCGCCCTCCCCCAGATCGCCTGCGGCTATCGACCGTTCTTCATGCGTTAATGTCAGTGCCACGCGTGATCTCCTTGCGCATGGTTATGGATGTGGGGCGGCTATAGCCTGGATGCGCGGTCTCCGCGATCTTGCGATATCCAAGCTTTTCAAACACCGCCCGATTGCGCGTAAGCTCGATACGCACCTGCAACTCAATTGATGGTTTGTCTTTTGCAACCGCAACATCTTCCGCCTTTTGCATTAGCAATCGCCCAATGCCTCTTCCCTCAAAGGCGGGTGCGACGGCAAGTTTGCCGAGATAAAAGCCCTCGGCCTTTTCCCGTATGAAGACACAGCCGACAAGTCTGTCATCCAGAAAGGCCGCAAAACCGGTTTCTTCCTGTGCCTTCTGCCGCAGATTTTCCGCCGTCAGCAAACCTGCCGATGAGGGCGGATCGATCACGCCGTCCATATAGGCGAAGCTGTCGCGGATCATGCCGAGCAGTTCTTCCCACTGCCCGAAATTCTCGCCAATAGCCTCGACACGCAGAGCCGTCATTTCGGTTTGCGTGCCTTATAACGAATGGTTTCGAAGCGGACATTCAAGGCATTGTAGAGCAGCAGACGGCCCACCAAGGGTTCGCCGATACCGGTGATGAGCTTGATGACTTCCATTGCCTGCAGGCTGCCGATCACACCCGGCAGGACGCCAAGCACACCGGCTTCGGCACAGGTTGGCACCGTTCCGGGTGGCGGCGCTTCTGGAAAGAGATCGCGATAAGATGGGTTCTGCGTACCATCCGGCCCGGTCGTATAAGGCATCAGCACGGTGACCGTGCCATCAAAACGACCCATGGCGCCCGTCACGAGCGGTTTTTCCACCCTGGCAGCAGCATCGGCCAGAATATAACGCGTGGTGAAATTGTCCGAGCCATCCACCAGGACGTCATAATTGCCGATCAACGTTTCGACGTTGTCCGCATCGAGGCGAAGCTGGTGTCCCTCGACCTTCACATGTGGATTGATCCGGGCAATGGTGGCAAGCGCGCTTTCCACCTTTGGCTGGCCCACACTTTCCGTATCGTGAATGACCTGCCGTTGCAGGTTCGATAGCGAAACAGTGTCGTCATCGACAATGCCGAGCGTGCCGACACCGGCAGCTGCCAGATATTGCAGCACAGGCGCGCCAAGACCGCCTGCGCCAACGATCAGCACGCGCGCGGCCTTCAGCTTCTGCTGGCCCGGACCGCCGATTTCTGGCAGCACGATATGGCGCGCATAGCGTTCAAGTTCTTCGGACGAAAATGGTCTGGATGGTGCATTCATACCCCCGAACATATGCCTCTCCCAAGGCGCTGTCAGCGGATATTTTGCCTCACGGCACGATCCCCAAAATGGAACCGGTTCGGATCAGGTGTCAGACAGCCTGGTGAGATGACCGGCAGAGACATTGAAGAATTGCGCTTCCCCTTCAAGCGCTTCAAAAAGCGCGCGATCCGTGCCCGTCATGAAGGCCTGTCCGCCAAGCTCATCAAGGATGCCAAAGAGCGCGGCGCGGCGACCTGTATCGAGATGCGCGGCGATTTCATCGAGCAGGAGAATCGGAGCCATACCGGAAAGCTCTGCCGTCAGTCGGGCATGGGCAAGCACGAGACCGATCAAAAGCGCCTTTTGTTCGCCCGTGGAACAGAGCGCGGCTGGCATGGATTTGGGTCTGTGCTGGACGATCAGATCGGTACGATGCGGGCCTTCAAGCGTGCGGCCTGCCGCCCGGTCTCTCGCGCGGCCATCGCGCAGGGTACGGCGAAAGTCTTCTTCGAGATCAAGCGCCGCCTCGACATTGATTCTCTGCTCCAATGTCCCTTCCAGAAAGCAATCGGCCTTTGGAAACGGTCCTTCGACAGGCAGCCGTTCGATCATCGCCGCAATCAGGCGCATGGCTTCGGCGCGCGCAGCAGCAATGGCCGTGCCTAGCTCCGCCATCTGGCTTTCGATCGCATCCAGCCATTGGTCGTCATTACTGCCATCGTTCAGCAAGCGGTTGCGGCTGCGCATCGCTTTTTCGTAATCGAGCACGCGCTTGCCGTGAGCGGTATCGATAGCAAGCACCATACGGTCGAGGAAACGCCGGCGATCAGAAGCGCCTCCGGTGAAAAGCCCATCCATCGACGGCACCACCCAAAGGATGCGCGCATAGTCGAGCATGTCGTCGCCGGAACCCGCAATCCCGTTGATACGTACCTTGCGCCCCCCCTCGCCGCCGCCTGCTGTGCCGGTGCCGATTTCAGCTTCGCCATAGATCATACAGTCAAGCGCGGCATGAATGGCAAAGCCATCAAGCGAATTTGCGCGGGCAACATCGTCATAAGCAGCACGGCGCAGGCCGCGTCCCGGCGACAGAAAGGAAATTGCTTCGATCAGATTGGTCTTGCCGGAACCATTTTCGCCAGTCAGCACGACATGGCCGGGCCCAAGCGGCAGTGATAGTTCCGCATAATTGCGGAAATTCACAAGCTTGAGCCGCCGGATCGAAACACGTTCCGGGCGGCTTTGATTAGGCTCAGGCGTATTCACTTTTCTGTTCTTTAAACACGCATAGGCATCAGGACGTACAATACGTCTTCATCGCCGGTGTCGCGCACCAGCGTCGGCGAACCTGCATCGGCCAGCATGAAGACCGCGTCCGAACCCGAAAGCTGGCTCGTAATGTCGAGCAGGTATTTCGAGTTGAACCCGATATCGAGCGGATCGGCGTCATAGTCCGCCGCAAGCTCGTCAGTTGCACTGCCGGAATCGGGATTGTTGACGGTGAGCGTCAGTTGGCCATCGGCGATTGAAAGCTTCACCGCGCGGCCACGTTCGCTCGAAATGGTCGAGACACGATCCACGGAGGCCGCAAATTCCTGGCGTCCGATGGTGAGCTTCTTGTCGTTGCCAGACGGAATCACGCGCTGGTAATCCGGGAAGGTTCCGTCGATCAGCTTCGAGGTGAGGACCACCGATCCAACCGTGAAGCGAATCTTGGCGTCCGACAGTTCAACAGTAACGACCACATCCGGCACATCGACCAGCTTCTGCAGTTCGGCAACCGTTTTGCGCGGGATGATGATGCCCGGCATGCCTTCCGTGCCGGACGGTGCTTCCAGCTCGGCGCGCGCCAGACGGTGACCGTCGGTCGCGACAGCGCGCAGCTTCAGGGCACCCTCGCTTTCGATGGCGTGAAAGAAAATGCCATTGAGGTAATAGCGGGTTTCTTCCGTCGAAATCGCAAACTGCGTGCGGTCAATGAGACGCTTCAGAGCCTGCGCCTCGATCCGGAAGGAATGGGTAAATGCCCCAGCGGTCAGTTCCGGGAAATCGGACTGCGGCAGGCACTGGAGGCGGAAAGACGACTTGCCGGAAATGACCGAAATGGAACCACCATCCGGATTGGTCGACAGCATGACTTCAGCGCCATCCGGCAGCTTGCGGACGATGTCATAGAGAAGATGTGCCGGAACCGTCGTAGCGCCTGCCTGTTCCACCATGGCGGCTGTCGCTTCGTTGACCTCAAGATCAAGGTCGGTCGCCTTGAGTGCGAGACTTGCGCCCTCAGCCTGCAAAAGCACGTTCGACAAAATCGGTATCGTGTTGCGACGCTCCACGACGCGATGGACGTGGTTGAGAGATTTGAGAAGGTTCGATCGCTCTAGGGTAACACGCATGTTCAAACGCACTCGCTCGCTGGGACAGGACAACTGCATCTGACGGGCAGGCAGGCGGCCCCTGTCGATAAGGCGCCAGGGGCGCCAGAAGGTCCGTTAAAGTGGCAGATTTTTAAGGAGAAAAGCAAGCCCGCGCCATGTCGGAAAGCGACAGGGCCCGGGCTTTTTGTTGATAACCGCGATTGATAGCGGGGAAGCTACTGTAATCAGGCCGCCTGATCGTTGATGAGGCGCTTCAGAAGCTCCAGTTCCTGCGCCAGCTTGGTGTCGGCGCCAACCAGATCTTCGATCTTGCGCACGGCGTGCAGCACGGTCGTATGATCGCGTCCGCCGAAGCGGCGGCCGATTTCCGGCAGAGAACGCGGCGTCATCATCTTGGCGAGATACATTGCCACCTGACGCGGCTTGACGATGGTGCGCGTGCGGCGGTTCGACAGCAGGTCCTGCTTCGAGACATTGTAGTGACGCGCCACGATGCGCTGGATTTCCTCGATGCGGATACGCTTCGGTTCGCCAACGCGGGTCAGATGACCGAGCAGCTCATCGACGCGGTCGATGGAGATGTTCGGCTCGAAGGACTGACGGAACAGAAGCTGGTTGAAAGCACCTTCCAGTTCGCGGCCCGATCCGGTGACCGTGCGGGCAACGTGGGAGAGAATCTCTTCACCAATGTTCAGGCTCGAATCTTCTGCCTGCGCGACGGCGAGACGACGGCGCAGCATCTCGACACGCATGTCGTAATCAGGGGCCGCCACTTCGAGCGCAACGCCACCCTGAAGACGCGAACGAACGCGCACATCGAGCGATTCCAGTTCGGACGGCGCACGGTCAGCAGCGACAACGACCTGCTTGGCGCTGTCGAGCAGCGTGTTCAGGAGGTGGCAGAACTCATGCTGGATCGACTTGCCCTGCAGGAACTGCATGTCGTCGATGACGAGAAGGTCGATATCGCGCAGCTGTTCCTTGAAGGACAGCGCATTGTTGTCGCGGATCGCGGTGGCAAAGCGCCACATGAAATACTCAGCTGTCAGATAGACAACGCGGGCCTTTTCCTGACGCTGCAACGCTGCCGCGGCAATGGCCTGAAGAAGATGCGTCTTGCCGAGGCCGACGGAAGCATGGATGAAAAGCGGATTGAAACGCACCGCGCTGGAACCGGCTTCCGCAATGGTGCGGGCGGCGGCAAGGGCCACGCGATTCGATGCGCCATCGACAAAGCTGTCGAACGTATAGCGCGGGTCGAGCGGCGAACCCAGAACGGAACCCGATGCCGATTCTGCAACGACTGCAGAACCGCGCTTCTCACCGAGCGACTGTCCAACGGGAAACACCATCTTTTCGCGCGGAGCCACAGCAGGCTTGGTTTCAACTGCTTCGCAGGCTTCCACTGGAGCTGCGCTGCGCACCACGCGGCTTACACCGCGAACCACGACTTCAACTTTCAGGATTTGCGGGTTTTCTTCCTGCCACAGCTCGGTCAGCAGTTCAGAATAGTGATTGTTGATCCAGGAGCGCAAAAATGCTGTCGGAACCGACAGGCGGACAATGCTCTTGGAGATATCGTCGAGCTTCAGACGACCGAACCAGCTGGAATAAATCTCGGTGCCGACGCGGGCTTTCAGCTTTGCCGTAAGGCGCTCGAAAACCTCGTCACCTGCATTGCCGCTCAACTCGACCAGGCTCTTTTCATTTCCGGTAGCAGAAGATCCATGGATACGGTTCGCATGTGCATCATCACCCATCGTTGCCGTCGATTTGCCGGTCATCATTGCCATCGTCTCGCCTGCCTTCACATTCGTACGCGCCGTTTTTTGGCGCTTGTCATTTTTTCCTGTCCGAACCGCGGATTTTTTATCCGTCTGGCCTGGTAGGTACTCACTCATAAAGCCCGGCTCTACAGCTCTGGGCCAAACACAAACTCAAACGGTCCCATCAGGACCAACACCCGGATACTCCTTCCCGGCGACCTTTTTACGACTCACAACACTTTTACCGGAGGCTGATTGCCCGGAAAGAAATCCGCCACAACCATTCAATTGTCGGGGACATGCCTAAAACGGCATTCCGGTTAACGAACGGTAAGCAAACAACCATGAGGAACAGGACCTTACGACCAGAATATAACACCCGCGGGCTGTGATGCCCACGCCGACAAACTCGCTATTTGATGCTAACTCCGGGCCGGTGGCCCACCCCTCTTATGCCCTGACTTTAGCGAAGCCTCGCAGCAAAGGGCAAGCCTCAGAAAGCCACATTTTTTTGCTGAAAGCCCTTGCAGGGGGACTCGACAAAAGTAGGGAATCGGACGCCAGCGAAATAACACCTTTGGATTCAATGTGTTTTCGTGGGGCAATTTTTAGGTGATCTTGATATGTTCTTCCTAAAAATAAATTTAAAAATATTCCTTGACTCAAACCCCCTTCCGAGTCCCTAAACCCGCCTGTGGATAACAGTGGATAATAATCCACAACCATTTGAAAATACTACTTAAATAGCCTCATGCGAGATTAACCGCTCTCTGAAATATTCCAGCTAGGCATTGAAAAATCTCTACAATTCAGGGTGGTATGAAAGAATGCCAGTGTTCTGAGAAACGCTCAAAAAAGAAAACCCGGCTAACAATGAGCCGGGTTTCGAAAACATTCCATAAAAATGGATGAATGCTTAGGCGTTCAGAGCCTTAACGCGCTGAGCAAGGCGAGACACCTTACGCGAGGCGGTATTCTTGTGCATCACGCCCTTGGAAGCAGCGCGCATCAGTTCAGGCTCAGCAGCCTTGAATGCGACTTCTGCAGCCTGCTTGTCGCCGCTCAGCAGAGCGTCTTCCAGCTTGCGCACGAAGGTACGAACGCGCGAACGGCGGGACTTGTTGATTTCGGTGCGGGCAGCGATCTTGCGCACTGCCTTCTTGGCCGAAGGAGTATTGGCCATAAATGCCTCTCTTTTTTCTGTCAGCTAGCCAGGGGCAAAAACCGCCGGGCACAAAACCTCTAGGGCAGCCGAGAAAATCCCTTGAAGATCCCTGGGGGCCGCCGATCCGTGGCGGGCTTATAGATCAGCTTTGGCGCGGCGTCAACGTGGATTCTGCCCCAAAGCTCGATCAAAAAGCCGCAAACCCGGCCTGAAAGCCTGCCGAAAGCGACCGGAAGGCTTCCATGATGCTCTTGTCAGGGCAGTCACTCGACCACCAGCCGATCAATTGGGGCGGTTCCGACTAAAACCGAGTCATTGAAACTGCTCTATCTATTTGTCTTTTCAAGCATGTCTTTATCCCGAAACCGGTTCCCACTTTAGGGAGACAAGCTTTAGCGATTCTTGAACGACGGCGTACGCTTGTCGATGAAGGCTGCCATGCCTTCCTTCTGGTCTTCCGTCGCAAACAGCGAATGGAACTGGCGCCGCTCGAAGCGGAGTCCTTCGCTCAGCGTCATTTCGTAGGTACGATTGACCGCTTCCTTGACCATCAGCACAGACGGACGTGAGAAGGATGCAATGCGTTCTGCCGCCTTCAGCGCTTCGTCAAGAAGCTCTTCCGGCGCAACGACGCGCGAGACGAGACCGCTGCGTTCTGCTTCCGCCGCATCCATCATGCGCCCGGTGAGGCACATATCCATCGCCTTGGACTTGCCGACATAGCGCGTGAGACGCTGCGAGCCGCCCATGCCGGGCATGACGCCGAGCGTGATTTCCGGCTGGCCGAATTTTGCGTTGCTGCCCGCGATGATGAAATCGCACATCATGGCGAGTTCGCAGCCGCCGCCCAGCGCATAGCCCGAAACCGCCGCGATGATCGGCTTGCGGACCCGATCCACTTTCTGCCAGTCAGCAAACATGTCCTGAAGATAGGCATCCACGAAATCGATCGGCTGCATTTCCTTGATGTCGGCACCGGCAGCGAAGGCCTTTTCGGAACCGGTGAGGACGATAGCGCCGATCTTGCCGTCCGTATCGAAAGCGCCGAGAGCTTCCGTCAATTCGTCGAGAACCTTGCGGTTCAAGGCATTGAGCGCCTGCGGGCGGTTGAGGCGGATGAGGCCAACGCCGCCACGTGTCTCGACGATGATCGTTTCATAGGCCATGGATTGAACTCCTCCTTCGGGCAGATCAAGCGTTTCCTGTTTTTCCTGAATCACGGGAAATGCTCTATCTTTTCGGTTTGAACCGCGCATCTTGTCCGAAAACCGTTTCACACTTTTCGGGATGCGCTCTCGCTGGTTGGCGGGCAAAGTGGACCGGCGTCACTTCTTTTTCAAGGCCTCATTGCTGGCAGGAGGCACAGAAAAAAGTTGAACGTCCCGACTGTACCGCCCGTTCCACAATGCCGTTGCAGGCAGGGTTTTTGCATGGCTCGCCCTCGCGCCCATAGACGGAGAAGGAGTGTTGGAAATAGCCAAGCGCGCCATCTGCCTGAATATAGTCCTTGAGGGTTGAACCGCCTGCGGCAATGGCTTCCGCGATCACTGTGCGGATATCGGCAGCCAATTGCTCCATGATTGCGGGATTCTGCGCAACAGACCCGGCTGTCTGCATGGGCGACAGGTGGCTACGCCAGAGCGCCTCGCAAACATAGATATTACCAAGACCAGCTATCAGCCGCTGATCGAGCAGCGCCGCCTTGAGCGGCGTCCGACGCCCCTTGAAGAGTTCGGCCAGAATGGTGCCCGAGAGCAGATTGCCTGTCGGCTCTATGCCGAGGCTTGCCAGCAGCGGGTGACTATCGAGCGTGCCTTCTTCCGCAAAAAGCATGAAGCCGAAGCGACGCGGATCGTTGTAGACGATACGGGCCGGAGCGCCATCGGCCCGCAGAAGATGAAACACGACATGGTCATGCGCACTCAGCTTGGAGCGCTCATGATGGAATTCGCCGGGCGTGCCGCCGTCATCATCAGTCTCGATGCGAAACGAACCCGACATGCCAAGATGGCTGATGACGGATAGGCCGTCATCGAGATGGATCGTCAGATATTTCGCGCGACGTCCAAGCGCCGAAATGCGCCGACCGGAAAGCCGTTCGACAAAGTGGTCGGGAAAGGGAAAGCGCAAGTCCGGGCGTCGTTGTTCGACTTGGCTGACGGTCGCGCCCTCCATGACGGGCTGCAGACCACGGCGAACCGTTTCGACTTCTGGCAATTCGGGCATAGAAAACTGATCCTGAACAAGAGCCATGCATTGGCTTTGCCCTTATATGTTCAGTTTTGTCCGCAATGCCAAGATGTTCAGCAATTGGTACAGGGAAGCGTGTTCGTATAGCGGGGCGCCAGATAATAGGTTTCGCTCATCGGAATGCTCGTGGAAATCCATGCATTGAGCGGCCTGTAGTCGAGTTCGACGTCGACTTTGATGAAATACGATCCTTCATCCAGAAGGCTTGACGGAATATCGCCGACATCCCCCTTCTTGGCGGCAAAATCCGCAATGTTGGCATAGGACCAATCGACCTCCGGTGTCAGGTTGCTGGCCCTCGCCGTTCCGTCAATCCTGATTGCGGTGATCCTTATCTTCGGTGTGCTCCGACCATAGGGCAGCAGTGACGCGCGACTGATGTTGAACATATCGTTCAGATCATTCTTCGTGACCGACAATTGGCGGGCAACCAGATCAGCGAGGCTGCTCGCCGAGCGCGACACTTTCTTGTTCGTGTCGACCCCGTCAGCCAGATCAACAGAGCCCAGATAAATCAGAAGCAGGACGGGCGCGATCAGTGCGAATTCAACCGCACCCAATCCGCGTCTATCATTCAGGAATTTTCGAAGACAAGTACGCATGGCAATCGATCGCTCCAGAATGCATTCCGAAAAGTGCGAGGCGATTTTCGGAACGCACATCAGTTGTTTTAGTTCGGGAAGGGTTCGTTCTGCCAGGTGAGGGTCGCAAAGAGCGGCATGGTGCCCCCTGCAGCATGTGGATTTTCGATCAGATAAAGGATGTTTGTCAGCACGGGCCACGCATAAACCACGTTGAGCTGATTGATCGTCGAGGTTCCACTGGTCCCGATAATACCTGTCCGCGTGAGCTTGCCCTCACCGTCGAGAATCTGGTCAATCGGAACCTTGTCGAAGCCTTCGTAGGTTCCCAGATTGAGCGAAAGATTGGGACAGCCTTGCGCGACCATAAACTGCATCTGCTGACAGAGTTCGGTGCGCAGGGTTCCTTCGCTGATTTGAGCCCCTCTGATCTGCCCCGTCTGCAATCGGCGTGCAACAGTCTCTGTCGCATTGGATATGACCTGACGCGCCACAAAACTCATACCGATTTCGATCGTCGCAAAGATGATGATCAGGAACGGAACGATGAGCAACGCGAACTCCACCGCCGCCACACCATGTTGTGCACGGGCAAAACGGCGTAAGTTCGCGCTCACCCCTGCAAGGCCAAGCGCCAAAATCCGGAAAGTCATAACCCCACCCAACTTCACATGAATTCCATTGGGAGTATCGTTACAACAGGACAACCTGAAAGAGTATTAACGGAACAGGGACTCACGACTGAATAGCGTTACTTGTCGTCGAAGCCGTTCTTCGTTGAGGCTTTTTCGCAGTAAGGCGTACAGGAAAGCGTTTGCACTTCGGCCTGCCGGTAAATTCGCGTCGTGCCGCGTGCATTGCGGGAAACCACCAGCTCACGGTCGAGGATCGGTTCGCCCTGCTTGTCCATGACGACAATATTGGTGACGCCAAAATCCTTGCCAGTCAGAACAATAGTCTGTGCATCCTGAACGACGGCATCGGCAATCGACGGATTTCCGATCACGACACTGTCGGCTGGCCGCGCGAGCCGCAAGATGCGCGCCTGGCTTGTTTCAAGAGCAATGTAGTCTTCCGCAGACGCCGGTATGGCCGCAAAGACCGTCATGAACGCAAGGCCCATGGCGGACACCATGCCGAAGCCACCCAAAGCAAACAATCGACGCGTCACGCGACATTCCCCCGCAGATATAGTGGGCTCAGCGAATGGAACCCCATCAATATAATGAGCAAAGAATGAAGGGGATTGGTGAAGGAAGAATTAAGTCGCTACCCTTCCGTGCAGACCGCGTTCACAATTCGCCAAAGATTAACCAATCGTGCGATTGCAGTGATCCGGAAAGCGCCGTTACACTTCATTAACCCTGATTGTTAAGAGGGCCACAATTCCTCTCTCTTATGCTTCAGCTCATCCGAAACTAGAGCGCGTTTCCAAAAACCAGCGCGATCGGAACAGCGAGGAGCATGTGATGCCGACATTGATGACGCGCTTCATGAAGAACAGGGCCGGTTCGACAGCAATCGAATATGCGCTGATCGGCACACTCGTTTCCATAATGATCATCAGCGGTGTCGCGCTCGTGGCCGGTAATGTCGGCGAAAAATTCAATGACACGGCCATACAGTTCGAACAGGCGACGAACCGCTAATCATCAAAGCGCAACTCCGTGCAAACGGTGACCAAATGATGGGATGACAGGCGACGCGGGGGGATCGGCAATGACAGCAGCAGCCATGACGGCAATCTTTGCTCTGGCAATGGTGACGGCCATGATCACCGACTTGACCTCGATGACCATCCGCAACCGCGTTTCCATCGGACTGACCCTGGGCTTTGTCCTGCTCGCACCGTTCTGCGGAATTTCCCTCGCAGACTATGGCTGGCATCTGGCTGTCGGCGGTATCGTACTCATCATCACCTTTTCGCTCTTTTGCCTGCGCGCCATGGGTGGTGGTGACGCCAAGCTCATTGCGGCGACGGCCTTGTGGTTCGGTCCCAATGCCAGCCTCATGGATTATATTGTGATGGTTTCGATCCTGGGCGGCGTGCTGACACTCACGATCATCCTCTACAGGATGATCCCCCGTCCGCTTCTGGCGGATCGCTATGCCTTCTTGGGAACACTCGCCCGCAAGGATGTGGGCATTCCCTACGGCATTGCACTTGGCGCTGCCGGTCTCTGGACATTTCCACTGTCGCCAGTCGGGGAAACGATGAAAACCTATATGGCAGGGGCATTTTAAGCGCATTTATGCGCAACGTTCGCGTGTACTCCCAATCTTTCTTTATTCGAATAAGATTATATTAACCATAATTACACGATTCCCAGTGCAATTTTGGAACACGTCATCAAGACGTGGGGATTTGCGCGGGGCACATCATGAAATCAGCTCGACTGCTCATTTTAGGAGTGGCCGTTCTTGCGGCAGGTGGCGCTGGCTATATTGCCATGAACCTCGCCGCACCGCCGCCTGCTCCCGTTGTCGTCGCGCCTGAAACGCCGCAGATGAAGCTGGAAGACGTGCTGGTTGCCACCGAAAATCTCGGTGTCGGCGCAGAGCTTACATCGCAGATGCGCTGGCAGCCCTGGCCTGCCGAAGCTGTCAGCGACGGCTATATCACCCGCGCAAGCGAACCCGACGCCATCAATCAGTTGAGTGGCGCAACCGTGCGCCTGCAGTTCTTCACGGGCGAACCGATCCGCAAGACCAAGCTCATCGGTCCGGGACAGAGCTTCATGTCGTCGATCCTGCCACCCGGCATGCGCGCCGTCGCGACACAGATCAATGCCGAAAGCTCGGCAGGCGGCTTCATTCTTCCCAATGACTTCGTCGATGTCATCATGACCCGCCGCAAGCCGGACAATGGCGATAAATCGCTGACGCCATTCACCACAGAAACCGTGTTGCAGAATGTGCGTGTTCTGGCCATCGATCAGGCCATTCAGGAAGACGAACAGGGCCGCAA
Organism: Ochrobactrum sp. BTU2; assembly: GCF_024539785.1. NCBI lineage: Bacteria > Pseudomonadati > Pseudomonadota > Alphaproteobacteria > Hyphomicrobiales > Brucellaceae > Ochrobactrum > Ochrobactrum sp. BTU2. The sequence continues at coordinate 316,871 of NZ_JAHWRG010000002.1, read as the reverse complement.
GGTCATGGTCGGCCAGACCGCGACGCTCGAAGTCACGCCGGAACAGGCCGAAATCATCACCGTCGCCCAGCAGATGGCAGACCGCCTGACGCTGGCACTTCGCTCGACACAGGATGTCGAGGACAAGGATATCAAGCAGGCCGACTATCTGGTTTCCTCGCCGACCCGCAGCGGAACGGTCAAAGTCATCAAGTCCGGCAGCGTTACAGAAATAGGACCGCGCTCATGAGAAAGACAAAACGCGTGCGCCCATATTCCGCAAAAGTCGCACTTTTAACCAGCGCGCTTGCCGCCTTCTCACTACCACTCACCGATATGTCCGCCATGGCGGCGGCCGGCATCGTCAAGGTCGGCAGCCAGCAGCGTTCGCAGACGATCAAGCTTGGCCTCAACAAGTCGGTCGTGCTCGATCTTCCGCAGGATGCTTATGACGTTCTCGTCTCCAACCCGACAATCGCCGATGCGGTGACGCGTACGTCGCGACGCATCTATCTTTTCGGCAAGCAGGTCGGACAGACCAATATTTTCGTTTTCGGTCCCAATGGCGAACAGGTCGCATCCATCAATGTCGAAATCGAGCGCGATGTGAGCGGGATTTCATCCCAGCTGAAGCGCCTCATTCCCGGTTCCGATATTCGCGTCGAACTGATCAACGACAATGTGGTGCTGACCGGAACGGTGCAGACCCCACAGGATTCTGCACAGGCCGCAAAGCTTGCAGGCCTTTTCGTTTCCGGTGGCGAAGCAACAACCGGTCAGTTCACCACGACTGCGTCCGCGCCAACAGATGGCGGCGGCGTTGCTATCAACAATCCCGACCGGAACCGCCGCGCGAGCGCCATCGTCAATATGCTGACTATCGTCGGTGAGGATCAGGTGACATTGAAAGTCACCGTCGCGGAAGTCAGCCGCTCGGTTATGAAGCAGCTTGGCGTCAATATGGCAGGCAGCGGTGTTTCGAACGGCATTTCCTATGGGGGAATTTCCGAGAGTATTGCCGGAGCCATTGGCAACAACCTGTCCGATACCGGATTCGGCCTCGCGACAAGCAATTTTTCCGCCTATCTGCGGGCAATGGAATCGGCAGGCGTCATGAAGACGCTCGCCGAGCCGACCCTGACCGCAATCTCCGGCGAAAAAGCGGCCTTCAATGTCGGCGGCGAATATAATGTCATCAACAGCGTCAAATATGATGATGACGGAAAGCGCACCAATGAACTGGCCAAGATCAACTACGGCATTGGTCTCGAATTCATGCCGACCGTGCTGGGGCCGGGACGCATCAGCCTGAAAATCAGAACCTCCGTCTCTGAGCCGACGACAGAAGGCGCAGGCACCACCAACAAGATGGATGGCGTTGGCGCAAGTGTTCTATCGCTGCGCAAGCGTGTCGCCGATACCACGGTCGAACTTCCGTCCGGCGGTTCCATGATGATCGGTGGGTTGATCCGCGATGAAGTGCGCCAGTCGGTTTCCGGCTTTCCAGGCCTTACCAAGATTCCGGTCCTCGGCGCGCTGTTCCGCAGCAAGGATTTCATCCGCAACGAATCCGAACTGGTGGTGATCGTCACACCTTATCTGGCACGCCCCGTTGCCCGCCAGCAGCTTGCGCGACCCGACGACAATCTCAATCCGGCCAGCGATGGCGCGGGATACATCCTTGGCAAGGTCAATCGCGTTTACGGCACGATGGAAACCAAACTGCCGCCCGGTCGCTACAACGGCGTCGTCGGTTATATCTACAAGTGAGCGGGGACAGATCATGACATATTCAGTCAGAGGCTTTTGCAGGATTTCCACCCGACCAGCGCTTGTCGCTCTGTCACTGGCCCTTCTGGCAGGTTGTGCGAACCGCCAGCACGTAACCGTTGGCGCTTTGCCGGATGATTATCGTACCAATCATCCGATCACGATTGCGGAGCGGGAGCAGGTCACCGATATTCCGGTTGCACAAGCCGACCAGAAGCTGAGCCCAATGCAGCGTGGCATCGTTCAAGGTGCCATCGCCAATTACCGGCGTGGTGGCTCAGGCATGCTCTATGTGCTGGTGCCTTCAGGCACCTCCAATCAGGCGGCGGCCTATCGGTTAAGCACCGAAGTGTCGGCTATGCTCCGGCGCGGCGGCATCAAGGCAAACAATATCGCCATCGAAAACTATCCCGTTGAAAACCCGGAAGCGGCAGCGCCCATCAGGATCAGCTATTATGCGATGACCGCGGGCACGACGCCATGCGGTCGCTGGCCGGACGATCTCGCCAGCACGCCTGAAAACAAGCATTACGCCAATTTTGGCTGTGCCTCGCAGAACAATCTTGCCGCTCAGGTCGCCAATCCGGCCGATCTTCTGGGACCACGCGTCATGTCGCCAATCGATTCGGACCGCACGACCGAACGCCTCAACGGCGATCAGGGCTACGTGAAAATGTCGCCGGCACAGACGGACAACTGGCAAGAACCCCGCAGCAAGCAAGCCGAGTATTAAGAGGGCGCCATGAGCAACTTCGCTTTCGAACCAGCGGAAGAAGAACAAGGCCCCGAGACGGGCCGCGCGCCGATCATGCTCGAAAATGTGCGCCCCATTCCACGCATTTCGATCCAGGCCTTCTGCGTGAACGAAAGCGTCGCCATTCCAATCGAGCGCGCCGGCGGCGACCGGCGCATGGCCAAAACCCATCTGAAAGTCATGATGGGCGGCATTGCAGCGGCTACCGAGTTTTATCAGACCGCCTCCACGCCGAATCTGATCATTGTCGAATCGGCGTCCGAACCCAATGTGCTGCTAGAAGAACTGCAGCAATTGTCGGAGGTATGCGATCCCGGTTCAAAAGTTATGGTGATTGGTCATTCCAACGAGGTCTGGCTTTATCGCGAATTGCTGCGGCGCGGCGTTTCAGAATATATCGTGGCGCCTGTCTCGCTCGCAGACATTCTGGCCATCGTTTCCTCGATTTTTCTCGATCCCGGTGCAGAACCGCTGGGTCGTTCCATCGCCTTTATCGGTGCGAAAGGTGGCGTTGGTGCTTCGACAATCGCCCACAATGTCGCCTGGTCGATCTCCGACCTGTTTCGGCACGATGTCGTGCTGGCAGACATGGACCTGCCCTTTGGCACAGCAAACATCAATTTCGATCAGGACCCGACGCTCGGCATCGCCGATGCCGTTTTCTCGCCTGAGCGGATCGATGAGGTCTATCTCGACCGGTTGCTGGTTCAATATGACGATCACCTTTCAATCCTCGCTGCACCGTCGAGCCTGGAGCGGACATTCGATTTCGGCGAAGACGCCTTTGCCGAAATGATCGATGTTGCCCAACGCAATTCTCCGCTGATTGTGCTGGATGTGGCACATGGCTGGAGCGGATGGACGCGGACCACATTGATGCGCGCCGATGAGGTCGTGATCGTTGCAACACCCGATCTCGCCAATCTGCGCAACACGAAGAACCTTCTCGACACGCTGGCGCAACTGCGACCGAACGATGTGAAACCGCATCTCGTCCTCAACCAGATGGGCATTCCCAAACGGCCGGAAATTGCGCTCGCAGATTTTGCCGAGCCGCTCGGCATCGACCCTGTCGCGACTATAGACTTCGATCCGCAGCTTTTCGGCAATGCAGCCAACAACGGCCGGATGATCGCAGAAACCAATCCGGAAAGTCCGATTGCCGAAGCCATCAGCCATATTGCGCATGTCGTGACTGGCAGGGCCGATGTGCAGCCGCGCAAGAAGAGCAGCATTTCGAGCCTTCTCGGCAAATTTGCACGCAAGACCAAGTAACGGCAGGAAATCATGTTCGGCAGAAGAGGCAACGATACGGGAAACAAGCCGGAAAGCGGAACGCGACCGGCTATGCCGAAACCTGCCAGTTCCGCTGCGATGCCTGCTCCGACCCAGCCTGTCGTGCAACAGTCCCGCATGCAGGCAGCCGTACCAAGTACTCCGGCGAAATCCCATACCCAGACGGGTACGCAAGGGCGCGAGAAGACCGAAAGCTATTACGACACCAAATCGCAGGTCTTCTCGGCACTCATCGACACAATCGACCTGTCGCAGCTTTCCCGCATGGCGCCGGATGCCGCGCGTGAGGAAATCCGCGACATCGTCAACGACATCATCGCCATCAAGAACTTCGTCATGTCGATTGCCGAGCAGGAGGAACTGCTCGATGATATCTGCAACGATGTTCTGGGCTACGGCCCGCTGGAGCCGCTTCTTTCTCGCGACGACATCGCCGATATCATGGTCAACGGTTCGCGCCGCACCTATATCGAAGTGGACGGTCTGCTGCAGGAAACCGGCATTCGTTTCCGCGATAACCAGCAGCTTCTGAACATCTGCCAGCGTATCGTGAGCCAGGTCGGACGCCGGGTCGACGAATCGAGCCCGATCTGCGATGCGCGCCTGCCCGACGGCTCGCGCGTCAACGTCATCGCGCCACCGCTGTCGCTCGACGGCCCCACCCTGACCATCCGCAAGTTCCGCAAGGACAAGCTGACACTCGACCAGCTGGTGCGATTCGGCGCCATATCGAATGCCGGGGCGGAACTGCTGCAGATCATCAGCCGGGTGCGCTGCAATGTCATTATTTCCGGCGGCACCGGTTCGGGCAAAACCACGCTTCTGAACTGTCTGACACGCTATATCGACACGCATGAACGCATCATCACCTGCGAAGATTCGGCTGAACTGCAATTGCAGCAGCCGCACGTGGTGCGTCTGGAAACCCGCCCTCCCAATCTGGAAGGCGAAGGCGAAGTCACCATGCGCGATCTGGTTAAGAACTGTCTGCGTATGCGTCCCGAACGCATTATTGTCGGTGAAGTGCGCGGATCCGAAGTGTTCGATCTTTTGCAGGCCATGAACACCGGCCACGACGGTTCGATGGGCACGATCCATGCCAACAGTCCGCGTGAATGCCTCAACCGTATGGAAGCCATGATCGCCATGGGCGGCTATGTGCTGCCACAAAAGACCGTGCGCGAGATCATCGTCGGTTCTGTCGATATCATCATTCAGGCCGCACGTCTGCGCGACGGCACACGCCGCATTACCCACATCACCGAAGTGGTGGGGCTGGAAGGCGACGTCATCACCACTCAGGATCTCGTTCTCTACGATATCAAGGGAGAAGATGCCTCTGGCCGTATTCTTGGCAACCATAGTTCGACCGGCATCGGGCGACCTGCCTTCTGGGAACGCGCCCGCTATTATAATGAGGATAACCGCCTTGCTTCTGTGCTCGACAGCATGGAAAGGGCAAACACATGACAGGGTCCGGTGCCAGCATTGTGATGTTCATCGTGCTCGCCGTTGTCGCCTGCGCGGCTTTGTTCTATGCGCTCTTTTATGAAAAGCTCGGCAAGAAGGACCACGCAGCACGGCGCTTTGAAACCGTGCGCAACAGCGGTTCAGAACGGGCGATAACGCGTAGCGAACGCGACAGAAACGCCGACATCCAAAAGCGCCGCAAGCAGTTGCAGGATAATATCAAGGATCTGGAAGCGCGGCAGAAGCAGCGCGAGAAGAACCAGAAATATCCGCCCCTGCGCATTCTTCTGGCGCAGGCGGGGCTGAGCCTCACGTTGCAGAAATTCTACATCTATTCCGGCGTGGCAGCGTTTCTCGCAACATTCATTGCACTGATTTTCGGCGCGCCGCTGCTTTTCCTGCCAGGTATCGCAATTGCCGGTTTTTTCGGTTTGCCGCGCTGGTTCGTGCTGCAGAAGCGCAAACGTCGGCTGAAGAAATTCCTTGAAGAATTTCCCAACGCGCTTGATGTCATTGTGCGCGCAACCCGGGCGGGACTGCCGCTTAATGACGGTCTGAGACTTATTGCGAGTGAGGCAGTTGAACCGGTCAAGAGCGAGTTCAAGAAGGTGGTCGAGGCACAGCAGATCGGCCTTTCTATCCCTGAAGCGGTCGGCAAGATGCCCGATTCCATGCCCTGCCCGGAAACCAACTTCTTCGCCATCGTCATCCAGATACAGGCGCAGGCAGGCGGTAATCTTTCCGAAGCGCTCAATAATCTTTCAAAGGTTCTGCGCGACCGGAAGAAGATGAAGGCCAAGGTCGATGCGCTTTCCATGGAAGCCAAGGCTTCGGCTGCGATCATCGGCGCGCTGCCTTTCATCGTTATGGTTCTCGTCTATCTGACGAGCCCGCAATATATGACGCTGCTTTTCACGTCATCCACCGGCCATATGCTCCTGGGCATTGCAGCCGTTTTGATGCTGACCGGCATCTTCATCATGAAAAATATGATCAATTTCGATATGTGAGGCACCGGACATGTTTTCTCTCCTCACACAAAAATTGACCGACCCGCAGTTTCTCATCGGCGCTTTGATCACGGTTGCGGTTTTTGCAACTGTAGTAACGATCCTCATGCCGGTTCTGAGCGGCAGCGCGCTCAAATCACGCATGAAATCGGTCGCCACCGAGCGCGAAGCCATTCGCTCACGGGAGCGCGCCCGTCTTGCAGCAGAAAGCGACCGCCGCAACAGCCTGCGGCATCAGCAGAAACAGGGCATCCGCGAATTCGTCGAAAGGCTTGATCTCAAGCGCGCGCTTGCCGACGAAAAGACGATCGCTTCGCTCAGACAAGCAGGCTTCCGGGGGCAAAACCCTCTCAACATCTTTCTGTTTCTGCGCTTTGTGCTGCCTTTCGGCGCCATGTTGATTGCCGCCATCTACATTTTTATGCTCGGTGTGCTTGCCGATCAAACCTTCTTCGTTCGTTTGCTCGTCTGCATTTTCGCTGGCTATGCCGGTTTCTATGCGCCGAACCTTTACGTCTCCAACAGGGCAACCAAGCGCAAGCAATCCATCCGTCGCGCATGGCCGGACGCGCTCGACCTGATGCTCATCTGCGTCGAATCGGGCATGTCCACGGAAGCTGCCTTTCGCCGGGTGGCCGATGAAATCGGTATTCAATCCGTCGAGCTTGCCGAAGAACTGATGCTGACCAATGCTGAGCTTTCCTTCCTGCCGGAGCGCCGTCAGGCCTATGAAAACCTCGCCAATCGCACGGGGCTGGATCCGGTGAAGTCCGTGACGCAGGCACTGATTCAAGCCGAGCGTTACGGCACCCCGGTGTCGCAGGCGCTTCGCACGCTTTCTCAGGAAAGCCGCGATTTACGTCTGCTGGACGCCGAAAAGAAGGCTGCGGCCCTGCCGCCAAAGCTGACCGTGCCGATGATCGTTTTCTTCCTGCCGGTACTCTTTATCGTCATCCTCGGCCCGGCCTTCATCCAGATTTCGGCGCAGGGCGGATTGTTTGGCGGTAACTGACAACCGTTCATTCAGACATGACGAAAACTAAGAGAGGCCTCAGCCCTTCGGCTTGTCCTTGAGCATGTTCCAGGAGTTCTGCTGGGCCAGCATGGAACGAAGATAATCCGTATTGGCCTTAGCCTGTTGCGGAGAAATCTCGCGCGCGGCAATCGCTTCCGCCTCCTGAAAGCGGCCTTGCAAACCGACTGACAGCGCGAGGTTCTGACGCACGCGGCTGTCGGCGCCCGGAGCGGCAGCGGCCTGCTTGAAATAGGTTTCGGCAGTTCGTGCATCGCCTGCCAGAAGATAGGACATCCCCATATTGGAGATGATCGACGGTTCATTCGGCTGAAGCTGCAGCGCCTTCTGATAAGTCGCGCGCGCTTCTTCCTTCCTGCCCATCTGGTCGAGAATGGCGCCTTCTGCGGAAACCAGTTTCCAGTCGGGATAGGCCGGGTTCTGTGCGCGGCGAACGGCATCAAGTGCGCCTTCAAACTGGCCTGCACCCGCAAGCGCCTTGCCATAAGCCGAAAGAACAGCCTGATCTTTCGGATAGACAATGGCGAGTGCCCGCATGACGGCCAGCGCCTGATCGTTGCGGCCAAGGCGCGCCAGCACATTGGCATAGTTGAGCGCCGTCTGACGGTCCTTCGGATTGCGCTCGTATTGCGCGCCGAGCCGCCCGGCCATCGCAGCAAGCTGCGCGTCGTTCATGTGATCGAAAGTGGCGACAGTCGCCGCGCGGCGGACCGAACCGGTCGTGGTCCGGTCGACGGATGTGCAGCCGGAAATAACCAATGCTGAAAGAATACAGGCGAAACCAAGACGTGTTGCGATAACGTCTTTTCGAACGATGTTCAGCATCCCGCCTCTCCTGCTAAAGCGCGTCGCGCATCCAACATGCTTTAGTCTCTGGTTTTCACCCTCAAGCCCAATTTCTGCTAAATCAATAATCTGTTAACCCTAACGATTGGTTAATATAGCGATTGCGGTTTCTGTTTCCGCGCGGCAATAATCACGCTATCTGTTTGTTTTAGCGCGCATCTTATCCGAAAACCGTTTCACACTTTTCGGGAGGCGCGGTATCTGTTTGTTTTATGAACTTCCGACAAAATGCCAGTGCTTTTGCCGGACATCGCTTACTGGTCAGAAAGAGCATCATGTCTGTCGAACTTCTTTCCCGAAAATCCGAACAAAGCCGCCCGATCTGGTTTACGCCAAAAAGCGGGCTGGAAATCTCCGGCCTTCCCGCCGATGCAATTGCATGGGCGAAGGCCAATGGCTTTGACGGTGAAGCCGGACGTGTCCTCATCCTTCCCGGTGCAGGCGGATCGGTGTCGGGCGCGCTTTTTGGAACCGGGGACCAGGAAAAGGGCAGCCAGTCGCAACTTCTGGCCGGAAAGCTTGCACGCAATCTTCCCGAAGGAAACTGGCACATTTACGGCGCGATAGACGAAGCTGCGCTTGCCGTTCTGGGCTTCCTGATGGGCGGCTATAGTTTTACGCGTTATCGCAAGGCAAACGGCAAGGCGATCCGTATCGCCCTGCCCAATGGTGTGGACGAAGCGGAAATCCGCCGCATCGCCGATGCGGTCACACTGGTGCGCGATCTCATCAACACACCGACCAACGATATGGGGCCGGATGCACTCGAAAATGCCGCTCGTGAACTGGCAAAGAGATACAAGGCCGAAATTGCCGTTACCGAAGGCGATGCGCTTCTGGAGAAGAATTTTCCGATGATCCATGCGGTCGGTCGCGCCGGTGCTATTGCGCCACGCCTGATCGATCTTAGCTGGGGCAAGGCAAGCGACCCGAAAATCACGCTGGTGGGCAAAGGCGTCTGCTTCGACACCGGCGGTCTCGACATCAAACCGGCGAGCGGCATGCTCCTGATGAAGAAGGACATGGGCGGAGCCGCCAATGTGCTGGGCCTCGCCTCCATGATTATGGATGCGCAATTGCCGGTGCGGCTGCGCGTGCTGATACCAGCGGTGGAGAATTCGATTGCCGGTAATGCCTTCCGTCCGGGCGATGTCTTGCAAAGCCGCAAGGGCCTGACCGTCGAAATCGGCAATACCGATGCGGAAGGCCGGTTGGTTCTTGCCGACGCGCTTGCGCTTGCCGATGAAGAAGAACCTGCACTTCTGATCGACATGGCGACGCTGACAGGGGCTGCGCGTGTCGCGCTGGGCCCCGATCTGCCGCCATTCTACACGCATGATGACGGACTTGCCGCTTCGATTGCGCAAAGTGCTGATGCTACGGCAGACCCGCTATGGCGCATGCCTCTCTGGAAGCCCTACGCGCAAAAACTCTCCTCGCGGATCGCTGATATCAACAATGTCACCACCGACGGCTTTGCCGGATCGGTCACGGCTGCGCTCTTCCTCAGCAAATTTGTCGAAAAAGCTCAAGCATGGGCGCATTTCGACATTTTCGGTTGGGTGCCGGTCGAAAAACCCGCTTCCCCGGTCGGCGGCGAAGCGCAAGCCATTCGCGCTCTTTACCAACTTTTGAAGGAGCGTTACCCGGCGCGCTGAATCCACTTGCCTGCAACGCCGAAAACGGATTGAATAAAACGGTTCCGAAACAATCCCCATTTGGGTGGAACCGGATGCCAATTGAGCTGAAGCCGTTGCAGGCGCTGACATTGCTGAGAACCCTGTCGCTGGAACAGGTACGTGATGAGATGCCCGATCTCACCACGCGACAGGCAGCCATTCTCCTGACCATCTATCTGGAGCCCCCGCCGCATACCGTGCGGGGACTTGCAGCAAAACTGAATGTCACCAAGCCGGTGATTACCCGCGCGCTCGACACGATGGGCGCGCTTGAACTCGTCTCCCGGCATCGTGATGAAAAAGACCGGCGAAATGTGCTAGTAAAGAGGACGGTCGCCGGTGCACTTTATGTTGAAAGACTGGGCGATCTGGTGATCGCCAAAGCCAGGGAGTTACCACTTTGACCATGCTCGACCGCCGCCTCAACGCTTATCGCCCCGACCTCGCCGACGAACGGCTGACCGGTCAGGTGGAAGCGGCGCGTTTTACCGCCGGAGCACCAATGCAGGTTTCCGCATCCGTTGTCGATCTGCGCGCCGAACCGCGTATGGATAGCGGTCCGCAGACACAGATGATTTTCGGCGATCCCGTTCGTGTCTTCGAGGAGATGGACGGCTGGTCGTGGGTCCAGGCAGAACGCGACGGCTATACGGGTTATGTCTCCTCTGCCGCGCTGGAGCAGACCGCTGGCGCCGAAACACATCTGGTCATTGTGCCGCGTACTTTCGTCTATCCCGGCTCTGATCTGCGTTTCCCGCACACCAAGGCGCTGTCGCTCGGCTCGCGCGTGCGCATCGTCGGCGCAGCCGAAACGCGCGGTACGAAATATGCACTGCTGGAAAGCGGCGAGGCGCTGATCGCAAGCCACCTTGCGCCAGTCGGTGAACATGCAGCCGACTATGTGGCGGTCGCCGAAACCCTTCTTCATACGCCTTATCTGTGGGGCGGCACATCGGGCTTCGGCATCGACTGCTCCGGCCTTGTGCAATTGTGCATGTGGGTGACAGGCCGCAAGGTTCTGCGCGATTCCGACATGCAGCAGGATACGCTCGGCGAAATCATCGAATCCGATGCGACCTATTCGAATTTGAAGCGCGGCGATCTGGTCTTCTGGAAGGGCCACGTCGCCATCTGTGCCTCGCCTGACATGCTGATCCATGCGAGCGGTCATACGATGACCGTCACGCTGGAACCGCTGCAGGACGCCATCAAGCGCATTGCCTATCTCTACGATCTGCCGACGCTTATTCGCAGACCCTGAAAATGAGACCGGGGATCCATGAAGGGAAAGACCACATTGACGATAGCCGCTTTGCTGATCGGCTTTGTTTTGTCTTTTCCATCCCCCGTTTCACCTGAGAGAATTGCACGCATGACCATTCCCGCGTCGCCTGCCGCCTTTGCCGAAGTCAACGGCATAGAAATGTATTACCGGATCGTCGGCGAAGGCTCGCCAATCCTGCTTATTCCCGGCGGCCTGTCCGACCAGCATGTATGGGATGCACAGCTTCCGATCCTTGCGCGCGACCACACCGTAATCGTTGCCGACAGTCGCGGACAGGGACGCTCCACCCGCACCGATGATCCGATCACCTATGGACTGATGGCCGACGACTATGTGGCGCTGCTCGACTTTCTCCACATCGACAAGGTCGATCTCGTCGGCTGGAGCGATGGCGGCATTATCGGCCTCGACATCGCCATGCGCTATCCTGAACGGCTGACAAGCCTGTTTGCGCAGGCGGCAAACGTCACGCCTGACGGCAACACCGGTTATGCCGAGGCCCGCGCCGAAGGAAAACCGATACCGGAACTGCGCCACTATGAGAGCATCGACAAGGAAATCCACGCGCTGTGGGCGAACGAGCCGAACTTTACGGACGAGGACTTGTCCGGCATCAGCGTGCGCACGGCGATTGTGATCGGAGACCGCGACACGGCCATCACACGCGAACATACGGAGTTCATCGCCAGCCAGATACCGGGTGCTGAATTGATCATTCTGCCCGATGCCGGGCACGGCGTCCCGGTCGAAAATCCGCGTCTCTATGCGCATACGGTGCTTCGTTTCATTGACGGCAAAAACGCCGAAGAAACGAAGACCGCGAGCCGGAAAAATTAAACCCGGTTCGGCAATACGCGATCGGGCGGGCGGTGCCCGTCGACAAAAGCCTTGATATTGATGATGACTTTGTCGCCCATATCGATGCGGCCTTCCATAGTGGCCGATCCCATATGCGGCAGCAGGACGACCTTGCCCTTTTCGGCAAGCGCCAGCAGCCGCGGATTGACCGCCGGCTCGTTCTCGAAAACATCCAGCCCCGCCCCGGCAAGCTTGCCTTGTTCGATCAGCTCGATCAGGGCATTCTCGTCAATGATCTGGCCGCGTGCTGTGTTGACCATATAGGCGGTCGGCTGCATCAGCGCGATGCGGCGTGCGGACAGCAGATGGAATGTGGCAGGGGTCGAAGGGCAGTTGACCGAGATGATATCCATCCGGGCCAGCATCTGGTCGAGGCTATCCCAATAGGTCGCTTCCAGTTCTTCCTCGACTTCGGGATTGACGCGCTTGCGGTTGTGATAGTGAATGGAAAGCCCGAAAGCCTTGGCGCGGCGGGCGACCGCCGTACCGATACGCCCCATGCCGACAATACCAAGACGCTTGCCCCAGATGCGGCGCCCGAGCATCCATGTCGGCGACCAGCCTGGCCATTGTCCATGGCGCTCGCCCAGCACATTTGCGCCTTCCACCAGACGTCTCGGCACTGACAGCAGCAGCGCCAAGGTCATGTCGGCAGTGTCTTCGGTGAGAACATTCGGTGTATTGGTGACCGTGATACCGCGCTTTGCAGCGGCTGCGACGTCGATATTGTCCACGCCATTGCCGAAATTTGCGATGAGCTTGAGGTTGGGACCAGCCTGTTCGATTGCAGCCGCATCAATCACATCCGTGATGCAAGGCACCAGAACGTCGGCTTCTTTCATCGCAGCGATGATTTCCGGCTGATTCATGCGGTGGTCGTCTATATTCAGACGCGCATCAAACAGTTCCCGCATTCGGGTTTCCACTGGGTCCGGCAATTTTCGCGTAAGAACGACCAGCGGTTTCTTCTTGTTCGACATCTCCACCCCATCGTTGAGCAAAGCCCCCGGAACAGCCCGTATTGTAACCAACTGGCAGGGCACGCTCCAAGAAATTTCCTGCACATTTCCAGCGGAAAACCGACTCCCACTTTTCCCGAAAATGCGTTAACCGAAGCTTCATGTTGAGACCTCCTTAACCAAGGCGGTGCAATATGGGATATTGCTTCGGCTGAACATCTCTATCAAGGCGAAGCGGCAAAGACAAAGAAAAACCGGAAACTTCAGGTGTCTCTTGGAAAGTCCACATCGATTTTCTGAAAAGATACATTTAAAATCAAACAATTAGATTGCTTTCGATCTGTTCCACACAGACAGATGTGCGATCTGAAAACAGGACGGCAACGTCGCCTCGCAGCCCCCGTAAACTGCTGAAGCTACTACCGTTCTGTCGTGACAGGACGGCGAGAGGTCGCAGTTTGTACAGAGTACTTTCGCAACGCTTTTGGATAGCCACGCTAGGCTTTCTGGCATTTTTTTTCATACTGGCGCCGCTTGGCGCTTCACACAGGCATGCCGCACGGGCCGCAGAGCCCGCGGGCACAACTGTCGGCGCAAGCGGACTTCCCGTGCCACGTTTCGTCAGCCTTAAACCCGCACGCGTCAATCTGCGCATCGGACCGGGGCGCGACTATGCGGTTTCATGGCTTTTCATGAAGGCGGGACTGCCGGTCGAGATCATCCAGGAATATGACAACTGGCGCCGTATCCGCGATGCGGACGGCACGGAAGGCTGGGTCTACCAGTCGCTGCTTTCCGGAAAGCGAACTGCCATCACAGCTCCCTGGCTCAAGAATAATCAGGGTTCGATGATCAATATGCGCCGCGATGCCGCCGACACATCGGGACTTGCTGCCGAAATCGAACCGGGTGTAGTCGGCACCGTACGCGAATGCACTGGTCAATGGTGTCGGGTGGACATGGGCGGCGTACGCGGCTGGATCAAGCAATCGGACCTGTGGGGTGTTTATCCGGGCGAAGTCTTCGACTGACTTCGCTCTCACGGAGTGGGATAAGAGAACCGGGCAAGCTTGACTTCGCCAGACACGAACCGATATTGCGATCAGAGCGTCGATCTCATTCAATCAGATCGAAGTGCGCTCTGAATTGAGTTTCAAAGGAGTTTTATGCGCAGACGTTCATCGCGACCGTTCTAACGGATTTGAACCCGCCCGTGCGGCGGAACTGTTGTGCATATTCAAAACTCTGGAAGACCATGAAAAATCATGACGTGATAATCCGCGCCTATCGGGCATCGGATAAGCCATCCTTATCGTCCATCTGGTATCGCGCCTCCCTGGAGGCCCATTCCTTTCTCGGAGGAGATCGACTTCAAGACCAGCGCAAACTCATCGAAGACGTCTATCTCGAGAAGGCAGAAACATGGGTTGCCACGATCAATGACAGGCCCATTGGCTTTATCGGCCTGCTGGATAGCTTTATCGGTGGGCTGTTTGTCGATCCTGACGTTCAAGGCTGCGGAACAGGGCGAATTCTGATCCGCCATGCCTTGGCATTGAAAGGCGAGCTATCGCTTGAAGTTTATGCCGACAATGAGCGGGCATGTCGTTTCTACAGCCGTCTCGGCTTCAAGATAACCAGTCAGCGATCGGAAGACGATGAAGGCCTTCCCTTTCGCAACATCCGGATGGAACTGAAAGGCTGATAAGCGAGCGGGGCGAAAAATCGCCCCGCCTCCACCTCGGAATATCACCAGGCAGGCGCCACCGATCCCTTGAACGTCGTGGCGATGAATTCCTTCACTTCATCGCTGTGGTAGGATGAGATCAGGGTTTTCACCCAGTCGGCATCCTTATCGGCGGTGCGAACGACGAGAATATTGATGTAAGGCGCTTTCTCGCCTTCCCGCACCAGCGGATCGGTTGCCGGGTTCAAGCCAGCTTCCATGGCATAGTTGGTGTTGATGACGGCCGCATCGACGTCTTCCATCGAACGCGGAAGCTGTGCCGCATCGAGTTCAACGAATTTGAGGTTCTTCGGGTTTTCAACGATATCGAGGGCACTGACCTTCAGCCCCTTGGCCGGGTCGATTTTTATGATGCCGTTTTCAGCAAGAACCAGCAAAGCGCGACCACCATTGGTCGGATCATTGGGGATCGCAATTGTCGCGCCGTCGGCCAACTCCGAAATATTCTTCAGCTTCTTTGAATACAGCCCCATCGGAAAGTTGACCGTCTCGGCAACGCTCACAATGTCGAAGCCACGATCGGCAACCTGATTATCGAGATAGGGCTTATGCTGGAAGGAGTTGGCTTCCAGTGCGCCATCCGCTAGCGCCATGTTCGGGATGACATAATCCGAGAATTCCTGAATATCGATTTCAAGACCGTTCTTCTCGGCGACTTCCTTCACCTTCTCCATGATCTGAGCGTGCGGCCCCGGCGTCACTCCGATCCGGACGGTCTTTGCAAAGGCGCTGCCAGCGGTGAACACGGCGAGAATGGTCGCGGCGACAAGTAGCTTACGCATGATATCTCCTTGGAATGTGTACGGCTGAAGCTTGGGAGGCGATTCAGCCGGGGGTGCAGAACTTTATCCCTTTTCAGCCCCATACGGTCCAATAGGCAACAAAAAAGCGGCCATGGCCGCTTTCTTTTCATGTCCAACTAAAAGAAGCGCTCGTTACTGGCTCTTGCGGCGCAGGCGAACGATAATATCCACGTTCACGATTTCCATGCCATGCGGCGCATCCGGCATGTTGGCAACCGTAGGCTGACCTCTTTCGCCGTGTGGAATATCGAACACGACATTTTCCCCTTCGAGGAAGAAATGCTGGTGATCCGAGATATTCGTATCGAAATAGGTCTTCGAGCCCTCAACCGCGATGATACGCAGCATACCGGCTTCCGTGAACTGGTGCAGCGTGTTGTAAACCGTCGCCAGAGACACCGGCACGTCGGCCATCACGGCCTCTTCGTGCAGGTCTTCTGCAGACAGATGGCGATCGCCCTGGGCGAAGATCAGGCTCGCAAGCGCAACGCGCTGCCGCGTCGGACGCAGACCCGCGCGGCGGAGCTGCTCTTCCATCGAGACCGTCGAGTGGGTATGTGAAGACTGCATATTCACCGTTGGTTCCGTCACAAGCTTGTTGCAAAATCATCAATCGTCAAACGGGCTGTTGCCCATTGCATACTGACATTGATATATGCCGTTGCGAAATAAGTATCAATAGGCTTGGGAATTGGCCGGTTTTTCGGATAAACCCCCAAATAACTCAATGCATGATTTTACTGCCGGAAACAGTCTGTGGTAGGGATGTTCCGGTGAAACCTACAACCGGGCCGGATTGCCGGTCGATACAGAATGAACCTCAAGGGAGGCGTAATGGCAGAACAGAAATCAAGCTATGGGTATGAAGAACTCCTGGCCTGCGCACGCGGCGAGATGTTCGGCCCCGGCAATGCTCAGCTTCCCCTGCCTCCGATGCTGATGGTCCATCGCATCACCGATATTTCCGAAACCGGTGGTGAGTTCGACAAGGGCTATATCCGCGCCGAGTATGATGTGCGCCCCGATGACTGGTATTTCCCGTGTCATTTCATGGGCAATCCGATCATGCCGGGCTGCCTCGGTCTTGATGGCATGTGGCAGCTGACCGGTTTCTTCCTCGGCTGGCTCGGCGAGCCGGGTCGCGGTATGGCTCTCTCCACCGGTGAAGTGAAGTTCAAGGGCATGGTGCGTCCGCATACCAAGCTTCTCGAATATGGCATCGATTTCAAGCGCGTCATGCGTGGCCGCCTCGTGCTCGGCACGGCTGACGGCTGGCTGAAAGCCGATGGCGAAACCATCTACCGGGCGTCTGACCTGCGCGTCGGCCTGTCGAAGGACAGCGAGGGCCAGTAAGGCGCCTCAATCACCATCATCCACGAGCGCGACTGCAAAAAGTGAACAGTTTTCATGCGGCCGCGCTCAAAACATGCGAAGATCGCACCTATGTAACCGCGAACAGGCGGCAGTCCGCATGATGGACACGTCGCTCACGGATCAGGTGTAAAGGAGAACGCGATGCGGCGTGTGGTCGTAACGGGTATGGGGATCGTATCCTCGATTGGTAACAACACCGAAGAGGTCACGGCTTCGCTGCGTGAAGCAAAGTCCGGCATCTCCCGCGCTGAGGAATATGCCGAGCTCGGCTTCCGTTGTCAGGTGCACGGCGCTCCGAATATCGACGTCGAAGCACTGGTCGATCGTCGCGCGATGCGCTTCCATGGCCGTGGCACGGCCTGGAACCATATTGCGATGGATCAGGCCATTGCGGATGCGGGGCTTTCCGAAGAGGAAGTCTCCAACGACCGCACCGGCATCATCATGGGTTCCGGCGGTCCTTCGACCCGCACCATTGTCGATTCTGCCGACATCACCCGCGAAAAAGGCCCAAAGCGCGTCGGCCCGTTTGCCGTGCCAAAAGCCATGAGCTCGACGGCTTCCGCGACGCTTGCGACCTTCTTCAAGATCAAGGGCATCAACTATTCGATTTCTTCGGCCTGCGCGACTTCCAACCATTGCATCGGCAATGCGTTCGAAATGATCCAGTATGGCAAGCAGGACCGCATGTTCGCAGGCGGCTGCGAAGACCTCGACTGGACGCTTTCGGTCCTGTTCGACGCCATGGGCGCCATGTCGAGCAAGTATAACGACACGCCATCCACTGCATCGCGTGCCTATGACAAGAACCGCGACGGCTTCGTCATTGCTGGCGGTGCTGGCGTGCTGGTGCTGGAAGACCTCGAAACCGCACTGGCCCGCGGCGCCAAGATTTACGGCGAAATCGTCGGCTATGGCGCGACGTCTGACGGTTACGACATGGTCGCCCCATCCGGCGAAGGCGCAATCCGCTGCATGAAGATGGCCCTTTCGACCGTCAAGGGCAAAATCGACTATATCAATCCACACGCCACCTCGACGCCAGCTGGCGACGCCCCGGAAATCGATGCGATCCGTCAGGTCTTCGGCTCAGGCGACGCCTGCCCGCCGATTGCTGCGACCAAGTCGCTGACCGGCCACTCGCTCGGTGCAACCGGTGTGCAGGAAGCGATCTACTCGCTTTTGATGATGCACAACAATTTCATTTGCGAAAGCGCACATATCGAAGAACTGGACCCTGCCTTCGCGGACATGCCTATCGTTCGCAAGCGCATTGACAACGCTCAGCTCAATACCGTGCTCTCCAACTCCTTCGGATTTGGCGGCACCAATGCGACGCTGGTTTTCCAGCGTTACCAGGGCTGAGGGAGAGGGAAAATATGGAAGGTTTGATGAAAGGCAAACGCGGCCTCATCATGGGGGTCGCGAATAATCACTCACTCGCTTGGGGAATTTCAAAGCAACTCGCAGCACAGGGCGCTGAACTGGCCTTCACCTATCAAGGTGATGCACTCGGCAAGCGCGTAAAGCCGCTGGCCGAACAGGTCGGCTCTGATTTCGTACTGCCTTGCGATGTTGAAGATATCGAGTCGGTCGATGCGGTCTTTGCCGAAGTCGAAAAGAAGTGGGGCAAGCTCGATTTCATCGTTCACGCCATCGGCTTCTCCGACAAGACCGAACTGAAGGGTCGCTACGCAGACGTCACCACGCGCGAAAATTTCAGCCGCACAATGGTGATTTCCGCCTACTCCTTCACGGAAATGGCACAGCGCGCTGAAAAACTCATGAAGGACGGCGGCTCGATCCTGACGCTGACCTATGGCGGTTCCACGCGCACCATCCCGAACTATAACGTCATGGGCGTTGCCAAAGCCGCGCTTGAAGCCATGGTGCGTTATCTTGCTGCCGATTACGGTCCGCAGGGCATCCGCGTCAACGCCATTTCGGCCGGTCCGGTGCGTACGCTTGCCGGTGCCGGTATTGGCGACGCACGCGCAATCTTCAGTTATCAGCGCCGTAACTCGCCGCTGCGTCGCACCGTCGACATTGATGATGTCGGCAAATCGGCAGTCTATCTGCTGTCCGATCTTTCGAGCGGTGTCACCGGTGAAGTCCACTATGTGGATTCCGGCTACAACATCGTCTCCATGCCGACGCTTGAAGAGCTGAAAAGCTCTGACGCGGAGCGCGGTGAATAAGCCAAGCCATTTTGTAAAAAGGCCGCCTTCTGGGCGGCCTTTTTATTTATTTCTTCGCATCGAAGATTTTGAAACCGTTCGCCTCTTCGAGAAGAGTCACATTCTTGAACAGTCCTTTGAGCGTCGTCTCATAAGGCAATTGCCGGTTTGCGACCATAAGCAGACGCCCGCCCGGCTTCAGGCGTGACGCGGCAGCGGCAATGAACGCCTGACCAAGCGAAACATCCGTCACCCGCCCCTCATGGAACGGTGGGTTCATAATCACGGTGTCGTAGATGCCTGCCATCTTTTCACTCGTCACATCGAACCAGTTGAAGCTGATCGGCACTGATGCACCAAGCCGCTCCAGATTGCCGCGCGCCGCTTCCAGCGCCTCATAATCGGCTTCATAGAGATCGATAGACTTGATGCGATCCGCAAACTTCAAGCATTGCGCCGCAAGATAGCCCCAACCGGCGCCAAGATCGGCGACGTTACCGAAAACAATCTTTTCCATATGCGGCACGAGCAGCGCCGAACCCTTATCGATAACACCGTGCGAGA
The DNA here is from genome assembly GCF_024539785.1 of Ochrobactrum sp. BTU2. Classification (NCBI taxonomy): domain Bacteria; kingdom Pseudomonadati; phylum Pseudomonadota; class Alphaproteobacteria; order Hyphomicrobiales; family Brucellaceae; genus Ochrobactrum; species Ochrobactrum sp. BTU2. The sequence continues at coordinate 297,267 of NZ_JAHWRG010000002.1, read as the reverse complement.
ACATGCCGGGTTCTGTGCGGAACACATCGTCAATATCAGTCGCAAGCGGCTTCAGAGCCGCGATGAATTCATCGGTGAGGTCGGCTGGTCGTCTGAGCCAGAACGCCACGGCGTGGTTCTTCGACATGCGGTCGCTCATCTCGGCGATATTGCTGGCCCATTTTCGAAAACTGTCAATGCCGAGCTTCTTGTCGCCTGATACGGCAATCCACCCACCCGGCTCAACACGCGCCAGAAGCTCCGCAAACCACGCCTCATTGCGCCCGCGATGTTTTCCGAGCAGCAGTAGCCCGCCGGAAAAACGCTTCTCCTCGCCCAATCTGGGAACTGTCTTGAAGCCCTCCTTTTCCAGCACCAGCCAATCGGGGCGCCAGGGCTGCAGGAAGGTCAGCGCCTGTTTCCATTCGTCCTCAAGACGCCGATCCGCAGAAAGACCACACGCAAGAAAGGATTGCCCCTCTTCGGGCATATCCAGAATGTCCTGATCGAAGGGGAGAAAGAGTGTCTGTTGTGCCGGTGTAATCATGACTCATCCATGGTCTTGAATTGATTCCCATGCAACAAAAAAGCGCGCCACAAGAGCGCGCTTTCGATTGATTTACAGTAGCAGAAACGCTTATTCAGCGTCGGCTTCTGCCTTCTTTTCAGCAACAACTTCCTTGCCGGTTTCCTGATCGACAACCTTCATCGACAGGCGAACCTTGCCACGTTCGTCAAAGCCCATGAGCTTGACCCAGACCTTCTGGCCTTCCTTGACCACATCGGTAGTCTTGGCAACGCGGTCGGAAGCCAGCTGCGAAATGTGAACCAGACCGTCTCGTGGACCAAAGAAGTTTACGAAAGCGCCGAAGTCAGCAGTCTTCACGACCGTACCTTCGTAGATTTCGCCAACTTCCGGTTCGGCAACAATCGAGTGAATCCACTTCTTGGCGGCTTCGATTTCCTTGCCGTTCGACGAAGCGATCTTCACCGTGCCGTCGTCTTCGATGTTGATCTTGGCGCCGGTCTTTTCCACGATTTCGCGGATGACCTTGCCGCCCGAACCGATAACATCACGAATCTTGTCCGTCGGGATGTTCATCACTTCGATGCGCGGAGCGAATTCGCCGAGTTCTTCACGCGACGTGGACAGAGCCTTCGCCATTTCGCCGAGGATGTGAACGCGACCGCCCTTGGCCTGCTCCAGAGCGACCTTCATGATCTCTTCGGTGATACCGTCGATCTTGATGTCCATCTGAAGTGCGGTGATGCCGTTGTCAGTACCGGCAACCTTGAAGTCCATGTCGCCGAGGTGATCTTCATCGCCAAGGATGTCGGAGAGAACGGCGAAGCGTTCGCCTTCCTTGATCAGGCCCATGGCGATACCGGCAACCGGACGTGCAAGCGGAACGCCTGCGTCCATCAGAGCAAGCGAGGTGCCGCAAACGGTCGCCATCGAGGAAGAACCGTTGGATTCGGTGATCTCGGAAACCGAACGGATCGTGTACGGGAACTGGTCGGCAGCAGGCAACATCGGATGGATAGCGCGCCATGCGAGCTTGCCATGACCAACTTCACGACGGCCCGGCGAACCCATACGACCGGTTTCACCGACCGAATATGGCGGGAAGTTGTAATGCAGCATGAAGGATTCTTTGTACGTGCCGGTCAGGGCATCGATCATCTGCTCGTCTTCGCCGGTGCCCAGCGTGGCAACAACGATCGCCTGTGTTTCGCCGCGGGTGAACAGCGCCGAACCGTGGGTGCGCGGCAGAAGGCCAACTTCCGAAACGATTGCACGAACGGTCTTCAGATCACGGCCATCAATGCGGCTGCCGGTGTCGAGAATATTCCAGCGAACGATCTTGGCCTGCAGATGCTTGAAGACGGTCGCAAATTTTTCAGCCGAGAATTCCGGCTCTTCCACGCCTTCCGGGAAGAAGTGAGCCTTCGCCTTGGCCTTTGCAGCGTCAACAGCAACGTAACGAGCCTGCTTTTCGGTGATCTTGTATGCATCGCGCAGGTCGCTTTCGACAACGGCCAGCATCTTGGCTTCGAGGTCCGAAAGATCTTCCGGCTGGAAGTCGCGCGGTTCCTTGGCAGCAACTTCAGCAAGCTTGATGATCGCGTCGATGACCGGCTGGAAGCCCTTCTGGCCGAAAACGACGGCGCCCAGCATGACTTCTTCAGAAAGCTCCTGCGCTTCCGATTCAACCATCAGTACAGCATCGGCGGTACCGGCAACAACCAGATCGAGCTTCGATTCCGGCATTTCGTCGATATTCGGGTTCAGGACGTATTCGCCGTTGATGTAACCAACGCGCGCACCACCGATCGGCCCCATGAAAGGAACGCCGGAAATGGTCAGCGCTGCGGAAGCTGCAACCATCGACAGAACGTCGGGGTTGTTTTCGAGGTCGTGCTGAACAACAGTCAGGACAACCTGCGTGTCGTTCTTGTAGCCTTCAACGAAGAGCGGACGGATCGGACGGTCGATCAGACGCGAAACGAGGGTTTCGTTTTCGCTCGGGCGACCTTCACGCTTGAAGTAGCCACCAGGGATCTTGCCGGCAGCGTAGGTCTTTTCCTGATAATTGACCGTCAGCGGGAAGAAATCCTGACCCGGCTTCGGCTCCTTGGCAGAAACGACAGTCGCCAGAACGACGGTTTCGCCATAGGTTGCGAGAACTGCACCGTCGGCCTGACGGGCGATCTTGCCGGTTTCGAGTGTGAGCGGACGGCCGCCCCATTCGATTTCTACTTTATGGGTATTGAACATATCTTGTCCTCATGTGGTGATGCCGCGCAAAAGCGCCTGAAGGCATCGCCTCGGTTGGCGGACGGGCCACGGGCAAGACAACGGGAAGTTCGTTATGTGTCAGAACATTCGCTCCCGAATATCCTCTGACACGAACTGCCTGCAATCCTGCCCCATGACTGGTCCAGGTCATGAGCCTTTTGGCTCTTCATCGGCATGACGGAATGCACCCGGTGCGTCGTTTCATGCCAGCGGGCATTCGCCCGATAGAACGGATGCGCTCACATATGTTCGCGCTTCCGCTCTATCTGTTTGGTTTTACACATGTCTTTGTCCCAAAACCGGTTCCCACTTTTGGGAGACATGTTCAAGTGTCGCATTTTATCTGTAAGCGGCTATCCGCACGACAAAATGCCGAATAAATCAAATGGGCGACGTTTTGAGACGTCGCCCGATTTTACCGTTAGCGGCGCAGGCCGAGACGGCCGATCAGCGCCTGGTAACGTGCCTGGTCGATGCCCTTGACGTAGTCAAGAAGGCGACGACGCTGCGAAACCAGCTTCAGGAGGCCGCGACGCGAATGATTGTCATTCTTGTGGCCCTTGAAGTGTTCGGTGAGGTTGGCGATACGCTCGGAAAGAACGGCAACCTGTACTTCAGGAGAACCGGTGTCGCCTTCCTTGGTGGCGTATTCCTTGATAAGTGCTTGCTTGCGCTCAGCAGTAATCGACATCGTAACACCCTTTCTAGATGAGAGGAAAACCAGACGCCCGGGCCGGGATGTCGTCCAGCACGGGCCATTTACACGATCTGACATGCTTTTACGCATGATCGATGAAGGGGCATATAGTGCAAAATTGGCGGGAACGCCAGTCTCAATTCAATTTGCCGCCTTATCGCGGTCTTCTGACGAAACGTCAGCCCGTTGTGAAAACGCGCTTCGGTTTGAACTGTCCGTGCTCGATGTAACCGATGGCGAGCAGTTTTCCGCGTGTCGTGACACACGCTTCGTCTGCTTCCAGAGGCGCATCACGTCCGCGCAGGATCACCGGATTGCCAAGACGCACGCGTTGCGCCTGATCGTCGGTAAGCGGCACCTGCGGCAGACAGTCGAGAGCAGCTCCCGTATCGATGACCAATGCATCAATCGCCGAAAAGTCGCGACGCGGAGTGGGCTCTACGACATTGCCATCCTCATCCTTGGGCGGAAGCGGCGGCCAAGCCTGTTCAAGTTCTGCCAGTGTTACAGCGTCTTCTTCCGTGAACGGCGCAACTTCGATGCGGCGCAGCTCTGAAATGTGTCCGTAGCAACCGAGATCCCGGCCCATATCGCGTGCGAGAGAGCGCACATAGGTGCCCTTGGAGCATTCGACCTCAAACTCGGTGCGATCAGCATCCGGAATACCAACAATCTCCAGACGGTCAATCTCGACTTCACGGGAAGGTATCTCGACCGTCTCGCCTTCGCGGGCAAGATCGTAAGCGCGCTCGCCATCGATCTTGATGGCGGAAAACTGCGGTGGAACCTGCGAAATGACACCGGTGTAGTTCGGCAGCAATGCCTCGACATCGGCGCGCGACGGGCGATTATCCGAGGTCTTGGTGGCAACACCTTCCAGATCGTCCGTTGAGCGTTCCTCGCCCCAGCTTACCGTGAAACGGTAGATCTTGGTTCCATCCATGACATAAGGCACGGTTTTGGTGGCCTCACCCAACGCTATGGGCAACATGCCGGAAGCAAGCGGATCAAGTGTACCGGCATGACCGGCTTTTTCGGCGTTGAACAGCCACTTGATCTTCGAGACCGCCTCGGTCGATCCCATCCCTTTCGGCTTATCGAAAATAACCCAGCCGGATATCGGACGACCTTTTTTCTTGCCCCGTCTTGCCATGCTTTATTCGTCTCCATTGCGGGAAGCCTTGTCTGCCTCCCGGTCTTCTTCATCGTCATGCCCAAGATCGCGGGCGACTTCCGGCGAGCGGAGCAGCGCATCGATCTTGGAAAAATTGTCAAAGCTCGTATCGGCCCGGAAGCGGAATTCCGGCATGTATTTCATCTGGCTGAGGCTTGGCGCCATGCGACCACGAATGAACTTTGCGTTTGCAGCCAGCGCCTTGATAACCGCTTGCGTGTCGGCGTTACCAAGCGGAGTGATGAAACAGGTCGCAATCTTGAGATCGGGCGACATACGCACTTCCGAGACGGAAATCACGGTATGGGCGATAAGATCGTCGCGAATTTCGCCGCGCTGAAGCACCTGCGCCAATGCGTGACGCACCTGCTCGCCCACGCGAAGCTGGCGCTGGGAAAGGCCACCTGAGCCTTTTGGATCTGGAGAACGTGCCATGGCTATATCCTCGATAAACAGCCGCCAATCGGCATCCAGCCGCGAAGGACTGTCCGACAACATGACTACAAATTGGCAGGCGTAATAATACGCAACTTACCACAATCCAGCTGGGAGTCAGACCCTCTGGACCGGATAATGAAAAGCCGGGCCACCTCTCGGCAGCCCGGCGGGATAGTACTTAAAGCGTGCGCGAAACGTGTTCGACGCGGAAGGCTTCGATAACGTCGCCTGCGCGAATGTCGTCGTAGTTCTCGAACGCCATACCGCATTCCTGACCGGCCGGAACTTCCGACACTTCGTCCTTGAAGCGCTTGAGCGTCTTGAGCTTGCCTTCGTGGATAACCACGTTGTCGCGGATGAGGCGGACGCCTGCACCACGCTCGACCTTGCCTTCGGTGACACGGCAACCGGCAACCTTGCCGACCTTGGTGATGTTGAAGACTTCGAGAATCTCGGCATTGCCGAGGAAGGTTTCGCGGCGTTCCGGCGACAGGAGACCCGACATCGCTGCCTTAACGTCATCAATCAAATCATAGATGATGTTGTAGTAGCGGATTTCGATGCCCTGCTGATCGGCTGCGTCACGTGCCTGCTTGTTGGCGCGGACGTTGAAGCCGATGATCGCAGCGTTGGAGGCTTCGGCCAGCGACACGTCGCTTTCCGTGATACCACCGGCGCCCGAATGCACGATACGTGCACGCACTTCGTCGGTGCCGAGCTTGTCCAGTGCATTGGTGATGGCTTCGATAGAACCCTGCACGTCGCCCTTGATGACGAGTGGGAATTCCTTCGTGCCCGACACCTGGAGCTGGTTCATCATCTGCTCAAGCGAGCCGCGCGCGCCGGACTGGCGGGCTACAGCCTTGTCGCGTGCCAGACGCTGACGGTACTCGGCAATTTCGCGTGCCTTGGCTTCGTTGGCAACCACGGCAAAGCGGTCACCGGCCTGCGGCGTGCCCTGAAGGCCGAGGACTTCCACTGGCATCGCAGGACCGGCTTCCTTCACATGCTCGCCACGGTCGTTGACCAGTGCGCGCACGCGGCCCCATTCGCTACCGGCGACGAGGATGTCACCCGGATGCAGCGTACCCGTCTGAACCAGAACGGTTGCAACCGAACCACGGCCACGATCGAGCTGGGCTTCGACGACAACGCCTTCAGCCGTACGCGATGGATCAGCCTTGAGATCAAGAATTTCAGCCTGCAACAGAATTGCTTCAAGCAGTTTGTCGAGGTTGAGCTTGTTCTTGGCCGACACTTCGACGTCGAGAACTTCACCGCCCATCGATTCCACAAAGACGTCATGCTGCAACAGAGCAGTGCGAACCTTCTGCGGATCGGCAGCCGGCTTGTCGATCTTGTTGATCGCCACGATGATCGGAACACCTGCCGCCTTGGCATGATTGATCGATTCAATCGTCTGCGGCATCACGCTGTCATCGGCAGCCACCACGAGGATGGCAATGTCGGTCGCCTGCGCACCACGGGCACGCATTGCAGTAAAGGCAGCGTGGCCCGGCGTATCGATGAAGGTGATCTTCTGGCCGTTCTGCTCGACCTGATAAGCACCGATATGCTGGGTGATGCCACCGGCTTCGCCCGAAACAACATTGGCGTGACGGATCGCATCAAGCAGCGAGGTCTTGCCGTGATCGACGTGACCCATAATGGTCACGACCGGAGGACGGGAAACCAGCGCAGCCTCGTTGTCGGCAACACCGAAGATGCCTTCTTCAACGTCCGATTCCGCAACGCGCTTGACGGTATGGCCGAATTCTTCAGCAATGAGCTGCGCCATATCGGCATCAATCACGTCGCCCGGCTTCATCATCTGGCCCTGCTTCATCAGGTACTTGATGATATCGACCGAACGTTCGGTCATGCGCTGTGCAAGTTCCTGAAGCGTAATGGTTTCAGGAATGGTCACTTCACGCGAAATTTTTTCGCGTGTTTCCTGCATCTGCGAACGCTTGAACTTTTCCTGACGACGACGCATCGCCGAAAGCGAACGCGAACGACCTTCATCCTCAAGATTGCTGGAGATGGTCAGCTTGCCACGACGGCGATCATCTTCGGTCTTGACTACTTTTGGCGCGCGAACTTCCGGCTTGGCCGGAGCACCGCGACGGGCAGCAGTCAGGCCACCGCCACGACGGTCGTCATCATCAGATGCAACAGTCTTGCGAAGCTGGCTCTGCGGAAGCGGCTTGCCCGGGATCGGGGCAGCGTCGGCAAGGCTTGGCGCAGCCGGGCGCGGACCACCCTGCTGCGGACGGCCACCTTGCGGCGGACGATTGCCCTGAGGACGACCGGCCTGCTGCGGGCGATTGCCCTGCGGTGCCGGGCGCGCATCGTCGCGACGCTCGGTACGGGCTTCCGGCTGCGGCATACGCTTGGCAGCCTCTTCCTCGGCCTTGCGGCGGGCATCGGCCTCGGCCTTGAGGCGAGCTTCCTCTTCCGCCTGACGACGGGCAGATTCTTCACGTTCCTTGGCGCGGCGGGCATCTTCCTCGGCGCGACGCTTGGCCTCCTCGACAGCGCGTGCGCGTTCCTCAACTTCACGGACCTGCGCTTCTTCGAGCGCACGGCGACGTGCATCCATTTCGGAGCGCGACAGCGTGTTCAACACCATGCCGGAGCGGTCGGACGGGCGCGGACGCTGTGCCTGCTGGCCGCCGGGACGCTGCTGTGCCGGGCGCTGTTGTGCGACATGCGGCTTCGTTACCGGAGCAGCAGGGGCTGCTGGCTTCGGTGCCGGGGCGGCTGGTGCTGGCGCACGCACTACCGGCGCGGCTTGTGCCGGCTGCGCGGCTTGTGCCGGTGCAGGAGTAGATGCCGCAGGCGCGGGAGCAGCAGGTGCCGGAGCTGCTGGCTTCGGCGCCGCTGCCTCGACTTCCGGCTTCTCGTCAGGCCGCGAGAATTTGCGCTTTTTCGTTTCAACGACGACAGCCTTCGTGCGGCCGTGGCTGAAATTCTGGCGCACGGTGCTCTGCTCGACGCCCGGCCGCTTCATGGTCAGCGTCTTCTTCGTATTAACGCTCAGCGTCTTGTCGTCGTTCGTTTTATCGCTCATTACGTTTCCGTTTCCTTCGCGGCTCCGGCCGCTCTACTCGAGCTTTATCCAACGTGACCGGGTCATGTTGGATAAAACTCCAGTCATCCGCCTCAACGCACAATCCGATCCGGGGTCTGCCAGGCCCCTCCAGAGTTGCGCTCTAATCCAGGTCCGATGCGCTTTCACCGCGATAGCGATGCAACATAAGCGCCCGCTTTACGAACCCGGCCGCCGCCTTTCCTTCAAGTACGGCTGCATGTATCACATTTCCGCCCCCAAATGCCAAATCCATTTCTTCCCCCGTAAAAAGAGTGAAAGAAGGGATTTCCGGACCATCCAGATGCACCACGGCACGGCGAGCCTGATCGAGCTTGCGTACGCCATCGGCGGCGGCTTCCTTTGCGTGCAACACCATGGCGGCTGTCCCGGTGCGGATCGCCTGATCCACCTTGGTCGAGCCAGATACCACAGCCCCGGCCTTGCGAGCCAGCGCGAGGCTGCCAAGGGCAGATTTCGTCAGCAACTGGTCCACCAGCGCGCCAAGATCCGCCTGCGGCGTTACACCTTCCTTCAGCGCCCGCGCAAAAAGCTTGCGCTTGACCGCTTCATCCACCAGACGGCGCTCGGCCTTGACCCAGCACCCCCTGCCCGGCAGAGTTCTTTTCAAGTCCGGCACCACGGAACCGTCGGGACCGGCCACGAAACGGATCAGATCATCGGCAGAACCGCTTTCGCGCGTGACGATACAGGTTCTGTCATTCATATCCTGCTCCACGCGAACTCCAGTCTTGCCATATTGCGGTCTGCCCGCACGTCGGACGTAACGCGGGCGCTGTACCAGAGCATAAGCCCCACCACAACCCGGAACATGTCCGAAACCTGAACTGGCCAATCAATTCGAATGAATGACGACCATTTTTCAGGGATGAATTGCAAGAGCCGCATAGCTTACGCCTGAATTACACCAGACGTAAGAAGCCATGCGGCTCTTTTTATTCCGGCCGCTTCTTAGGAAGCAGCTTCCTCTTCACCGACTTCGGCTTCTTCTTCCTGAGCCGATGCCAGTTCTTCTTCCGTGATCCATCCTGCCTTCAAACGCGCAGTCAGGACCATCTGTTCCGCATCGACGCGCGAAACATCGAAGGAAGAGAAGATACCGCTATGAGCGACGGTTTCACCGTCCTTGCGTTCACGCCAGCCGACCAGATCATCGACGGCATAGCCGGCAAAGTCTTCCATCGTCTTGACGCCGTCTTCACCGACAGCCACGAGCATTGCCGTGGTGATACCCGGCAGTTCGCGCAGTTCGTCTTCGACGCCCAGTTCCTTGCGGCGATCATCCTGTTCGCTCTCGATGCGATCCAGATATTCGCGGGCACGTTCCTGGATTTCGCCAGCCGTATCCTCATCGAAACCATCGATGGAGGCGATTTCGCCCGGCTCGACATAGGCCAGTTCTTCAACAGATGCGAAACCTTCGGAGGCCAGAACCTGACCAACCATCTCGTCAACGTTGAGGGCATCCATGAAGAGCGTCGAACGCTCGGTGAATTCCTTCTGGCGACGTTCGGATTCTTCGTCTTCCGTCAGGATGTCAATGTCCCAGCCAGTGAGCTGGGAAGCAAGGCGCACGTTCTGACCACGACGACCGATTGCAAGTGATAGTTGGTCATTCGGAACGACAACTTCAATACGTTCAGCATCTTCATCGAGAACAACCTTGGCAACTTCAGCTGGCTGAAGCGCGTTGACGATGAAGGAAGCAGCGTCCGGCGACCACGGAATGATGTCGATCTTTTCACCCTGCAGTTCGCCCACAACGGCCTGAACGCGGGAGCCACGCATACCGACGCAGGCGCCGACCGGATCGATGGACGCATCACGTGACACGACGGCAATCTTGGCGCGGGAACCCGGATCGCGGGCAACCGACTTGATTTCGATGATGCCGTCATAGATTTCCGGCACTTCCATGGTGAAGAGCTTCGCCATGAAGGACGGATGGGTACGCGACAGGAAAATCTGCGGGCCGCGCTGTTCGCGGCGCACGTCGTAGACATAGGCGCGGATGCGGTCACCATAACGGAAAGCTTCACGCGGGATCAGCTCATCGCGGCGCACGATGGCTTCGCCACGACCGAGATCGACAATCACATTGCCATATTCGACGCGCTTGACGGTGCCGTTGACGATCTCACCAACGCGATCCTTGTATTCGTCATACTGGCGGTCACGCTCGGCTTCGCGCACTTTCTGCACGATGACCTGCTTTGCCGACTGGGCAGCAATACGGCCGAAATCCATCGGCGGCAGCTGATCGGCGATGAAGTCGCCGACCTGTGCGTCCGGGTTACGATCGCGTGCGGTGAAGAGCGAAATCTGCGTCGCATAATCCTCGACATGCTCGACGACTTCGAGCAGGCGCTGCAGCTTGATCTCGCCGGACTTCGCGTTAATGTCCGCGCGGATGTTGCTTTCCTGGCCGTAACGCGAACGCGCCGCCTTCTGGATCGCATCGGCCATGGCCGCAAGAACGATCTCGCGGTCGATCGACTTCTCGCGTGCGACCGCATCGGCGATCTGCAGAAGCTCCAGCCTGTTAGCACTGACTGCCATTGGACTCTCCTTGGTGTCGCACCCGGCTCCTCTAGATGCCGGACGCCAGAAACTTATTCTTTATCTTCAGCTTCGCCCGATGCGGTTTCATCGGACTGCTCGCCCGCTTCTTCGCTACCGAGGTCGTCACCGGGAATGCGGCCTTCGCGCAGAGCCTTGTCCTTGCGCAACGCATCGCGGATCAGGTCATCGGTCAGCACGAGGCGTGCATCAGAAATCAGATCGAATGGAATGCGCACGACAGGTTCGCTGCCGTAGGAAATCTGGTCGCTTTCGATCACGACCGATTCCGCATCCCCCAGGACGATGCGGCCGCGGAATTTCTTGCGGCCTTCGTGCACGACGGAGGTTTCCACCTTTGCGATGTGACCGGCCCAATCGGCAAAGTCCGACTTGCGAACCAACGGGCGGTCGATACCGGGAGACGAAATCTCCAGATGGTATTTTCCGTTGATCGGGTCTTCCACGTCGAGAACCGGCGCAACTGTACGGCTGACCAGTTCGCAATCATCGACGGTCATCGTGCCATCGGGGCGTTCAGCCATGATCTGCAGGGTCTGGCCGTTCAGTCCCGAGAGACGCACGCGCACCAGCCGGAAGCCCAGCGTATTGATGACGGGCTCGATAATGGAAGCCACTTTCGCATCGATACCCGTCTCGCGAATGATGCGCTCATCCGCGCCTGTTGCGAGCACTTCCGCTTCGTTTGCCTGAACCTGTTCCGTCAACCTAAAAACCTTTCAAAAGGCTGGAAAGCCTCTTCAAGTTAGCCGTAAGTAACAAAAAAGAGCGGGACCGGGTGGACCCACTCTTGTTCAAACGACCAAGAATTTGAGACTTATATACCAGCGGAAGCGGATTTTTTCAAGACCGCTTCTGCTGTTCGATTCATTCCGTTCGCTGCTGGTAGCTTCAACGACGGATGAAGGTCAGATAGGCTGCACGGCGTCCTTCGCGAAAAGCCTTTGCCTCATAGCGCGTGCCAGGCCAGCCTTCATAGGCGTGGTTCCAGTCGGACGGGCCTTCTGCCTGCCAGTCGAATGCAGGATGACGGCGACAATGCTGGAGCGTCCAGTTGACATAATGTTCAATGTCGGAAGCAAACCTGAATTTTGCGCCGGGTTTCAGGACACGGGCGAAGCGGTCGAGATTGGCATCGCTGACGAAACGGCGCTTCCAGTGGCGACGCTTGTGCCATGGATCGGGATAGAAGAGATCGATACCCGACAAGGAAGCATCCGGTAGCCAGTCCAAAACCGCTGTTGCATCCTCGTCGTAGAGACGCAGGTTCGATCGCGGTTCGCCATCCAATGCCGCCAGCATCTTGGCCATGCCGTTGATGAAAGGCTCGACGCCAATGAAACCCGTTTGCGGATAACGGCCTGTCTCATGGTGCAGGTGCTCACCGCCGCCAAAACCGATTTCCAGACGCACTGCATCGACCTTCGCTTCAAAGAGCGTGCGCAGATCCTGTGGCGCCGGGTTTTCGACGTTGATCTTGAGGCGGGGCAGAAGATCTTCGAACAGGTTCTTCTGGTGGCTTCGCAAAGGCTTGCCGTGGCGACGGCCGAAGAAATTTCCGGCACCGCGCAGAGGATGAGATTCTTCGGTCATATTTTATCCGTCGGCATCATATCGGTGTTCTATTTATTTGTTTTGACGCGCATCTAGCCCGAAAACCGTTTCACACTTTTCGGGATGCGCTCCAATAACAGAAGAGCGCGATCCAAGACCGCGCTCCTCGAAAATCGTCGGGACACATAACGCCAAGCGGCTTGCGATGCAACTTTCCGCCAGGAAAGTTACGCCACCGCGGCCTTCAGAGCCTTGGTCAGGTCCGTCTTCTCCCAGGAGAAAGAACCGTCACGGCCCGGTTTGCGGCCGAAATGACCGTAAGACGAGGTCTTGGCATAGATCGGCTTGTTGAGGTCGAGATGCTTGCGGATGCCGGTCGGCGACAGGTCCATGACCTCGCGAAGCGCTTCTTCGACCGCAGATTCGGCCACCTTGCCGGTGCCATGCAGATCGACATAAACCGAAAGCGGCTGTGCCACACCAATGGCATAGGAAAGCTGGATCGTGCAGCGGTCGGCAAGACCTGCAGCAACGACATTCTTGGCGAGATAGCGCGCGGCATAGGCGGCGGAGCGATCCACCTTGGTCGTGTCCTTGCCCGAAAATGCGCCGCCGCCATGCGGAGCGGCGCCGCCATAGGTATCCACGATGATCTTGCGGCCAGTCAGACCAGCATCGCCGTCCGGTCCGCCGATGACGAACTTGCCGGTCGGATTGATGTACCAGTTGCAAGTGGCTGCGATCGGAAGCTCGCCGAGTGCATCACGGATATAAGGCTCGACAACTGACCGAACCTTTTTCGAATCCCAGCTCGCATCCATATGCTGTGTGGATAGAACGATCTGCGTGACCTCAGCGGCCTTGCCGTTCTCGTAACGCACGGTGACCTGGCTCTTGGCGTCGGGGCCGAGTTTGCCTGCATCGCCTTCACCCTTGTGACGGGCTTCGGAGAGCTTTTCGAGAATCTTGTGCGAATAATAGATCGGGGCCGGCATGAGGTCCGGGGTTTCGCGGCAAGCATAACCGAACATGATGCCCTGATCGCCTGCACCTTCTTCGCCCTGACGATCGGCGGCGTTGTCCACGCCCTGCGCGATATCGGCGGACTGCGGATGCAGAAGCACGTCGATCTTCACCGTCTTCCAGTTGAAACCGTTCTGCTCGTAACCGATTTCCCGGATCGCCTTGCGGGCTGCCGACCGGAAACGCGAAGGATTAATCAGCGGATGTCCTGCAGCATCATGGGCGACAGTGCCGTCCTTATTCTTCTTCAGGAACGTATCCGGCACGCGCACTTCGCCGGCAATGACCACCCGATTGGTGGTGGCAAGCGTTTCGCAGGCAACACGGACAGACCAGGGATCAACGCCGGTGCGACGCGCTTCCTTATAGATCATGTCCACGATTTCATCGGAGATGCGGTCGCAAACCTTGTCCGGATGTCCTTCGGACACAGATTCGCTGGTGAAGAGATAAGAACTGCGCGACACGGGTAACCCCTCTTGAAAATCCAACGGAGAATATCTCCGCCATGGAAACACAGTAGCGCCCGGAACAGGCTTTCAGCGTTCCGGGCACGGTAATGTGTTAGCGAAGTTGGGATTAAACCGTCAATGCATATTCTTGTTGCGACAGCGCATCAGCGGGAAAATTCATTCCGGATGGCATTTTCTGCCTGTTCAGGCACTGTAAATCGCAAAAACCGGCGGGACATGTCTATGTCCCGCGTCTGCTGCACTTTTCGAGATATGAAATCAGTCAGCGTCCGCAGCGAGCGACTTCACGAGATCGATGATCTTGCGGCGCACTTTCGGATCTGAAATTTTCGTGAAGGCGCGGGTCAGCTGAACACCTTCGTTGGAATTCAGGAAATCGACCACATAGGTTGCTTCATTGTCTTCCGCAAAACCGGCCTGGTTCGAGGAACCTGGTGCGTCTTCAAAAAAGAAGGAAACCGGGACATTGAGAATTGCCGAGATCGCCTGAAGGCGGCTTGCACCGACGCGGTTGGTGCCTTTCTCGTATTTCTGGATCTGCTGAAACGTAATTCCAAGGCTTTCGCCAAGTTTTTCCTGACTGAGGCCCAGCATGTTACGGCGAAGACGGATGCGGCTGCCGACATGCACGTCAATTGGGTTGGGCTTCTTTTTATTCTCAATCATACAACTGTCACTCCTCGCAGCTGCGAGCTTCCATTCATGCTCTGTTCATCTGAACAGCGATAACAATAAGTTTTGGGAGGTAGTCTGACGATTTTCCGCAAAAACCGTCGCCGCCGCGCCATAACATCGTAACAATATTAGTCTGTCAATGAAAACGCCTGCCGATTGGCAGTCGGAAAGCCATGCTCAACACGAGTAAGGTTAACAGCGCTACCAGAGATTGTCGTGAGCCATGTGGCGTGCCCCAAAATGGTGCACGAGATGACGGTAGGTAAGCGTCAACGACCCCGACAGCGTCATGCGCAAGGCCGTCGGTGATTCGACCATAAGCATCAACGACAGCTGAAAGACCATTGTTGGCTGCACGGATGAGGGGGAGCCCTTGCTCCACCGCGCGAACCTGTGCCTGGCGAAAATGCTGGTACGGACCCGGCGTATCGCCATACCATGCGTCGTTTGTCACATTGATGATGGCGCTGGCTCTTTGGCCCGTATATCCAAGCTCATCCGGAAAAATGGCCTCGTAACAGATCAGCGGCAGAAAGGTCTGACCGTCTTTGACGTTCAGCGCCCGACGCGACGCACCGGCGGTAAATCCGCCCGGCATCTCCACCACTTCCTGAAGTCCAAGCCTGCGCAAAAAACTCTCATAAGGCAGGTATTCGCCAAAGGGGACGAGGTGCACCTTGTCGGCGGCATCGACAATCACACCACGATCATCAATCGTATAAATTGAATTATAATAGCGCGGCTCGCCGCCCCCTGATGCCTTCTCTTCACGAACGGCACCGGTGAGCAGCATCTGCCCGTCCTTCAGAACCTCGCCGATGCGGGACAGAGCCTCGGGCGTCGAGGTGAGAATATAGGGAACAGCCGTTTCCGGCCAAATGACCACATCGGGTTTCGGCTTGCCTTCCGCTGGCGCTTCGCCCGTCAGCGACACCAGCTTGTCGAAGATAGACCGGCGCTCCGCATTATCCCACTTCATGGTCTGGGCGATGGACGGTTGTACGATGCGAACCGCGAGCGCTCCTTTTTCTTCACCGATCGCCGGCGCTTTTGAAAGCGTCCAGGCACCGAACCCGACATGCACTGCTACCACCAACAGGGCGAGAACAATGCCCGTCTTGGCAAACCGCCCACCAATCAGCAGAGCCGGTGCGGCAAAGACAAAGACGGCCAATGCGCTCATCCCGATCAGACCGAGCACGGCAACCGATTGCATCAGCAGCGGCGTCGGCATGATGGCATAGCCGATCGCATTCCACGGAAAACCGGTGAACAGGAAAAGACGCAGCCATTCCGCCAGCGCAAAGCCAAACGCTAGCGCGAAGATACGCCCCAAGCCGTCCGACCAGAAGATGCGCGCAACCATGGCTGCAAACGCATAGAATAGAGCCAGAAATGCAGGGAGGCCTAGAACCGCCAGCGGCAAGGCCCAGGCAAACTGGTCTGCATCAACCAGCAGCGCCGTTCCAATCCACCACAGTCCGGAAACGAAATAGCCAAACCCAAACCACCAGCCAACCATGGCCGCTGGCAACAGACGGCGAACCGGCCCGGCATTCGCTTTCGCAATGGCCCCGTCAATCAACCAGACCAAAATGGGGAAAGAAACGAAACCCGCCACAAAACCATCGAAGGGCGGCTGGGTCAGCGTGGCGAAGGCACCGCTCAGGAAAGCGGCCAACGCTCGACGCCAGCCGCTCGAAAGAATGATTTTCCCCGCCAGCCTTTCGATCATCAGGCCTCTTTAGGAGCGTCGGTTGTGGCTTCAGCCTCTATAGGCTGGTCACCCGGCTTGGCGGATACGACAGCACGCTGCTGGCGACGGCGATCAGCTGCGGAAAGCGGCACAATACGCACTTTCTTCACCCGGCGAGGATCGACTTCCAGCACATGGAATTCATAGCCCGGAATAGCCTGCACCACTTCACCGCGAACCGGAATACGCCCCAGGACCGAGAAGATGAGGCCGCCGACCGTGTCGACATCCTCGCCATGTTCGCCGACTTCGAAGGATGGGCCGATTTTCGCGGCCAGCTCTTCCAGATCGGCGCGCGCATCGACAACGAACACGCCATCGGCTTCTTCGGCGATCATGATTTCTTCGTCGTCATGCTCGTCTTCGATATCACCGACAACCATTTCGACAATGTCTTCCAGTGAAACCAGACCGTCGGTACCGCCATATTCATCAATGACCAGCGCCATCTGGATATGGGTCGCCTGCATGCGCGCCATCAATCCGCTTGCCATCATGGATGGCGGCACAAACAGAACCTTGCGCATGAGATTGAGTTCACCGATCGTCTTGGTGAGATCGATCCGGCCCATGTCGAATTTGGCGGCCTTGTCTTCGGCCGTCGCCTTGCTGCGCGCGCTGCTACGGCGCGTGGTCTTCTGGCGGGCCTGCTTGGTAATGTAATTGAGAACATCACGGATATGGATCATGCCGCGCGGATCGTCCAGCGTCTCGGCATAGACCGGCATACGCGAATGGCCGGATTTTTCGAAAAGCTCCAGCACTTCCCAGAGCGGTGTGGAAATTTCCACTGCCTCGACATCGGCGCGCGGAATCATCACGTCTTCGACGCGAATCTCGCGCAGGCGAAGGATGTTATGCAGCATCGCCTTTTCTTCAGGCGAGAATGCTGAATCCTGTTCGCTTGCCGTGCTGGAAAGGGCATCGGCCAGATCTTCGCGCAGAGAAGATGATTGGCGCGAGCGCATGAACGGGAAAATATTAGACAAGAGGGAACGCTTCTCGGCCACTACGGGCCGCTGCGTACTTTGCCCTTCGGCGTCTTGAGTCTCGCTGCGATTTTCGCCAGCGGACGGGGGGTGCGATGTTTGATCAGCCATGGTCAATCGTTGTTAAGGTCTTATTCGGATACAGCATAAGGGTCGGGGATGGCAAGAGCATGAAGGATTTCACGCTCGCGCCCCTCCATAACCTCCGCTTCCGCATCGGTTTCGTGATCGTAACCCAAAAGGTGCAAAAAGCCATGCACGACGAGGTGAGCGAGATGGTTTTCGAGCGGCTTGCCCTCTTCACGGGCCTCACGCTCGACAGTTTCGCGCGCGATGATGATGTCGCCCAGCATCGGGCCCGGCTGCGCCCCGGCCTTGACCGGAAACGCAGGAAACGACAGCACATTGGTCGGCTTGTCCTTGCCGCGCCATTCTGCATTCAGGGTCTGGATCGAGGCATCGTCGGTGAAGACAACACTCAGCTCGCTTGCCGCGCTTTTCAGGCCAAGATTGGCCCAGGCGGCCTCGACCGACTTTCTGACGAGCCCTTCAAGGGCGGTTTCATCCGGCCAGTTGCCAGCTTCAACCATGATATCGATATGGATCGCGTTATTTGACACGTTCTGCGGCGGCTCTCCGTGCTGGCTAGCCGCATCATCCTTTCAGTTACAAGAAAGCTGTCTGCCAAGAGCGGTTCCCACTTTTGGGGACACACTCGAAAAGGCAGACAGCTTTTCTTAAATCGTGATTCCAATAGGCAATTGCAAGATCATTCCGAACGCGCGTGCTGTTTGCCGTCGCGGTCGTAAGCTCCGACGATTGCCGCCACCAGCGGATGACGAACAACGTCTTTCTCCGTAAAGCGCACCTTGATGACGCCCTCGACATCGTCCAGCACGCGAAGCGCTTCAACGAGACCTGATTTCTGGCCCGGCGGAAGATCGATCTGACTCGGATCACCATTGACCATCATGCGCGACCCCTCGCCCAAGCGGGTCAGGAACATCTTCATCTGCATGGACGTCGTGTTCTGTGCTTCATCGAGAATGACCGCGGAATGTGCCAGCGTGCGCCCGCGCATGAAGGCAAGCGGCGCGATTTCGATCACACCCGCCGTAATGGCACGCTCAACCTTTTCGGCAGGCATCATGTCGTAAAGCGCATCGTAAAGCGGGCGCAAATAGGGATCGACCTTTTCCTTCATGTCACCCGGCAGGAAGCCCAGTCGTTCGCCGGCCTCGACAGCCGGACGCGACAGGATGATGCGCTCCACCAGGCCGCGTTCCAGCAGCATCGCCGCATGGGCGACGGCAAGATAGGTCTTGCCGGTACCTGCGGGGCCGACGCCGAACACCAGCTCCGACCGGTCGAGCGCACGCATATAGGCATCCTGCGTCGGCGTGCGGGCAAAGATGGTCTTTTTGCGCGTGGAAATCTGGGCAGCAGAGAGCTTGCCCTTGTTTTCCATAGTCGGCAGCGTCAGCTGGTCGTCCGCAGCGATTGCCATGCGCAAGGCGCCGTCGACATCCGACGTCGTCAGCTCATGACCTTTCTGCAGCGTTTCATAAAGATGATCGAGTGCACGCCGCGCCTGCTCGGTTGCGGTCGGCTCCCCCCGGATCGAAAGCTGGTTTCCCTTGGAGCGGACATCCACGCCAAGCTTCTGTTCGATACGGGCCAGATTTTCATCGAACTGACCGTAAAGCGCGATGGCAAGACGGTTATTGTCGAAGGTGAGCACGATGTGGGCCATATCCGAGGCCCCGGTCGTCGGGCTTTTTTGCGTTTGATTGGTTGGCTTGGCAGACTTCAGCTTTTCCGTAGCGCTCAACCGTATCTCCTTAAAGCACAATCCTGAAAAGTTGCGACTTTTCAGACCAGATTATGCGTGAACGCAAACCGTTCACGCATTGCAATCGAAGTCTCGACAGGATTACCGGCAAGCGACTCAATACGCCGAAATTTTCTGCCTCGACATCATCATGCCTTCAGGCCAGTTTTTGCGCAATAAGGCTATTGGTCCCTGTGGATGTGATTTTCACATGAATGATGTCGCCGACCCGGTCATTGCTGTCATCGATGATGACAGGCAGGAGCCATGGCGAACGGCCCACCATCTGGCCTGCGACACGACCCGGCTTTTCAAGCAGCACATCCATCTCGCGACCGATCATGGAATCCTGAAATGCATATTGCTGTTCGGACAGGAGAGCCTGAAGGCGCTGAAGGCGCTCATCCTTGACCGCTTCCTCGACATGATCGTCGAGGTCGGCACCCGGCGTGCCGGGGCGAGGCGAATATTTGAACGAATAGGCCTGCGCGTAATTGACGTCGCGCACCAGCCGCATCGTGTCTTCGAAGTCCTGATCGGTTTCACCGGGGAAGCCGACGATAAAATCGCCCGACAGGGCCAGATCCGGCCTCACTTCGCGGATGCGTTCGATCAGACGCACATATTCATCCGCCTTGTGACGGCGGTTCATCGCCTTGAGAATGCGGTCAGAACCGGATTGTACCGGCAGATGCAGATAGGGCATCAGCTGGCGCAGATCACGGTGGGCGGCAATCAGGCTGTCGTCCATGTCGCGCGGATGGCTGGTCGTATAACGAAGCCGGGCAATGCCCGGAATGCGCGCCAGGCGAAACAGGAGTTCGCCCAAGCCCCATTCGCGACCATCATCACCAGCGCCGTGCCAGGCATTGACGTTCTGGCCAAGCAGGGTGAGTTCACGCACGCCGCTGTCGGCAAGGCGCTCGGCCTCTGCCACGATCTGCTTCACGCTGCGCGAAACTTCCGAGCCGCGTGTATAGGGAACCACGCAGAAGGTACAGAACTTGTCGCAGCCTTCCTGCACAGTGAGGAAGGCAGAAACACCGCGCTTGCGGGTTTCCTCGCGCTTGGGAGACGGCAGGTGTTCGAATTTATCTTCGAGAGCGTATTCGGTCTCAACAACCTTTTCGCCGCTGCGGACCCGCGCAAGCGCATTGGGCAGGCGATGATAGGTCTGCGGACCGATGACGAGATCGACATTCGGCGCCCGGCGCAGGATTTCCTGCCCTTCGGCCTGCGCCACGCAGCCCGCAACACCGATGGTCAGTTCCTTGCCATTCGCTTCACGCGCATCCTTCATCTTGCGCAGACGGCCAAGCGCGGAATAGAGCTTTTCCGACGCTTTTTCGCGAATGTGGCACGTATTGAGCAGAACCAGATCGGCATCGTCCGGCGTATCGGTCGCAACATAACCTTCCGCTGCAAGGCTGTCGGCCATGCGCTGGCTATCGTAGACGTTCATCTGGCAGCCATAGGTTTTTACGAAAACCTTACGCACATTGGGGCGCTCTGCCGTGGGCTCGAGATCGGTAATATTGTCGCTCATGCGCGGCTATCTACAGCTTTTGTGACCATTTTGAAAGGTGACATTCTGAACAACTGGCTGAACAACTGGCTGAACGCCCGATGGAGCAGTTGTCACTCTTCGGGAATCTCGCGCCCCAGCAACGCACTTTGCAAGAGCGAGCGCACACGGTTTTCCATTGTGCGAGCCAGCGCCTTGCGGTCTGTCTTGGCCGTTACGACGACCGGCTCGCCAAAACGCACTTCAACGTCGATAGCGCCTTCATGCAAGATACCTTTCAGGTGCGGCATCAGCTCGACGTCGCCCGGCCATGATGCGATCGGGCGGAAATAACGGCCCATGGCCATGCCATGCACGCCCGTATAGGCAATGGCAACCGGCTGAACCACGACTTCGGGTACATTGGCTTCCTTGATCGCGGCATGCGCGGCACCAAAAAGCGCTGTCTTGAACGGCAGGACGCGATTACCATCCGAGGTCGTGCCTTCCGCAAACAGCACCATAGCGTCGTCGGTTACCAGACGCCTTGCGATTTCGGATGTCTGTTCACCCGTTTTGCCCCGCCGTTCCCGCTCCACGAAAACAGTGCGCTGCAAAACGGCGAACATACCGAAAACAGGCCACTTCCTGACTTCCGACTTGGCGATGAAGGAGACCTGACCGACCGTCGACAGAACAATAATATCGCTCCACGAAGTATGGTTGGCGACGAGTAACAAAGGTCGGCCCTCGTGCATCTGGCCGACGGTCTTGATGCGAAAACCGAACAGGCGTGCAGCAATACGATGGAAAAAGGTCGGCAGACGCCGCTTCCAGTTGTTCTTCAGCTTAAGCAACAGATACTGAACTGGAATAAGCGACAGGCTCAATGCGACCATTGCCGCGACGACGAGAAAGATGCGGATTGCTCCGATCATCGTAGCCCTGCCGGAGTACGACTCAGGTCGCGACGCAATATCAGTGCAGCCGAACGCCCATTGGCGGTTTCATAATAAGCAGGTCTGTCGCCAACCTTTTGGAAGCCGAGACGGCGATAAAGCGTCTGGGCGGCAATATTCGCCTCATCCACCTCCAGAAAAAGCGTTTCAGCGCGCTCCTGATAGAGATGGCGCAACACGGCATCCATCAGCGCGCGCCCGACGCCCTGGCGTTGCACATCACGCGCGACGGCGATCGTCAGGATTTCCGCCTCACCTGCCACCAGACGAGCCAGCACGAAACCACAGGCATCGTTCGGTTTGCCTTTCGCACGGGCAACAAAACCGAAAACCGTATCCTGTGCGATCAGCGATCTGAAATCGTCGGAACTCCAGCCGTGATGGAAAGCGACTGCATGAATACGCTGAATCGCATGACTATCCTGTGCGCCAAGCGGCTCCACCGAGATTTGTCTGCGACCGAAACGCCCAAACGGCAAGCCCATCATCGGCTATTCTCCGGTAGCCTTGCGCGGCAGTGCAAACCCGACCTGCGGCTTCGCATCAGGCCCACGCATGTAAAGCGGCTTCGGCGCATCGCCCGGCTGGCGCAAGCTTGCCAGACGCGCATAGATGCCGATTTTCGCGGTTGGCTCTATCGGGCCCAACTCGAAACGGCCACCAAGCACGTCATTGATCGCAGCGGCTGCAGAACCTGCAAGAACAGTATTTTCCGCTTGAGAAACAGCAAGAGCCTCCGCTTCCTCTCGCGACAGAACCAGCGGCTTCGCGCCCGGCAACCCTTTTGCATCGAATGATTGCGCATAAATCTCGCCACGATGCGCGTCGAGGAGAACCAGAATTGGCTTTTCCGGGGACAGTATCTGTGTTTCCGCAGCCAACGCTTCGAACGCCGTTATGCCGATGGCAGGAACGTCGAGCGCCAATGCAAAGCCACGTGCTGCCGAGACACCGATACGAACGCCGGTAAACGATCCCGGTCCGATATTGACCGCTACCCGATCCATATCGCGGAGCGACAGTTTCGCCTCAGTCACAGCACGTTCGATATAGTCCATCAATACTTCCGCATGTCCCTTGCCGATGTTTTCGCTCACATCGGCAAGCACGACATCGCCGTCGGCATTGTAGACGGCAACGGAACACCACGAAGCGGCAGTATCAAGCGCAAGTATCTTCATGCGCAACCGGGTAAATCAGATTTTACCTCGCGACAAGCCAAGTCTTGTCCAAAGGCTGGATCAGTTTCGTTTTTTAGCCCTTCTCGCGGAACAAAACTTGGCGATATACGTTTGAAAACCGGGTGCGGCAACGTTTTTGCTTTGTCCTGACGGCGACAAGGCCCATTCAGCAATCGAGCCTTACAATGATCTGGCGGGTTCATTTGCGTTTGGAACACCCACCCGTGACCATAAGCGACATCTCCCAGCCGCTCCAAGCCGGATCGAACAACAGGATATGAGGATAAAATGTCCAAGAAGTCGATGCATGCAACCCGCAACGATCTTCCTTCCAATACGAAGACGACAATGATCGCGCTGCTCAACGAAAATCTAGCCGCGACAATCGATCTTGCCCTCATCACCAAGCAGGCACACTGGAACCTCAAGGGACCGCAGTTCATCGCCGTTCATGAAATGCTCGATGGCTTCCGCGCCGATCTCGATGAACATGTCGACACGATTGCGGAGCGTGCCGTGCAGATCGGCGGAACGGCCTATGGCACCACGCAGGTCGTGGCCAAGGAAAGCAAGCTCAAGCCTTATCCAACCGACATCTATGCCGTTCACGATCATCTGCTTGCACTGATCGAGCGTTATGGCGACGTTGCCAATCTTGTGCGCAAGTCGATCAAGGATGCAGATGATGCAGGTGACGACGATACGGCGGATATTTTTACCGCCGCTTCCCGTGGTCTCGACAAGGCATTGTGGTTCCTTGAGGCCCACGTTCAGGAAAAGAACTGACCTCACAGATGCAATGAAAAGGCCGGGAATTCCCGGCCTTTTCTATTCGCGATAATCAGTTGGCCCATTCGCCGCTGCGCATCACTGGCTCTCGGGTTCCATCCGCATTGATGCCATCGACGTCGATCTGGCCGGAGCCAATCATCCAGTCGATATGGATGAGACTCGAATTGCCACCCTGCGCCTTAATCTGTTCCGGTGTCAGTTTTGCGCCGTCGATAAAGCACTTGGAATAGCACTGGCCAAGCGCGATGTGGCTTGCGGCATTTTCATCGAACAACGTGTTGTAGAACAAAAGCCCGCTCTGCGAGATCGGCGAGGAATGCGGCACCAGTGCCACCTCACCCAGATGACGGGCACCTTCATCCGTATCCAGCACCTTGTTGAGCACTTCTTCACCGCGGCTTGCCTTCGCCTCGACAATTCGTCCACCTTCAAAACGAACCGCGATATCCTCGATCAATGTGCCCTGATGCGACAGAGGCTTGGTGCTCGTCACATAGCCCTCGACCCGTAGTGCATGAGGTGTGGTGAACACTTCTTCCGTCGGAATGTTCGGATTGCAGGTAATCCCATTCTTCGCCGTAGACGCGCCGCCGTGCCATTCATGACCGTCGGCAAGTCCGACCGTCAGATCGGTGTTCGGACCTTTGAAATGCAGGGCGCTATAAGCCTTGCCGTTCAGGAAGCGGGTGCGGGTGCGAAGCGCTGCATTGTGTGCCGCCCATGCGCCGACCGGATCGTCGACATCGACGCGCGAAGCCGCGAAGATCGCATCGGCCAGCTTGCGGGTCGCGATGTCCGCCGGTTCGTTCGGAAACATAAGCTTCGCCCATGCCGGATTGGGATAGGAGACAATGTTCCAGTTGATATCGAAACCGGCAATCTTTTCGAGAGCCGGCTGATAAGCTTTCGAGTTGGCCCGGTTGGCGCGTGAAACCTTGGCCGGGTCCTGGCTGGAGAGGAGCATCGGATTATCAGCTGCAATGGCCAAACGGGCAGCGCCATTCGAATAGGCCTTCGCCATTCCCTGATAGAGCCAGCTTGCCGCACGATCGAAACTCGCGTCGGATGCGTTCTCGTAACGCGCAAGCGCCAATTCGTCATCCGCGAAGAATGGCGTTACCAGTCCGGCTCCAGCCTTGTAAGCATGCTTGGCGATAAGGCGAACCAGCGGCAAGGCCACGACCGGTGCGGTAATGACGAGATCCTGCCCCTCGCGCAATTGCAGACCAACGCGAACGGCGACTTCCGCGAGACGTTCGAGTTTCACCGGATCGATGACTGGGTTCAGCTGTTCATGAGCCATGGGTGGAAGACCTTTTTGGATATGGAATCACCGACAGTTTATCAGACGGCATAATTTCACCACCTTTTTTCCTGCCTTTGCAGTATAGTAATTCTGCAGTCAGTTGCAGGAGAAAGCAGACAGTAATGAATAAGAAAATGCTTATTTTGCTGGGCGTTATCGGCCTTCTGGCGGGCTGCGTGACCATGACACCTGAACAACGTCGTGCGGCCGACGAACAGACCTGCCGCAGCTATGGCTTCAAGGCCAAAACTGACGCTTTCGCCAACTGTCTCATGCGACTGGACCTCGATCGCAGAGCTGACCGGCGTGCCTGGCAGAATCAGGTCGATTTCTACGACACTCCGATGGTGATCTATCGCCCGATCTATCGCTGAAACTTTCGCCGAAAAGCGACGACAATCAGCCAGAAAAATCAAAACGCCGGTAAGGTAGAACCAGACCGGCGTTGCAGATTATCTGATTGTAAAATCGCCTCTTATAGCGGTGCTTCTGGACGGTCCTGGGACAGAAGAAGCGCGCCAATGGCGTCAGCCTGCTTCTGGCTTGCCGGAGCATAGCCAAGCGATGTCGGCTGCGGGGCTGTCGTATCGAATTGCGGCTGGTAGGAAGCCACCTGCATATGCTGTTCCTGCTGAGGTGCAGCCACACCGCGATGGCGTGCCAGTCGTTCGCCACGGGCCTGCGGACCAGCACCAGTGCTCTGTTCCACACTTTGAGCCTTTGCCGCTTCCGCGAGTGCCACCTGAACGGTCGGTTCCGTTCCCGGAACTGGACCGGTCTGCGGCAGGGTCACGTCATAAGACGGATCCTGCGGAACGGAAGGCGATTGCGGCGAATAGGCCATAGCCAGATTGTATGGCTCCTGCGGAACCGGATTTTGCAGCGAACCGTCGCGATTGCGCTTCTCGTAGAAGGAATTTCCACCGGCTACGAGCACGTAATGCATATTGTTGTAAGGGAACTTCAGACCCGCCGTGTGGAAGAACATGGCGTTCTTGAGCTTCGGATGACGCTCACCCTTCAGAACCGCGTCGGCAGCGGCCTGAACATCAGGCAGCGCCTTGGAATTCATCTGGCGGGTAAGCACACCGGGCGCAAACTGGTTCTTCTGACCGACGACACCGCAAATCGTATCCGGATAACGTCCCGACGCGAGACGGTTCATGACGACCGTACCAACAGCCAGAAGACCGTCGGAACTCGAACGATTGGATTCGAAGAACATCGCACGTTCAAGGCAATTCTTGTCCCGTGCGGTGTAGGTGTAGGTCTTCACGCCATTGACGGATTTGACGTGGCTTGCCGCCGTCTTTTCCGAATTGGCTTTTCCCGAGGTTCCGGTTGTCGTGCAACCGGTCACCACGAAAGGCGCAATCACCAGCCCGATAAGAGCGGGCAATTTCCACTTCGCGGCGCGCGTCAATGGCTCAGTCTCATGTTAGGACCCTTAACTGATCCAGTCATCCATTCAGGCGAACACATCTGGAACGATGTGCGCGAACGTCTGACTGCGGTGCAAGTCAAAGAGGACGAAGATCAAAATCACACGTCCTACAGTCGCTCAATCGAATTCAAGGTTTTGGAATTTTTAGGCCAAAAAAAGGCGGCGGGTCAAATCCCAACAATGCTGGAGACCGCTGAAAAGTCCTAAAACAATTCCGAATCGAGATTGCGAATGTGCCTACAAGCCCTTTAAATATATTAATAATTCCTTAACGAGAATTAGCGATTCAGGTAAGATATTGATTTAACGAGATTCAAAGTCTCGCAATACACGCCATATCGCTGCCTTAATTCGCTTTTGCTTGTACTTTTTTTGCATACACATTCGTGGTGTTTCAAATCTTCTGCAGAATTTCTGCTTCCAGGCCGGTTCCATTGCTCTTTGTCAACTTTGACAACAGATTTGTAACATCGCGTGAGATCATACTTTTGAGACCCGTTTCGGGTTGTTGCAATGCGAATCGGGCGAGCACGATCCGCACCTTGCAAAGCTGGGTCTTAAACAAAAAACGACCCGCCACGGATACCGTGGTGGGTCGGACAAGTTCAGTTCCTGACGCCGAGATGACCGCAGCGGTCACCCGAAAGAATAACCCGCACCCCGAACGGTGCGGATCGGATCGAGCGCACGACCGACATTGATCGCCTTGCGCAGCCGTCCGACATGGACGTCCACCGTGCGGTCGTCGACATAGATGTCCGGTCCCCAAACGCCATCCAGAAGCTGGCTACGTGAGAAGACACGACCGGGCGACATCATGAAATATTCGAGCAGGCGGAATTCCGTTGGTCCGAGACGAACTTCCTTTTCCTTGCGATAGACACGATGCTGTTGGCGGTCGAGAACCAGGTCGCCCACTTTCAGCACGTGCGAAAGAATGCTCGGATTCGACCGGCGCAACATCGCCTTGACGCGCGCCAGCAGTTCCGGCGTCGAAAATGGCTTCACGACATAGTCGTCCGCACCGACGCTCAGGCCGCGAACACGTTCGCTTTCCTCGCCACGTGCCGTCAGCATGATGATGGGCAGGCGTTCGGTTTCCGGCCATTGGCGCAAGCGACGGCAAAGCTCAATGCCCGATACGCCCGGCAACATCCAGTCCAGAATGAGCAGATCCGGTACGTTCTCGCGCAAGGCGATCTCGGCTTCGTCGCCGCGCAGCATTGTATCGACCTGGTAGCCCTCTGCCTCAAGATTATAGCGAAGAAGAACGCTCAGCGCCTCTTCGTCTTCTACCACAGCGATTTTGGGTGCCTGTGACATCCAGTATTTCCCTATCCAAATTCGGCGGGCGGTGGATACAATCCCCCCAATCGACCGCGTGCCGCCGCGCTATTCACTCATTCTCAACCGCCAGACCGTGGTCCGGTCGGCTGCAGTTCAGGGTTTACGCGCCTCATCCACGACAATACCGTGGCTCAGGTCTTCCTTGGGTCGTTCGGCCGGCATTTGCAGGCCGGTCACGATGTAGTAGACGGTCTCCGCAATATTGGTCGCGTGATCGCCGATACGCTCGATATTCTTTGCGCAGAACAGAAGATGCGTGCAGGCGGAAATATTGCGCGGGTCTTCCATCATGTAGGTCAGCAGCTCGCGGAACAGTGACGTGTACATGGCATCAATCTCGTCGTCGCGGTCGCGAACGACATTGATCTGCTGCACCGAGCGCGACGCATAGGCGTCGAGAACATCCTTGAGCTGGGTCAGCGCCAGCTCGGCGAGTGTTTCGAGCCCGCGATAAAGCTTTACCGGCTGGCGTGATTCCGAAACGGCGGCAACGCGCTTGGCAATGTTCTTGCCCAGATCGCCCACGCGTTCCAGATCGGCAGAAATGCGGATCGAGCCAATGATCTCGCGCAGGTCCACAGCCATGGGCTGACGCTTGGCGATAATCATCACAGCCTTGTCGTCAATCTCGCGCTCGCTGGCATCGAGAATGAGATCGTCGGAGATGACGCGCTGTGCGAGCGCATTGTCCGCATTGACGATAGCGGCGACCGACTGCTCGACCATACGTTCCGCATGTCCGCCCATTTCGGCGATCTTATGGGAGAGAAACTTCAATTCCTCGTCGTAGGAGCGAACGGTATGCTGAGACGGCATAGTAGACCTCGTAATATAAATTGCGGGGAAGCCGCACTGTCTATCTGTTGAAGCGCAGTTCCGGATCAGCCGAAGCGTCCGGTAATGTAGTCCTGCGTGCGCTTTTCGGTCGGCGCGGTGAACATGGTTTCCGTGTCACCCACTTCGACCAGATTGCCGAGGTGGAACATGGCGGTGCGCTGCGAAACACGCGCGGCCTGCTGCATGGAGTGCGTGACGATCACGATCGTATAGTTCTGGCGCAGTTCGTCGATCAGCTCTTCCACCTTCGCGGTCGCAATCGGGTCGAGCGCCGAGCACGGTTCGTCCATGAGAATGACTTCCGGGCTCACCGCAATCGCGCGTGCGATGCAAAGACGTTGCTGCTGGCCGCCCGAAAGACCGGTGCCCGCATCGTGCAGACGATCCTTCACTTCCTCGAACAAGCTCGCCTTCTGCAAGCTCGTCACGACGATTTCTTCAAGATCGGCCTTGGTGCGGGCGAGACCGTGAATGCGTGGGCCGTAGGCGACATTTTCATAAATCGACTTCGGAAACGGATTCGGCTTCTGGAACACCATGCCGACGCGGGCGCGCAGTTCGACGACATCGATCTTCGGATCGTAGATGTCTTCATTGTCGAGCGTGATCTTGCCACCGACCTTACAGCCTTCGATCGTATCGTTCATGCGGTTAAGCGAACGCAGGAAGGTAGACTTGCCGCAACCCGAAGGGCCGATCAGCGCCGTGACCATCTTTTCCTGGATTTCCAGATCGACGTCAAACAGCGCCTGCTTCTCGCCATAAAATACGCAAACCTTGTCGCCGCGCATCTTTATGGAATTGGCGTTGGCGTTCATCTTTTCTCCTACGGCTTTCTCGAGAGATCGTTCAGTCATCAGGTTCATAGCTTTCGACTCCCGTTTACCAGCGGCGCTCGAAGCGGCGGCGCAGAATGATTGCTGCAATATTCATCACGGCAAGGAACAGAAGCAGGACGATGATAGCGCCTGACGTGCGTTCCACAAAGGCGCGTTCTGCTTCATTCGCCCACATGTAGATTTGTACAGGCAATGCCGTCGCTGGATCCATTGGCGTGGACGGCACGTCGGCGACGAAAGCCACCATGCCGATGAGAAGAAGCGGTGCGGTTTCACCAAGCGCATGGGCAAGGCCGATGATCGTTCCCGTCAGGATGCCGGGTGCGGCAAGCGGCAGGACGTGGTGGAACACCATCTGTGTTTTCGATGCACCAAGACCGAGGGCCGCAGCGCGGATCGACGGCGGCACCGCGCGAAGGGCGGCGCGGGTCGCGATGATGATGGTGGGAAGCGTCATCAGCGTCAGCACCAGACCACCGACCAGTGACGCCGAACGCGGCAGGCCGAAGAAATTGATGAAGACAGCAAGCCCGAGCAGACCGAACACGATGGACGGAACCGCTGCCAGGTTGTTGATGTTCACCTCGATCATGTCGGTGAAACGGTTCTTCTTGGCGAACTCTTCCAGATAGATTGAAGCGGCGACGCCGATAGGCAGCGACAGACCGAGAACGATCAGCATCATGTAGAGCGAACCGACAAGCGCGACGCCGAGACCGGAGGTTTCCGGACGGCTGGAGGCACCGAAGGTGAAGAGACCTGTATTGAAGGCCTCCTTCATGACGCCTTCTTCCGAAAGCATCTTCATCCAGCCCACCTGACGGTCAGAAACCTTACGGCTCGTCTCCGGCACGGAAAGGTCAATCTGACCTTTGAAGGCAGAATCGATGTCGGCGCCGGCCAGAACAGGAACGGTCTGCGTCGTGCCGATGAGCGATGGATTGTCCATCACCATCTTGCGCAGCTGAATGCGCACGCCGTCGGAATAGAAGCGGCCCAGATCACGCATTGCCGGACGGTCTGTCGCAGCAACACCCAGTTTTTCGGCCAATGCATTGCGCACCAGCAGCGGATAATTGGCCGTGATCAGCACATTCGGATCGGTCGCGCGCTTGTTGCCCGGGTCAATCACCTTTTCTTCAAGCTTGACCGGCAGATAAAGCGTCGTCTGCCAGAAGGCTGTATAGCCCTTGGAAAACACCGAGAAGAGAAGCGCGCACAGAAAGAACACGCCGATGGCGATCGCAGCAATACCGTAATAGCGGAAGCGACGTTCGGCAGCGTAGCGGCGTTTCAGTCCGATATCGCGGCGCGTCGGCTGTGCCGTGGCGTCGCTGGCGTTGAAGGTCGTATCGGTCATTATTCGTACTGCTCCCGGTACTTGCGCACGATATGCAGCGCAAAGATGTTCATGATCAGCGTCAGGACGAAAAGCGTGATGCCGAGTGCAAAGGCCACCAGCGTTTGCGGCGAGTTGAACTCAAGGTCGCCGGTGAGCTGGTTGACGATTTTCACCGTGATGGTGGTCATCGCCTCGAAAGGATTGATGTTGATGCGTGCCGCAACACCGGCGGCAAGAACCACGATCATGGTTTCGCCGATGGCGCGGGATGCGGTCATCAGAAGCGCGCCGACAATTCCGGGCAAAGCGGCAGGAAGGACAACACGTTTGACGGTTTCGGAGCGGGTTGCACCAAGACCAAGCGAACCGTCGCGCAATGTCCGCGGCACGGCTGTGATGATGTCATCGGAGAGCGAGGACACGAAGGGGATCAGCATCACGCCCATGACGAGACCAGCGGTCAGAACGCTCTGCGCCATGATGAAGCCCTGACCGCCTGCAATGGCAATCGAGAGATCGCGCAGGAAGGGCCCGACTGTCACAAGGGCGAAGAAACCGTAAACGATGCTGGGAATACCGGCCAGAAGCTCAAGGACCGGCTTGACGATCGTGCGCACTCGGGGCGACGCATATTCTGCCATGTAGATGGCCGAAAACAAGCCGACTGGAACAGCGAACAGCATGGCCACAAGGGCGATGTAAAGTGTACCAGCCAGAAGCGGAATGAGACCGAACTGGCCTGTCTCACCACCCGAGCCAGCGGCGGCAAAGCGCGGGTCCCATACAGTGCCGAAGAAGAACTCCCACGGCGAGACTGACTGGAAGAAACTGATCGTCTGGAACAACATCGAGCAGATGATGCCGACGGTCGTCAGAATGGCGATACCGGATGCGGCGATCAGCCCCCAGAGAACGATACGCTCGACATTATTGCGTGCACGCATGCGGCGGCTGATCGTGGAAAGGCCGAAGATCAGACCTGCGATGGCGATCACCAAGGAAACAGCCGAACCGATGGTGTGTGTCAGCGCCGTTGCCTTTTTCAGGTAAAGCGCGATAGGCACCATGTAATCCTGGCCTTCAGTCGCGAGCGCCACGCCCTTGGATGCAAGAACGGCGCGAGCATCCTGATAGTTTGCCGGGAAGCTTTCCAGTTCGGCAGGCGTCAGCCGGTCAAGCCCGTTGGCCAGACCACGCACCATGCCAAGCTGTAGGCTGCGATTGGTGAAGGAGCCGTCCTCGATAGCATCCGGCAGACGGGCGGTCGCGCTGTGATCGAGATAGACCGACGTTCCAACGGCCCATACAGCGAGAAACAGAATCGCAGGCAATGCAGAAACGAGGAAAACCCACCAGCCATGATAATGCGGGCGGGAATGCATTTTCTCGGTCGGCGAGGCTTTTGCGGAAGCAGACTGCGCCTTGTCCAGTGCAACGGCACGCTGGCGGCCTATGAAGAATCCGATCAGCCCGATTGCAACGATACTGACGAGAACCAGAAAGAAGGACATTCAATTTCCCCGGTTGCCCTGATGAATGCGGACGGTTTTGAGGTGCAGCTTCCACCCATACCGTTCCACGCGGATGCGCCTGTCATAGTGCAAAGGCGCGAAAGGAGAAGAACGCGGAGATTCGTCATCCCCGCGTTCCACAGATTAAAACTTACTTCGCAGCCAGCGTCTTGCCTTCGGTGAAGGCGGCGCGCTGTGCTTCACGTTCTGCGTCCGGAGCCGGAACCAGACCATATTCGGCGAGCGGGCCGTCAGGACCGATCATCTGGTCATTCAGGAAGAACTCAACATATTCCTTCAGACCCGGGATAACGCCGAGGTGAGCCTTCTTCACGTAGAAGAACAGCGGACGCGACACCGGATATTCGCCCGAAGCGACGGTTTCAGCCGAAGGGGTGATGTCGTTGACGGTCGCAACCTTCAGCTTGTCAGCGTTGTTTTCGAAGAAGTAGAGGCCGAATACACCAACGCCGGTCTTGTTGGAGTCGATGCGGGCGAGCGTTTCGGCATAATCGCCGTCGATGTCGACAGCTTTGCCGTCCTTGCGCACTGCGATACAGGCGGAAGCGGCAGCCTTGTCGTCAAGACCGGTCTTCTTGATTTCGTCCAGAGCGCCGGAGTGCTTGCAGCCGTCGGCGAGAACCTTTTCTTCAAACACTTCGCGGGTGCCGTGCTTTTCGCCTGGGATATAGGCAGCAATGTCCCAGTCCGGAAGGTTCGGGTTGACCTGATTCCACTTGGTGTTCGGATTGTCGACCAGCTTGCCGTCGACGACGAGCTTGGCTGCGAGAGCCTTGTAGACATCTTCCGGCTTCAGCTTCCAATCCGGACCCTTGGCGTCGGTCGCGAAGACGATGCCGTCATAGCCGAAGCGCACTTCCTGAACATCCTTGACGCCAGCGTCGATGCACGACTTCAGTTCCGAGTCCTTCATGGCGCGCGATGCATTGGCGATATCGATGGTGTTTTCACCGACGCCTTTGCAGAATTCCTTGATGCCTGCGCCCGAGCCGCCCGATTCAACAACCGGCGTCTTGAAGTTCGGGAAGGTTTCACCGAAGGTCTCGGCGACGATCTTCGCATAAGGCAGAACGGTCGAGGAACCGGCAACCTGAATCTGATCGCGCGCCTGAGCGGCGGAAACCGACATAACGGCAGCGATGGCAAGCGCTGCGGTCGAGGAAATCATCTTGTTCATGAGCTGCGGCTCCTGTTGTAAAAGACATATGACGATGTGGCGTCGTTAGCCCTCTACGCGCTCTATATTACATTCATATGACACTATTGTTACAGGTTTGTATCAGAGCCGCTTGCCAGTGATTTTGTGGGGTTTTGCCGTGCCTTGAACCGGCAAATATTTCGGGCTTTAAAAATGCGGCAAACGCGCACCGAGATCTTCAATCCCCGAAACATCGACATTGGCGAAGGCAAAGCGCAGAAACGCTTCCTGTCCTTCACCGAAGAACCGGCCCGGCAAGGTGATGATGCCGAGTGACTTCGCAAGGCGCTCGGCCACCTCGACCGATGAGGCATCCGGATAAGGATGACGCACAAAAGCGAAATAGGCGCCAATTGCTTCCACATGCCAGCCTTCGATATTGGCCATGACCGACCGCAATGCAGAGGCACGCCTTGCAATCTCGCCGCGATTATCGTCACGCCAGCCGGTCAACGGCTCGATGGCGCGTGCGACCGCGATCTGTGGCGCGCGGCTTGCGCATATCTGCAGATTGTCCATGACTTTTGCAACGCTCTCGACCATCGCCTTGTCCGCGACAATCGCACCAAGCCGGTGCCCCGGAATGCAGAACGATTTTGAGAAGCTGTAAAGCTGGATCAGATGCGACGACCAGTCCGCCTCGTCAAAAAGCCGATGCGGCGGTTCATTGGCATCGGCCATAAAATCGCGATAGGTCTCGTCCAGAATGAGCCATGTTCCATTGTCACGGCAGAGAGCATAGATTTCCGATAACAGTCCCGCCGGATAAATCGCCCCGGTTGGGTTGTTCGGGGAAACAAGCGCCAGCGCCGCAATACCCGGACGAAGCACAGCCCGGACATCTTCCGCGCTTGGGATGAAACCATTCTGGGCGTGGCAGGGCACCGAACCTGAAGCGATGCCGAGCATTTCCAGCGATGAACGATGGTTGAAATAGAACGGATCGGTGGTCAGCACCCTATCGCCACTTTGCGCCACACACATGATGGCAGCGATAAAGGCCTGATTGCAGCCGGATGTAATATGGACGTTGGAGGCGTCGATCTGCGCGCGATAGAGCTGTCCGACATGCGCAGCATAGGCTTCGCGCAGAACCTTTTCGCCCTCAATCGGACCGTAACCGGCAGAGGCGACCGATCCGGCTGCCTCGCCGAGAAAGTGCAGCATGTCTGGATGCGGAGGATAGCCGGGAACAGCTTGCGACAAATCAATCAGAGCACCACGCGACCCGTCATAATCCCGCGCCCAGGCCTGTACCGCTGGAATGGGCGGCGCGGAAAGGCGATTAATCAGCGGATTGACGGCAGGCAAGGACATTGGCGGCTCCCATGGTGGTTTCGGCCACTCTTATCGCGATCGCTGGTGTGGTTGAAGCCATTATTCGCTCGGACGCGAAAGCACGTAAACAGCCGAGCCGAGCATGAAAACAGTTACCGATGTTGCCAGCAGCCAGCCGGGTTTCACGCCCCACCAGAACAGGCCATAACCGACCGTCATACCAAGACAGGCATAGAGCTTTGCACGTGGCGGAATGGCTCCACGCTCACGCCATTTTATGACCAGAGGACCAAAACGCTGATCGGCAAGCAGGCGAGCCTCAAGCTTCGGCGATGATCGTGCAAAGAACCACGCGGCAAAAATGATGAAGATCGTTGTCGGCATGACCGGCAGGAAAGCACCAATGATACCAAGTGCCAGCATAAGGAAGCCGAGGCAAAGATAGAGTATCCGCTTACCCGCCGAAATTGCTGGCGAAGCGGTCTCGATCCTGTCTTTTTCCGGGTGGTCCTGCATGGCGTTCCATCGTCTGATCTGGACGCTTATAACAGGATTCTGGCGCTTTCGTGCAGGTTCACAGCGGTCAAAGAAATGTCATCCCACTGCCTTTCAGCCCCTGTGGATAACTTTTTGAGACCGATAAGGAATTGTGAAACACAGTCATAAATTGCAGTTTTGCCCCCGAAATGCCTTATTTCCTTAACTTCGCCACTCAGGATGAAAACTTGTTCTACAAATAAAAATTGCAACGCAATCGCACCGAACCTCCGTCCGGGTAAGCAGTTCTTCTTGCAATCAATGCGCGAAAACAAGGTGCAGCGAAGGCTGCCGCAGATTCCTAACGAATCGTAAACGGTATTACAGCAACCAAACAGAATCTTTCCTAATATTCCTTAGTTATGTTTATCTGATTAAATAAACAACGTTTAGTATAGGATGATTTTCCCGATGCGATATAGATTCAATTATCGCATAATGTTCTCATTCGAACCACGTCAGCGCCACATTTAGATTCCAGTTCGCGACTGTCTTTCTCAGCGACAACTGTGGGACACCCCGTTAACAACTAGTGGATCTGGCATGACTTTCAAGACCCGTATGGCTATGCTCGCCGTTGCGGCAACCGGTCTTCTCGCGACCACCGCAATCGAGGCTTCAGCACAGCAATGCGGCGGTGCCTCCTGGTACGCCCTCACTTCCCGTACGGCTTCGGGTGAACGTATGAACCCGGCCGGCCTGACCGCAGCACACCGCACCCTGCCGCTTGGCAGCAAGGTCAAGGTTACCAATCAGAGAAACGGCAAGTCACTCGTCGTGCGCATCAACGATCGCGGCCCGTTCATCAAGGGACGCGTCCTCGACCTGTCGAAGGGTGCCGCGGGCCGCCTTGGCTTCATCGGCGCGGGACACACCAAGGTCTGCTTTACGCCGCTTTGATTTCGGCGACATTTCGTCCGACTGCTGGATATGGAGCATTTCCGATCTAAGTTCGATCGTTAGAAATGCTCCATCGAATTGTTTTCGGCATTTCCTTGCCCCAAAACCGGTTCCCACTTTTGGGTGACATGCCTATTTCCGGTCCAGCCGGTCGGTGAACCAGCGGGTCAGCTTGATCCAGACCTCGTCCTTTTCGGCGGCATCCTCGATCCCGTGTTCAAGATTGGGATTGTCGTTGACCTCGATCACCACCACGCCATCGTCCGTTTCCTTCAGATCGACGCCATAGAGTCCGTCGCCGATGCAGCGTGCCGCGCGTAGTCCGGTTTCCAGAACCGATGGCGGCGCATCGCCCAGCGCATAGGAACGAAACCCGCCTTCCAGAGGCTTGCCGCCCGTATCGTGCTTGACGATCTGCCAATGGTTCTTGGCCATCATGTACTGGCAGATGAAAAGCGGCTTTCCGTCGAGAACGCCAACACGCCAGTCGAACTTCGTCGGCATGTATTTCTGCGCCAGCAGGAGGTCACTGTCCTCCAGCCATAAAGTGGCGAGCGCTTTCAGTTCGGCAAAATCCTTCACCTTCTTCACGCCGCGCGAAAATGACGAATCCGGTATCTTGATGACCATCGGAAAGCCGAGCATATCGGCGGCGCGCTCCAGATCCTCCTCACCCGCAATCATCACCGTCGGCGGAACCGCCACGTCGTTCGCCTGCATCAGTTCGTGCAGATAAACCTTGTTGGTGCAGCGGATCATGGAAATCGGATCGTCGATGACTGGCATGTTTTCCTGTTGCGCCCGCCGGGCGAAACGGTAGGTGTGATTGGAGATCGATGTCGTCTCACGGATGAACAGTGCGTCATAGTTGGCAAGCCGCGGCAGATCGCGCTTGCCGATCGGTTCCACTTCCACCCCGAGCCGGGCTGCGATTCTTGCCCAATGCTTCAGCGTTGAAACGGTCGAGGGCGGCATAGCTTCCTTCGGATCGCACAGCGTTGCGAAGGAATAGCGCGCTGGCACCTTTGGGCGCGCGGCGCGCCACTCACGCTGGGTATAGCGATCAAGCGCGTCCTCGAAGCGTTCCTTCTGTGCTTTGGTAAACTTGGTGATATTCGCAAAGCCGATCTTCTGGATTCGCGCCCATTCACCCGGCTTGACCGTGACTTCCAGCGACGGCGCGCGAAACCAGTCGAAGAGCAGCCGTCCGAACCGTTCAAATTCGGGATTGTCGGCAAGACCGAAATGCACGTGGATTGTTTCGGGCGCCCTTTCCGGATGCTTGCCGAGCGCCTTGTTCAGCATGTCTTCGAGTTCGGGAATAGCGTTTTCATAAAGTCGCCGTTCCGACAGATCGATCATCGTTTCCACAGAGGGGATGATGCGATGCCCCCGCGCTTCAGCCAGAAGCGAAGCGTAATAGCCACGGCTTTGATAGGCGTAGGAGCGCGACAGGTTGATGATGCGCGGGCGCAGCTGCCCGTTGAAGAGAGCGGGATGCGCGAGATAGTCACGCGTGGTCATGACCTTGTGCGGCGTCGCCCCATTGTCGATATCCGAGAGGCGCCCTACCAGAATGACGCAGATCGTCATCAATCCGTCCTTTTTTCCAGAATAACGGCCGCCCTGAGCCCATCACTGCCGAACCGTGCGATGCGGTCGAAAATGTGGAAGGGAACAGGGACATTTGCAGCATCGGCAATGGTTTCGCCGAGTTCTTCCTCCACCCAGGGGTCATGAATGAGAATATGCCGCCCATCTTCGCCATGGGCGAGCACCCAGTGCGGCACTTTCTTGCCGAACATATGATAACCGCTGATCAGCACGATCACTGCCGCCCCACGGCGCAAGGCAGCCAGAATGTCGTGCAGCGTGAAACCGCGATAATCCACCGGAATTGCATAGGCTTCTGTACGCTGGCGGAAATCGGTCTGCGCCAGTTGCATCACCTTGCGCTTTTCTTCCGAACGCACCGATTGCAGGAAAAGCATGTCCTCGATGGAAACGATGATCGATGCTTTCAGACCACGCTCATGCGCGGCGACGGCAAGCCCGAAAGGTTCGCAACCGCCCGGCCCCGACATCATATAGATCGTCGTCGCATCGCGCCAAAGGCGGACTTCCAGCACGGGGTCGAGCTGCGTCTCCCGATTGTGCCGGGCAAGCACCATCATCAGGCAGGCCGCTCCGCAGGTAAAATCAGTCGTCTGCTCGTAATAGGGAAAGGCTGTGATGGGCGAAACATCACCGCGAACCGTCTTTTCGAAACGCAGCGCATCCGAATGGTCAGCGTAGTAATCGAGATAGCGTCCAATGGGGCGGTAGCCATGCCGCTTGTAAAGCGCGATGGCGCGTTCATTATCCTCGCGCACTTCCAGCCGCAGCAACGGACGGTCGTGGTCGTAAGCTGCCGTTTCCGCCGCCTGCAACAGAAGAGAGCCGACGCCCTTGACCTTGGCCTCCGGGTCGACGGCTATCGAGTAAAGTCGCGCAAGCGCGGTGCCATGACGGAAAAGAATCATCGCATAGCCGATGACCGCGCCATCCATTGTTGCAACAATGGTTTCTGCGGTTGGTCGTGCGATGAGGGCGCGAAATGAACGGCGAGAAATCCGGTCTGCCTCGAAACAGCGCTCCTCGATGCGCAGGAGCGCATCTATGTCGTCTGCCGTGGCCTTGCGCGTCGTTGCGCCTGTCATCTTTTGGCCTTTGCAAAGGGATCGTTACGATCCGGTCGGCACCAACATTGGCTTATTCGAGGCAAAAGACAAGCGCCCGGACCGTGGCAAAATTATGAGTGATTTTTACCGCCTGATCGGTTCCGCTCAGCCGCTAAATTCAATCAATAATTGCAATTTTTGGCGCCACCCGCGTTAACCATTAATTAAGAAGTCCGGCGACCCCAAGATGAACTGAATTGACTCCAGAGTATTTCAGACATTAACGTTTCGTTAACAAATGAGTAACTGGCGAGAGCCAAAGGGCGTTGAGTATGTTTTGCGTTGTTCGCTCGACCACAAAGATTATGGCAGTCGCCGGTTTTGCAGTTTCGCTGCTGATGACAAGCTTTGGTGCACAAGCCGCCTCCGGCGACTTCATGCAGACCGGCAAGCTGACCTCGCAGCCGATTGGACATTATGAATTCTGCAAGCGCGAAGCCAAGGAATGCGGCATCACCAGTCGCGACACCCGCGCACTGCAGCTCAACCATTCTAACTGGCAGCGCATCGTCGAGATCAATCTTTCGGTCAATGAACGTATCAAGCCGATGACCGACATGGAAATCTATGGCGTCGAGGAATACTGGGCTTACCCGACGACCGTTGGTGACTGCGAAGATTACGTCCTGCTGAAGCAGCGTGAATTGCAGAAGGCCGGCATTCCGATCACGGATCTTCTGATCACTGTCGTTCGCAAGCCGGACGGCGAAGGTCATGCAGTCCTCACCGTTCGCACGGATCGCGGTGATTTCGTTCTCGACAATCTGACCGATGAAGTTATGCGCTGGAACGAGACCGATTATACTTATCTGAAGCGTCAGGCAGCCAACGATACCGGTCGCTGGGTCACCATCGAAGGCCCGGACAATCTCCTCGTCGGTTCGGTACGCTGACACAAAACCTTCCCCATATGTTTTTGAAAACGTCCCGGAATGTGCTATTCATTCCGGGTCTAAAAAGGAGAGGTCGGTGCGGTTAGCCCGATCCCCGTTGTAAAGCGGGTCCTGGCCTTCGCAATTGTTTTCATTTCGGCAAATGCGTTGAGTCCCTTGACCTTACACTCCGATGCAATGGTGCATTGGAGAACAAAAGGTCTTGGTTATGAAACAGCAGATCTCCGTCATTACAATTGGTATCGCCGACCTCGAGTGCTCACGTCGTTTTTACACGCAGGGCTTCGGCTGGGTGCCTGTTTTCGAGAATGAAGAAATCATCTTCTATCAGATGAACGGTTTCGTTCTCGGAACCTTCCTGAAAGCTTCGCTCGAAACCGATATGAACCGCAAAGGCCTCCAGCAGCCCGGCGCATTTTCTCTTGCACATAATGTGGAACTGGAAACGGATGTCGCGCCACTGATGGACCGGTTGGTTGGGGCTGGTGGCAAGCTGGTGCGTTCGGCTGACGCGCCGAGCCATGGTGGTTTTCGCGGCTATGTCGCCGATCCTGACGATCACGCCTGGGAAATTGCATGGAACCCAGCCTGGGCCATCGATGAGAATGGCCTTGTAACGTTCGGAATATGAACTCAATGGGTTGGCAACAGGGCGCGAAATGCGCCCTGTTGTTTACAATGATACGGCTATTTGGGGCGCGCATGACGAAAATCTACTTTATCTCGCATCCGGAAGTCGTGATCGATCCCGCAAAGCCTGTTCCGTCGTGGAACCTGTCGGAGCGCGGAATTGAACGGATGCGCTCCTTTGCCAGCCAGCCGGAACTGCAATCGATCACATCAATCTGGTCCAGCACGGAAGCAAAGGCAATTGAAGCTGCTGAAATTCTGGCGGATATTTTAAGAGTCAGTCCGTTGACCGACAGCCGCTTTAACGAGATCGACCGAAGCGCCACTGGCTTCCTGCCCGCCGAACAACACGAGACTGTAGCCGACCAGTTCTTTTCCGCACCCGAAGCAAGTATTCACGGCTGGGAGCGGGCCATCGATGTGCAACAACGCATCGTGGAAGGTTTTGAAGCGGTAAAGCGGCTTGGAAATTCTGACGATATCGCTATCGTCGGCCACGGTGGTGCCGGTACGCTGCTGCTCTGCTTTCTGGCCGGACGTCCAATCAGCCGCCAGTATGATCAGCCCTTTCAGGGCCATTACTGGTGTTATTCTTGCGAAGACCGGTCCGTCCTCCATCACTGGAAGCCGATAGCGCCACGCTGAAATTTCCTCGTCGTACTGTCTAAGCTACATAGCAGTTCCGCAGACTGACCATTTGCGTTATTCTCCGATTCTGGCTGCTTCCAAGCCTCCCCCCTCCGTTCGGGAAAGCATTTTTCATGCAGGAAGATGAAATCATCGAACCAACTGTTCGGGCACATGCACAAGGAGGGACTGCAATGACAGCTCGTCACAGGAGGTTTATCGATGCGGTTATCGTCCCCTATCTATCACCTGAAGCGGCTTGCCAGGCGTTTGGCAAATGATGCTGATATTCCACTTCATGAAGCGCTTGATCGCGTTGCCGCGCAGGAGGGTTACAGAAGCTGGAGCCTGCTCGTTGACAACACATCCGCTCCCGTTTCTGCTCGCGAAATCTATGGCTATCTCAAGTCCGGCAGCATGGTGCTGATTGGCGCCAGACCGGGCCATGGGAAAACCCTGTTGAGTCTTGATATAATGATTGAGGCCATGCGAGATGGCAATTACGGCCTTTTCTTTTCGCTTGAATACACTGAGACGGATATCGCCGGACGCTTCAAGGCACTCGGCGTCGATCGCGATAACTTCCGGCATCTATTCCGTTTCGATTGCTCGGATGCCATCTGCGCGGATTATATGATCGCCAAACTCGACGCTGCTTCGGCTGGAACCGTCGTGATCGTCGATTATCTGCAGATTCTCGATCAGAAGCGGGAAAAACCCGACCTGTCGACCCAGATTGCGGCGCTCAGGTCATTTGCTTCAAAGCGAAGGCTCACCATTCTGTGTATATCGCAAATCGACCGTTCCTTTGATCCAGCGGCAAAGCCGTGCCCAGGGATCGAGGATGTTCGGCTTCCCAACCCGCTTGATCTCACATTGTTCGATACATGCCTCTTTCTCAACAATGGCGAGATTCGCGTGCAATCGCGTGATCGGATGACGACGCTTGAAAACGTGACGTCGTAGAAGATGTTCAGGCTGCGGAAACCAGCCTTTCCGCACCCATGCGATAGGATATGGCGCTGGCCAAATGAATGCGACCGACTTTGTCGCTCCCGTTCAGATCGGCCAGCGTCCGGGCGACCTTCAGAATGCGATGATAAGCGCGGGCAGAAAAACGCATCTGCTCGCTTGCGTCACGCAAAAGCTTGAGGCCTGCCGCATCCGGCTCAGCAACCTGTTCGATCAGTTTGGCCGAGCAATAGGCATTGGTCAGGGACGGTTCCAGACCGAGCGCTGAATAACGCTGGGTCTGAATCGCACGAGCACGGGAGACGCGTTGTGCGACCGTCTCGCTCGTTTCCGACCGAGATGGTTTGATGAGATCGAAAGCAGAGACCGCAGGCATATCCACCCGCAAGTCTATACGGTCGAGGAGCGGGCCTGAAATACGCGCCTGATAATCGGCCTGACAACGTGGGCCCCGCGCGCAGACATGACCGGGTTCGCCCGCCATACCGCAACGGCAGGGATTCATGGCGGCGATCAGTTGAAAGCGCGCCGGATAGCTGGTGCGATGATTGACGCGTGCAAT
Organism: Ochrobactrum sp. BTU2; assembly: GCF_024539785.1. Classification (NCBI taxonomy): domain Bacteria; kingdom Pseudomonadati; phylum Pseudomonadota; class Alphaproteobacteria; order Hyphomicrobiales; family Brucellaceae; genus Ochrobactrum; species Ochrobactrum sp. BTU2. The sequence goes on along the minus strand of NZ_JAHWRG010000002.1, from coordinate 254,786 downwards.
GAGACATTCGCCGGTTTCGAGTGGCTGGCGCAGAGAATCCAGCACCTGTGGCGAGAATTCCGGAAACTCGTCCAGAAACAACACGCCGTTATGCGCAAGCGATACCTCGCCCGGACGCGCACGCAGTCCACCGCCGACCATTGCCGCCATTGACGCCGAATGATGCGGCGCACGAAAAGGGCGACGATCCGATAATTTTCCACCGGAAAGCTCTCCCGCGATCGAGGCAATCATCGATACATCCAGCAATTCGCGAGGAGAAAGACGAGGCAAGATGGATGGCAATCGTTGGGCAAGCATGGACTTGCCTGATCCCGGCGGTCCGACGAGAAGCAAATTGTGATTGCCCGCAGCGGCGATTTCAAGCGCTCGCTTGGCAGTCTCCTGCCCCTTGATATCAGCAAGATCGAGTTCCGTTTCACCGGAAAGCCGCATGGATGGTTCCGGTCGGGTCAGAACCTGCGTGCCGCGAAAATGGTTGGCAAGGGCGATGAGACTGCGCGGAGCCAGAATATCGATATCGGCACCCGCCCACGCTGCCTCTGGCCCGCAAGCATAAGGGCAGATAAGTCCTTTCTCATCCCGGTTCGCACCGATTGCAGCAGGCAGGACGCCTGCCACCGGTGTTATCGAACCGTCGAGCGACAATTCACCCAGAACGAGATAGGACTGTATTGCATCCGCCGGAATGGCACCGATTGCCGCCATAAGCCCGACAGCAATGGGCAAGTCATAATGCGACCCTTCTTTCGGCAGGTCGGCAGGTGCCAGATTAACCGTCACCCGTTTGGTCGGCATGGAAAGGCCCGAGGCGTGCAACGCCGCTTGCACACGCTCCCGGCTTTCTGCCACGGCTTTGTCCGGCAAGCCGACAATGGACATGCCCATCTTGCCCGGCGCGACCATCACCTGCACGTCGACAGGCACAGCCTCTATGCCTTGAAAAGCAACTGTTCCAACCCGCGCGACCATGTGCCCCCGCTCGCCACGCACCACATCTCTTAAGTGAGTAAAGACTCAAATACAACTTAGAGAGTTAAGCACGAGCGAGCGGTAAACTCAAGAACGTTAAGAGAACAAATTAACGCTTGGCTTCTACCGCATCCCAGAACAGGGCCGCGATATTAGTCCCGTCGAAACGCTGGATTTCGCGGATACCAGTTGGAGAGGTAACGTTGATTTCGGTCATGTAGTCGCCGATCACATCAATGCCGACCAGAATGAAACCACGTTCTTTCAGTGACGGGCCAATGCGCTCGCAAATCTCGCGTTCACGTGGCGTTAGCTTGCTCTGTTCCGCACGCCCGCCGACATGCATGTTGGAACGGGCATCGGTTTCCGACGGCACGCGATTGATTGCGCCGACAGGTTCACCATCAATCAGGATGATGCGCTTGTCGCCGGCGCGTACGTCCTTCAGATAACGTTGTGCAATGAACGGCTCCTTGAAGAGCTGACCGAACATTTCCAGAAGCGAGGTCAGGTTGCGGTCACCATCGGCCAGATGGAAGACGCCCGCACCACCATTACCATAAAGCGGCTTCAAAATGATGTCGCCGAACTCGCGACGGAAATCCATGACTTCCTGCGGGTCCTTGGTGATGAGCGTTTCCGGCATCAGGTCGGGAAACTCTGTCACAAAGATTTTTTCGGGACTGTTGCGCACCCATGCCGGATCGTTGACAACCAGTGTTTTCGGGTGAATCCGCTCCAGAAGATGGGTGGTGGTAATATAGTTCATGTCGAAGGGCGGGTCCTGACGCAGAAGCACCACATCCATTTCCGACAGGTCGCGGCGGATCGGCTCACCCAGCGTATAGTGATCGCCCTTGACGTCGCGCACTTCCATCTTTTCCAAGCGGGCAGAAACGACGCCATCGCGCATCGAAAGCCGGTCTGGCGTATAATGGTAAAGCTCATGACCGCGCTTCTGCGCCTCGAGCGAAAGGGCGAATGTGGTATCGCCCGCAATGTTCACCGTGCTGATATGGTCCATCTGGACCGCGACTTTGAGAGCCATGATTTCCTCGCGATTCGAAGTTGCGGGAAATCTAAAACGGAATGACTGGGCAACATAGTCCTTTCTCTCAATCCGTTCTCGGGTGTCTGTTGTGCACTTACAATGCTTGAAGTTGAACTGGATCAGCTTTCATCCGTTGATTATGTTGGATGCAATCGCTTCGGGCGTCTCGGGAGGAAAAAGTGACCGTCGTAAAAACTACCCTGTTTGCCGACCATGTAGCAGAACTAGGCGAAGGCCCCGGCTATGATCCACTGAGCGGAAATGTCTGGTGGTTCGATATTCTCGGCCAGAAACTGATCGAGAAGAACTGGGACAGCGGCGAAATTCACGTCCATGCGCTCGGCATGAAGGCCAGCGCCCTCGCCGTTATCGACCGTGACCGGCAGCTGATCGTCAGTGAGCATGGGCTGTTCATTCGCGAGCGCGCCAATGGGCGATTGACTCTTCATCATCCACTTGAAGCCGAGAATGACGTCACCCGTTCCAACGATGCGCGTGTGCATCCATCAGGATCGTTCTGGATCGGCACGATGGGCAAAAAAGCCGAGACCGATGCAGGCTCGATCTGGTGGTATCGCGAAGGCCAGGTGAAAAAGCTTTTCTCCGGTATCACGATCACCAACTCAATCTGCTTTTCTTCCGATGGAAAGATCGCCTATTTCGCCGACACGGATCGCAACATCATCTGGCGGGTCGATACAGACCCTGAGACAGGATTACCGATATCCGACAAAAGCGTCTTCCACCACCGGGCCGAAGAAGGCGGCGTCGATGGCTCGGTCGTTGATGCGGAAGGCACGCTGTGGAATGCCTGTTGGGGCGGCAGTTCGCTCAATGCCTATTCACCGCAAGGCCGCCTGATCCGCTCGATTTCACTGCCGGTCCGCCAACCATCATGCCCTGCTTTTGTCGGACCGGATGCGACGGTGATGATCGTAACCAGCGCCAATGAAGGCCTCGATGAAGAGGCTCGCCGTTCCGATCCCCATGCCGGAAAGGTTCTGCTGCTCGATCTGACGCTTGCCGGACGGCACGATCCGCCAGTCCGGCTCTAAACAGCAAATAAAAAAGAGCCCCTGCGGGCCCTTTGATTTTAGAGCATAATCCGACCGAAGTGAAACGAGGATCGATAAGATTATGCTTAAAATATAATAGGCTAGAGTTCCGATCAGATCCTATCTGATCGGAACTCTAAACGCCTTCGACGATGACGATTTCACCATCCGCAACCGTCTGGCGGATCGCCTTCGCCGCCTGATATTCCGGCGAATTATAGCAATCGAGCGCGTGCTGCATGGTTTCGAATTCGATGATCACGTTGCGGGCGCGACCTTGTCCCTCAACTGCATCAGCCGTGCCGCCACGAGCGATGAAATTTGCACCATAACGTTCAAATGCCGGTTTCGCCGTTGAAACATAATCCTTGTATCGCTCGGAATCACGGACATCCACACGGGCAATCCAGTAGGCTTTAGTCATGCTGCTTCCTCCACTAGCTCGTAATCTTTTCCACCGCATTATCCCGCGCAAAACCGCTTCGCACTTTCGCTGGAAATGCTCTAGGCAACGGAACGCATTTCATCGAGAATGGCAAGGGCCGCCGCTTTGCGATCAACCGCGCCGACAATCGGACGGGCAACGACCAGATGGCTGGCTCCGGCCTTCAAGGCATCTGCAGGGGTCATGACCCGTTTCTGGTCACCTTTTTCCGAACCGGCGAGACGAATGCCCGGCGTGACGATGGCCATATCCGGGCCGACCGCCTGACGGATGGCTGCCGCTTCGACCGCGGAAGCAACAATGCCGCCCATACCAGCCTCACGCGCCTGAACGGCGCGTTTCAGCACCAGCGTTTCGGCATCGTCAGAATAACCTGCTTCCCGCAGATCGGCATTGTCCATTGAGGTTAAAACCGTCACGCCCAAGAGGCAGAGGTCCGATCCCTTGGCGGCTTCCACCGCTGCCCGCATCGCTTTCGGATAGGCATGCAGCGTGAGCATGGAAACACCCATCTTCGCGACATTCTCAACACCCTTCGCGATGGTGTTGTCGATATCAAGCAGCTTCATGTCGAGGAAGACTTTCTTCTTCGCCGCCACAAGGCTTTTTGCGAAATCGAGACCACCCGCAAAAACCAGCTGATACCCGATCTTGTAGAAGGAAACAGTGTCGCCCAGCTCTTCGACCGCCTTCTCAGCATCGGCGATGGTCGGCACGTCGAGGCCCACGATCAAGCGCCCCGATGCTTCCCCGGGCGCTTGATCGCGCAAATCTGTCGTCGTCATGAGAGTCTCCGTGGTGATTTTTATTCTCTTCGCACAACAGGACCCGTTACGAAAGAGACGGAATCAGCTTTTCGCTTCTTCCACCCGTGCGATGAGGCTGCGGCAGACAGCGGAGAGCATTCTCGCGCTGCGTTCTTCTTTCAGCGTACCATCGTCATTGAACGCCACCGATGCATGACCGACCGAGCATTGCTCGGTGACAATCTGTACGCCGACATTCATCAGAACGGCGCGCAGGTGGTAGAGTCCACGCATACCGGCAAACATACCGTCGGAGCTGGAACAGAGGCCGACAGTCAGACCGGCATAAGGCCTGAACGGCCTGTCTCCGTCCCTTGAAATGCGACTGACCCAATCGATGGTGTTTTTCAGAAGCGGCGGGATCGATGCATTATATTCCGGCGAGCAGATCATCAGACCGTCCTGTTCCGCAAACAGGCGACCGAGCCGCATGGCGTTCTCGGGAACGCCATGCTCGTTTTCCAGATTCTGATCCATGATCGGCAGCGGATAGTCGGCAAGCGTGATGCGCGTGACCTGCGCACCTTGCGCCCGTAATTCTTTCTCGGCGGCATCTGCCATATGGCCGGAAAAAGCGCCGATGCGAACTGAACCCGCGAAGACGAGAATACGTGCAGTCATGAAAAGCCTCGTGCGAAACTAGTGGATTGAATTTGACGTTTGAATCCCGACTGAATGAGATGCTGTTTCAAACGTCAAATTCGAAAAATCCACTAGATACATAAAGTTACTAGTGGTCTTTGCGATTCCGACATTTGCTCGGCGCTTGTATCAGAGGGACGCAAATGTCGGAATCAGACCACTAGACCAAAGGGCTGCGATAAACCCAAAGCTGCGCCGGTGGCACATTGCGCACCACAAAATCATAGTGCTGAACGGTATAATTGCCGCGACCGGCTGGAACCGGTGGCAAGGGACCATAGGTGATCTGCATCAGAGGCCGTCCGTGTGGAATGCGCGAAAGCAGGCTTTCCACGAGCTGGATGCGCTTGTCCATCGGGAAATTGAGCATCGGCACAGCAGAGATGATGCAGTCGAATTTCTGGTCTTTCTTCTCACCCAACGCGCTATCGAGATCGAAGGCATCGCCCTGAATGATGTTGACCTCCGGAAAGATCGTATTCAAGTGATCCACGAAGTCCTGCGAATATTCGATGGAATAGAGGTCGGCAGGTTTCACGCCCTGTTTCAAGATCGCCTTGGTAATCACGCCCGTGCCCGGTCCGAGTTCCAGAACCGGAAGGCCGGAACCGGTATCGATGACGCTCGCCATACGGCGCGCGGTAATGGAACTCGTCGGCAAAATAGCGCCGACCGCTTTCGGCCCGTCTATCCATCCCTTGAAAAAACGGATCTCCTCATCGAACTTAGCGGCCAGTTTCCTGCCGAGCTGTCCTGCCATTCTTGCTGCTCCCATTGTCGTTATTGGACAAGTTTATGCCGCTTTGAATTCCCTAAGCAAGGCGTGAATAAGGAAAAGAACAAAAAAGGGAGCCAAAAAGCTCCCTTTATTATTCACCGATACCTTCAAAGAATTCTTTCATCCTTGAGAAGAACCCCGCTGATTTCGGGCTGTTCTCTTGCGAGGAAAGTTTTTCGAACTCTTCCAGCAGTTCACGCTGGCGTTTGGACAGGTTCTGCGGCGTCTCAATGTCGATCTGTATATAAAGATCGCCAACGGCGGCCTGACGCAGAACCGGCATGCCCTTGCCCTTGAGGCGGAACTGCTTGCCGTTCTGTGTGCCGTCCGGAACCTTGACCCGCGTCTGCGTGCCATCCAGCGTCGAGACTTCGAACTGACCACCAAGGGCTGCCGTCGTCATCGAGATCGGCACCTTGCAATAGAGGTCGGAGCCGTCACGCTGGAAGAACTCGTGCGGTTTGACCGAAAGGAAAATGTAGAGATCACCTGAAGGGCCACCGCGCATGCCAGCTTCGCCTTCACCGGACAGGCGGATACGGGTGCCATCCTCGATACCTGCCGGAATATTGACCGACAGCGAACGTTCCTGCGTGACGCGACCCTGGCCATGGCACTTGCCGCAAGGATCCTTGATTATCTGTCCGCGACCGTTACAGGTCGGGCAGGTGCGCTCCACCGAGAAGAAGCCCTGGGCAGCGCGAACGCGGCCCGAACCGGAACACATGGTACAGGTGGTCGGCTGGGAGCCGGCCTTTGCGCCGGAGCCGGAGCATTCGTCGCAGGTGATGGATGTCGGAACGCGAATCTGCGCGGTCTTGCCCGCATAGGCTTCCTCCAGCGTCACTTCCATATTGTAGCGAAGATCGGCGCCGCGTTCGCGTCCGCCATTGGAGCGACGACGACCGCCACCCATCATCTCGCCAAAAATGTCTTCGAAGATATCGGCAAAACCGCCAGAGCCACCAAAACCGTTGCCGAAACCGCCGCCCATGCCACCATTTTCAAAGGCTGCGTGGCCGAACCGGTCATAAGCGGCACGCTTCTGCGGATCCTTCAGCGTTTCGTAAGCTTCGCCGATTTCCTTGAACTTGCGTTCAGCTTCCGGATTGTTCGGATTGCGATCCGGATGGTACTCCATCGCGAGCTTGCGAAAGGCGGTTTTCAGCACCTTATCGTCTGCCGTTCTTTCAACACCCAGAGCTTCGTAGTAGTCGATCTTCATCAGTTCGTTATCCCGGCGGCAGGAACGCGCCTTTTGCTTTCACGGACATCGTATCCCGAAACCGGTCCCCAGATTCGTGCGACACGCCCCAAAGCGTTCAACACTTGTCAGGGGCCAGCGTTTCCAATTGTTCATCTATCGAAGCGCCTTCCGACTCAATGCGTCAGAGCAGCACTCCGGGTTTCAGCGTCAACACCACTTTGCCCGAAACCGTCTCATGCTTTTCAAGATGTATGCAGGCCAGCGCGATTTTTCAAATAGAGGCTGATCTGCCTGATATTTCCATCGGTACTTTCTACCGATACCAGCCAATATGCAGGCTTATACAAAACCTGCGAATATGAACATCTCGAAAATTGGCAAAAGCCCGGGGCAGAGCCCCGGGCTTGAGCGTATAGAGCCTGAAATTACGACTTCTTCTTGTCGTCGTCGATTTCTTCGTAATCGGCGTCGACAACATCGTCGTTCGAAGCAGCTTCTTCGCTACCGCCGGCAGAACCGGTTTCAGCAGCCTGAGCGGCCTCATACATGGCCTGACCAAGCTTCATGGAAGCTTCGGCGAGCGTCTGCGTCTTCGCCTTGATGTCCTCGGCATCGTCGCCTTCAAGCGAAGTCTTGAGGCTTGCGAGAGCATCCTCAATGGCCTTCTTGTCATCAGCCGAAACCTTGTCACCATATTCGCTCAGCGACTTTTCGGTCGAATGAACGAGGCTTTCGCCCTGGTTCTTGGCTTCCACGGCATCGCGGCGCTTCTTGTCCGCTTCGGCATTCGCCTCGGCGTCCTTGACCATCTTTTCGATGTCGGCATCACTCAGACCACCGGATGCCTGAATGCGGATCTGATGCTCCTTGCCCGTGCCCTTGTCCTTGGCCGTCACGTTGACGATACCGTTGGCGTCGATGTCGAAGGTCACTTCGATCTGCGGCACGCCACGCGGTGCGGGCGGAATGCCGACGAGGTCGAACTGGCCGAGCATCTTGTTGTCGGCAGCCATTTCACGCTCGCCCTGGAAGACGCGGATCGTCACGGCCGACTGGTTGTCTTCGGCGGTGGAGAAGGTCTGCGACTTCTTGGTCGGGATCGTGGTGTTGCGTTCGATCAGACGGGTGAACACACCGCCCAGCGTTTCGATACCCAGCGAAAGCGGGGTCACGTCGAGCAGCAGAACGTCCTTGACGTCGCCCTGCAGAACGCCTGCCTGAATTGCCGCGCCCATGGCGACGACTTCATCAGGATTAACGCCCTTGTGCGGCTCCTTGCCGAAGAAGGCCTTCACGACTTCCTGAATCTTCGGCATGCGGGTCATGCCGCCGACCAGAATCACTTCGTCGATTTCGCCAGCCTTCAGACCGGCATCCTTCAGCGCTGCCTTGCAAGGCTCGATGGTGCGCTGAACGAGATCGTCGACCAGGCTTTCGAACTTGGCGCGCGACAGCTTGATGGCAAGATGCTTCGGACCGGTCTGGTCGGCCGTGATGAACGGCAGATTGACTTCGGTCTGCTGCGCGGACGACAGTTCGATCTTGGCTTTTTCGGCAGCTTCCTTGAGGCGCTGCAGAGCGAGCTTGTCGTTCTTGAGGTCGATGCCGCTTTCCTTCTTGAACTCGGCCACGAGGTATTCGACCAGACGCATGTCAAAGTCTTCACCGCCGAGGAAGGTGTCGCCATTGGTCGACTTCACTTCAAAGACGCCGTCACCGATCTCGAGGATCGACACGTCGAAGGTACCGCCGCCAAGGTCATAAACAGCAATGGTCTTGCCTTCGTTCTTGTCCAGACCGTAAGCGAGCGCAGCAGCCGTCGGCTCGTTGATGATACGCAGCACTTCAAGACCAGCGATCTTGCCGGCATCCTTGGTTGCCTGGCGCTGAGCGTCGTTGAAGTAGGCCGGGACGGTGATAACCGCCTGCGTAACCGTTTCGCCGAGATAAGACTCAGCAGTTTCCTTCATCTTCTGAAGGATCATCGCAGAAACCTGCGACGGGGAATATTTCTTGCCGTGGACTTCAACCCAGGCATCGCCATTGTCGCCCTTGACGATCTGGTATGGGACAAGGTCCTTGTCCTTGGTAACCATCGGGTCGTCAAAGCGGCGGCCGATCAGGCGCTTGACCGCAAAAATGGTACCTTCCGGATTGGTGACGGCCTGACGCTTGGCAGGCTGGCCGATAAGACGTTCGTCACTATCCGTGAATGCAACGATCGAAGGGGTTGTACGCGCACCTTCGGCATTTTCGATGACCTTCGCGTTTTTGCCGTCCATGACGGATACGCAGGAGTTGGTCGTTCCCAGATCGATACCAATTACTTTAGCCATATTTCTCTCCATTCAGCAAACCGCCAAGACCTCTACCGAGCGTTCCATGGGCGGTTCCTATCGGTTTCACAATGCGCTTTTCACGATGCTTGTCCAGATACCGGACCGGTTTCCAGACGCACATCAATGCCCTGTGCGAGGCGTATATAAGAAACGCGGTTTTTTACTGCAAGTCACAACAGCCAAGCTGAGGCAGATTCCGCACCCGGAAATACTGACAGGGACCTATCGACGTACAAAATAGGGGTCGCCGCTGCACTACATAGTGCGCGCCGACCATCATACCATAGCCGATTTGCCGTCTTTTGCCGCTCGGTAGATCGCATCGATGAATTTCTGGTTCGCCTTCGAGTTTTCAAGCGAGAAAAGCCGCGCATCCTTATCGCCACGCGCAGCACGCACAAAACTCTCGGCCTGAAGCTGATAATGATTGGCGTCACCGAACGACCATTCCGTCGCCTTCGTGTGACCGGCATCGAAAAGCGCGATGCTGCCATGACCATATTTGCCGGTATTGAACGGCGCATAGACTTCGATGAAGCCCTTGTCGCCGTGGAAGACCATCGTCTGTCGAGCGCCAAGTTGCGTGGCGACATAGAAGGTCAGGTCAAAACCGTCGAAACGCGCCGAAACATTGGCATAACGGTCGGTGCCGAAGGCCGGATCATATTCGACCGACGCCTGAACCGACACCGGTTCCTGACCGGTAACCATACGGGTTACCACAGTCGGATAGACGCCAATATCCGGCAGGGCGCCGCCGCCCAGTTCCGGCTGGTTACGCATATTGCCCGGATCGACATTGAAATAGGAAAAAGCGCCCTGCACATGGCGGAGCCTGCCGATAGCGCCTTCGGCCAGAAGTTCCTGCAGCTTGATCCACTGCGGATGGTAATAGACCATGAAGGCTTCAGCCATCGTAACCTTGTGCTTGTCACGCGCGGCAATAAGCTGGTCGATATCGTCGGCCTTGAGTGCAATCGGCTTTTCGCAAAGGACATGCTTGCCTGCTTCAGCCGCCTTGAGACTCCATTCGATGTGCTGCGAGGTCGGCAGCGGTATATAGACGCCGTCGATAGCGTCGCTGGCCAAAAGTTCTTCATAGGAACCGAATGCCAGCGGTGCACCGAAACGGTCGGCGACGGCGCGTGCCCGCGACAGGTCGCGGCTTGCAATGGCATGAACAACGCCATTTTCGGACGCGCAAAGCGCTGGAATTACCTGCGTGACGCCAATCTTGGCAGTTGAAAGGATACCCCAACGAAACATGCTGTTCCCTCTTTCATTCAAAGCAAGAACCGGGCTCATTCCGGCGTGTCCCAGTCCTGAACTCTCAGTTCCGGCCAGAATTTCAGCGCGCGGGTTGCCTTGATCTCATGCGTTTCGCGGTTATCGATGGCACGATTGGGCCGAATGCGAAATGAAAAAATATCATCAAAGCCGAATGGAGCGTGGATGAGCAGCCCATCCTCCGTCGCCTCGCCCTCTTTTGCCAGCCGCGCACCCACACAATGGGCAATCGTCGAATAGCGTTCTATCGATTCGGTCGCAGAGCGAAGCGATGCATAGGGCTGTCCAAAGCGCTTTTCGAACCACAGATGCACCCGCGCCTGATTGCGAATCTGCACCGGAAGCGGAAAGCCGCGGAAGACGTCAGCCCCGCGGGTGATAACCGCATCCTCTGCTTCCCAGGAAAGATCGCTGCCGTCGAAATAGATAATATCGAGATCCTTGATCCCATGCAGAGCCTGTCGCCTAGTCAGTCGATTCCAGATGGTGTTGTAGAGGGCACCGGAGACGAGCCAGAATTTGGATGATTCCCCGCCGAGTTCATGCAGCCGATGCAGCGCATCCGTCAGCAGCGGGCTTTCCAGAATCATCTGTGAAAAGATATCCCGCTGCCGTGCGAGTGGCAGACCGGCATGACGCAAATGGTTCGACGTTGCCTTCATTGACCGCTCCCCGACCCATGGCGATAAAAGTCGATGAATGCGCGCAAGGCCGGGCGCATCTGGCGGCGGCTTGGATAATAGAGATAAAGCCCGGCGAAAGGCTGGCACCAGTCTTCCAGGACCCGGACAAGACGTCCATTCGCCAATGCATCGTGAACATAGGCTTCGAACAGATAAGCAAGCCCCGTACCGTTCAGGGCTGCTTCCAGAATAACCCTATCGTCATTGACAATCAGAGGTCCCTCAATGGCTATTTCCTGCACTTCGCCCGCTTTTTCGAACTCCCAGCGATAGGTTCGCCCGCTCGGAAAACGATGGCGGATACATGCGTGCTGCAAAAGATCGCGCGGTTCGACGGGAGCTGAACGGTTATCGAAATAATTCGGTGCCGCGACGATTGCCGCACGCACATTGCCGGTCAACCGCGTTGCAATCATATCCGCTTCGAGGCTCTCACCGAGACGCACGCCTGCGTCGAAGCCAGCCGCTACGATATCGGTGAAGCCATTTTCCACCCGCAGATCGAGTGTAATGTCGGGATAAGCTCTGGCGAATTCGCCCAGACGCGGAGCGATGACAAGTTGCGCCGCCACATAGGGCGCTGTGATGCGCAGCACCCCGGACGGTCGATCCCGCGAATCGACGGCGGCACCCAAAGCCGCATTGATCTCCTCAAGCGCCGGTGCCAGCCTCTCCAGCAATTGCCGCCCGGCCTCCGTCGGGGCGACGCTGCGTGTTGTGCGTGCAAGAAGACGCACGCCCAGACTGTCCTCCAGTGTTGCCACCGCATGGCTGACGGCCGAGGGCGCAATCGCCAGTTCCCGCGCAGCGCCACGGAAACTTCCATGCGCGGCAACGGCGGCTAGAACGGCAAGCTGTGACAGTTGACTTCGATTCATTGTTACAAATTACAGAACAAGCCGTGAAAATAAATCGGTATTATCGAACTGATCACCCTGTTTTATGGTTCGCAACATGGTCCCGGGCTTGGGCGCAGGCAGCTTGAAGGCGCGTCCACCCAGAATCTCCTCCCGATCCTCCCGCACAATTTTCAGTACTTTCAATCAGCCATTCGAAAGGAACTACGATGCAACAGCGCAAACTCGGCCAGCAATTGAGCGTTTCCGCCCTTGGTTTCGGCTGCATGGGAATGACACACGCCTATGGGGGGCAGGACGAACAGGATGCAATCCGCACGCTGCACCGCGCCGTCGACGTTGGCGTGACATTTTTCGATACTGCGGAGGTCTATGGCCCGTTCGAGAATGAGAAACTCGTCGGCAAGGCGCTCAAGCCATTCCGTGAACGGGTGACGATTGCAACGAAGTTCGGCTTCAAGATCGAAGACGGCCAGATGAAGGGTGTCGATAGCCGTCCTGAACATATTCGCGACGTAGCCGAGGCCTCCCTGAAGCGGCTTGGCATCGATGTGATCGATCTGTTCTACCAGCACCGCGTCGATCCATCCGTACCGATCGAAGATGTGGTTGGCACTTTGAAAGACCTGATCGATGAGGGAAAGATACGCGCCATCGGTCTTTCGGAAGCAGGTAGCACCACCTTGCGCCGCGCGCATGCGGTCCATCCCATCGCCGCGTTGCAAAGCGAGTATTCGCTATGGGCACGCGATCCGGAAGACAATGTGCTGCCAGTCTGCCGTGAACTTGGTATCGGTTTCGTACCCTATAGCCCGCTTGGGCGCGGTATGCTGACCGGCACGTTGCGTTCACAGTCCGATCTCGCCGAAGACGACTTCCGCAAGACCCTGCCGCGTTTCCAGCCGGGCAATCTGGAAGCCAACAATCGGCAGGTGGATCGTATCGTCGAGATCGCACAGGAAAAGCAGGTCACGCCCGCACAGCTGGCGCTGGCATGGGTACTGAGCCGGGGCGATTTCATCGTGCCGATCCCCGGTGTCCGCAAGATCCATCATCTGGAAGACAATGTGAAAGCCGTGGACATCACACTGACACCACAGGATTTGCAGCGTCTGGATGAGGTATCCGCACCCGACCTGATCGCAGGCAAGCGTTACAACGAACAGCAGCTTGCTTTGACCGGTCTTTGATAAATGCTCCAAATAAAAGGGGAGCCCGTCGGGCTCCCTTTTTTACATCCTGCGCAGAGCTGGCGGTGCAAGCGTCAGAAGCCCGGCCAGTGTCATGGCAAAGCCGACCCATAGAGGTGCATGCAGGCCATAGCCTGCCTCCATTGCCTGTCCACCAACCCACGGCCCAAGCCCGAGACCGATATTGATGACCGATGCATGCATGGCGTTCACCAGCGCGCCCGGATGCGCGATCCGCATCACCCTCGCGATAAAGGCAGGATTAAGTGCTATGCCCGTCAGGCCGATCATCACGATGGCAAGGATCGTAGCCAGTTTCAGCTCGGCGAAAAGCGCGAAAATCAGCATGGCCGACAGCATCAACACAAGACCGATGGCGATAGTCGGAATCGTGTGACGGTCGGCAAAGCGACCGGTGACATAGTTGCCGACGATATTGGCGCCGCCATAGACGGCAAGCAAAAATGGCACCTGCATTGCGGAGAAGCCGGCAAGCTCCACCGTGATCGGTGACAGATAGCTGTAGACCGCGAAAGACGAACCAATGACGAGCGCGCTCGTGGCATAGGCGGCCCAGAGTTTCGGCTTGCGCATTTCCTTCAGTTCAGAGCGCAGATCGGCCTGCGGCGTATCGGGCGACGACTCAATCTTGATTGCGATGACAAGCGCGCATACCAGAATCAGGACCACAATGGCCCAGAAGCTCGCCCGCCAGCCGAACGCATTGGTGATCGCCGTCGCTATCGGCACGCCGAAGACGGTGCAGAGCATGAGGCCGGCAAAGACCAGCGATGAAGCTCGCCCGCGCAGTTCCGGTCCGACGAGCTGTGCCGTAATGGCAAGCATCAGCCCGAAGCTCGTTGCCGCCGCCATACCGGTCAAAACACGGGCGATCAGCAGAATTTGGAAGCTGCTTGTGGACGCGGCCACGCTTTGCGCCGCCGCATAAAATACAAGCAGAATCAGAAGTCCCCGCTTGTTCTCGATCTTCAACGCCAGAAACAGGATCGTGACCAGCGGTCCGCCGATCATCATGCCAAGCGCATAAAGCGAAATGAGATTGCCGATATCGGCGATGGAACGGTCGAACGCCACCTGAAGTGAAGGCAGCATGCCCGAGATCATGAGTTCGGAAGTCGTGAGCGCGAACACGCCTAAGCTGAGGCAATAGACAACCAGCGGGATCGCTCGCGCCTTTTGCGAAGACGCAGAAACCTCTTCCGCCGCAAGGGCGGATTCGCACGTATCGTTCATGGGACGAATCCTAATTATATAGTGTAGACTACATAATTAATATCGCCTTGCCCGAAAGGGTCAAGAGAATTATATAAGGATGATTACAGAAAGGGAGAAAAATGGTTCCACGCGGACGCCCGCGCAGCTTCGACCGCGACGCAGCGCTGGACAAGGTGATGAAGGTTTTCTGGGCCAAAGGCTATGAGTGCGCCCAGATCAACGACTTCACGACCGCCATCGGCATTACGCCGCCAAGTTTCTATGCCGCCTTCGGCAATAAGGAGCAGGCGTTTCGTGAAGCCGTCGACTATTATCGCCGTACCATCGGCGCCGCTCCTTTCGACGCACTGGAAAACGCGACCACCATTCAGGAGGGCATGCGCCGCTGGCTGGAACTGAGCGCAGACAGCGCTTTCGCCTGCCCGGCGGGCGGCTGTATGATCAGTGTAAGCTCGATCCAGTGCAAACCGGAAAATGTGCCTGTGAAGGAATTTCTCCAGGCTATCCGACACGCAAATCATGAGCGGCTTTCCAAGCGCTTGCAGCAGGCGGTAGGGGCAGGTGATCTACCCTCCAATGCCGATACCGCACAGATGACCGAATTCTATCACATGATCCAACAGAGCATTTCTTTTGAAGCCCGCGATGGCAATTCGCGCGCCGCGGTACAAAAGATCATCGATATGGCGATGATGGCTCTGCCAGCAAGGACGAGACAGGCCGCTGAATAGCGCTATGAAAAAGCCCGCCATCTGGCGGGCTTTTTATTTCATGCTTATCCGCGCAGCACGCCGCCGGTCTGCTTGGCCACACTGGCCACGACATGCTTCGATAGTGCTTCCAGATCTTCATCCGTCAATGTGCGGTCCTGCGGCTGCAGCAGCACTTCAACCGCGATCGACTTCTTGCCTTCACCCAGCGATGCGCCTGTGAAGATATCGAAGACCTGAACACCGGCAATCAGCTTCTTGTCCGCCGACGAAACCGCCTTCACGACATTTCCAGCTTCCACATCTGCATCCACCACAAACGCAAAATCACGCTTGAGGCTCTGGAACTGCGAGAGGTTCAAAGCCGGCTTGGTGCGTGTGGATTTCGCCTTCGGCTCAGGTATCGCATCGATGTAGACCTCGAAGCCGCAGAGTGCGCCCGAAACATCGAGCGCTTCCAGCGTGTCTGGATGGAACTCACCGAAGGTGCCAAGAACGACCTTCGGTCCGAGTTTCAGCGTTCCCGAACGGCCCGGATGGAACCATTCAGGACCACCGGCTTCGATCTGGATGCGGTCAACCGGAGCGCCAGCAGCTTCAAGTGCTGCCAATGCATCAGCCTTGGCATCGAAGACGCCGACGGGAGCTGCATTACCAGCCCAGAAACGACCCGAGCCATCAACCTTGGCCGTACCGCGGCGCACGCCACCCGCCACGCGACGCTGCTTGTCTGGCGTATCGCCTTCATAAATGCCCGAAACCTCGAACAGTGCCGTATCGCCGAAACCGCGATCCGCATTGCGCTGTGCTGCGACCAGCAGGCCCGGCAGGAGCGAAGGACGCATGTCCGACATATCGGCGGCAATCGGGTTCGCCAGCTTCAGTTCCGGCTTGCCACCACCAAAAGCTTTGGCTTGCGCGTCGGAAATGAAGGAATAGGTCACGGCTTCCATCATGCCGCGCGAAGCGAGCATGCGGCGGGCATGGCGGGTTCTGATCTGCAAGGTGGTCAGGATACGGCCATTGACCGTGCCAAGCCCCGGCAGCGGCCGCGGGTCGATCTGGTTGATGCCATGAATGCGCATGACTTCTTCAACGAGGTCGGCCTTGCCTTCCACGTCGCCACGCCACGTCGGAACAGTGGCCTTGATAACCTTGCCGTCGCCTTCAACGCTGAAGCCAAGACGCTTCAGGATATCGAAGGATGCGTCGTAGGAAACCTCGATGCCCGTCAGGCGCTTGACTTCCGATACCGGGAAATCGATCACGCGCGGCGTAGGCTTGCTATATCCAACCACGTCGAGAACTGTCGGCTCGCCGCCACAGAGTTCCAGCACCAACTTGGTTGCCAGTTCTGCACCCGGAACCATCATTTCCGGATCGACGCCACGCTCGAAACGATAGCGCGCATCGGTAACGATGCCGAGTTCGCGGCCCGTGCGCGCAATCATGCGCGGGTCCCAGAGAGCCGATTCGATCAACACATCGGTGGTGTTTTCATCGCAACCGGAATGCTCGCCGCCCATGATACCGGCGATCGATTCGGGACCGTTCTCATCGGCAATCACATACATGCCCGGCTTGAACTTATATTCACGCTGATCGAGACCGAGAATGGTTTCGCCATCCTTTGCCAGACGCACCGTCAGATTGCCCTTGACCTTGGCAGCGTCGAAGACGTGCAGCGGACGGCCCTGATCGAAGGTCACATAATTGGTGATGTCGACCAGCGCATTGATCGGGCGCAAGCCGATGGCCTTCAGACGCTGCTGCATCCATTTGGGGCTTGGGCCATTTTTCACGCCCTTGACCATGCGCAGTGCGAAACCAGTGCAGAACGGGTTCTCGTCATCCTGATCCAGAATGACC
This sequence comes from Ochrobactrum sp. BTU2, assembly GCF_024539785.1. Taxonomy (NCBI): domain Bacteria; kingdom Pseudomonadati; phylum Pseudomonadota; class Alphaproteobacteria; order Hyphomicrobiales; family Brucellaceae; genus Ochrobactrum; species Ochrobactrum sp. BTU2. Next base: position 237,659 of record NZ_JAHWRG010000002.1, on the reverse strand, counting down.
TTGACCGGCGTTTCGCCTTCGCCCTTCACCGCTTCCGGCAAAGTGTTCTTGACCGTGCCTAGACCAGCAGCAGCAAGATCACGTGCAATGCCATGAATGCCGGTGCAATCGGCACGGTTCGGCGTCAGGCCAATCTCGATCACCGCATCGTCCAGTCCGGCATAGGTTGCAAAGCTGGTGCCGACCGGAGCATCTTCCGGCAGGTCGATGATGCCATTGTGCTCGTCGGAAAGCTCCAGCTCGCGCTCGGAACACATCATGCCGAAACTTTCGACACCGCGAATCTTGCCAACGGAAAGCGTGACATCGAGGCCCGGAACATAGTCACCCGGACGGCCCAATACACCGACCAGACCAGCGCGGGCGTTTGGCGCGCCGCAAACGACCTGGACCGGCTTGCCGTCACCCGTATCGACGGAAAGTACGCGCAGCTTGTCGGCATCCGGATGCTGAACAGCGCTTACGACCTTGGCGATCTTGAAGGCCTTGAAAGCAGCGCGGTCGTCGACCGATTCCACTTCCAGACCAATATCGGTCAGCTTCTCGACGATCTGTTCCAGCGTCGCATCGGTTTCAAGGTGATCCTTGAGCCAGGAAAGCGTGAATTTCATTTGTCTTGTCCCTTCCTGTCCTTAAGCGCTCAGTCCGCCGAAAAGCGTCGGAATGTCGAGCGGACGGAAACCGTAATGTTCGATCCAGCGCACATCGGCGTCGAAGAAAGCGCGCAGATCAGGCATGCCGTATTTCAGCATGGCGATGCGATCGATGCCCATGCCCCATGCAAAGCCCTGATAGACGTCTGGGTCGTAGCCGGAAGCGCGCAGCACATTCGGATGCACCATGCCGCAGCCCAGAATTTCAAGCCAGTCATTGCCCTCGCCGAACTTCACATGCGGACCGGAACGGTCGCACTGAATATCAACCTCGACCGATGGCTCAGTGAACGGGAAGAAGCTCGGACGCATACGCATCTTGACCGAAGGCACTTCAAAGAAGGATTTGCAGAACTCTTCCAGCACCCACTTCATGTTGGCGACATTGGCCGACTTATCGACAACCAGACCTTCGACCTGATGGAACATCGGCGAATGGGTGGCGTCGGAATCCATGCGATAGGTCTTGCCCGGAATGACGATGCGGATCGGCTCGTCACGGTCTTCCTTGTCACGGATGGCCGCGAACTTCTCCATCGTGTGCACCTGCACCGGCGAGGTATGCGTGCGCAGCAACTTGCGCTCGCCCTTCTCGTCTGCATTGAAGAAGAAGGTGTCGTGCATTTCGCGCGCCGGATGGCCTTCGGGGAAGTTCAGAGCCGTGAAATTGTAATAATCGGTTTCGATATCCGGACCTTCGGCAATCGAGAAACCCATATCGGCGAAGATTGCGGTGATCTCATCGATGACCTGTGAAATCGGATGAATGCGACCGCGCGATGCAGCGCTTTCACGCACCGGCAGCGTCACATCGACCTTTTCGCGCTCAAGGCGAGCGGCAATCGCTTGCTTGCGCAGTTCCGTCTTGCGCTCGGTCAGCGCTTCGGTAACCCGGTTCTTCAAGCCGTTGATCGCCGGCCCCTGCGCCTGACGCTCTTCCGGCGTCATGCTGCCCAGTGTCTTCAGCTTTTCCGAAACTGAGCCCTTCTTGCCAAGAGCGGCGACACGCACGGCTTCAATGGCAGGCTCGTCAGCCGCCGCCGCGATGTCTTCGAGAATCTGCCGTTCAAGTTGTTCTAGATCACTCATTGTTTAAATCCCTGTCGTGCCTGCGGCACTCCACGCCTCTTGTTTTGAGCTCCCTGTCGCGCTTGCAGCGCTCCACGCCTCTTGTTTTGAGTTACCTGTTGCGCCTGCAGCGCTCCACATATTTCGCTTTGCAGCCAAAGAAGCGTTGTCGTTACTCTCTTTGGCCTGATTGGTGAGACGCATCAAGATTGGCGTCAAAAAATTCCATCGCCTGCAAGAGCCGTCTTCCATCGCCGCCGAGAAAAATGCGGCGGAACAGCCTCAGCGGCGCGATGGTAAATCGGAAGAAGCCGACAATTTTCTTCAATTCCGGAATCACGTCAGCGGGCGCGACCGCACGATAGGCTGCGAATGTCTGCTGCGGTGTCCCGGCAAGACGCGCCTGCGCCGTGATCTGGAAGAACAGGAGCCACACGTCGCGCGCCTGTGCAGCAGCAAGCGGCATGACCGTTTCCGGTTCCTCCTCGAAATCCAGAAAACCGGCAACGCCGTTTTTCTCGAAGAAATCGCGCGGGTGCGGACGCCCATGGCAGAGCCCGGCAGCATGGGCCTCACCCAACGCGCGGGCGCAATGCACCAGAAGTGCATCATGGCCCTGCGGATCATTGCGACGTAAATGGTCAAGCTGGTCCTGGATAATCGGCGCGACATCGCTCAGAACCATCACCGCCCCTTGGTGGTAGACGATCCTGGGAACCTGAAAGCCTGCCTGCAGAAAAGCGCTCATCTTGCGCTCTTCGCGGTCGGCCATGCCTGCTTCTCCAACATCCTTCGGGCTGCGCAGGAACGGATAGGGAAGAAGCGGCGAAATGAGGCTGTGCAGACGCTTCGGAAATGGGCGCCTTTCTGCATCGTAGCGCTTGATCCAGACACGATGACCACCGATGACGGCGCTGGAAATACGCTTGCCCCGGCTCTGGACAAGCAGAACCAGCAGGCTGCGGAGATCATCCGCATCCAGATCCAGTCTCAACTTGCCCGGTTCATCCTTCATGCCCGCTTTGAATCCTTAAAACGAGAAAACCCGCGCCAGCCGAGCCAGCGCGGGTCCCCAAATTATCGATACTGCTTGGGAAAGGCGGCTGGCTTAGCGGACAGCGCCTTCAAAAGCGTTCGGCGTCTCGGTGTTCTTGAGGTACTCGAGAGCCTTCTTTGCCGATGCAACCAGCGCACCAAATGCATCCGGTTCGTGGATTGCGATGTCGGACAGAACCTTGCGGTCGATCTCGATGCCAGCCTTGGCAAGACCGTCGATGAAACGGCCATAGGTCAGGCCCTGCTCGCGGACAGCAGCGTTGATGCGCTGGATCCAGAGAGCGCGGAACGAGCGCTTGCGGTTCTTGCGGTCGCGGTAAGCATACTGCTTCGAACGGTCAACTGCAGCCTTGGCGGTGCGGATGGTGTTCTTGCGACGGCCACGGAAACCAGCAGCCTGATCCAGAACCTTCTTGTGCTTTGCGTGGGCGGTAACGCCGCGTTTTACGCGTGCCATGTTATGATCTCCTTCTCAGACTAATCTTAGAGGCCGTTCGGCAGGAACTGCTTCACGATCTTTGCATCGGCATCGGCGAGAACCATGGTGCCGCGTGCATCGCGAATGAACTTGTTCGAACGCTTGATCATGCCATGACGCTTACCAGCAGCTGCGGCTTTGATTTTGCCGGTGCCGGTGATCTTGAACCGCTTCTTGGCGGCCGATTTGGTCTTCATCTTGGGCATTTTGCTACTCCTTCTTTGCGATCCCCCTCGTGCCTTCGACACTCGACGCCTCTTGCGTGGCGTCCGGTCATGCCTGATGCGGATGGGAACCTAGTTTTACTTCCGGACTGACCAAGCCCGAAAAGCATACGAAACCGCCACGGCATGCCCTGCCGGGCGGTTCGAACGCGGCCTTATAGGCTCAAAGACCGCAAAACGCAATGCCCGAATTGGCCCAAATCGGGTTGAATCGCAACCGGAACGTCAATAAAGCCGCAGAAGTACTGGCAGGACGTGAATGTCCTGCAGATATTCCACGAACTCGAAAAACGGATAGGCCACGAAGAACACCAGGCCGTCCTGAAAAGTGCGATAAATCCGGTCAGGCCGGACGATCAGTTCCTTGTCGTCACGAAACAGCGAAAACTTCGGAAAGAAACGCGGAACGCTCGCACAATAGGCTTCATAAGGCTTGCCGAAATTCTGCTTGAGAAATTTCTCTTCCGTCCGGATGACAACCGAGAAAGCGAGATAGCAAAGCACGCCGAAGGCGATCGCAATGATGATGCTGCCGGTCTGCGCGCCGATACCCATCGCGCCGATGCTGCTGAAGACGTAAAGTGGATTGCGCGTGACCGAATACGGTCCGCTCTGCACGATTTCCGCGCTCTTGCGCCCGCCGATATAGAGCGTGCACCACATGCGTCCGATGATGGCCGCGACGATCAGACTGAGGCCGAACGCCTCGATATATTCATGAAAATGGCCGGTCGATTGCGAGCTGACAAAAAGCAGCGCCACGACCAGAAGCACCACGACGGCGCCGATCGCAAGACGCCGACGCTGCTGATATTTACCCAATTCGCCCAAAGTCTTCATTGCGATTCCATGATCCAATTTGTCTGGCCAAAAGAAAAGCCGCCCGAAGGCGGCTTTTCCAAGGCATTTCGAAATGCTCAGCGCGGAGCGAGAACCATCATCATCTGACGGCCTTCAAGCTTCGGCTCGGACTCAACCTTGGCGATTTCGACAGTGTCTTCCTTGACGCGCTGCAAAAGCTTCATGCCAAGTTCCTGGTGCGCCATTTCACGTCCACGGAAACGCAAGGTAACCTTGACCTTGTCGCCTTCCTCAAAGAAACGCAGAGCAGCCTTCATCTTCACCTCATAGTCATGGGTGTCGATGTTCGGTCGCATCTTGATTTCCTTGATTTCAACCGTTTTCTGCTTCTTGCGCGCTTCGGCGGCCTTTTTCTGATTCTGATACTTCAGCTTGCCGAGGTCGACGATCTTGCAAACCGGAGGCTCTGCGTTCGGCACGATCTCGACGAGATCGAGACCTGCTTCTTCAGCCATGGCGATAGCTTCCTGAATGGAAACATCACCGTGGTTCTGGCCTTCGGCATCGATAAGCTGAACCCGGGGAACCCGGATATCACGGTTGGAGCGCGGTCCGTCTTTCTGAACCGGCGTCGCTCTGAAGGGTCGGCGAATGGTCGTTATCTCCTGAATTGTTACGTCTCATGCGGTCGGATACTCGCTGCCAGACGGCATATCCCCAATCAAACCGCAGTTGATCGCGGAAATGTCGTCAAGCGGGCGGCGAAGTCAATAGCATCTTTGACAGGAAAAATCACCCCCGCGTGATAAACGTTCTTTTTGTTGTCATTTCGCGGCGGACAAGCGGCATATCGGTCACATTTGCCGTCATTTCAAGGGCCTCGCCCCACATGCGGGTTTTCTCTCTTTTGCGAACATGCAAAAACACTCCCGGAAAATGAGGAGATTTGTCATGAGCGTTGCGGGGCCGGAATTCATCGACGTGGACGGAGCGAAAATCGCCCTGCGTTACAGAGCCGGAAGCAAATCTCCCGGTGTGGTCTGGCTCGGCGGCTATCGTTCCGACATGCTGGGCACCAAGGCGGTCGTCCTCGATGAATGGGCGGCTGAGACCGGGCACAGCTCACTCAGGCTCGATTATTCCGGCCACGGCGAATCCGGCGGCGATTTCAATCAAGGCACCATCTCGCGCTGGCTGAACGAAAGCCTCGCCGTTTATCGCAAATTTGCCAAAGGACCGCAGATTCTGGTTGGCTCATCAATGGGTGGCTGGATCGCGCTGCGCATGGCGCAGGAGCTCAAGAAGGAAGGGAACCCGCCTGCCGGGATCGTCCTGATCGCACCTGCTCCGGATTTTACGGCTGTACTTGTGGAGCCAACACTTTCCGACGCGCAGAAAAACGACCTTCAGGAAAAGGGCTATTTTGAAGAACCCTCCGAATATTCGCCCAATCCTTATGTCTATACCCGTGCGCTGATCGAGGACGGACGGAAGAACCTGGTTCTCAAGGGTATTATCGAGACCGGCTGTCCGGTTCATATCCTGCAAGGCATGCAGGACCCCGATGTTCCCTACAAGCATGCGCTGACGCTGGTGGAACACCTGCCCGTCGATGACGTGACCCTGACACTGGTGCGCGACGGGGATCATCGCCTGTCGCGACCGCAGGATCTCGATCTTCTGATCCGCACCGTATCCGGTCTGGCGGAACGCATCGGCGAAAAATCATAACGGAGCGAAATCATGCGGTTTTCGGTTTTCGCTTCCTCAGCGGTTGCGGCCATTGTCGGTTTCGGCGGCACACTGGCACTCATCATTGCCGCAGCGCAGGTGCTGGGCGCCACACAGGCCGAAACTGCAAGCTGGGTGACGGCGATTTGCCTTGCGATTGCCGCCTCATCCGCCTGGCTCAGCATTCGCTACAAGATGCCGATCATCGCGGCCTGGTCTACACCGGGGCTGGCGCTGATCGGCGCCAGTGCCGGTTTCACCATGCCGGAAGCGGTTGGCGCATTCATCGTGACGGCACTCGCACTGGTCGCCACCGGACTGATCCGCCAATTGTCGGTGCTTGTTTCCCGCATTCCCGCATCCGTCGCATCAGGTATGCTTGCAGGTGTGCTGCTGAGTTTCGTCATTGCCGCCGCCAAGACTGTGCCTGGCGATCCGGTTTTCGTCCTGCCGCTGGTGGCGCTGTTCTTTATTATCCGCCTGTTCAACCCGTCGCTCGCCGTCATTGCCGTTCTGGTGATCGGGATGATCTTCGCATTGCTCACGGGGCGCTCACCAGCCCTGCCCGCGCCTGAAATCTCCACGCTGACCCTCATATGGCCAGAGTTCCACATGGGTGCGATGATCGGCATCGCGATCCCGCTTTATCTGGTGACCATGGCCTCGCAGAACCTGCCGGGTTTCGCCGTACTGCGTGCTTCAGGCTATGAGCCGCCAACCAGCGCCTGCCTGCGCGTAACCGGCCTGTTTTCACTGCTGACGGCTCCTTTCGGCGCCTCTACCACCAATCTTGCCGCGATTTCGGCGGCACTCTGCACCAATCCCGATGCACATCCCAATCACACGAAACGCTGGCTTACCGGTCCGGTCTATGCGGCGATCTATGTGGTGTTTGCCCTCTTCGGGGCGTCATTGGTCGCGATCTTTGCCGTATTGCCGGTAACGCTCATCGCACTTGTTGCCGGGCTTGCCCTGACAGGCCCGTTCATCAACGCCATGTCATTGGCGCTGAAGGATGAACATGAGCGTCTTGCGGCGACCATAACCTTTGCCGTGACGGCCTCCGGCATGGCATTTTTCGGCGTTGGCTCTGCCTTCTGGGCACTGATCGCCGGGCTTGCCGTCACTTTTCTCGAACATTTTCGCAAAAAAATTTCGAATTAATCACATTGGTTAGCAGAAGCGTGGCCTGAATCCGCAAGTTGCATTCTTGAAAAGCCGCAATCTTTTCACCACGTCGAAGTCAAGCCGCCAGAACAAAATGCCCGCACAGGGCGGGCTGGCAGGCCTTGGTTTTGCGCATGTTGCCGGACGATGTCGAACGGTTGAATGGCATGCGCTTTTCGACGGAGCAGACCATGACCAATACTGCATTGATCCGCCCGGCATGGACGCCAGCCACGATTGCGCTGATGGTGCTCGGCTTTATCCTGTTCTGGCCGCTTGGCCTTGCCATGCTGGCCTATATCCTCTGGGGCGACCGCCTCGAAGGATTCAAGCGCGGCGTGAACGAGAAGACCGATTCCATGTTCGGATCGTTTCGCAACTGCCGCAAGGGCGAAAGCTTCAACTTCGGTAGCACCACCGGCAACGAGGCTTTTGACGACTGGCGCCGCGCCGAGCTGGAACGACTGGCCGAAGAACGCCGCAAGCTTGAAGAAGCACGCGCCGAATTCGAGGCCTATGCTGCAGAACTTCGCCGCGCTCGCGACAAGGAAGAATTCGACCGCTTCATGGCTGAACGCCGTGCGGCCTCGAAGAAGACGCCTGCCCCGCGCGCGAAAGGCGGCAAGGACGACATCACCGATCTTTGATAAGGTATAACACCCTGAAATCTCTCGAAACGGCGCGGTTTGGCTGCGCCGTTTCGGTCAAAACAGCAATTTTTTCTGGCTTTTTAAGCGAATCGCTTATTCTTAAGCGATGGGCTTATCCTTTCTTCGGCAAATCAGCGGTAAAGGGGCATCCGCTGGAACGACAACCGTTCGCAGCGAACGTATCCATGCGGTCGCCGGACGCGAACTTCCTTTACGTGTTTTCGAGAATCCGCGTGCCAAACGACTGACCCTGCGTATCGAAGCAGGCGGCAGGGGACTGCGTATTACGGTTCCGCCCGGCCTTCCCGAGCGCGAGGTGCTGAGCTTCCTCAACCGCCATGAAGGCTGGATCGAAAGCCGCATTGCAAAACTACCCGACCAGCCAGGCGTGCGCGCCGGTATCAAAATCCCCTTGCGTGGCGTGCCACACAAGATCGTGCATCAGCCCGGGCGCGGCACCACACAGCTTCTCGAAGGCAATATTCTGCTCGTCCATGGCGACCCGGCACATCTGCCACGCCGCGTTGCCGATCACATCAAGCGCGAAGTGAAGCGCGAGATCGAGGCGCTTGTCGTCCGTCACACCGCAGCTGTCGGCCGCAAGGCCAAGGCAGTGCGCTTCAAGGATACGAAGAGCCGCTGGGGGTCGTGTACCTCGGACGGCATCCTTTCTTTCTCCTGGCGCATCGGCATGGCCCCTGCCCCGGTGATCAATTATCTCGTTGCCCATGAGGTGGCCCATCTCATCGAGATGAACCATGGGCCGAAATTCTGGAAACTCTGCCATGAGCTTTGCCCCGATACGGAGCGCTGCAAGGCTTGGCTGAAGCGCAATGGCAGCGCATTACAGGCTATCGACTTCACATGACCGCATCCATACTGACCGCCGCCAAGGTGCTGTGGGATTATCACTGCATCTATGATTCGCTGGAAACCGCCGATGTCATTATCGGGCTTGGCAGCTACGATCCACGCGTTGCCGAGAGGGCAGCCGATCTCTTTCTGGCCGGCATGGCGACGTGGCTGGTATTCACCGGCAAAAGTGGTCACTGGACGGACAGGCTCTACAAGGCAAGTGAAGCAGAAGCTTTTGCTGAAATCGCAATCAGGCGCGGCGTGCCTGAAGAAGCGATCACCATCGAACCCAATGCCACCAATATCGGCGAAAATATAAGGTTCAGTCGCGAACGGCTTGCACCCGGTGCAATCAGCGCCATCCTTGTGACCAAGCCGCAGACCCAACGCCGCGTTCTGGCGACCGCGGCCCGGCAATGGCCGGAGGCACGCGCAAGCATCACCGCGCCGCTCGTATCCTTCGAGGACCAGCCAACGGCAGATCATCCGGTCGAAATGCTTATCAGCGAGATGACCGGCGATCTTCAACGCATTCTGGAATATCCCGCCAGGGGCTATCAGATCGCGCAGGCTGTTCCCCTTGAGGTCATGGAGGCGTATGATTTTCTGATCGCACAGGGTTTTGACGGCCATCCGGTCTCCGAATAGGTCGACAATGGACGGAATAACTTGAGTAGACCCCGGATTTATGCGACGGAAAACCATGGTTCTCGATATCAAGATATGCGGGCTTAAAACCCCCGATGCTGTTGCCGCCGCTCTCGACGGCGGTGCGACGCATATCGGTTTCATCTTCTTTCCAAAAAGCCCGCGCCATATAACCCCGCAGGCAGCGGCAGGCCTGCGCGATGCGGTCAAGGGACGTGCGCTTGTCGTTGCCGTTACAGTCGATGCGGACGATGAAACGCTGGATGATATCGTGAAAACCGTGAAGCCAGATATTCTGCAGCTTCACGGGCATGAGACGCCGGAACGCGTGGCCTTCATCAAGGCGCGTTATGGCCTGCCGGTCATGAAGGCTTTTTCGGTGCGCGAAGCCAGCGACCTTGCCGCGATTGCAGCCTATAAAGGCATAGCCGACCGTTTCCTGTTCGATGCCAAACCGCCAAGGGGCTCTGAGCTGCCCGGCGGCAATGGCGTGTCATTCGACTGGGAACTTCTGGCGGCGCTTGACGCGGATATCGATTACATGCTTTCCGGTGGATTGAGTGCGGACAATATCGCCGAAGCGCTGCACAAGACCCAGGCGCCGGGCATCGATATATCGTCCGGCGTCGAGCGCGCGCCCGGCGAAAAGGATGTGCGTCTCATCGAGAATTTTTTCCGGGCTGTCGCCGATGCGCGCCGATGCCCTGTAGACAGCCTGAACTGACGGAGCGGAAGCGTTGAACAAGCCGGTTGCACCCAATTCCTATAAGACAGGCCCCGATGAAGAGGGCATGTTCGGTATTTTCGGCGGACGCTTCGTCGCCGAAACGCTGATGCCGCTGATCCTTGAATTGCAGGAAGCCTATGAAACGGCGAAGAACGATCCTGAATTCAAAGCTGAGCTGAACGCGCTTTCAACCTATTATGCCGGTCGTCCTTCCAAGCTCTATTATGCCGAAGGCCTGACCAAACATTTGGGCGGTGCGAAAATCTACTTCAAGCGTGAAGACCTCAATCACACCGGCAGTCACAAGATCAACAATTGCCTCGGCCAGATTCTGCTTGCCAAACGCATGGGCAAGACCCGTATCATCGCTGAAACCGGCGCCGGACAGCATGGTGTGGCTTCGGCCACCGTTGCCGCGCGTTTCGGCCTGCCCTGCGTGGTCTATATGGGCGCAACCGACGTCGAACGTCAGAAGCCGAATGTGTTCCGCATGAAGCTGCTTGGTGCCGAAGTGATCCCGGTTTCTGCAGGCAACGGCACGCTCAAGGACGCGATGAACGAAGCCCTGCGTGACTGGGTGACAAATGTCGAAGACACCTATTACCTGATCGGTACGGCTGCCGGTCCGCATCCCTATCCGGAACTGGTGCGCGACTTCCAGTCGGTGATCGGCAACGAAGCGCGCCAACAGATTCTGGAACAGGAAGGACGCCTGCCGGATGTGATCGTGGCAGCGGTCGGCGGCGGTTCCAATGCCATCGGTCTGTTCCATCCGTTCCTTGACGACGCCTCGGTGAAGATCGTCGGTGTCGAAGCGGGCGGACGCGGTCTCGACGGTGAAGAACATTGCGCTTCAATGAGCGCAGGTCGTCCCGGCGTTCTGCATGGCAACCGCACCTACCTCCTCCAGAACGATGACGGTCAGATTCTCGAAGGTCATTCCGTTTCTGCCGGTCTCGACTATCCGGGCGTTGGGCCTGAACATTCATGGCTGAAAGACAGCGGGCGCGTCGATTATGTGCCAATCCTCGATGATGAGGCGCTGGATGCATTTCAGCTTTGCACCCGCACCGAAGGCATCATCCCTGCCCTCGAATCCGCACATGCCATCGCGCAGGCTGTGAAAATGGCACCGACCATGGGCAAGGATCAGGTCATGATCGTCAATCTGTCCGGTCGTGGCGACAAGGATGTCCACACGGTCGGCAAGCTTCTCGGCATGGACATCTGACATGGGTAATAACGTCGCCGAAATCTCCGCCTACAAGCCGCGTGCCGCATGGTTCGACGGCCTGACGACGTGCGGTCCGGCGACGATCAAGCTCAACATCATTGAAGCCGATCCAACCAATCCTGTCGCGGAGGCTGCTGTCGGCCTCGCCCGCAGACAGATTGAAACTGCCGCTGAAAAGCTCACCGCATTGCCGCATCTGGGCGTCGGTTTCGCCGTTCTTCATCAGGGCGAGGAGGGCCTCTGGCTGCTGCTGCACTGGTGGCTTGAGGGCGGCATCGCTACGGAAATCCTCTGGCAGTCGGAACTCGGCGACGAGGTGGACTTCATGCCCGCACAGCCGCTGCTGATGGCCTGCGTGTGGGAACTCGGAATTATAGACTTTGAACGGCGTGCATGGATGGAAACGGCAATGGCGGGCAAGCCCGTTGCCGACTATCTGGCACGCACTTTGCCACGGGGCACGGTATGACTACTCGCATCGACACCAAATTCGCTGAACTGAAGGCCGAGGGCCGTCCGGCGCTCGTTACCTATTTCATGGGTGGCGATCCCGATCTGGAAACCTCGCTCAAGGTGATGAAGGCCTTGCCAAAGGCTGGTGCCGACGTGATCGAACTCGGTATGCCCTTCTCCGATCCGATGGCAGACGGACCCGCCATTCAGGCCGCTGGCCTGCGCGCCCTCAACGCCGGTCAGACGCTTGCCAAGACGTTGCACATGGCAGCAGAATTCCGCAAGGAAGACAACACGACCCCGATCGTCATGATGGGCTATTACAACCCGATCTATATTTACGGCGTGGAACGCTTTCTGGCCGATGCCAAGGCTTCCGGCGTGGACGGGCTGATCGTCGTCGATCTTCCGTCTGAAATGGATGCTGAGCTTTGCATTCCGGCCATGAAGGCGGGTATCAATTTTATCCGCCTCACCACGCCAACCACGGACGACAAGCGCTTGCCGAAGGTGCTGCATAATTCATCGGGCTTCGTCTATTACGTCTCGATGAACGGCATCACCGGTTCGGCCATTGCCGATACGGCAAAGGTCGGTGAAGCTGTGCGTCACATCAAGAAGAGCACCGATCTGCCGATCTGTGTCGGTTTCGGCGTCAAGACACCGGAGCAGGCAGCAGCCATCGCCACCCATGCCGATGGCGTCGTCGTCGGCACGGCGATTGTCAACGCGATTGCCGGTGAACTGGACGAAAACGGCAAGGCGAAGGGCGATCCTGTCGCCGCTGCAACCAGACTTGTCCACGCCCTTGCGGAGAGTGTGCGTGCCACACGCCTTGAAGCCGCCCAATAAATCGTCCATTTAGTGCACATCTTAAAAGTGCTAAGCGGCTGAAGCTCTTTGCCGAAGAACAAGAAACGGAAGCAAACGTCATGAACTGGATCACCAACTACGTCCGTCCGAAGATCAATTCGATGCTCGGCCGTCGTGAAATGCCGGAAAACCTCTGGATCAAAGATCCGTCGACCGGTGAAATGGTGTTTCACAAAGACCTTGAGAGCAACCAGTTTGTGATCCCGTCCTCGGGTCATCACATGCGCATCAAGGCGAAGGATCGTCTGCGTTTCTTCTTCGACAATGGCGAATACACCACGCTTGAAGCTCCCAAAGTGCCGGTCGATCCGCTGAAATTCCGCGACGAGAAGAAATATATCGATCGTCTCAAGGATTATCGCACCCGCACGGGCATGGATGACGCTATCGTCAACGGCCTCGGCACCATTGACGGCCTGCCGATTGTCGCCACCGTTCAGGATTTCGGCTTCATGGGCGGTTCGCTCGGCATGGGTGCCGGCGAAGCGATCATTCAAGGCTTTGAAAAGGCCATCGAGCTGAAGCGTCCGCTGGTTCTGTTCGCCGCCTCGGGTGGTGCACGCATGCAGGAGGGCATCCTGTCGCTCATGCAGCTCCCGCGCACCACGGTTGCTGTGGAAATGCTGAAAGAAGCTGGCCTGCCCTATATCGTCGTTCTGACCAATCCGACTACGGGCGGCGTGACGGCTTCCTACGCCATGCTGGGCGATATCCACATTGCCGAACCCGGCGCACTGATCGGCTTTGCCGGCCCGCGCGTCATCGAACAGACGATCCGTGAAAAGCTGCCGGAAGGCTTCCAGAGCGCCGACTATCTCATGGAACATGGTATGGTCGACATGGTCGTCTCGCGTCTCGAGCTGAAGGACACGATTGCGCGCCTTCTCAAGATCATGACCAGGCAGCCGGGCAATAGCGACGCGCCGGAACACGAAAAGACGGAAGCAACCGACAAGGCAGCCTGATCGTGACAGAAAAAGCCGCCGCCGCAATCGAGCGGCTTATGCAGTTGCATCCAAAAGGCTTCGATCTTTCATTAGACCGCATCCGCGGTCTTCTGGAAAAGCTCGGCAATCCGCATCTGAAATTGCCGCCGGTCATCCATATTGCCGGAACCAACGGCAAGGGATCGGCGACGGCTTTCTGCCGCGCGCTTCTGGAAGCGGGCGGCTTCGACGTTCACGTCCATACTTCGCCGCACCTCGTCCACTGGCATGAGCGCTACCGTCTGGCGGCGCCCGGCGGCGGCAGGCTGGTCAGCGACGATGTTCTGGCCGACGCCATAGAGCGCGTTGCGGCAGCCAATGGCGGCCAGCACATCACCGTTTTCGAAATTCTGACGGCTGTGGCTTTCGTACTCTTTTCCGAGCATCCGGCGGATGTCGTCGTTATGGAAGTCGGCCTTGGTGGACGTTTCGACGCCACCAATGTCATTGCCGAGCCTGCCGTCTCGCTCATCATGCCGGTTTCCATCGACCATCAGGCCTATCTTGGCGACCGCGTGGAGCTGATTGCCGCCGAGAAAGCCGGTATCATCAAGAAGGATTGCCCGGTTGTTGTCGGTTTCCAGCCTTTCGATGCAGCGCGGGAAGTTCTCGTCTCGACTGCCGACCGGCTTGGCTGTCCGGTTTCGGTTTACGGGCAGGATTTCCTCGCTTTCGAGGAGCATGGTCGCATGGTGTTCCAGAACGAGGACGGTCTGATCGACCTGCCATTGCCGCGCCTGCCCGGACGTCACCAGATTTCCAATGCCGCAGCGGCAATCGAGGCAGTGCAGATGGCTGGTTTCAGCCTGACCGACAAAGCCGTCGAAAAAGCGTTGATGGTGGTGGACTGGCCAGCACGCATGCAGCGCCTGACCCATGGCGCGCTCGTGGATATGGCCCCGGCAGCCTCCGAAATCTGGCTCGATGGCGGTCATAACCCGGGTGCCGGCGCAGTCATCGCGGAGGCACTCGGCGATCTGGAAGAACGCAATGAACGCCCGCTGTTCCTCATCACCGGCATGATCAACACCAAGGACCCGGTCGGCTATTTCGAAGCCTTTGCCGGTATGGCACGGCATGTTTTCACCGTGCCTGTTCCGTCCAGCGATGCGGGTATCCCCAATGATGAGCTGGCGGTCGCGGCCCAGAAAGCCAACCTGTCGGCAGAGCCTGTGCATTCGGTTGCCAACGCATTGAAACTTCTGCGTGGTACGTGGCCCCCGGATGAAGCGCCACCGCGTATCCTGATTGGCGGTTCGCTTTACCTTGCGGGTGAAGTTTTGAGAGAGAACGGCACACCACCCGCCTAACGGCAAATTCTAGAGCGGTTCCAGTAAAAACAGAGTCGCTGGAACCGCTCCAAGTATTTATTTCGTCGCATTATCCTGCGCAAAAACCGCTTCACACTTTTGCTGGAAATGCTCCAAACAAAAACCCGGCTCGAAGGCCGGGTTTTGCATTTTTATGATGCTGTTCTTTATGCAGCAGAAGCCTTGATCCAGTCGGCGAGACGGCTCTTCGGAGCAGCGCCGACCATATTGGCGGCGAGTTCGCCGTCCTTGAACATCAGAAGCGTCGGGATCGAACGCACGCCGAACTGGGCTGCCAGTTCTGGATTCTCATCGATATTAACCTTGGCGATCTTGACCTGACCGGCCATTTCGGTCGCGATTTCGTCCAGAGCCGGCGCGATCATCTTGCAGGGACCGCACCATTCCGCCCAGAAATCCACCACGACAGGCTCGCTCGACTGAAGAACGTCCGACTGAAAATTGCTGTTATCGACCTTAACGGTTGCCATAGGGCTATCCTCTTTTCTCACCAAGAACGGCAGACATCTTTTCAGACTCACAACACGATCCGCTCTTCATTCGCTATATCATGTGGCGCGTCTGCTGCCATCCGTCAAGTTCTGGTTCGTCACCTTTCCTTGAGAGTCTTTCAGAGACTGCAGCGCTTCGTCCAGAACCACATCCGGCAGCGGCATCAAAAACGGACCTTCGGTGAACAGAAGCGCCGTTTCGACAATCCGCCCCGGATAGAGCGGGGCCAGCAACTCGCGATAAAGCGCAAGCTGCGCCCGATAGGCGAAAGGAACCGCCTCGATGGTTTTCGGTGGCGGTCGATTGGTCTTGTAGTCGATGATCAGGACACGATCCTCGCCAACACTGATGCGGTCGATCTGACCGGACACGGCATGATCGCGCCCGCCAAGCTCGATCGTGCCCATGATGGCAACTTCCCCGCGCGAGCCTTCCGCAAAGACCGGTGCATAGGTGGGATCGTCCAGAATGGTCCTGACGCTTTGCCAGGCAATCTGGCGCTCCGTTTCCGGCCAGTCGGCAGCAATCCGCCCAAGATAGTCGCGTGCCAGCGTTTCACGCCCATCCTGTGGGACATCCGGCAGATATTGCAGCAGCATATGGATCGCCGTGCCGCGTCGCAACGCAAAGGCTGGCGTCCCATTGCCCGGTCCCAGAACGGGCGAAAACGAATCGAGCGGCGGTTCTTCATCCGCTTCGATCAGCGCAGAAGCGCCGGACGGCGCCAGCGGTCGCGGCAGTCCGATTTCCGGCTTTATCGGCTCTCTATATTCATCTGGAAATGATGGCAGCGCATGATCTTCGGTTCTATCCTGCTCAGCAATATCGACCATTCCGCGCGGTGTGTTGCGATAGCGCCTTGCGGCGACTTTCAGCACGGGGTGCACGAATGTCTCGGCCTTGGTGGCCAACGCATCCTCGACAAGGCGATGCCATGTTTCGCCGCTTTCACGCGTGCCGCGATAGCCGCAGATGATGAGCCGGTCTTCGGCGCGCGTCATGCCGACATAGAGCAGGCGGCGATATTCTTCCTCCGCCCGCGTTTTCAGCTTCTCGATCTGAGCGGTCGTGAAGCCGGTCTGGTATCCGGCATTCGGTTGCCAGAGATAGCCTTTCACCGACGGACTATCATTCGAAAAGTCAAAAGGAATGAGCTTTGGCGCACGACTGCCAGTCCAGACCGCACTTCCCGGATCAACGAGAAACACCACTGCCCCTTCCAGCCCCTTGGCGGCATGGACAGTCATGATGCGCACTTCATTGCGCCCCTGATCAAGTTCACGCTTGATTTCCGGCGATGCCGCTTCCAGTGTTTCAAGGTAGGCTTGCAGGCCGGGCAGACCGGCACGCTCGGCTGAAAGCGCATAATTCTGGAATTCGTCGATGATATCGCCCGCCTCCGGCCCCAACCTCGCCAGAAGTTTTCGCCGCGCACCGTCCGCGCTCAATATCCGTGCATAGAACTCGAACACCGGCATCGTGTCGGCCATATTGCGCCAGCGGCTCAAGGTCTTGTGCACCTCGGCCAGTGCAGCATCGCCGCGCGAGACCTGATAAAGCCGCTCGAACAATGTGAGGCCTGAACCGCGCGGATGGGCAAGCTCGAACAGCCGGTCGTCATCCCAGCCGAATAACGGGCTTTTCAATACCGATGCCAGCGAAAGATCGTCCGAAGGCTGAAGCACGAAACGACCGAGTGCCATCAGGTCCTGAATGGCAATATGGCTGGTGAGCCGCAAGCGGTCTGCACCTGCTACCGGAACGGACAGGTTTTTCAGCGCCCGCGACAAAGCAGGCATGAACTGGTCGCGCTTTCGTACCAGAACCATGATGTCACGCGGCATGATCCGCCGGTTCTGGCCCGGAATAGGTTCGCCGCGATCCAGCCAGTGACGAATAGTGGCCGCGATCTGATCCGCCAGCCGGACGGCAGGTGCTGCCAGATGATCGACCGGCTCGCGCCAGTCGTCCGGCTCTTCCACCACTTCTGGCGTCAGCATATCCCAGATTTCCACCTCGCCCGGCGCATCGGAACGAATAGCTTCATGTACCGTTGCGCCTGCAAGGCCTCGATTGGCCTCGGGTCTCGCAAAAACCTCGTCCACCGCCTGCAAGACATCGGGTGCGGATCGGAACGAGAAATTGAGGCTGACGCGCTCGAACTTCAGCTCGGCATCTTCCGCACGAAGACTGACCGACCTCCCCTGCGCCGCGAAATCCTCCGGCACGGCACCCTGGAACGAATAGATCGACTGTTTTTCGTCACCAACGGCAAAAAGCGTGCGGCTGATATTGCGTTGGCCGACGCCGGAGAAAAACTCTTCCGACAGCATGCGGATTACCTGCCACTGGTCGGGGCTGGTGTCCTGCGCCTCGTCGACCAGAATATGGTCAATGCCGCGATCGAGCTTGTACTGAACCCACTGCCCTGCCCCGTTGCGGGCGAGCAGCGCCACGGTCCGGGTAATGAGATCCTCGAAATCGAGCAGGCCGCGCTGACGCTTCAGGTCGTGATAGCGTTGCAGCAGATTGTCGATCAGCGTCAGCGCGGCCAGATTGAGCCGCACCAGACGCAATTCCTTCAGCCGATCAAGACCCTGTTCGACACGCGCGGCTGCCGCGTCAAAATCCTCTTCGAAATCCGGCAGAAGTTTCTTGACCGCCGCCGAGCCGACATAGGAACCGGATTTCGGCTCGCCAGTAGTTTTCAGAAACGCGGCGCGCAACACGGCCTCGCGGTCACGCTGGCTCGTCACCTTTTCGAAACGCCGGAGCTGCAGCGCAAAATCCTGCGCGCGCGACGCACCCTTCTGGATCGACATGATGAGCTCGAGCGCATCGTCGGAAAATTCCGGTATCGGCCAGAGATCGGCGATGAGATCGTCTTCGCTGGTTTGCGGATCGAAGCGGAAAGCCCGGTGCAGAGCTTCGCTGCGATGCGCCGCTACGCCCAGTTCGGCGATATAGGTCTGCAGGCCATTGCGCCTGCTTACGGCCTCATCCAGAAGCGATTGAAGCCCCATCTCGCCCGATGCCTGCAGAACATCAGCAAAGGCCGCTGCGAGATCAATATCGCCGCCGCCATGCGCGGTTTCGAGCAGTTGGCGCCGTGCTTCGCCGACAAGGGCTGCCTGCATCAAATCATCCATCATCTCGAAATGACCGGCAATGTTCGCCTCAAGCGGGAACTGGTGCAGGATCGCTTCGCAGAAAGCGTGGATGGTCTGGATTTTAAGCCCGCCCGGTGTTTCGAGCGCACGGGCGAACAGCCGTCGCGCTGCTGCAAGACGAGCATCGTTCGGTCTGCGGCCTTCAAGCGACTTCAGACGTTCGGCGAGTTCTTCGTCAGGCAGGACAGCCCATTCTGAAAGCCGCATGAACACGCGGTTCTGCATCACCGCCGCAGCCGCCTTGGTGTAGGTAAGGCAGAGAATCTTGGAAGGATCAGTACCCTCCAGCAGCAGGCGGATAACACGTTCGGTCAGAACATGGGTCTTGCCGGAACCCGCATTGGCGGACACCCAGACAGAAGCCGCCGGATTTGCCGCGTTGCTCTGTGCCCGTAGCGTTTCTTCGGGGATAATGGGTGCCTTTTTCATTCACCGCCCTCCCCGCCAGCATCGCCCCCGGCAGACCATTCCAGTACTCGCGCCAGATGATCGTAATCACCCGTCAGGTCCGTCTCGCGAAACGGCAATGCGCGCGACAGGTAGCCTTTTTCCGGTTTTTGATATTCGACGAGCAATTGCGCCAGCCGCTGCCAGGATTCCTCGCCAAGAGCCGGTGCAGTTTTTTCCGATGGCGGTCGTCCGATCTTGAGGATCGATTCCGGCTTCACCTCGCCGCCCGCCTTGAGACGCACATAGGTCAGATCGGATGCACGGACCGAGCCAAGTTCCCGAAACGCGCCGCGCACCAGAAGTGCGGCTTCCAGCGCCAGCTGCGGCGATAGCAGCACATGCGCCTGTTTGGGCGATGGTGTCGATCCGGTCTTGTAATCGATGATTTCCGCTGTCCCGTCACGCATCAGATCGATGCGGTCAGCACGACCGGAAAGCGTAATGCCAAGCCCTTCGACCTCGCGTTTATCGGATGAAATCTCCGCAAAGCGGGTCTGGACATTGTAGGCGCGCTCGCGTTCCCAAGCTAGAAACTGCGGAATGAGCGCGGTGAAGCGCGGCCACCAAACGGCCTCTATTTCCGTCGGCAAATCCATATCGGCAAAGAGGACGCGCCCCAACTCCATCAACCGCTCTGCAGCGTCGGGAGCCAGCGGATCGATTGCCTCCTGCGTAAAATGGCCCAGAATATCGTGGAACAAAGTGCCGCGTTCGGCTGCAGCCGGGTCGCGGATCAACGGCTCCAGCGGCCGCAGCTTCAATATCTTCTTGGCGAAGATCGCATAGGGATCGCGGCGCAACGTTTCGATTTCCGTCACCGAAAAATGCTTCGGGCGCGCAAGGACCGGCGGCGCAGGCTGTGGCCTTTTCACGAAAGGCACGTCGGGCGCCTGATCGATTTCGCGTGACCACTGGATGAAACGAACCCCGCGCTTGCGCATTTCGGCGGTCACATCCGCGCCCAGCACAGTTTCAAGCCGCTGCAGCCAGCGCGATGGCACCGTCGGCGCATTGTCGGAACGCTGCGAGCGCGTCAGCACGACATGATCCATGCCAAGCGCCATCTGGAAATCGTGGGCGGCAAGGCCGGTGCGGCGTTCGGGCGGATCGAGCGCGATCATCGACTTCATGGGACGTGACATGAATGGGTCGTTGTGGGTGCGTGCAGGCCAGCTTCCCTCGTTGAGGCCGCCGATCACCACCGTATCCATGGTTTGCAGGCGTGCTTCAAGCGCACCCCAGATGAAGAGGCGCGGATGACCGCCCGGATGCGGCTTGACCGTCTCGCCCGCCATCAGGGCATCCAGTACGGCTGGCCATTCCGACGCTTCAAAGTCGAGCCCAGCTTCGCTCGAAACCAGACCACGCAAAAAGGTGGCAAGCTGTTCGCCACGTTCACCGGAATAGAAAGGAGCGATGCTGGCCTTTTCATTCCGAGCGAGATTTTCCAATGCTTCGACCGTAGCACGCGCGATTTCACCGATCTCGGTCCTGCGTCCAGCGATAACGAAAGGTACCAATGGTGCCATCGCGTTCGATAGGCTTTCGCAAAGATTTCGGGCAGCGGCGATCATGTCCGGTGTGACCGTGTCGTGCCATGCCGGTTGCCATGGCTGGCCGGCACTTTCCTCCAACCGCCGGTCGAAAAATGCAGGAAGATCGAGCACGGATGCGCGGCCCGTGCCACCGCGAAAGGCGATGAGTTCCAGGGTTTCGGCAGCAAGGCGTCGCTCGATGCGGGGAGCTTCCAGCCGCAGCAGCGGATGCTTGACCAGCGCCAGCAACGCAACCGGGTCGCCCGGGTTGAAGACGGTCTCCACCAGCAGCCGTAGCAATGTCGTGGTCTCGACATCACGCAGATGCCGTCCGCCGGAATCGTCGGCATCAATGCCGAAACGGGCAAGTTCACCCACCACGCGCCGCGCCAGATTGCGGTCTGCCGTAACAAGCGCGGCTGTTTTACCTTCATCATTGATCGCGTCGCGCAAGACGAGAGCCACAGTAAGCGCCTCTTCCCGCTCATTCGCGGTTTCAATCAGGTCAATAGTCTGCGCCGCCTGCCGCAACGCAGTCGGCTGCATATCGGGATCGCGTGCAAGCTGTCCCCACGCATCGGTCGTTTCCGCCGGACGAAGCGCTTCACTGACCACCCGTTCGCGCAGACGCTTGGAGGCAGGCATATCGTCCAGATGTTCCACATCCGCACGCAATGTCTGCATTGCATCGAGAAGCTTGCGCAAACCGAACTGGGGATGACCGAAGGTCGAAGGATTATCGGTTGCCGATGCCAGCATCTGCCAAGCTGCATCATCCAGATCGCGATCCAGCCCCGGCAGCACCACCGCGCCATTCGGCAAGTCCGCAATGGCGGAAATCAGTTCCGCCGTCGCCGGTATGGAACCGGTGGAACCGGCAACGATAACCGGCCCGGCTGGCGGATGGGCGCGCAGCCGCTTCACTTCGCTCCAGATGAGATCGTTGCGATGCGCAGCGGGATTCGAAAGCCGGCGTTCCGCCAGAATATCCGGCCACAGATTGGTGACGATGTTGAGAAAACCGAGCGTAACCTGCCACCAGTCGGCAAGGTCTTCCGGAGCAATTCCAGCAAGCTCGCTCCATTTAGCCCCATCAGTTTCGACCTGATCCATCAGCCCTGCCAGATCGCGGGCGAGCCAGATCGCATCGGCAGTCGTTGCCGGAACGGAAACGTCGTCAACACCGAAAAGGGCGCGCACATGCGAAGGCAGCGATTCCCGCCAAGGACGGATCAATCGCGCTAGAAGCAGAAGCCGCTCCGCTGTACCGATCGGTGGATTGATATCGAAGACGCCCGACGAGCCTGCATTGAAGAAAGCTGCATCTTCATCCACATCGCCGAGCGGCTTTATCGTCGGCAAAATAGCGCTTTTTGTCGAATTCCTATCGACGAGTATCGATCTCAACGCGCGCGCCGCACGGCGTGTCGGCACATAGATGGTTGCATTGGCCAATGCCAGCGGATCGGACGGATTGCCGGGAAAACCTTCGACCAGCCGTCCTTCCAGAAGCGCTTTTGCAAAAGCAGGCAGAAACGGCGTGCCGGGAGGAATTGAAAACAGGCGCTGTTTCCCATCTCTGGGCCGTCTTGCGCTCATGCGTTCTACCTCCTCATGCAAATGCGGTAAGCGCTGCCTCCGCCTCGCCGATCGCGTCCGGCGTTCCGACGGTCAGCCAATGTCCGGTCATTGGCATACCATAAAGGCGACCGGCTGCAATCGCTTCGTCGAAATAGCGGTTGAGTGAGGACACACCGGGCTCCGCGCCAGCGAAGATACGAGGATGGATGATCCCTGCTCCCGCATAGATCACCGGCTCGCCGGAGATGTCCCGTGCGCGGCGCAGATGCCCGTTTTCGTCGGCAACGAAATCACCCTTGCCTTCATAACCCGTTTCCTGATCGAGACGTGCCGTCATCAGGAGAATATCCATTCGGTCGGCATCCCAAGCGTCAGCGAGCGCCAACAGATTAGGAGCTTTCTCGTCGCCTACCCAGAATGTGTCGGCATTCAATATGACAAACGGTTCTGTTCCGAGTATCGGCAGCGCCTTCACGATGCCGCCAGCGGAATCGAGCAGCATTTCGCGTTCGTCCGAAATCACGATCTCAAGATCGTTGCGGTCACGAAGATGCGCTTCCAGTTGGCCGGCTAAATAGTGCACATTGACGATTGCCGTGCCGATACCTGCCTGCGCCGCCGCATCGAGCCCCCAGTCGATCAAGGGCTTGCCCGCCACCTTGACCAGCGGTTTAGGAATGGTTTCGGTGATGGGACGCATGCGCTTGCCAAGTCCGGCGGCAAGAACCATAGCCGTCTTCGGGACCATTTCAGGCATTTTCATTGCGCGGCCTCTTCCTGCTGCATCAATCCCAATTCCTCAAACCACGCCGCCACTGGCGCCATGACCGAATGCTTCAGCACACGGCCGAGATAGTCATGAATGCGTGGCAGATGTTTTAGATAATCCGGCTTACCATCACGCTCATCGAGCCGCACGAAAAGACCGAGCAGCTTGGCGTTACGCTGTGCGCCCATGGCCGCATAGGCCTTGCGGAACAAAGCTTCGTCGAACGCATGTCCGAGCGCACAACGCTCATCGCAATAGGCTGCGACCACAGCCTGTTCCAGCTCCGGCGAAATCGTCACACGCGCATCGAGGGCCAGCGAAGCCACGTCATAGGCTGCCGGTCCAATCATCGCATCCTGAAAATCGATGACACCGATCTTGTCCTTGCCTTCCGCTTCTGGAAACCAGAACAGGTTGGGCGAATGATAGTCGCGCAAGAGCAGGCTCTTCTCAACATCGGCAATGTCGGCGATCACGTGGTCCCATGCGGCTTCGTAAGCTTGCTTTTCTGCGTCTGTAAGTTGCCTTCCCATCATGCGCGGCGCGTACCACTGGCCGATGAGGCTGACCTCGATCATCATCGCATCACGGTCGAAACCGGCGATGATGTGGTCGGGATGCCCCGCCACAGGTGCATGGCCTGGCCAGGAAACACCATGCAGATGCGCCAGAAAGCGTCCGGCGGCCTCATAGCGTTCGGCGACAGGTTCACCGGACGATGCCCGCACGCCCTCGGTTCCGAGGTTCTCAAGAATAAGGAACCCGGCATCGAGATTGGCGGCACGCATTTGCGGTACACGGAAGTCCTGCCCTGCCAGAAGCCCATTAATGGCAGCAAAGGCAAGGATGTTTTCCGCAAGATGCGCAATCTGCCGATAGGTTTTTCCGTCACGCAGCGGCGGATCATAGGGCATCTGCGGCGCATTCATCAAAATCTCGACGCCGTGGGCAGCCGTGCGGATCGTCTCGTATTTGCGTGGTGACGCATCGCCCTGCAAATAGCGGCGCGTTGCATCGGCACGGCCATGGAGGTCCAGAAATGCGCGTATCGCATGGCTGCGTTCCAGCCGCTGGATCGCGGCCACTGGTCCCGACACGCTAATACGTCGCCCTGCCCCTTCGTGGCTCAGCGTGACGGCAAAAGACGGTTCAGACAGGAAACCCTCGCCCTGCTCCGGCCATTCGGCCAGAACCACGCCATCCTCAAGAAACTCCGGCAGTCCCAGCTCATCCAGTTCTTCACCGTGTGAAATACGGTAAAGATCGGCATGGGCAACAGCAATGCGCAGGGCCTCGTAGCTTTGCACCAGCGTGAAAGTCGGGCTTGGGACGTCCAGCCCTTCATCATCAGCAATTGCCCGGATGATAGCGCGGGCAAGCGAGGATTTTCCCGCCCCCAGATCGCCGGAAAGCGTGACAAGATCGCCCTTCTGCAGGGCGAGGGCGAAATCCTCGCCGAAACGCTGTGTTGCAGCTTCGTCGGGCAAGAAATAGCTGATACTGGATTGTGAGGCGCTCATGGGCACCCTTTACCTTATTCGGCAGCGACGCGGAAGCTACGTGTTTCCGACGGAAAACGGCAAATGACCGTTGTTCCACGACCGGAACCCGTATCGATATCGACCGACCCGCCATGCAGCTCGACAAAGCTCTTGACGATGGCAAGTCCGAGGCCGGCACCACGACGGCGACCGCCATTCGGATAGGACTGGAAGCGTTTGAAAACCGTGTCGAGCACTTCTCCGGGCATGCCGGGACCGTCATCG
The DNA here is from genome assembly GCF_024539785.1 of Ochrobactrum sp. BTU2. Classification (NCBI taxonomy): domain Bacteria; kingdom Pseudomonadati; phylum Pseudomonadota; class Alphaproteobacteria; order Hyphomicrobiales; family Brucellaceae; genus Ochrobactrum; species Ochrobactrum sp. BTU2. The sequence continues at coordinate 212,961 of NZ_JAHWRG010000002.1, read as the reverse complement.
TGGACGGCAAAGACCACTTCCGACCCCTCGCGCGCCACCTGCAGCTGGATGCTGGAGCCTTCCGGCGCATAGTTGGTGGCGTTGGACAGGAGGTTGAAAAGTACCTGACGGACGCGGTTTGCATCGGCCTTGAATACATCCACGTCGTCGGCAATGTCGATGTCGAGCCCGATATCGTGGTCGCGCATACGCTCGCCGACACGGGAGGCGGCAGCGGAAATCGCTTCCACGACGGAAACCTCACCGACCTCCAATTCCATGATGCCTGCATCGACCGTTGCGAGATCAAGAATATCATTGACGATGGTCAGCAAGACCGATGACGACGTGCTGATATGGTCGAGATATTCGATCTGGCGCTCGTTGAGCGACCCGAAAGCCGGTGTCTGCAACAGCTCGGTAAAGCCGATGATGTTTGTGAGTGGCGAACGCAGTTCGTAGGAAACGTGCTGAACGAAATCGTTCTTGATCTGGTCGGCCAGTTCCAGCGCCTCGTTCTTTTCCTTCAGCGCCCGTTCGACGCGCACGGTGTCGGTGACGTCGATGAAGGTCAGCATGGTCTGGCCCTTCGGCAGTGGCACCACGGCAAAGGAAAGAATGGTGCCGTCGTCCAGCTCCACCTGTCCCATGCGCCCGTCACGCGTATCGAGAAAGCCAGTGACGGTGGAGACGAAATCATCCCACAATCCGTTGCCGCCGCGCTCACCGCAAATCCTGGCAATCGACGAAATATGCGTGCCTTCGACAATGAGCGGCATCGGCAGCGCCCAAAGATCGGCGAAGGACGGGTTGGAAAGCCGGATGCGGCCATCAGAGCCGAACACCGCCACGGCTTCCGCCAGATGGTCGAGCGTTTCACCCTGCACCTTGATGAGCGTGTTGTAACGGCCTTCGAGCTCGAACTTCTCGGTCATGTTCTCGAAGAACCAGGTCACACCGCCTTGCGGATGCGGATTGGCGACGACGCGCATCGTCCGCGTATCCGGCAGATGCCACATATGTTCCTGCGGCTCGACTGCGCGATAGGCAGAAAGCACCGAATCCTTCCATTTGCGCCATTCCGGCTGCTCTGGAAGTTTGCCTTCCGAACGCAGGCGGTCGAGGATCAATGTGTTGCTCGGCTGCGATTCCAGCCATGCCGTATCGAGCGACCAGAGTTTGGCAAAAGCCTGATTGAAGAATTGCAGCTTCATCTCGGGATCGAAAATCGCCACAGCGGTCGAAAGCTGGTCGAGCGTTTCGGCATGGCTCTTCATGGTGCGGTTCAGTTCTTCCCGCACCGCCTGTACTTCGGTCTGGTCGAAACCGAGGCCGACAGAACCCGTTTCAGCACTCACATCCGTCACGTTGAACAAACGGCGATCACCATGCACCACAGCCGTCAGCTGTTCCTGCAGGACAGGCTCGGCAAAGCGATCACGCTCCAGTCGCTGGCGTGCCTGCGCGCCGAAAAGCTCGCGCCCTTCTGAAATGACCTGGCTCCCATCCGCCATATCGACTGCCTGCGCATAGGCGGCGTTGACCCATTCGACGCGACCACCAGCGTCGCGGGTCCATACCGGCTGGTCGATCCGGTCGAGAAGACGCCGGAAAAGCTCGATACGCTCGGAAAATTCACGGTTCTGCGCCTGCAGTGCCGCGCGTTCCGCCTGCACGCCCTGCAGGCTGAGGAACCGGGCAACAGCAAAGCCCCCCGATGTGCGTCCGCGCACGTCGAGCAGAGTGCCGTTGACAGTTTCAACTGTGAGATCGAAAGACCGTGCCTGTTCGCGTAGCATTCCAATGGCGCGCTCAAGCGCCACGACCGATTGCGGGCGCAACCAGCGGCCAAATGCCAGAAAGGTGGAGCGATCCTGCGGGGCCGCACTATCGTCTGGCAACAGTCCGACGACTTCAGCGCGCGTGCTATGGCCATCCCAGACCACGATGCGCTGATCCTTGAGGTTAAGCAGGGCTTCATTGCGCTGGGCGACCAGATTGAGGTCGGCGAATTTGGAACGCAGTTCCTTGTTTTCTGCGGCAACGCGCGACCGTTCGCGGATCAGCCAGCCCGCAGAAAGTAGCGCTGCGCCCATCACGCCTAGGAACATGGAAAACTGGATAACCTCGAAAGCGCCGATACTGCCGCCGCCGAAGGGCAGGGCGATACGCGCCGATTCCGCGCCCTGTGCGAAAGCGGGCACTGCTGCGAAAAGCGTCGAAAGAGAAACAGAAGCCTTCATCAGGGCTTTTTTCGGAGCAAGCCATGCGAACGGCTTTGCAACATGGGCGGCAGGAAGCCATTGCCTGCCAGTAATGATTGCGGAAACATTCCGCAAAATCCCCGTTGCGCCGAAATCTGGCATGTTGTCCTTTTCTCCGCCACCCGGCCATGAAAACCGCCACGAAGGCAGACCGGCCGTATTAAAACACTTCAATACACATCAAAGCCCGACCATACGCACGCCGCCACAGTGCACGAAGGTCAGCCCGTTTTAGAGCGCCGTGCGCCTTTGTGGGCGCACAAAGGACGCTCTATCTGTTAAATCTACGCATCGTGCTTTCCAAAAATCGATTTCGATTTTCAAGCCGATGCGTGGCATTTAGGGGATGAATCGTCCTGTCGCTTCCCGCCACAACCGGCAAAAAACGCACAACGCAAACACCCGCTCAAACACCTTGATTCGCCTACACAATACCCTTCCGGCGAATCCACGTGAAGCATCTTGCACGCAAAAAGAAAGACCGGGCAGTTTGTCAACCGCCCGGTCTCAACATGTAGTGCAATGCTTAACGTATGGTTAATACCTGTAGTGTTCCGACTTGAACGGGCCCTGTGGAGTGACGCCGATATAGGCAGCCTGTTCCTCGGAAAGCACAGTCAGCTTGGCGCCGAGCTTGTCGAGATGCAGGCGCGCGACCTTCTCGTCGAGATGTTTCGGCAGCACATAGACTTCATTCTTGTAAGCGTCGGTGCGGGTAAAGAGCTCGATCTGGCCCAGAACCTGATTGGTGAACGAAGCCGACATGACGAAGCTCGGATGGCCGGTTGCATTGCCCAGATTGAGCAGACGACCTTCGGAAAGCAGGATGATGCGCTTGCCGTCCGGGAATTCGATCAGATCGACCTGCGGCTTCACGTTGGTCCATTTCAGGTTGCGGAGTGCCGCCACCTGAATTTCATTGTCGAAGTGACCGATATTACCGACGATCGCCATGTCCTTGAACTTGCGCATATGGTCGATGGTGATCACGTCCTTGTTGCCGGTCGTGGTCACGATGATATCGGCTGTGGAAGCGGCATCGTCGAGGGTTACGACTTCGAAACCATCCATTGCAGCCTGAAGTGCGCAGATCGGATCGACTTCGGTAACCTTCACGCGTGCGCCTGCGCCAGCGAGCGACTGGGCGGAGCCTTTGCCGACATCGCCATAACCGCACACGACGGCAACCTTGCCAGCCATCATGACATCGGTGCCGCGACGAATGCCGTCGACGAGCGATTCCTTGCAGCCGTACTTGTTGTCGAATTTCGACTTGGTGACGCTGTCATTGACGTTGATGGCCGGGAAGGGCAGGAGGCCCTTCTTCTGCAGCTGGTAAAGACGGTTGACGCCGGTGGTGGTTTCTTCCGTCACGCCCTTGATGGCGTCGCGCTGGCGCGTGAAGAAGCCCGGCGTTGCAGCCATACGCTTCTTGATCTGCGCGAAAAGCACTTCCTCTTCTTCCGAACCGGGATTCGACAGAACGTCCTCGCCTGCTTCGGCGCGCGCGCCGATGAGGATATACATGGTGGCGTCGCCGCCATCGTCGAGGATCATATTGGACGGTTCGCCGTCCGGCCACTGGAAGATCTGGTCCGTATAGGTCCAGTATTCTTCAAGCGTTTCACCCTTGATGGCGAAAACCGGCGTGCCGGTGGCGGCAATCGCGGCAGCCGCATGATCCTGCGTCGAGAAAATGTTGCAGGAGGCCCAGCGGACCTCAGCGCCCAGCGCCTGCAGCGTTTCGATCAGAACGGCGGTCTGGATCGTCATATGCAACGATCCAGAAATGCGCGCGCCCTTCAGCGGCTGCGACTTGCCGAATTCCTCGCGGGCAGCCATCAGGCCCGGCATTTCGGTTTCTGCGATATCGAGTTCCTTGCGGCCCCAATCGGCCAGGCTAAGATCCTTGACGACAAAATCTTGGCTTGCGGTCATCGCGTGCTCCAATAAAGGCAGTTCCAGCTCGATAAAGATGTAATCAGCGGCCGGGATTGCATTCCAATATGGGGCGGCTTTCCACACGGGAAAGCGCTCCGGCTGCCGCCTTGACTAGCAGATCGCCGCCAGAAGCACAACGCAATATAAAGAAATCTTTATACGTGCATATCAGACAGGTTTGTCGAACACGGGGTCAATGACCGTCAAAGGAAGGTCGACCTGCAATATTTCGAGCATGTGGCGAAACTCGGCGACGGGATAGGTTTCGCTTTTCGTGACAAGGGCAACTGTGCGACCAGAGCCGCCTTCGGGTTGCGGGAGTGCAGCGATCACGTCATCCGCCGGATCAAGAAACTGCCAGCCGGGACGGGCCGTTTCGAAAAACGGTCTGAGCCATGGCAGATGGGTGCTGGAAAGTGTCAGCGTGTCGATGAGAGGGTAGCTGGCAGCAATGTCATCGCAGAATGCGGCGACCTTTTGCGCGGTCTCGTCCGGTTGCCGAAGAAAAGCGCCATTTTCCACCAGCTCCACCATCGCAGACGCATTGATCAGAGCGACATCGCCTGGGTTATCGGCCTGTGTTCGGACAAAATCTGCAAGTTCTTCGCTCTCGATCATCGAACGCACACCCATAACGGCAACCTTGCCGCTGTGGCTTGCCGCAAGGGCAGTGCGTACCGGCGGCGCTACGCCGTAAACCGGTACAGCGAACTCGCTTTTCAATGTGTCGAGGACCATGACCGAGGGCGCATTGGAAGCAAGGACAATTGTTTGAGCGCCAAGGCTTGTGAGGTATTGGATCGTGCTGCGCATGATGGAAAGCAGCTGATCGCGGCTTTTGGCGCCATAGGGGAAACTGGCCCGATCAGCAAAATAGATGATGTCGCGCTGCGGCTGGCTGCGCCTGATCAGTTCAACCAGAGCATAGCTGCCGATCCCTGCATCAAAAACGGCCACCGGATTGTTGAGATCTCCCACGGCGGCCACAGTCTTGTTCTTCAGCATTCTTCGCCGAACTTGTCGGCGATGAGTGTCTGCAAGGCTTCCAACACGGCATCGGCCTGTTCACCGGAGGCACTAACGTCGATGCAGCAGCCGGGTGACGCGGCGAGCATCATCAGCCCCATGATCGACGTGCCGCCAACGGTCATGCCGTCCTTGCTCACGCGGACATGCGCATTGTAACCATCGACCAACTGCACGAACTTGGCCGAAGCGCGGGCATGAAGTCCGCGCTTGTTGACGATCTCGAAGGATCGGGAAACTGCAGTTTCGGGTTCGTATTCACCGGTAACGGGCACGCTGGAGTGCATGAATTACTTTCCTGTCAGGACCTGGCTCGCAACATTGATATATTTGCGCCCCGCATCCTGCGCCTCACGCAGGGCTGTCTTGATGTCGCCCCCGATGCGGACGCTCGACAGCTTGATAAGCATCGGCAGATTGACACCTGCGATGACTTCGACCTTGCCTTCCTTCATGACGGAAATGGCGAGATTGGACGGTGTACCACCGAACATATCGGTCAGGATGATGACCCCGCTGCCATTATCGGCGCGTTCCACCGCATCAACGATATCCCGCCGACGCTGTTCCATATCGTCTTCGGCACCGATGCAAACGGTCTCGAAATTGTCTTGCGGCCCGACTACATGCTCAACAGCATGCAAAAACTCTTCGGCCAACCTTCCGTGCGTGACAAGCACGAGTCCGATCATACTATAAAAGCTCCCGTCGCGTGCCCGCCGCATCACCCCGCCAGAGTGTCAGATGGCACTGAAACCACGCCGGAAAAGCGCCGGCGAGTTGTGCATCTTGGCAGCGCAAATCTTGATAGCAAGTGAAAAATTTCCACGCTGCCACTAAAAAAGCAAAATGCCGCAGCGCTGTGAAATATTAGCCGATTCGTAACGAAGCCTGTTTCAGCCCTCGGAGGAGGGCCATTTTTCATAGAACAAGGTGGCTTCGATGGCCCGCGAAAGCGCGTTGGAATCGCCATTCGACGACAAAGCCGGCAAAAGAAGTCGGGGCAGTGAGATGCCCTCGAATTCCCACATTTCACCACTTGGATAGCGTTCGGCCTCGTCACGATCCACAAGCCGGACGACGAGATAAAGCGGAACGGCCTCCGCAAAAGCGACCTTGAAAAGCCCCGCGCCGCGAATCTCCACGCCACCAGCAAGGGCGGCTGGAACGCTGGCGATCAGCCTGCTGCTTTCCACATGAAGCAATGTGCGGTCGTCAGCGACCAGTGAAGCAACCTCTCCACGAAGGAGGGCTCTTTCCACAAGTGTCAGCGCGAGTTCGGTCTTGCCCGCGCCGGAACGCCCCATGATCATGACACCACGGCCTTGAACCTGAAGCGTGGTCGCATGAAGCCCGCTTTTTTCCTCTTCAGGCGTCATGGGCTTGCAGGCAGGTCGACAATGAAGCGCGCACCCTTGAACTGGTCGGGCCTTGCCGGATCGACAATATTTTCTGCAGTCAGCGTGCCGCCATGCGCTTCTATGATCTGGCGGCTGATCGAAAGGCCGAGGCCGGAATTCTGGCCGAAAGCCTCCGAGGCCGGACGGTCCGTATAGAATCGCTCGAAAATGCGCTCGATATTCTCGATCGGAATGCCTGGACCATTATCCTCGACAAGCACGCGCAAGCGACTGCCTTCGCCACTCAGCGACACGACGATGCGGCCTGTATCGTCCGGCACGAAAGAACGGGCATTTTCAATCAGATTGCTCACCACCTGACCGAGACGCAGATCGTGACCGGCAACATAGAAACCCTTCTTTCCGGCAGGCAGTTTGCCGGTATCGAAGACGATTTCCGTTCCGACCTTGTTGCGGCGCACTTCGCGCGCTGCCGTTACGAGATTGGTCAGAAGCGTCTTCATGTCGACGCGGTCGATATGTTCGCGCGCAAGTTCCGCATCGAGACGCGAAGCGTCGGAAATATCGGTAATCAGGCGGTCGAGGCGGCGAACGTCGTGCTGGATGATATCGAGAAGCCGCTTGCGCGATTCTTCGGTCTTGGCGAGCGGCAGGGTTTCGACAGCGCTGCGCAGCGAGGTGAGGGGGTTCTTCAACTCGTGGCTGACATCGGCGGCAAAGCTTTCGATGGCTTCGATACGGGTATAGAGCGAATCGGTCATTTCGCGGATCGACGTGGAAAGATGGCCGACCTCATCCTGACGTTCGGAGAAATCGGGAATTTCCACACGGCTCTTCACACCATGGCGAACGCGGTCTGCCGCAGCAGAAAGCTTGCGCAGCGGGCTTGCAATCGTCGATGCGAGGAAAAGCGACAGAATGACCATGACCAGAGAAACGACGCCGAACACGCGGAAAACCGCCATGCGCTCACCCTGCACGATCTTGTCGATATCGTCGCCTTCGGTGGAGAGCAGGAGTACACCCAATATTGCACGCGAGCGCTGGATCGGGACGGCAACCGAAACGACCAGCTCGCCCTTTTCATTGCGTCGCTGCGCTGTTTGCGGCGAACCGGCCAGCGCCTTGACGATTTCCGGATAGGCAAGGCCGTTACCGCCCGGCTGTTCCTGATAGACCGGCAGGCCTCCACCATAGAACAGATGCGAAATCCACGTCCCGGCCCGTTCCCAGATGGTCGGCGTCTCTTCCTCGATCGGCGGCAGGTCGTAGCGAAGTACAGGCCCCGCCGAAGGGAAGCTTGGTGAATAGAGTGCGCGCGAATCGAGCAACATATTGGCGTAGCGATCATAGATGCGCGCCCGCGTGCTCGTCGGCGAAATCAACCGGCGCAGCAAGGGAGAAACTTTTTCCGGATTGATCGGAAATTCCCAATTGTCGGGCGAATCCGGTGATGGCGTCAGGCTTTGCCCGGCCTGAAGCTCCAGAAGCTTTTCCGGGTCGATCATCAGAGAATTGGTATCGATGGTCGCCGAAGCCGAGATGGCGCCTGCAATGATCTTGCCTTGCGTCAGCAGGCTTTCGATCTTTGCATCAATCAGCCCCTCACGGAACTGATTCATGTAGAGAATGCCGGAAACAAGAACCGCCAGCGCCGCCAGATTGAGAAACAGGATACGGCGCGTCAGACTCGAGAACAGATATTGGCCGAGAAACTTGCGCAGGGGCGCAAAGAAGCGACGCCAGAACACCGAGCGCTGCCGCCGGGCCCTGCGTTCGCGCAAATCCGATTTCTGGCCGATAAGGCCGTCGTTCCCGGTTTCTGCGACCATGTCGCTCTGTCTGCTCTCATTAAACTACCGCCAGACCTCACGGACTGGCGATATGTAATTATCTATCAAGCCTCGCGGAAGCGATAGCCGACGCCATAGAGCGTTTCGATCATTTCGAAATCGTCGTCAACCGCCTTGAACTTCTTGCGCAGGCGCTTGATATGGCTGTCGATGGTACGGTCATCCACATAGACCTGCTCATCATAGGCCGCATCCATGAGGGCGTCACGGCTTTTCACGACGCCCGGACGCTGTGCCAACGAATGAAGAATCAGGAACTCAGTGACCGTCAGCGTTACCGGCTCGCCCTTCCAGGTGCAGGTGTGACGCTCCTGATCCATGACCAGCTGGCCGCGCTCAAGCGATTTGGCCTGCTGCCCGGTCGGCTTGGCCGTGCCGTCGCGTGCGGCAACCCGGCGAAGCACCGCCTTGACGCGCTCGACCAGAAGGCGCTGGGAGAACGGCTTGGTGATGAAATCATCCGCGCCCATTTTGAGGCCGAAAAGCTCGTCGATCTCGTCGTCCTTGGACGTGAGGAAGATGACGGGGAGGTCGGATTTCTGGCGCAGACGGCGCAGAAGCTCCATACCGTCCATGCGCGGCATCTTGATATCGAAGATCGCAAGATTGGGCGGACGCGCCATCAGACCGTCCAGCGCGGACGCGCCATCGGTGTAGGTTTCGACCCGATAGCCTTCCGATTCCAGCGCGATGGACACGGAGGTCAGGATGTTGCGGTCGTCGTCGACCAGCGCAATTGTCTGCGTTGCCGAGGCTTCCTTCATGCGAACCTTTCTCCTTCAACTAAGCCAACCGGAATATCCGGCTGGTGACGTCTTTCAGCCGCCAGAGACTGGCGGGTTATAGATCGAGCGCCTTATTACACATCGATACTAGTATAATGTGCCTGCTTGTGCAGTACAAATTAGGTACAAAATGTGGCAGCACCGGAAGAAGCCGCGAAACGACGCTCTCCGAATCGCGCTTTGGTTAATGCCAGCCCGACCTTCATTCCCCGAAACTCACAGCTCATAACGCATAGATTAAACGATTTAAAAAAATTTCAAAAATTTTAAATCGATTAAATATTTGAATTGCCACGATTAATCTGTTTCTGACTGCCATCCTCAGTTTCGCGATCAATCTGGTAGGCGCGAAAGAGACCGATCAATTGTCAAACCATATGGCGGAGACATCATGAGAGAGACCGGCATTCACAACACGGCCGCTTCCATTGCCACTTCAGGACTGAAGGAAATCTCCGCAGTCTTTTACAACCTTGGGGCCGCCCGGCTTTATGAGGAAACCGTTCGCCGGGGCGAAGCCGAACTGTCGGCGCAGGGTGCGCTTGTCGCACGCACCGGACAACACACGGGCCGTTCGCCGAAAGACAAGTTCGTCGTGCGCGATGCCGACACGGAAGATCATGTCTGGTGGGACAACAACAAGCCGATGAGCCGCGAGGCCTTCGAGCTGCTCTATGCCGATTTCATCGACCATGCGAAGGGCAAGGAGCTTTTCGTTCAGGACCTGATCGGCGGCGCTGATGCCGACAACAAGATCAATGCCCGCGTCATCACCGAATATGCCTGGCATTCGCTGTTCATTCGCAATCTTCTGATCCGTCCGGAACAGGAAGCGCTTGCTTCCTACGTGCCGGAAATGACGATTATCGACCTGCCAACCTTCAAGGCGGATCCGGAACGCTATGGCGTGCGCACCGAAACCGTGATCGCGGTCGACCTGACCCGCAAGATCGTGCTGATCGGCGGCACCTCCTATGCCGGTGAAATGAAGAAGTCGGTTTTCACCGCACTCAACTACATCCTGCCTGCGAAGGGTGTGATGCCGATGCACTGCTCGGCCAATGAAGGCCCGAACGGCGACACCGCCGTCTTCTTCGGCCTGTCCGGCACCGGCAAGACCACGCTTTCGGCAGATCCGACCCGTACGCTGATCGGCGACGACGAGCATGGCTGGGGCGAGCATGGCATCTTCAACTTCGAAGGCGGCTGCTATGCCAAGACCATTCGTCTGTCCGCCGAAGCGGAGCCGGAAATCTACGCGACGACGCAGCGTTTCGGCACGGTGCTGGAAAATGTCGTTCTCGATGAGAACCGCCAGCCGGATTTCGACGACGGCTCGCTGACGGAAAACACCCGCTGCGCCTATCCGCTCGATTTCATCCCGAATGCATCGAAGTCGGGCAAGGGCGGCCAGCCGAAGAACATCATCATGCTCACTGCCGATGCCTTCGGCGTAATGCCTCCGATTGCCAAGCTGACGCCAGCACAGGCCATGTACCACTTCCTGTCCGGCTACACGGCCAAGGTCGCCGGTACCGAAAAGGGCGTGACCGAACCGGAAGCGACCTTCTCGACCTGCTTCGGCGCACCGTTCATGCCGCGCCATCCGTCGGAATACGGTAACCTGCTGCGCAAGCTGATCGCCGAGCACAAGGTCGATTGCTGGCTGGTCAATACCGGCTGGACGGGTGGTGCTTACGGCGTTGGCAAGCGTATGCCGATCAAGGCAACCCGCGCTCTGCTCGCCGCCGCGCTTGACGGTTCGCTGAACGATGCCGAATTCCGCATCGATCCGAATTTCGGCTTCGCGGTTCCGGTCGACGTACCGGGTGTGGACACGTCCATTCTCGATCCGCGCTCGACCTGGGCCGACAAGGCTGCCTATGACGCGCAGGCCAAGAAGCTTGTCGACATGTTCGTCACGAATTTCGAAAAATTCGAAAGCCATGTCGATCACGAGGTAAAGGACGCAGCGCCAGCGATCCGTATCGCTGCGGAATAGCTTTTTCTACGCATGTCTTTATCCAAAAACCGGTTCCCACTTTTTGGAGACATGCTTTTACCATCCTGAGGAGGAGGGAGAGCCCGGCTGAAAGGCCGGGTTTTTCTTTTGTATAAGGGATACAAAGCGGTATATCTCCTCGTCATGGAAGAGAACCGGAACATCATCCGCATTACCAATCGCCTGACGATCCGTGAAGACGATCTGGAGGAGAGCTTCATTCGTGCCTCCGGGCCGGGCGGTCAGAACGTCAACAAGGTTTCGACTGCCGTACAGCTGCGCTTTCATGCCGTGAGAGCAGGCCTGCCGGAAGATATCCTGTCACGGCTCTTCAAGCTTGCCGGACAGAAAGGTACCAAGAACGGCGATATTCTGATCGAGGCCAATCGTTTCCGCACCCAGGAGCGCAACCGCGAGGACGCGCGCGAACGGCTGATCGCGCTTATTGCCAAAGCTGCCGAACCACCACCGCCGCCACGCAAGAAGACCAGGCCCACAAAAGGCTCCGTCGAACGCCGCCTCAAGGCCAAGTCCGGACGATCCGACATCAAGAAGGGCCGCGGCAAGGTTTCTTACGACTGATCCCAAAAGACTCCACACAGGGAAACGCGAGACCATGAAATCCCATGAAATCGAGACCAGCCACGGTCGCATTGCCATCCGTGAAAGCAGGGGTAACGGAACGCCCTTGCTGATGATCCATGGCAACTCCAGCGCAGGCGCCATCTTTGCGCCCCAGCTTGAGGGCGAAATCGGTAGAAACTGGCGGGTGATCGCGCCAGATTTGCCGGGGCATGGCCAGTCCGGCGACGCCCTTGATCCGGATCGCAGCTATTCCATGGAAGGCTATGCCGACGCGATGACGGAAGTGCTGGCGAAGCTCGGCATTTCGGATACAGTCGTTTTCGGCTGGTCGCTTGGCGGCCATATCGGCATCGAGATGATTTCACGCTTTCCCGGCATGCGCGGCCTGATGATTACCGGCACGCCGCCTGTAGCGCGTGAGGAAGTTGGGCAAGGATTCAAGAGCGGTCCGGATATGGCACTTGCCGGGCAAGAAGTCTTTTCCGACCGCAATGTCGAATCCTATGCGCGTAGTACCTGCGGCGAACCGTTCGAAGACCAGTTGCTTGAGATTGTCGCCCGCACGGATGGGCGCGCGCGGCGCATCATGTTCGAAAAATTTGCAGCCGGAACCGGCGGCAACCAGCGCGATATTGTTGCCGAAGCAAGGCTCCCGATTGCAGTCGTCAACGGTCGCGACGAGCCGTTTGTTGAACTTGATTTCGTCTCGAAAGTCCGTTTCGGCAATCTCTGGGAAGGTAAAACCCATGTCATCGACGGGGCAGGGCATGCGCCCTTCCGCGAGACACCAGCTGTTTTCGATGATTATCTGCAGCGCTTCATGCGCGACTGCACGGCCTGACCTACTGCAATCACCAAAAGACAAAAAGGGCCGGATAACCGGCCCTTTTTCATATCTAAGTACTTGTTTCGTCGCATTATCCTACGCAAAACCGCTTCGCACTTTTGCTGGAAATGCTCTAGATTTTTCTCAGCGCAACTTCCTCGATCAGGTGATCGCTGCCCTTGCGCAAGATCAGATCGGCGCGCGGGCGCGTCGGCAGGATATTATCCTTGAGATTCTTCAGGTTGATATTGTTCCACAGTCCTTCGCCAATCGAACGCGCCGCATCTTCCGAAAGCTGCGAATAGCGATGGAAGAAGGATTCCGGATTGACGAAAGCAGTCTCCCGCAGCCGCATGAAGCGGTCGATATACCATTTGTGGATCAGCTGCGATTCCGCATCGATATAGATCGAGAAGTCGAAGAAATCGGAGACGAAGGGCACCATCTTGCCGTCTTCCGGCAGATCGCGCACCTGCAGCACATTGATGCCTTCAAAGATCAGAATATCCGGCTTGTCGACGATCTGATATTCGCCCGGCAATACGTCGTAGCTCAGATGCGAATAGAGCGGCGCACGCACCTGGCTCATGCCTGCCTTGATCGCTGACAGAAAGCGCAAGACCGCACCGACATCGTAGCTTTCGGGAAAACCCTTGCGCTCCATCATGTTCTGCTCGCGCAGGACCGCATTGGGGTAGAGAAAACCGTCGGTCGTCACGAGATCGACCTTCGGGCTCGATGGCCAGCGTGCCAGAAGCTCTTTCAGGATACGCGCAGTCGTGGATTTCCCAACCGCAACCGAACCGGCAATGCCGATGATGAACGGCGTCTTGAACGACTCTTCCATGTTGAGGAACTGCTTGCGCTGCTCGAACAGAAGCTGGCTTGCCTCCACATGCGCCGACAGCAATCGCGACAGCGACAGATAGATGCGCCGTACCTCGTCGAGATCGATGGGGTCGCCCAGCGAGCGCAGTCGCTTGACCTCGTCATACGTCAAAGTGAGCGGCGTGTCGGCGCGAAATCCCGCCCATTCCTCAGCCGAAAAGAAACGGTAAGGCGAGTAACGCGACGGCGTTAGCTGGTCCACTTTTTCCCACATATTGTCGCTGCTCTCCCTCAACGCCAATTCTGCACTAGCAGCTTTCAATTCGCTTTGCATTTATGCTTTCGGACGACCGGCCTTTTCCTCAAGGCCAGTCTGCGCCGTGCGACGCTGCAATTCTGCAAGAACCTCATTGAGCGGCACATCCGCAATCTTGAGAACCACCAGCAGATGATAAAGTAAATCAGCGCTTTCGGTGACCACGTCCGCGCGGTTGCCCTCAACGGCGGCAATGACCGTTTCCACGGCTTCTTCACCGAGCTTTTTCGCGGCCCGTGTCTGTCCCTTGGCAACAAGGCTTGCAGTATAAGACGAGCCGTCCGTCATGCCGGCACGCTCCGCGACGATGCGTTCAAGGTCGGAAAGTGTGAACTCAGTCATCGGACTTCCTTAAATCTTACTCTTTAACGGACCGGATCGAGCCGCATCGGGATGCCAGCCTCGGCCATATAGCGCTTGGCCTCGCCAATCGTATAGGTGCCGAAGTGGAAGATGGATGCTGCGAGAACTGCCGTCGCGTGACCGTCACGAATGCCCGCAACCATGTGATCCAGATTGCCGACACCACCCGAAGCTATTACCGGAACGCGCACGCTGTCAGCCACGGCTCGCGTCAGTGCCACATCGTAACCGGCCTTGGTTCCGTCGCGATCCATCGAGGTCAGCAGGATTTCACCAGCGCCGAGGCTCACCACCTTCTGCGCAAACTCCACCGCGTCGATGCCGGTTGTCTGGCGACCGCCATGGGTGAAGATTTCCCAGCGGTCGGCTTCGCCTTCGCCCGAAACCTTCTTGGCGTCGATGGCAACCACGATGCACTGGTCACCGAATTTGTCAGCAGCTTCGGCGACAAATTCCGGGTTCTTCACCGCAGCCGTATTGATCGAGACCTTGTCGGCACCGGCCAGAAGCAGCTTGCGAATGTCAGAAACCTGACGCACGCCACCACCAACGGTCAGCGGCATGAAGCACTGTTCCGCTGTACGGGCGATAACATCGAAAATTGTCTCGCGATTGTCCGAAGACGCCGTGATGTCGAGGAAGCACAGTTCGTCTGCGCCCGCCGCATCATAGGCGCGGGCAGCTTCCACCGGATCACCCGCATCGATCAGATCGACAAAGTTCACGCCCTTGACGACGCGTCCGTCCTTCACATCGAGGCACGGTATCACTCTCGCTTTCAAAGTCATGCTGCGGCCCTCAACAGGGATAATGCTTCTGCCGGATCGATGCGGCCATCGTAAAGCGCGCGACCGGAAATCGCGCCTTCCAGCTTGCGGGCATCAGGAGCGGCAAGACGTTTGATGTCATCCATCGAGGCGAGGCCGCCCGATGCGATCACCGGGATGGAAACGCTATCTGCCAGGCCGAGCGTCGAATCCCAGTTGATGCCAGCCAGAACGCCGTCGCGGTCGATGTCGGTATAGATGATGGCGGCAACGCCTGCGCCTTCAAACTTTTTCGCGAGTTCGATCACGCCCAGTTCAGACGCTTCTGCCCAGCCTTCAACTGCGACATAGCCGCCCTTGGCATCGATGCCGACAGCAACCTGACCCGGAAATGCCTTGCAGGCCTCTATCACCAATGCCGGATCGCGCACGGCGACCGTACCAAGAATGACGCGGCGCAATCCCTTGGAAAGCCAGTTCTCGATATGCTGGAGCGTGCGGATACCGCCCCCGAGCTGCACCGGATTTTTCGTGGCTTTGAGGATCGCTTCCACAGCCTTGCCGTTGACGCTTTCGCCAGCAAAGGCACCGTTGAGATCAACCACATGCAGCCATTCAAAGCCCTGATCCTCAAAGGCTTTGGCCTGTGCAGCCGGGTCTTCATTATAGACGGTGGCCTGATCCATGTCGCCGAGCTTCAGGCGCACGCATTGACCGTCTTTCAAATCGATGGCGGGAAAAAGGATCATAATGTCAGGGCTTCCATTTCAGGAAATTGGCAATGAGCGAAAGGCCGAGCAGCTGGCTCTTTTCAGGATGGAACTGGGTTCCCACCATATTGTCGCGGCCAACCGTTGCAGTGACATCGCCGCCATATTCAGTAACGGCCAGCACGTCAGCCTTGTTCTTCGCATCGAACATATAGGAATGCACGAAATAGGCGTGCAAGCCGTTCTCGCCGGTCTCGATACCTTCGAAGACCGGGTGAGAATGTTTCACGTGAATCCTGTTCCAGCCGATCTGCGGAATTTTCAGCGAAGGATCGGACGGTGTCATTTCACGCACATCGCCCGCAATCCAGCCAAGACCCTTGGTCACTTCCTTTTCAAGGCCGCGCTCCGACATGAGCTGCATGCCGACGCAAATGCCAAGGAAGGGGTGCGCCTTCTTCAGAACCACATCTTCCAGTGCTTCCACCATGCCCGGAACGGCATGGAGGCCGCGACGGCAATCGGCATAGGCACCGACGCCCGGAAGCACGATACGGTCAGCCGTCGCCACGCGATCGGCATCCGCCGTCAGTTCTATTTCTGCCGCGATACCGCTCTCATGCGCCGCGCGCTCAAAAGCCTTGGTGGCCGAGCGCAGATTGCCGGAGCCGTAATCGATGATTGCAACACGCATTTTCAGTTTTCTCCGCGATGGCCGACAAACCCGATCGTCGAGCCAAATGAGGAATAGGTGGGACGAGGGGGCTGCTGTGCCCATTCCGGAGCAGGCTTGTCCGCAAGAGAGGTTGCTGGCCGGGCCGCATCTTCGAGGCTGTAGAAATAGCGGATCTCTGCTTCTTCCAGATCGGAGGCATCAATGACCGCTTTTTCGACAAAACCCTGACGCCTGAGCTTGGCGATCTTCCAGTTGACGCCTTCCAGCGCCACAAACAGCGATACCAGCAGGGTCAGAAGCGGAACCGCATCGGCGATGCCGAAGTAAGCTCCGGCAAGTCCGAGCAGGATTGTGATGCCCAGAACAGCAAAAGCTTCGAACCACAGACGCTGGATCAGAAGCCAGACGAAGGGCAAGACCAGCGCCAGTACATGGAATCCGTCGCGCACGAAGACGGCCTTTTCAGCGCTTTTTTCAGTCGCAATTTCGGACGGAAAACCGGTGTCCACTTTTCCTGAAATTGCTTTACTATCGCTCGGTTCCAGAACGACATATTGCGCCATGACCTGTCCTTCCGTTCGGGACCTATCCCTTTAACGAACCCTTGGTGGAGGGAATTGCATCCTTCTGGCGCGGATCGGTTTCGAGCGCCGTGCGCAGAACCCTGGCCACCGCCTTGAAGATCGATTCCGCAATATGGTGGTTGTTGGCACCATAATGATTGTTGATGTGGAGCGTGATGCCTGCATTCATCGCGAAAGCCTGGAAGAATTCGCGCACCAGCTCGGTATCGAACGTGCCGATCTTGGATGTCGTGAAATTGACGTTCCAGACCAGAAAGGCGCGCCCGGATACATCGACGGCAGCGCCGGTCAGCGTATCGTCCATGGCCAGGTCCATCGAGGCATAGCGCACGATACCGCGGCGCTCGCCCAATGCTTTGGCAATGGCCTGACCGAGCGCAATGCCGGTGTCCTCGACCGTGTGGTGATCGTCGATATGCAGGTCGCCCTTGGCCATGACGCGCATATCGATGAGCGAATGTCGGGAAAGCTGCTCCAGCATGTGATCGAAGAAGCCGACACCGGTGGTGATGTCGAACTTGCCAACGCCGTCCAGATCGACGGAAACGGCAATGCTCGTTTCCTTGGTCGAGCGCTCGATGCTTGCCTTGCGGGTGCTTTCTGCAGTCATAAGCTTTCCTCATTCAATAGCTTGGAGGCGTTCTAGAACAGCTTGCCCAGTTTGCCAATTCCTTTTGCCGGTTTGGCAAGCTGCAATTCGGCATTTGCAATTCGTCCGTACGTTCTTAAATATTCTCATCGAAGCACGATTCATCCGCCAATGGCTGACGGAGCCTGTTTCTCCAATAGATGAAGGGGCACCTGCAATTGCCTTCCGGGATTGCATGTGCCGCCAAAGGAGCATCCATGATCGAACATCATCCCACGACAATTTACGGCACGACCATCGTCACCGTTCGCAAGGGTAACAAGGTCGTTATCGCGGGCGACGGACAGGTTTCGCTCGGCAATACCGTCATGAAGGGCAATGCGCGAAAGGTTCGCCGCATCGGCAAGGGCAATGTGATTGCCGGTTTCGCCGGAGCCACCGCCGACGCCTTCACCCTTCTGGAACGCCTCGAAGCGAAGCTGGAACAATATCCCGACCAGCTCATGCGTGCTTCGGTCGAACTCGCCAAGGATTGGCGCACCGACCGCTATCTGCGCAAGCTGGAAGCCATGATGCTGGTTGCCGACAGCAAGGTGACGCTGGCGCTGACCGGTACCGGCGATGTGCTTGAACCCGAACATGGCGTGATGGCCATCGGTTCGGGCGGCAATTATGCGCTGGCCGCTGCCCGCGCGCTGGTCGATACGGACAAGTCAGCCGAAGAAATCGCCCGCAAGGCGATGGATATCGCCGCCGATATCTGCATCTACACCAACCACAATATCATCGTGGAAAGCCTGGACGCAGAATGAGTTCGCTCGCGCAGGCCTCAAAACCGAGTGCGCAACGCTGGGGCCTGGGCGCCCTGATCGTTCTCGCCATACTCGCAGTGCAAGCCTCCTGGCTTTACTTCGACGGGCGGATCGCCATGTGCGAATGCGGGACCATAAAATTATGGTCGGGTTCGCTGATGACCGAAAATTCGCAGCATATATCCGACTGGTATACGCTGTCGCATATCATCCATGGCTTTCTGTTCTACTGGCTGTTCACGGTCATCGCACCCAAAGCCCCGCTCGGCTTGAGACTTGCAGCTGCGGTCGGCATCGAAGCCGTATGGGAACTGGTCGAGAATTCGAACTTCATCATCGAACGCTATCGCGCCAATACGTCCTCGGTGGACTATTTCGGCGACAGCATCGTGAATTCGGTTGCCGACACGGTTGCCGCCCTGATCGGCTTTCTGATCGCAGCCAAACTGCCAACGAAAATAACCGTCGCCATCGCGCTGTTCTTTGAAGTTCTGGCGCTGATCGTCATTCGCGACAATCTTACGCTCAACGTGATCATGCTGCTGCATCCGTTCGAGTTCATCAAGCAGTGGCAAAGTGGGTTATAATTATGAGTAATTTCTCTCCCCGTGAAATCGTCTCCGAACTCGACCGCTTCATCATCGGCCAGAACGACGCCAAGCGCGCGGTCGCTATCGCCCTTCGCAATCGCTGGCGCCGCCAGCAGCTCGAAGGCCAGATGCGCGAAGAGGTGATGCCGAAAAACATCCTGATGATCGGACCGACCGGCGTCGGCAAGACGGAAATTTCCCGCCGCCTCGCAAAGCTGGCCGGTGCGCCTTTCGTCAAGGTGGAAGCGACCAAGTTCACCGAAGTCGGCTATGTCGGCCGTGACGTCGAGCAGATCGTCCGCGATCTCGTCGAAGTTGCCATCACGCTCGTCCGTGAAAAGCGTCGCGACGATGTGAAGGCAAAGGCGCATCTCAATGCGGAAGAACGCGTGCTGGATGCACTGGTCGGCAAGACCGCCAGCCCCGCCACGCGTGACAGTTTCCGCAAGAAGCTGCGCAATGGCGAAATGGACGACAAGGAAATCGAAATCGAGGTCGCCGATACCGGCTCCGGCCCAAGCTTTGAAATTCCGGGCATGCCGGGCGCCAATATCGGTGTCATGAACCTGTCCGACATGCTGGGCAAGGCCATGGGCGGGCGCACCAAGACGCGCAAGACCACGGTGAAGGATTCCTATCCGATCCTGATCAACGATGAATCCGACAAGCTTCTGGATCAGGACCAGATCGTTCAGGAAGCGCTTCGCGTCACCGAAGACGAAGGCATTGTGTTCATCGACGAGATCGACAAGATCGCATCGCGGGAAGGTGGTATGGGTGCCGGTGTGTCGCGCGAAGGCGTGCAACGCGATCTGCTGCCGCTGGTCGAAGGCACGACCGTTGCGACCAAATACGGGCCGGTGAAGACCGACCACGTGTTGTTCATCGCATCCGGTGCGTTTCACGTATCCAAGCCGTCCGATCTTCTGCCGGAACTGCAGGGCCGTCTGCCGATCCGTGTCGAGCTTAATGCGCTGACACGCGAAGATTTCCGCCGCATCCTGACGGAGACCGAGGCAAGCCTGATCAAGCAGTATATCGCATTGATGGAAACGGAAGAGGTGAAGCTGGAGATCACCGACGATGCCATCGACGCTCTGGCCGATATCGCTGTCGATCTCAATGCGACGGTTGAAAACATCGGTGCGCGCCGGTTGCAGACGGTGATGGAACGTGTTCTTGATGAGATTTCATACACCGCGCCTGACAAGACAGGCGCAACTTTCGTCATCGACGCGGCCTATGTAAAGGACAAGATCGGCAGCCTTGCCAAGAACACCGATCTGTCGCGCTTCATCTTGTAAAAGTGGCCATAAAGCCACGGCGCGAGTTCACTTTCGCAAATACTGCAAAAACCCCTCGACTTGCATCGGGGGGTTTTTTATTTTCCCCGCAACTTTTACCGAATATTCACCATATCAGGACCGTTTCCACACAATGATCAGAATAATGGGCGCAAAGCCGCGACGCATTTTTGTTGGATTTGTCCTGGCCCTCAGCCTTGCCAGCCAGAGCGCCTATGCAGCGATGGTCGTGCCTCCGGGCAATCGCAGTGCGGAACAGCCGCCAATTCCCGGCGCATCCGCCAAGCGCACGCGTGAGCTGAGCACGACGTACGAGAAGAAGTATCAGAAGATCTACAATCTTCTGAAAAAGGATGCCTCGCTGCGTTCCAAGATCCGCTCGACGGCAGCCGCCTATGGCATCGATCCTATTCATATTGTCGGCGCCATCGTCGGCGAGCATACCTATAATGTCGACGTCTATGACCGGCTGCAGACCTATTACGTCAAAGCCATGTCCTATGTGAACCAGGGCGTGAGCTTCGGCTACAATGGCGAAAGCATCGGCCAGTTCATCAAGCGGCCGGAATTTGCCGACTGCCTGAAACATAAGGACAGCTATTCGCTATGGTCCTGCCGCGAGAATGTCTGGAATAAGAACTTCCGCGGCAAATCTGTCGGCGGCAACGCCTATCCCAACAATCGTTTCAGCGCGGTCTTCTTCCAGCCCTTCTATGCCGGGCAGACATTCGGCCTCGGTCAGATCAATCCGCTGACGGCATTGCAGATGTCCGACATGGTGAACCGTGTTTCCGGTCTGCCCAAGCTCAACGCAGAAGACGGCAATGTCGTCTACAAGACGATCATGGACCCCGATCTGACGCTGCCCTACATTGCGGCGACGCTGAAACAGTCGATCAACTCCTACCGCCAGATCGCCGACTTCGACATTTCGAAGAATCCCGGCCTGACCGCCACGCTCTATAATACGGGCGGCGCCGAAGCACGCGCACGAGCGCTTGCCAACGAAAACGCCAAGCGAAAGGCGGACGGTCAGGAACCTTTGCTACCGCAGGAAAACTACTATGGATGGCTGGTCAATTCGAAGCTTGATGAGCTGAAAGCGCTTTTCTAGTGGGTTTTTCGAATTTGACGTTTGAAACGGGATTAATATCGGACGGGTATCAAACGTCAAATTCAATCCACTAGAGCGCGTTTCGATCTGATTGGATCAGATCGGCGCTCTGATCATTTGTTTCTACGCGCATCTTTTCCGATCGAAGCAGGATCAGAAATCAGTCCAGTGGACTGATTTCCCTGCGTAGGCGTTTCACACTTTTCGGGACGCGCTTTAATCAACTTGAACAGGCTTGATACCGCGGCGGCGCTTTCGCGCCGCCTCTATTTCCTCACTCAGATGCCTGATCGTCTCGCGGTCGATGATGCGGATATTGCGCGCCAGAAGATTGGCGAGTTCCGTTGCCTGCGGCGACAGCCCCGACGTATCGATCACCACGCGCGGATGCGACACGGCGGCGAGGTTCTGCAACTCTTCCGCTTCGTCCCAGATGATATTGAAATAGGTGATGATGCGCTGAAGCAGGTCCCAGGTCGGCTGGCCGCGCCGGCCATGTTCCAGCGCTGACAGATAGGCCGGTGAAACGCGAAGCGCTGCCGCCATATCCTTCTGCGTCACACCGCGTTCTTCCCGCAACTCGCGCAAGCGTATTCCAAATGGCGTCATCGCGGTCTGCTCCCCCCGGGCAATACGGTTTGCTGTGCCATGGTTTGCGTCTGGCGGCGAAGCCTTACATAGAGAGCCCCATGCCCGCCATGATGACGCGCCGCATCCTCATAGGCACTCACCAGAAGCCGGAACAGCGGTGTGGAAAACCAGTGCGGCACCGCCTGTCGCAAAATCCCTTCGCTGCCGAATGAACGGCCTTTGCCGGTAATAACCATGACGTGACGCAGGCCACGTGCATGTGCGCTGACCAGAAATCCGTAGAGCAGGCCGTGCGCCTCTCCCTGCGTGAGACCGTGCAGATCGATGCGGGCTTCAATATCGACACGACCTTTGGCGATCTTTCGATGCGTCGGCTTGTCGAGTGATTGAATCTGCATTTCGCTGAGCGCCGACAAGCCCTTCTTCGGTTTGCTCGCTTCCACCGCAGGCTGAACCTTCGCCTTGGCAGGGCGCTTTTCTTCTTCCGCCATCAGGGATTTGAAATCGGGAAGTTCGTCCTCACTCGCCTTTGGCTTTATCAGCGGCTTTGCGGTCTTCGCGACCGTTTCCCACAGGATGCGGTCTTCGGGCCGCAGATAATCGTTTTCCGGCTTGTCGGTGTCACGCGCCATCCCGTTCAAGCCTCCAGAAGCCTGCGCGGCACCAGCGCATAAAAGTCAGCATCGTCTTTTACACCACCTGCGATCTCGCCTGCCGTGTCGCCAGAGCCCGCGAACAGATCGCCGCGGGCAGGGCCGACAATGGCCGTTCCCGTATCCTGCGCGATCATCAGGCGTGCAAAGGGTTCGCCGTCAAAGACCGTGACATTGGGTGCGCTGACATGGATCGGCGTCCCGAATGTGTGAAGCAATTTATCGACAGCAAGCGAACGCCCGGCGGTCAGCGGAACTTTTGCAGCCGCAATAGGTCCGGCATCCGGGTCGTCCACAGAAGCTTCCCGGAAGAAAATGTAGGATCGGTTTTGCCAGATAAGATCGTCAGCCTTATCCGGATGCTCGGCCAGCCAGCGTCGGATCGACTGCATGGAAACTTCTGAAGCCGGAATTTCGCCATTGGCAACCAGAATGCGGCCGATGCCTGTAAACGGATGGCCGGATTTGGCTGCATATGTAATGCGCAGCAACCCGCCATCGCGCAGTTTCAGGCGTGCTGCACCTTGCACATGCGCGAAAAAGGCATCGACCCGGTCGGCGACAAAAGCGATTTCCAACCCACGCCCGGAAAGACTACCCTGCTCGATTGTCTGGCGGTCGTCATATTCGGCAAGGCCGTTTTCCGTCCGGCGCGCAAAGGCAAAGGACGGATCAAGTCCGATTGGACGGCTTTCATCTGTCACTTTTACGAGGTCATCGGGCTGGCGCAGGAAGGGCACCTTGAACCGGGTGTCGGCCTCAAGGGAGGCTTCGATCTCCGGTTCATAGAATGCTGTCACAAAGCCTTTGCCCTGATCGGGAACGATCCGGCAGGGGATGAAATTCTGTTCGAAGAAAGCGCGCGCTTCTTCCACACCCGGATTGTCGAGGCTGCGTGCAGCTGCAAAGATTGGCTCCAGCACTTCGAAACAGATGCCGAGACTGCCGCTTTTGTAAGTCTGGTGGGCCGCATAGTCGGCAGAACGGCGAAACGCAGCGAATGCCGCGGACTGATCGTCCCGGTTCCAGCCCGGACAATCGGAAAAAGCCACCGGGCGCAAAATCCTCGCCAAGTCGTTCATCGCCGCATCCGTCTAGCTATGCACAAATAAAAAGGCCGCCGAGCTGGATCAGCGGCCCGATTCACACGTTTTCTCTTAATCTTCCGCTTCGGTCGCGACAAGCTTCCAATTTGGATCACGCGATCGTGTGTCGCGGGCAAAGGTCCAGAGATCCTTGATCTCGAGCACGTTTTCCGGATCGCCGTCGATCAGCTTGCCGTCCTTGTCAAAGGTGGATGAAATCATCTGGCTGACGATATTGACCGTTACGTGCGCTTCCGACCCCTTCATCTCAGCACCGGCGATTTCCGCCTTGTCGATCCCCACAAAGGACGAACGCACACTTTCGCCACGGGTTTCGCGGTCGTCGATAGCTGAAACAAAGCCCTCGAAGACATCCTTGGAAAGCAGATTTTTCAGAACCTTGCGATCGCCATCGGCAAAGGACATCACAATCATTTCATAGGCGATCTTCACGCCTTCCACGAAACCGGCCGGATCGAACGAAGGATCGGCAGCGTAAATCGCGCGCATGCCATCATTGACCGGCGTGCCGACCGGAGCGGCCTTGTCGATGGCGGTGAAATCTTTTTCGCCCGGACGACGTGGCAGAGAGA
Source organism: Ochrobactrum sp. BTU2 (assembly GCF_024539785.1). NCBI lineage: Bacteria > Pseudomonadati > Pseudomonadota > Alphaproteobacteria > Hyphomicrobiales > Brucellaceae > Ochrobactrum > Ochrobactrum sp. BTU2. The sequence continues at coordinate 188,764 of NZ_JAHWRG010000002.1, read as the reverse complement.
CGACATTATCCGTCTCACCGCTTGCCGGTGCAGCATCGGCACTGCGGGCTGATGTGTAAGGATCGAAGGGCGGTTTTTCACTTCCGGTACGACGGCCAAGAACATTCCTCAGCTGGAGAAAGATGATCACCGCTGCGATGAAGAAGAATATCGTGCCAAAATCAAAAAATTCCATGCCGCCTGCCGCTGATTGAAGGATCAGGCATTTCGCCTTTCCTTATCCCTAGTTTGTATCTCATACATATAGATCGGCTTACGTCATCATTCAAATCCCGATCATGCATACCTATTTGATATTGCATGACAGACAGTTTCAATTTCGTTCCGAACCTGAAAAAGTTACAATTCAGGTTAAATTGAAACGCTGAAACCAAACAACAAAGGTCGTAACTTACGTGTCCTCCTCTCTCGCCCCTCTCGTCATGCTGGCGATGCCTTTCATCGAAATTGCCGGTTTCGTCATTATCGGCAGCAAGATCGGCGTTTTCGCGACTTTGGGCCTCGTTATTCTGAGCGCAATGCTGGGTTTCTTTCTGCTGCGCGTGCAGGGCATCGGGCTTTTGCAGCGTATCCGTACCGAAACGGCTGCCGGACGCGTGCCGGATCGCGAAATGGTGCATGGCGCAATGCTGGTTCTGGCAGCGATCCTGCTGATCGTGCCCGGCTTTGTCAGCAGCACCATCGGCATTCTGCTGTTCATTCCGTTCATCCGTGATTTCATGTGGGAAAAATTCATGCGCGGCCGCATGGTCGTTGCGACATCCGCGCGCTATTCGGACGGCTACGGGCAACAGCGTCCCGGTTCAAATCCACGTCAGGACCATGTCATCGATCTCGATCCAGAGGATTATACCACCAGGCCGAATGAAAACTCGCCTTGGAAAGACGACCGTAAAGATCAATGAATACGCAAATACTAACCTAAAAAGCCTTTCTTGCCTCATGCCCGCGCACATGCTAGCCAAACATTCCGACCTTTCGGGGCAGTCTGCGTAGACTGCGCTGGAAGCGCAAAAATTTTAATCACCGATAGAAGGCATACCGATAATGAGCGATAAGGCCGCGGGCGAAGTAAAGAACGGCAATGGCGCGACGGCCGAGCCGTCCCTCAACATTCTGGCGCAGTATGTGAAGGACCTGTCCTTCGAAAGCCCGGGCGCGCCGCTGTCGCTGCGTCCGCGCGAGAAGGCACCGTCCATCAACATCAACGTGAACGTAAACGCCAATCCGCTTTCCGAAACGGATTTCGACGTTGTGCTGACGCTGGAAGCCAAGGCTGTTGACGGCAAGGACGTCCTTTTCAACACCGAGCTCGTCTATGGCGGCGTGTTCCGCATTCAGGGTATCCCGCAGGAGCACATGCTTCCGCTTCTGTTCATCGAATGCCCGCGTCTTCTGTTCCCGTTCGCTCGCCAGATCATTGCCGACGCAACGCGCAACGGTGGCTACCCGCCGCTGATGATCGACCCGATCGATTTCGCGCAGATGTTCCAGCAGCGAATGGCCGAAGAACAGGCCAAGTCCGCTGTAAAGAGCTGATCATTTCAGACGATAGCGCGGTTCCAGTTAAAGCAGAGTCGTGGAACCGCTTTATCTCTTTGTTTTTACGCATTATCCGACGCAAAACCGCTTCGCACTTTTGCTGGAAATGCTCTAATTGCAAAAAAGCCCGGTTTTGGCCGGGCTTTTTTCATATCCGCTTCTGAGACTTACTCAGTACTTTTTCCAGATGGCTTTTTCGCCCAGCTTGTCCACAAGTGCGGCGTGAGCAGCGCGCTCCGCATCGGAAATGCGTGGAGCAAGCGGCCTCGGGCGCGCGGCAAGAACGATGGCAGCGCCGCTCTCTCCGGCATTGTTGCCGCTGACAGCACCGCCCATGCTGAGCCCAAGCGCTGTCTGCTTGCCGCCGATCAGTTCGATATAGACTTCGGCCAAAATCTCGGAATCGAGCAATGCGCCGTGCAGGGTACGGTGTCCATTCTCGATGCCGTAGCGCTTGCACAAGGCGTCGAGTGAGTTCGGACCCATCGGATGCTTGCGGCGGGCAAGCGCCAATGTATCGATGATGCGCTCCGACTGGATTTCAGTCTGTCCGAGCCTTGCCAGTTCAGCATTGATGAAGCCAAGGTCGAACATGGCATTGTGTGCCACCAGCTTGGCCCCGTCGAAAAATTCGAGAAACTCGTCCAGAACTTCCGCGAATGTCGGCTTGTCCAGCAATTGTTCATTGCTGATGCCGTGGACCGCGAGCGCTTCGGGATGAACCTGACGCCCCTGCGGGTTGATGTATTTATGGAAAGTGCGGCCTGTGGGAAACTTGTTGATCAGTTCCACGCCGCCGATTTCGATCACACGGTCCTCGAGCCTTTCCAGACCGGTGGTTTCCGTATCGAAAACGATTTCACGCATTGAAGAACCTCTCGGAAAATATCTCGAACAGCTGTAACACAGCGCCCGCGATTATTCTGTCGCGACCGCCGGCTTTCCACTCAATTCCGCAACAATTTCGGTAATCTGACGGCGCAGATTGTCGAAACTCCCGCTCGTATCGATAATGAAATCGGCTCTTGCACGCTTCTCGGCATCCGGCGTCTGACGGGCGAGAATGGCATCGAGTTTTTCTTCCGTCATGCCCGGTCGCGCAAGCACGCGAATGCGCTGTATCTCGGCAGGGGCTGAGACAACCACGATCTTGTCCACACGTTTGTCGCCGCCGGTTTCAAAAAGCAGCGGAATATCGATCAGTGCCAGAGCGGCGCCAGCTTGCTCGGCAGTGCGGCGAAAGGCTTCTTCTTCCTCACGCACAAGCGGATGAACGATGGCTTCCAGTTTCTTCAGGGCTTCGGGCTTTCCGATGACGGCAGCGGAAAGTTTTTCCCGATTGACCGCACCGTTTTCCACAGTGCCCGGAAACGCAGCCTCGATCAGCGGGGCCGCGCGACCGGAATAGAGCTGGTGCACGGTGTCGTCGGCGCTATAGATCGGCACACCGGCTTCGGCGAACATGTTCGCCGCCGTTGTTTTCCCCATTCCGATGGAGCCAGTTAATCCGAGCACGATCATAGTATCTGTTCCAAAAGTCGCCATGCCTTGCTGCAAATGGCGTTTTTCTGCGCTTCCGGTGCTCATGTACTTAAGTACACTCTGCTCCGGTTCTCGAAAATCACCATTTTCACTGCGGCTTGACGCTTTTTGATCCAGATACCAGAGCGCCAGCCTTTGCCATATCCGCCAGAATATGCTCACGCAGCGCTTTCGTCACTAGCGGCCTTTTGCCGAACCAGCGCTCGAAACCTGGAACGGCCTGATGCAGCAACATGCCAAGACCGTCCACTGTCACCAGACCTGCTTCTTCGGCCTTTTTCAGAAAGGGCGTCTTGAGCGGTACATAAACAATATCGGTGGCAACCGCCTTTCGCGACGCTTTGCCAAGATCGAGCGGGAATACCTCCTGCTCGTCATGACCGCTCATGCCAAGCGATGTCGTGTTGACGATCAATCCGGCGTCGGAGACCAGTTTTTGCGCCGCATCCCAGCCATACGCCGAGACACGCGGTCCGAAATGGGTTGCGAGATCTTGCGCCCGACTCACCGTGCGATTGACGATGGCGACTTTCTTAAAGCCGCGCGACAACAGCGCGTGGACGATTGCCCGGCTTGCGCCACCAGCGCCCAGAACAAGGGCACTGTCGGCATTATCCCAGCCGGAAGCCGATGCATCGAGATTGGCGGCAAAACCATAGGCATCAGTATTGCCGCCATGGAGCCTGCCATTTTCAAGCCAAAGCGTGTTGACCGCGCCGATAGCCTTCGCGGCCTCATCCAGACTTTCCACCGCAGCATAGGCTGCTTCCTTGTGGGGAATGGTGACATTGCCACCGGCAAAACCGTTTTCGGCAAGCGACGAAGCAAAGAAGCTGAAATCTTCCGGCTTCACTTCTATCGCCTCATAAGAACCGTCGATCCCAAGTTCATCAAGCCAGAAACCATGGATCAGCGGCGACCGCGAATGTTTTATCGGAAAGCCGGTGACAAACGCCTTCTTAGCCATCGATCAGTTTTTCCTTCCGCAGTTCAGCCAGCAGCGGCAGCAGCGGCAGACCGACAATCGTGAAATAATCGCCTTCGATCTTATCGAAAAGCTGGATGCCCGGTCCTTCGACCTGATAGGCGCCGACGCTCGAAAGCGCGACGTCCCCCACACGACCGAGATAACGCCCGACAAAACCGGGATCCAGATCGCGCATGGTCATGCGGGCAATCGAAACGTGGCGCCACAGGGTTTTGCCGTCCTTCACAAGCACAACCGCACTGTTGAGCTGATGGGTCTTTCCGGAAAATTTCAGAAGCTGGCGGCGCGCCGCTTCCATATCGGCGGGCTTGTGGAAAATCTCGTCACCGAGCGACAATGTCTGATCGCAGCCGATCACCACCGCGCCGGGGTTCTTCTCGCTTACGTCGAGCGCCTTCGCCTCGGCCAGAACCTGTGCGACTTCTTCCGGCGTAGCGCCCGTTTTATAAAGTGGGGCTTCGACCGCGCGCTCGTCGATATCCGCGCTTGCTGTTGAAAACTCTATGCCGGCATTCTTCAGCAACGCCGAACGGAAGGGGCTTTTAGAGGCAAGAACGAGTTTGTCCGTCATGACAGGATCCTTGTTTATCCCTTTTCGTTATGCGCGCGGAGCAGCGCCAGAATGGCAGCTGCGGTTTCCTCGATCGACCGGCGCGATACATCAATGATTGGCCAGCCGTTTCGGTTGCATATATTACGCGCATAGGCCAGCTCTTCCGAGATCGATACGCGATCCGTATAAAGACCCGTATCCAGCGACGGCACATTGCCGAGTGGCCGGTTCTGGCGGATTTGCGAAATCCGTTCAGCCGTCGCGACCAGTCCCACGATCAATGGACGCTTCGCCGTGAAAAGGACTTCGGGCAAGGGAATCCCCAGCACAATCGGAACATTGGTGGCCTTGATGCCACGATTGGCGAGATAGATGCTTGTCGGTGTCTTGGATGTGCGTGAAATGCCGACAAGAATGACGTCGGCTTCCTCAATGTCATAAGGCAATTGCCCGTCATCATGCTCCATCGTGAAATTGAGCGCGTCGATGCGCCGGAAATAATCGGCATTGAGAACATGCTGTGCGCTGGCGCGGCGATGCGCGGGCGCACCGAGGTAGGATTGAAACGTGTTCAGCACCGGCTCCAGCACGGAAACGCTCGGCACGCCCATTTCCGCGCAGGAATCATCGATGATCGCCGCCAGCTTCTGGTCGACAATCGTATAGAGAACGATGCCGGGTTCCGCATCGATGCCCTCAAGAACCTTGCGCAGCTGCTTTTCGGTACGGATCAGCGGATAGATGTGCTCGATGGCACGCGCATTGGCATATTGCGCCGCTGCCGCACGGCCCGCCGCGAGGAGAGTCTCTCCCGTCGCATCAGAAATAAGATGAAGATGAAAGTAGGAAAGCGGTCTGGTCACAGTTTTGTTGCCCTCCTGTTGACGGCTGTGCGTAAAGGCCGAACGTCTTCCACAAGCCATGGCAGGCCGTGGGAAACTTGGCAAGTCATCCACAGCGGGCGAACATGTGGCGAGTGGTCATCAACATGTGTGGACAAGACTCATGAAAACGCGAAATCCCATCGTAATTCCCAGCTTTTCCACAAATCCTCATGAACTGCGTCAATTGGTAACCCTTTATATTAAAAGAGGGAATTGAGTTTTCATTGTATTTGGTCAGACTATCGGTGAATGATTGCACAGGATGACATGGCAAATTCGGAACTGTGGGGAAAACAGGGACAGACCTTAATCCCCGATTCCAACAGACTCTAAGAATCAAAAGATTCCTGAATCATCCTTTCTTTATGAGAGCCGGACTGGATAACTTCAGACCAAACCGGATCAGGTAACCAACAGGGCGGATAAAAATCAGATGAAGCGCAAAGTCTTGAGAGTGATTGACGGTGAAACGGTCTTTCCACCTCCCATCTGGATGATGCGCCAGGCCGGACGCTATCTTCCCGAATATCGCGAGACGCGGAAAAAGGCGGGGAGCTTTCTCGATCTCTGCTATTCGCCCGATCTTGCTGTCGAAGTGACCCTTCAGCCGATCCGCCGGTTTGGCTTTGATGCAGCCATTCTCTTTTCAGATATTCTTGTCATTCCCCACGCCCTTGGACGTGACCTTCGCTTTGAAGAAGGCAAGGGACCTTTGATGACACCGATTGATGCGGACGAGATTTTCTGGCTTGAGACGGAAGGTGTCGCCAAAAGGCTGGAGCCGGTCTACGAGACGGTTCGGCTGCTGCGCGAGCAGTTGCCCGACGAAACCACGCTGCTGGGCTTCTGTGGCGCTCCCTGGACCGTTGCGACCTATATGATTGCCGGTCACGGCACGCCGGATCAGGCACCCGCCCGTCTTTTCGCCTATCGCTTCCCCGAAGCTTTTGAAAAGCTCCTGAACGATCTTGCCGATGTTTCTGCCGAATATCTTATCGAGCAGCTGGATGCCGGTGCTGATGCGGTTCAGATTTTCGATTCATGGTCGGGCGTTTTGGATGAGGACTGCTTTGAGCGTTTCTGCATCCGGCCCGTTGCCCGGATCGTCCAGAAGGTGAGGGCGGTTTATCCGGAGGCGCGCATCATCGGCTTCCCGAAAGGGGCAGGAATGCTTTATGCAGGCTATCGTGAAAAGACCGGTGTGGATGCGCTCGGTCTTGACTGGTCTGTTCCCTTTTCCTTTGCTGCCGCCCTTCAGGAAGAAGGCGCGATACAGGGCAATCTCGATCCGCTGCGCGTTGTAGCAGGCGGCAATGCGCTGGATGAAGGCGTGGACACCATTCTCGAACGCCTCGGCCAGGGTCCGCTGATCTTCAATCTCGGTCACGGAATCACACCGCAGGCGCCGATTGAAAATGTTCAGCGCATGATCGACCGTATTCGCGGAGGAAAATCATGAGCCAGACAGCTCCGGAAAATCGCGGCTCGGCAGTCGCCATTCGCACTGTTGTTTCGCTGGTTGTGGTCGCGCTTGGCGTCTGGGCATTGTTTCACGTGAATCCAGCCGACGCCTATCTCTGGATCAAGTCGCTGCATGTGATTGCCGTCATCGCATGGATGGCGGGGATGCTCTATCTGCCGCGCCTCTTCGTCTATCACTGCGCTGCAAAGCCTGGTTCCGAAACATCGGAGACCTTCAAGGTGATGGAGAAACGGTTGCTGCGCTTCATCATCAATCCGGCCATGATCGTGACCTGGATTGCCGGTCTCTGGATGGCTTGGGAAATCTTCGGTTTCCAGGGTGGCTGGCTGCATGCAAAACTGCTGCTGGTCGTGCTGATGTCCGGCCTGCACGGCTACCTCGCCAAGTCGACCCGACTTTTTGCTGAAGACCGCAATATGCGCTCGGCCAAACACTGGCGAATCATCAATGAAGTGCCGACGATTCTGATGATTCTGATCGTCATACTGGTGATCGTTAAGCCGTTTTAATCGGAATACAGTCTCGAGAAAGAAACCCGCTCGCCGGGTTTCTGCCATTTTTCTGTTGCAGAAATTTCGCGCTATCCCTACATGAGGCTTGCTCTGCATGCTGCAAGTCAGTATGTAGGAAGCCTCTTCCCTTCAAGACAGCAGGCCTTCGATGCCGGTCACGACGTTCAGGTGGCCACCTTTCCGAACAACTGCATTTTCTCCTTACATTTTAAAAAGAGTTCCTCATCCATGCAGGAAATGAAACTACAAGAACTAAAGAACAAGACACCGGTGGAGCTGCTGGCTTTTGCCGAAACACTTGAGGTCGAAAACGCGAGCGCCATGCGCAAGCAGGAACTGATGTTCGCGATCCTCAAGAAGCTGGCGGCCCAGGACGTCGAAATTATCGGCGAGGGCGTCGTTGAGGTGCTGCAGGATGGATTTGGCTTCCTGCGCTCTGCTGATGCCAACTACCTGCCGGGCCCAGACGATATTTATATTTCACCCTCGCAGCTGCGTCGTTTTTCTCTCAAGACCGGTGATACGGTCGAAGGTCCGATCCGCGGTCCCAAGGAAGGCGAACGTTATTTCGCGCTGCTCAAGGTTAATTCGATCAATTTCGAAGATCCGGAAAAGATCCGGCACAAGGTTCATTTCGACAATCTGACGCCGCTCTACCCGAATGAGCGCTTCAAGATGGAACTGGAAGTTCCAACTTCCAAGGATCTTTCGCCGCGTGTCATTGATCTGGTGGCACCGCTCGGCAAGGGCCAGCGCGGCCTGATCGTCGCTCCGCCGCGTACCGGTAAGACTGTTCTTCTCCAGAACATCGCCCATTCGATCACCGCAAATCATCCGGAATGCTATCTGATCGTTCTTCTGATCGACGAACGTCCGGAAGAAGTGACCGACATGCAGCGCTCGGTGAAGGGCGAAGTGATTTCCTCGACCTTCGATGAACCGGCAGCGCGTCACGTTCAGGTGGCTGAAATGGTCATCGAAAAGGCCAAGCGCCTTGTTGAACATGGTCGCGATGTTGTGATCCTGCTCGACTCGATCACCCGTCTTGGTCGCGCTTACAACACGGTTGTGCCGTCTTCCGGCAAGGTTCTGACCGGTGGTGTGGACGCCAATGCATTGCAGCGCCCGAAGCGCTTCTTCGGTGCCGCGCGCAATATCGAAGAAGGCGGTTCGCTGACCATCATCGCAACCGCGCTGATCGATACGGGCAGCCGTATGGACGAAGTGATCTTTGAAGAATTCAAGGGCACCGGTAACTCGGAAATCGTGCTTGACCGCAAGGTTGCCGACAAGCGCATCTTCCCGGCCATGGACATTCTCAAGTCCGGCACCCGCAAGGAAGACCTGCTCGTACCGCGCGCCGATCTGCAGAAGATTTTCGTTCTGCGCCGTATCCTCGCGCCGATGGGCACGACCGATGCGATCGAATTCCTTATCGATAAGCTCAAGCAGACCAAGAGCAATTCCGAATTCTTCGATTCGATGAATACGTAAAAATTACTCGGTTCAAACCGTTTGAGAAGCGCCGCGCGGGAAACCGTTGCGGCGCTTCTTATTTCAGGATGCCTTGCCGAGGAGCAGTCGCAAAGCATCGGCGTTCTGGACAGGTGGTAGACAAACATGTCCCTTGCAGAACCAGGCTGATGGATGCTCAGGCTCTGCAGTTCCCCCGGTCGGTAGCTCTACTGTCTTGCCAATCTCGAACCACACGAACTTGTCTAAGCGTCTTGGGTCTGGATTTCGATTCGCTGTCGAAACAAGTTCTCCGGCGTTATCGTCTGTGGCCACGACAAGAGAAAGTGGTTCAGCTGCAAAACGGGCCGCATTCAATATTCCAATTTGCCCATATTGCTGTGCGAAGGCTCGGCCAAGCGCCTGTTCGATCAGCTTCTCATTGCTTTGATAGAGATCGATATTGCCCGTCGCCAGAAACAGTCGTGTCAGTGCTTCGATGATCTGGCTGGTCGCGCTCGGTATTGCTTCATCATAATCGCCATAAGTGTGCAGGATGACGTCATCAGCGTCCAGCGCCGACAGGCGATAATTACCGGCACCATCGCGATGGCTGTCATCGAGCGCCTTTTTGAGTTTCAATGCGTCATCGATATAAACCCATTCGCCCGTTGCCTCATAGAGGGCTATAGCTGCGTTGATCATCGATGCATAATCGGTCGAAAGGGCAGGGTAGAGAAGAGAGTTTTCCATGCGGCAATGTGCGATGCGGCCATCACGAAAACTGCTCGCTATGGAGCGATAGGCATCAACCGCGAGGTCGATCCAGTCCTGTCTTCCAAAACTCCGACCTGCTTCGGCCAATGCCCGGATAGCAAGTCCGTTCCAGTCGGTCAGTGCTTTTTCATCGCATCCGGGCCGTACCCGCAATTCACGACGTGCCAGCAGTTTTTGCCGCGATGTTTCGATCAATGGCGGCAGGATTGCATCACCATCGACGGCATCAAGGCGGTTCAGAATGTTCTGGCCTTCCCAGTTTCCACCCGCTGTGACGCCGTAATAGTCCTTGAAGGCTTCGCTATCGTTGCCAAGCGCCTGATCGATTTCCTGCTCGCTCCAGACGTAAAACCGTCCTTCTTCCCCTTCGCTGTCGGCATCGAGGCTGGATGCAAAACTTCCGTCGGGCAAACGCATTTCACGGATCAACCAATCGATAGTTTCTTCGATTCGTAAGCGAAACAAATCATTTCCGGTTTCGGCGAAAGCGTAGTTGGCGTGTCGAATGAATTGAGCATTGTCGTAGAGCATTTTTTCAAAATGCGGGACCAGCCAATTGGCATCGGTGGAGTAACGGCAAAGTCCGCCACCCAGATGGTCGTAAATCCCGCCCTGCAGCATCACCTTGAGAGACAGGAGGAAATTGTCCCGATGCGTCTCATTACGCCCGTAGAGCCAAGAGAGCCACAGATTGTCCATGAAAGGCGCGTTGGGGAATTTAGGTGCTCCTTCTATTCCGCCCCGGACCGGATCAATCAGGCTGTTGATGCGTGTCGCAATCTCGTCAAATCGTTCGACTTCGTTCACCACCGGCGCGATCTGCGCTGCCAGCCTGCCTTCGAGATGATCGAACACAGCCTGCGCATTATGGTTAATTTTTTCTTTATCCTTATTCCAAAGGTTATTAACCGCATGCAGCATATCGACAAAGCCGGGCATGTTGTGGCGCTTGTGCGGGGGAAAGTAGGTTCCTCCCCAGAAGGGCTTGCCATCTGGCCTCAGAAACATGGTGAGCGGCCAGCCGCCCTGTTGCCCCATCGCTCCAAGCGCTGCCATATATATCTGGTCTATGTCGGGCCGTTCCTCACGGTCCACTTTCACATTGACAAACAAGGCATTCATCACTTCCGCCACATCGGGATTTTCAAAGGACTCATGCGCCATGACGTGACACCAGTGGCAGGCCGCATAGCCAACCGAAAGCAGAATGGGCCGGTCGAGCTCCTTCGCAGCATCCAACGCCTCTTTACCCCACGGCTGCCAGTGAACAGGATTATCGGCGTGCTGGCGCAGATAGGCACTCGGTTCTTCGGCAAGGCGGTTACTGCCAGCAAGGCGATTGCGGTCTAACTCTGTCATAGGGCTTTTCTTTCACTGCACGAATGAATATGCCATTCCATCAGCATCCGTTTGGTTGCTTTCGTCCTTATTGATTATAGGTCAGGAAATGAAATGAGCGAGATCGCTTCCCTTCAAGATACGATTTTTGCTTTGTCGAGCGGGCGTCTGCCATCCGGCGTTGCTGTGGTACGCATTTCCGGCCCCAAAGTTCGATTCGTACTCGAAACGATAGTCGGCTCCATACCGACACCACGATATGCAGCCTACAAGCTATTCCGTAGCCGAAATGGTGATCCAATCGACCGTGGACTGGCGCTTTTTTTCCCTGGACCGAACAGTTTTACCGGCGAAGATTGCGCTGAATTTCATTTGCATGGCGGCAAAGCAGTCGTTGAGAAGCTCTTGTCGGAAATGGGAGAGCTGCATGGTTGCCGTATAGCGGAAGCTGGAGAGTTTACGCGACGTGCTTTTTCTAATGGCAAGATGGACTTGACGATCGCCGAAGGCCTTGCGGATCTGATCGCCGCGGAAACCGAGGGACAGAGGCGGCTCGCATTGCAAGTCGCTTCTGGTACGCAGCGTGAGCTTTACACGGAATGGCGTCAGCGTCTGTTGCGTGCACGCGCCTTTATAGAAGCGGAACTCGACTTTGCCGATGAAAGCGATGTTCCTGGTTCCGTATCGGAGCAGGTCTGGCAGTCACTGGCACTGTTAAAGAGTGAGATCGAGAACCATATAGCGAGCGGCAAGCGCGCTTCGATGTTGCGCGACGGACTGCATGTCGTGATTGTTGGTGCACCGAATGCCGGTAAATCCAGCTTGCTGAACTTTCTGGCTGGGCGCGAAGTAGCGATCATTTCGGAAGAGGCGGGAACGACCCGCGATCTTCTGGAGGTCAAACTCGATCTGGGCGGCATCCCGGTTTACGTGACAGACACGGCAGGTTTGCGGGAGACCGATAGTTCCGTCGAAAAAATCGGAATTGAACGCGCCCGCGCGCGTATGGCCGATGCCGATTTGGTTCTGCTGCTTGAAGATATGAACGATCCCATAGCTGTCGCTTCCGACGAAGTACCAGAAGCTTTATGGAAAATCGGCACAAAAGCTGATCTGAATGCTGAATCTGCCGATTGCTGGACCTACCGCATTTCAACAAAAACTGGCGAAGGACTGGACCAACTACTCACGAATCTTCAGAATTTCGCGGAAGAGCGGATAGGCCAGATAGAGGATGCCGTGCCCACGCGGCAGAGACATATCAACCTTCTGCGATCTACTGTCACCGAGATCGATAGGGCGATAAACGGTACAAACCTTCCGCTTGAACTCCGCGCAGAGAACATGCGCCTTGCATCCCAGTATCTCGGACGTATTACTGGTGATGTCGATGTGGAAGAAATTTTGGACGTTATTTTCTCTCAGTTCTGCATCGGAAAATGATTCACGTGAAACACGGGCCGATTGATCCTGAAAATTGTTTCACGTGAAACATCTGTGGAATCTCGCCAAGGTGATTGACTCACTCCTCCATCCGTGAGTCGGCTCGTCGCCGAGATTTGATCAAGTCGACGACCAATTTGATCTTCCGTTTCAAGCCTATTCGTGTCAAAGAGACATCTTTCAGAAACGGATTCGAGTTGCGTCAGGATGAACCAAATGAGTTCGACCGAAGCCACAGTCTTTGATGTCATTGTGATCGGCGGCGGCCACGCGGGATGCGAGGCTGCTTCTGCAGCTGCGCGCGCAGGTGCCAGAACTGCGCTTGTAACACATCGCTTTGATACTATTGGCGTTATGTCCTGCAACCCTGCCATTGGTGGGCTGGGAAAAGGGCATCTTGTACGTGAGATCGATGCACTCGATGGCTTGATGGGGCGTGTCGCCGATGAAGCCGGTATCCAGTTTCGTCTACTGAACCGCCGAAAAGGGCCTGCTGTTCGCGGACCTCGAACTCAGGCTGACCGCAAGCTTTATCGGCTTGCCATGCAGAAGATGATCGCGGCCCAGGACAATCTATTTGTTGTCGAAGGCGGCGCGCACGACCTTCGGGAAGAACACGGACGCATCACCGGGGTTGTTTTGTCCGATGGGCGGACCCTGTCATGTGGCGCTGTGGTGCTGACGACCGGCACGTTCCTGAATGGGTTGATCCATATTGGGGAAAAGAAGATTCCTGCTGGCCGCATGGGCGAAAAGCCAGCGCTTGGTCTTTCCGAACGCCTGACCTCGTTCGGCTTTGCGCTTGGGCGTCTCAAAACAGGCACGCCGCCACGACTGGATGGGCGTACTATTGATTGGCAAAGCCTTGATATGCAGTCCGCCGATGAGGAGCCTGTGCCGTTCTCTCTCATGACGGATCGGATCACCATACCGCAGATTGATTGTGGCATTACCCGCACAACGCCGGAAACCCACGCTGTCATTCGGGCCAATCTGCATCGTTCGGCTATGTATTCTGGTTCGATCGAGGGCATCGGTCCCCGTTACTGCCCCTCGGTGGAAGATAAGATTGTCAAGTTCGGCGACCGTGACGGCCACCAGATATTCCTCGAGCCGGAAGGGCTGGACGACGATACCGTTTATCCAAACGGCATTTCGACATCGCTTCCGGAGGATGTGCAGCTCGACATATTGAAGACCATACCGGGGCTTGAAAAATCCGCTATGCTGCAGCCCGGATATGCGATTGAATATGATTTCATCGATCCGCGTGAGTTGAAGCGCAGCCTTGAAACCCGGAAAGTTACCGGTCTGTTTCTGGCGGGGCAGATCAACGGCACGACTGGCTATGAAGAAGCGGGTGCACAAGGCTTGCTCGCGGGCATCAATGCCGCGCGTCGAGCTTCTGGTGGCGATCCTGTCATTATCCAGCGCACGGAAGCCTATATAGGCGTCATGGTTGATGATCTGACGTCACGCGGGGTCAGCGAACCTTATCGCATGTTTACATCACGTGCAGAATTTCGTCTGTCGCTTCGCGCGGATAATGCCGATCAGCGCCTGACGCCACTAGCGGACAAGCTCGGTATATTGGGGCACGCACGTAAGGAACGATTTGAAGCGCGGGAAACGGCGTTGGATGAAGCGCGGTCACTGACACAGTCACTGACCATTACGCCCAATCTGGCTAGCCGTTACGATCTGCGTCTCAATCAGGATGGCGTGCGCCGTTCGGCCTATGATCTTCTGTCCTACCCGGAGATTGATCTGGATCGGTTGAAATCGATCTGGCCTGAACTCGGAGCTGTTGATCCGGCAACGCGGGAAGCGCTGGAGATCGAGGCCCAGTATGCCGTCTATATGGATCGGCAGAAGAGCGACATTGCAGTGATGGAGCGCGAGGAGCAACTGCTCATTCCAGCAGGGTTGGACATTGATGGAATATCCGGTCTTTCCAATGAGTTGAAGCATAAGCTCAAGCAACGCAGGCCGGAAACAATTGCCGAGGCGCAGCGCGTTGACGGGATGACACCGGCGGCACTGGCGCTCCTTATCGCACAGATCAAGAAGTTCGGATATCGCCAGCGGGCTGCATCGGAATTGTCTGAAGGGCAGGGCGCTGCATGAGCGCCGATACTCGCTTTGAAAGTCTGAAAGCAATCGTTCCCGCTGTTTCACGTGAAACAGCGAACCGCCTGATCGCCTTTGAAGACTTGTTCCGCAAATGGTCGAAGGCGATCAATCTTGCGTCCCCCTCTACTCTGAACGAGTTGTGGACCCGTCATATTCTGGATAGCGCACAGCTATTTCCCTTGGCGAGTGACGCCAAGCACTGGTTGGATATTGGTTCTGGCGGCGGATTTCCGGGCATTGTGACGGCCTGTTTCCTCGCTGAGCAACCAGGAGGCGCTATCGATCTGATTGAGAGCGCAGGGAAAAAGGCGGCGTTCCTGCGCACTGCAGCGGGACATTTGCACGTACCGGCGCGGGTCCATTCCACCCGCATTGAAGCGATGTGGGAGAAAATTGAAACACCACAAGTGGTTACGGCACGCGCATTGGCGTCGCTGAACGATCTTTTCGGTCTGACGGAGCTGTGGCTGACCAATGGTGCCAAAGCTCTCTTCCAAAAAGGTCGGGATTATCAGCGTGAGATAGACGAAAGCCGTGTCGGTTGGAGTTTCGATCTGGTACAACATCAAAGTGCTATCGATCAGGCTTCGGTCATACTCGAAATCACCAATCTTCGGCGCAAAGTCGCTTGATGGCTGGAAATTTCGAAGGGGCGGGCAGCAGCAAGGCGACGGTGATGAACAAAATGTCCAGAATCATAACCATTGCAAACCAGAAAGGCGGCGTGGGTAAAACTACCACCGCCATCAATCTGGCTACGGCATTGGCGGCTATCGGCGAGACGGTACTGATTGTCGATCTCGATCCGCAGGGCAACGCCAGCACCGGTTTGGGTATTGATCGCCGCAACCGGCCTTTGTCTTCCTATGACGTGCTGACGCAGGAATCGTCGGTTCCTGATGCTGCAATGCCAACCGATGTTCCCAATCTGCATATCGTACCATCGACGCTGGATCTTCTTGGCATTGAAATGGAGATTGCGCAGTCGGCCGATCGTACACGGCGCTTGCGTGATGCTCTGCGGTTCGATTCCTCCGTGTCGGAGCGGTTCTCCTATGTGCTTGTCGATTGCCCACCGTCGCTCAATCTTCTGACGTTGAACGCCATGGCTGCGGCCGATTCCGTTCTGGTGCCGCTGCAATGCGAGTTCTTTGCTCTGGAAGGCTTGAGCCAGCTTTTGCAGACGGTCGATCAGGTGCGGTCGTCGATCAATGCCGAGCTTTCGATCCAGGGTATTGTGCTGACCATGTTCGACAGCCGCAACAATCTCGCTGCGCAAGTGGTGGATGATGTTCGCGCTTTCATGGGTGAGAAGGTCTATCGTACTGTCATTCCGCGTAATGTGCGCGTCTCGGAAGCACCATCACACGGTAAACCGGCAATTCTCTACGATTTGAAATGCGCCGGCAGTCAGGCTTATTTGCAACTCGCATCGGAAGTTATCCAGCGCGAGCGACAATTGCAGGCCGCTTAAACCAATCGATTCGACGACGAAACAATTCAGGAATAAGCCGAACGATGAATGATGATCCTTCAAAAAAGCGCCTTGGCCGCGGATTAGCGGCGCTGATCGGTGAAATTGATCGCCCTGCCGAAGAGCGTAAGGCACCTGTTCCCATCGAACGGAATGTTCCGATTGAATTCGTCACGCGCAATCCGCGCAATCCGCGTCGCATGTTCTCAGAAGGTGACTTGGAGGATCTGGCGCAGTCGATCAAGGAACATGGCGTGGTGCAGCCGATCGTCGTGCGACCGGCGCCAGGGCAGCCGGACCGGTTCGAACTGATTGCCGGTGAGCGTCGCTGGCGTGCTTCGCAGCGGGCCGGTGTCGATACGATCCCGGTTATTGTTCGTGACGTTGACGATCGTGTCGCACTTGAGATCGCGATCATCGAAAACGTGCAGCGCGCCGACCTGAATGCGGTCGAAGAAGCTTTGGGATATCAACAGCTTATCGATAATCATGACTATACGCAGAATGATCTGGCACAGGTCATCGGCAAAAGCCGGAGCCATGTCGCCAACACGTTGCGTCTGTTGAAACTACCGCAACCCGTGCAGGATTTCATTGTCGATGGTGCGCTTTCGGCAGGTCATGCTCGAAGTCTCATCACGATGGAAAACCCGACCGCACTGGCTGAGCGGATTGTCAAAGATGGTCTGTCGGTACGCCAGGTGGAAGCGCTTGCGCAGGCGGAAGCACGCGGTGGTGCGGAAGCCAAGCCCGGTAAAGCAGGACCTGTTGAGAAAGATGCCGACACCAAAGCACTCGAAAAGCTGCTTTCTGATGTTACTGGCATGAAGGTTGAGATCAATCATCGTGATCGCGGCGGTGAGGTCAAGATTCGATATAGTTCTCTTGAGCAACTCGACGAGATTTGCCGCCGGCTTCAGAGCTGATCTATTATACGAATATTTGAACATAAAGGCTCGTTGCATTTCATTGCGGCGAGCTTTTTCATTTACAGCAGCCAAACCAACACAACACCTATATTGTAACGCGATGCGGAGAACTGGCTTGGTCAGGCTGCAAAGCCCACCGCTATTCGTTCCAACAAATACATGGATAGATATTCACCGCCGCGTCAAAAGGCAATTATGATCCGTCATCGCTTCAAGTTAGAGGCCACAGTCAAACAGCGCTCCCACAGCATAACTCGTAACTTTATGAACTATTTTGTTTCGCAGCCGCTCGTCACTTCGACCGGTGACTGTTTCGTTTGGAAGCGAATTGCGCTAGTGAGTGGCAATGGCGCAGAAGAAAGCAAACGAAGTCGATAGTTTTCTGGCAAGGCCGACGAATTCGTTTCCGGTCGTGCTGCTTTACGGCCCCGACAAGGGGCTGGTGAGCGAGCGTGCGCGCCGTTTTGCCGAAGCAAGCAAACTGCCGCTGGACGACCCGTTCGCCGTCATTCGCATGGAAGCGGATGAGATCGAGGCCGACCCGGCCAAACTCGCCGATGAAGCTCGCACCATCTCTATGTTCGGTGGCCAGCGCCTGATCTGGATCAAGAATGCCGCAGGCCAGAAGAAGCTGGCGGAAGCGATCAAGCTTCTTGCGACTGAACCGCCGCTTGAGACGTTCGTGCTGGTTGAAGCCGGTGATCTCAAGAAGGGCGCAGGTCTGCGTAGCGCTGTCGAGAACGCTTCGGCAGGTATGGCCTTGCCCTGCTATTCCGACGACAGCCGCGGTATCGATGGTGTCATTGACGATGTTCTGGCGGAATGGAAGATGCAGATCACGCTCGACGGGCGGCAGCTGCTGCGGGCAAGCCTGGGCGGCGATCGTCTTGCCACGCGGGGTGAACTCGAAAAGCTCTGCCTCTATGCGCGCGGCAAGGAGCGGATCGATATAGACGATGTGCGTGAAGCAGTCGGCGATGTTGCCGGTCTTTCCACCGACGAGGTGATCGATGCGGTTTTGGCTGGCGATCTTCCGCGTTTCGAAGTCTCCTTCGACCGTGTCGTGAAATCCGGCACCGCGCCGTTTCTCCTGCTCAACACGGCGATGCGCCAGTTTCAGCAGGTACAGACCTTGCGCCACATTGCCGATACCGAGCGTAAAAGCGCGTCCGTCGTTGTGGCTGCGGCTCGTCCGCCAATCTTCTTCAACCGTAAGAAACTGGTCGAGAATTCAGTAAGCCGCTGGACCGGCGAAAGCCTTGCGCGCGTTATGGAGCGCTTGCAGCGTGCCATTCTCGAAAGCCGCCAAAATGCGGCGCTCGCTATCCCCATCATCCGCCAATGTCTGCTGGCAATCAGCGTCGAGTCACTTCGAAACGCTCGGCGTTAAAGTCTGTTTCGAAGTTCTGTTGCAATTAATATAGGCCGAGATCGGCCTCGATTGCGGGTTTGCCACATCCCAATTGCGAGCTGCTACGCTTAGCAGCTCGAAACCATGATCAACTTGAGCAATAGTTTTCATCCGCCTCATAAGCCGGATGACTTGGTGCTGCATGGTTATCGAAGCCTAGGACAGAGTAAGAATACTATATTCCGGTCTGGGTAACCTATTCCAAGCTGAACAGTTTTATCTGATGGCTAATGTAAAACAGCAAGAATTATGAATTCTCCTTCAAAGAAGGAGAAATAATGAAAATATATACCAAGTGGAGCCCATTTGAAACCCAAGTTTATGACCAATCGTGTGGAGATGATCAAGAAATAGATAATGATTTCAGTAAAAATGTCGGCGCTGGATTTGTCATGGATGCTGAAGGAAAATCATTAACTCTGAGTGCCGACTCTGACGTTTACTGGCCTGCCTCCGAAAGTGATCCTGATGCTTTCATCGACACAGTCACAGAGTTTGGCATTTTGTCCGGCCATTTTGCGTTAACCCAGCGCACGAGTGGCGCATTAAACCTGGGAAGTGATCGTCCTTTTAGCTTAACTCTACAGCGTGAAGGTTCGATGGTTTTGGAACACCCTGGTATTCAAATGGAGACGAGATCGCGCGGTGAGTATGGTAGTGTGCGGGTTGAAATGTATGATGCTTCACAGCTGACTTTCTCAGGGCTCAATATTTTCTGGGGGGGAGAGTTTTCTGTCTATGACAATGTCAGACTAAATTTCTTCGAAGAACACGTAACGCCTTACACTGGCCTAACGAAACTGTATGACACATCGGAATTCAATCTCTCTACGAATAGGATTTATGCAAGCAACTCACCCGAGAGGGAATGGCGGATTTCTCTTGCCGATGGTTCGCCGCAGTTAAATATTCTGGCTCATACAAGTGGAGGAGATCCTCTTCAGACCCAGAATGAAGCAGCTCCGTATCCAGAAGCAATTCTGGATTTTGGTGCAAGCTCCAGAGGGACTATTGCTATTGATATGCCTGACGCTAACGCATTCATGTTAACTCTCTTGGATAGCAGAAAGACGTTTTCCGTTAACGGAAAACCCGTTTACGTCGGCAATAGCAGTCAATTTAATCACAGTTTTCAAAATGGTGTACAGAGAAACGGTTTTACGACCGGCGTCATGACCATCACCAAGGTGAGATAGACAATAAGCTCTGTCGTATCAAATAGCCCATCTGCTCCATGTCCGGCTTCAAGTCCGAAGCCGCCGCCAGCCTTATGCTTTCCGGCGTCGAGTCCATTCATATAATGGCTGGCAGCGAGGCATCTTTGCACCGGCCCCCAATGTAAAAGGGAAGTCGGCGATGCGCAGCGGAGTATCGGTTGCAATACTGCGCTGCGCGCCGTCAACACGAGGTTCCTATTCGATCAGCAGCGCATCGTCATCGAGCGTCTGGCCGCGCACCTTGCGGAACATTTCGATGAGGTCTTCCACACCCAGCGTCTTGCGCTTGTCGCCGGTCACGTCGAGCAGGATCTTGCCGCCATGCAGCATGATCGTGCGGTCGCCATAATCGAGCGCCTGCCGCATGGAATGGGTGACCATCAGCGCGGTCAGCTTATTCTCGGCAATCAGCGTCCGGGTCAGTTCCATCACGAACTCGGCCATGCCGGGATCAAGCGCTGCTGTATGCTCATCGAGCAGCAGTACTTCCGAACCGGAAAGCGTCGCCATGATCAGTGACAGGGCCTGACGCTGGCCGCCGGAGAGAAGCTCCATGCGGTCCTGCATACGGTTTTCCAGCCCCAGATTGAGGCTCGCCACACGCTCGCGAAACCATGCGCGACGCTTGGAATTGAGCGCGTGGGTGAGGCCGCGCGTCTTGCCGCGCGAAGCAGCCAGAGCGAGGTTTTCCTCGATTGACAGTGTACCGCAGCTGCCTGCCAGCGGATCCTGGAACACGCGGGCGACAAGACCGGCCCGCTCGGCAGTGGGCTTGCGGGTCACATCCTTGCCACTGATGACCACTTTGCCAGCAGTGGGGATCACATCGCCTGCAAGAACGCCCAGCATCGTGGATTTGCCTGCGCCGTTCGACCCGATGACCGTGACGAAGGAACCCTGGTCCATGGTCAGGTTGATCTTGTTCAAGACCTGCTTTTCGAGCGGAGTGCCGCGACCGAACACGACATCGAGATTGGAAAGTTCGATCATGCCGATGCTCCTCCGCGACGCAGGCGCGGCAATATCAGGGCGAAGGTAACGAGAAGGGCGGTGGCAATGTTGAGATCGGATGCCTGCAGGCCAAGAATGTCACCATTCGAAAGCGCAAACTGGATGGCGATACGATAGATGATCGAGCCGAGCACACAGCCAATCAGGATCACCAGAATGAAACGGCTGCGCAACAGCGTTTCACCGATGATGACCGCTGCAAGGCCGACCACGATGGTGCCGACGCCCGAGGTCACATCGGCAAAGCCGTTTGTCTGCGCGAAGAGCGAGCCACCGAGCGCCACCAGTGCGTTCGACAGCGCCATGCCAAGATAGATCTGCCTGTCGGTACGAACGCCCTGTGCACGCGCCATTCTCGGATTGGCGCCGGTTGCGCGCATGGCAAGACCCATATCGCTTTCCAGAAAGCGCCAGACGACAAATACCGCAATGGCGACCAGCACGAAAAGGAACAGCGGACGTACATAATATTCGGGAATGCCGTGACCGAAGAACGGTGTCAGCATGGTGTCCTGATTGATGAGCGCGATGTTGGGACGCCCCATGACGCGCAGATTGACGGAGAACAGCGCGATCATGGTCAGGATAGATGCGAGAAGATTGAGAATCTTGAAACGCACGTTCAGCGTCGCGGTTACAAGCCCGGCAGCAGCACCCGCAACCATGGCGATGGCTGCCGCCAGCCAGGCATTCATGCCCGCCAGGATTAGTACACCGGTTACGGCAGCGCCCAGCGGAAACGAACCGTCAACCGTCAGATCGGGGAAATCGAGGACGCGGAACGCCAGATAGACGCCGATGGCTACAAATGCGAAGACGAGGCCCAATTCGACCGCACCCCAGAAGGCGATCTGACTCACAATGTCATTCCTTGTTTCTCGCCGTGACCAAAACGAAAGACTTGCACATCAACGCATCGTCAATCGTCGCTTTACGGAAATCGGGATTCCGACTGTTCCGCTCGGCCAGCTTCAGTCACGACCGGTTTTGTTTTGAGTTCGTCCGCCAGCTGTCGAGCTGTACCAGACCATTCCCCGGTTGTTTATGCGAAACCGCATTTTTGCGGCTTTATATCTCAGGCGGGATACAACCCACAAGTTCCAGTGTGCAAGCAATATCGCCGGGCGAGCCCCGAAATGCGCCACTTTGTGGGGCAATTGCAACATAGGGCATTCCCGCCTGATTTCTGCCGTTGGAGATGTTCCATCTATTTTTAACGTGCATCTTATCCGAAAACCGGTTCCCACTTTTCGGGATGCGCTCTAGTGGTCTGATTCCGACATTTGCATCCCTTGGATATGAGCGCTGGGCAAATGTCGGAAGCAAAAAGACCACTAATAACTTTATGAATCTAGTGGATTTTTCGAATTTGACGTTTGAGACGAGATTTGTATCGGACGGGTATCAAACGTCAAATTCAATCCACTAGCAAAAAGGCGAAGCCTTTTGAGGCTTCGCCTTTCTTTATCTTGGTTTCGAGTTTTATCAGTCGATCTTGCTGGTCGCGCGGTCGATAACAGCCTGCGGGAATTCGACGCCCATCTTCTTGGCAGCGCCGAGATTGATGACGAGATCGGTTCCCTTGGCGATATCGACAGCGATATCGCCTGGCTTTTCACCCTTGAGAATCTTCACCACGACGGCACCGGTCTGCTTGCCGACATCGTAATAGTTGAAGCCGAGGGCAGCGAGTGCACCGCGCTTGACCGAATCCGTGTCTGCAGTGAAGAGCGGCAGCTTGCTTTCTTCAGCAACGCCGACGGCGCTTTCCAGAGCCGAAACGATGGTGTTGTCGGTCGGAACATACATGGCGTCCGCACGGCCGACGAGGGCGCGCGCTGCACCCTGAACTTCAGCCGACTTGGTGGCAGCCGATTCAACGATTTCGATGCCTTCGGCGGAAGCTGCTTCCTTCAGTGCGGCCAGAAGCGACACGGAATTGGTTTCACCGGAATTGTAGAGATAACCGAGCTTCTTGATGTTCGGCATCACTTCCTTGATGAGCTTGATATGCTCTGCCACCGGCGACATGTCGGAAAGACCGGTCACGTTGCCGCCCGGCTTTGTCATGTCCTTGACGAGCTGCGCGCCGAGCGGATCGGAAACAGCGGTGAACACGACCGGAATATCGCGGGTTGCCGAAACGACAGCCTGTGCCGATGGCGTGGAGATCGGAACGATCACATCCGGGCCTTCGCCGACGAACTGGCGGGCGATCTGCGCTGCAGTTGCCGGGTTGCCCTGTGCGGATTGATAGACGAATTTGAGATTTTCGCCTTCCTTGTAGCCCGCTTCGGCCAGCGCATCCTTCACGCCGTCGCGCGCGGCGTCGAGGGCCGGATGTTCAACGATGGCGGTTACGGCGACGGTTACGTCTTTTGCCTGTGCCGAGGTGGCAATGGCCGTTGCGGCCAGCAAGGCCAGAAGCATAGAACGCATGAAAATCTCCCCTGTTTTGGTGCGTTGCTTATCGGCAAACACCTTTTCTCCAATAACCTCAGATTGAAGGTTTATCCGCCAGATTTGAGGCTTAATCGGGTCCGGATAGACTGTCAACGTGTGGGGTAATCTGTCAGGCAGCCTGTCCGGCAACCTGTCCGGATTGAACACGATATGCCCGCAACAAAAAGCGGCTCGAATTCTGACGGGGTTCAAATGCTGAACACTGTGTTCAGCACCCTTTCAATCTGGCGGCGCGCCGCCATATTTGGCGATAACAATTATCTTTTGCCCGCAATCAGGGAACATCATCATGAAGAAAATCGGCTTTCTTTCCTTCGGTCATTGGTCGCCATCGCCGCAATCGGGAACCCGTTCCGCAAGCGATGCGCTTCTGCAATCGATTGACCTTGCTGTTGCCGCCGAGGAACTGGGCGCGGACGGCGCCTATTTCCGTGTGCATCATTTTGCGCGCCAGCTTGCCTCGCCTTTTCCGCTGCTTGCAGCAGTTGGCGCCAAGACGAGCAAGATCGAGATCGGCACGGCCGTCATCGACATGCGGTATGAAAACCCGTTCTATATGGTTGAAGATGCAAGTGCTGCGGACCTGATCTCCAAAGGCCGTCTGCAGCTCGGCATTAGCCGCGGCTCGCCGGAACAGGTGATCGATGGCTGGCGTTATTTCGGTTATGCGCCGGAAGAGGGCAAGACCGATGCCGATATGGGGCGCCAGCATGGCGAGGTGTTCTTCGAAGCGCTGAAGGGGCAGGGCTTCGCCCAGCCAAATCCGCGCCCGATGTTTCCGAATCCTCCCGGTCTGCTGCGCATTGAGCCGCATTCGGAAGGTCTTCGGGATCGCATCTGGTGGGGTGCCGCCTCGGATGCGACAGCGATCTGGGCGGCAAAGCTTGGCATGAATTTGCAAAGCTCGACCCTGAAGAAGGACGAGTCAGGCGAGCCGTTGCATATTCAGCAGGCCAAGCAGATCCGCGCCTATCGTGAAGCCTGGAAGGAAGCCGGACATACGCGCACGCCGCGTGTTTCGGTGAGCCGCAGCATCTTCGCGCTGGTTGATGATCGCGACCGGGCCTATTTTGGTGGCGGAAGCAACGAGCAGGATTCCATCGGCTATATCGAGGAAGATCTGCGGGCGGTCTTTGGTCGGTCTTATGCGGCTGAACCGGATAAGCTCATCAAGCAACTCGAAAAGGATGAGGCGATTGCTGAAGCCGATACGCTGCTTCTCACGGTGCCGAACCAGCTTGGTGTCGACTACAACGCGCATGTAATTGAGTCGATCCTCAAGCATGTTGCGCCAGCACTTGGCTGGCGCTGAGTACTCTTAAAGACAGGCGGTGCAGGCATGTCTCCTGAAAGTGGAAACCGGTTTCGGGAGACATGCGCAGAAATAGACCGTCGCCTGTTTTCATTCCACGCCGTAAATCGCCAGAAGCTGTTTCATGCGGCTGATGGCGAGGTCTGGCTGGTCGAGCACATTGGCCTGATCGGCGAGACGGAATATGTCGGCGTAATGCAAGATGCCGCGCGCTGACTGCATTCCGGCTGGCATGGTGAAATGGTTCTGGTGACCGTTCAGCCAGGCCAGGAACACGACGCCAGCCTTGTAATATTGTGTCGGTGCTTCAAAGATTTTCCGTGATAGCGGCACTGTTGGCTCAATGATGGCGCGGAAGCGGGCATTGTCGCCTGCGGCGAGTGCTGAAAGCGCGCTGGATGCCTGTGGTGCAACGGCATCGAAAATGCCGAGTAGCGCATGACTGTGCTTGTTTCCGTCGCCTTCGATCAGCGGCGCATAGTTGAAATCATCGCCCGTGAAACAGAGCACGCCTTCCGGCAGGCGGTCGCGCAGTGCGATCTCGTAGCGCTCCTCCAGCAGCGAGATTTTGATGCCTTCCACCTTGTCGCGATGGGCTCCAATGATGTCGATTACCGTATCAAGCGCATCGTCGAAATTTTCCGAACCCCAATAGCCTTTAAGCTGCGGGTCGAACATATCGCCCAGCCAGTGCAGCACGACCTTGTCGCGGGCTTGACCGAGAATTCGGCCATAGACCTTGGCATAATCGTCGGGTGATCTGGCGATGCGCGCCAGGGCACGGCTTGCCATCAGGATGAAACGCCCGCCATGCTTTTCGATGAACCCAGCCTGTGTCTCATTGGCCTTGATCACATCATCGAGGTTTTTTGCATCGGCGGGATCAAGGTGGTCAGTGCCTGCACCGCTCGCGAGATCAGCACCCGCTACGGTCTTGCTGTCTGCCAGCGAACGGCGGATCAGTTCCTGCGCACCTGCCCAGTTCAGTCCCATGCCGCGCTGTGACGTATCCATCGCTTCCGCGATCTTGAAACCGAGGCTCCACAGATGATGCCGGAAAGCCATTGTCGTGTCCCAGTCGATCGCCGGGTCGTTCCATGGACGGGCATCTTTCAGCGGATCGGAAACCACATGCGCTGCTGCATAGGCAATGCGATTGAACTGCGGCGGGTTTGCTGGACGTGAGGTTGGTGTCCCGGTCAGCGTGTAGGAATGCAGGCTTCCCTTGCTATCCGGCAATGTCACTTGATGGTTGCTCATACCCTTATCGTTCCTCCGCCTGAATATCTGATTGTTAGTTTAGAACGTTCCAAATGACAATCCGGCCAAAAATTAAGGCAGAAATGTGATTTGCGTGATTTTAGGCAAAAAGTACACGCTTTCGCAGAAAATGCGTCCAGAAACCGGCTTTCAATTGTGGCGAAGCGAAGGAAAATAGCTGCTTCCGCCTCCGCTCTTGACAGTATTGGAACGTTCCAATTAAATCAGCAATCGAAATCGGAGCAGGGTATGAGCAAGAACAGCGTCACCGTTATCGATATTGCGCGCGAGGCAGGCGTGTCGAAATCGACTGTCTCGCTGGTGCTGCGTGGTAGTCCGCTTGTTCATGCCGAAACCCGGGCCAAGGTGCAGGAGGTAATCGAGAAACTCGGTTATGTTTATAACCGTTCGGCTGCCAATCTCCGTCAGGCGAAATCGAAAATCATCGGCCTTGTGGTCAATGACCTGACCAACAGCTTCTTTGCCGAGCTGGCAGTTGGTGTTGATCGTGTCATGCAGTCGGCGGGTTATGTGCAGTTTCTCGCCAACACGGCGGAAAGCATTGATCGTCAGCGCGAAGTGATTGCCTCGATGCGTGAACATGGCATTGCCGGGCTGATCGTTTCGCCAGCGCGTGGAACAGAGGCTAATGATCTGAAACCACTGGCAAAAAGCGGCCTGCCGGTTGTACAGATGGTGCGCGATGTACCGGGATCGGGCGTTTCTTCCATCGTTTCGGACAATCGCGGCGGCGTGGCAAAGGCGGTCGAGCATTTGGTGTCTCTGGGGCACAGCGTTATCGCTTTCATGGGCGGTTATGCGGATACCGCTGTTTTTGCTGAAAGAGTTGCGGGCTATCGTGCGGGACTTGAGCAGGCGGATATCCTGTTTGATGATGCGCTGGTCTTTACCGCAGCACCTTCACGTGCGGGCGGTGTGGAAGCGCTGGAACAGATGCTGCGGCATGGCATGAAACCGACCGCTGCGGTGTGCTTCAACGATGCCGTGGCTTTTGGTGTCTGCGATGGTTTGCGCGCTGCAAATCTGGAGCCGGGCCGGGATTTTGGCGTGGTTGGTTTTGACGATGTGATCGAAGCCAAGACCGCTGTTCCGGCGCTGACGACGGTATCTGTCGATCCGCAAGGTTTGGGAGAACGTGCGGCGCAGCTCTTGCTGAAACAGATCAATTCGGAACGGGTGGAGGCGGAGGCGCAGCGCTTGTCGGTGCGTCTTGCGGTGCGTGCAAGTTGTGGTGCGCCGTTCAAAAATGAGGAGAAATTCGCATGGCAAAGTGGGGCCTTATAGGCGCAAGCACCATTGCAAAAGAATGGGTGATCGGAGCCATTCGCGCCACCTGTGGCGAAGTCGTTTCCGTTTACAGCACCAATGCTGAGCGTGGCGAAACCTATGCCCGCGAAAACGGCATTGCCCGTTCCGTGACAAGCCTTGAAGCGCTGTTGTCCGATCCGGAAATCGACGCAGTCTATATCTCCACCACCAATGAATTGCATCGCGATCAGGCGATTGCCGCCGCAAAAGCTCACAAACATATTCTCTGTGAAAAGCCGCTGGCTCTGACGATTGGCGACGCGCATCAGATGCTGAAAGCCGTGCGTGAAGCGGGCGTTGTGGCTGGCACCAACCATCATTTGCGCAATGCTGCAAGCCATCGCGCCATGCACGATGCAATTGCCAAGGGCAAGATCGGCAAGGTGCTGGGCGCGCGGGTTTTTCATGCGGTTTATCTGCCGCCGCATTTGCACGGCTGGCGCATTGAACGCCCTGACGCGGGCGGCGGTGTGATCCTCGATATTACCGTGCATGATGCCGATACATTGCGCTTTGTGCTGGGTGAAAACCCAGTCGAGGCCTTGGCTTTCAGCCAGCAAGGGGGCCTCAGCGGCGAAGGACTGGAAGATGGCGTGATGGGCGTTTTGCGCTTCTCCTCCGGCGTCATCGCTCAGTTCCACGATGCTTTCACCACCAAATATGCGGAAACCGGCTTCGAGGTACATGGCAGCGAAGGCTCGCTTATTGCACGCAATGTCATGACGCAAAAGCCGGTCGGGACCGTCATTCTGCGTGACAAGGATGGCGAACACGAATTGCCGCTCGATCAGAAAAATCTCTACGAAACTGCCTTGCAGGCTTTCCATAATGCCATCGCTGGCAAGGGCCAGCCATCGGCAACATTGGAGGACGGCATCTGGTCGCTGGCGACCGGGCTTGCTGTGCTTGAGGCCGCAAAGACCGGCAAGGCTACCGCCGTTCATTCAGGACTTTGAGAATTATGAGCAAACATACTTCCTTTGCGGAAGCAGCTGCCCTTATTCCCGACAACGCTGTCGTTTCGGTCTCTTCATCGAGCGGTCTTGGCTGCCCGGATATGATGCTGAAAGCGATTGGTGAACGGTTTGATGAAACCGGTCATCCCCAAAATATCACCACACTGCACCCGATTGCTGCGGGCGATATGAGTGGCATCAAGGGTGTCGATTACATCGCCAAAAAAGGGCTTCTGAAAAAGATCATCGGCGGTTCCTATCCGTCAGGGCCGTCGAGTGCCGAGCCGCCGCTGATCTGGCAGATGATCACCAATAACGAGATTCCGGCCTATAATATCCCGTCCGGCATTCTGTTCGACATGCATCG
The DNA here is from genome assembly GCF_024539785.1 of Ochrobactrum sp. BTU2. Taxonomy (NCBI): domain Bacteria; kingdom Pseudomonadati; phylum Pseudomonadota; class Alphaproteobacteria; order Hyphomicrobiales; family Brucellaceae; genus Ochrobactrum; species Ochrobactrum sp. BTU2. Next base: position 160,388 of record NZ_JAHWRG010000002.1, on the reverse strand, counting down.
CGAGGCGGCTGCCAAGCGTCCGGGCGTGCTGACCAAGGTGGGGCTTGATACCTTCGTTGATCCCAAGCGTCAGGGATCGGCAATGAACGATAAGGCGCGCGAAGAGCCCGTCGTCAAACAGGTCAGTTTTGAAGGTGAAGACTGGCTCTATTTCCCCAATATCGTGCCGCATGTGACGATCATCCGCGCCACCACGGCCGATGAACGCGGCAATCTCACCTATGAGCATGAGGGTGCTTATCTTGGTGGGCTGGATCAGGCGCTGGCTGCGCGCAACAATGGCGGTATCGTCATTGCGCAGGTCAAACGCATTGCCAAGGAAGGCACGCTGAAACCGCATGATGTGCGCGTGCCGGGCGTGCTGGTGGATTATATCGTGGTTGATCCCGATCAGAAGCAGACCACACAGACGCTTTATGATCCGGCAATTTCCGGCGAGATTTTCCGTCCGCTTGATACATTCCGCTTGGCCGAATTCAATATTCAGAAAGCGATTGCGCGGCGTGTCGCACAGGAGTTGCAAGCGGGAAGTGCGGTCAATCTTGGCTTCGGCATTTCCGCCAATGTGCCGCGCATTCTGCTGGAAGAGGGCCTGCATGGCGCGGTGACATGGGTGATCGAGCAGGGTGCTGTTGGCGGCGTGCCGCTTCTCGATTTTGCCTTTGGCTGTGTATCGAATGCTGATGCCTATATGCCGTCACCCTATCAGTTCACCTATTTTCAGGGCGCTGGCTTCGACGCCTCGCTCTTGTCCTTCCTTGAGATCGGACGCGACGGCTCAGTCAATGTGTCGAAGCTGTCATTCCGTCCGCATGTGACGGCGGGAGCAGGTGGGTTTGTCGATATTACTGCACGAGCCAAAAAGATTGTCTTCTCCGGCATGTTCAATGCAGGGGCGAAATTGTCGGTCGCTGACGGTAAGCTGGTGATCGAGAAGGAAGGCAAGCTCAAAAAGCTGGTGAATGAGGTTGAGCATGTCACCTTCTCCGGTCCGCGCGGTGTCGAACAGGGACAGGACATTACCTATGTCACCGAACGTGCGGTTCTGAAGCTCACGCCAGAAGGCATTGTGCTGACCGAGATTGCGCCGGGTGTGGATTTGCAGACGCATATTCTTGATCAGGCTGAGTTTCCGCTGATCGTTTCGGATCAGCTTAAAATCATGGATGAAGCCTTGTTCCGCGACGAGCCGATTGGCCTCACGCTGCCGCAAAAGCCTGCTCGAAAGCTGGAGGCTTAAATGGCCCAACGGATAGAAATCTCGATCGAGAACCACATCGCCGTCATGACGATCAAGCGGCCCGAAAAGCTCAATGCGTTTGATATCGAGCTTTTGCAGGAATTGTCTGCCGCCTGTGACCAGGTGGAAGCGGACAGCAGCGTGCGGGTAGCGATCCTGACCGGTGAGGGCAAAGCCTTTTCCGCCGGTGGTGACATCAAGGCATGGGGCGGCATGGAACCGCAGGAATTCGGCCATGCCTGGGTGCGCTATGGGCATCGTGTATTCGAACGTCTGGCGACTTTGCGTGTACCCTTGATCGCCGCGATGAACGGTCATGCTTTGGGCGGCGGGCTGGAACTAGCAGGCGCCGCCGATATTCGCATTGTCGAACGACAGGCAAAAATCGGCCTGCCGGAAACCTCGCTCGGCATGATCCCCGGCTGGTCGGGCACACAGCGTCTTGTGCGCCGTTTTGGTGCGCAGATCGTGCGCCGCATGGTGCTGGGCGGTGAAATGTTCACAGCGGACGAAGCGCTGTCGCATGGGCTGGTGGATGCTGTGGTGGAGACGGGTGCAGCCTTGCAGGCGGCGCAGGACTATGCGGCGCGGGTGGCCAAGCGCGGACCGGCTGCGCTGGAAATTTCCAAACTGATGCTGTCGGTCGCCAATGGCGAGGATAGTGGCACGGCAGTCGAGACGCTGGGGTCCATCCTTGTCGCCAAGACCGATGATCTGAAAGAAGGCGTGCGCTCGTTTACCGAAAAGCGCGAAGCAAATTTTGAAGGAAAATGGTGATGAGCGTAGTCGTAAAACCGCAGCCGTTGACCGGGCTGGAAGTCCGCGAATTCTCCATGCTGATCGATGGAAAATGGGTGGGCAGTGAAAGTGGCCAAACGATTGAACGTGTGGCGCCCGGCCATGGAGTGACGGTGAGCCGCTATCCGGCCGGCAACAAGGCCGATGTGGAACGCGCTGTTGCGGCTGCGCGCAAGGCTTTTGACGATGGGCGCTGGTCGTCTAAAACCGCATCGCAGCGTTCGCTGATTTTGCTGAAAGCCGCCGATCTGATTGAAGCGCGGGCGGAAGAGCTGGCCTATCTCGATGCGATTGAAGCCGGCAAACCAATTTCTCAGGTGCGTGGCGAGATAGCAGGGTCGGTCGATATCTGGCGCTATGCGGCAGCGCTCGCACGTGATCTGCATGGTGAAAGCTATAATACGCTGGGTGATGGCACCCTTGGTGTCGTGCTGCGCGAGGCAATTGGTGTCGTTTCCATCATCACGCCGTGGAATTTCCCGTTCCTGATCGTGGGTCAGAAGCTGCCATTTGCTTTGGCAGCGGGCTGCACGGCAGTCGTAAAACCTTCGGAACTCACATCCGGATCGACATTGTTACTCGGCGAAATTCTGGCCGAAGCAGGCGTCCCGGACGGTGTTGTCAACATCATCACCGGAACGGGCGCTGATGTCGGTCAGCATATGAGCACGCATCCGGATGTTGATATGGTTTCGTTCACCGGTTCAACCGGCGTGGGCAAGCTGACCATGGCCAACGCGGCACAAACGCTGAAAAAAGTATCGCTGGAGCTTGGCGGCAAGAACCCGCAAATCCTGTTTCCTGATGCCGATATGGATGCCTTTATCGATGCTGCCGTTTTTGGCGCATGGTTCAATGCAGGCGAGTGCTGCAATGCCGGTTCGCGGCTCATTGTGCATCGCTCGATTGTCGATGAGATTGTCGGGCGCGTGGCTGATCTGTCGAAGAAAGTCATCGTTGGTGATCCGCTCGATGTCAGTACGCAGGTTGGCGCGATCATCACGCCGCAGCATTTGACAAAGGTTGGCACCTATGTCGATCAGGCCAAAAAGGCGGGTGCTGCAATTGCCCACGGTGGCGATGTGCTGGATCTCGGCCTTGGCCAATATATGGGGCCGACCATCATTGCGGGCGTGAAGGCCGATATGGCCGTGGCGCGTGAAGAAGTGTTCGGGCCGGTTCTGTCGGTGCTGTCTTTTAATACGGTGGATGAGGCAATTTCGATTGCCAATGCGGTTGATTATGGCTTGTCGGCTGGCGTGTGGAGCCGCGATTTCGATACCTGCATGACCATCGGACGCAAGGTGCGGGCAGGTACTGTCTGGATGAACACCTTCATGGATGGCACGCCGGAACTGCCTTTCGGCGGTTATCGTCAGTCGGGTCTGGGCCGCGAGCTGGGCCGTCATGCGGTGGAGGACTATACCGAAACCAAGACGCTCAACATGCATATCGGTGCGCGCACCGGCTGGTGGATGCCACAAGGCAAGTAAGGAGTGACGGCTTTGGGAGGACAGCCGGATATCGTCATCATCGGATCGGGTATCGGCGGCGCGAGCATAGCCGCTGGTCTTGCCGCATCAGGTGCGGACATTCTTATTCTTGAGGCAGGAGAGCGCTTGCCGGACAGGCCGGAAAACCGCGACCCGCGTGCCATTTTCCAGCGTGGATTTTTTCGCCCGAAAGAGTTCTGGTATGAGACCAACGGTACGCCGTTTAATCCCGGCAATTATTACAATGTCGGTGGCAATTCCAAGTTCTTTGGCGCGGTGCTGATCCGCTATCGCCGCGAGGATTTTGCCGAGATGGCGCATCTGGAAGGCGTATCTCCGGCATGGCCATTTGCCTATGACGAGCTTGAGCCGTGGTATAGCCGTGCCGAACAGCTGTTTCAGGTGCGGGGCGAACTGGGCGATGATCCGACCGAACCGGAACATTCAAAGTCCTATCCCTATCCGGCGATCCGTGACGAACGACCAATGGCCGATGTGCGTGCGCGGTTGAAGAAAGCGGGGCTTCACCCGGCTTCCCTGCCGCTTGGGGTTGATATTGATCGCTGGTTGGCCAAGGCAAAGACACCATGGGATGCATTTCCCAATAGCGATGACGGCAAGATGGATGCGGAATCCTGTCCGTTAGCACTTGCGCTCAAACATCCGAATGTCCGGCTGGAAGCCTCGGCGCGGGTAACGAAGCTGGAAACCGGACCGGATGGCAAAACCATCACAGCGGTTCATTATGTGAAGAGTGGCGAGACGCTGATTCTGCGCCCAAAGCTCGTTATTCTCTCAGCCGGTGCGGTGCAGTCGGCTGCGCTTCTGCTGCGCTCAGGCCTTGCCAATCGTTCCGATCAGGTGGGCCGCAATTTCATGAACCACAATTCCAGCGCGGTGATCGCTTTCGACCCGCGCTATCGCAACGATTCCATCCACCAGAAGACCTTCGGTTTCAATGATTACTATCTGTCGGATGGAGCAGGCGGACCGCCGCTCGGCAATGTGCAACTGCTTGGCCGTGTGTCGGGTGAAATCCTGAAAGCCAATATGCCCCGCGTGCCGGAATGGCTGCTGACTCGCGTTGCGCGTCATACGATCGATTTTTACGCGATGAGCGAAGACCTGCCATCGCCTGAAAGCCGCGTGACAGTTGATGGCGACCGCATCATTCTGCATTGGGTGCGTTCCAACTGGAAGGCGCATCTGATGCTGGTCGATAAGCTCAAATCCGCGCTCAGGCAGGCAGGTTTCCCGGTGGTGCTGTCGCGGGCTTTCGACCGGCGCACGCCATCGCATCAATGCGGCACGGTGCGCATCGGTAACGACCCGGCGACCGCGCCGCTTGATCCTTATTGCCGCGCTTATGACCATCCAAATCTCTATGTGGTCGATGCGTCGTTCCTGCCGACATCGGCGGCGGTCAATCCGGCGCTGACCATCGCCGCGCAGGCTTTGCGCGTGGCCGACAGTCTTAACCGGGAGGTGCTGGCATGAACCGTCAAAGACCTGTTGCAGTGGTAACCGGCGGGCGGCGCGGGATCGGGCTTGGCATTGCCCGCACGCTCGCTGCCAAGGGGTTCGATCTGGCGATTACCGACCGTGAGCGTGATGAGGCCGTCATCGATGAATTGCGCGATCTTGGTGGAAGAGTGGCTTTCTTTGAAAGCGATCTGGCTGCCGTTGGAATGCATGAGGCAACCGTCTCCGCGGTGCTGAAGGAATTTGGCGGCATCGATTGTCTGGTCAACAATGCGGGCATGGGCTCGGTTGAGCGCGGCGATTTCCTCGGGCTGAAGCTCGAAAACTTCGACACGATCATGGATGTGAATCTGCGCGGCACGGTGTTTTTCACACAGGCCGTGGTGAAAGCCATGCTGGCTGCAACCGAAGTGCGTTTCCCGCGCAGCATCGTGACGATCAGTTCGGTTTCCTCCGTGATGACTTCGCCGGAGCGGCTTGATTACTGCATCAGCAAAGCCGGATTGACTGCCTTCGTGCAGGGTCTTGCGCTGCGGCTGGCCGAAGCGCGGATCGGTGTGTTCGAGGTGCGTCCCGGCATCATCCGCACCGATATGACGGCGAAAGTCTCCGAGCGTTATGACGGGCTGATCGAAGCCGGTCTGGTGCCGATGAAACGCTGGGGCGAGGCGGGTGACGTCGGCGCGATTGTGGCCGGGCTTGCCGGCGGCGATTTTATTTTTGCGACAGGCTCGGCGATCAATGCCGATGGCGGCCTGTCGATTGCAAAGCTTTAGGAACGGCGTGATGGATTACGATTATATCATCGTGGGTGGCGGGCCTGCCGGTTGTGTTCTTGCCAATCGTCTGAGCGAAGATGCATCGGTAAAAGTGCTGCTCCTGGAGGCCGGTGGAAGCGACTGGAATCCGCTGTTTCACATGCCTGCCGGTTTTGCAAAGATGACCAAAGGTGTGGCGAGTTGGGGCTGGGAAACTGTTCCCCAGAAGCACCTCAAAAACCGTGTGTTGCGCTATACGCAGGCGAAAGTCATCGGTGGTGGCTCCAGCATCAATGCGCAGATTTATACGCGCGGCAATGCGGCCGATTATGATCTCTGGGCTGGCGAAGACGGTTGCACCGGCTGGGATTATCGCCATGTGCTGCCCTATTTCAAACGCGCCGAAGACAACCAGCGATTCAACGATGATTTTCATTCCTATGGCGGGCCGCTTGGCGTTTCGATGCCATCCGCGCCGCTTCCAATCTGCGATGCCTATATCCGTGCCGGGCAGGAACTGGGCATTCCGTATAATCCGGATTTCAACGGTCGCGAGCAGGCGGGCGTCGGCTTTTATCAGCTCACGCAACGCAATCGCCGCCGTTCCTCCGCGTCGCTTGCCTATTTATCCACGATCAAAGATCGCAAGAACCTCACCGTGCGCATGAATGCGCCGGTACGCACTATCGAGCTGGAAAAGACCCGTGTAACCGGCGTCACGCTGATGAGCGGCGAGGTCTTGCGCGCCAACCGCGAGGTGATTGTCTCGTCCGGCGCGATAGGCTCGCCGAAACTCCTGCTACAATCGGGCATCGGCCCTGCCGATCATCTCAAAAAACTCGGCGTCAATGTGAAACATGATCTGCCGGGTGTGGGCGAAAACTTGCAGGATCATCTTGATCTCTTTGTCATTGCCGAATGCACAGGCGATCACACTTATGATGGCGTGGCAAAGCTGCACCGAACACTGGGCGCGGGGCTGCAATATATTCTGCTGCGCTCCGGTCCGGTGGCGTCGAGCCTCTTTGAAACCGGCGGTTTCTGGTATGCGGACCCGGATGCGCGTTCGCCCGATATTCAGTTTCATCTGGGGCTTGGTTCGGGCATCGAGGCAGGTGTGGAGAGGCTTAAAAATGCAGGCGTGACACTCAATTCCGCCTATCTGCATCCACGTTCGCGCGGAACCGTGCGGCTCGCTTCCAGTGACCCGGCTGCGGCACCGCTGATCGACCCCAATTACTGGAGTGACCCGCATGATCGCAAGATGTCGCTCGAAGGTCTGAAGATCGCGCGCGAAATCATGCAACAGGATGCGTTGAAGCCCTATGTCATGGCCGAGCGTCTGCCGGGACCGAAGGTCGTCAGTGACGATGATCTGTTCGATTATGCCTGTGCCAATGCCAAGACCGATCATCATCCGGTCGGCACCTGCAGGATGGGGACGGATGCGATGGCCGTTGTCGATCTTGATCTGAAAGTGCGGGGGCTCGAAGGCTTGCGGGTTTGCGACAGCTCGATCATGCCACGCGTTCCATCCTGCAACACCAATGCGCCGACCATCATGATCGGCGAAAAGGGTGCGGATATTATTCGTGGCCTTGATCCGCTGCCGCCAGTTCTGTTTTCATGGGAGAAGAACGAGCACAAGCGGCGCGCGCGGATTTAGTCCCCGTCAACGACCGGTTCAAAACGCAAATAGCCCACGACATCCGAGCCCTTTCGGTTCGGATTGTCGGATGGGTGGTTCACGCCGTCATTGACCGGAATGACCTTGAAGTCGAAAGGCGAGACGCCTTCGAGACAGGCGGTATTCACACCGAATTGCTGCGGATTGGATCGGCGCTGGTGGAAGGTGTAAATCCCGCATTTCGAGCAGAAATAGTGCTTAGCCGCACCGGTATTGAACGTGTAAAGCGTGAGCGCATCTTCGCCTTCCAGTATTTCAACCCCATTGAGTTCTGCGGAAACGGCGACGGCCCCGCGCATCCGGCAATAGGAGCAGGTGCAGCGCCGTGCTGTGTGCAGGCCATTGGATAGTTTGACGCGAAAACGCACGGTCCCGCAGTGGCACGCGCCATTGGCTTCCTTGATGTCAGGGTTCATTTTCTCTCCTCGCATTTATACGGAAGCTATTTTGTTTTTTGCCGGTTTACCATCGCTGAAAACCTATTAAATTCGTGACCGAGAATACTTCCGGGAGGGATTTGGCATGGGTGAGTTTGCAGTCGTCACGGGCGGGAGCACCGGCATCGGAAGGCATCTCGTTTGTGCTTTTGCCGATGCGGGCTACACGGTGGCCTTCAGCTACAAGCACGATGACGAAGCTGCACAATCGCTCGTCGAAGCCATCGAAGAGGCGGGCGGTCAGGCGCTGGGACTTGGCTGCGATGTTGGAAGACGTGTCGAGGTCGAAGCCTTCTTCGATGAGGTCTGCGACTGGTTCGGTGATGCGCCCGATGTGCTGGTCAACAATGCAGGCATCCAGACCTGGGCACCCTTGCTGGAACTTTCCGAGGATGGTTGGGACGATGTCATCCGCACCAATCTGAAAGGCTGCTTCCTCAATACGCAGGCTGCCGCGAAGCGCATGGTGGAGGCCGACAAGGGCGGCGCCATCGTCAATATCGGATCAGGCTGCAACAAGCTCGCCTTTCCGAAACTGGTTTCCTACACGGCATCGAAGGGCGGCATAGAGCAGTTCACCAAGGCTTCGGCGGTGGAGCTCGGGCCGCACGGCATCCGGGTGAATTGCGTGGCCCCCGGCGCGATCCTCAATGAACGCACAGCAGAAGAACAGCCCGACTATGCCGGCACCTGGGCACGCATCACGCCGCTGCGCAGGGTGGGAACAGCGGAGGACATTTCCGGTCCAGTGCTGTTTCTGGCATCCGATGCAGCACGATTTGTTTCGGGTCAGACGATCTGGGTCGATGGTGGCCTGTTTTCACAGGCCAACTGGCCTTATGAAGGGTAACGGATTGCCAGTATTCTGTAATTTTCGCACCAACTGGACGTTCCTCAATCATATCTACCATCTGCTTTATTGATGGGCAGAAATGCTAGCATTTTATCTCGAAAAAATACTTAATACTCAATTAATACTGCCAATGAATTGCGCTTTTCATATCCTTTGTGTTGGTTACGGTTTACTGGCCTTCATTGGAAGGTAAACAATATGGGAGTAATACAATGCACATTGACCTTAAAGATAAAGTATCAATAGAAGCTCTGACGAAGGGGCTTTCTATCACGCTAACGCGACCAGAGTGCACGGATAGCCACTCCACTCTAGGGTATAATGATAAAAATGGTTCGGGCAACAAGCCTGTATAAAAATTTATTTACAGGGGCGATTATTATCGCCCCTTTCGTTTTTAATGGGAGAGGATATGTTGATGAATGCCGTTCAATCTCAGGCCCCAATTTTTTCGATAAGTGTCGAGTATGCCCGCGATTTTGCCTGCAAAAATTTACGGATCGATGACGCTCCCCTCTCGCTAGCCCATACGCGAGACAAATTGGTAATGGGCAGGTTGACCGAACAAGCTTCCCTCTTGTTTGCCGATCTAATTCCCGAAATCCGGCATCAGCTTGATCATCCATTGGTCGGGATCGTTGCTATTGACGTACCGCAAGTGTCTGAAGATGCCACCGTTGATGCAATCGTAGGTTCCTTGATTGCAGTCTCACTTACACAAGCAATTATGCCGAGCTTACCCGATCGTGAGAACAAAACGCCGTTTTCAATTTTTACTGCGTCAAAAGATAATAGTAAGAAGCTAGATCGCGTAGGTATACGCGGCCTCTCTCCTACTGATGTTCTGGATTTTCATTCTGATGGGTCGATTGTCGATGGCAAACTGTCAGTTCCAGACCACATTTCCATTTTTAATGTGTTTATCAACTACCACGATAGAGGCAACTTTTATTGGGTTCCGACGAGCACAATTTCGAGTTTTTCTCATATCATCGAAAAGGTAGGATTGTCGCAGGAATACTGTTTCAGTCTCACTCCCGCTGTTTATGATAACGGCCAATCTGATGTTAAGGTTGTAGATAGGCGCGCAAGGGCGGCAATTTTTACCCGCGCTCTAGACGGTTCAATTACAACTTTTATGAATGGTACTTTTGAAGGTCGGGCTGGTACTAGCGTCGATCAAGCAGAAGACGTCACCGCTGAAATCAAGACAGCTATTTCGACCAATCCGATCCGTTATTCAATTCCGCAGGAAAGCCGGAGGCTTATCCTTCTCAATAATGCGAACGGGTTTCATGCTCGCGATATTTTTGAAAACCCTATGGAAGAATATCCCGTTACCCGAACATATCTGCGAAGCGCTTCCATTGCTGGTAAAGTTGTTGGTCAGATAGTTGAGGACTGATTTTGCTTCAAAGAGTTTTTAAGTATTTTGAACAGTTAGTTGATTTTCACCATCACGGTCTGCGGGCGCATCAGTCGCGTACTGCGCTCGCACTTTTCTTTGTTCTCATAAAACCGTTTCGGTGGCTGATTGTGGCATCTGCGCTGTCTGGTGCTGCCCTTACGGCGATTGACCTGCTTAGAATGTGGGCTGTGGCGTATATCGTTGATATGGTCGCGCATTCGCCCGAGCTCAATTTAACTTCTGCAACGATCACCTTTTTTGGCTCGTTGATTGTCGCTTATGCGGTAGCTGATCCTGCACTCTGGCTCGTCAATTACATGCTTCGAATGCAGGCGCTTCGATCACAGACAAAATCATCTGCCCTTTGGCAGTCGCACAAGGCTGCTTCTCAACATGGTATGGAATATTTCCATTCGCACCACGCCGGCCAGATTTCCGGGCGTATAGGGCAACTCTCGAATGCAGTGCAATCGGGTATAGAAATTCTAGCTGGTCGTTTCCCACTCGGCTTTGTGCGTTTCGCAGGTTCTGCCGTTCTTATTTCCTATCTTGCTCCTCTATTTGTCGTTCCAGTGTTGATTTGGATTTTACTAAATGGATTGTTAGCGATCTATCTTGTGCCAAAGTTCAATGCTCAAGCTGAAAAAATTTCCGAGACGTCCAGCATCGTAAACGGCGCTATTACAGAATATTTTTCAAATATTCGTGCGATAAAGACCTTATTTGCTTATGATACAGAGAACAGTTTTGTTCTTTCAAGAATTGATAAGCAACACAAAACAAACCTCGATATTAACCGTTTAACAACGATTGCCGGGCTGTTCATTCGTGTGCTGAACACAGGTCTGGTTTCCAGTATTCTCGCATTGGGCTTATACGGATTAGCACAGGGATTGATATCGCCTGGTGAGTTTGTTGCAGGAATTACCTTAGCCGGGGGCATGGCTGCGGATGCTGGTTGGTTTGTAGGGGTGTGGGAAGGACTAACTCAGACATTTGGCACTATCAGAGATGCGCGTTCGACTGTTACGGCAAAACCAATCGTTAAAGACGGCAGTGAGCGCCTACGGGTGTCCAATCCACCACACATTTCATTGCATAACGTCAGTTTCTCTTATGGAATAAAACAAACTTTGAGGAATATCTCGTTTGAGATAGAGGCTGGGCAGAAGGTTGGTATCGTTGGGCCCTCTGGAGCAGGTAAATCTACGCTTATCGATCTAGTGCTGAGACTATACGATGTTGATGCAGGACAGATTGCGCTTGATGGGCAGGATATTCGCTCTGTGAAGATTTCCGAGCTACGAGGCGTCTTTTCAGTCGTTGCGCAAAGCGACGCGCTGTTTCATCGGTCGATAAAAGAAAACATCGCGTTTGGCGCGGAAATCTCCAACAATGCAGCGATAAAGCGTGCAGCCGAGTTAGCAGATGCATCTTCGTTTATTGAAGAGCTAGCCCCGGACGGGAAGGGCTTTGACGTAGTCGTTGGAGAGAGGGGAGCGAGACTTTCGGGTGGTCAACAACAACGCATTTTACTCGCACGCGCCTTCCTACAAAATCGGCCCGTTCTTATTCTTGACGAAGCCACCTCCGCTCTCGATACCAATAGTGAAAGCTTGATTAAGAATGCAATTGCGTCGCTTGACGCAGATACAACTGTTATCGCAGTTGCGCATCGCCTTTCTACCGTCAGAGACTTTGATAAAATCATCGTTCTAGACAATGGTGCTGTCGTGGCAATGGGACCACACGAAGATCTTATTCAATCCTGTGAGCTTTATCGAGAGTTGTGGATTAAGCAGGCTGGCCTGACGACGATGTAGAATACGCTGTAGCGAGACCAGAGACCGTAGGAAACGCGACGGATTGGGGTAAGCCGGAAGACACCAAAATCAGGGACTTGTATCTGATCTCTGGCACTAAAGCTTTTCAACGAACTAAGGAAATTGAATGGTGATCCCGACAGGAATCGAACCTGTGACCTACAGATTAGGAATCTGTCGCTCTATCCTACTGAGCTACGGGACCAACCGATGAGCATTCGCCGGTGATTCCAGCATTGCGAATGCTTTCAGACACATACTGTTTTTCATGCTGGTCGCCAACCCCGCAAAAAGCGGGGCAGGCGGATTTATTCAGCTATCAGGCGGCAAGCGCCGTTTCCGCTACCGCTACAAAATAGCTGACGCCATAGGGAATGGCATCGTCATTGAAGTCATAGGCCGGATGGTGAAGGCCGGGCGTATCGCCATTGCCGAGGAAGATATAGGCGCCGGGACGCGCTTCCAGCATGTAGGAAAAATCTTCCGCCGCCATCATCGGCTCGACACTCTCATCCACTTTGCCTTCGCCCGCCACAGCGCTGGCGACGCGGGCGGCAAACTCCGTCTGCGCATCGTGGTTGTAGGTGACCGGATAATTGTTCTTGTAGCGCACGGTGATTTCCACACCGGTGGCGGCTGCGATACCGGCGGCAGCTTCACGGATACGGCGTTCGGCAAAGGCGCGGGTTTCCTTCTTGAGCGTGCGGACCGTGCCCGACAGCGTCGCCTTTTCCGGGATCACATTATAAGCCTCGCCCGCAATGAACTTCGTCACCGAGATCACAAGTGAATCAAGCGGATCGACATTGCGCGAAACAATGCCCTGAAGGGCGATCATCAGCTGGGAACCTGCCAGAATCGGATCAATGGTGCGATGCGGCTGCGCTGCGTGGCCGCCGCGACCTGTGATGAAGAGATCGAATTCATCCGTCGCTGCCATGATCGGGCCTTTTCGCATCGCGAACTGTCCGACCGGCAGGCCCGGCATATTGTGGATGCCGTAGACTTCCGAAATGTTGAAACGGTCCATCACGCCGTCCTCGACCATGGCGAGGCCACCGGCGCCGCCTTCTTCGGCAGGCTGGAACAGAAGCGCGACCGAGCCGCGGAAATTGCGGGTCTCTGCGAGATATTGCGCTGCGCCCAGCAGCATTGAGGTGTGTCCGTCATGGCCGCAGGAATGCGCCTTGCCGGGATTTTGCGAGACCCATTCGACACCGCTCGTTTCGGTGATGGGCAGGGCATCCATGTCGGCGCGCAGGCCAATTGCCGGGCCATCGCCATGGCGACCCTTGATGATGCCAACCACGCCTGTGCGTCCGACGCCTGTTTCCACAAGATCGCAACCGAAGGATTTCAGCTTGTCTTCGACAAATTGTGCAGTTTCGTGCACGTCATAGAGAAGTTCAGGATTCTGGTGCAGTTTTCGGCGCCATGCGGCAATTTCCGCTTGCGTTTCAACGGCACGATTCAACACTGGCATTTTCTGATGGCTCCCCGGATTGGGCGTGATTTGAAGGAAACAGGATATGACGTTTCGGTGAAAGCGGGCAATCCCTGTTTGCCTTTTCATCGCCACATGGCATAGATAAAGAAAGCGTTAATCTCCCATTATAGAGCAATTCGAACCCGCAGAAGTTGCAGGCTATTTCGATTGGAACTACGGAATGATGTCGAAATCATTGAAAATCTGGTTTGCAGCTGTTGGCTTGTCCGCGACCGCACTGGCGTCCGCCGCCGCTAATCCCTCGATCGCAGTGGATGTGGCAACAGGCAAGGTCTACCAGCAGCAGGAAGCTTTTCAGCGCTGGTATCCCGCTTCCCTGACCAAGATGATGACGGCCTATGTGGCATTCCGTGCGCTTCAGTCGGGCCAGATGACGCTGGATTCGCCGGTGCGCATGACGGTCAACGCCGCCAAGGAACCGCCGAGCAAGATGGGCTACAAGCCGGGATCGGTCATGACGCTCGATACGGCGTTGAAGATCATGCTGGTTAAGTCGGCCAATGATGTTGCGGTGGCCGTTGCCGAGGCCGTGGGCGGAACGGAATCCGGTTTCGTGCAGCGCATGAATGCGGAAGCGCAGCGTATCGGTATGGTCGGCTCGCATTTCGCCAATCCGAACGGCTTGCATAATCCCAATAATTATACGACGGCACGCGACCTGGCGGTTCTGGCCGTGCAGTTGCGCCGCGAATTTCCGCAATATGCGCATTATTTTGCGACCGAGGCGATCGATCCGGGCGCGGGCAAGAAAGTTCAGGCCAATTACAACATCCTGCTTGGCCGCTATGACGGGGCGGACGGGATGAAGACCGGTTTCGTCTGCGCATCCGGCTTCAACCTAGCAAGTTCGGCAACGCGCAACGGCCGGACGGTGCTGGCAATTGTTCTCGGTGCGGACCGGCAGGAAGCGCGCGCGGTTCAGGCAGCACAGCTGATGACAGACGCTTTCAGGGCAAATGCGAGCGGTGGCGCTACATTGGCGACCTTGCGCCCCGCAGCCGGCGGAAATCTCAATCAGGCCGTCGATATGCGCAAGGCTATCTGCAGCCAGCAGGCCATGGCCGATCGCTGGGACGGTCGCGATGTCGAGGGTAAGCTGAAAATCAATTCGCCTTATATCCATGCGATGGATCGCGATCCGGTTCCGGTTCGCGTCGGTCTGGTTTCCGAACCGGGTCCGACGACCCGCCCGAGCCAGCTCGACATTTCGCAGATTCCGGTGCCAATGCCGCGTCCGCAGCGTTCCGCCGGTGCCAATACCACCGCGATCAACTGATATGCCGAATCCCATTCCCGTTTCCGTGCTGACCGGTTTTCTTGGTTCAGGCAAGACGACGCTTCTCAACCGGCTTCTGAAAGATCCGGCGCTGAGCGATACGGCGGTCATCATCAACGAGTTCGGCGAGATCAGCATTGATCATCTGCTGGTTGAGCAGGCGAGCGAGGGCGTGATCGAGCTTTCCGACGGCTGCCTGTGCTGCACGGTGCGCGGCGAGCTGGTGGATACGCTGGCCGACCTGATCGACCGTCTCCAGACCGGGCGCATCAAGGCGTTGAAGCGCGTCATCATCGAAACCACCGGGCTCGCCGATCCGGCGCCGGTGCTGCATTCGATCATGGGGCATCCGGTGCTCATGCAGGCTTTCAGGCTGGACGGTGTTCTGGCGACCGTGGATGCCGTCAACGGCATGGCGACGCTCGACAATCACGAGGAAGCCGTCAAGCAGGCGGCAATGGCCGACCGCATCGTGCTGACCAAAACCGATCTGCCGGAAGCGCAGTCAGGACTGGCGGCATTGAAGGCGCGTCTTCATGCGCTCAATCCCGGCGCAGACATTCTGGAAGCTGGTGAACAGCGCACGGGTTATGCGGCGCTTTTTGAATGCGGTCTCTATAATCCGGAAACGAAATCGGCGGACGTGCAGCGCTGGCTCAAGGCGGAAGCCTATGAGGCCGGTTATCATGACCACTCCCATCACGGGCATTCTCATCATGGGCATGACCATGTATGCGGGCCGGATTGCGATCACGACCATCATCACCATGACGATGCGATCCGGTCCTTTTCGCTTCGTCACGATGCGCCGATCCCGCTATCGACCTTCGACATGTTCCTTGATCTTTTGCGCTCGACGCATGGCGAGAAGCTTCTGCGTGTGAAGGGCATCGTGCAGATTGCCGAAGACCCGGATCGCCCTGTCGTGATTCATGGGGTGCAGAAGATATTCCATCCGCCAGCGCGCCTGCCGCAATGGCCGCAGGATAAACGCGAAACGCTTCTGGTGATGATCGTGAAGGATCTGCCGGAAACCTATGTTCGCGAGCTTTTTGATGCGTTTTTGGGGCGTCCTGCGCTCGATAGGCCAGACCGTGCCGCGCTGATGGAAAATCCGCTGGCTATTCCGGGTTTTTCGCCCCGGAACTGATACTTATTTCTTTCGAATAAGGAAGCGATGCAACGTCCCTTGGTGCTCCTGTGCGACCAGGGCGTGGCCTTCCTGCGTGCAGAAATGCGGGATGTCGATACCGGACAGCGGATCGGTCGCTTCCACCCAGAGAAGCGCTTCGCTCGGCATTTTTTCCAGACGATTGCGGGTTTTCAAAACCGGAAGGGGGCATTTAAGCCCCCTCAGGTCGTAAACAGGAATGTCATCCTGCAAGGCCATCAGTTCCCGATGATCTTCCACCATGGCTTCTTCGGTTCGGGGGCTGCGACAGCTGCCGGCTGTTCGACATTCTGCGCCACCGTGCTGGCGGTCGTCATTGGAGAGACCTGAGGTGAAACGGACTGAGCAGCCTGCGCTGCAGCCGGATTTGGCTGTGGTGCGGGCACAGCTGCGGTCTGTGTCGTCGGCTGAGCCGAAACAGCAGCCGGTTGCGGCGTTGCAGCAATGGCTGTCGGCTGTGCGGCTGGCGTTGCCGGGCGAATGTCCGGTGCGCCCGCCTTTTCAGCAGAAGAAGCGGTGAGTGACGGCGGTTCCCGCGTTACCTTTTCACCGCGTGCACGCGCAGCGCTCCAGGCGGAGACGAGCTTGGCTTCGGCGATGCCCTGAATAGACGGTGCCGGTGCCTTCTGGCTGGCGCTGAATGCCGACTGGTAGGTCTTTTCGTAAGACGCATAGGACATGGCCTCGCCGCCAGCCGATGGCGGGCAGGCGTCCGTTGCGGACAGAGGCTGGCCGTCCGGTGTCGCGACGTTGAACACATAGCGCTTTTCGCAGACATCGACCTTCGGCGGCACCTTGGTGACCTCGAAAGAGTCGTAGCCCTGCTTCAGCATCTTCCAGAAGGAATAATTCGGGTCGCTCTTGTATCGCGCCATGTTGGCAGCTGTCATACGGAACGGAAACGCCTGAATCTGGAAATCGCGCTGGCCGCCCTTGAAGGCGTCGCGACCGAAGGCGTAAATCTCGGCAACCTGTTCGTCGGTCATCGAGTAACAGCCCGACGACGAGCATGCGCCATGCACCATCAGGTGCTGGCCCGTGCGGCCATTGGCGCGGTCATAGGCGTTGGGGAAACCGATGTTGAACGAGAGATAATAGCTCGAATTCGGATTCATCTGGGCGGGGCGGACGTTGTAGAAACCTTCCGGCGCCTGACGGTCACCCTCGATATATTTCGGCCCGAGCTTGCCCGACCATTTGCAGATGTCGTAGGACGCGATCTGGTCGTACTTGCCGTTGTTCTTCTGCTTCCAGACCTCGAGTGTGCCTTCTTCCTTGAAAATGCGTACCATGATTGGCGAGGTGCGGGTCATGCCCTTCGCCTTCATCTTGGCAACGACTTTCTCGGGAAGCGGCTTCTCGGCCCGGAGGCTTAGATCGGATACGGACGAACCCTGACAGCCGGCGAGGAGCGCGGTTGCCATTACGGAGCCTAGAATTGCGGTTCTGATCTTCATGTCGCATCGAGTCTGTTAGAGCTACGCCAGAGACTTTATGAGCAAAAGCCAATTTCCTGAACGTCGAATTTTAAAACCGAAACCTTACGGTATCGTTTATAAATCCTTGCTCAGATAGCTAAAGCGCGTCGCGTTCTATCATATCTTTGCGATGCGCTTTAGCTGTTTATTTTCTGGAGCATGTCGGTTCCGGAAAACCGGTTTCCACTTTTCCGCGACATGCTTTGAAATCCAGCGCGTCGGCAATATGGCCGAATTTGCAGCATGATGCAAATCCGGGAGGCGCGAGGCCTCCCGGACGGGTCTTCTTTTTGTTCTGAACCGCGCATCTTACCCCCGAAAACCGTATTACACTTTTCGGGATGCGCTCCAATTCGCGGTGAAAATCAGATGTTGCGGCCGATTTCGAGGAATTTCTGGCGGCGTTCCTGCTTCAGCGTTTCGCCGTCGATATCCTTCATCGAGCGCAGCGATGCTGTGATGATATCGCCAGCCGCATCGATGACGGCTTCCTTGCCGCGATGCGCGCCACCCATAGGTTCAGGAATGACACCGTCAATGACCTTCAGGTCAAACAGGTCCTGTGCGGTGATACGCATGCTTGAGGCGGCATCCTTGGCGCGGGTGGAATCGTGCCAGAGGATCGAGGCCGCGCCCTCTGGCGAAATGACCGAATAGATTGAATGCTCAAGCATATAGACGCGGTTTGCAACGGCGATGGCGATTGCGCCACCCGAACCGCCTTCACCGATGATGATCGAGATGACCGGGACGCGCAGCCGGAGGCATTCTGCAGTCGAGCGCGCAATGGCTTCAGCCTGGCCGCGTTCTTCGGCGCTGACACCCGGATAGGCGCCTGCCGTGTCGACGAAAGTGATGAGCGGCAGCTGGAAACGGTCCGCCATTTCCATGATGCGGACGGCCTTGCGATAGCCTTCCGGACGGGCCGAGCCGAAATTGTGCTTCAGGCGCGTCTTGGTGTCGGAACCTTTTTCCTGCCCGATGATCGCAACGGCCTGACCGTTGAAGCGGCCAAAACCAGTCTGGAGAGCTTCGTCATTGGCAAACTTGCGGTCACCGGCGAGCGGAGTGAATTCGGTGAACAGCCGGTCAATATATTCCAGGCAATGCGGACGGTCCGGATGGCGGGCGATCTGCGTCTTCTGCCACGGGGTCAGCTTGCGATAGATGTCCTTCAGCGCATCGGCCGAACGCTTCTCGAGGCGACGAATCTCGTCGCTCATCTCGACGCTGCCTTGTTCCTGTGCGAGCTTCTTCAGCTCCAGAATCTGGCCTTCGAGGTCGGCGACGGGTTTTTCAAAATCGAGATAGTTGTACATCGGGCCTGACTGTTCGTGCGTTTTCCAAAGGGATTAGCGCTATTGCGAGCCTGAAAAAGGCTGTTTTACGGCGCTTTACATATTCACTACTGGCTCATCTTGCAAATTTTCGACTTTCTCATAACCGGACAGAGGCTAATCGGCAAGCGGATGATGCTCGCTGACAAGCTTATGCAGTCTTTCCTCCAGCACATGCGTATAGATTTGCGTCGTTGAAATGTCGGCGTGGCCGAGCAATTGCTGCACGGTACGCAGATCCGCACCGTTCTGCAGCAGATGGCTGGCAAAAGCATGGCGGAGCACGTGCGGTGAAACGGCTGCCGCCGATAATCCTGCCCGTGCGGCAAGCCCCTTCAATTCGCGGGCAAAAACCTGACGCGCCAGGTGGCCGCTTTCCGAAAAAGCCGGAAACAGCCACGGATTGTCGTCGCTGCCAGGCAGGGAATCCCGCAAGGCGAGAAAGCGCTGCAGCGCCTCACGTGCCTTGGGCGAAAGCGGAACCATACGTTCTTTGGAGCCTTTGCCGCGAACCAGCAGGAAGCGGTGGTCGGTGCGCGCAACGCCGACCGGCAGGCCGACAAGTTCGGAAACGCGCATGCCGGTGGCATAAAGTGTTTCAATGAGAGCGTGAAGACGCAGCGCCTTGAAGCGCTCTGCCGGTTCCGCTTCTTCGCTGGTTTCAAGTGCTGCGCGGTCGAGTAGTTTTGTGACGTTCTCAACGCTCATGATTTTCGGCAAAGGCTTCTGCTTTTTCGGCGCATCGACCGTGCCGGTTGGATCGTCCTGCCGATAACCTTCCGAATAGAGAAAGCGGAAGAACTGGCGTAGCGCCGACAGACGTCGGGCTTGCGATGTTGCGGCAAAACCTTCCGTTGCCATGGCATCGATGGCGCTGCGAATATGGTCGGCTCCCGCTTCGGCAAGATTGACGCCTCGGGCCGACAGCGTCTCTGCCACCGCCTCAAGATCGCGCCGGTAGGATTCAAGCGTGTTTTCCGCCGCGCCGCGTTCGGCGCTCATCATTTCCAGAAAGTTCTCGATCGCCAGTGATGCGCGCATTGTCATTCCTGCGGTGTCTGCGGCGATTGGGGCGCCGTATCGGCGGTCTCCGCAGGGGCAGGCTCGGCTGCGGGAGCTGACGGAGGCGCAATCGTGACCGGTTTCAGCTTCGAAGCCGGTATTTCGACGGTGATCTCGCGTGTGTCCGGCTCAACGAAATTGGCAAGTGCATACATCGCGCCATAAACGACGGCGGCGACAAGGGCGAGAAAGAGGACGAGGCGCGTTAGCGTAGGCATTCATCTTTTATGCTGTGGCATTGGGACGAAAGCAAGGAGGGGGGACGAAAGCAAGGAGGAGGAATGAAAGAGGAGACAAGAGCCCAATCATGCAAAAAAGCCATGCTTGCGGCCATGCACGCCCTGAAAACCAATCAAAGCAATTGACGCCGCCCTGTTTTTCATGTGGAACCGGAGCAAATGGACGAGGTCAATGAGCAGCACGACAAAACAAAACAATCTACATGAGAAAGCGGAGCTGATCCGCGATCTTCTCGGTTCGAAAGTCGTGGTGCTCGTGGGGCTGATGGGTGCAGGCAAATCCACCGTCGGACGCAAGGCTGCAGCCTTGCTCGGCCTGCCGTTTCGCGATGCCGATACGGAGATCGAAGCGGTTTCCCGCATGACCATTCCTGAATTGTTTGAAGCATATGGCGAGGTCGAGTTCCGCGATCTCGAACGTCGCGTCATCATGCGCCTGCTCGAAGACGGACCGATGGTTCTGGCCACCGGCGGCGGGGCCTATATGAATGCCGAAACACGCGCGGCAATCGGTCGTGCAGGTGTTTCCGTCTGGCTCAATGCGGAAATCGATATTCTGATGGAGCGCGTATCGCGCCGCCAGAACCGCCCGCTGCTGAAAAACAGCGATCCGCGCGGCGTCATGCTGCGGCTGATGAATGAACGTTATCCCGTCTATGCGTTGGCCGACCTTCAGCTGATGACGCGGGATGACAAGAAGGAAGTGATCGCTGCCGAACTGCTCGATGTTCTGGCGGATCATCTCGAAAGATTAGAGGCATAATCGGTCCGGTAGAACAAGCCACCGATGTCTTCGCCGCATGTATTGGAGACTACGCATGAACGCGCCTTCCATCGCCCAGGATGTTACGATCGTTCCCGTGTCGCTTGGCGACCGCTCCTACGATATTCTGATCGGCAAGGGGCTGGTGGATCGTGCAGGCGAGGAGTTGGCGAAGCGTCTGAAAGGCGTGCGCGTGGCGGTGGTGACGGACGAAAATGTTGCCAAGGCGCATCTGGAGCGCCTGACAGCAAGCTTCGCTAAGGCCGGTATCGATGTGACGCCGGTGATTGTTGCGCCGGGCGAAAAGTCCAAATCCTTCGGTACGCTGGAAACCGTCACCAATGCTGTACTGGCGGCGCGTCTGGAGCGCGGCGATGCGGTCGTGGCATTTGGCGGCGGTGTGGTTGGCGATCTTTCGGGCTTCGTCGCCGGTATCGTGAGGCGCGGCATGAATTTCGTGCAGATGCCGACTTCGCTCCTGTCGCAGGTGGATTCCTCGGTCGGTGGCAAGACCGGGATCAACACGGCACATGGCAAAAATCTCGTCGGTGTCTTTTATCAGCCGCAGCTGGTTCTGGCCGATACGGAGGTTCTCGATACGCTGAGCCCGCGTGAATTCCGGGCCGGTTATGCCGAAGTTGCGAAATACGGCCTGATCGACCGCCCGGATTTTTTCGAATGGCTGGAACAGAACTGGCAGGAGGTCTTCTCCGGCGGCGCGGCACGGACGCAAGCCATCGCTGAATCCTGCCGTTGCAAGGCAGCCGTTGTTGCGCGCGACGAGCGCGAAACCGGTGACCGGGCGCTTCTCAATCTCGGCCATACTTTCGGTCACGCGCTGGAAACGGCAACGGGCTACGATTCGACCCGTCTTGTGCATGGTGAAGGTGTGGCTATCGGCATGGCGCTGGCCCATCGCTTTTCGGTCAAGATGAACCTGTGCGGCATCGAGGATGCGGAGCGTGTCGAAGCGCATCTGAAGGCGGTCGGCCTGCCATACCGGCTGTCGGATGTGCCGGGCGGGTTGCCACCGGCGGAAAAGTTGATGGATTATATTGCGCAGGACAAGAAAGTGGCGCGTGGTGCGCTCACCTTCATCCTGACGCGCGGCATCGGCCAGTCCTTTATTGCCAAGGACGTGCCACCGGCCGCCGTGCTGGAATTTTTGAAAGAACGTCTGGAAACGAAATAATACCAAGTCTCGGTGAGTTTGGCTCATCGAGACTTGGTTAAGCCCGTGCGGCGATTGAGCAACTTCAGGGCGTGATGCGTCAGCATCTTAGCGCCCTGCTATAAGAGGATAAGGCGGATGGCTTTCGAGCTCTGGGTTATGTGCGGCATCATCCTGCTCTGCGTCATTCTCTCTGCATTCTTTTCCGGGTCCGAAACGGCGCTGACGGCGGCGTCTCGAGCCCGGATGCACACGCTCGAACATAATGGCGACGAGCGCGCAGGGCTGGTCCAGCGCCTCATCAGTCGTCGCGACCGGCTGATCGGTGCGCTTCTGATCGGCAACAACCTCGCCAATATTCTGGCGTCCTCCATTGCCACCAGCATCTTTTTGAACCTGTTCGGCGATGCGGGCGTTGCTTATGCCACGCTGGCAATGACGGTCATTCTGGTCATTTTCGCGGAAGTGCTGCCGAAATCCTGGGCGATTTCCGGTCCAGACCGGTTTTCGCTTGCCGTTGCACGCGGCGTGTCGCTGGTCGTCCTGATCCTCGGCCCGATTTCCAGTGCGGTGAACCGCATTGTGCGCGCGATCCTGAAGCTCTGTGGCATCAATCTTGCCGCCGGTCGGTCCATGTTGAGCCCGCAGGAGGAATTGCGCGGTGCGGTCGAGGTGCTGCATCGCGACAAGTCGCTCATCAAGGAAGATCGTGACCAGCTGGGCGGCCTGCTCGACCTCAAGGAGCTGGAAGTCAGCGACGTCATGGTGCACCGGACCTCGATGGGCACCGTCAATGCCGATGCTCCGGCGGATGAGATCGTGCGCGATATTCTGGCCAGCCCGCATACACGTATGCCGCTCTGGCGCGACGATATCGATAATATTGTCGGCATTATCCACACCAAGGACCTGCTGCGCGCGCTTTACGACGTCGACAATGATTTCAAGCGCATCGACATCATGAAGGTTGCGCGCAAGCCGTGGTTCGTGCCCGACACGACCACGTTGCAGGACCAGCTCGACGCGTTTCTCCGCCGGAAGGCGCATATTGCCATCGTCGTCGACGAGTATGGTGACGTGCAGGGGCTGGTGACGCTTGAGGATATTCTGGAAGAAATCGTCGGCGATATTGCCGACGAACACGATATCGAAATCCAGGGTGTTCGCCTGCAGCCGGATGGTTCGGTGATTGTCGACGGATCGCTGCCGATTCGCGATATCAACCGCGCGCTTGACTGGTCTTTGCCGGATGAGGAAGCGACAACGATTGCCGGTCTGGTCATTCATGAGACCCAGACCATTCCCGAAGTGAAACAGGCTTTCACCTTTTACGGGAAGCGCTTTTCCGTCCTGAAGAAGGAAAAGAATCGCCTGACACGGCTGCGCATCGTGCCGCTTGATGCCGATGGAAAGCCTGCGCCCATAGTTGCGGCGCTGCCGCGCTGAAAGCTATCGCGGGAGCAGTTTCCACCTAACACTTTGTTTCTGAATATTTTAATCCCAGACTAAAGCCAGTTTTCGGCCGGAAAATCTGGCCGGGCTGGCGTTGTTTTTTCCGGTTTCTTGTGCGCGTTTCAGTATTAAATATAAGTAATAATAAAACGATATTATAGTATAATATTATTCTAGTCTAATATATGGCGGATACAACTACTGGTAATAGAAAAAAATTCATTTGAAATTATTGAAAATATACGCTTCTATACAATTGTTTTTCGCAACAATAAGGCTACTAATAATCCGGTAGCATCCATTATATATATGACTTATGTTTGGATACGAAAACTACGGAGAAAATCGCCTACGACCTGCTTTACAATTAGAGAAATACAGCCTTGGTCTATTGGTACTTGCACTAGATACTATCCTGGAATTTCTTTTCTCCGCAAAGTTCGAACTATCTGGTCTATATTACAAAGGCGCCCTTTCGGGCGCCTTTGTAATATAGACCAGGGTTTACGCCGGATCTGATCAGGGGAAGAGACGTTCCCGTCTGGGACGGCATGTCGAGCCCGGATGCCGAGTGATGGATAGTCGTGAAGCTGCTCAGCGCCGCGTTGCTTCGCCAGGAGCGGAAGGCTCCAGTGCAAGTGCATGGACGCCGCTATCCAGTTCTTCCTTCAAAAGTTCGTTAATGGCGCGGTGGCGCTGAATGCGACTCATTCCGGCAAAAGCTTGGGCAACGATACGGATGCGAAAGTGTGTTTCGCCGGTGCCGTCATAGACTTCATGATGTCCGCGCTCCTCGTGATGATGTCCGGCGTGGAGATGGCTTTCATTAATGACTTCAAGCCGTTCGGGAGCGAAAGCCGTGGTCAGTTTCGCTTCCATCGCGCTTTGTTTGCTATTGTGAATGGACATTTGGACCACTTCTCCCCATATAGACGCTGTGCCTCATATAACGTTGCTTCGGCAGCAAAAGGTGGGGCAAATCCGCACAGGAAAGCAACCTGCTTCAAAATTTCGCCCAGTTGAAATGGCCAAAAGCCAGACCGGACGAAATGTCAATTCTTGTTCAGCAACTCATAATCCGCATAATTCGATTCGATGACAACGAACTCAAAATTTTTCGACAGTATCCGCATCAAGCCCAAGAAGACCGCGGAAGCGAAGGCTTCGGGGCCTTGCTGCCAGTGGGACGGGTGCGACAAGCCAGGCACGCATCGCGCGCCTGTCGGACGCATGCGCGAAGGTGAATATTTCCGCTTCTGTGTTGATCACGTGCGGGAATATAACAAGAATTTCAATTACTTCTCTGGCCTTTCCGATGGCGACATCGCGAAATTCCAGAAGGATGCGATTACGGGTCATCGACCGACATGGTCGACGACGGCGAACTCCACCGCCAAGCCGCGCACGTCGCCGGACGTGGCGAAGGTACGTTCCGGTTCGGCTTCCTATCACAACCGCATCCGCGATCCCTTCAACCTTTTCAAGGAAGCCAAGGGACATGCGCCGGGCCAGAAAGCGCAGCGCAAGCCGCGTACGCTCGAGATAAAGGCGCTGGCGACACTCGGTCTTGAACCAAATTCGACTGGCGATAAGATCAAGGCGCGCTATAAAGAGCTGGTAAAACAGCACCATCCCGATGCGAATGGTGGTGATCGCGGATCGGAAGAAAGATTTCGCGATGTTATTCAGGCTTATCAATTGCTCAAGCAGGCAGGTTTTTGCTAAAGCCTGTTTGGGTCTGAAAGGCCGACTATGGGGCTGTCGCCGACAGCTCCGACGGACATTCTTCTGCCGCGCGATTGCGTGGACGCAAGCACGGATGCCCGCAACGAATTACGGAAGGGGCATACCGTCCGGCTCGCCGGAAAAACATGCCCACGGGTGAAAGTTGCCGGTCGGTAGCTTGCCGGTATTAATTCGCGGCCGGTCGCTGCCTGCCGCTCTGGAGGCATGATGAACAAGGTTGAGCGGGATATAGCCAATTTGCCGGATACAACGGTTTCGGTGCGCGAAGTGTTCGGGATCGATTCCGACATGACGGTGCCAGCCTATGCGGCAGGCGATTCCTATGTGCCGGAGCTTGATCCGGATTATCTTTTCGACCGTCAGACGACGCTCGCGATCCTTGCAGGCTTTGCCTATAACCGCCGCGTGATGGTTTCCGGTTATCACGGCACCGGCAAGTCGACCCATATCGAACAGGTCGCAGCCCGCCTCAACTGGCCTTGCGTGCGCGTCAACCTCGACAGCCATGTCAGCCGTATCGATCTCGTCGGCAAGGATGCCATCGTCGTGAAAGACGGCATGCAGGTCACCGAATTCAAGGACGGCATCCTGCCCTGGGCCTATCAGCACAATGTGGCTCTCGTTTTCGACGAATATGATGCGGGTCGTCCGGACGTGATGTTCGTGATCCAGCGCATTCTGGAAACTTCGGGCCGTCTGACCCTGCTCGACCAGAGCCGCGTTATCCATCCGCATCCGGCTTTCCGTCTGTTCGCCACTGCCAACACCGTTGGCCTCGGTGACACGACCGGCCTCTATCACGGCACCCAGCAGATCAACCAGGCGCAGATGGACCGCTGGTCCATTGTGACGACGCTGAACTATCTGCCGCACGACAATGAAGTGAACATCGTTCTCGCCAAGGCCAAGCATTACCAGAATGCCGAAGGCCGCGAGATTGTGAACAAGATGGTGCGCGTGGCCGACATGACCCGTCAGGCCTTCATCAATGGCGATCTCTCGACCGTCATGAGCCCGCGTACGGTCATCACATGGTCCGAAAACGCCGCGATCTTCAACGATGTCGGCTTTGCCTTCCGCCTGACCTTCCTCAACAAGTGCGACGAACTGGAACGCCCGATTGTGGCCGAGTTCTATCAGCGCGCTTTCGGCGTTGAGCTGCCCGAATCGGCAGCGAATATCGTTCTCGCTTGATGCGGAAGAAGCCTGCCGCCTGAGCGTGTCCGGCGGCAGCGCACTGTCTGATGCGGGGGCGATGAGCTTCGCCCTTGCTTGAAAGCGAAGTCAGGATAGGCATATGTCGGGCCAGAAGTCAGGAATAGGCGATAATTCGCGCGAGCGTAAACCGGGGCCGGTGGATTCCGAACCGTTCAAGCGCGCTCTAACGGCTTGTGTCCGTGCCATTTCCGGTGAGCATGAGCTGGAAGTGGCGTTCACCAACGACCGCCCGGCATTAAGCGCCAATCGCGCCCGTCTTCCCGATCTGCCGAAGCGCCCGACTGCGCACGATATCGCCGTCACCCGTGGCCTCGGCGATTCCATGGCGCTGCGTCAGGCACGTCACAATCCGCGCATTCACGCGGCCCTTGCCCCGGAAGGAAAGCAGGCGCGCGCGATCTACGACGCTGTCGAGCAGGCGCGTGTGGAAGCCATCGGCGCCCGCGCCATGGCAGGCATGGCGGATAATCTCACCACCATGCTTGCGGACAAATATTCGAAAGCCAATTTCTCTGCAGTTACCGCCAAGGAAGACGCGCCGCTTGAGGAAGCCGTATCGCTTCTGCTGCGTGAAAAGCTGACCGGACGGTCCGCCCCTGCCGAAGCCGGACAGGTGCTCGAGCTGTGGCGCGAGTGGATCGAGCAGAAGGCCGCAGCCGACATTGCGCGGCTTGGCGACAATCTCGAAGACCAGCAGGCCTTTGCGCGCACGGTGCGTGACATGCTCGCCTCCATGGATATGGCGGAGGAGCTGTCGCAGGAAGAACCGAGCGACGAAGAAGAGCAGAACGACGAGCAGACGCCGGATTCCGACGAGAACGAGGAAGGTGGCGACGAGAGCCAGGAAGGTTCCGATTCCGCTGAAAGCGAAGAATCCGACAGTTCGAGCGATGAAGGCGAGCAGGGCGAAATGGATGCCGCCGATGCTTCTGCCGACGACATGGACGACAGCGACGATATCGACGCGGAAACGCCGGGCGATACACGCCGTCCGAACCAGCCTTTCGCCAATTTTGCCGAACATGTCGACTACAAGGTCTTCACGCGAGAGTTCGATGAAGAGGTTGAAGCGGTTGATCTTTGCGACGAGGCGGAACTAGACCGCCTTCGCAGCTTCCTCGACAAGCAGCTTGCCAATCTGCAGGGCGTGGTGGGGCGTCTGGCCAACCGCTTGCAGCGCCGTCTGATGGCGCAGCAGAATCGCTCCTGGGATTTCGATCTGGAAGAGGGCTATCTCGATTCGGCTCGTCTGGTGCGCATCGTCATTGATCCGACGCAGCCGCTTTCCTACAAGCAGGAGCGCGATACGGATTTTCGCGATACGGTCGTGACGCTGGTTCTGGACAATTCCGGCTCCATGCGCGGCCGTCCGATCACGGTCGCCGCGACCTGCGCGGACATTCTTGCCCGCACGCTGGAGCGTTGCGGCGTGAAGGTGGAGATTCTCGGTTTCACCACCAAGGCGTGGAAGGGTGGCCAGTCACGCGAAGCGTGGCTTGGACGCGGCAAGCCTGCCAATCCGGGTCGCCTCAATGATCTGCGCCATATCGTCTACAAGAGCGCCGATGCGCCCTGGCGGCGGGCACGGCGCAATCTCGGCCTGATGATGCGCGAAGGCCTGCTGAAGGAAAATATCGACGGTGAGGCGCTGATCTGGGCGCATCAGCGGCTGCTGGCGCGTCCCGAGCAACGCAAGATCCTGATGATGATCTCGGACGGCGCTCCCGTCGACGATTCGACACTTTCCGTCAATCCGGGCAACTATCTCGAACGCCATCTGCGCGCCGTGATTGAAGAGATCGAAACACGCTCTCCGGTGGAGTTGATTGCAATCGGTATCGGCCATGATGTCACGCGCTATTATCAGCGTGCTGTCACCATCGTTGATGCGGAAGAACTGGCAGGCGCGATGACGGAGCAGCTCGCCTCGCTGTTCGAAGAGCAGGGTGCTGCAGCCTCGGGCAGGGGACAGCGCCGCGCTGGCGGACGATAAAAATCAGGGATAGAAAAGGGCGCTTGAAGCGCCCTTTTTCATGCCTGCTGTTTGGTTGCAGCCAGAACGATTTCGCGTATGCACACGCCCTGGGGCTGTTCATAGGCATAGAGAATGGCGCGGGCCACATCGTCGGCTGAAAGCACAGGCGCGCCCATTTCTTTCTTCCATGCTTCGTAACCGGCCTTGATACCGGCGTCGCTGGTATGGCTCAGAAGTTCCGTTTCCACGGCGCCTGGCGCGATCGTCACGACACGGACATTATGTGGCGAAAGTTCTTCGCGCAGGTTTTCCGACATGCCGTGCACGGCGAACTTCGTGCCAACATAGGCGACATGATTGGCGAAGGTCTTGCGGCCAGCCACCGAGCTGATGTTGATGATTGTGCCGTGCTTGCGCGCAGCCATGCCAGCGGAGACAGCATGAATGCCGTTGAGAAGGCCTTTGACATTGACCTCCAGCATCCGGTCCCATTCATCCGGGTTTCTGCTTGCTCACTTCACCCAGCAACATCACACCGGCATTATTGATGATAGCATCGGCAGGACCGAACATGGCTTCGGCTTCCTGGACGGCTGCCACAAGCGCCTTCCGGTCAGTGACGTCGACGGATTTGCAGAGCGTGTCTGGCAGGTTGAGCTTTTCCATCGCGTCCAGTCGGCGCGCCAGAAGCAGCAATGGATGACCGCGATGGGCAAACATTTTTGCAGTGGCAAGGCCAATGCCCGAGCTTGCGCCGGTAATAATGACGAGTGGAAGTTTTTCCTTATTCAAGGACATCTAATCAATCCTTACCTAAATATAAATATAGTCAACCGAAACAGGAAAGCCGACGCCTGAATAATTTCAGGCGTCTTTTGCTTTCTATACGTAATATAGAAATCCGTTCCGATAAAGAAAGACCGCAGGAAAAAGCTGCGGTCTGTCGGAAAGCGGTTCATACAGGGGATATTTATTGAGGAAAACCGGTTTTCGTTGCGTTCAACGGATCGTGAATCCTCGAGAATATCAGCCAGCGTTTGTCCGGTTTGGCGCGTAAAGCGTCGGGGCAAAGACGGCGAGGATTGCGCCATAGGGGATCAGCATCAGCGTTCCCATAATGACCTTCACGAAGAAGTCGCCGAAAGCAAGCGAGGCCCAGAGCGGCACGCCAAGGCCGAGGAAGGATGCAGGTTCGGCAAGCGACGAATCGGGCATTCCGGTCAGCCTGTCGATCCAGGCGAAACCGGCTGCGAAGGCAATCGAGAAGAACAGGATTGTATCGAGCACCGAACCGAACATGGCGGCAGCAAAGGGAGCCTTCCACCAGGTCTTGCGACGCAGGCGGTCGAAGACTGTGATGTCCATCAGCTGTGCGAGAAGGAAGGCGGAGCCGGAGGCAATCGCGATACGCGGCGTGGCGAGCCAGACCGACATGATGACGCCAAGCACGAAACCGGCATAGACGACCTTGCGCGCAGCAGCGGGGCCGAAGCGGCGATTCGTCAGGTCATTGACCAGAAAGGCGATGGGGTAGGTGAAGGCGCCGTAGGTCAGCACTTCACCGAGGCCGAAATGCTGGAATGGATACTGGACAAGTATGTTCGACGCGGCAACCGCCACGCACATGGCCAGTATCGCAGGCATAAGCCGGGAATAAGAAGGTGTCTCGATTGACATTTTTTTATCCTGGGTGATGGAACCAGCAAAAAAGGCCGACAAAAGCCGGCCTTTTTTGTCGAAATTTTTGGCCGGAAGCTTAGGCAGCGACTGCTGCTTCAGCCTGCTTCTTTGCGATCTGACGCTTCAGCAGGCGAGCGCGCTGCGAAAGTTCCTTGTCGTCAGACTTGACGAGGAACGCATCGAGACCGCCGCGATGTTCAACCGAACGCAGAGCGTTGGCGGAAACGCGCAGGCGATAGCTCTGGCCGAGCGTTTCGGACATCAGCGTAACATTGCAGAGGTTCGGCAGAAAGCGGCGACGCGTCTTGTTGTTCGCGTGGCTGACATTGTTGCCGTACTGGACCGACTTGCCGGTCAATTCACAAGCGCGGGACATTTTGGTCTCACCTTCAATTACGTTCTTCAGGCCCCGACCCGAATGTCCGAATTCAAGCAATCAACGCAGTTTGATGCTGCTGGCGCGCGATCTCGGACAGGCGGCCTATTGGGAAAGTCGCGTTTCTATAGTGACAGCAGCCGTTGCAGTCAAGTGAGATTCCGTATCCATCGCGCAAAGACGCGGTTTTCCGGCTTTCGCACGGTCTTCGCGAAAGCTTGCGATCATAACTTCGCCAGTTTTGCTTGGCTTACACAGATACTGTATCGAAGAATCCCACGCAACTTTTGGGCGTTTCAATGTGGTTGAAAACCATCAGGAGACGACCAGGCGAAAAACAAGTCGCAAGATAGGATAAAGCGAATTTGCTTTGAGTTTTTGTCTTTACGCATGTCTTTATGGAAAACGGTCTCTCTCTTCCACGACGTGCTTTAGCGAAAGGAATGCGCGCATGATCGAACCGTCGCATGAGTTGAAGCCCGTCTGGCAGCGGCTGGCGCATTATGGTGTGTTGACCTTTGCGGGCCTGATCCTTGCGGGATTAACGATTGCTAGCGGGCCGGCCAGGGCCAACGATCTTTATCGGACCGAATACGATATTTCCATTTTCGGACTTTCGATTGCGCGGTCTGCCATAGAAACCACGGTCAATGGCGCCAATTACAATCTCAATGGCCGTTTTCTGACTTCCGGTCTGGCGCGTGTGTTCGACGATACGGACGGCACCGTGCACGTTACCGGGAGCGCCGTTGGGGGCAAGGTCGTGCCGAAGAGCTTCGATCTCGCCTATAAGCATGGCCGCAAGAACAAGAGCACGACGATCCGCTTCGCCAATGGCAATGTCGTCGCGGCGGAAAACCAGCCTCCGGTGAAAAAGCGCGACCCGTGGGTGGAAACATCACCGCAGGACCTTCTCAATGTGAGCGATCCGCTGAGCGCGCTCATGATACCTGCAAAGAACGGTCGGGCGGTCTGTGACCGGTCGCTGAGCGTTTTCGACGGTCAGACCCGCGCGGAGATCAAGCTTTCCTTCAATGGCACCGAATCGTTCACGACCGACGGCTTTACCGGCGAATCGGTCGTCTGCTCGGCAAAGTTCGTTCCGATTTCCGGATATCAGAAGGGCAAGAAGGCTATCGATTATCTGAGCAATCGCAGCCGGATCACGATTTCCTTCGCATCGCTTGGCAATTCGGGCATCTATGCGCCCGTCGTGGCGCGAATCGGCACGCAGATCGGCACGCTCAAGATCGAAGCCACCCGTTTTTCCAAGGTGAACTGACCGGCAGCCGGTCCCAGTTAATGCTTCGGGTGCACGCATTCCTCATGGTTGCCGAGGATTTCGATCACGCGGCACTGGTCGATGCGGCCATGTGCAGTGCATTCCAGCATGCGCTGCAATTCGGTTTTAAGCGACAGCAGTTTTGCGATGCGGTGTTCGACATCGCTCAAGCGTGCGCGTGCAATGGCGTCGGCCGCCGAACATGATTGGTCGGGATTATCCTGAAGATCAAGAAGCGTGCGGATCGCATCCACCTCGAAACCCAGATCGCGTGCGTGGCGAATGAAAAGCAGCCGCTGGACATCCTGCCGGTCATAGAGGCGGCGATTGCCATCAGTGCGCGGCGGTGAGGGTAGCAGGCCGATCTGCTCGTAATAACGAATCGTCGGCACTTTGACGCCGCTCGCTTTCGATGCTTCTCCGATCGATACATTCATGATCATTTTCCGCTTGCTCCTCTAGTCACTAGAGGATGTAGACCTTGCTCAACACAATTCAAGAGCAGTGCTGAAAAGAGCAGATCATGAGTGAAACATTGAACCAGATTCGCTTTCGCATCGACGGTATGGATTGCGCATCCTGCGCAGCCAAGATCGATACTGCCGTGCGGCGCGTGCGCGGTATCGAGGATGTGTCCGTCTCTGTCACGGCAGGCACGATGACCGTCAGCCATGATGGAACAGGCGATCTCGACAAGATCGCAAGCAAGGTGCGCAGCCTCGGCTATGGTGTGGAGCCGATGGCTCCCGAAAAAACCGTCAAGGAAAAAGCTCTGGCGAAGCATGAGCATTCGCACGATCATTCTCACCACGACCACGACCACGACCACGACCACGACCACGACCACGACCACGACCACGACCACGACCACGACCACGACCACAGCGCGTGCGGCGGCCATCATGATCATCACGATCACGCCCATGAACACAATCATGAAGCCCACGACAAGGTTATTGCCGTAACGTCCAACAGTTTCCGCTTTCAGGTCGATGGCATGGATTGCGCATCCTGTGCGGCCAAGATCGATACTGCCGTACGGCGCCTGTCCGGCGTGACGGATGTGTCCGTTTCCGTGACCAATGGCGCAATGACCGTCAATCATGATGGAACGGCGAAGAGCGACGAAATCGCCGGCAAAGTGACGGCGCTGGGCTACAAGACTGCCCTTGCCAAAACCGTTGTCCCCGGTGCCGGTTCTGCACCAAAGGCGACCGGGCCGACAAAGCCACAGCCGTGGTGGCGTTCGAAAAAGGGTCAGATGATGCTGGCCTGTGGCGGCGGGCTGGTCGCGGCCTATATTGTCGGACATCTTTATCCGTCCATCGCGCTTTGGGCCTTCACGGCTGCGATGCTGATCGGTCTCGTGCCGATTGCCAAGCGTGCCTATATGGCGGCCATCAACGGCACGCCATTCTCCATCGAGATGCTGATGACGATTGCCGCCATCGGCGCAATGTTTATCGGCGCAACCGAGGAAGCAGCAGCCGTCGTTTTTCTGTTTCTGGTCGGTGAGCTTTTGGAAGGCGTTGCTGCAGGTAAGGCGCGTGCCAGCATTCAATCCCTGACTGCGCTGGTGCCGAAGACTGCCTTCCTTGAGAGAAATGGTGCGACCACGGAAGTTGCCGCCGACAGTCTGGCGGTCGGCGATGTGATTTCGGTGCGCCCCGGCGACCGTATGCCTGCGGATGGTGAAATCCTGACGGGCGAGAGCGCTGTCGATGAAGCGCCGGTCACCGGTGAAAGCACCCCGGTCGGGAAGGCCGAAGGCGACACGGTTTTTGCTGGCACGATCAATGGTGATGGTGTGTTGCGGGTCCGGGTCACGGCTGCCGCGCAGGACAACACCATCGCCCGGGTTGTGCGGCTGGTCGAGGAAGCGCAGGAAGCCAAGGCGCCGACCGAACGTTTCATCAATCGTTTCTCGACCTATTACACGCCGGGCGTTGTGGTTGTGGCGGCGCTCGTCGCCATTCTGCCGCCGCTTGTTGCGGGTGGTGACTGGAATGAATGGGTTTACAAGGGTCTTGCGATCCTTCTGATCGGTTGCCCCTGTGCGCTGGTCATTTCCACGCCTGCTGCAATTGCAGCGGCTCTGTCGTCGGGTGCCCGACGCGGCCTTCTCATGAAGGGCGGCGCTGTGCTGGAAACCATCGGCAAGATCACGGCGGCCTGTTTCGACAAGACCGGCACGCTGACCGAGGGCAAGCCGAAGGTGACAGATGTTCTTGCAGGCGACCTGTCCGAGGATGAAGTGCTGCGTCTTGCCGCGTCTCTGGATGCGGGCTCAAGCCATCCGCTGGCGCTGGCGATTGTCGGTGCTGCAGAACAGCGCAGCCTGAAACTGTCTGTCATCACGCAGGGCAAGGCCCATGGTGGCAAGGGTGTGTCTGGGGCGGTTGGCGAAATGGACCTGTTTCTGGGGTCGCGCCGCGCCGCCAATGATATTGCGGCCATTCCGGATGCACTGGCGAGCCGCATTGCCGCCTGCAACGACGAAGGCAAGACCGTTTCTGTCCTTGTCGCCAATGGCAAGATTGCCGGTGCAATCGCCATGCGTGATGAACCGCGCGCTGATGCCATTGCCGGTTTGCAGGAATTGAAAGCGGCCAATATTCGCACGGTCATGCTGACCGGTGACAATCGCCGCACGGCGGAAGCAATCGGACGCGATCTCGGGATCGAAGTGCGGGCCGAGCTTCTGCCGGAAGACAAGCAGCGTATTGTCGGCGAGTTGCGTAAAGAAGGTCTGATCGTCGCCAAGGTTGGTGACGGCATCAACGATGCGCCAGCCCTTGCTGCAGCCGATGTCGGCATCGCCATGGGTGGCGGCACGGATGTGGCGCTGGAAACGGCAGACGCTGCGGTTCTGCATGGCCGGGTTGGCGATGTGGCAGCGATGGTCGACCTTTCCAAGCGAACCATGCGCAATATCCATCAGAATATTGCCATAGCGCTCGGATTGAAGGCTGTCTTTCTGGTGACCACCGTGCTGGGTATTACAGGCCTCTGGCCCGCAATTCTGGCCGATACAGGTGCCACCGTTCTCGTGACGATCAATGCGTTACGGCTTCTGAGGCAACCGGTGCGATAAAACAAAAGAACCGGCGAAACCGCCGGTTCGCGTCTCTTCCTTCGAGCCGTGTTACTCGCCGATCAGAACGCGGATGCGTTCACTATATTGCTTGCCGAAAGCAAGATGTTCGGGATTGATGTCCTTCAACTCATCCACCAACTGCGGCTCGCTTTCGGCATCAGCTGCTGCAAGGCTGCTCATCAGGGCGAAATAGCCGAGAATATAATCGGACGGCGTGATGTTCTGGGCCTTGAGCACTTCCACGACCTGCGGACGGGATTCGACGCTTTTCACCATCTTGTCGAAGGAAGGCGTGGCATCCTGTCCTTCCTCTTCCGTCGCTGAAAGTTCCATACCGCCCAGCTGTTCTTGCACTTTTTCCATGCGCGACAGGAAATCTTCGCTCAGCTTGAAATTGTTGATTTCGGCAGGCGTCTGTTTCGGCGCGACATCAAGCAGATCGTCGGCAAACGCGACGCCGGTGGAAACGGGCAGGGCGACAAGAGAAAGGCCAATGGGGAAAAGGCCGAGGAAAACGGCGCAGCCTGCAATCTTGAAACGGGAAAACACCGTCATTCTTCTATCCTCGAACTGTGGAACGATTCGCGCTCTCAAATAGCAATAGCATATGTCAGAACATATCCTTGCGCTTGCGGATTTCGGCAAACACGGCTTCGTCGGGTGCATCCTGCAGGCCGAGGCGGCTGCGAATGCCTGCATCATGCCAGCGCAGGAAGGGATTGGTCGCCATTTCAAGCGCAATGCTTGACGGCAATGTCATGCGATCGGCGGCGCGAAGCCGTACGATCTCGGCGGCGCGTTCCTTAAGGGCGGAATTGGCCGGGTCGATGGTGAGCGCAAATCGGGCATTGCTTTCCGTATATTCATGACCGCAATAAACCGCCGTGTCGCCGGGAAGCGCAACCAGCTTCTGCAATGACTGGAACATGGTGAGCGGCGTTCCCTCGAAAAGCCGTCCGCAGCCGAGCGCGAACAGCGTATCGCCCGTGAAGACGGCTTTCGCATCGGGAAGGTAATAGGACACTTCGCCCGCCGTATGGCCGGGCGTCGCGATGACCTTCACCCGGAAGAGACCGAAGGTGAATTCGTCCCCGTCCTTCACCGTGCGGTCGATGCCGGGAATCTTTGTTTCTTCGGCCTTGGGGCCGATGATGCTGACGCCGTATTTCGCCTTCAGCGCATCATTGCCCTCGACGTGATCGAGATGGTGATGCGTTGTGAAGATGAAATCGAGCGTCCAGCCGCGCCGTTTCAGAGCGGCCTCGATCGCCGCTGCATCGGGCGCATCAATGGATGCGGTGAGTGCGCTTTGGGGATCGTGGATCAGGACGCCATAATTGTCGCTGCGGCAGATGAACTGTTCGATTTCAAGCCGTTGTGCGATCCCGTTCATGGTGTCCGTCCTCCCGTTACGACGCGGTTTTGTTATCTTCCGTCAGTGAATGCTTCTGGATAAGCGGCATTTGTAAAAGCGTGAAGACAATGGTGATGGGCATAATGCCCCACACCTTGAACGATACCCAGGCATCGGTCGTGAAATTCCGCCAGACAACCTCGTTGACAACGGCGAGGAAGATGAAGAACAGCCCCCAGCGCAGCGTCAGTTTTCGCCAGCCTTCGGCATCGAGACGGAAGGCTGAATCAAACACATAGCCGAGCAGGGACTTGCCGAAGAAGAGCCCGCCGAGCAGGATCGCACCAAACAGCGTGTTGACGATAGTCGGCTTCATCTTGATGAAGGTGTCGTTGTGCAGCCAGAGCGTCAGCGCTCCGAACACCAATACGACAATGCCGGAGACAAGCGGCATGATGGGCAGGGTGCGCGTCATTGTCCATGAAATGGCGAGCGCGATTACGGTTGCGCCCATGAATAGCGCCGTTGCCAGAAAGATCGGTGCGCCGATGGACGCCAGCACCGGAAAACGCTCGATCAGCATTTCGCCACGCGCATTGGCAAAGAAGAAGACAAGAAGCGGCCCCAGCTCCAGCGCAAGCTTGAGCAGCGGCGGGACTTCCCGGCGTTCGGCTTCGCTTTTCTGTGACGGATCGCGTTCGAAAACGGGATGCTCCATCAGGCAACTCCTGCGATGGCGCGGGCAAAATCCTTGGCCGCAAAGGGTTCCAGATCGTCGACACCTTCGCCGACGCCGATGAAATAGATCGGCAGTTTATGCTTGGCCGAGATGGCGACAAGAATGCCGCCCCGTGCCGTGCCGTCAAGCTTGGTCATGACCAGACCGTTGACACCGGCAATATTCTTGAAGATTTCGACCTGATTAAGGGCATTCTGGCCGGTGGTGGCATCGAGTGTCTGCAAGACGGTATGCGGTGCTTCCGGATCATGCTTGCCGAGCACGCGCACGATCTTTGCAAGCTCGTCCATCAGTTCGGCCTTGTTCTGCAACCGTCCTGCCGTATCGATGATAAGGACGTCGCTGCCGGCTTCCTTGGCCTTTTCCCATGCATCATAGGCAAGCCCTGCCGCATCGGCGCCGAGCTTGGAGGACACGACCGGCGAACCGGTGCGTTCGCCCCAGATGTGCAACTGCTCGATGGCTGCTGCGCGGAATGTGTCGCCTGCCGCCAGCATGACCTTGAGGCCACCTGCGGTAAGCTTTGCGGCAAGCTTGCCGATGGTGGTGGTCTTGCCGGTGCCGTTGACGCCGACCACGAGGATGACATGCGGTTTGTGCGACAGGTCAAGCTCCAGCGGCTTTGCCACAGGGCCTAGAACCTTTTCGATTTCCGCGCCCATGATCGTGCGTACTTCCTCGCCCGTCACGTCCTTGCCGTAGCGACCTGACGCAAGCGCATCGGTCACGCGCATGGCGGTTTCAAGCCCGAGATCAGCCTGGATCAGCACGTCTTCGAGATCCTGCAGCGTGTCGTCATCAAGCTTGCGCTTGGTGAAAATGCCGCCGATGGATTCACTCAATGAATTCGATGAACGGAGCAGGCCGCGACGCAGACGCTCGAACCAGGACAGCTTTGGCTCAGGCGCTACCTCAACCGGCGCTTCTTCCTTATGTTCCTCGACCGCCTTGGCGACCTTCACCTTCTTGGGCTTCACCGGCTCTGGCTGAGGCGCTGGTTCGACCGCTTCCTCTACCACAGGTGCATCAGGAGCTTTTGCGACTTCGGGCTGTTCGAGTTCGACAGCGGGTTCCGGCCCGGGCTCAACAACAGGCTCGACAACGGGTTCAATAGCAGGCTCTGGCGCAGGTGCTTCGACCGCGATTGGTTCCATCACCGGAGGCTGTTCAATCGGGATTTCAATCTCTGCAACCGGATGCTCCGGTTCAGCCTTTTCTTCCTCAACCGTTTCAGATGCAGGCGCTTCAATCGGCTCAGGCTCGCTGGCGATCACTGGCGCTTCCGGTTCGGAAATGACCACTTCAACGACGGCTGTTTCGATTTCTTTGGGCGCTTCGACGGTTTCAGGAAGTTGCGTTTCTAAAGCCGTTTCCACGGCATCGGGAGCCGGTTGTTTGACTGGTTTTTCTTCGACCTCCTTCTTGCCGAAGGAGAACATTTTCTTGATGAAACCCATTGCCATGAAATCTGGTGCCCTTAAGCTTTAAGCCGCTTGCGGCTCTGCCAGACGGGTGAGGAGCTTTTCACCGTCATGGCCTGTCACGATACGTTCGATGATTTCGCCCGGTGCGCCACCGTCCACCGATGCCAGCGTAAAGCCTTCGGTGCGCGCAATACCTTCCTTCTCGACGAGAAGGCGCTGCAAGGTGCCATCCAGCGCGCCGAGGTGTTTTTCATAAGCGCGGTCGCCTTCCGCGCGCAGGCGTGCCGCACGTTCCTTGACGATTTCGCGCCGCACCTGCGGCATACGGGCGGCGGGGGTGCCTTCGCGTGCGCTGTAGGGGAAGACGTGCAGGTGGGACAGTCCGCATTCCTCGACGATCTTCAGCGAATTCCGGAACATGTCTTCGGTTTCGGTGGGGAAACCGGCGATGATGTCCGCGCCGAAGACGATGTCTGGACGCAGAGAACGCACCGTTTCGCAGAAGCGGATCGAATCGTCGCGTAAGTGGCGACGCTTCATGCGCTTCAGGATCATGTCGTCGCCCGCCTGTAGCGACAGATGCAGATGCGGCATCAGGCGCTTTTCATTGGCAATCGCATCCATCAGATCGTCATCGGCCTCGATGGAATCGATGGAGGAAAGACGCAGGCGCTGCAAATCCGGCACCTGGTTGAGAACAGTCTTCACCAGCTTGCCGAGACGCAGGCTTCCCGGAAGATCGGGACCGTAGGAGGTCATGTCCACGCCAGTCAGCACCACTTCGGCATAACCGTTGCCGACAAGGCGCTTGACCTGATCCACCACCGCGCCCATCGGAACGGAGCGGGAATTACCGCGACCATAGGGAATGATGCAGAAGGTGCAGCGATGATCGCAGCCATTCTGCACCTGCACGAAAGCGCGCGCGCGACCTTCGATGGCATCGACCATATGGCTTGCGGTTTCGCGCACTTCCATAATGTCGTTGACGCGTACTTTTTCGAACTGGTTGACGCCGAAATCCGGCAGCATCCGGTAGGAATTGGATTTCAGTTTTTCCTCATTGCCAAGAATGAGGTCGACTTCGTCCATGGCGGCAAAATTGTCCGCTTCGGTCTGTGCGGCGCAGCCGGTGACGATGATGCGCGCTTCCGGGTTTTCACGGCGTGCCTTGCGGATCGCCTGACGCGCCTGTCGCACGGCTTCTGCCGTCACGGCGCAGGTGTTGAAGATGATCGCGCCATCCTTCAATTCGCCAAGTCCGGCGGCATCGGCTTCGCGTTTCATCACCTCTGATTCATAGGTGTTGAGACGGCATCCGAATGTTACGACTTCCACCGACATCAGGTTGCACCCCTGTCAGTTGGCTTGTCATTCTGGGCGTCGCGGCTCCATTCGCCGGTCGCAGGATCGAAAGTGCCTGAAAATTCCCATTCGGCGGGGCCGGTCATCATGACATGATCGTCGTCGCGCCATTCGATCCTGAGCGGGCCACCGGGAACATTGACGGTGACTGTGCGCCCGGTGCGGCGCGTGCGCACTGCCGATACGGCGGCGGCGCAGGCGGCGGAACCACAGGCGCGGGTCAGACCTGCACCGCGCTCCCATGTGCGCAGATCGATTGTCTCGGGCGAGGTGACATGGGCTATGGAGATATTGGCGCGCTCCGGAAAGATCGGATGATGTTCCAGAAGCGGTCCGAATTTTTCCAGCTCATAGGACCAGACATCACGGTCGACCCAGAAGATTGCGTGCGGGTTGCCCATGGATGCAACCGACGGCGAATGCAGAACCGGCGCGTCGATGGGGCCGACCTGCAGTTCGATCATGCGCGTATCGCGAAATTCCTCGGCAAGCGGAATATCCTGCCAATCGAAGCGCGGCTTGCCCATATCGACTGAAATCAGGCCGTCTTCGTGTTCGGTCGCGGTCAGAATTCCGGCGCGGGTCTCAAAAGTGAAGGCATGCCGACCGGTCTCGGCGGCCAGCGCCTGAACGACGCAGCGTGTGCCATTGCCGCAAGCCTGCGCTTCCGTGCCGTCGCAATTGATGATCGCAATATAGTTGTCGGTTCCCGCCGTGCGCGGATCGTGGATCGCCATGATCTGATCGAAGGCGGTTTCGCTGTCGCCTGCAAGACGGATCGCAGCTTCAGGCGTTATCCGGTCCGCGCGACCGCGCATGTCGGCAACGATGATCTGATTGCCGAGCCCGTTCATCTTGGCG
The DNA here is from genome assembly GCF_024539785.1 of Ochrobactrum sp. BTU2. Lineage (NCBI taxonomy): Bacteria > Pseudomonadati > Pseudomonadota > Alphaproteobacteria > Hyphomicrobiales > Brucellaceae > Ochrobactrum > Ochrobactrum sp. BTU2. Next base: position 119,836 of record NZ_JAHWRG010000002.1, on the reverse strand, counting down.
AAGGCTGCCTTGGTGGCCATAACTATCGTGGTTCCGTTTTCCTGTGGCTTTGGTCGATAAAGCCTATGGGACAATTAGCGTCTATATGGCGGAAAAGCCCGCAAATTGCCAGTACCCGCGACAGATTGCGAAAAGTTGCGGCTCGGATGTTCGTGCAGGACAGGCGCCAATATCGGAGAAACTGTGGCCTTCCTGTCCCAGTTTCAAGATTATTAAGCGGTTTCAAGCATTCTTGAAGGGTTTGGGGGGCAAAAATGACAGGTGCCGGTGTTGCTTTTTTAACCATATAGCCATTTTATCGGTCCAATATTGTCACATTGCAGGGCTTCGGTAGGAAGTCCGGGGCATCCCCACCCCTGATGAGAAATGCGGAAATGGAGAACCAGATGGGAATTTCGAAAGCAAGTCTGCTCAGCCTCGCGGCGGCTGGCATTGTTCTGGCCGGGTGCCAGAGCTCCCGGTTCGGCAATCTCGATACGGTTTCGCCACCACCGCCACCGCCGCCCGTGAATGCGGCTCCAGCAGGCTCGGTGCAGAAGGGCAACCTTAATTCTCCTAATGCTTCGCAGTTCCCGACAGCTCCGACCACGGACCCGAATGCACAACCCGGCACACAGGTTGCAAGCCTGCCGCCGGCATCCGCGCCCGATCTGACGCCAGGCTCCGTCGCCGGTGTCTGGAACGCATCGCTTGGCGGCCAGAGCTGCAAGATCGCGACGCCGCAGACCAAGTATGGTCAGGGCTATCGCGCTGGTCCGCTGCGTTGCCCGGGCGAACTCGGCAATCTCGCTTCCTGGGCCGTCAACGGCAAGCAGCTCGTTCTCTATGATGCGAATGGCGGCACCGTCGCGTCGCTCTATTCTTCGGGACAGAGCCGCTTCGACGGACAGACTTCAGGCGGGCAGGCCGTGTCGCTTTCGCGCTAAGACATTCTTTCGCTTAAAGACAGGCGGATCATCGCGAGATGGTCCGCCGTTTTTGCAATTGAAAGGTTGAACGGAAGCAATCATGTCTTTCGACGGTAATCTGAAAGCCTTCCCCTCCGTCCGCGAACATTACGATGCGATGGTCGTGGCGGGTGATGTGGAAGCCGATCCTGCTCAACTCGAACTCACCGTCCGTTATGACCGGCTGATCGAGGAAATCTGCACCAAACGCCTGTCACGCAAGTCGAGCGCGCTCGGCTGGCTGTTCGGCAAGCGCAAGGAGGCAACGAGCGTCATCAAGGGGCTTTACGTGCACGGCGAGGTCGGGCGTGGCAAGACCATGCTGATGGACATGTTCTTTTCGCTTTTGCCCGTCGAGCGTAAACGTCGCGCGCATTTCAATGATTTTATGGCCGATGTGCACGAGCGCATCTATGCGCATCGTCAGGCGTTGAAGCGTGGCGAGACCAAGCAGGACGATCCGATCCCGCCGGTCGCCGATGCCTTGAGCCAACAGGCGTGGGTGCTGTGTTTCGACGAGTTCACCGTGACGGATATTGCCGATGCGATGATCCTGTCGCGCCTGTTCAGTGCCTTGTTCGCGCGTGGAGTGGTGTTGGTGGCGACGTCCAACGTTGCGCCGGACAATCTTTATCGCGACGGACTGAACCGGCAGCTTTTCCTGCCCTTCATCGATATTCTCAAGCAGCATGTCGATGTGATCAATCTCGATTCGCGCACCGATTACCGCCTCGAAAAGCTCGACCGCCAGCCGGTCTATCTGTCACCGCTGGGTTCTGAGACGACCAAGCGCATGGAGGCGGCCTGGGTGGCGCAAAAGGACGGTGCGCATGAAAAGCCGGATGTCATCCGCATCAAGGGGCGCGACATCGAGGTCGCCCGTGCCGTGCATGGTGCGGCGCGCTTCACTTTCGATGCGCTCTGTTCGAAGCCGCTTGGTGCCTCGGACTATATCGCCATCGTGAAGCACTATCCGACCTTGTTCATCGATGATGTTCCGGTGTTGGACTATTCACGCCGCAACGAGGCCAAGCGCTTCATTCTGCTGGTCGACGTACTCTACGATCACCACGCGCGGGTGTTCATTTCGGCTGAAGCCCAACCGGAAAAGCTTTATCTCGCCAGCAAGGGCACGGAGGCCTTCGAGTTCGATCGTACCGCTTCCCGTCTTTTCGAGATGCAGAGCGCGGACTATCTGGCGGAGCCACCCGGCAAGGCCGGTTGAAGTCGACCCTTCCCGCTATCATCATCAGACTGCCCCATCATCAGACTGCCACAGACTGGACTTATAAGCCCGGTGGGCTATGTTGCTCACGCAATTCATGCGGAAGGCGGTGGCGCGTTCGTGCCGGACTTCTGATACGGCATCAGTTTTAAATCGGGGCCGGTTTTGAACAGGTGCACAACGTTGTTGGAATTGGCAGCTTGCCAGTCGCTCCTTCACCGCTTCGCCGGGGATGGTTCGCGGCGGTAGGAGAGGGTGGTTTTGCCTTGATATTGACAAATTATCTTACGTTTACGTAAGAACCATTAATTCTAACCGATTGAAAACATTAGTCGCAAAATAATGAGTTGAGTTTATCGCCAAAGAGTCCTATCTCGCAGTTCCAACGCTTGAGCGTTTCCGGCGAGGATTCCGGATGGCTTGATGCGTCTCTGGATCAAAAGTGAGGAAAGAAACAATCATGGCACGCAACAAGATTGCCCTCATCGGCTCCGGCATGATCGGCGGCACGCTCGCCCATCTGGCTGGTCTGAAGGAACTCGGCGACGTCGTCCTTTTCGACATTGCGGAAGGCATCCCGCAGGGTAAGGGACTGGATATCGCCGAATCTTCTCCGGTTGACGGTTTTGATGCGAAATACACCGGCGCCAACGACTACGCAGCAATTGAAGGCGCAGACGTTGTCATCGTGACCGCAGGCGTGCCGCGCAAGCCGGGCATGAGCCGCGACGACCTTCTGGGCATCAACCTCAAGGTGATGGAACAGGTTGGCGCAGGTATCAAGAAATACGCCCCTGAAGCTTTCGTCATCTGCATCACCAACCCGCTGGACGCCATGGTCTGGGCGCTGCAGAAGTTCTCCGGTCTTCCGGCGCACAAGGTTGTCGGCATGGCTGGCGTTCTCGACAGCGCCCGCTTCCGTTATTTCCTCTCGGAAGAGTTCAACGTTTCGGTTGAAGACGTCACGGCATTCGTGCTGGGCGGCCACGGCGACAGCATGGTTCCGCTGGCCCGTTACTCGACCGTTGCCGGTATCCCGCTCCCTGATCTCGTCAAGATGGGCTGGACCAGCCAGGACAAGCTCGACAAGATCATCCAGCGCACCCGTGACGGCGGCGCGGAAATCGTCGGCCTGCTCAAGACCGGCTCGGCTTTCTACGCTCCGGCTGCATCGGCCATCCAGATGGCTGAATCCTACCTCAAGGACAAGAAGCGCGTCCTGCCGGTTGCTGCCCAGCTTACGGGCCAGTACGGCGTCAAGGACATGTATGTCGGCGTGCCGACCGTGATCGGTGCCAATGGCGTCGAGCGCATCATTGAAATTGATCTCGACAAGAACGAAAAGGCTGAATTCGACAAGTCGGTGGCTTCGGTCGCCGGTCTTTGCGAAGCCTGCATCGGCATCGCTCCGTCGCTGAAGTAAAATTCCAGACAAGGCCGGGTTGTCGCATTTGTGCGGCTCCGGCCTTTTCCGGCTGTCAATTATCGGTCGAAGATTCGGGCCGTACCGGCTCGCTGAATCGGTCGGGAATCCGTAGAGGACAACCAGATGAATATTCACGAATACCAGGCCAAGCGCCTGCTTCACACCTACGGCGCACCGATCGCCAATGGTGTGGCTGTCTATTCCGTCGAACAGGCGGAAGAATGGGCAAAGACGCTTCCCGGACCGCTTTATGTCGTCAAGAGCCAGATCCATGCTGGTGGACGCGGCAAGGGCAAGTTCAAGGAACTGCCAGCCGATGCAAAGGGCGGCGTGCGCCTCGCCAAGTCGGTTGAGGAAGTGGTTGCCAATGCGAAGGAAATGCTCGGCAACACGCTTGTCACCAAGCAGACCGGCCCTGCCGGCAAGCAGGTCAACCGTCTTTACATCGAAGACGGCGCCGACATCGATCGCGAGCTTTATCTCTCGATCCTGATCGACCGCACCGTTGGTCGTCCGGCTTTTGTCGTTTCGACCGAAGGCGGCATGGACATCGAAGCCGTTGCCGAAGAAACCCCTGAAAAGATCGTGACTGTCGCCATCGATCCGGCCAAGGGCGTAACGGACGAAGACGCCAGCAAGCTCGCCGACGCGCTGAAGCTTGAAGGTCAGGCTCGTGAAGACGGCGTCAAGCTGTTCCCGATCCTCTACAAGGCGTTCACCGAAAAGGACATGAGCCTTCTCGAGATCAACCCGCTGATCGTCATGACCGATGGCCGCGTGCGCGTTCTCGACGCCAAGGTATCGTTCGACGGCAATGCGCTGTTCCGTCATCCTGACATTCAGGAACTGCGCGATCTGTCGGAAGAAGACGAAAAAGAGATCGAAGCTTCCAAGTACGATCTCGCTTACGTCGCTCTCGACGGCAATATCGGCTGCATGGTCAACGGCGCAGGCCTTGCCATGGCGACGATGGACATCATCAAGCTCTACGGTGCAGAACCTGCCAACTTCCTCGACGTTGGTGGCGGCGCTTCCAAGGAGAAGGTGACGGCTGCGTTCAAGATCATCACCGCTGATCCGGCTGTCCAGGGCATTCTGGTCAACATCTTCGGTGGCATCATGAAGTGCGACGTCATTGCCGAAGGCGTGATCGCCGCGGTCAAGGAAGTCGGCCTCAAGGTTCCTCTGGTTGTCCGTCTCGAAGGCACCAATGTCGAACTCGGCAAGAAGATCATCAACGAGAGCGGCCTGAACGTCATTTCGGCCGACGATCTCGACGATGCGGCGCAGAAGATCGTCGCTGCAGTGAAGGGGAATTAAGGCATGTCCATTCTCGTCAACAAGGACACCAAGGTTCTCGTACAGGGCCTGACCGGCAAGACCGGCACCTTCCACACCGAACAGGCGCTTGCCTACTACGGCACGCAGATGGTCGGCGGTATCCATCCGAAGAAGGGTGGCGAAACCTGGGAAGGCCAGAAGGGCGAAAAGCTTCCGATCTTCGCAACCGTTGCCGAAGCCAAGGAACGCACAGGTGCAGACGCATCGGTGATCTACGTTCCGCCAGCAGGTGCTGCCGATGCCATCATCGAAGCCATCGAAGCTGAAATCCCGTTCATCGTCTGCATCACCGAAGGCATTCCGGTCATGGACATGGTTCGCGTCAAGGAGCGTCTGGAACGCTCGAAGTCGCGACTGCTCGGACCGAACTGCCCGGGCATCCTGACCCCTGAAGAATGCAAGATCGGCATCATGCCGGGCAATATCTTCAAGAAGGGTTCGGTGGGTGTTGTTTCCCGCTCCGGCACGCTTACCTATGAAGCAGTGTTCCAGACCTCGAACGAAGGCCTCGGCCAGACCACCGCTGTCGGTATCGGCGGCGATCCGGTCAAGGGCACCGAGTTCATCGACGTGCTGGAAATGTTCCTGGCCGACGACGAAACCAAGTCGATCGTCATGATCGGTGAAATCGGCGGTTCGGCTGAAGAAGATGCGGCTCAGTTCCTCAAGGACGAAGCCAAGCGCGGTCGCAAGAAGCCGATGGTCGGCTTCATCGCTGGCCGTACGGCTCCTGCCGGACGCACCATGGGCCATGCTGGCGCCGTGATCTCCGGCGGCAAGGGCGGCGCGGAAGACAAGATTGCTGCCATGGAATCGGCCGGCATTCGCGTGTCGCCGTCGCCGGCGCAGCTCGGCAAGACGCTGGTCGAAGTCCTCAAGGGCTGAGATCGCGTATCGGTCTGAATATCCCGGCGGCGGCGAAAGCCGCTGCCGGGTTTAGCATACAACGGGTCATGTGATCCGGATTAGAGGGACGGATATCCGTTCCGACGCGTAGAGTTTAGTCATGCCGGGGTCTGTAGCGGTTCCTCCCCGGCGGCGTGAGGGATGAAGTTTCGAACTTCCGGCCCGCGCAAGATGAGCCACTGACAAGGAGACGGAGCGCTGCTCCGGATAGGCTATGGCAAGGCAAGAACAAGCCAACGACGTTTTCGCCCTTACCTCATTCCTCTATGGCGGCAATGCCGACTATATTGAGGAGCTGTACGCCAAGTATGAGGACGATCCGAATTCGGTCGATCCGCAGTGGCGCGATTTCTTCGCGAAGCTGGGCGACAATGCCGACGATGTGAAGAAAAACGCTGAAGGCGCGTCCTGGACCAGGAAGAACTGGCCGATTGCAGCCAATGGCGAACTGATTTCCGCGCTCGATGGCAACTGGGCTGAAGTTGAAAAGCACGTCACCGACAAGCTGAAAGGTAAGGCTGCAAAGGGCGAAGCGAAGGGTGCTACCGGCGCGGCTCTTACCAGCGAAGAGATCACGCAGGCTGCACGCGACAGCGTTCGCGCCATCATGATGATCCGCGCCTACCGCATGCGTGGCCATCTGCACGCCAATCTCGATCCGCTCGGTCTCTCCGAAAAGCCGAACGACTATAATGAGCTGGAGCCGGAAAACTACGGTTTCACGCCTGCCGACTACAACCGCAAGATCTTTATCGACAACGTGCTCGGCCTCGAATATGCGACCGTGCCGGAAATGCTCGACATTCTGAAGCGTACCTACTGTGGCACGATCGGCGTCGAATTCATGCATATCTCCGATCCGGCTGAAAAAGCCTGGATTCAGGAACGCATCGAAGGTCCGGATAAAAAGGTTGCTTTCACGCCGGAAGGCAAGAAGGCCATCCTGTCGAAGCTGATCGAAGCGGAAGGCTTCGAGCAGTTCATCGACGTCAAATACAAGGGCACCAAGCGTTTCGGCCTCGATGGTGGTGAATCGCTGATCCCGGCCCTTGAGCAGATCGTCAAGCGCGGCGGCGCCATGGGTGTCAAGGAAATCATCTTCGGCATGGCCCATCGTGGCCGTCTGAACGTGCTTAGCCAGGTCATGGGCAAGCCGCATCGCGCTATCTTCCACGAATTCAAGGGCGGCTCCTATGCGCCGGACGACGTGGAAGGCTCGGGCGACGTGAAGTACCATCTGGGCGCTTCGTCGGACCGTGAATTCGACGGCAACAAGGTCCACCTGTCGCTGACCGCCAACCCGTCGCACCTCGAAATCGTCAACCCCGTCGTGATGGGCAAGGCCCGTGCCAAGCAGGACCTGCTGGCTGGTCGCACCCGTGACGACATGGTTCCGCTTGCAACGCGCGCCAAGGTTTTGCCGCTGCTCCTGCATGGCGATGCTGCCTTTGCCGGTCAGGGTGTTGTGGCCGAGTGCCTTGGCCTTTCGGGCCTGAAGGGGCACCGCGTCGCCGGTACGCTGCATTTCATCATCAACAACCAGATCGGTTTCACCACCAATCCGGCCTTCTCGCGTTCGTCGCCTTATCCGTCGGATGTTGCGAAGATGATCGAAGCGCCGATCTTCCACGTCAATGGCGACGATCCGGAAGCCGTGGTGTTCGCTGCCAAGGTTGCGACCGAATTCCGCATGACCTTCCACAAGCCGGTGGTCATCGACATGTTCTGCTATCGCCGCTTCGGTCACAACGAAGGCGACGAGCCGTCCTTCACCCAGCCGTTGATGTACAAGGCGATCCGTGCACACAAGACCACGGTTCAGCTCTACAGCGACAAGCTGATTGCTGAAGGCCTGATCAAGCAGGAAGAAATCGACCAGATGAAAGCGCAGTGGCGCGAAAATCTGGAAACCGAATTCGACGCCGGACAGAGCTACAAGCCAAACAAGGCCGACTGGCTGGACGGCGCTTGGGCTGGCCTGCGCACCGCCGACAATGCCGACGAACAGCGTCGCGGCAAGACCGCCGTACCGATGAAGACGCTCAAGGAAATCGGCAAGAAGCTGGTTGAAGTACCGAAGGACTTCCACGTCCATCGCACGATCCAGCGCTTCCTCGACAACCGTGCCAAGATGATGGAAACGGGCGAAGGGATCGATTGGGCGACGGCTGAATCGCTGGCATTCGGCTCGCTGGTTGCTGAAGGCAGCCCGATCCGCCTGTCCGGTCAGGACGTCGAACGCGGCACCTTCTCGCAGCGTCACACGGTTCTCTACGATCAGGAAACCCAGAACCGTTACATCCCGCTCAACAATATCCAGAAGGGTCAGGCGATCTACGAGGCCATCAACTCGATGCTCTCGGAAGAAGCAGTGCTGGGCTACGAATACGGCTATTCGCTGTCCGACCCGCGCGCTCTGGTTCTGTGGGAAGCCCAGTTCGGCGATTTCGCCAATGGTGCACAGGTCGTGTTCGACCAGTTCATCTCGTCGGGCGAACGCAAGTGGCTGCGCATGTCCGGTCTCGTCTGCCTTCTGCCGCACGGCTATGAAGGTCAGGGTCCGGAACACTCCTCGGCTCGTCTGGAACGCTGGTTGCAGATGTGTGCGGAAGACAACATGCAGGTGGCCAACGTTACGACGCCGGCTAACTACTTCCATATTCTGCGCCGCCAGATGAAGCGCGACTTCCGCAAGCCGCTCATCATGATGACGCCGAAGTCGCTGCTGCGTCACAAGCGTGCAGTTTCGACCCTCAACGAACTGTCGGGCGAATCCTCGTTCCACCGTCTGCTGTGGGACGATGCGCAGTACAACAAGGACGAAGGCATCAAGCTCCAGAAGGATGCAAAGATCCGTCGCGTCGTTCTCTGCTCGGGCAAGGTCTATTACGACCTTTACGAAGAGCGTGAAAAGCGTGGCATCGATGACGTCTACCTGCTGCGTGTCGAACAGCTTTATCCGTTTCCGGCCAAGGCACTCATCAATGAGCTGTCACGCTTCCGCCATGCGGAAATGGTCTGGTGTCAGGAAGAGCCGAAGAACATGGGCGCATGGTCGTTCATCGACCCGTATCTGGAATGGGTGCTGGCTCATATCGACGCCAAGCATCAGCGCGTGCGCTATGCAGGCCGTCCGGCGGCAGCATCGCCTGCAACGGGTCTGATGTCGAAGCATCTTGCGCAGCTCGCCGCTTTCCTTGAGGATGCGCTCGGTAACTGATCCGGGTTAGAGTTCTGGAGCAGTTTTTCGGAACTGCTCCAACCTGAATTGAACACAAAATCTAAAGTTTGAAGATCAACGGAAGAAGAAACCATGGCCACCGAAATTCGCGTTCCCACGCTTGGGGAGTCCGTTACTGAGGCAACCATCGGAAAATGGTTCAAGAAGGTCGGCGACGCCATCGCCATCGATGAACCGCTGGTGGAACTGGAAACCGACAAGGTGACAGTGGAAGTTCCGGCTGCTGCTGCTGGCGTATTGGCTGAAATCACGGCCAAGGAAGGCGACACTGTCGAGGTCAATGCGCTTCTCGGCCAGATTTCCACCGATGGCGCTGCCGTCGCTGCGGCTCCTGCTGCGAAGAAGGAAGAAGCCAAGCCTGCTGCCGCACCGGCAGCGGCACCTGTCGCTTCGGCTTCGTCGGGCCCGGCTATGCAGCCTGCCCCGGCTGCCTCCAAGCTGCTTGCTGAAAATAACCTCTCCGCCGATCAGGTGGACGGTTCCGGCAAGCGCGGTCAGGTGCTGAAGGGCGACGTGCTCGACGCTATCGCCAAGGGTGTTTCCGCTGCTCCGGCTCCGGCCGCACCGGCCGCTGCCCGTCCGGCATCGTCGGCTGACGACGCATCGCGCGAAGAACGCGTGAAGATGACCCGTCTGCGCCAGACCATCGCCAAGCGTCTGAAGGATGCCCAGAACACCGCCGCCATGCTGACGACCTATAACGAAGTCGACATGTCTGCGGTCATGGAACTGCGCACCAAGTACAAGGACGTCTTCGAGAAGAAGCATGGCGTGAAGCTCGGCTTCATGGGCTTCTTCACCAAGGCCGTGACCCATGCGCTGAAGGAAATCCCGGCTGTTAACGCCGAGATCGACGGCACGGACATCATTTACAAGAACTTCGCCCATGTCGGCATGGCCGTCGGCACGGACAAGGGCCTTGTGGTTCCGGTCATCCGTGACGCCGACCAGCTTTCGATTGCAGGCGTTGAAAAGGAACTGGGACGTCTTGCCAAGGCAGCACGCGACGGTACGCTTTCGGTCGCTGACATGCAGGGCGGCACGTTCACCATCACCAATGGCGGCGTGTACGGTTCGCTGATGTCCTCGCCGATCCTGAACGCTCCGCAGTCGGGTATCCTTGGCATGCACAAGATCCAGGAACGTCCGGTTGTCGTCGGCGGTCAGATCGTGATCCGTCCGATGATGTATCTTGCCCTGTCCTACGATCACCGCATCGTGGACGGCAAGGAAGCCGTGACCTTCCTCGTGCGCGTCAAGGAAAGCCTGGAAGATCCGGAACGTCTGGTTCTCGATCTCTAAGGACGAACGATGGAGCCGGGCGTCTTCTCCGCATCTCCGTTTCTGCCGTTGGTCGGCTTGAGCGTTGTCCTGCTGGTGGTTCATATCCTCCTGCAGGGCTTTGCGGCGACGAAGGAACTCGGCTCTCGATGGAATGCCGGTCCGCGCGACGAGGGTTTGAAACCCTCCGGTAAATTTGCCGGGCGCGCGGAGCGGGCCTCTGCCAATTTCCGTGAGACCTATCCGGCTTTCATCGGTCTGGCGCTGGCGCTCGTGCTGAAAGGCGATCCGTCCGGATGGGGGATTGTCGGCGCGTGGCTCTGGTTTTTCGGCCGCATCGTCTATATCCCGCTTTATCTTGCGGGCATTCCCTATTTCCGTTCCTTCGTCTGGCTCATTAGTCTGGTGGGGCTCGGTATCATGCTTCTGGCTTTGGTTCTGTGATGACAGCCTGCGCGTGAAACACGCGCAATGAAGGAAACACGATGCATCCCTATCTGTTCGAACTTGCATCCCTGATGGCGATTTTCGTCTTTGCCATTGTTTCCCCCGGCGCCGATCTCGCCATGGTCATCCGGCAATCGCTGCTGCATGGCCGCCGCGAGGCGATCATCACGAGCTTCGGCATCGGCGCCGCCCTAATGATGCATGTGACTTACACGGTTTTGGGCCTCGGGCTCATCATTTCCAAGTCGATCTATCTGTTCAATATCGTCAAATGGTGCGGTGTGGCCTATCTGGTCTATATCGGCATCAAGGCGCTGCGGGCTGGAACCACAAAGATCGACGTGGACGCAACGCCGAAGGAACCGCGCAAGCAGCAGAGCTTTGCCAAGGCATTCGGCCTCGGCTTTGCCGCCAATGCGCTGAACCCGAAGGCCGTGTTCTTCTTTCTGTCGATTTTCTCGACGGTCGTTCATGCCCATACGCCAACTGAGGTGAAGCTCGGTTACGGTGTCGTAATGGCGACTGCGCTCATCTCCTGGTTTGTCGGCGTCAGCCTTTTCATGACGACGCCGAAGATGCGGGCGGCCTTCTCGCGCGCCTCGAAATGGATTGATCGGGCCAGCGGTGTTGTCTTCATTGCGCTGGGACTTAAACTTGCCACCGAAAAGGCTATGTAAGAAGCAACAGGTTCAGTTTTACTGAACCTCGATTCGCTGCCGGAAACACTCAACCGGAACATTCAGGGAGAACCGACAGATGCACGCTGCAAACAAGCTTTTCAGGACCGCCGCCGTTTCGGTGCTTGCGCTCACCGTGTTCTCAACTGCGGTTCAGGCGGCCTGCACCCAGAATCGGGCGATTTATCGCGATCGCGACGATGCTTATACGCTGACCTTCCGCCCGGAGCAGCCGAACGACCTGAAAATGTCACCGGCGCCGACGAACGAGTTCACCATTACGGCCAATGACAAGCCCGAGTTCAAGCTGAGCGGCATGGTGATCTGGCCGGAAGAAGGCGTGGCGCGTCCCTATGCCTTGCTGACCTTCAACTGCAAGGGCGATGGTTCCAATCCGGAAGATCTCGACGATTGCAGTATCTGGCAGAGTGTCATCTATGCGCTGAAGGAAGGCGCGGAAGCCGATGTCCTGCCCAAGGCGGAAGAACCGGCGGCGCAGGCAATTCTGCTGCCTGATCTGGTGACGGCGCTTGATGGTTATGATTTTGGAGCGGCGAAACCTGAAAAGCCGCTTCAGTGGGAAGCATTCCGCTTTCAGGGATGTTCACCAGACGAGGAATAACCGGCACCCTGTAGGCACCGGTTGCATGTGAATAATTTCGAATGAGAGAACGGGCCCGGATGAACGGGGCGTTCGAAAAACGTTCAGGACAGACTGAAGAAGGATAGTTCAATGTCATACGATGTGGTTGTCATCGGTACGGGCCCTGGCGGTTATGTCGCCGCGATCAAGGCTGCACAGCTTGGTCTTTCCGTTGCTGTTGTGGAGAAGCGCAAGACCTTCGGTGGCACCTGCCTGAATATCGGCTGCATTCCCTCCAAGGCACTTCTGCATGCGTCGGAAGTTTTTGCCGAAGCCGGTCATTCCTTCGACACGCTCGGCGTGGAAGTGACGCCGAAGCTCAATCTGGGAAAGATGCTGGCGCACAAGGACACGACCGTAAAGGCCAATGTCACGGGCGTTGAATTCCTGTTCAAGAAGAACAAGATCACGGCCTTCATCGGCACTGGCAAGATCGTTGGCAAGGGCAAGGTTTCCGTGACCGCTGAAGACGGCAAGGTCGAGGAAATCGAAGCAAAGAACATCATCATTGCTACCGGTTCCGATGTCGCGGGCATTCCTGGCGTCAAGGTCGATATTGACGAAAAGGTCATCGTTTCCTCGACTGGCGCGCTTTCCTTCGACAAGGTTCCGGGCAGCCTGATCGTTGTCGGCGGTGGCGTGATTGGTCTGGAACTTGGTTCCGTCTGGGCGCGTCTTGGTGCGAAGGTCACGGTCGTCGAATATCTCGACAAGGTGCTCGGGTCCATGGATGGCGAAGTGTCGAAGCAGTTCCAGCGCTTGCTCGAAAAGCAGGGTATTGCCTTCAAGCTTGGCGCCAAGGTTACGGGCGTCGAGAAAGCCGGTAAGGGCGCAAAAGTGACGTTCGAACCGGTCAAGGGTGGCGCGGCTGAAACGCTTGAAGCTGATGCAGTTCTGATCGCGACCGGTCGTCGTCCTTATACGGACGGTCTCGGCCTTCAGGAAGCGGGCGTGAATGTCGATGATCGTGGCCGCGTTGCGATCGATGACCATTGGCGCACCAATGTCGAAGGCATCTATGCCATCGGCGACGTGGTGCAGGGTCCGATGCTGGCGCACAAGGCTGAAGACGAAGGCATTGCCGTTGCCGAAATCATCGCCGGTCAGGCTGGTCACGTGAATTTCGATGTCATTCCGAGCGTCGTCTACACGCAGCCGGAAGTCGCTTCGGTCGGCAAGACCGAAGAAGAACTGAAGGCCGCCGGTATCGAATACAAGGTCGGCAAGTTCCCGTTCACGGCCAATGGTCGCGCACGCGCCATGCAGCACACCGACGGCTTCGTGAAAATCCTCGCCGACAAGGCAACGGACCGCGTTCTGGGCGCTCATATCCTCGGCTATAATGCCGGTGAAATGATCCACGAACTGGCTGTTCTGATGGAGTTCGGCGGCTCGTCGGAAGATCTGGCGCGCACCTGCCATGCCCACCCGACCATGTCGGAAGCTGTGCGCGAATCCGCATTGGCGACCTTTGCCAAGCCGATCCATATGTAATTGGCTGCAACCATATGATTATAAAAAGGCCCGCTGATGCGGGCCTTTTTCGTTAATGCTTAATTTTGTGCCGGTGGGGCTGGAGCCGGTGTGGCAGGCTCACTCTGTGTCGTCGGCGGCGGGGGAGGTGGAGCCGCAGTATCCGTTCCACTGCCATTCCGGTAGAAGAAGTAAGCGAGGATAATGATCGCTGCCAGAAGCACCGCACCAAGCAGATAGCCACTTCCGCCGCGCGGGGGCGGAGGTGGCGGCATTCCGGAAGGGTCTGACAGGCGCGGATTGGAAGTTGTGCGCGGGTCGCTATTTCGTGGATCAAGGGGATCAACCATAACGGGCTCCTCCAATCGTCCCTTTCGTCATCGAAGCGACGTTTGGGAAATGACGGTTGGCCGGGCATTTGCGGTCATACATGAGCCAATCTGTGCTCCGACCGCCTCAAATGTGTGTTGACATGCGTTGCGATAACAAACCCGGTGTATATCAATGCGAGAAAGAGCGCTTAGTTCCAAGAAATCTAATATAAGAAGAGCTATGAATTACTAGCTATACAATGCAATTCGGCGAGGATTCTATTAACCCAAGCGAAACTGCACATTGATATGTATATTCAATCACGGAAGCGATCCGGTAATAGGGGCTATGGTCGATCAACTGGCCATCTTGGCTTTATCACTGTAAGTCATTGATGAGGTCGGGTCGTTGAGAGCGATCGTAAACCACGCCGAAATTTGAGGAATGACATAATGCCGTCGAAAGAGAACCTGAAAACCATTGAGCGCTTCGAAAAGCTCTCTTCGCTTCTGCGCGATGAACAGTTCAAGCTTCTCGACGAAGCGGCACGGGAAGAGGCGCTTCCGGGAAAATCGATACTGAGACAGATTGCCGAACTCGAGCTCAATATAACGGCCATTGAAAACAGCATCACCGATCTGAAAGCCGACTAGCAATATTCTAGCTTAGAGGTTTTATAGTGGGCTCACCCGATAGCCTTTTGCGCGTAACAGTTCAATTATTCCGTCCTTGCCCGGCAGATGCAGGGCGCCGACGGCAATAAAGGCATTTCCCTTGTCGATGATCGGAACGGCACGATCCGCCATGACCTGATTACGGTCGGAAATGAGATATTTTAGAAATAGTTCATAGTCTGCTTCGGAAAGACTGTCGGGAACGATCTTTCGGAGCGACGGCATGATCATGCCAATCTCGCCCTTGAGGTAGAGCGCGGTCGTGGTCTCCATGGCATCCTCGACCTTGTCGCCATAGTCGACGGTAGCCACCAGATTGCGGAGATGGAAGTCGAGCGGCATCCGGTTCATCGCGACCAGTTGTTCTGCTGCACTTTCCAGGCCCAAAACATTGCGGCCCTCGGCCTGTGCGTCGAGAGCCAGCCGTTCATCAAGCGATCTCTCGCCATCG
Source organism: Ochrobactrum sp. BTU2 (assembly GCF_024539785.1). Lineage (NCBI taxonomy): Bacteria > Pseudomonadati > Pseudomonadota > Alphaproteobacteria > Hyphomicrobiales > Brucellaceae > Ochrobactrum > Ochrobactrum sp. BTU2. The sequence goes on along the minus strand of NZ_JAHWRG010000002.1, from coordinate 104,792 downwards.
TTTTTGCGCTCCCTCTCGCATTTTGGAAGTGCGAGCAGGCTGGTCAGCACCCACGGCTTCATTTTTGCAACCGCGTCGAGAACGATACCGCGTTCTGCAAGCTTCTGTTCGATCTCCTCCCGCCGCTCGGGCGGAATATGCGACTTCAAGGTGCTGCCATCAGTGAAGAGCAGCAGGTCGGGCTGTTCGAGCTTGAGGCGCAGGAAAGCCTTCGGGTCCAGAATATCCGTCGTTTCGATGACGACAGTGCTTGCTGACCGATAGGCCTCGTCGGCGGCTTTCGGCAATGTCAAAACACGCGGATCGGAAAGATGGATCGTGCCGAAAAGATAGGACGGTTCGACGCCGTCTTTATCGATTTTCCAAAGAAGCCCTTTGCGATTGGGTACAGCATCGGCTTCGCGCTGTATTTCCTGCCAACTTGCCGGGTCTTTTGCCTCCAACCCGTCAATGAGATTGATGCCGTGCACGGCGCAAGCAGCAGGTGCATCGTCGGCGCGAGCCGAGACAGTGCCTGCCAGACAGGCATAGAGAAGAACGAGAAGCAGCTTTTTCATGAGAGTAATATAGGGGCGGTTTCTGCCGATGCCAGCGACTTCTCAAGCGCGCGGATGCGCCTTGTCATAGACTTCCAGCAGTCGCTCGGTATCCACGCCGGTATAGACCTGTGTGGTCGAGAGGCTTGCGTGGCCAAGCAGCTCCTGGATGGTCCTGAGATCACCGCCTCGCCCCAGAAGGTGGGTGGCGAAGGAATGGCGCAGCGCATGCGGCGTCGCGCTGTCGGGCAGGCCGAGACCAGCACGCAGTTTCTGCATTTCGCGCTGGATGATCGCAGCATGCAGCACACCACCCTTGGCGCCTCGAAAAAGCGGTTTGTCGGCGGAAAGGTCGAACGGACAAAGCGTTCGATATTGTGCAACGGCGCGATGCACGATGGGCAGAAGCGGGACGAGACGCGCTTTGTTGCCCTTGCCCGTAATGGTGATCGAACGGGCAGTGCTGTCGGACAGCGCATCACCCATCAGGCCGAGCGCTTCCGAAATGCGCAGGCCGCAACCGTAGAGCAAGGTCAGGACGGCTGCGTTGCGCGCGGCAATCCATGGTTCCTCCGCCATTTGCCCATCGGCTGCAACCACGCGCCGGGCGTCTTCGGCGGTCAATGGTTTCGGCAATGATTTCGGCTGGCGTGGCGCGCGCATGGCGCTTGCGCCTGCCGCATTGGCCAGGCCGCGTTTTTCCAGATGGCGTAAAAGCGAGCGCACGCCAGCAAGCCCGCGGCCCAGCGTGCGGGCACCGACGCCTTCATTGCGACGGCTGGCCAGAAACGAGCGCAGGTCGGCGATCCGTAGATTGCCAACATCTTTCAGCGATGGCGGTTCGCCCAGATGCCCAGTCAGAAAATTGAGGAACTGACGTGTGTCGCGCTCATAGGCTTCGAGTGTGTTTTCCGACAGGCGGCGCGCATCCTTCAGCGTCTTCAACCATTCTTCACGCGCCGCTGCGAGGTCGGCGCGGGCAGGGATCAGAAATTCGCTGTTCGTTGTCATAATCAAGCCGGTCGTTCATTCTGGGTGGACGGACAGTTTGCCAGCGATAGGTTACCGGCTGGTTGTTCGCGGGACGAAAAGCACTATTCTTACGAATTGAGGTGAATTGCGCTGACGAAAGGGTTATTGAACGAAAAATAGTTCTATTCGAGCAGCAGAAACAAGGTTGGCAATGCCGCGTCCAGAAAACCCGATCCAGCTTGCCGTCATTGGTGCCGCCCATGGCACGCGTGGCGAAGTGAGAGTAAAGACCTTCACCGGCGATCCGCTGGCAATTGCCGAATACGGCCTGCTCTATGACGAACAGGGCAAGAGTTACGAGGTTCTGGAAGCTCGTCCAGCAAAGACGGTCGTGGTCGTGCGCTTCAAGGGCATCAATGACCGTAATGCCGCCGAAGCGCTGAACGGGACCGAACTTTTCATTGATCGTTCGCAGCTGCCGGACGACGAACTGGACGAAGACGAGTTCTTCCAGACCGACCTGATCGGCTTGCTGGCGGTGGATGCCGAAGGCAAGACCTATGGCGTGGTGAGCGCCCTGTTCGATTTCGGTGGCGGCGACCTCATCGAGCTCAGCGAAAAGGGCAAGCGCCCGATGCTTATTCCTTTCACGGAGGCAGCCGTACCGGAAATCGATCTGGATAAGGGCACTTTGCTGGTCGAGCCCTATGCCGCTGGACTGATCGCCGACGATGAGGATGAACGCCCGCAGAACGAAAAGAAAAAGCCGAAGAAGTCATGACCGACGTTTCAAGGGTCGATGATGAGCCCGGCTTCTTTCATGCATCGGTGCTGACGCTTTATCCGGAAATGTTTCCCGGTCCCCTTGGCACTTCGCTTGCAGGTAAGGCACTCAGCGAGACCAAATGGCAGCTCGATGCGGTGCAGATTCGCGATTTTGCGGAAGGCAAGCACCGTATGGTCGATGACACGCCATCCGGTGGTGGCGCTGGCATGGTGATGAAGCCGGATGTGATCGCCCGCGCGCTGGATTCGGTTGCCGACGGTCGCCGTCCGACGCTGCTGATGAGCCCGCGCGGAAAGCCGCTGACGCAGAAGCGCGTGCGCGAACTGGCCGACGGACCGGGCGCGATCATTCTTTGTGGCCGCTTCGAGGGTGTGGACGAGCGCGTCATCGAGGCGCGCAATCTCGAGGAAGTATCGATCGGCGATTACATCCTGTCGGGTGGAGAAACCGCGGCAATCGTTTTGCTTGATGCAATCGTGCGGCTTTTGCCGGGTGTGATGGGCAATCGCGAATCCGGAGAGACCGAAAGTTTTGAGACCGGGCTGCTCGAACATCCGCATTATACCCGTCCGCAGGTTTGGGAAGATAGGCCCATCCCCGAAATCCTGACCTCCGGCAATCATGGCGCAATCGATAAATGGCGGCATGAGCAGGCCGAACGGATCACGAAGGAACGGCGTCCCGATCTTTGGGAAGCCTATAGCGAGGGCAAACGCAAATGAATCTGATCCAGCGGCTCGAAAGTCTTTCCCTCGCGCTGCTGGCGCTGGGAGCCTATTGGGTCAGCGGTGCAAGCTGGTGGCTTTTCGCCCTGCTCATTCTGGCGCCCGATCTGTCTTTCTTCGGCTATATGAAGGGGCCGCGCACCGGCGCCGTGGTCTATAATATCGCCCATAGCTGGATCGGCGTTGTGCTTCTCGCAGTTCTGGGCTGGGCGATGAACTGGCAGATCTGCATCGCTATGGCACTGATCTGGGCCGTGCATATCGGCGTCGACCGCGCGCTTGGCTTCGGTCTCAAATATGGAACCGGTTTCAAGGACACGCATCTGGGCCGTATCTGAGGCGATTTTCTTGTCCTGATATTGATTCATTGGCGGCAATGGTGTATTGCCGCGCGAGTTCGGGCTAGTACCGACATTGTAATATCTCGTTCGGGCAAAGCCCGAAACGTCCTAAACCAATAAATGGTGTACCGCTCCTGCCTGAAATTGAGGGCATAGCCGCAGGGCCAAGGATTGCTTGGCGGCAAGTGCAGAGCGCTCTGACTGTTTGAGAAGAATTCAAGAAGGAGAGAGACGATGACCGATATCATTCGTCAGCTTGAAGCCGAACAGGCAGCAAAGATCGAAGAAAAGCGCAAGCTTCCAGATTTCCAGCCGGGCGACACGGTTCGCGTTCAGGTTCGCGTTACCGAAGGTACGCGTACCCGCGTGCAGGCCTATGAAGGCGTCTGCATTGCCCGTTCCGGCGCTGGCCTCAACGAAAACTTCACCGTTCGCAAGATTTCGTACGGCGAAGGCGTAGAGCGCGTATTCCCGGTTTACTCGCCGATCGTCGAAGGCGTTGAACTCGTTCGCCGCGGCAAGGTTCGTCGCGCGAAGCTTTACTACCTGCGTGGCCTTACCGGTAAGGCTGCCCGTATTGCTGAAAAGAAAGACAACCGTACCAAGGCCGAGCGCGAAGCCGACAAGGCTGCCGCCGCCAAGGCCGAAGCCGCCAAGGCTGCTGCTGAATAAGCTTCACAGCAATCTGTTTGAAAAAGGCGGCCTCGGGTCGCCTTTTTTATTTGCCAAATGCGACGGGCTGCGTAACATATTGCATAATTCCGCCCATATCTCGCAAGATTGTTACTGCGACACCCTGTTGCGGTTTCAGTTTCTTGACGAACCGTGATGGCGGGTGCATATGACAGCCAAAGTTAAGAACTATTCAAAGGACCTCTCGCAATGAGCGCGCCGCGTACACTTTACGACAAGATCTGGGACGACCATGTAGTGGATCAGCAGGAAGACGGAACCTGCCTCCTTTATATTGATCGCCATCTTGTGCACGAAGTGACGAGTCCGCAGGCTTTTGAAGGCCTGCGCATGGCTGGCCGCAAGGTGCGTCATCCTGAAAAGACGCTGGCCGTGGTCGATCACAATGTTCCGACCTCACCGGACCGCATCAACGGTATCAAGAACGAGGAAAGCCGCATTCAGGTCGAAGCTCTGGCCAAGAATGCTGCGGATTTCAACGTTGAATATTATTCCGAGCGTGATCGCCGTCAGGGTGTCGTGCACATCGTCGGGCCGGAGCAGGGCTTCACCCTGCCGGGCATGACCATTGTCTGCGGCGACAGCCACACCTCCACGCATGGCGCTTTCGGTTCGCTGGCGCATGGTATCGGCACCTCCGAGGTAGAACACGTTCTGGCTACCCAGACGCTGATCCAGAAGAAAGCCAAGAACATGCTCGTGCGTGTTGAGGGCGAACTGGCTCCCGGCGTCACCGCCAAGGACATCACGCTTGCCATCATCGGCGAAATCGGCACTGCGGGCGGCACCGGTTATGTGATCGAATATGCCGGTAGCGCTATTCGCTCGTTGTCGATGGAAGGCCGCATGACGGTCTGCAACATGTCGATTGAAGGCGGTGCGCGCGCTGGTCTGATCGCACCGGACGAAACGACCTTTGCCTATGTGCAGGACAAGCCACGCGCGCCGAAGGGCGAAGCGCTGGAACAGGCGATTTCGTACTGGAAGACGCTGCATTCGGATGAGGGTGCACATTTCGACAAGATCGTCGAACTGGATGCCGCTAAGATTTCGCCGGTCGTTTCCTGGGGTTCCTCACCGGAAGACGTGGTCTTCGTCACGGACATCGTTCCGAACCCGGATGAGATCAAGGACGAGACCAAGCGTGCATCCAAGTGGCGTGCTCTGGACTATATGGGCCTGAAGCCGGGCACCAAGATGACCGACATCAAGATCGATCGCGTCTTCATCGGTTCCTGCACCAATGGTCGTATCGAAGATCTGCGCGATGCGGCACGCATGGCCGCTGGCAAGAAGGTTGCGGCTGGCGTCAACGCCATGATCGTGCCGGGCTCGGGTCTCGTGAAGGAACAGGCGGAAGCTGAAGGCCTCGACAAGATCTTCATCGAAGCCGGTTTCGATTGGCGCGAACCGGGTTGTTCCATGTGCCTTGCCATGAACGACGACCGCCTTAAGCCGGGTGAACGTTGCGCTTCGACCTCGAACCGCAATTTTGAAGGCCGTCAGGGTTTCAAGGGCCGCACCCATCTCGTGTCGCCAGCCATGGCTGCCGCTGCGGCAATTGCCGGACATTTCGTCGACATTCGCGAGTGGAACTGAGGTTTCACTCCTGACGAAGCGTTTTTGAAGCGCTTCTGGAAAGATCAAACCGCCGGCTCATCCCGGCGGTTTTTCTTTGGCTGTATATTAGCAGCTTTTTCACGCTTTGATTGTAAGGAGGAATGGGGTGGCTGGCGTCTGGGAGCCTTTGACAGCCAGCACGGGGAAGAGCATCGATGAATGGAGCCGACTTTATCCTCCTGATCAACATGACCGTTTCCGGTCTGTTTGCTTTCGCATTTCTCGGCATTGCCGTTTATGCGCGGGATAATGCGGCCGCGCCTGTCTTCGCCTTCGGCTTTATTTTCGCAATGCTCTATTTCCTGACAGAGCTTGCCATGCCTTCCATTCCCAATCCCCGCCTCGGCTATATGCTCGCCTTTTCGACCTATTACCTGACATTGTCCTGTCTGGTCGTCGGTCTGGCGCGGATGTATGCCCGACCGGTGCCGTGGATTGCGCTCGGTCTGCTGACCATTGCATCTCTCGCCGCGGTCTACAGCATATATGACATTGCCCGCAGCCAGATGATCGGCATGCTGCTTTATCAGGCGCCCTATTTCCTCGTACTCCTTCTGGCAGTGTGGCTGATCCTGCGGGTGGAACGCAACGGTATCGATACCTTGATGGCGATACTGTTTGGTATCAGTGCCGTCCACTTCCTGTTCAAGCCGGTCATCGCCGTGCTGTCGGGAGGCGCGGGTGCTGAACCGGCTGATTATATCGATACGACCTATGCAATGTTCTCGCAGTCAATCGGTGCTGCTCTTTCCGTCGCAGGCGGGCTGCTTCTGCTCTTGAGCCTGATGCGGGAGCTGATCGCCAATATGTTGATCCGCTCGGAAACGGACCAGCTATCGACGTTGCTCAACCGGCGCGGCTTCGAGTTTCGTGCCGAAGCCGCAATTGAAAAGTCGAAACGTATGCGGCAGGCTCTGTCGCTTGTTCTGTGCGACATCGATCACTTCAAGGCAATCAACGATACACATGGTCATGCGCTGGGAGATCGCGTCATCGCCGCTTTCTCTGCCGAATTGCGCAAGGCAGCCAATGCCAAGGGTGGGATTGCCGCGCGTATTGGCGGCGAGGAATTCGCGATCATTCTGCCGGGCAATACGATCCAGTCCGCATGGAGATTTGCGGACAAGACCCGGCTTGTCTGTCGCGATATCCATATTCCGGGCAGGAACGGCGGGATTGAATTCACCGTGAGCTTCGGTATCGCGGAAATGGAATTCGACGATGTGTTTTCCGATCTCTACAAGCGGGCCGACGGGGCGCTTTATGAAGCGAAGAAGGGCGGGCGCAACTGCGTCCGCAGCGCTCTGCCGATATTGGTGGACGAAAACGTTGTGGAGTTCCGCTCAAAGGCCGGGCGTTGAACGAATCCTATTGATAGCCGCAGCCCGCATGGTCGAGGACCGGTGTTTCCCCGCGGTCGATCCCATACATGAAAGAGCGCCCGCGCAGCACGACAGCGCTCTCGCAATTGCCGTTGGGCTTGGCGACGATATAGGCAACCGTGCGATCCCGCGGCGCGGTAATCACCTTCATGCGTTGCGGCGAAGGCAAAACTGGCTTCTGCGCCGCGCCGACCCGGATGATCTTGGCGCCATTATCCGGCATCTGGACGACAAGGTTTCCCGACGCATCGACGGAGCGCATCGCTTCTTCGGCAAGCGCGGGACCGGTCAGCGCAAGGGCGCAGACGACAACCAGACCAAGTATCAGCCGTTTGCAGTTTGCCATCGTTGATCGAGCCTCATCGTGCATGATCCCAAAGAGAATGAGGACTATCTTAACTCTTTCTTTACCTTTGTCATCCGTGCTGGCTAAAATCGAACCGGTCTTCTCGTGCGCTACTGCTTCGCAGGTCGCAGGCGGAAGAGCTGGAAACGCCAAGGAACGTCCAATGACCAAAGATCATGCCGTCGATATTGCGCTCCTCCATCTGCGTGATGCCCATGAATTCGCGCCGCTGCTGGCAAGCTATGCGCAGGCGCTGAAGCGCGGCGCTCCACGCCGCCCCGACGATTTTTATGCCGAACACCTGCTTCAGGATCGCGCCGCTGAAACTCTGGGGGCCAGGGTCGACGGAAATCTGGTCGGCTTCGTGATCTTCTACGATCTGCCCGAACCCGTGACGGGTCTGCGTGCAGGGCAGGTGGACCATATCTATGTGCATCACGATCATCGCGGAAAGGGCATAGCCAAGGCGCTGATCGACGTGCTTGCCGACAAGGCGGAAGAGCGCAGCTGGTCCAAGCTGGTGCTTAATGCGCCGCGCGTGCCGGAAGACGGGCGCAAGCTCTATGAACAGATTGCTACGGCTGCGGACTGGTCGAGCTATGTGATTCGATTCGGCAGTTGATCGATTTCCCAAAAGTTGATGAAATTACACATGTTTTTGCCGATTGCGGTCTTCAATCGTTTGAATGCCGCAATCACGCGAATGTGTCGCCCAGGTGCGACCAATTGTTAGTCTTTTCGTGAAAAAGCTTCTTTGACGTGATGGTAAAAGCGCAGTAGAAAGCGCCACATAGGGCCGTACGCCACGGTCCAGCCATATTTTATTGGGTCGTACCGGCGCGGGATCGTAAAGTCCGGTTCCATGTGCTTTGGACGACGTCGAACTGGGGTTCGGGAGAACCCGCAACCTGGCTGCTTCGCTGATCTTCGTCAGCGGGGTGTGGCCGGAGAGAAACGTCAGGGAAGCCTACAGAGCCATGACACAACCGACTGTAACGCGCCAGCGTCCTTTGTCGCCGCACCTGTCCATCTACAAGCCGGTCATTACGATGACGATGTCCATCGTCCATCGCATCACGGGCGGCGCACTTTACTTCGGCACCCTGTTGCTGGCAGCCTGGCTGATTTCGGCTGCGGTCAGCGAAGAGTGCTTCAATTTCGTCAACGCATTGTTCTCGTCCTGGATCGGTCGCCTGATCCTGTTCGGCTATACCTGGGCGCTTCTGCACCATCTGGCCGGTGGCGTTCGTCACCTGATCTGGGATACGGGCGCTGGTCTTGAAAAGCACACAGCTTCGAAGATCGCCTGGGCGACCGTCGTTTTCTCCGTCATCGCCACGATCCTCGTCTGGGTCGTTGCCTATTCGGTGCGCTAAGGGGAGCTGGTTTCATGAACGGTATGAACAATGATATGCGCACCCCGCTCGGCAAGGTTCGGGGTCTGGGATCAGCCAAGGAAGGCACCGGTCATTTCTGGTATCAGCGCTTGAGCGCCGCCGCTCTTGTGCCGCTGGTCATGTTTTTCATCGGTCTGGTCATTTCGCTCAATGGCGCAAGCTATGCGGAAGTCCGGGCTGCCCTGTCGCATCCCTTCACGGCAATCGTGATGGCGCTGTTCGTTCTGACTGGCGTTTATCACATGCGCCTGGGTATGCAGGTCATTATCGAAGATTATGTGCATGGCGAAGGCATGAAGGTCGTGCTGGTGATGTTGAACACCTTCTTTACGGCGGTGGTCGGCTTCGCCTGCATTTTTGCGATTCTCAAGCTGAGCTTCGGAGGTTGATAGCCCGATGGCTAGTGCAGTAAACAACGCGGCCGATGCTGCCGTGGCAAGCAAATATACCTATGTCGATCACAAGTTCGACGTGGTGGTGGTCGGAGCTGGCGGCGCGGGCCTACGCGCAACGCTCGGCATGGCCGAGCAAGGCCTGAAGACGGCTTGCATCACCAAGGTTTTCCCGACCCGTTCGCATACGGTCGCAGCGCAGGGTGGCATCGCCGCTTCGCTCAAGAATATGGGCCCGGACAGCTGGCAGTGGCACATGTACGATACCGTCAAGGGATCGGACTGGCTCGGCGACACCGATGCGATGGAATATCTGGCGCGTGAAGCGCCTGCCGCCGTCTACGAACTGGAACACTACGGTGTGCCTTTCTCGCGTACGGAAGAAGGCAAGATTTATCAGCGCCCGTTCGGCGGCCACATGCAGAATTTTGGCGACGGTCCTCCGGTCCAGCGCACCTGTGCTGCTGCCGACCGTACCGGCCACGCTATCCTGCATACGCTCTATGGCCAGTCGCTCAAGAACAACGCGCAGTTCTTCATCGAATATTTCGCGCTCGATCTCATCATGACTGACGGTGTCTGCACCGGCGTCGTGGCGTGGAACCTTGATGACGGCACGATCCATCGCTTCTCGGCCAAGATGGTGGTTTTGGCGACAGGCGGTTATGGCCGTGCCTATTTCTCGGCAACCTCTGCCCATACCTGCACCGGCGATGGTGGCGGCATGGTTGCACGTGCCGGCCTGCCACTGCAGGACATGGAATTCGTACAGTTCCATCCAACTGGCATCTATGGCGCAGGCTGCCTCATCACCGAAGGTGCGCGCGGCGAAGGCGGTTATCTGGTCAATTCCGAAGGCGAGCGCTTCATGGAGCGCTATGCCCCTTCGGCCAAGGACCTTGCCTCGCGTGACGTTGTCTCGCGCTGCATGACCATGGAAATCCGTGCTGGCCGTGGCGTCGGCAAGGCCAAGGATCACATCTTCCTGCATCTTGACCATCTCGATCCGGCTGTTCTGCATGAACGCCTGCCGGGTATTTCGGAATCGGCCAAGATTTTCGCAGGCGTCGATGTGACCAAGGAACCGATCCCGGTTCTCCCGACGGTTCACTACAATATGGGTGGCATTCCGACCAATTACTGGGGCGAAGTGTTGAACCCGACCGAGGCTGATCCAGACCGCGTACAGCCGGGCCTGATGGCTGTCGGCGAAGCGGGCTGCGCTTCGGTGCACGGCGCAAACCGTCTCGGCTCCAACTCGCTGATCGATCTGGTCGTGTTTGGCCGTGCGGCTGCAATCCGCGCCGGGCAGGTCATTGATCGCAAGTCGAAGATTCCGGACCTCGACGTTACCGCCTGCGACAAGATCATGGAGCGCTTCGATCGTCTGCGTTTTGCCAACGGCTCCCAGCCGACCGCAGAACTGCGCGAGAAGATGCAGCGTACCATGCAGGAAGATGCCGCCGTATTCCGTACGTCGGAATCGCTCAAGCAAGGCGTCGAGCGCATGGAAAAGCTCTGGCATGAACTGCCGGACATCAAGGTTACCGACCGTTCGATGATCTGGAACTCCGATCTCGTCGAAACGCTTGAGCTGGAAAACCTGATGGCGAATGCGCTGACGACGGTTGTTTCCGCCGAAGCGCGCCAGGAAAGCCGCGGTGCCCATGCGCATGAGGATTTCCCGGATCGCAACGATGCCGTGTGGCGCAAGCACACCCTGTCCTGGCTGTCGCCGGATGGCAAGGTCAAGCTTGACTACCGTCCTGTCCACCTCGATCCGTTGACGACGGAAGAGGAAGGCGGCATCAGCCTCGCCAAGATTGCGCCGAAGAAGCGCGTTTACTAATCAAGGGAAAGAGCAATGGTTGAACTCGCACTTCCCAAGAATTCGCGCCCGCAAGAGGGCAAGACCTGGCCGCGCCCCGACGGTGCGAAGCGGGTTACCGAATTCCGTATCTATCGCTGGTCGCCGGACGACGACGCCAATCCGAGCATCGACACCTATTATGTCGATCGCGACGATTGCGGTCCGATGGTTCTGGACGGTCTGCTCTATATCAAGAACAAGATTGACCCGACCCTGACGCTGCGCCGTTCGTGCCGTGAAGGCATTTGCGGTTCCTGCGCCATGAATATCGACGGCGCAAACACGCTTGCCTGCACCAAGGGCATGGACGACATCAAGGGTGCCATCAAGGTTTACCCGCTGCCGCATATGCCGGTGGTGAAGGATCTTGTGCCGGACCTCACCAATTTCTACGCCCAGCATCGTTCCATCGAGCCATGGCTCAAGACGGTTTCGCCGGAGCCGCAGAAGGAATGGCTGCAGAGCCATGAGGACCGTCAGAAGCTCGACGGTCTCTACGAGTGCATTCTGTGCGCCTGCTGCTCGACCTCGTGCCCGAGCTACTGGTGGAACGGCGACCGTTATCTCGGCCCTGCCGTGCTGCTTCAGGCCTATCGCTGGCTGATCGATAGCCGCGACGAAGCCAAGGGCGAACGCCTCGATAATCTCGAGGACCCGTTCCGGCTCTATCGCTGCCATACGATCATGAATTGTGCGCAGACCTGCCCGAAGGGCTTGAACCCTGCCAAGGCGATTGCCGAAATCAAGAAGATGATGGTCGAGCGCCGCGTGTAATCGCGGCATCATTATCGGTTTGAATGAGGGGAAGGTGCAAACCTTCCCCTTTTTATTGATCTGAGCTCTGGTTGCCATCGCAGAAGGCTTGATCTTTGTAGCCGCGCCGATATCTCATTGGAGAATAGATCCATCGGAGACAGGGCAATCATGCTCGATCATATTGGTTTCAACATTTCCAGCATGCCCAAGTCGCGAGCTTTCTATGATGCGGCACTCGCTCCCCTTGGCATAAGTCGGGCCATGGAGTTCGGCGACTGGGTGGGGTATGGCCGCAATGGCAAGCCGGAATTCTGGATCGGCAAGCAGAAGGGCGCGAAGCTCGATGGCGTGCTTCATGTGGCTTTTTCGGCTGGAACCCGCTCCGAGGTTGACCGCTTTTATGAAGCGGCAATTGCTGCCGGGGGGGCCGACAACGGCAAACCCGGCTTGCGTGCCGATTACCATCCTGATTATTACGCTGCTTTCGTGACGGATCCGGATGGGCACAATATCGAGGCTGTTTGCCACCTGCCCGAATAAAAAAGCGGGCTTGCGCCCGCTCATCATTTCCGCGTCTTGAGATTTTTCAGACCAGCTTTGCGTCCAGCGTAACCTCAATGGCGCCCAGTGCTTTCGAGAGAGGGCAGGACTGCTTGGCTTTGTTGGCGAGCGCTTCGAAATCCTCGACCGAAATGCCGGGAATAGAGGCATTGAGCGTGAGCGCGCTGCGGCTGATCTCAAAGCCACCGCCAGCTGCGGGGCCGACAGTGACTGCCGCAGTTGCTTCCAGCTTTTCCGGTGGTGTTCCATGTTCCGTCAGGAGTGCGGAAAGCTGCATGGCAAAGCAGCCTGCGTGAGCAGCACCCAGAAGTTCTTCCGGATTGGTGCCGGAGCGACCGCTTTCGTCCTGAAAACGAGCTTTGAAATCGTAAGGCAGGTCTTTCAGTGCACCGCTTTGCGTGTTGAGGGTGCCTTTGCCTTCCTTCAGCGTGCCTTGCCAGACGGCGGTTGCTTTTCTGTCCATGGGAAGCTCTCCTCTCGGTTGGGATTTCCGCTACCGATATAGGGCGCTTGACCACGGCTTCCAGCAATCAACCAGAACTTGGCGAGAATTCAGATAGCCTGTCCCTTCAACAAGCGCGGCGTGTCGCCTGAAAGACCGGCGGCCTGCTTGATGAAGAAGGATTTCAGCGCCGGTACCCGGTCTACGAGCCCCAGACCAATATCGCGGATAGAGCGGATGGCCGGGTTGTCGTTGGAGAAAAGCTTGGTCAGGATGTCCGTCGTCACACCCATCTGCACGGTATCGAAGCGACGCCAGGACTGATAACGCTCCAGAGCGGCAAATGAACCGATGTCGAGGCCGAGGCGATCCGTTTCGACCACGACTTCGGCAATTGCGGCGGCATCCCGGAAGCCAAGATTGAGGCCCTGACCGGCAATGGGATGGATACGGTGCGCCGCATCGCCCACCAGCACGAAACGTGGCTTCACGAATTCACGTGCCAGCGTCAGGCCGAGCGGGAAGGCGCGGCGCGGGCCTTCGACATGCAGGGCACCCAGACGATGCCCGAAGCGCTGTTCCAGTTCAGCCTCGAATACGAAGTCGTCTTCGCGAATGAGGCGTTCGGCATCCGATGTGCGCTCGGTCCAGACCAGTGAACTGCGATTACCCTTCAACGGAAGGATCGCAAATGGACCGGCTGGAAGAAAATGCTCATCAGCCCGGCCGCCATGCGGCAGTTCATGGGCGACATTGCACACGATGCCGGACTGGCCGTAATCCCAGTTGACCGTCTTGATGCCAGCAAGATCACGCAGGCGGGAGCGCGCACCATCTGCGGCGATCAGCAGGCGCGTTTCAAGCGTATCCCCATTGGAGAGGGTGACGGTTACTCCTTCAGGGAGCGTGTTGAAATTCTCTACACTGGTGGCTTCGAGGAAGACAATTCCGAGCGCTTCGGCCTTATTATGGAGGGCGGTGTTGAGGACACGGTTTTCCACCATATGGGCAAAGGGTTCGCCGGGTTCGACTTCACCTTCGAAAGTGAGAAAAACCGGGCGCACGGGATCGGAAGTGCGCGAATCGGTGATGACCATTTCCGTGATGGGCTGGGCTTCGGGAAGGATTTCCTGCCAGCAGCCGAGCTGGTCAAGCATACGTGATGCAGCCGCGGCAATCGAGGAAGCGCGCGGGTCGTTCTTCCAGGCACCAGCCGGTGCACCGTCGATGACAGTAACGGAAAGATGCGGTGCCGCTGATTTGATCGCAACTGCCGTGACGAGCCCGACATAGCCGCCGCCTGCAATCACCACATCGTTATTGCGTGCTGCTTCCTGCTTCTTCCGGGCGGCCATTGTCACTTCCTTTCGAGAATCTATCTCACGATAGCATTTCCAGCAAAAGTGCGAAGCGGTTTTGCGCCAGGCAAATGCTTAGAAACAAAGAGATAGTGCGGTTCCACGATTCTGGTTTGACTGGAACCGCTCTAGCGGTGTTTTGGCATATATCGTTGTCCAAGGAACCCGATATTTTGCCGCGGTGCATGTCGGAACGCGAGCTGCCGAAGCGAGGTATCCGGGCCTCTGCCGATACAGCTTCTCGCGCACGGTTCTTGACAGGTTCCAATGCTCCGGCTCAAACAAGAACCCAAAGCATATATATGGTTGCAGGAGACAGGCTGTCCATGACCGATCAAGAAAAGTCCGCTGACGCTCAAACTGACGCAATGCGTGAGCTTCTTTCCATCCTCGATCTGGAAACTCTTGAGGTGGATCTGTTCCGCGGCAACAGTCCACAGGTCGGCTGGCAGCGGGTTTTCGGCGGGCAGGTGATTGGGCAGGCGCTGATCGCAGCGCAGCGCACGGTTGAGCCCGAGCGACATGTCCACTCCCTGCATGCCTATTTCGTGCGGCCAGGCGATCCAGCGATCCCGATTGTCTATGAGGTGGACCGTATCCGCGACGGATCGAGCTTCAGCACACGGCGCGTTCTGGCAAAGCAGCATGGCAAGGCCATTTTTTCCCTTTCGGCTTCGTTTCAGGTGGATGAGGGTGGGCTCGATCACCAGCTTCCCATGCCGGAAGGACTACCGATGCCTGAGCAGCTTGTCGGCGATCGCGACATCAAGGAGCAGTATCTCCATATGGCGCCGCCCAATGTGCGCAAATACTGGGAGCGGGAGCGACCTATCGAAATCAAGCCTGTCTCGCTGACCCATTATTTCTCGCGCGAGAAGCTTGAGCCTGTCCAGCATGTTTGGGTCAGAGCGCGCGGTATCGTGCCGGATGACCGGGCATTGCAGGCCGCCATTCTCGCCTATCTCTCCGATATGACGCTGCTCGATACGTCCCTGCATCCGCATGGCCGCACCATTTTCGACCGTGATCTGCAGGTTGCAAGCCTCGACCATGCCATGTGGTTTCACCGGCCATGCAGGCTTGATGACTGGTTGCTCTACACGCAGGACACTCCCAGCGCCTCCGGCGCGCGCGGTTTCAACCGGGGGGCGCTTTATACACGTGATGGCGTGCTGATCGCATCGGTTGCGCAGGAAGGGTTGATCCGTGTCCATGACAAAAAGAAGTGATTAAGTTTTAATCGCACATTAATCAGTCGATTAAAAATAAGGCATTTCGCTACTGATTAGCGGAATGCCCGTGGTGCAAAAACCGAATCGAATGAATCACTTACGGCGTCATTCGGTTCGAAATCGTAGCGGCACCACCTCTTCCATGGCCCGGAATTTCCGCATCCGGCGCACCGAATATCAGAAAATTTGCAGTTAATTTGCCAGCCAGGGCCAACTGGCACGATTTTTGTTTCTCTCTGTTTGAACCGGTCTTTCCAGCGCAGCCGCGTTTGAAGCCGCCCTTCGACGGAGAAATTCGATGCTCATAACAGGAAGAAACAAGCAAACGGCCCTTCTGGCTACCCTGCCTGCGCTCGTCGCCATGGCCGGGACGGCATTGGCACAGGACGCCGCACCGACACCAACCCTCGATACGGGCGATACGGCGTGGATGCTGACTTCAACCGCGCTTGTGTTGATGATGACTATACCGGGTCTCGCACTGTTCTATGGCGGCATGGTGCGCAAGAAGAACGTGCTCTCCACGGTGATGCAGAGCTTCGCCATTACTTGTCTCATGTCCATTCTGTGGATGGTTGCAGGCTATTCGCTGGCCTTTACCGATGGTGGATCGCTCAACTCTTATATTGGCGGTCTTTCCAAGGCCTTTTTCTCCGGCGTCACGATGGAATCGCTGACGGGAACGATCCCCGAATATGTGTTTATCACCTTCCAGATGACTTTTGCGGTGATCACGCCCGCACTTATCGCCGGTTCGTTTGCCGAACGCATGAAGTTTTCCTCCATGCTTGTCTTCCTGACCCTCTGGCTGTTTATCGTCTATATCCCGGTCGCGCATTGGGTCTGGGGCGGCGGCTTCATGGCGTCGGATGGCGTGCTTGATTTTGCTGGCGGCACGGTCGTCCATATCAATGCCGGTGTGGCCGGTCTGGTTGCGGCTCTCATCATCGGCAAGCGCGATGGTTACGGCCACACCAACATGGCGCCGCATAATCTTGTCCTTTCGGTCATTGGTGCTGCCCTTCTGTGGGTTGGCTGGTTCGGCTTCAATGCCGGTTCCGCTGTCGGTGCCAATGCACTTGCTGGCGTCGCCATGCTCAATACGCAGGTTGCGACTGCCGGTGCAGCTCTGGCCTGGATGTTTGTGGAATGGGCGATTGCAGGCAAGCCGAGCGTGCTCGGTATCATTTCAGGCGCCGTTGCCGGCCTTGTTGCCGTTACGCCTGCCGCCGGTTTCGTCAACCCCATGGGTGCGCTCATCATCGGCATCGTGGCTGGTGCGGTCTGCTATGTGGCGGCTGTAAAGATCAAGCATGCGCTCGGTTATGACGATTCGCTCGATGCGTTCGGAGTCCATGGTGTCGGCGGCTTCGTCGGTGCGGTGCTGACCGGTCTCTTCGCCGATGCGGCGATCAACCCGGCCAGTGAAGGTGCAACCATCGGCAAGCAGTTCTTCGGTGCTGCCATCACGATTGTCTATACGGCGATCGCCACCGCGATCATTCTTTACGTGGTCAAGGCCGTCATGGGTCTGCGCCCCAGCAAACAGGCCGAGATCGAGGGCCTCGACATCGCTTTGCACGGCGAATCCGTTCAATAGAGCGGGATTGTCTCAAGAGGAAAAAGGCGCGGAAAACCGCGCCTTTTTCATTTTGTCGACAGGATTTATCTGCGGCCTGATGCATGGTTAATGAGGAATTAACCACCCTGCGACTAGGATCGGACCGATTCAATGTGCCCGGAGCATTTCCGCTCAGGGGCCAGCAAATATTTTCGGTTCGGGACAGGCTATATGCGGCAAGGATATTCGCCCTCATACCCGCTGCGTGACGAGCGGATTACGGAAGACAGGCTGAAACTGGCCAATCTCTTCCGCAGGCAGTTCTATATCCTGTTCGGATTGGGGCTTCTGGCGCTCACCGGCATGGCGGTCGGCGCATTGGCGACTTGGAATGTTGCCGATCCGAGCTTCAGCCATGCGACCGACAATCCGGTAACGAATGCGCTGGGTTATCCGGGCGCAGTGTTCTCTGACATTGCCATGCAGTTTTTCGGTCTGGCGAGTGTTCCCGCTCTGCTTCCGCTCGCCGTCTGGTCGCTGCTGATGATGACACGCGGCGGCATTGGCCGCGTAGCCAAGCGCAGTTTCGCGTGGCTCGGCGCTGCACTCCTGTTTGCAGCCATCGCCAGCTGCTTCGCCGTGCCGGAAAGCTGGCCGATGCCGATTGGTCTCGGTGGCGTCTTCGGCGACATGATCCTGAAGTTCCCGGGTCTTTTTCTTGGCAGTTTCCCGCAAGGCGCGATCGCTTCAGGCATTGCGCTTATCCTCGCCGTACCGGCCTTCTGGCTCTGCCTTTTCGCCAGCGGTATCATTGGGCGCGGTGTGGGGATCGTCAATCCTGCACAGCCCTCGGGCCGCCGTGGCGCTGAGGAGGATGATTTCGCAGTAGATGACGAGGACGATGAAACATCAGCCGGTGGTGGTTTCCAGCTTATGGGTGCACTCACCCATCTGGCACTGACCACGACCGCGAACTTCAAGCGCCTGACGGGGCTTGGCCGTTGTCGCCCGCGCGCGGAAGATTTCGACAATATGCGCGTTGTGCGCCGCAACGCCGAAACACGCAATGCGCCGCGCCGCGAACCCGGTTTCGGAGCGCCAGCGGCTGCTGATGACGAACCGCCTTTCGATATGGACGATATGGATGACGGCGCGCCGCTCGCCGGTCAGGAATGGCACGATGCGCCGCCGCCGCGTAGCCGAAAGGCTCGCGTGGAACAGGCCGCTCCGTCGCCGAAACCCGGTGCACGCGCCCAGCGTGAGGCGCAGCCATCCTTCCTCAAGGACAATGGCGTGTTTGAAATGCCATCGCTGCATTTCCTTGCCGAACCGAAGCTCGTCCAGCGCGATCCGGCGCTTTCCAAGGATGCGCTGGAACAGAACGCCCGTCTGTTGGAAGGTGTGCTGGAAGATTTCGGCGTGCGTGGTGAAATCATCAATGTGAAGCCTGGTCCGGTGGTGACACTTTACGAACTGGAGCCCGCACCGGGAATCAAGTCCTCGCGCGTCATCGGTCTTGCCGACGATATCGCCCGCTCGATGAGCGCGATTGCAGCACGCGTGGCCGTCATTCCGGGGCGTAACGCCATCGGCATCGAACTGCCGAACCCGAAGCGTGAGATGGTTTATCTGCGCGAGATGCTGGCAAGTCGCGACTTCGAACAGTCGAAGGCGAAACTGGCGCTTGCGCTCGGCAAGACCATCAATGGCGAGCCGGTGATCGCCGATATCGCGAAGATGCCGCACGTTCTCGTCGCCGGTACGACCGGTTCGGGTAAGTCGGTGGCGATCAACACCATGATCCTGTCCTTGCTTTATCGCATGACGCCGCAGGAATGCCGCCTGATCATGATCGACCCGAAGATGCTGGAACTCTCCGTCTATGACGGCATTCCGCATCTGCTGACGCCTGTCGTAACCGATCCCAAGAAAGCCGTGGTCGCGCTCAAATGGACCGTGCGCGAAATGGAAGACCGTTATCGCAAGATGTCGAAGGTCGGTGTGCGCAATATTGACGGCTTTAATCAGCGCGTCGGCCTTGCGCAGAAAAAGGGCGAGCCGATTGCACGTACGGTCCAGACCGGCTTTGACCGCAATACCGGCGAGGCGATTTACGAGACGGAGGAGCTCGATCTGGAGCCGATGCCATATATCGTCGTGATTATCGACGAAATGGCCGACCTGATGATGGTTGCCGGCAAGGATATCGAAGGTGCGGTGCAGCGTCTGGCGCAGATGGCCCGTGCGGCGGGTATTCATGTCATCATGGCCACCCAGCGCCCATCAGTGGACGTCATCACCGGAACGATCAAGGCCAACTTCCCGACCCGCATTTCATTCCAGGTGACGTCGAAGATCGATAGCCGAACCATTCTGGGCGAGCAGGGCGCCGAGCAGCTTCTCGGTCAGGGTGATATGCTCTTCATGGCTGGCGGTGGCCGCATCCAGCGCGTGCACGGGCCTTTCGTCGGTGACGACGAGGTGGAACGCATCGTGCAGCATCTGAAGCTTCAGGGCGTGCCGGAATATCTCGACGCCATCACCGAGGATGACGAAGACGACGAAGGTGGCAGCGGCCCGGCTGGAACCGGCAATTTGGAGGATTCCGACGATCCTTACGATCAGGCCGTGGCCGTGGTGTTGCGTGACAAGAAGGCTTCGACTTCCTACATCCAGCGCCGTCTCGGTATTGGTTATAATCGGGCTGCCTCAATCATCGAACGCATGGAAGAGGAGGGCATTGTCGGTCCGGCCAACCATGCGGGCAAGCGTGAAATTTTGGTTCCCACTGGCGACGATGATTTCTGATGGCCATACTCGCGCCCAACTGGCGGCGTAGTTAAACAGAATGATGAAAAGAGAAAGTTTGTCGATGATGTTCTCCCGTTTCTCCGCCTTCGCGAAAGCTGGTCGCCTTGCCGCCGTGCTGGGAATGGGAGCGCTTGGGCTTGGCATGACGTCGCTGGTTCTGGCTCCGGTCGCCGCGATGGCGCAGGGGGCAGGCGGCGGTGCGGCGGCACAGCAGATCGCCGATCATTTTTCATCGGTACGTACAATGACCGGCGAGTTCGTGCAGTTCGGCCCGAAGGGCGAACAGACGGGCGGCACTTTCTATATCGAGCGTCCGGGCAAGATTCGCTTCAACTACAATAATTCTCCAATCCGGGTGATTTCGGATGGCGAATCGGTCGTCATCAACAATCGCAAGCTCGATACATGGGATCTCTATCCGCTTTCGAAGACGCCCTTGAAGCTGCTGCTGGCAGATCGGATTGATCTGGGTGGGGGCCGTCTTCAGAATGTGAAGCAGGAGCCGGATATGACCACGCTGGTGCTGGGCGACAAGTCGATCTTTGGCGATTCGAAAATCACCATGATGTTCGACCCTAAATCGTACGAGCTGAAGCAGTGGACCATCACCGATGCCCAGAAGCTCGATACCACTGTCATGATCTTCAATGTGCGCAGCGGCGTGCGTTTCACCGACGATATGTTCAAGATCGACTATCAGCGCATCGCAATGAAGCGCAAAGGTCAGTAATCGTCAGTTTATGATAGGCAAGCCGTTTGCATTTGCCGGATAAATGATTAGGTTCGCGGCATCTTTTTCGTTGCTGCGAATCCTATCTCCATGGCCTTTTCCGTTGCTACCTGGAACATCAATTCCGTTCGTCTGCGTATGCCGCTGGTAGAGCAGTTTCTGCGCGATTATCAGCCGGATGTTCTGTGCCTTCAGGAAACGAAGTGCCCCGATAATCTGTTTCCGTCGAAAGGGTTCCGGGCTCTCGGCTATGAACACATCGCGATCAGTGGTCAGAAGGGCTACCACGGCGTTGCAACTATATCGCGGCGTCCTCTGACGGGCGTGGAAAAGATCGGTTTCTGCGACATGGGCGATTGCCGCCATTTGAGCGCTGTCGTCGAGGCGGGCGGTAAGAAGCTCCGTATTCATAACTTTTACGTTCCTGCGGGCGGTGATGAGCCGGACCCGGTAATCAATCCGAAATTCGCGCATAAGCTGGCTTTTCTCGAAGAAATGCGCGCTATCGTCGCCGACCGGCAGGACGGACATTCTTCCGTTCTCGTTGGTGATCTCAACATTGCTCCGCTCGAAAACGATGTCTGGTCGCACAAGCAGTTGCTCAAGATCGTCAGCCATACGCCGATCGAAACCGAAACGCTGGAAGATTTGCGTGTGAAGGGTGGCTGGAGCGACCTGATGCGACAGCTTATTCCGGCGGATCAGAAAATCTTCACTTGGTGGAGTTATCGCGCCAAGGATTGGGCCGAATCGGATCGTGGCCGCAGGCTGGATCACGTCTGGGGTTCTGCCGATCTTGAAGGGCATATGCAGGGTCTGCAAATCCTTCGCGATGCGCGCGGTTGGGACCGCCCATCGGACCATGTGCCAGTCATTGCGACATTCGATCTGGATTGATCGCGTCGTAAGGCTTATATAGAAGGCAGTTTAACAAGGAGAGAAGAACGATGGATCGGATTGCACTGTTTCAAATGACCAGTGTTTTCAACGTTTCCATGGTTCGCGATGTCTGCTCTTCTTACACTTCAGGATGTTTCCTGCGTTACGGCTGATGGACGTACTCTCTTCGAATCCATCAATTTCAGCATAACCGCAGGTCGCATCGGTCTGGTCGGACGCAATGGCGTGGGTAAATCGACGCTGCTGCACGTGATGAGTGGCGCGATGCTTCCGACAAGCGGAAATGTGACCGTAAACGGAACCATCGGTGTGTTGCGGCAGAACGTCGGCGGCGATGGTTCCGAGACGCTGGCTGATCTTTTCGATGCGCGCACAGACTTCGACATTTTGGCACGTGTCGAACAGGGCTTGGCCAGTGACAGCGATCTCAATGAGGCCGATTGGCTTCTGCCACAGCGTTTTGCCGACGTGCTGCAGCGGCTTGGTTTGCCTGATATGGCTCCCGACACACCCCTTTCGGCCTTGAGCGGTGGCCAGCAGACACGCGCGGCGCTTGCAGCACTCATCTTCCGCAAACCTGATCTCATTCTGTTGGACGAACCGACCAATGATCTCGATCGTGCCGGTCGTTTGGCAGTTGTCGATTTGCTGACCGCCTGGCGCGGCGCAGCCGTGGTGGTCAGCCATGACCGCGAACTGTTGCAGTCCATGGATGCGATAGCGGAATTATCTCCGGACGGGCTTCGGCTCTACGGCGGCAACTGGGACTTCTATCACGCAAAAAAGACCGAAGAGCGCGCGACGGCGGTGCGCGATCTCGTAACGGCACAGCGTGAAGTCAAGCAGGTGGAGCGGAAGGCACAGGCTGCAGCCGAAAGACAGGCGCGCAGCGATGCACGCGGTCGCAAATCGCGCGCCGATGCAGGGATGAGCAAAATGCTGCTCGATGCCCGAGAGGACCGTGCGCAGCAGTCGAAGGGCCGGGGCGATGCACTGGCGGAACGCCAGTCTAGCCGGGCCAACAAGCAGTTGCAGGAGGCGGAAGCAAAAGTCGAGCGAGTAAGGCCGATGCATTTCAATGTGGCTGGTGCGGTTCCGCCTTCCGGTCGCGTCATGCTCGAGATGCGAAATGTCTCGGGCGGGCCGCAAGCCGACTACCCGGTGATCCGCGACTTGTCATTGAAGATCGTGGGAGCTGAGCGTGTGGTTGTCACAGGGCCGAATGGCGCAGGCAAGACCAGCCTGTTGCGGCTGATTACGGGGGAGCTTCAACCTTTGGCCGGAACCGTCATGCGCCCGGAGCGCATGGTGATGTTTGACCAGCAGATGAACCTGATGGATCGCGGCCAGACCCTTTATGAAAACTATCGGCGTCTCAATCCGGGGTCGAACGACAATGATGCCCGTGCAGCACTGGCGCGTTTTTCGTTTCGCGGCGAGGGGGCTTCACGGCTTGCCAGCAGTCTCAGTGGAGGCGAATTGTTACGGGCAGCACTTGCCTGCGTTCTGGGTGGAACAGAGCTTCCCGAACTTCTGATCCTTGATGAACCGACCAATCATCTCGACCTCGATTCCATCGAGGCACTGGAAATCGCTCTCAATGCCTATGAGGGAGCATTGATCATCGTGAGCCACGATCAGGCTTTTTTCAATGCCATCGGAATGGAAAGGGTGATTGAACTCTGAAGAGGGTCAATCGCCATTCAGGCGCGGTGCGACTTTTTCGATTTCGCCGATCAGTTCCAGCAGATTGCGACTGACATGCGCATGGAGTGCCGCCGCCACTTCGGGATATTCTTCCAGAATGCGGCGGAAGATTGCGCGGCTGATGCGGATAACCTCGGTTTCCGCTTCGGCGACGGCACCGGTAAGACGCGAGGTCTGCGCGATCAACGCCATTTCGCCAATCATGGCGCCAGGGCCGACGGGGCGGATCGCAATCCGCCCTTCGTCTTGTTCGTGAAACAGGGTGATATTGCCCGATACGACGATATAGGCGCAGTCGGCACTTTGTCCTTCACGGAAAAGCTCACGTCCGGCCCTGAGAACGAGACGTTCCGCACCGAAGGCAAGCAACCGCAACTGTTCGGGCGTAAAAGACTCGAACAGGCCTACCGTGCCGAGAATGCGAATATCGTCATCAAGCGCCATGGGTCGTCAATACACCTGCATCGGGCGCTGTCCATCATGGGACAAGCTTGTATCCCCCGCTTTCTGTGACCAGAAGCGCCGCATTGGACGGATCTTTTTCGATTTTCTGGCGCAGACGATAGACGTGGGTTTCCAGCGTATGCGTGGTCACACCCGAATTATAACCCCATACTTCTTCAAGAAGCACATCGCGGCCGATAACCTTGTCGCCGGCGCGATAGAGATACTTGATGATCGCCGCTTCCTTTTCGGTGAGGCGAATCTTGCTGCCCTTCTCGTCGATGAGGAGTTTCTGGCCGGGCTTGAACGTATAAGGGCCGACGATGAAGGTCGCGTCCTCGCTCTGCTCGTGCTGACGCAGCTGCGCGCGCACGCGCGCCAGAAGCACTGCGAATTTGAACGGCTTGGTGACATAATCATTGGCGCCCGATTCGAGGCCGAGAATCGTATCCGATTCCGTATCGTGGCCGGTGAGCATGATGATCGGTGCCTTGAAACCACCCTTGCGCAGCAATTTTACGGCTTCACGTCCATCCATATCCGGCAGGCCGACATCCATGATCAGGAGGTCTACAATGCCGTTTCGTGCAGTCTGGATGCCCTTGGTGGCATTGTCTTCCTGCAAAATCTGGAATTCTTCGCACAGCTCCAGCTGTTCGACGAGGATAGAACGGAGATCTTCGTCATCGTCCACAATCAGTATCGTACGGCCTGTCATGCCTGTCCTCGTTACTCTTTGATTTAAATGGCTCTTGGTGTTTTATGACATTTAATGGAGACAAGTTGAAGCGGCGAAACGCGAAAGAGATTTTTGCTCTCGCCGACAACGGTTTGAAACATGCATGACACGGAGGCGGGGGCTTGGCCAGATACGAAATTAGCCGGGGAATTGGCATTATCGATGTGCGGGCCAAACCGGGCCACAAGACTCGCGGTTTGCTTGTTGCCGGCAATCTGGTGCTGGAATGCGCTCTTGGCAAGGGGGGAATCAGCGCTTTCAAGCGCGAAGGTGACGGAGCAACGCCTCTGGCAACCATGCGGCTGCTCTATGGATACCGGCGCGGCGACAAGGGTATGCTGCCGTCATCGCGGTTGCCGCTCGGGCGCATCCGCCGTCTGGATGGCTGGTGCGATGCATCGTCTGACGCCAATTACAACCGCCCGGTAAGGCTGCCTTATGCGGCAAGCCACGAGGATATGTGGCGGCGTGATGATCTTTATGATGTCTGCATTGTCATGGACTGGAATATTGCGCCGCGCCGTCGCGGATGCGGCAGTGCAATCTTCTTTCACCTTGCCAGACCCGGCTATACGCCCACAGAAGGCTGCATAGCATTGAGGCGCGCCGACATGGCGCGCCTATTGCCTCATCTGACGGACCGAACCGTGATCCGTGTCCTGAGATAATCGTCTCAGTGTGCGGCGGCAGCAGCAACGACCCTGACTTCATTGCCCTTGGCATCGTAGAGCTTGCCGTTCAGGAAATAATCTCCGTCATGCAGCTCCGAGATGTTGTGATGGCGGATGATGCGTTCCGTACCTTCCGCGAAGACTGACATCTGGTTGCTGTTGCCCAATTTGATTTCATTGAACATCAGGTTGAGCGCAATGGCCATCAACGCTGCCGAGCTGATGCCGGAGTGGAAGATGGTTTCAAACCAGGTCGGAAAGTTATGATAGAACTGGGGTGCGGCGATCGGGATCATACCGAAGCCGATCGAGGTTGCCACGATAATGAGATTGATATTGTTCTCGTAGTCCACTTTGGCGAGTGTGCGGATGCCGCTTGCAGCCACCGTGCCGAACAGGACGATACCCGCTCCACCCAGAACTGCCGGAGGAACGCAGGCAATCACCCGACCCATCACCGGCAGGAGGCCGAGCGTGATGAGGATCAGCCCGCCAGTTGCCACGACATAACGGCTCTTCACGCCTGTCACAGCGACAAGGCCGACATTCTGTGCGAAGGCGCTTTGCGTAAAGGAACCGACAACCGGCGACAGGATGCTTGAAAGCATATCCGCGCGCAGGCCGTTGGCGAGACGTCGCGAATCCACTTTCGTACCGAGGATTTCACCGACCGCCAGAATATCGGCGGAAGTCTCGACGAGCGTGACCATGATCACAATGAACATAGAGAGCGTTGCGGCGAGGCTGAATATCGGCATGCCGAAGTGGAAGATTTCCGGCAGCGCCACCATTGAACCTTCGCTCACCCGCGAAAAATCGGTCATGCCGAGCGCCCAGGCGATAAAGGTTCCAATGACCATCGCGAGCAGGATCGAAAGTCGCGAAATCGTGGCATTGCCCATCTTGCTGAGAATGAGCACGATGACCAGTGTGAGGCCGGCAAGACCGATATTGGCCATGCTGCCGAATTCGGGGCTGTTGCTGTCTCCGCCCATTGCCCAGCGCGCCGCAACAGGCATCAGCGTCAGGCCGATGGTGGTGATGACGATACCGGTGACGAGCGGCGGAAAGAAACGCGTGATGCGTGAGAATATCGGCGTGATGATAAGGCCGATGACGGCTGCCGCAATGACGGCTCCCAGCACGACCTGCAAGCCGGCTTCACCGGTCTGGCTCGATGTGACGATGGCCACCATGGTGGCGACGCCCGAAAAAGAGACGCCCTGGACCAGAGGCAGCTGGCAGCCGAAAAAAGGTATGCCGACGGTTTGCAGGACGGTGGCAACGCCACCGGCAAAAAGCGATGCGGTGATCAAGAGGCCGATTTCGGTTGGGCTGAGACCAGCCGCCTGACCGATGATCAGCGGAACTGCCACGATGCCCCCATACATGGTCAGCACATGCTGAAAACCATATGCCAGATTGGCAGCGACAGATAGTTTTTCATCTTCGGGACGCGAAAGCGTATCCGCCCCGGACTGGTGCGTATTCAATGCTACTCCCTCCCAGCAGGCGCGAACATATCGCGAGCCTGCTCTCTCCGTTCTCCCTGCGCTGGATCGTCATGACGGCATGTCTTTCGACACCCAACTGACGACGAAATGCGCGATGTCTCCTCCAAAGACATGTCGCAGGAGTATAACCGCAGCCGTCTAGATGACTGTGTCTCTTTTGCTTGAAATTGTTTTCGATACGGGAGTGCTAATGTTGAGGGAGTTTTTCAGCTGTCGGTTTTGGTGCGCGCGTCTCTCATCGCATCGCGCAGCACAGCGAAAATGTACGGCTCCAGCGATTGCGCAACGTTGAAGCGCAGGAAACGGCTGGCCGTATGTGACGGGCTGAAGACGTTGCCGGGCGCAAGCACGACGCCTTTGTCCAGAGCATGCC
The DNA here is from genome assembly GCF_024539785.1 of Ochrobactrum sp. BTU2. Taxonomy (NCBI): domain Bacteria; kingdom Pseudomonadati; phylum Pseudomonadota; class Alphaproteobacteria; order Hyphomicrobiales; family Brucellaceae; genus Ochrobactrum; species Ochrobactrum sp. BTU2. The sequence goes on along the minus strand of NZ_JAHWRG010000002.1, from coordinate 77,932 downwards.
GCGCAATCTGGCCGGAGTCCAGCCCAGCGGGCAATTCGGCCCATAGAAACATGCCGCCTTGCGGCTCGGTCCACAGCGTGAGGCCCTCTGCCTTCAGGCGGCTGGCGATGAGTGTCATCGCATCGGCCAGTTTGGCGCGCAGGCTGTCCACGTGGCGGCGGTAGGCACCATCGGTCAAGAGCGCATGCACAATCTGTTGCGACAACACATTGCCCCCGAAGCTGGTGGCGAGCTTCAGGTCGGTCAGCCCGTCGATCCAGTCGCGACGTCCGGCGATATAGCCGACGCGGGCTGCGGCGGACAGCGTCTTGGAGAAACTGCCAACATGCAGGACGCGGTCGAACCCGTCCAGTTCGGCAAGAAGCGGGGTAGGCGAGGGGTGGAAGTCGCCGAAGATATTATCTTCGACCAGCGTGACGCCATGCGCTTCGGCGAGCTTCAGCAGCCGGTGGGCCGTGGCTGGCGTCATCGAACCGCCGGTCGGGTTATGCAATCCGGCATTGGATATATAGAGTTTCGGCGCGTGTTCGCTGGCTGCTTTCGCAAAGGCTTCGAGGTCCGGGCCGGTATGGGTATAGGGCACACCGATCAGTTTTACACGGTGTGTCAGAAGCACGGCCTGAAAGTTGAAGTAGCAGGGATCATCGACCAGAACCGTATCGCCCGGTTGCAACAGATAACGGCAGATCAGGTCGATGGCCTGCGTGCCGGAATCGGCCAGCAATATTTCTCCGCTCGAAACGTCGATGCCTTGTTCACCGAGTCGGTGAGCAAGGTGCTGGCGCAGGGGCCGGAAACCGAGCGGTTCGCCATAGGTGGCAATATTGCTCCCCTCGTCGCGAGCAACCGCGCGCATCGCCCGGCGGATCGCTTCCTGTGGAAGCCACGTGTCGGGTAGCCATCCGCACCCCGGTTTAAGTGCGGTGTCGTCTGCCTCAAGTGACTGTCGCATGACCCAGAAAGGATCGATCTGGCGCTCCTTGTGCGGTGTGTTGATGGCCAGCGAAAATGGCTGGCGAGCGCGCTCCGAAACATAGAAACCGGCACCGCGGCGCGACTGAATTATGCCTTCCGCCACCAGCCTGTCATAGGCTTCAACGACAGTGGATTTCGAGACATTCATCGCTTCGGCGAGGCGACGGATGGAAGGCAGTCGCGCACCCGGCGCAAGGCTCATCGCCGTAATGCGTCCGCGAATAATGCCCATCACCTTTTCAACGAGCGGCGTCCTGTCGGCGGTAGCGTTTTCATCGCCACGCTCGATTTCTCCGCTTGCGTAAGCAGCTTCTACAGCTTCGAGGCTGCGCAGAAGGCCCGTCGAAATCATCTGTACTATCCCTTGTACCAGTACAGTTTGCCAGAATTGTCCCAAAACTGTCTCTGATTATTCGGGCAGTTCCGCGGCATTGTCTCACGAATCCTTATACGATTTTAGAGAAAGTCGAAAAGACACTATGCGTGAGAATGTTGGGAATAAGACCGCCGGATGGGTCAACGGGTTTTTGGGCGTGTTGATTTTTTCCGGCTCGCTGCCGGCAACACGGCTGGCGGTGATCGATATCGATCCGACGTTTCTGACAATGGCGCGAGCGTCTATCGCGGGACTGCTTGGCATGGCGCTTCTGCTGGCGTTTCGGGAACCTTTTCCCCGCCGCACCGATGCCATCTCGTTGATTGTGGTGGCGCTTGGCGTGGTCGTCGGTTTCCCGCTTCTGACGGGGCTTGCCCTTCAGCACATGACGTCTGCCCACGCGATTGTCTTCATCGGGCTGCTCCCGCTCGCCACGGCAATCTTCGCTGTCCTGCGCGGTGGAGAGCATCCGCGCCCGATGTTCTGGCTGTTTTCAGTGGTTGGAAGCCTCATTGTCGCTTCCTATGCCTATGGGCAGGGAAGCCAGTCCACGCTTCTGGGTGACGTGCTGATGCTCGCTGCCGTTATCGTCTGCGGTCTGGGCTATGCCGAAGGCGCGCAGCTTTCGCGCAGGCTCGGCGGCTGGCAGGTTATCTGCTGGGCGCTGGTGTTCTCGCTGCCGGTCATGCTGCCGCTGAGTGTCTTGACGCGTCCGGAGACATGGGCGGGCATCGGTACGCCAGCCTGGATAAGCCTCGGCTATGTCTCGTTGTTTTCGATGCTGATCGGCTTCTTCTTCTGGTATCGCGGCCTTGCGCAGGGCGGTGCCGCCACTGTCGGCCAGTTACAGCTTCTCCAGCCTTTCTTTGGCCTTATGCTGGCTGCCGGTATTGCGGGGGAACCCGTCAGTATGGGTATGGTCGCGACGGCAGCGGTGGTCGTCGTGTGTGTGGCGGGTGCGAAGAAATTTGCTTAAATAAACGCCCAGACGGTCGTTCGCTTCACTTCAGCGTCTTCAAGGGCGCGGGTGACGGGCACGGTATAGACGGCAAGTTGCTGCAGCCGGTCTTTCGGTAGATAGGCGCGTCCCGGATCGCCGACGACGATACGGGCGCCACGTTCGGCAAGTTTTGAAAACCAGGGAATAAGCCGCTCGGCGAGCGGCTTTTCATAAAAGACATCGCCTGCCAGGATCACATCCCAACCACCGTCCTGCCCGATGAGGTCATCCAATGAGGGGAGCACCGACACGCCATTGGCCGATGCATTGATCTCGATGGCCGGAAGCGCGAAGGGGTCGATGTCCGACGCCAGCACGCTCGACGCGCCTGCCTGCATGGCGGCAATGGCGACAAGGCCGGAACCGGATGCAAAATCGAGTACCGTCTTGTCTTTCACCGTTTCTTGATGATCAAGGATATAGCGTGCCACACCCTGACCACCAGCCCAGGCGAAAGCCCAGAAGGGCGGTGGCAGGCCGATTGTAGCAAGCTCTTCCTCGGTCTTGTGCCAAAGGTCGTGCGCTTCATCGGCCAGATGCAGACGAATTTCCGGCACGTGCGGCGGCGCTTGCAGGCTGGTATTGGCCAGAATGAAATCACGCGCGCTTTTATGTGCCGGATCGAGCATCAGAGCATGTCTCCCTAAAGCGGGAACCGGTTTGGGGATGCAGACATGCTCATGCCAAAGCGCTCTTTGCGTCCAGTCCGCCCATGCGGCAGACTTCGATCCATTCATCTTCCGTCACTGGCTGCACCGAAAGACGCATCGAGGTGACGAGCGCCATCTTCTCTAGCTTCGGATTGGCTTTCACATCTTTCAGCGTTACCGGCTTCGGCATGTCGCGCACAGCTCTGATATCCACGCATTCCCAGCGCGGATCGTCCGTCGTGCTGTCATGATGCGCCAGCGCACAGACCTCGACGATGCCGACGACTTCCAGCCCTTCGTTGGAATGATAGAAGAAGCCCTTGTCGCCCAGTTTCATGGCGCGCATGTTGTTGCGCGCCAGATAATTGCGCACGCCGTCCCATTGCTCGCCTTTTTCGCCACGGGCTTTCTGCATTTCCCATGACCATTTGAACGGTTCGGATTTGAACAGCCAGTAAGCCATCAGTCATGAGCCTCAAGCGTTGGCGGGATTGTTGATCGCCCAATTCCACGGACGCACGGTTACGTTCTGAAACAGGCCTGCCAGTGCGTAAGGATCATTGGCAGCGATCTTTTCTGCTGCCGCCTTGTCGGCAGCTTCGACAACGACCAGACTGCCGTTTGGCTTGCCGTCTTCACCGAGGAAGGGGCCTGCGAACTTCAGCCCGTCACCAAGACCCTTGAGATAGTCGAGATGTGCAGGGCGCGTATCGAGGCGCACTTGCAGATGGTCCGGCTTGTCGTTGCACAGAAGAGCAAAAAGCATTGTCAATGATCCTTTCCGTTCGAGTATGATCTTGTCCGAAAACCGGTTCCCACTTTCGGGATCACGCTCTAGTCCTCGGTTTTGAGTGGTCGGTTGAGCAGAGCCGTCACGGCTTTGTCAATGGTGATGGTACCGTCAAGCAGTGCACCCGTCGCATCGATGATGGGTGCGGAGATAGCATGTTTGCGGCATAGCTCGGCGGCAATCGGTGCGGTCGCCACGCCTTCGGCAAGCGGGCGATTGGTCAGATCCTCGCCGCGTCCGAGTGCCAGCCCGTAGGAGTAATTGCGTGACTGCGACGAAGAGCACGTCAGCATCAGATCGCCAAGGCCGGAAAGCCCCATGATGGTTTCGGGTCTGGCACCCATGGCCTGACCGATACGGCGGAGTTCCGCAAACCCGCGCGTGACGAGAGCGGCCTGCGCGCTTGCGCCGAACCCGCGCCCGACGGCAGCACCGGCAGCAATAGCGAGGACATTTTTCAAAGCACCGCCGATTTCGACCCCTTTGAGATCGGTTGTCGAATAGCATCGGAAGGCTGGACCGGACAAAAGTGCTGCGAGCCGATCGGCAATTGCTGCTTCCTCGCAGGCAACCGTCACGGCGGTCGGAAGCCCTTTGGCGACGTCTGTTGCAAAACTCGGACCGGATAGCGCTGCGATCCGATGGTTCGGCAGAACTTCGGCTACGATTTCCGACATCAGCCGTCCAGTGCTGCGTTCGATCCCTTTCGCGCAGAGCACGACGGGTGCGGTTTGCGGAATAAGACTGCTCAACTGCGAAAGCCCGGCGCGCATGGCCTGCGCGGGAATGACGGCTAGAACGGCATCCGCATGTTCGGCGACAGCAGCCACGTCCGTGCTTGCATTTATAGCGCCGGGAAGTTCGATCTCGCCCAGATAGCGCGGATTGCGGTGTGTCCGGTTGATGGCTTCGACCATCGCCTCGTCGCGGGCATATAGCCATGTATCATGGCCGCTGCTGCATGCCATAGCCGCAAGGGCCGTGCCCCAGGCGCCGCCACCCAGAATAGCAATCTTGCTAGTCTTTTCGCTCATGCCTTGGCTCCACGTCGTCCGGTTCCGATCAGCGGAGCCGACTTCTCGTCAAGCGGCCAGCGCGAGCGTGGTGCAAGATCGAGCGAATCAGGAGCTTCCGTTGCGGCCCGTTCGGCACCGGCCCAGGCAATCATTGCAGCATTGTCGGTGCATAGATCGAGCGGCGGAGCGATGAAGCTGAAACCGTGCCGGGCGCAAAGAGTTTCGAGCGCGGCGCGCAAGGTCTTGTTGGCCGCGACCCCGCCCGCAACGACAAGCGCCGGTGTTTCGCAATCGGGAAATTCGTTTCTGAAACGTTCAAGTGACCGGCCCACCCGGTCGGACAGCGTGTCGGCGACTGCAGCCTGGAAAGAGGCGCAAATATCGGCCACGTCCTGATCCGACAATGGAACCAGTTCTGTTGCCGTCTGGCGCACCGCTGTCTTGAGACCGGAAAAGGAAAAATCGAGCCGTGCTTCGCCCTTCAGCGGTCGCGGCAGGGCGAATCGCTTCGGATTGCCCTGAAGCGCCATACGTTCGACTGCTGGACCGCCCGGATAAGGCAGACCCAAAAGCTTTGCCGTTTTGTCGAAGGCTTCGCCCAGCGCGTCGTCAATAGTGGTGCCGAGGCGTTCGTAGTCGCCAATACCGCGTATCAGCACCATCTGCGTATGACCGCCGGAAACGAGCAGCAGCAGATAAGGAAACGGCAGGCCGTCGGTCAGACGTGCCGTCAATGCATGGCCTTCCAGGTGGTTGACGGCATAAAACGGCTTCTGTGCCGCCATGGCCAGTGCCTTGGCGGTCATCAGCCCGACGATCAGTCCGCCGATCAGCCCCGGTCCTGCCGTGGCGGCCACCGCATCGACGTCGGCAAGCTTCATGTCGGCATCTTCGAGCGCGCGCGCAACCAGCCGGTCTAGCGCTTCGACATGGGCGCGTGCGGCAATTTCCGGCACCACACCGCCATAGGGTTCGTGCTCGGCGATCTGGCTCAAAACCACATTGGACAGAATCCGTCCTTCACCTTGACCGTCACGTTCGACGATTGCGGCGGCTGTTTCGTCGCAACTTGTTTCTATTCCAAGAATGCGCATTTGCGGTTAGACCCTGCCTGTCTCATAATTCATTGAAAAATCCGGTACCATGGACAGCGCAATATGCAAACAGCATCCTTAAAGAATGGCACGTTGAAGATAGGCACGCGGGGCAGCAAGCTTGCTCTCGCCCAGGCTTACGAGACGCGTCGTCGCCTTATGGAGGCACATGGTCTGCCGGAAGAAGCTATTGAAATCATTCCCATGTCGACGGCAGGTGACCGCATTCAGGATCGCGCGCTTTCCGAGATCGGCGGCAAGGGGCTTTTTACCGAAGAGATCGAGCAGGCGCTGACGGATGGTCGAATCGATCTCGCAGTCCATTCGACCAAGGATATGCCGACGGTTCTGCCCGATGGTCTGCATCTTTCTGTTTTCCTTGAGCGCGAAGATCCGCGCGATGCCTTTATCGGTCGTACGGCTTCCCGCCTCCTTGATTTGCCGCAGGGTGCAACTGTTGGATCGTCATCATTGCGCCGTCAGGCCCTGATCCGCCGTCTTCGTCCCGACATTCAAGTGGTGATTTTCCGCGGCAATGTCGATACTCGCCTTCGCAAACTGGAAGCCGGAGAAGTCGACGGGACGTTTCTCGCCTGTGCGGGATTGCGACGTTTGGGGCTAGGCGATGTCATTACCGACCTGGCCGATCCGGAAAGCTTCCCGCCTGCGCCGGGACAAGGTGCCATCGGCATCGAGACCCGTATCGGCGATACGCGTATCGACACGCTGCTGGCGCCCCTTGCGCATCGCGAGACTGGTATTGCACTTGCCTGCGAACGGGCATTTCTGGCTGCCCTGGACGGTTCCTGCCGCACGCCGATTGCCGGTCTTGCAACCGTGAACGGCGATACGGTTTCCTTCCACGGCATGATTTTGAAGCCGGACGGGTCTGAAGCGCACGAGATAAAGACGGAAGGTCCGGCATCGAATGCTGCCGCCATCGGCACGGAAGCCGCGGAGCATCTGCGCGCGAAGGCTGGTCCCCAATTCTTCGAGGGCTGGGAGTAGATTTGGCGGGGCCAGCACAAATCGCATCTCTTGGTCGCGTTCTGGTGACGCGGCCACAGCCGGCTGGCTCCGAAACCGCCGCCAAACTGGCGTCGAGGGGCTATGAGCCGGTTCTCCTTCCACTGAGCCGAACCGTTGCGCTTTCCTTTGCTCTGCCCGATGGCCCGTTTGCGGCTTTGACAGTGACGAGCGCCAATGCCTTTCACCATATCGACACGGAGCGGCTGAAGCCGTTTCTTGGCCTGCCGCTCTTTGCTGTGGGACAGGGAACAGCGCAGGCAGCGCAGAAGGCCGGGTTCGGTCATGTGATCGACGGGGGCGGTGATGCGGTTCGTCTTGCAGCGACGATGCGGCGCGATCTTCCCGAACAATCCCGTGTTCTTTATCTCGCCGGACGGGTGCGCCAACCGGTGTTCGAGGACGAGATACAGGCCGCCAAACTCGATATGCATGTTGCCGATGTCTATGACACGGAGACAATTCCTTATTCTGCGTCAGCACTTCGGAATGTGCTTGACGGCGCGCCTTTTGTCGCGGTCATGCTCTATTCCGGCGTTGCCGCGACGAGCTTCGTCGAAGCGATGCATGAAATCGCGCCGCCTTTTGACGAGAAAACGCGGTTTTTATGCATTTCTGCCCGTGTGGCCGACCGGTTGCCGTCGCTCTGGCGGGCAAATGCGCTTGTCGCAGACCACCCGGATGAAGGCGGACTTTTCCGGCTGTTTGCCAAACTTTGACTCATTTCGGCGCAACCTTCCTTCATCTGGCGATTTTATCTGTTAGAGTTTGAGGCAACCAATCGGCATTTACGAGAGGATCCATGGCGAAACCCGGCACTCCGCGACATTCCAAATCGGCCCGTAATCCTGTGACAATCAATCTTGATCCATCGGATGTGAAGCGGGTTGACGAACCGGCGAAGGCGACGCCAGATGCGGAGCCGGTGGGAAATTTCTCAAAATCTGAAAACCCAAAACCGGAAACCCCGAAGCCTGCATCACCCAAACCCGAAGCGACGGCTGCCGAAAAGACCGTGAAGACGGAAACGCCGGAAAGTTCGACTTATACCAAACCTCCTTTTACCTCGGGCGTGAAACCAGAAACCCAGCAGACTGCGCAAAAGAGCGGTGCGGGCGCGTCGCATCTTCTGGCCGGTATTGCTGGTGGTGTAATCGGGCTTGGCGGTTTGCTGGCTCTGCAATGGGGCAATGTTATCCCCTCTCCGGGCGCGAGAGTGACAGCGGAACAGCTTGCGCATATGGAACAGCAGATCGCCGACTTGCGGACCAATCCGACACCGGCGCCGCTTGACGATACAAGCCGCGCGCAGCTTGCGGCTCTGGAAAAGAATGTTCAGGCAGCCGAGATCAAGGCAGAGGCGGTGGCAGGTTCCTTCGCCGATCTTCAGCAGCAATTTGCCGCCTTGCCGAAAGAGGCTGAGCAGGACGCGGCAGTCGATACCACTGCTCTGACCGAGCGGCTGGACGCGCTGGAAAGCAAGCTTTCAGCGACACAGAACCGGGCGGACGAGGCGACAGCCGGAGTTTCGGGAAACAGCGGCACGATTTCATCGCTCGAATCGAAGCTGACCTCCTTGCAGGAGAAGGTCACCCAGGCTTCACGCCAGCCCGATGCGACGGCGCTTATAGCGGCCAATGCGCTGAAGACGGCGATTGATCGTGGTGGTTCTTTCAAAGCGGAACTGGACACTTACGCTTCGGTTACACCGAACGAGGCATCCATCGAACAGCTGCGCGCCCACGCTGACAAGGGCGTTCCGACCGTTGCCGACCTGAATGCGTGGTTCGGTGCTGTTGCGAACCGGATCGTCGCGACGGAAAACAAGCTGCCTGCCGATGCCGGAATTTGGGATCAGCTTGTCGCCAGCGCCAGAGGACTGGTAAGCGTGCGCCCGGTTGCGGGCAATGTCACCGGCACTGGTGTCGGACCGATCACGGCCCGAATGGAGGCCGCCTTGCAGGCGGGTGATCTGGAGCGTGCTCTCAGCGAATGGGAACAGTTGCCTGCTGATGCCAAGGCTACCTCGCAGGAATTCGCTGATCAGATTCGGGCGCGGCGTGACGCTGATGCACTGGTGCAGCGCCTCGTTGCCGACAGCTTGAAACCCAAATCGACTATGGGCGAAACCGGCGAGGCTCCGGCCTCTTCCGGTCAGTAGGAGGCGGGCCGATGCTGCGTGTCCTGTTCTATTTCGTCGTCGTTGCCGCGCTTGGTTTCGGCTTTGCCTGGCTTGCGGACCGTCCGGGTGAACTTGATGTCACTTTTGCGGGCAATCATTACAATGTGCCGCTGATAACCGCTGTTGCGGGGATCGTTGCCATCGTCGCGGCCATGCTGATCCTGTGGTGGCTGGTCAAGAGCATCATCCAGTCACCTTACACGCTGCGCAGGCATTTTCGTGCGCGCAAGCGTGATCGCGGTTATCAGTCGCTTTCAACCGGATTGATTGCAGCCGGGGCCGGCGATGCGGAAGCAGCGCGCCGCATGACCAAGCAGGCCGGCAAATTGCTGAGTTCCGATCAGGAGCCGCTGATAAAGCTTCTCGAAGCGCAGACCGCTATGCTGGAAGGGCGCACGGAAGATGCCCGCAAAGGCTTCGAAGCGATGGTGGATGATCCCGAGACACGGTTGCTCGGTTTGCGCGGGCTTTACATCGAAGCCCAGCGCGTTGGCGCTCTCGATGCCGCACGCCATTATGCCGCCGAAGCCGCGAGCCAAGCGCCGCAGCTTGAATGGGCCTCGTCAGCCATGATGGGCCAGCTTTGTGCCGAGGGCGACTGGGATGCGGCGCTGAAGCTTGTCGATGCACGCAAACAGGCACTCGCCCATAGCAAGGATGTGGTGAAGAAAGAACGCGCTGCGCTTTTGACCGCCAAGGCGATGGCAGTCGCTGATGTTGATCATGCGCAGGCAAAGGCGCTGGCACTGGAGGCAAACAAGCTGACACCCGATCTGGTGCCTGCTGCCGTGGTTGCCGCGCGTGCGCTTTTTTCCGATGGCGATATGCGAAAAGGTTCGAAAATTCTGGAAGCGGCATGGAAACGGTTTCCGCATCCAGACATTGCTTCGACGTATGTCTACGCCCGGTCAGGTGATACGGCTCAGGACCGTTTGAAGCGCGCAAGGCATCTCGTCTCGTTGCGTTCCAACAATGCCGAGGGCAGTCTTGCTCTGGCACGCGCTGCCTATGAGGCGGGTGATTATCGCCTTGCCCGCGACAATGCCGAACAGGTTCTGCGCGCTTCGCCACGCGAAAGCGCCTATCTGTTGCTTGCCGATATTGAAGAAGCTGAAACGGGTGATCAGGGCAAGGTTCGTGAATGGCTGGCGCGGGCCGTCAAGGCGCCGCGTGATCCCGCGTGGACTGCCGACGGTTATGTTTCAGAACAATGGTCGCCTGTATCGCCGGTTACGGGACGCCTCAACAGCTTCGAGTGGAAGGTTCCCGTCGTGGAACTTGCTCCAGCCATTGAAGCGGAAAAACCTGAAATCAAAGGCCCGGTGGAAGCAAAGCCGGGCAATCCGCTGGTTCTTGCAGAGCCGAAAGACAAGGCTGGCGTAGTGGATGCATCAGCCGTCGTGGAGAGAAAGTCGCCTGTTCGCGATGTTGAGGAGGCTGAAGTCATCGTGCCTGCCGCCGAGCCGGTCAAGGTATCGCCAGCCCCTTCGGTAAAAAAGGTCGAGGAGGTGAAGCCGCCTGTTCCAAATGTGGTCGCGACTGATGACGATATGGAGGACGAGCCGCGTCGTGCGCATCTGGTGGTGGACGATCCGGGTGTCGACGAAAACAAGCCTTCGCAAAAAGCCCAGAGCGGATTGAGGCTTTTCTGATCAGGCTTCCGGGAAATCGTTGCCGAAAAACAACGCAGCCCATCTCTTGGACGGTAAACGGTCGCGCAAGACTGTTTACCGTCTTGCGTGGCGCATTCAGCTCGTTACCTTCGATGTTGCTAACAAAGATGCCGGAATCGCCGTAACGGCTGGCAAGTCGCAAACATGGCAGCGAGGGTGAATGTTCGATCGTCTTCTGGATTTTTTAAAAGAGCTTCCCGCCAACGGTTTTCGTGACCGGAGCGAAAAATTTTCCAATGATGATCCACGACTGGCCGCCGCCGCTTTGCTTTATCACATCATGGATGCCGACGGCGAAACGCGGGAAAGCGAGCGTAAGAAGCTTTCTTCGATGCTGTCGCAGAAATATGGCCTTAAAGGCGACAGTCTGAAACAACTCATACAGGCGGCGGAAAAGGCCGATCAGGAAGCTATTGACCTTTCGGATTTCACTTCGGTTCTGAAGCGGCAGCTTGATTATCAGGCTCGCCTCGACCTGATCGGACTGATGTGGGAAATGGTCTACGCCGACGGCAAGGTGAGCGAAGTCGAGGCCGACGTAATGTGGCGCGTGGCGGAACTCGTTGGCATCCGGCAGGACGACCGGAATGCCATTCAGGATCGCATGGACAAGGCGAATCGTAGCACGTCCGCCTCCTGATCACCTCTGATTTGAGAGATCAAGTCCGTCCCTGCAGGTGACGGGCCTTGCGCAATTGCGGGAACATTGCCGCCCAGGCAACAGCAACGGCGATCGATCCCAATCCACCGATGACGACAGCGGGAACAGCGCCGATGGCCGCAGCCATCAGGCCGGCGCGAAACTCGCCCAGTTCATTCGATGCACCGACAAAGACCATGTTGACGGCATTGACACGACCGCGCACGTGATCGGGCGTCCAGAGCTGCATAAGCGTTTCACGGATATAGACGCTGATCATGTCAGCGGCACCTGCAAGTGCCAGAGCAATGACCGACAGCCATGTCAGGGTCGAGACACCGAAGATAATATTGAATAGACCGAACAGGCCGACGAAGATGAACATCACGCGACCTGCATGGTCGCGGATCGGGTGTCCGGCAAGCCAGACGGCGGTCAGAACAGCGCCGATACCGGGAGCGGATCGCAGCAGGCCGAGGCCCCAAGGACCGAGATCGAGGATGTCGCGCGCATAAATCGGCAGCAGCGCCACCGTTCCGCCAAGGAGAACGGCAAAGAGGTCGAGCGAGATGGCGCCAAGGACGATCTTTTCCTTCCAGATGTAGCGGAAGCCAGCGAGCATGCTTGTCAGCGAGCGCTGCTCGGCAAGCGTGTGCTGTTTGGGCTTTGGAATGGAAAAGATCAGCACGGAGCCAATCAGCAAGAACAGTGTGGCGACGGAATAGGCTGCAACCGGCGAAACGCCATAGAGCAGACCACCTGCGACAGGTCCCACGATTGTTGCCACCTGCCATGCAGATGAATTCCACGAAACGGCGTTGGCGAAATCCTCGGTCGGCACGAGATTGACGACCAGCGATGCTGAGGAGGGTCCGAGAAATGCGCGCGCAACGCCGAAAAGTGTGAGTGAGGCAAAGACCGTCAGGGGCTCGAACAGACCGGCGAGCGTCAGACCGAGCAGCAGTGCTGTCACCACGCTTTCCAGGATAAGTGACAAGCCCATGATGAAGCGTCTGCCGAAGCGGTCGGCAGCAGCACCGGTTACGAGAACCAGCAACAGGGCCGGTAGAAATTGCACCAGTCCGACCATGCCCAGATTGAAGGCGTCGCGGGTGAGGTCATAAATCTGCCAGCCCACTGACACACTCACGATTTGCACCGCAAATGCGCTCAGGAAACGGGCGCCCCAGTATTTTTTGAAGGCAGAGTGCCGGAAAGCTGCGTAACGATCCGCAGAAGAAGCATCGGTAGAGGGGGACATTGCTCATAACATCTGGAGCATTTCCAGCAAAAGTGCGAAGCAGCTTTGCGTCGGATAATGCGTTACAACAAGAAGATAGATGTTACTTACAGCATCCTTCCCATGATCGGAACCATTTTTTGTGCGGCTCTGTTCGAGACGATTGCAAAAGAGTCCTGAAAGCAAGAAAGGCCGGAATGAACCGGCCTTTCATTGTTGTCGTTCTGGATCAATCCTTGCCGAGCAGGCCTTTCCAGATGATCGCGCCGATCGCTGCGCCGACGAGCGGCGCAACCCAGAACAGCCAGAGCTGGCTGAGTGCTGCTGTATCGGCGAAGAGAGCAACGCCGGTCGAGCGGGCCGGATTTACCGACGTATTGGTGACCGGGATCGAAATCAGATGGATCAGGGTGAGACCGAGACCGATGGCAATCGGAGCAAAACCAGCTGGAGCCAGCGACGAGGTGGAGCCCAGAATGATGATAAGGAAGAAGGCCGTCAGGATAACCTCGATGAGCAGGCCCGCCATCATGCTGTAGCCGCCCGGTGAAAGTTCACCATAGCCGTTGGAAGCGAGGCCGCCGGCGGAGAAGCCTTCCTTGCCCGAGGCGATAAGGAAGAGAACTGCTGCAGCCGCAATGGCTCCCAGAACCTGCGCAACCCAGTAAGGGATCAGGTCCTTGGCTGGAAGACGACCAGCCACCATGAGGCCCAAGGAGACAGCCGGGTTGAAATGGCCGCCGGAAATGCCGCCCACAGCATAAGCCATGGTCAGGACAGTCAAACCGAAGGCGAGAGCAACGCCGAGAAAGCCGATGCCCAGTTCAGGGAAGGCTGCGGCGAGGATTGCGCTGCCGCAGCCCCCGAAAACAAGCCAGAATGTTCCGAAAAATTCAGCCGACAATTTGTTCAGCATGGAAATCCCCAGGGTTGGTGTAGTGAAAAATGCCATATGCGAATCATTTAGCAAGAAGCATATAATCGTCTTTTTCTTCGGACAATCATGTTTAACTTGATTGGAGGCTTTTGTTCTCTGTGGATTTTTCCCGTCATTTCAGTAAACGAAAAAGCTATTCTTCGTATATTCGTGTTTGCTTTTATATCTCTTCTAAATTGGGTTTCGATGGATAGTAAGAGTTGGTCGGCTGGGCTTTTTTAAAAGCTGTCGATCCCGCTCAGCTATATTGCGGAGAAGGGCGGCGGCACGTTATAAGCGCAGATGTCGAACGGGCGACGCTGGCCAATGCAAGATCGATTGGCAGGGATTTCGCGGGGCAGATTGGAGTTGTCAGCCTTGAACACTCATCGTGGGACGAAAACACAAAGGCTTGTTCTAAATGCCGTTAGGGTCGTTCCGATTGTTGCGGCGCTATCCGGCTGCACGGCAACTGCGTGGACGGAAAAGGTGAAGATCGACAGCACGCCAATGCCAACCGAATGCACGGGCTGGCAGAAGATCGATCTCAAACAGCGCACGACGCTGGTTCTTTTACGCGAAGACCCGCGCCTTGTGGTCGATATCGATGCGCATAATCTCAAAGGGCGCAATCTCGGTTGCTGGCAGTAGCCGGAGGCGCCAGGCTAGTTTTTTGGATCGGCCTTGCTAGGCCGGGGTGGCCAATCGCACATCGACTTTCTCGATGGTGCCGCGCAGCGCCGGAAGCATCGTTTCGAAGTCGATATATGCACCCGGTTTCAGCATTGCTTCACCAGGAGCCAGACGGCGTTCGCGTTTGCTGCCGTCGCTATAGGTGATCATGACGATCAGCGGCGGCGTGGCGCGTTCTTCGGATGTGGTGTTCCGGATGCGGCCGCCGACACTCAGAATCTTGCCCTTGTCATGCATTCCGACGCTGGTTTTGAGATCAGTAAGCTGAAGTGCCGAAATGAGCGGCAAGGTTGGCTGCCCGCCGGAAAGAGGTTTGCCAGCAAGCAGTGTATATCCGCCCGCTATCCAGAAAGCGGTTGTCGCGCAAAGAGCGACGAAAACCCAATATCCGAATCCCGGCCATCCGCTGGGAAGACTTGTTTCGGACATCAGCTTGCGTGGGGCGAGCGGCTTCTGCGGAATGCCGTACGAGAGGAATTTCCGGGGTGATGACCCCGGAAAGATGGTTTCGAATTCGGCGTCTTCAATCAGTCCAGCATCGGAAGCAAACCATGTCGCGCGATGGTTTTCACGCGAAGGCGCGCGCGACATCTGCGCTGTCGATGGTTGTTTCGCCATCATGCCGTCATCTTCCTTTGCGTTTTTCGCCCCTTCGACCGGTGCCACACACTGGCTCATAATGGTTAATGCTTCATGGCCGCAGCCTCGGTCACGCATTTTTTTAAGGCTCGTTCGAGCGGAATTAACGCAACATTAACCATAGAGGATAAAGGTCGATCTGATATCGATGTCATCCGTGCGTCGTTCAACGTGCGGACAATTGAAGAGAAACAGCCCGGTGATACGTTTCGAGAATGTCGGCCTGCGATATGGAATGGGTCCTGAGATCCTGCGCGATGTCAGTTTCCATATTCCGCCGCGTTCATTCCAGTTTTTGACCGGCCCTTCCGGGGCAGGAAAAACGTCGCTCATGCGCCTTCTTTTCATGGCCCTGAAGCCGACGCGCGGTCTTATCAATATTTTCGGCAAGGATGTTGCGCGGCTCAATCATGCGGAAATTCCGCTTCTGCGCCGTCGTATTGGCATCGTGTTCCAGGATTTCCGCCTGCTCGACCATATGACCACCTATGAGAATGTGGCGCTTCCACTGCGCGTGCGCGGAAAGGAAGAGGCAACCTATCGTCATGAGGTGGAGGAACTTCTGCATTGGGTCGGGCTCGGCGACCGCATGAATGTGCTGCCGCCGGTTCTTTCAGGCGGTGAGAAGCAGCGCGCAGCGATTGCGCGCGCGCTCATTGATCAGCCGGAACTTCTTCTGGCCGACGAACCGACCGGCAATGTCGATCCGCCGCTTGCGAAGCGTCTGCTGCGCCTTTTCACCGAGCTGAACCGTTCGGGCACGGCTGTGATTATCGCGACCCACGACCTTTCCCTGATGGAGCAGGTGGATGCGCGACGCATGATCCTCGAACATGGGCGGCTGGACATCTATGATTGATGCAAAGAACGCCTGGCGACGTACGTTGGATGACATCCGGGTCCGTTTCGAAGACCTCAAGGACATGCTGCTCGTTCGTATAGGCAAACGCCGGAAGCGTCAGGGACCGAGTCCCATCGTGCCTGATGGCAGCGTAACGGGAACCGCACTTGTCATCGTGATCGCGATCATGACCTTTCTTGCCTGCCTGACGATGGGCGGCGTGACGCTCGTTCGCGCCTCGGCCGCTGCCTGGCAGAGCCAGATAGCTCGCGAAGCCACGATCCAGATCCGGCCTGTCGACGGGCAGGATATGGAAAAGGCGCTGGCTCAGGCCAGCGAAATCGCGCGTGGTTTTGCCGGTGTGAAAGGCACCAGCATCATCGACAAGGATGCGACCGCCCGGTTGCTCGAACCATGGCTCGGTAGTGGCCTTAACATCGATGAATTGCCTGTGCCGCGTCTTGTCGTCGTTACGATCGATGAAAATGCGCCACCTGATTTCGAAACCATGCGGACTGAAATCACCCGCGCCATTCCGGCTGCGACCTTCGATGATCACCGCACCTGGGTCGACCGTCTCGTCTCCATGGCGCATACGACGGTGTTCGTCGGCACAGGCGTTCTCTCGCTTGTGATCGCTGCGACCGTTCTAACCGTTATCTTTGCCACGCGCGGTGCGATGTCCGGCAATGGCCATATTATCGAGGTTCTGCATTTCATCGGCGCGGAATCGAAATTCGTGGCGCGCGAGTTTGAATGGCACTTCTTCCGCACAGCACTGAAAGGCGCACTGTGCGGTGGCGCGGCGGCAATGCTAGTCTTCCTGATGTTTTCCTGGTGGGCGTCGAGCCATATGGCTACACCTGAAGGCGATCAGGCTGCCGCCATGTTCGGCAATTTCGCCATCGGGCGCGATGGCTATATCGGCGCTGCCGTCATCATTATTCTGGTCAGTTTCCTGACCATGCTGACCAGCCGCCTGACGGTGATCCGCCAGCTTGCAACCATGGACGGTCCGGGAGTGCGCTCCGAATGAAGACCTTTTCCGATATAGGCGCTTTCCGGACAAGATTTTCGTCCGCTTCTCCGACTTCTCGCCGCAATGCTGGCTATGATGGAAGAAGAGATGGTATGCGAATCCCGCAAGCGCTATCGGGCGGGCACCGGTCGAGTGACGATGCAGTGGCACAGAGGCAGACAGCAAACGGGTTTTCTTCAGGAGATGTGGTCTGGCGCCGCAGCCGGAATGGCGCTCACCTGCAATCTCTTGCACTTGCCTCCGGCAATTTCCTATGGTCTGTCATGATGCGCATGTTCAGACGTCTCCAGCCCGTTTCCATCGTTCTGTTTGTTATTCTTCTGGCGTTTCTCGTCGGCTTCGTCGCGTTCGGTGAAAAGGTCACTAGCATGCAGCCGCCGGCTATCGACGAGCCCGCTGATGCCATCATCGTTCTCACCGGTGGCCAGTCCAGAATTCAGGCTGCGGTCGATCTTCTGAAGGACAAGCGAGGAAAGCGGCTTCTGATCAGTGGTGTTCATCCGGCGACCAATGAAAAGGCACTGCAGCGTGCGACCCATGCCGACCAGAGTCTCTTCGATTGCTGTGTCGATCTCGACCGGTCGGCGCTCAACACCATTGGCAACGCGACCGAAAGCGAACGCTGGATTCGTACCAACAACTATCGTCGCGTGATCCTGGTCACCAACAACTACCATATTCCGCGCAGCACGCTGGAAATGTCCTATCGCATGAAGGATGTGGAATTCATTCCCTATCCGGTCGTGAACGGGGACCGCCGCGAACATAGCTGGGTTTCCGAAGGCGACACATTGCGCGTGCTCTTCATCGAATATGTGAAATATCTTGGCGCCGCTGTCCGTGTGGGTACGACCGAACTGTTCGGAACGCAGACCAATCAGAGTGTAACGACCGAGAATTGATCTTGCTGCCGGATTACGATTTCCTGATGGAAATGGCCGTTCTTCCTGATATATCGATGCCGTCACTTTCTGCAGAAAGTCCAGAATTCGTGCGTGATCGTTTACCGGAAGTCGGGAACGAAAATGCTTTAGCCAGGGTCTCCACCGACTGATGCTTCTCTATCTGCGCTCAATCTTGTTCAATGCGGCGTTTTATATCTGCACACTGGTTCAGATGATCGTCTATACGCCTTTCTATTTTCTTCTGCCCCGCAAGAAGGCCTGGATCGTGCCGAAGCTGTGGGCACGGGTCAATCTCTGGCTCCAGAAGCATATTGTCGGCACCGACTATGTGGTTGAAGGATTGGAGAACATTCCTGAGGGCGCTTATATCTGTGCGCCAAAGCACCAGTCTGCCTGGGATACCTATGCTTTCCTGCCCTATCTTGACGATCCCGTGCTGATCCTGAAGCGGGAATTGATGCGCATTCCGCTTTTCGGCTGGTATATCGCGAAAATGCAGATGATCCCGGTCGATCGCGGTTCTCGCGTCAAGGCACTGCATTCCATCACCAAGGGCGCAGAAAAGGCGATCGCGGAAGGCCGCCAGATTCTGATCTATCCAGAAGGAACGCGTCGGGCGCCTGGTGCTCCACCGCACTATAAATATGGCATCGTCCATCTTTACGAAGCGCTCAATCTGCCGGTTTTGCCGATTGCGCACAATGCAGGCCTCTACTGGCCGCGCCGCAAATTTCTGCGTTATCCGGGAACCATTCGCGCCCGTATTCTGCCGCCAATTCCGGCAGGTCTTCCGAAGGATGAATTTCTCAAAAGATTGATTGAAACGACCGAGACGGCCTGCGACGAATTTCTGGTCGCCGCCAGCCGCGATCCCAATCCGCCACCCATGCCACCGACCGCCGTTCAAAGACTGAACGAGCTCGGCGCCTAACCCTCACAGCATGTTAACGGCCTGATCACGCTCAATTGCGTTGCGAGAACGACAATTCGCCGCGTTTTCTAGAACTTTCGTTTTTCTTGCGCGCAACCTTGAAACCCGTTATCAGAGCCCGACACGAAAGGACACATCATGAATATTGATGCCATCTCCATCGGCTCCAATCCTCCTGAAGACGTCAACGTCATCATTGAAGTGCCTGTCGGCGGCCAGCCGATCAAGTACGAGATGGACAAGAAGGCCGGCGCCCTCATCGTCGACCGCTTCCTCTATACGCCAATGACCTATCCGGGCAATTACGGCTTCGTGCCACATACGCTTTCGGAAGACGGTGACCCGATTGACGTTCTCGTCTGCAACACCCGTCCGCTGGTTCCCGGCTGCGTGATCAATGTTCGCCCGATCGGCGTTCTGGTCATGGAAGACAATTCCGGCAAGGACGAGAAGATTATTGCAGTGCCGTCGCCGCACCTGACGCGCCGCTACGAGAAGATTCACGACTATACCGATATGCCGGAGATCACTCTGAAGCAGATTGCGCATTTCTTCGAACACTACAAGGATCTGGAACCCGGCAAGTGGGTCAAGATCGGTGACTGGGGTGACGAAGATTACGCACGCAAATTCATCGTCGAAGCTATCGAACGCGCCAAGGGCAAGTAAGCGACAGCTTCCCGATCCGTTTAGAGCGCCGATCTGATTGGATCAGATCGGCGCTCTTACTTTTTCTATTTTAAGCATAATCTTATCGATCCTCGTTTCACTCCGGTCGGCTTATGCTCTAAAACAAAAGCGCCCGGCAATGTCCGGGCGCTTTTGTTTTTAGGCTTGCGAGTGATGCGCTTACAGGAAAAGCGGCAGCAGCGTCGTCCACATGAACTGGCGGATGAAGAAGATGATCAGCAGCAGGACGATCGGTGAAATATCGATGCCGCCGAGATTGGGTAAGATATTGCGGATCGGCCGCAGAACGGGTTCCGTCACCTTGTAGAGAAACTCACCGATCGAAGCCACGAAACGGTTGCCGGAATTGACGACATTGAACGCATAGAGCCACGAGAAGATGGCACTCGCTATAATGATATAGGTGTAGATATCGAGCGCCAAATCAATGGTGCGGAACAATGCGATCATGGAGGCCTCCTTGGCAATTGGCCGAGATGTAGCGGTTGCATCGGGCGAGAACAAGGGCCGAGCGATTGAACGCCGGTATTTTTGAGGCGCGCGGTGTGTGTTTCTAACCGCTGGAACCGCCCGTTTGATGTTGGATAGTGTGGTGAATGAGATCGTTGACATGTTCCAACCAATGATCGCGTACCCGCATGTTGCGCAGATGCTGGAGCGTATTGGCGACATAATCCACATTGGCACCGGAATCGCCGCGAGCAGATGCGACGATCGCTGCGGCACTCTCAGGTGAAAGCGATCCGGCATATTGAATGTGGTGCCGGTCCGCGACATAGGTGACCGCATCGACATTGCGACCGTCAGCGAGGCGCAGGCGCAGATGCTTTTCGTGATAAACTTGGTTCGACATTTCACGTTCGCGCAGATAGGTCATCACTTCGCCAGTCATGTCACCAGGCACGCGAAAAGCGATGCCGAGACATGAGCCACCGGTGTCCAGGCCCAGGACCAGACCCGGTCGGTCCGGCGTTCCGCGATGGACATGCGAATAGATGCACAGGCTGCGCCTGTAGCCGTAAAGGCGCGCCCGGACGGTCTCCACATGTGCAAAGCCCGGTCGCCACATCAGCGAGCCATAGCCGAAAACCCAGAAATCGTTCATTCGCCTGTCATTGAGAGCTGTGGTCATGAAGGGTGTCCATAATGGATCAGTGGACGCCGATTTCCACCGGTAATCAACGGATATCCCTCGATTTTTCTTCTCAATCGCTTCACAAGGCACATTCCTGCCATAATATGGCCAACAGTCGGGAGGAGCAAAACATATCGGGGTTTGGAATGTTCAGTCTGACCCCGGAGCGAGGCTCTTCGAAACAACCGTCTGATTAATGTAAGGCTTTTGAAATGGCGCATACTGGAATGAACGCATCGAAGTCCAGAAAGCGTCCCATCGCGCTCATTGTCATTCTGCTTGTCTTGATCGCTGGCTATACAGCGGGCTGGTTCTATATCGCAAACAGGCTAGAGGCACGAGCCAAGGCCGACATGGCCAAGCTCGCCTCTCAGGGCGTCGGCGTGAAATGCGAAGACTTGCGCATGGGCGGCTATCCGTTGCGCGTCAATGTCGTCTGCGACAGCATTTCCTGGCAGCGTCCTTCTGAAGGCATGGCGTTCCGCGCAGGGCGCTTCACCTCGGGTTCCCCGGTCTATGCGCCACGTTCCCTCTCGAACGATCTGACAGGACCCGCCTTCATCGAATTTCCGGGGCTGGAACCGCTGGAAGTCAACTGGAGCAAGTTTACCTCCAACACCCGGCTGGCACGTCCGTTCCCGACCGAGATTGAGCTCGCTGCGCGTGAAGTAGCTGTCGGTCTTCGCACCGAAGCCACCACGACAGTGCCACTCAGCACGCTTGAGCAGATGGATTTCCGCATGAGCGCCTCGGATGACACATTGAAGGTCAATGGTCGCTTTGCCGGTCTGAAACTTGCCAAGGCAGCGATTGGTACAGCCACCAGCCCTGAAATCGACGGTGTGGCGGATATCGATGTGTCCGATGCCGCGACGTTGCTCGCAAGGGGTGACGCTCCCTTTCATGAACGGTTGCGCGGGCATTCCGGTACCGTCAATCAGGCTTTCCTGTCCATGCCCAATGGAGCGATGGTTTCGGTAGCCGGACCGTTTTCGGTCGATGCTGACGGGCTGATCAATGCCGATGTGAAGCTGACACTGGTTAACCCGCAATCGCTGGCGCAGGCTGGTCAGACAGTGTTTCCCGAGCAGGGTGGCAATATCGCTACCGTTCTGTTTGCTCTCTCGGCCATGCCGAAAGATGAAAACGGCAATCCCGTGATGGAGATTGCCGTTCGCAAGGGTAAGGTCAGCGCTGGATTTATTCCGCTCGGGCGGTTGCCTGCGCTGTAACGCAATATGCGCCCTATTTTTGCTCGCTGGTACGCGTTGCAGCCTGACGGCCGAAATCAGGCGCATCCACTTCCTGACCTGCATCGATGATGCCGCGCCGGACAGCGCGCGTGCGCGTGAAAAGGTCGAACAGCGCTTCACCATCCCCCCAGCGGATCGAGCGCTGAAGCGAGGCGAGATCTTCCGAAAAACGCCCGAGCATTTCGAGGATGGCATCCTTGTTGTGCAGGCATACATCGCGCCACATCGTCGGATCGGATGCGGCCAGTCGCGTGAAATCGCGGAAACCGGAAGCCGAGTATTTGATGACTTCCGACTTGGTCACCTGTTCCAGATCACTGGCTGTGCCAACGATATTGTAGGCGATGATGTGCGGCAGATGCGAGACAATGGCCAGCACCAGATCGTGGTGCTGCGGGTCCATGCGATCAAGTCGTGAGCCGCAGGCGACCCAGAACTCGCTCAGCTTTTCGAGAGCTGCTTCACTCGTGTCGGGCAGGGGCGTCAGAATGCACCAGCGATTGGTGAAAAGCTCTGCAAAGCCGGCATCCGGGCCGGAATATTCCGTGCCTGCGAGCGGGTGGCCGGGAATGAAATGCACATTGTCCGGCAATTCCGGCTGCATCTGCGCAATCACGGAAGCCTTGGTGGAGCCAACATCGGTGACGATGGCACCGGGCTTGAGGTTTGCCGCGATCTGGCGTGCAACCGTTCCTGACGAGCCGACCGGCACAGATACAACGATCAGATCGGCATCCTTGACGGCCTCAGCACTGTCGGTGGTGTAGCTGTCACCGAGACCCAGTTCATCGGCCCGCTTCAGTGTTTCACTGCTGCGCGTGGCGATGGCGATATGATCGGCGAGCTTTTCGCGTCGAATGACGCGCGCCAGCGATGAGCCAATAAGGCCGATGCCGATCAGGGCGATCTTGTTGAAATGGATCGTGGACATTGTACTACTTCAAAAATTCGGTCAGGGCGACGACGACGCCACGATTGGCTTCCTCCGGTCCGACCGTCATGCGCAAGGCATTGGGGAACCCGTAACCGCCGACGCGACGCAGTATATAGCCACGCCCGGAGAGCCACTCGTCGGCCTTGTCGGCGGAATGCGCGCCATTGTCCGGAAAATGGATCAGCAGGAAGTTCGTGACTGACGGCGTAACCCGAAGACCAAGTCTGGTGAACTCTTCGGTCAGCCAGCCAAGCCATTTGTCGTTGTAGGTGATCGATTTTTCGACGTGGGCGCGATCGCGGATGGCCGCAGCACCGGCGGCAATGGCGGCCGAATTCATATTGAATGGCCCGCGGATGCGATTGACGGCATCGACCACATGCAGCGGCGCATACATCCAGCCAATACGTAGACCCGGAAGCCCGTGGATTTTTGAGAAGGTGCGCGTCATGACAACATTCTCGTTGGATGAAACGAGTTCGAGGCCCGATTCATAGTCATTGCGACGAACATATTCTGCATAGGCCGCATCGAGAACCAGAAGCACATGCTTCGGCAATCCGGCATGAAGGCGGCGGACTTCCTCGAAAGGCAGATAGGTTCCGGTTGGATTGGCCGGATTGGCGATGAAGACGATCTTCGTGCGTGGCGACAGGCCAGCCAGAATGGCATCCACGTCGATACGCTCGTTCTTCTCCTTCACCGTGATCGGCGTCGCGCCGGCACCCAGCGTCTGGATCTTGTAGACGGCAAAACCGTGCTCCGTGATGATGGCTTCGTCGCCCGGAGCAAGATAGGTCTGGCAGATCAGGCCAAGCAGCTCGTCGGAACCATTGCCGCACAGGATGTTGGCCATGTTGAGCCCCTGCGTTTCGGCAATTGCCTCACGCAGCGCCAGGGCCTGTCCATCGGGATAAAGCTCCAGCTTCTCGCCTGCGTGTCGATAGGCTTCGACCGCATGCGGGCTAGGCCCGATTGGCGTTTCGTTGGAGGAGAGCTTATAGACCTTGGCAACGCCTTCCACATGTTCCTTGCCGGGTACGTAGGCTGCGATGTCGAGCAGGCCTGCCTTGGGCTGGGGACGGGTAAGGTTCTGCGTATCGGTCATGATTTTGGCTCCGCCAAAAGGTCAATGTTAAAGTTACGATGGGTTAAAGTTACGATGGCGGCATATCCCGCCATTGCGTCCAAGTCGAGAAAAACCTTGTTCGGTAATACTTGCAGACCGCAGCAACTGTACGTTTTCCCGGGCGATGATGCGCAAATGCCCTAACTCTTTTGATCTGTCTTGCTTGTCCGTGCCGGTGCTTTCCGTAATCCGCCAACAGGTGTGCCCTGAGGTGCGAGAACCGGAACGAAGACACGGCGCGAGGAGCGCTGTGCGACAGGCAGTCCCTGATAAAGACGCTTTTGCGCTTCCACCACCAGAACGCCTGAAAAGACCGGCCACAGTCTCCGCCCCATGCCTTCCAGCGCCAGACAGGGCCGCATCATCCATCGGCGCGTGGCGGGCGGAAAATGCAGGGCATCGCTCACCGTGCTCACGGTGAAATTCGCTTCACGCAGCAAGGTCGTCAGCTGTGTGCGGCTATAAGGTCGCCCGCTGCCGAAAGGTGTATGCTCGAAGCGGGCCCAGACACCGCGCCGGTTCGGCACCACGATGACGAGCCGCCCATTGGGGGCGAGGACGCGCCACATCTCTTTCAGCGTTTCTGTCGGATTTTCCGCATACTCCAGCGCATGCACCATAAGCACCCGATCGATCGAGGAATCGGGTAGCGGCAGTTCCTCATCGAAAACAAGCGCTGTTGCCGTTTTCTCTACTGAGGGCCAGGCGACGGCTCCCTGACCGGCAGGCATGAACGCGAATGTCCGCTCCGTATCGGCGCTGAAGCGGTCGAGATAGGGCAGGCTGTAGCCCATGCCGACAAGCCGCTCTCCCGGCACGTGACCCCATAGGCCGGCAAGCGCCATGCGAATGGCGCGTTCCGCGAGATGGCCCAGCGTGGTGTCGTAAAATGATCGCAGTTCGATGATGTCTGGATGCATGAATGTCACGCTATATGAAATCTTGACGCTGGGAAATGGAGAAGCCGGAGCATCTTCATCTGGTGGGGTGCAATTTCCTCAAACCATGCTATAGAGCGTGCCTTTCCGGCGCCTTTGATCGCGCCAAAGTCTGCGCGAAAGCGAACGATCAGGAGAAGCAGCAGATGCCCGAAGTCGGTGGCAAGACAATCGAAGTTCTCTTTAGCCCGGACGAGATTGCCGGTCGCAATCTCGAGCTCGCCAAGGCCATTGCTGAACGCAAGTTCCACAACCTGCTGACGATTTCGATCCTGAAGGGTTCCTTCATCTTTGCAGCCGACCTCATCCGCGCAATGCATGATGCGGGCGTGGAGCCCGATGTCGAATTCATCACGGTTTCAAGCTACGGCAAGGGCACGACAAGCGCCGAAGTTCGTCTTCTGCGCGATATCGACAGCGATGTTCGCGACCGCGATGTACTGCTGATCGATGATATTCTGGAGTCTGGAAAGACACTGAAATTCGTTCGCGAACTTATGCTGGAACGCGGAGCGCGGAGCGTCAGCATTGCTGTTCTTCTCGACAAGAGCGTGCGCCGCAAGGTCGATCTTGATGCCGATTTCGTGGCTTTCGAATGCCCCGACTATTTTGTCGTCGGTTATGGCATGGACGTTGGGCACGCCTTCCGCCAGTTGCCTTTTGTCGGTCGTGTGATGGATTAAGGCTCCGGCCTGCTTCTCAATCGAACTTCAGCAGACGCTGCAGATATTCCTTTTCCATCTGCGGCGTCAGGGCATTACCAAGTTTGCGGCGGATTTCATCGAGAATTTCACGCGCGCGCTGAATATCGATTTCACCTGGAATCTTGACGTCATCGTTGAGGCCGCTGTCGCCGGTACCTTGCTGGCGCCCAAGCGGATCCCTTCCCCGACTGCCATTGGCGCCACTTTGCCCCCGACCTTGCTGGCCCATGGCCTGCTGCATTTTCTGCATCATGTCGCGTCCGCCGCGACGCAGTGCATCGAGTGCGCTGCCCTGCTGGTCGCTTGCTTCGGCACCTTCGCTGCGGCCCAACGCATCAGTGGCGTTGCCCATTGATTTTCCGGCATCCGAAAAATCCTTGCCGGGTTCAATACCCATGCCTTTCAAATCGTCCATCAGTTTTTGCAGATCGGATTGAAGGTCCTTTTGCTGCTGCTGCAGTTTGCGCATGGTTTCCGCCATATCGGGTGGCACATCGCCTTTCCCGCCCTGACCGTTCTCGCTCTGGCCGTTTTCGGTTTCACCGCCCGGCTGTCCGCCGCCCATGGAACCGTCATCACCCGGGAACATGTTGTCGCCGAATTCGCCCTCACCATCGCTACCACCGAATTGGCGTTGCATCTTCTGATCGAGATCGAAGGTTTCGTTCATCGTCTTTTGCTGGCGTTGCATTAGCTCGCCGAGCTTGTTCATCTGCTGCTGCATCTGGCCTTGTTGGCCCTGCTGACCTTGTCCCTGACCTTGCTGACCCTGTTGCATCTGTCCCATCTGCAGATTGTTCATCAGGTTCTGCAATTGCGACAGCAGTTCTTCCGCCTGATCGCGTGAGCCCTGACGCGCGAGATTTTCGATCTGGTCCATCATGCGCTGGAGGTCTTTTTCCGTCAGCATTCGCGCATTGGGATCGGGAGCGGCTTGGCGTGCATTGGGATTCTGTTGCTGGCGCTGGGCGAATTCCCGCAGGAAATCCTGCATCGCCTTGCGTAGCTCTGCCGAAAGCTTTTCGATCTCCTCTTGTGAGGCGCCGTTCTGGAGAGCGTCTTTCAGGGCCTCCTGTGCCTGCCGCAGGCGCTTTTCGGCGGCAGACAGATTTCCATCTTCGATGCCAAGGGCCACCTGCCACATATAATCCGCTGCATCGCGCAAGGCGTCATCGCTCCTGGCGAGACGAAGACGTGTACCAATCGTGACCAGACCCAGATAATGGGCTGCATTCTTGATGGTTTCGTCCGGGCGAAGCGTGATTGCCGACAGCATGTCGAGCACATGATCGCGCTGCGTCGCATCGAGCGCGAGGATACGGCGCTGTTCCGCAACGGCGCGGGCAAGTGGATTGCTGAAAGGGCGCTCGGGCAAAGTGATGATCTTGGTTTCGCTGCGACCCGTTTGTCCGGCGGCGTCGGTTACGACCAGCGTGAGCGCAACTTTTTCACCTGCCCAAGGATGCTCGGTCAGGTCTTTCGACGTCGTGGCGTCCTTCACACCGCGGCGCGGCAGTGCAAGCGGCAGTTCCGGTGCATCGTAGAGCGGTGCGGCTTCCTCATCTTCATCATTGTTGAGCGGGATGATCTCACCTTCGGCCTTTACTGGCGCGTAGTCGTCCTCGATCTGATAGGAAAGTTGCAATGTGCCATTCAGCGCGTGTCCCGGCTCTTTCGTGAAGCGGATCGTTGGCGGGTTATCCGGCGTGACGACAAATTTCCAGCGGGCATCGGTGCCGGAAAGCGCTATGGTTTCATCCTGCTGCAAATCGTAGCGGAAGTTGCGGCTTCCATCGACGACGGCCTGTTCTGCAGGCTCCTTCTGGTCTTCCTTCGCGTTTACCGGCTGTACGTCGCGGCGCTCGCCCTTCGCATCGGTCGCAGTCAGGCGCTCGGAACCGCCACCGATCACGCGGACCGACAGAATGCTGCCTTGCGGTACATTGATTGCGGCCTGTTCGCTGTTGTTCGTCGTGGTCAGGAAGACCGGAGCGCGGCCAGTATAGCGCGGCGGCGTTACCCATGCATCGATGCGGGCAACGGCGGTTCCATCGCTTGGACGGATATGAAAGGCGTCGGCAATGCGCCCACTGTTTGGGCTGAGGCTGTAGGCGAAGGCGGTCACGAAGAGCAGGGCGACCACCGCACGAATGCCGAAGGGGTCGTGTTCGGGAACACGCGTATAAGGCAGGCCGGATTGCAGGTTCTTGAGCCGGTCCGCCATGCGGCGCTGGTGTTCCCGCCACAGGGCGACAGCGAATGGATCGTGTTCGCCTGTTGCCATGTGGCCTGTCTGGACGGAAAGCGGTTCGTGAACGAGACCGTTGATCGCCTCGATACGACTTGTGACGTCGCTTTCCGCCGGGGTGCGAAACCGGAACGGCAGATAAAGCGCAATGAGGGCGGCAATACCGAATAGCGTCAGCACGCCGATATGCAGCCAACGGGGCATCATGCCGAACAGGCCGAACCAGCTCAGGCTGGCAAACAGACCGATGATGAGGATTAGTGGCAGGATCAGCGGCCAGAATCGCTCGAAGCTGATCGAAAGAAAGGCACGCAGACGCAGACGGCGCAGGCTGGCACCATCGCCTGAAAACAGCCGCAGAAAAACATCCCACGCATGACGCGGCGGGTTTTTCCTGTCGTTGCTGCTATCTGTCTGCGGGGCCGCCTTAGGGGCAGTCATAGGTCTCGTCTTTCGCGTCAGCCGATTTCGGTTCGGCTGACAGGATAACACGCATCATGGCAAAGGCGAGGCTTTGCCCCGAGATTTATGGGCCATGATAAATGTGGGCCATGAATAATTATGGTCGCGAGACCTATAACCATTCCGGTACGGAATCGAGCGCGAGCAGTTCTTCATAGGTACGGCGCGGACGCACGACATGATAACGGTCGCCGTCAACCAGCACTTCGGGGATGAGCAGACGGCTGTTGTAGGTGCTGGAAAGCACCGCGCCATATGCACCCGTCGTGCAGACGGCAATCAGATCGCCTGGAGCAGGCTTTGCCACTTCCCGGTCGAGGCCGAGATAGTCGCCTGTTTCGCAGACCGGACCGACAAAATCGGCACGAATACGCGGCGCATCATCCTTCGGCAAAGTGACAGGCTTGATGTCGTGGAACGCATCATAAAGCGTCGGACGAATCAAATCGTTCATTGCCGCATCCACGATGACGAAGTTCTTGGCGTCGCCTTCCTTGACGAAGATCACTTCCGTTACCAGAAGCCCGGCATTGCCGACGATCAGGCGGCCCGGTTCGAACACCGTTTTCAGGCCCAGCGGCTTGATGTGCTTGGCGACGATTTCTGCATAGGCGACGGGTAGCGGCGGAGGTGTATTGTCTGTGCGGTAGGGAATGCCGAGCCCCCCGCCAACATCGACGTGGCGGATGTTGTGACCGTCGGCCTGCAGTTCCTTGACCAGTTGCGCCATCAGGGCGAATGCATTGTCGAACGGCTCGAGGTCGATGATCTGGCTACCGATATGCATATCGATACCGACTACGTCGAGACCGGGCAGGCTCGCTGCGCGGGCATAGGCCTCACGCGCCTTGACGCGCGGAATGCCGAACTTGTTTTCAGATTTGCCAGTTGAAATCTTGGCGTGGGTCTTCGCATCCACATCGGGATTGATGCGCAGCGATACGGATGCGACCTTGCCTGCCTTGACGGCGCGAGCGGAAAGAATTTCCAGCTCTGGTTCGGATTCAACATTGAAGCAATAGATGCCCGCTTCAAGCGCGAAGTCCATTTCGTGTGGAGTCTTGCCAACGCCTGAAAAGACGATCTTGTTGGCCGGGATGCCTGCAGCAAGCGCCCGGCGGATTTCGCCTTCCGAAACGGTGTCCGCGCCGGCGCCAAGCTTCGCCAGAGTTTTCAGCACGGCCAGGTTCGAATTGGCTTTCAGCGCGTAGGTCACGAGCGTTTCCATGCCGGCGAAGGCTTCGCTGAACACGCGGAAATGACGCTCGATGGTCGCGCGGGAATAAACGTAAAAAGGGGTGCCAACGGCCTGTGCGATTTCAGGCAGGCTGACATTTTCGGCGTGAAGAACGCCGTTGCGATGTTCGAAATGGTTCACGGGAATGCCCTGCAGCAGAAACTTACAACAGCTTGTCGAGGATGATCGGCTTGTCTTCCTTCGGTTTCGGCTTGGTGTGGCCCTGTTCGTCCGTCACGACGGCGGATGGCGGCGGCTCCAGCGGGCCCTTGCGACCGCAAGCGGCGAGCGTTGCCGCAAGCGCGGCGATCAGAAGCACGGAAGAAATGGCGGAGCGGCCTGTCATCAGCGTTGGTTCCCGAAATATATGATCTTGCTCTAAGTTTTGTCTTTACGCATGTCTTCCAAAACCGGTTCCCACTTTTGGAAGACATGCTCTAGGTCTAACTCATAATGCCCGAAAGTGGAATCATCAGTTCGACAGATGATTCCACATGACGTCATGTTGATCGATTATCAGGCCTTGGTGATGCGCTTCTTCCAGTAACGAATCTGGCGACGCACCTCCTGCGGGGCCGTGCCACCGAAGGACTGACGGCTTTTCACTGATTTCTCGACCGTCAGATAGCCGAAAATCGCATCCGTGATGCCCGGATGAATTGACTGCAGTTCCTCAAGTGAAAGCTTTGCCAGATCGACCTTGCGGCTTTCAGCCAGAGCGACTGCGCGACCGGTGACGTGATGTGCCTCACGGAAGGGCAGCCCCAGTTCACGCACCAGCCAGTCGGCGAGATCGGTCGCAGTGGAATAGCCTGAACCGGCCGCCTTTTTCATTGACGCTACATTGATCGTCAGGTCGCGCACCATGCCGGCCATGGCGGCGATGGCGAGTTCCAGGTTTTCAGCTGCATCGAAAACCTGTTCCTTGTCTTCTTGCATGTCCTTGGAGTAGGCGAGCGGCAGTCCCTTCATGATGGTCAAAAGCGCGACCAGCGAACCGTTGATGCGGCCCGTCTTGGCGCGAACCAGTTCTGCTGCATCCGGGTTTTTCTTCTGCGGCATGATCGACGAGCCGGTGGAGAAAGCATCGGACAGGCGCACGAAATTGAATTGCGGCGTCGACCAGATGACGATTTCTTCCGCAAGGCGCGACAGATGACCGGCGCAGATCGCAGCAAGCGACAGAAACTCCAGCGCATAGTCGCGGTCGGAAACGCTATCGAGAGAATTGCGGGTCGGTTCGCGAAAGCCGAGCGCCTTGGCTGTCATATGGCGGTCGATCGGGAAGCCCGTGCCTGCAAGGGCTGCAGCACCCAAAGGCGATTCGTCCATACGTTCGATTGCGTCACGCACGCGCGACAGGTCGCGACCGAACATTTCGACATAGGCCATGCAATGATGACCAAAAGTGACAGGCTGCGCGGTCTGGAGATGGGTGAAACCCGGCATGACCGTCGCCGCATGTTCTTCGGCACGTTCCAGAAACGCTTCGATCAGATTCTTGAGGGCGGCGGCGGTCTTTTCCAGTTCCTGCTTCACCCAGAGGCGAAAGTCGACGGCCACCTGATCGTTACGCGAACGGGCGGTGTGGAGCCGTCCGGCGGACGGGCCGATCAGATCGGCAAGCCGCGCCTCGATGTTCATATGAATGTCTTCAAGCTTGCGCGAGAAGGTGAACTTGCCGTCCTCGATTTCCTTGAGGATGGTTTTCAGACCATCTTCGATTTGTCGATGGTCTTCTGCCGCAATAATGCCTGTCTTTGCCAGCATGGCTGCATGGGCGAGCGAGCCTTGAATATCCTGCGCATAGAGCTTGCGGTCGAAGCCGATCGATGCATTGATCTCTTCCATGATCGCATCGGGCCCTGAGGCAAAACGGCCGCCCCACATCTGGTTGCTTGATTTTTGTTCGCTCATGCTCATATGCCCCGAGTGACGGTTTGGCGGAATATTGGAAAGAAGTAACGCGACATGGCAGAAGACAACGAAAAGGCGAATTCCGAACAGCAGGCGAAATCGGGAAATCGCAAGATCGTCCTTCTTGCCGCCCTTGCCGGTGTCATTGCCGGTATCGGGGCGGTATACGTGATGGAGCGCCCTTCTGGCAATGTGGTTGCCCAGAATGTTTCGACGAATGTTTCAGCGGAAAGCGATGAAGCTTCGGCGCAATGCGTGTTGAAAGCGGATAAGCTTAAGGCACTTGATACAGCTGCCACCGGGGGCGTGGCGGCGATGCGTGCCGCTGAAAAGCCGATTTCCGTCTCGCATATTGCTTTCGCAGGCCCGGACGGCAAGCAGATGACGCTCGGCGATTTCAAGGGCAAGACACTGCTGGTCAATCTCTGGGCGACGTGGTGCGCGCCATGCCGCGAGGAAATGCCAGCTCTCGACAAGCTCGAGGCCGAAAAAGGCGGGGCCGATTTCGAGGTCGTCGCAATCAACATCGACACCGGCTCGGATGACAAGCCCAAGGGCTTTCTGAACGAAATCGGCATCAAGAATCTGGCCCTGCACCGGGACGCTTCCATGTCGAGCTTCAACGAACTGAAGCGCAAGAATCTGGCTTTCGGCCTTCCGGTGACATTGCTTGTCGATAAGGACGGCTGCCAGATTGCATCCATGAACGGTCCGGCGCCATGGGATAGCCCGGAAGCGGCTAAACTCATCGAAGCGGCAAAGAATCTTTAGCCTCGACAAACGACGAAATCAGTGGCTTGCTCCCTTTTCAAGAGAGAGAGCTGCCCATGAGCCTTGAAGTCTGGCTTGCATTTTCCGCCGCGTCCATCGTGCTTCTGGTCATCCCGGGGCCGACCGTCTTGCTCGTCGTCTCATATGCCTTGGGGCAGGGCTGGAAAGCGGCTTTCCCGATGGCTGTCGGTGTCGCCCTTGGCGACTTTACCGCGATGACGCTTTCCATGCTTGGTGTGGGTGCGCTGCTGGCAGCGTCGGCAACCGTGTTCACCGCCGTTAAATGGGCAGGTGCCGCTTATCTGATCTGGCTCGGCATAAAACTGTTTCGCGCTGGTGGAACACTTCATGCCAGTGCCCGACACGACAAGGTGCATCCGGCGCGGATGCTGGTTCATGCGTGGCTCGTGACAGCGCTCAATCCGAAGAGCATCACCTTTTTCGTTGCTTTTCTTCCGCAGTTTCTTAGCCCGCACCGGGATTTCCTCACCCAGATGCTGGTTTTCGAAAGCACGTTCCTCGTACTCGCTTTCCTCAATGCTTTTACCTATGCACTTCTGGCGACCCGGGCACGCCGCTTCTTCTCAAGCGAACGCGCGCTGCGCATTTTCAATCGGGCTGGCGGAACATTGCTGATCGGTGCTGGCGTCGCGACTGCCTCAATGCGATCAACCTGAGACGAAACCCGCGCGTTTTAGCCGGACGATGGCAAGATCAAGTGCGGAAAGGAATGCAGAGCGGTCCTTGGGCGAAAATGGAGCGGGTCCGCCTGTAACTTCGCCTGCGGAACGCAAACTATCCATCAGATTGCGCGTCGCCAGCGTGTTGCCGATGGTGCTTTGGGTGTGAACGCGTCCGTTCGGTGCGATCACCGAAGCGCCTTTTTCGAGCGAGCGGCTTGCCAAAGGAATGTCGGCGGTAATCACGATTGCACCCGGTCGCGAATTCTCGGCGATCCAGTCGTCGGCGGCGTCGAGCTTGTCCGATACGATAACCCGTTCCACACGCTCCGCATCGCGGGGAATGGCAATGAAACTGTTGGCCACCAGCATGACCGGCAGATTGTGCCGTTCCGCCACGCGATAGATTTCAGCTTTCACCGGGCAGGCGTCAGCATCGACGAGAATGCGGATGGTTTCAGGTTCAATGTTCATGCCGCTTCATAAAATGCGGGCGGCTGTTTGGCAAATTCAACGCTGCGATCAGTTTTATGCGATAGGCGTTCGCCGCAAAGCGGTATAAGGCGGGCCGCGAAAGTGAGAGTTCTGCCATGGCCGCCCGTTTGTTCCCCGTCATGTTTGTCCTGCTTTGGGCCACCGGTTTTATCGGAGCCGGGCTTTCCATGCCTTATGCCGAACCATTTACTTTCATGGCGGTGCGTTTTTCCATCGCGGCTGTCATCATGACACTTTGGGCGCTGGCGAGCCGGAGTATCTGGCCGAAAGGCGATGTGCTTCTTCATGCGGCGATTGCCGGTTGTCTCATCCACGGTGTTTATCTTTCCGCCTTGTTCTGGGCCGTTCACCACGGCCTGCCTGCGGGAATGTCAGGTCTGGTGGCGGGCCTTCAGCCGATGTTGACCACGCTGATTGCGGCCATTCTTCTGGGAGAACGAGCGAGCGGGCGGCAATGGACGGGGCTTCTGATCGGTTTCTGCGGCGTCGCCATGGTGGTATGGCCGAAGTTTTCGGCTGGCAGTGGTGTCGATCCGAAAAGCCTGGCGGCGGCATTTTTGGCTGTGGTGGCGATCAGCACTGGCACAGTCTGGCAGAAGCGGTTCGGCACGGCTGGTGATCTCAAGGCCGGGACGGCGGTGCAATACATCGCTGCGGCCATTTTGACTGCTATCTGTGCCTTTGCTTTCGAAACACGCGTCATGATCTGGTCGCCATCGCTGATTTTTGCTCTGGTCTGGCTGACGCTTGCTATTTCTATCGGTGCCATTCTGGCGCTTCTCGTCATGATCCGCGAAGGCGCCATGTCGAAAGTCGCATCGTTGTTCTATCTGGTGCCCGGCACCGCCGCGATCATGGCCTATCTGATTTTTGGTGAAACGCTATCGGCAATCCAGATTGCAGGTATGGTGGTGACGACGCTTGGCGTTGCACTGACTACTTTACGTCGATAAGCTCGGGTTGTTGTTCGCGCTTGCGAAAAATCATGATCGCGGCGTTTATTTCCGCACCGATGATGAAAATTGCCGAGAGCATATAGAGAAAGACGATGGCCACCATGATGGAGGCGAGGCCCGCATAGGTCGTCACATAGGTGGCGAAAGTTTCCAGATATTTTGCGAAGGCCATCGCGGCGGCAAGCCAGGCGATGAGCGTGATCAATATGCCGGGCAGTATGTCACCGAGGCTGCGGCGTCCGGCTGGAAGCCAGATATGCACCATGAACAGTGCCAGAACCAGAACCCCCACTGCCACAGTATAGCGCCAGAACGCAATCGTTCCTGTGAACGGCGCTATATCGGGAAACCATTGTTCGGCAAGACGCACGGCAAGCGGGGCCAGAACCAGCAGAAAGCTGATTGCCATCAGGCTCAGAGTGCCGACGAGAACGAAGCCCAGACTTTGCAAGCGGCAGAAAATGATCGAGCGCTGGTCGGTGACGCGATAGGCTCGGTTGAGCGCGATGCGCAGCGCCTCCACGCCGTTGGAGGCGAAATAGGCCGCTGCAATAACGCTCAATGTCAGAAGTCCGCTGCGCTGCACGGTCAGCACGTTCATCACTTCGTTGGCAATTGGGGCTGCGATGTTCGACGGCCACATATCGAAGATGACATGCACCGCCGTATCGGCGAATTCCTTGGTGCCGAGAAAGCTTGCAAGCGTTGTGGCAAAGATAAGGAACGGAAACAATGCCATCAGGCCGGAAAGGGCTATATGGCTAGCGAAGGCCCAGCCATCGTCCGAACTGAAATGACCGATGACATCATAGGTGATCTGACGGAGAAAACGTCTGATTTTTCGCATCCGCAGATTTGTCCCTCAAAGCCCTGATCGGTATTCGATAGTGTTCAGCCGGTGTTTCAAGGCCTTAAATCTAGCATTGGTCTGCGGATTGCAAGGGCGCGACCCGTTTTAAACCGGAGCCGAATCAAGCAAGCTTGGCGAAATGACAGCGGGAAACGAACATATGGCTCCGGCACAAACCGGTCAGAACCGACAGCGTAATATCATCATCACCGGCTGTTCCTCCGGTATCGGTGCCTATTGTGCCGAAGCACTGCACAGTCAAGGCTGGCGCGTCTTTGCGACCGCCCGCAAGGATGCGGATATTGCGGCACTCAAGGCGCAGGGAATGGAAGCGCATTATCTCGACTATACGGAACCGCAGTCGATCGCGGTCTTAGCCGATGAGGTGCTGCGCCAGACGGACGGCAAGCTCGATGCCCTGTTCAATAATGGTGCTTATGCTCAACCCGGCGCGATAGAGGACTTGCCGGTCGAAGCCTTACGCCAGCAGTTCGAAGCCAATTTCTTCGGTTGGCACGACCTTACCCGACGCGTGGTTCCGGTCATGCGCAGGCAAGGGCATGGGCGCATCGTGCATTGCTCGTCGATCCTCGGCCTCGTACCGATGAAATGGCGCGGTGCTTATGTGGCGTCAAAGTTTGCGCTTGAAGGACTGATGCTTGCGCAGCGCATGGAGCTGGAAGGCTCCGGTATCGATGTGTCGCTGATCGAGCCTGGCCCGATTGCTTCGCGCTTCACTTACAACGCCGCCAGCCACGCCAGAGCCAATATCGACATGGAAGCTTCGGTGCATCGCGAGCTTTACCAGCGCCAGATGGCGAAACTGGAAGGCGGCGGTACAAAATCCAAGAACAAGCTTGGACCGGAAGCCGTCTATGCTGTACTGCTTCATGCATTGGAGGCGCCGCGTCCCCGCCCGCATTATGTGGTGACGAGACCGGCGAAACTTGGGTCACTGGCACGGCGCCTGATGCCGGCACGCTGGCTCTACCGGATGCTGTCCGACCAGTCATGAGGTCA
The DNA here is from genome assembly GCF_024539785.1 of Ochrobactrum sp. BTU2. Lineage (NCBI taxonomy): Bacteria > Pseudomonadati > Pseudomonadota > Alphaproteobacteria > Hyphomicrobiales > Brucellaceae > Ochrobactrum > Ochrobactrum sp. BTU2. The sequence continues at coordinate 41,887 of NZ_JAHWRG010000002.1, read as the reverse complement.
GGAACAGTGCGCGTGGGAAGGAAATAAAATGGACGTTCTGTTCAAGGGCGCGGCAATGGTGGCCATGTTTGCTGTGGCCGTCGTTCTGATCATCGGTCTGCGCAACATGATGCGCGGCGGTGACGGCAATTTCTCGAACAAGATGATGCAGCTGCGTGTTTTCCTGCAGTTCATTGCCATCGTTCTGATCGTTGGTGCGATCTATTTTGCCCGCCAGAAAACTGGCCAGTAAATATGGTCAAGCTCAACAAGATCTATACCCGGACGGGCGACAAGGGCACGACCGGACTTGCCAGCGGACCACGGCGGCTGAAGTCGGACCTGCGCGTCGAAGCCTATGGTACGGTGGATGAAACCAATGCCTGCATTGGCATGGCGCGCCTTCACACCGGCGGCGAAGATAATCCTCATGCGCAAATCGATGCCATGCTGGGCCGTATCCAGAACGATCTTTTCGACCTTGGCGCGGATCTTTCGACGCCGGATGATGGCAAGCCGCTCGCCTACGAACCTTTGCGCATCGTCGCATCGCAGGTTTCGCGTGTGGAAGCCGATATTGACCTCCTCAATACCGATTTGCAGCCGCTGCGTTCGTTCATTCTTCCGGGCGGCTCGGCGGCATCTGCCGCGTTGCATCTCGCTCGCACGGTTTCACGCCGGGCTGAACGCCTGATGGTTGCGCTTGCTCGCGTCGAAGGAGAGGTCGTTTCGGCGGAGGCTTTGCAATATATCAACCGCCTCTCCGATTTCCTGTTCGTGGCGTCGCGAACCGTCAACGATAACGGCGCGCAGGACGTTCTCTGGGTGCCCGGCGCCAACCGTTAGAGCATGTCTCCCGAAAGTGGGAACCGGTTTCGGGATAAAGACATGCGAAAAGACAAACATTTAGAGCGCCGGTCTGATTCAATCAGATCGATACGCGCTCTAAACGCCACGTCTGTTGCCCCAGATCAGCACGTGAAGCTGGGGCAGGACGTGCGCTTCGTACCAGCCATCCGCAATTACCTTTTCGACCAGCCATTCCATTCGCCGCATGATGCCGTCGATATCGATTGCGGCATCATGTGCTTCGGGCGGCGGCGGTGTGTGATTGCCGGGCTGGAGATAGACCGGTAGACCGGAATATTGACTGGCTACATCTTTGGCGAAGACGTAATCGGCATCGTCGAAGATGACGAATTTCAGCACCGTTCGCGGCGTTCTGCCTGCAGCCTCGACACAGACCGCAAGCGCATCGAAATCGGCATCCATACCGCTTGAAGGCGGCTTTGGGCTCAGTACCAGTGTGTCGAGCGCGGAAAACCAGTCTTGCGCGACCGATCCTTGGGTTTCCAGTGCAAAGCGATAGCCTTCGGTCTTGCCGTGCTCGATCAAGGGTCCCAGCGGCTGAATGGCCGGATTGCCGCCAGAAAGTGACACTGTTAGTGGCTTATTTCGGGAAAGTGTCGTCACTTCACCCCAAACTGCCTCCACGCTCATCGCTTTCCACTCGCGACGAAAACGGCTTTCGACGGCATGCAGGCTATCGCACCAGACGCAGCGATAATCGCAGCCACCGGTTCGCACGAAGACGGTCGGCTCACCGATCAGCACACCTTCGCCCTGTAGCGTGGGGCCGAAAATCTCTGCGATGCGTATTTGCGTCACGGTCTGTACTCGGCCCATGTCTTGGGCGTTTCACTGACCCGCACGGCGGAAATTTCCGGCCAGCGCGCATAACACCATTCGAAAAAATGCCGGGCGAGGGTTTCAGCCGTGCTCTGGTCGTGGCCCAGAACATCGTTGAGATGGCGGTGGTCAAAACAATCATCGATGTAGCGCTTGAACGGTGCCAGCTCATGATAATCACGGACAAAGCCGTGCTGGTTAAGATCGTCAGCCGAGAGCTCGACCTCAACAATATAATTGTGGCCGTGCAGGCGGGCGCATTGATGATCGTCCGGCAGCCCGGTCAACTGATGCGATGCGGAGAAATGAAATTCCTTGGTAATGCGAAACATCAGGCGTTCCTCTTCTCGATTGCCGAGCGCCAGAAATCCGCATCTTCATAAAGGGTAGGGTCTTCGACACCGGCGAGATGGAAGGCTTCGCGTCGCTCGACGCAGGTGCCGCAGCGTCCGCAGTGATGTTCGCCACCCTTGTAGCAAGACCATGTCGCGGCAAAGGGCGCACCGTGTTTTGCGCCGTCGATAACGATATCGGCTTTGGATGCGTGCACATAAGGCGCGAGCAGCTTTATGTCCGCATAACCGTCCAATGCATGGTTCTGCATCGTCTGGAAGGCATCAATAAAACCGGGGCGGCAGTCGGGATAAATGAAGTGATCGCCGCCATGGACGGCAAGGGCTATCGCCTCGGCTTTTTGGGCAGCGGCCACGCCGAATGCTATTGCCAGCATGATCGCATTGCGGTTCGGAACGACGGTGATCTTCATCGTTTCTTCGGCATAGTGTCCGTCCGGCACATCGATATCGTCAGTGAGGGCGGAGCCGGTCAGGCTGGCACCGATGTTGGTGATATCGATGATCTGGTGGGGAACGCCGAGCCTTTCGGCGCAGGCTTTGGCCGAATCCAGTTCCTTTTTGTGGCGCTGGCCATAGTCGAAGGAGAGGAGGGCGGTGAGTTGGTGTTCGCTTGCAATTCTGTAAGCAAGCGAAACGGAATCGAGTCCGCCGGAGCAGACGACGAGCGTTTTCATAAGTCAGGGTTCCTTGTTTTGACCGGGTAGGCTGCGACCGGATTGCGAGGCGTTACCTAAAGCATGGCGCATCGCTTGTAAACGACATGAAAACGGGAGGTGTCGGGTTGCTCGGTTTTGGAATGACCTCTTGTCAGAATAAATTGATTTTAATCGATATAGCGGCCTGTGCCTGATTGACGTGCACGTCAACCGTCTTTAGGTTTCGTGCCGGTTCCCGGCGGATAGGCAGCGCATTTGCGTCATAACCCAAGTTGCGCTGGTGCCGCTTTCATGTCGGATTTTGACATGCGGGTGGGAGTTCACGGCGGCATAGTCGTGCTGCAAGAGTCATTGAAGAGGTAATCGCGGATGAAAGTCCTTGTCGCAGTGAAACGGGTTGTCGATTACAACGTAAAGATCCGTGTAAAGGGAGACGGTTCGGGCGTTGAGCTTGCGAACGTCAAGATGTCGATGAACCCTTTCGATGAGATCGCGGTTGAAGAAGCGATCCGTCTGAAGGAAGCGGGCAAGGTGACGGAAATCGTCGCGGTTTCGGTCGGCCCGGCACAGGCACAGGAAACGCTGCGTACCGCACTTGCCATGGGCGCCGATCGTGCGATCCTGGTGAAGTCGGACGAAACGGTTGAGCCGCTTGGCGTTGCCAAGGTTCTCAAGGGCGTGGTCGATGCGGAAAAGCCGGATCTCGTCTTCCTCGGCAAGCAGGCAATCGACGATGATTCCAACCAGACTGGCCAGATGCTTTCGGCCCTTCTCAACTGGAGCCAGGCGACGTTCGCCTCGAAGGTGGAACTGGGCGACGGTTCGGCCAAGGTAACGCGCGAAGTTGATGGTGGTCTCCAGACCATCGACGTGAAGCTTCCGGCTATCGTTACGGTCGATCTTCGTTTGAACCAGCCGCGCTATGCGTCGCTGCCGAACATCATGAAGGCCAAGAAGAAGCCGCTGGACGAGAAGTCGCCTGCCGATTTCGGCGCCGACATTGCGCCGCGTCTCAAGGTCCTGAAGACTGAAGAGCCGGGTGGCCGCAAGGCTGGCGTGAAGGTCGGTTCAGTTTCTGAACTGGTCGAGAAGCTCAAGGCCGACGGCGTACTCTAAAGAAATCGGAAGGGACGATATAAATGGCTATTCTTCTTATTGCCGAACATGACAATGCAACCCTTTCCGACCAGACGGCGAAGGCGCTGACGGCGGCTGCCCAGATCGGCGGCGACGTGGATGTTCTGGTTGCAGGCAAGGGCGCGAAGGCTGCAGCCGATGCTGCCGCCAAGCTCAAGGGTGTGCGTAAGGTTCTGCTTGCTGAAAGCGATGGACTGGAAAACCGTCTGGCCGAGCCAACGGCCGCTCTCATCGTGGAACTGGCAGGCAATTACGACACGATCATTGCTCCGGCAACGACCTCGGCCAAGAACATCCTGCCGCGCGTTGCAGCGCTTCTCGATGTGATGCAGTTGTCCGAAATCATGGAAGTCGTGTCGGCTGATACGTTCAAGCGTCCGATCTATGCGGGCAATGCGATCCAGACGGTCCAGTCGACCGATGCAAAGAAGGTTATCACCGTGCGTACCGCGTCGTTCCAGGCAACGGGCGAAGGTGGTTCGGCTGCAGTTGAAAGCGTCAATGCAGCAGCCGATCCGGCGCTGTCGAGCTTCGTCGGCAATGCATTGTCGGATTCGGACCGTCCGGAACTGACCTCGGCCAAGATCATCATCTCCGGCGGTCGTGCGCTCGGTTCTGCCGAAAAGTTCCAGGAAGTGATCCTGCCGGTTGCCGACAAGCTTGGTGCAGCGGTCGGCGCAAGCCGTGCTGCAGTCGATGCGGGCTACGCGCCGAACGACTGGCAGGTTGGCCAGACCGGCAAGGTGGTTGCCCCGGATCTCTACATCGCCGTCGGAATCTCCGGTGCGATCCAGCATCTGGCCGGTATGAAGGACAGTCGCGTGATCGTGGCGATCAACAAGGACGAGGAAGCGCCGATCTTCCAGGTGGCCGATTACGGCCTCGTCGGCGATCTCTTTACGATCCTGCCGGAACTGCAAAAAGCGCTTTAATCGATCAGAAAGCGGCGGGCTAGTCCCGCCGCTTTTTCATTTGGAAAGCCTTCTGATACGAAAGCGCTGTTTTGCCTTTCTCTGAATGAGGGCTGTATCCGTCTCGGGCAGAATTGGTATAGTGAAGCATCTCCAGCAAAAGTGCGAAGCGGTTTTGCGTTGGACAATGCGAAAAGACAAAGACAGAGCATTTCCAGCAAAAGTGCGAAGCGGTTTTGCTGGGGGTAATATGTAAGAACAAAAGTTAGAGCATATGCTCTCGGCCTCGGCTCTGTTGTGGAGCGGCTGAATGAAGGAGTTATGACTGTGGCAATCAAGACGGTAGGGGTGGTCGGCGCAGGACAGATGGGCAGCGGTATTGCTCATGTATGCGCGCTGGCCGGGTTCGATGTGCTTCTTCACGATGCGGCAGCGGACCGGCTGGAAAAGGGCATCGCCACCATCAATGGCAACATGGCGCGTCAGGTTGCCTCAGGCAAACTGCTGGAAGACCAACGCGCAGCGGCGATGAAGCTTATCCGTCCGGCAAATTCCATGGAGGATCTGGCGGGTGTCGATCTAGCCATCGAAGCGGCAACGGAAGACGAAACCGTCAAGCGCAAGATTTTTGCGCAGCTTTGCACGGTTCTGAACCCCGAAGCGATTCTCGCAACCAACACGTCGTCGATCTCGATCACACGTCTCGCATCCACGACCGACCGTCCAGAGCGTTTTATCGGCATTCATTTCATGAATCCCGTTCCTGTGATGAAGCTTGTCGAACTGGTGCGCGGCATCGCAACGGATGAGGAAACCTTCCGCAAGTCGAACGATTTCGTGACCGCGCTTGGCAAGACGATAACCGTTGCCGAAGATTTTCCGGCCTTTATTGTCAATCGCATTCTGTTGCCGATGATCAACGAGGCCATCTACACGCTTTATGAAGGGGTCGGCAGCGTCGAAGCTATCGATACAGCCATGAAGCTAGGCGCCAACCACCCGATGGGGCCGCTACAGCTCGCCGATTTCATTGGCCTCGATACCTGCCTCTCCATCATGCAGGTTCTGCACGACGGGCTGGCGGATTCCAAGTATCGCCCGTGCCCGCTTCTGGTCAAATATGTCGAAGCAGGCTGGCTGGGACGCAAGACGGGTCGCGGCTTTTACGATTATCGTGGTGAGCATCCGGTTCCGACGCGGTAAGGCGCTTGAACTTTTGAACATGAAAGGCCGGTTAAAACCGGCCTTTTTTAATTGTGGCGACAATTCGCGACCTGTGGAAAAGCTTCAACATCCTTACCATTAACTTACCCTTAACCATAAGGGTTCAGAGCTTATTCATCTTTGATTGTTAAAGTTTTCATTAAGATGTTCGGAAATGAACAACGTTTCAGAGCCCGGTTAGTCGGGACAGGACGGGCATCCATTCCGAACAGCATGTTTTTTGACGAAGGTGAAGACGATGAGCATTCTTGTTCAGCTGCGTGACAGCGTTAATGTCATCCGCGAGTTCGTTGCACCGAGCTACAGGCCCGAGCGCCATTATATGCGCGGGCCAGGCCCGGCTTGCGCCGCACGCACGCACCATTGATATGAGCGCATAAAGCCTCCGTTTGCTTGGCGAACGGACCGGCATTTAAAAAAGTAAAGCCAGAACGGTTCACCGCTCTGGCTTTTGTTTTTGGCCACCGCGTGTGAGTGCGGATTATTCCAGACCTTCAAACAATGCCGTCGAAAGATAGCGTTCGGCAAAGGACGGAATGATGATGACGATGTTCTTGCCGGCGTTTTCCGGGCGCTTGCCGATTTCAACAGCGGCGGTCAGAGCCGCGCCGGAAGAAATGCCGACGGGAATGCCTTCGAGACGGGCCAACAGGCGTGCATTGGCAAAAGCGTCTTCGTTGGAGACCTGAACAACCTCATCATAGATGCTGGTATCGAGCGTCTTCGGGGCGAAGCCTGCGCCGATGCCCTGAATTTTGTGCGGGCCGGGTGCGCCACCGGAAAGTACCGGTGAATCCTTCGGTTCCACGGCGATCACCTTGAAGGACGGCTTGCGCCCCTTGATGACTTGACCGACACCGGTAATCGTGCCGCCGGTGCCGATGCCGGAGATCAGGATATCTGCTTCACCATTGGTGTCGTTCCAGATTTCCTCAGCCGTCGTGAGGCGATGGATTTCCGGGTTGGCCGGATTTTCGAACTGCTGCGGGATGATTGCGTTCGGGTTGCCTTCTGCAATGGCTTCTGCTTCCGCGATAGCGCCCTTCATGCCTTTTGCGCCTTCGGTCAGAACCAGTTCGGCACCGAGAAGCTTCAAAAGCTTGCGGCGTTCCACCGACATGGTTTCCGGCATGGTGAGAACGAGGCGATAACCCTTGGCCGCAGCAGCAAAAGCCAGCGCGATACCGGTATTGCCGGAAGTCGGCTCGACGAAGACTGTCTTGCCCGGCACGGCGCGACCGTCGCGTTCCAGAGCTTCGATCAGCGCCAGACCGATACGGTCCTTCACACTGGCCAGAGGGTTGAAGAACTCCAGCTTGGCCAGAAGATTGGCTTCCACGCCCTTTTCCTTGGCGAACTTGTCAATGCGCACGAGCGGTGTATTGCCGATTGTGTCGAGGATGGAATCGTAAACGCGGCCACGGCCTGCGGTCTTACCAGCTTGTGGTTCGTTCAGGGGCTTGTTCATGGCGTGATCTCCCTATTTGTCGCGCAAAGTTTAAGTGGAAACTGCGCAAAAGCATAGTTGGGTACGTGCGCCCGGCACATCAAGTTTAGAAATTTATTCTTTATAATTGAATAAATTGGAAGTAAATTCCATCATAATTGGGAGGGAGCGTATTAGCTTGGGGTAAAGCTTGATTGATCCGCGTCAATGCGTTGCGACGGGGAGGCGCGCATCATCGGGTATCAGGCAGCCAGGAGAACATGAATGTACAAGAACATATTGATCGCAACCGATGGATCGGAACTCGCTGAGAAAGGCGTCGACCAAGGCGTTGCGCTGGCCAAGGAAACAGGCGCAAAGGTTATTTTCGTGTCCGTGACAGAGCTTCTGCCATCCTATGGCATTGTGGTTGCGGCTGAATGGGCGTCGAGCCCGGCGGCATTTCAGGAATATCGCGAGGCCATCACCAAAGCGGCCACCGAAATTCTGTCGAAGGCCAAAGCCAAGGCAATGGAAATCGGCGTTAGTGCTGAGGCCGTGCATGTCGAAAATCAATCTCCGGCGCAGGGCATTGTCGAGGCTGCGAATGCCAAGAATACCGATCTGATCGTCATCGCATCGCATGGCCGTCGCGGCGTGAACAAATTATTGCTGGGAAGTCAGGCAGCTGAGGTGTTGTCGCTCAGTACCGTGCCGGTGCTGGTCATCAAGTAATCGACGGCTATGCGCGCCTCTGCCGGCATCGCAGCGATTTCTCTAAAAGGCATAACAACGCAAGAAGATTCCTGAATACCTCTGTTAAGCTCCTCCTGTCCGAATACGGACGGGAGGATTTTCTCAAGGAGGTATTCATGACTGCGCCACGGCCTTCAAAGACCATGTTGGGCAATCATCCGCTTCATCCCGAAACGCAGATGCTCAATTATGGCTACGACCCGGAGCTTTCCGAAGGAGCGGTCAAGCCACCGGTATTCCTGACGTCGACTTTCGTTTTCAAGACTGCCGAAGACGGACGCGATTTCTTCGATTTCGTTTCCGGTCGCAAGGAACCGCCTGCCGGTGTCGGTGCTGGTCTCGTCTATTCCCGTTTCAACCATCCCAACAGCGAGATCGTTGAAGATCGCCTCGCGGTCTATGAAGGCACCGAGAGCTGTGCGCTGTTTTCTTCCGGCATGTCGGCCATTGCCACGACGCTGTTTGCTTTTGCACGCCCGGGCGATGTCATTTTGCATTCGCAACCGCTCTATGGCGGCACGGAAACGCTCCTTGCAAAGACGTTTCTCAATTTCGGCGTTGAAGCCGTTGCTTTCGCCGATGGCGTGCACGAAGCCTCGATAGAACAGGCAGCCGACGAGGCTGTTCGCAAGGGACGTGTTTCGGTGATTCTGATCGAGACGCCTGCCAACCCGACCAACAGCATTGTCGATATTGCCGCCATCCGGTGTGTCGCGGAAAAGATTGAACAAAAGCAGGGGCATCGTCCGATCATTGCCTGCGACAATACCCTGCTCGGCCCGGTCTATCAGAAGCCTCTCGACCACGGTGCTGATCTTTCGGTCTATTCGCTGACCAAATATGTCGGCGGACATTCGGATCTGATTGCCGGGGCAGTGCTGGGTGCCAAGGCTGTTGTAAAGCAGGTCAAGGCATTGCGTGGTGCGATCGGCACGCAGCTTGACCCGCATTCATGCTGGATGCTGGGTCGCTCGCTTGAAACGCTCGGACTTCGCATGGAACGCGCCAACAACAACGCGCAGGCAATTGCGGAATTCCTGCGCGATCATCCGAAAGTGGAGAAACTGCATTATCTCCCATTTGAGGATGAGAATTCGGACGTTGGTGCTTTGTTCAAACGCCAGTGCAGTGGTGCGGGGTCGACCTTCTCCTTCGATATCAAAGGCGGGCAGGCGGCGGCATTCCGCTTCCTGAATGCGCTTCAGATATTGAAGCTTGCTGTCAGTCTCGGCGGTACGGAATCGCTTGCAAGCCATCCTGCCGCGATGACCCATTCGGGCGTTCCCGTCGATGTAAGAGAGCGTATCGGTGTGCTGGAATCAACGATCCGACTTTCCATCGGCATCGAGCATCCCGACGATCTGATTGCCGATCTGGCGCAAGCGCTTGAAGCAGCGTGACAAGAAAATTTGTGGTGGAATGAATGGTGCGGGTGGTCGGAATCGAACCGACACTCCTTTCGGAACCGGATTTTGAGTCCGGCGCGTCTACCAGTTCCACCACACCCGCACATTTCTGCCGAAGCAGTTCGATATGGTCCAAAGGGACAGCGGGTTGGGATATACCGGCTAAACGAAACGAGGTCAATTGCTCAAAAGTGCAGCTTTCACTCCTCTTCAGACAGACGGCTGAAAGGGTAAGAAGTAACGACGTGTGATTCAATCAACCGCTCATCGTCACGGCAGCGTTCCAGTCAACAAGCCCGTTCCTGATCGTGTCAGGCGCAGCAGGCTTTATGTGGTTGCGCGGCTTTGAGATAAGCCGCCGTCATCTATCTGCGCAAGTTCGCTTCAACCAGATTCCAGAAGACCAGCAAGGCTATGAAGCCCAGCAGGACGTAATCCAGCGTGCTGACATAGTGAAAATATTCCATGGCGCATCTCCTTCCCCGGGAGGGCGCGATAGCGTTTGAGCCAGACGGAAGCTTTTATAATTATCCGGGCTTCGGACACTTGTTCAAAGTGCCGGATTGCACCGGTGCGGACCTCCTCTTCCGCCTGTCCATGCGCTCTCCCAAGGCAAAGTGTATCACGCTTTGTCGGATGGCTCAAATTATTGGTTTGGCTAATATAATCAGCCATCTGCGCGCGATGCCAAATGTCCTAGTTCGAGGTTGCGACATTGGCTTTCCGGCAGTTGGCAAAGCGGTCGAGCGCCTGATCATAGGCTGACGTTTTCACGCCCATCATGCCGATGACCGTGTGGAACAGATTGTCGTGCGAAGAAGGGGCGGCAGCATCCTGTTTGACGCAAGCCGTGTCGAGCCTGGTGGCGTTCGCATAGTCCGGCGAGAACCACGCGACGAATGGGATGTGTGTCTGGACGTCAGGCGCGATGAAATAGGGCGCTGCATGCAGATAAAGACCATCTTCGCCCAGCGATTCGCCATGGTCGGACATATAGATCATGGCGGGGGCAAAACGGTCTTCGCTTGCCTTCAGGACGTTGATGATCTTCGATAATATATGATCAGTATAGAGGATCGAATTGTCGTAGGCATTGACGATCTGGTCCGTCGTGCAATCGGAAAATTCGCTCGTGCGGCACTCTGGTTTGAACTTGGCGAATTCCGGCGGATAACGCCGATAATAGGATGGTCCGTGACTGCCTGTCATGTGCAGGACAATCGTGGCATTGTCATTAACGTCCTTCAGGTGGTCACGGAGCTGGTCGACCAGAATTTGGTCAAGACATTCGCCGCCTTCGCAATATTGCGCATTGTTTGAATTCTGCAGGTCGACCGTCGGTATGCGGTCCGAAACGCCCTTGCTGCCGGTATTATTCTCGTACCACGCAACCTGCACGCCGGCATGATTGAGGAGGTCCATCAGATTTTCCGAGCTATGGAACTTGGAGCTCGAATATTCCTCGCGCGGAAAGGGCGAGAACATACATGGCACGGAAACGGAGGTGTCCGTGCCGCAGCTTGTTGTGTTTGGAAAGGTAACGATATCCTGCTGCTTCAGTTCGGGATTGGTCTCACGCGGGTAGCCGTAAAGGCTGAAATTCTGGGCGCGTGCCGTTTCGCCCACCACGATAACGGTCAGGAGCTTCTTGCCGGATGCTATCGGCGGCAACGCCTGTTTTGCATCGAGGCCGAGCGGCTGCATGACGATCTGCCTGTCATTCAGGTCACGCACGATATATTGCACGGTGCTCTTGAGCGGTGTGCCGGGCATCAGCCGTTCCATGATGTCGGAGCGGTGTTCGCGGTACATCGAGGAGAAGCTGCCGTAATCGGAGCCGATAAGCGCGATTGCGATGGCCAAGCAGACGATGATCGAGACAGTATTGACCAGAAGCTTCTGCAGCAAAGGCCGGTGCTTCACACGGACCCAGATGATGAAAAGCGTGGGAACGACAGCATAAAGCAGCATATGCAGCAGAAAGCCCGTCGTTATCAGATGGCCCGACTCTGCCTTTGTCGTTGTGAGCGTTGCCTCGACCACATTGCGATCGATGATCGTGCCGAAAGTATCCGTAAAATAGGCCCCACCTGCGGCCACCCATATTGCGAAAATGAGAACAGGCTTGATGACATATTTTGCCGAGAAGGCCATCAGCACGGCGATATGGATGAGAAGGATGGCCGCTGCCCCAACAACCAGCTTTTGCGGATGGTCGGAAAAGTAGGCGATCAGCCGCTGCCAGAAGGAGCTATTGGTGAAAGCGAGGAGATAAAATGCGGTCAGGACGCAAAGCGTGCCGCTGGCGATAGTCGGGCGTGGAAATCGCATTCCTGAACCTTCAAAATTCCGAAGTGGCTGTTGAGGATGGAGCTTCGCAGGGCTTCCGCAAAACTGCAATCGCAACATTCTTGCCGGATAATCCAGCATCGGAGATTCAGGACAGCGATTTCTGGGCTTTTTTAAGGTCGCTTAAACTTGCCCCTACTTCCTCTCGGTGAAGCTGCGGATGCGATTGCGCACGATGCGGGCCAGATTGCGAGTTCGCTGATAAAGATGAATCTGCGAGGCAGCCTGACGGACGAGCTTATCCGTGGACGGGTTGAGGCCAATCACCAGCGTTTCGATTGTCTCACGCTTGTCGAACAGCCGCATCATGACCGGATGATCGGGGACGGCGCAGGAATCGGTGCGGTTGATGTTGGGATCGTTCAGATGGTTCTTCACGACTTCGATCATGAGAAGTACGCCGGGCGACCAGGCGTTCAGGCTTTCGTCATAAGCTGTTTTCCAGGTCCAGGCTTCTCCTGAAACCGTAAAGACGATCAAAATGGCGATAACCCGTCCGTCGAGCTCAAGCGTGTGCACGCGCACGCAGTCGCGTTCAGCAAGATTGTTGACTGCCTCGCGGGCGAAAGCCGCGCGAAACCGGTCGACTGCCATGGCGGTGCCGCGTTTGCCTTTCCAGCCACTCGCTTCCAGCGTCAGGAAATGTTCGAACGCGTGACGCACATCGTCGGGCGTGCGGGCGACGCGATAGGCAAGCTCGCCCTTTTCGGCCAGCCTGCGCCACAGGCGATTGTAATCCCGGCGATGGTGTGCACCGATTGCTTGCTTGATATAGGCGTCGCCGTCCAGATCGCTCTCGAGAAAGGGACGCTCCTTCTGCTCTATGGCGACCAAAGGCAATTGGCGGCCCACCGCCACAGAACGGATCAGTTTTGCCGCCGGGCCGTTAGCCCGCATTTCCGGCAGCACAAGCACATTAGGCAATTTGAGATGCCTGCGCGCCAGAATGTCGAACAGGTCTTCCAGCACGCCGACAGGGTCATCGTGATCGATCAGTGGCGTGCCCTGCGGCCCGAACGGTGTCGACCATGCACGGATTACCGGTGTTGAAAGCGGCAAGCCAGGGCGTTCGATCGTATAGGGCATGACGAAGCGCAGGCGGCTGCGGATTTCGTTTTCGTCGCGCATGACCATGAAGCGAACTTCGCGATCCTCTAGGCGCGGCATGGCTGGCGCCAGAAATCGTGCATTGAAGAACACGTTCGGTTCGATGGTCCGGTTGCTCAAGTGATCGAGCTCGTCGCGCAGTTCGAAGCCTGCTGCGGCGCCGTAGATTGCGAGTTTGCGCGGTATATCGCGGCTGTGAAGGCTTTCCTCCAGCTTTTTGACAGCTTCATGCGCCAAACCGCTCTCGGAGAGTTCCGAAACGATGTGAGCTGCATTTCCGCCTGCCGATTCTTCAAGCAAAGGTTTCGCGGCCATTACAAAGTCCCCTCCGAGGTCTTGGTACGGTCTCGTGGAATGAGAATGAACATAGTTATGTGCAAGGTGCGTGATACGGCTGCCGAAAGAAGTGCCGCTTCCATCAGCATGGCAATAGCTGTCGAAATGGCGGCGCCTGTCAGGCCGAAGCGTGGTATCAGAACGAGATTGAGAATAACGTTGACAGCAAGTGTCACGGCATAAAGGAGCGCGCAGATATTCTGCTTTCCCGACATGTTGAGGAGGCTTTCTGCGGGGCCGACGCTGGCACGTGCGATCACCCCGATGATCAGGATGAACAGAAGCGGATAGCCCGCTGTGAAGGCCGGACCGAAAAGCCGCAGAAGCGGATAGCCCGCCAGCAGAATGACGGCGCCCAGAAACAGCGTCGGCCAGAACGTCCAGCGGACGGAGGCCTCGGCAAAACTTGCAAATTCGGCGCGATCGCCACTGTGCAGCAGGTCCGAATAACGCTGGGCGACGCTGGCCTTTACTGCGAAATAGACGAAATGGGCGAGCGCCATGATCTTCGTAGCCGCAAAATAGATCGCGACATGCTCGGGGTCGAGCGCGTGGCCAACCATCAGAACATCGACATTGATGAGTAGGAAGAAAAAGCCTTCCACGAGGAAAATCGGCAGGGCAACTTTCATCCATTCGCCAAGACGCTGGTCACGCGTTGCGGCGGGAATATCTTTTTCCAGTGAGCGGTCGACGGTCAGAAATTGTCCGACGGTGGTCAGCCACGTTGCGGCAATCGATACTGCCAGCGCGATAGTTGCACTGGAAGGTAATCCCGCTTCATGTGCGATGATCATGAACAGGAGAACCAGAAGTGGGCGGACGATATAGCTTGGCGTCAGCGCCATCATCACCCAGGTGCGCGAGCGCGCAATGCCATCCAGCATATTGCCGAGCGTAATCATTGGCAGGCAGATGAAGCCGAGGATGAACGGCACGAGATAATAGCTTGTGACATGGTCTTTGAGCAGGAGCAGCAGGCCTGCACCCAGAAGCGCGATAAATGTAGCGGCTGCAAAAGCGAAGACGCGTCCGGTCCCGATGATCCCGCGCACGAGGCCGAACATTTGGCGCTGCATATATTCCGGTACGAAGCGGATAATCGTGGTGTGCAGTCCGAAACAGGCCAGATCGCCGATAATTATCATGGTCAGCCAGACGAGGACGAAGATGCCGTACTCGAATTCCCCCATCCAACGGGCGAGAATAACCTGAGACAGGAGAGCAATAGCAGCGCTCGCAACGCGCACGGAAAAGGCGACGAGGGAAGAGCGCTGCGCGCTTGCCTGCGGTCCGCTATCCGTAAGCACGGCATCCAGCCGCTCCGTCACGGGACGAAGCCTGGCTGCGATCCTGCCGGGTAGAAACCGGCTCGCTGTTTCAGCTGCCGAAAACCGCACTGTTTGCCAACCCTGTCTTTGCAAGCCTCTTGGGGCCTGCTTGTTTAGCACCGGATAACCCGGCTTTCACGCCTATGCTTTGTTGGTCATGAGGCGCATGAAAACCTTAGACAGGAGTTCTTTATAAAGAGAAAAAGAAAAAGTCTAATCTGCCGAAGGTCGCAAGACTTCAAGGAATGGTGAGTATTTCCTAAACGACATCTATATTTGAAGCATCTAAAATAAAGCAAGTCATACAACTGCTCGCGGTGCATATCGATGTCCATCGTGTGCTAGAAAACACAAACCCCGGCAAATGGCTTGCCGGGGTTTGTTCGATAGATGCGATGATGAGCTCGGCTCACATCACTCGAAAGCGCCGTGGCAGTGCTTGTACTTCTTGCCGGAGCCGCATGGGCAAGCCTCGTTGCGGCTGACCTTACCCCATGTGCGCGGGTCGGCCGGATCGCGTTCGGCAGCAGGCACATTGCGTTCGTCATGCTGATGGTCGGACCAGCTCGCTTCGTCGAAATCGTTTTCGCCGGTGGTGCTGTCGATATGACGGCCGGTCATCGGCGGCAGTTCCGGTTCCGGCGGTGCTTCGCGAACGATCTCGACGCGCATCAGCTGCGAGATAACGACTTCGCGCAGGTTGGCAAGCATCGACTGGAACAGTTCGAACGCTTCGGTCTTGTATTCGTTCAGCGGATCGCGCTGGGCGTAACCGCGGAAACCGACGACCGAACGCAGATGGTCGAGATTGACCAGATGCTCACGCCAGAGATTGTCCAGCGACTGCATGATCACGGACTTTTCAACGTAAGTCATGATCTGCGGGCCGAAGCGTTCGGCCTTCTCGGCAGCAGCCTTGTCCGCGGCTTCCTTGATGCGGTTCTCGAACTCTTCTTCCGCGATGCCTTCTTCCTTGGCCCAATCCTCGACCGGCAGGTCGAGATTGAGCTTGGAGATGATGTCTTCCTTGAGGCCGGCAATATCCCACTTTTCCGCATAGGCGTCCTTGGGGATGCGCAGCGCGACCATGTCCTCGATGACCTCATGGCGCATTTCGCCAACAGTCTCGGTCAGGTCCTCTTCGTCCATCATTTCCAGACGCTGTTCGAAGATCACCTTGCGCTGATCGTTCATGACATCGTCGTATTTCAGAAGGTTCTTGCGGATTTCGAAGTTGCGGGCTTCGACCTTCTTCTGCGCCTTTTCAAGCGCCTTGTTGATCCACGGATGGACGATGGCTTCGTCTTCCTTGAGGCCGAGCTTCTGCAGCATGCTGTCCATGCGGTCGGAACCGAAGATGCGCATCAGATCGTCCTGCAATGACAGGAAGAACTTCGAACGGCCCGGATCGCCCTGGCGGCCCGAACGACCGCGCAGCTGGTTGTCGATGCGACGGCTTTCGTGGCGCTCGGTGGCGAGAACGTAAAGCCCGCCTGCGGCCAGAGCCTTTTCCTTCAGCTGTGCAATGTCAGCCTTGATTTCCGCGATCTTGGCATCGCGCTCGGGACCTTCCGGTATATCGGAAAGTTCCTGACGAACGCGCATTTCCAGATTGCCGCCAAGCTGGATGTCGGTACCGCGACCAGCCATGTTGGTGGCGATGGTGACGGTTCCGGGCACACCTGCCTGTGCGATGATATAGGCTTCCTGCTCGTGGTAGCGAGCGTTCAGAACCTGGAATTCCTTGATACCTTCCTTGCGAAGGCGTTCGGCCAGTTGTTCTGATTTTTCGATCGAGGTCGTGCCGACGAGGATCGGCTGGCCCTTCTCGTGCGAGGCGCGGATATCGCGCACGATGGCGCGGTATTTTTCCTCGACGGAGCGATAGACTTCGTCGTCTTCATCGATGCGCTGGACCGGCAGATTGGTCGGAATCTCGAGCACTTCGAGGCCATAAATATTGCCGAATTCTTCCGCTTCCGTCGCAGCCGTACCGGTCATACCCGACAGCTTGTTGTACATGCGGAAGTAGTTCTGGAAGGTGATCGAAGCCAGCGTCTGGTTTTCCGGCTGGATGGTCACATGTTCCTTGGCTTCCAGCGCCTGGTGAAGGCCTTCCGAATAACGGCGGCCTGGCATCATGCGGCCGGTGAATTCGTCGATGATGACGATTTCGTCATTGCGGACGATATAGTCCTTGTCGCGCTGGAAGAGCTTGTGCGCGCGAAGCGCATTGTTCAGGTGGTGCACGACCGCGACATTCTCGATGTCGTAGAGGCTTTCCCCCTTGAGATGGCCTGCGGCTTCCAGGAGCTGCTCAACCTTCTCGGTGCCGACTTCGGTGAAGATTGCCGTCTTCTGTTTCTCGTCGATTTCAAAATCTTCCGGCTCAAGGGCTGGAATGAAGGTGTCGATGAGGTTGTAGAAGTCCGAACGGTCTTCCAGCGGGCCGGAAATGATGAGCGGCGTGCGCGCTTCGTCGATGAGGATCGAGTCCACTTCATCGACGATGGCGTAATTGTGCGGGCGCTGCACCATCTGGGCGCGCTCATATTTCATGTTGTCGCGCAGATAGTCGAAGCCCAGCTCGTTGTTGGTGCCATAGGTGATGTCGCAGGCATAGGCCGCGCGGCGCTCATCGTCGTCGAGGCCGTGCTTGATAACGCCGACGGTCAGGCCGAGGAAGTTATAGAGCTTGCCCATGGTTTCGGCGTCGCGGGTGGCGAGGTAGTCGTTGACCGTCACCACGTGTACGCCCTTGCCCTCAAGCGCATTGAGGTAGACCGGCAGGGTCGCCATCAGCGTCTTGCCTTCACCGGTGCGCATTTCCGCGATGCCGCGTTCGTGCAGAACCATGCCGCCGATCAGCTGCACGTCGAACGGGCGCATACCGAGTACGCGCTTCGCAGCTTCACGTGCCGTAGCGAAAGCGTCGGGCAGAAGAGAGTCGAGCGTCTTGCCTCCAGCCAGCGCCGCACGAAATTCGGCGGTCTTGGCCTGCAATTGCTCATCGGTAAGATTTTCGTAATTCTTCTCGATAGCAGTAATTTGATTTGCCCGCTGGCGCAGGGTTTTAACGCGGCGGTCATTGGATGAACCGAATATCTTGCGGGCGAAACCGCCAAAGCTGACCATCACTGGTCCTTTCCTGTCCGTTCAGCCGGAAGCGCTTCCGGCAATGTCGAATGCTTTATTCACGCGTATTGAAACAATTGCAAGAAAACTGCGCTGCGAAAGCTGCCCGTTACGGCGCATTTCCGGCGCAATTCCCCCGCCCCTTACTGGACGTAAAGCCGAAGGACAGATAAGAGGGGCTTCGGGCGATGTCAACGTTGCTCCGGTGTGGTGGATTTGAAGTTCCTGTCATTTGCATGGCATCTGCGTTCATGAACTTCAAATCTGTAAACCGCACTCGATTCTATATATTGCTGTGTGGCTTTGAATCCGAAATTCGTTAGCAACACTGTTCCAAAGTGATGCGAATTTCGGATTCGCTACATCATGGGCTGGAAAACCTTTCCTTTGTTGCAATATTGGGGAGATCCGGGCCAAATTCCGCCGCATTCATCGGGCCGGTAAGCGGCCACGAAGGAGAGAATTCCATATGAAAGCCATTCTGAAAGCCCCTTATCGCAAGGCTCTCGCTGTCGTCGGCATGTCTCTGGCGGCCACGGTGGCGCTGGCAAGCTACTCAGGCGCCGCATTCGCACAGGATGCTGGAAAGCCTGCTGCTGCACCGGCTGCAGCCCCTGCAGAAAAGGAAGATCCGTCCAAGGTTCTGGCGACCGTCAACGGCAACGACATCACGGTCGGTGAAGTCGATCAGGCTGCAGGCGATCTCGATCCGCAGTTCTCGCGCCTTCCTGCCGAACAGCGCCGTCTGGCTGCGCTTGCTGCCCTGATCGACATCAAGGCGATGGCTGGTGAAGCGGAAAAGGAAAAGCTCGATCAGTCCCAGGAATTCAAGAATCGCATGGAATTCCTGCGCGAACGCGCGCTCCATAACGAATATTTCAAGGATGCTGTTGTCGACAAGATCAGCGATGACGATGTACGTGCGCGCTACGACAAGGAAATCGCAGCCATGCCGCCGCAGGTGGAAGTGCGCGCTCGTCACATCCTCGTGAAGACCAAGGAAGAAGCCGAAGCCATCATCAAGAAGCTTGAAGGCGGAGCCAAGTTCGAGGACCTCGCCAAGGAGAGCTCAACCGACGGTACGGCAGCCAATGGTGGCGATCTCGGCTATTTCGCCGAAGGCCAGATGGTGCCGGAGTTCGAAAAGGCCGCCTTTGCGCTCAAGCCGGGTGAATACACCAAGGAGCCGGTCCAGACCCAGTTCGGCTTCCATGTGATCCAGCTCGAAGATCGTCGCACCAAGCAGCCACCGGCATTCGATCAGGTCAAGGACCAGATCCGTTCGATCATCATGCGCGAGCGTTATGTGGAAACCGTCAAGAAGCTGCGTGACGGTATGAAGATCGACTACAAGGATCCGGCTGTCGAGAAAGCCATGAAGGATGCCGCCGCAGCCCAGGAAGGCGCGGACAAGGATGACGCGCCGGAAGAAGCTGCTCCACAGCAGTAAAAACTGGCTTCAAATATCAACGCCCCGGCTTGCCGGGGCGTTTTTTATTCCGATCTTGCGTTTCTCGCTTGATTTTAAACCGCAAACCTTTCCAATGCGCGCGTCATATTTTGAATCCGAAATTCGCGTAACGCCGTTTGCTGGGCATCACGATTTTCGGGTTTCTACGAAACCGCATCCATCGAGGCACATATGTCCGCGTCTGTTTCTCCGCTCGCTCCCAAACACTACCCCACAATGCCGGTCGTCCATGGCGTGCGCATCGCTACCGCTGCTGCCGGGATCAAGTATAAGGGGCGAACGGATGTGATGTTGATGGTGTTCGACCGACCGGCTGAAGCCGCAGGGGTCTTTACACGTTCGCTCTGCCCATCGGCGCCGGTCGATTTTTGCCGCCGCAATCTCGTGTACGGAAAGGCCCGCGCGGTCGTCGTCAATTCCGGCAACGCCAATGCCTTTACCGGCGTCAAGGGTCGTGAAGCGACCGAAGCAACGGCTGAAGCTGCCGCCAAGGCGGTCGGGTGCGCCACAACAGACGTCTTTCTGGCTTCAACCGGCGTGATCGGCGAACCGCTCGATGCAAGCAAATTCGCGCATCTGCTCGGCGACATGAACAAGGATGCGGTCGAGGATTTCTGGACCGAAGCCGCCAAGGCGATCATGACCACCGATACCTATCCGAAGGTCGCGACCGAAACGGTGCTGCTCGGTCAGGTGCCGGTCACGATCAACGGTATTGCCAAGGGCGCGGGCATGATCGCGCCGGATATGGCGACGATGCTTTCCTTCGTTGTTACCGATGCACCGATCAAGGCTGACGTGTTGCAGAGCCTGCTCTCCAAGGGTGTTGGCTCTACCTTCAATGCTGTGACGGTAGACAGCGACACGTCTACATCGGACACGCTGATGCTGTTCGCCACTGGTGCGGCGGCAGAGCGCGGTGCACCTGAAATCACTGATCCTGCCGACAAGCGCCTTGGCGAATTCAAGAAGGCGCTCGGTCGCCTCCTGAAATCGCTGGCGCTGCAGGTCGTGCGCGACGGTGAGGGCGCACGCAAAATGGTGGAAGTGGAAGTGACGGGCGCAAAATCCGCAGCCTCTGCCAAGAAGATCGCGCTTTCCATCGCCAATTCGCCGCTGGTCAAGACGGCTGTTGCCGGTGAAGACGCCAATTGGGGCCGCGTGGTCATGGCCGTAGGCAAGGCTGGTGAACCTGCCGATCGTGACCTGCTCGCGATCTGGTTCGGCGATATTCGTGTTGCGCATCAAGGCGAGCGCGATCCGGCCTATTCGGAAGCAGCGACGTCCACCTATATGCAGGGCGAGGATATTCGCATTCGCGTCGATCTGGGGATAGGCAAGGGCAAGGCAACTGTCTGGACCTGCGACCTCACAAAGGAATATGTCGCCATCAATGGCGATTACAGAAGTTGATCGAAGTAATGGAAAAGCCCAGCACCCCAAGTCTTGCCATCGTTCGCCAGCTTGAAGCCGTCGGCTTCCGTGCCTGGCCTGCCACGTCGGTTCACTATGACGGCACATGGGCGATACGCATGACTGCAGCGCATCCATCCCGGCGTCTCAACTCGATCAATCCGCTCGATCCCGGCGACACGCGCGATATTCCAACACGTGTGGAACTGGCGGCGCAGCGCTTTCGCGCCTATGGCCGTGTTCCCTGTTTCAGGCTTTCGCCGCTCGCACCGCGCGAGCTTGAGGATTATCTTGAAGGGCTTGGCTGGAAGCGCCGGGACGAAACCATCGTGATGACGGCGAATCTCGAGGAACTCGATTTGTCGGACGCCATCGACCAGATACCCCTGAAGGATATTGGGCGCTTCGTGGATGCCTCGCTTTCCATCCATGAAAGACCGGAGGATATGCGGCCCGGATTTTCCGAACTTCTAAATAGCGTTCGCCCGAACAAGGGCATGTTCGTGCTGGAGGAGGGCGGACGCGCCGTATCCAACCTGCTTTGCGTACAGGATGGCGTGATGGCGGGTCTATTCGATGTCGGAACCCTGCGCGACGCAAGGCGCAAGGGGCATGGACATGCGATTGTCGGTTCTGCACTCAAATGGGCCGTAAAGCTCGGTGCAAAGACGGCATGGCTGCAGATCGAGGCGGACAACGTTGCTGGACTTGCTCTTTACGAGAGCTTCGGCTTTCGGGAAGCCTATCGCTATGCCTATCGGGAGAGCAACGAGAAATGACCGAGGTAAAGGGACGCCGCATTCTTCTGGTCGCTGCTTGCGCACTGGTGGATTCGGATGGCCGGGTTCTGCTGACGCAGCGCCCGGAAGGCAAGCAGCTGGCCGGGCTGTGGGAGTTTCCCGGTGGCAAAGTGGAACCGGGCGAAACGCCGGAAGAAACGCTGATCCGCGAAATGCAGGAAGAAGTCGGCATCACGACGAAAGCGGCCTGCCTTGCACCGCTGACTTTTGCGAGCCACACCTATGATGACTTCCACCTGCTGATGCCGCTCTATGTCTGCCGCCGTTATGAAGGTATCGCGCGGGGGCTCGAAGGGCAGGCGCTGAAATGGGTTCGTCCGAAGGATATGCGCGACTATCCGATGCCGCCAGCCGACGAACCGCTGATCCCGTTTCTGCTTGATCTGCTGTAGACCGGCCCCTGTCCACAACCGTGGAAAAAGGTTGGCAATTTCTTACGATTCCACTGGCTGGTTAATCTATGATTCACTCCGTTGAGGCATTCTCGTTTGGGAGCTGCCCCGGAGTCTTGAAGCATGAGTTTCGACAACAATTATTTTAGCGCTGATCACAACGAATATACGGCCAAGCCGCTAACGAAGGCTGGTCGCGGAATCCTGCGCGTTGTGCTGTTGTTCGGCTCTGCCGTTGTCGCTCTGGCTCTCATCATTGTGCCGGTTCTCAACGATCAGGCAAACAAGGTTGCAGCCCAGTCAGTACTCCCGGTCGGGATAGACCGCACCATGACCGGCTCGATCAAGCGCGATGCCAGCGCCCAGCCGCATGCAACAGGCCAGACGTATACAGTGCGCAAGAGCGTGCTTCAGCCGAGCCCCAATTCCGTCTGCATCATCGAGACAAACGGCAGCCACCACGGCGACTGTTAGCTGTCTTTCGCAGCCTTTTTTAGCGCTTCTGCCAGCGATGCTTTTGCAGAGCCCGGTTTCAATGGTTTTTGCTGCGATTCATGCGGCGCCCAGCCTGATAGCCAGATGATCGAGAAAGTGGCGCGGATGCGTCCATCCGGATCGGAGAACCGCTCGGCATAGATTTCAGCGGCTCGCAGGAACAGGCGTTTCGAAACCGGCTTGCGGGAACGGTCGCGCAGGATGTTCTGCATGCCCATGGCGCGCAGATCGGCCATCAGGTTGAACAGCGAATCGTAGCGCACCGTGATGTTGTCGACGTCGGTTACGGGCAGGGCGAAACCTGCACGTTGCAGAAGGCCGCCCACATCGCGCACGTCCGGGAACGGGAAAATGCGCGGCGAGGCGCCGCCTGTCAGTTCGATTTCCGCCTGAAGAAGACTTTCGCGCAATTCACCGAGTGTTCCGCTGCCGCTAAGGGCCGCCAGAAAAAGTCCGTCCGGCTTCAGGGCGCGGGCGATCTGCACCATCGTACCCGGTGTATCATTGGTCGCGTGAAGAGCCATTAGCGACACGATCAGATCGGTGCTGCCAGCTTTCAGCGGCAGCATTTCCTCGTCACCGACAATAGCCGGGAAAGGACCTCGCAGAAAATCACTGTCGCGTTCGATGCGGACAATCAGGTCGGCTTTGCCAGACTGCGCGATGGCTGCTGCAGCTACGCCGGTATGGCCAGCGAGATCGACGGCGACGGGAAAACGCCGCTCCACAGCGTCGAGACGATCAGCGAGATCGTCGGCAATGCGCTGCAACAGGAAATCCGCGCCGGGTTCGGCGCGCGCAAAGGCGCGACGGCGAAACGAGAGCAGGAGATCGCGATCGAAAATCGCGCTATCATCGGTCGGCGCAGGCATGGAATCCGTCTTCTCTTTCGAGCAAGGTTCAGTACAATCGTTGCGGGGATAGATGCATTCGAATGGGGGCGAATGCAATGGCGGATGACGATAGAACGCATCAAACCTTTTTGCGCAGCGCGGGCGAAGGGCTGCGGCGGTTTGCCGGCAGGGCTTTTCGCTCCTCTGCGGACATGTTGTTTCCGCCGACATGTATCGGCTGCCGGGCGCATGTATCCGAACCGGGGACACTGTGTCCGAAATGCTGGCCGGAGCTACGCTTTATAGAAAGGCCTTATTGCCCCGTGCTGGGCATTCCTTTCAGCCATGATTTCGGCGACAACTTCACGAGTGCGGAGGCGATTGCCGATCCACCACCTTTCCGGCGTCTCCGGTCCGCCGTCCTGCATCGGGGCGCAGCGCAGCGCATGGCGGTTTCGCTCAAGTTTCACGACCGGACCGATCTGGCCCCGTGGATGGCGCGCTGGATGCAACGCGCGGGTCGCGAATTGCTGGATGAATGCGAGGTCATTCTTCCGGTGCCTCTGCATCGCTGGCGGTTCTGGCAGCGGCGTTTCAACCAGTCGGCGGAACTTGCCCGCGCCCTGGCGAAACTGGAATCGAAACCCTTTGCGCCGCAAGGTGTGAAGCGTGTGCGTCGGACCGAACAGCAGATCGGCCTTGGTATCAAGGAGCGAAAGCGCAATGTGGACGGTGCGTTCCGCGTGCCGCAGGAACACGAGATTCATGTGCGCGGGCGACGGGTTCTGCTCATCGATGACGTCTATACGACCGGCGCTACGGTCAAGGCGGTAACGCGGGCATTGCTGCGCGGCGGCGCGAAAAGCGTGGATGTGCTGACGTTCAGCCGCGTTCTACCGGATTGAGCCGGATAACTGGCTACACAGGCTCGTGAAAAGCGTCGGGGCTTCCAGATAACGTCTTTGCCGCTTATATAGTGGCCAAAACGATTGGAGTTTATGATGGTTGATGTAACGATCTACACGCGTGTCGGTTGCCCTTATTGCACCCGGGCCAAGGATCTTCTGACCCGCAAGGGCGTTGCGTATAATGAAATCGATGCAGGCGCATCGCCGGAACTGCGCGCCGAAATGCAGCAACGTTCGGGCCGTAACACCTTCCCGCAGATATTCGTCGGCTCCGTTCATGTCGGCGGATGTGATGATCTTTTAGAGCTGGAAGATCAGGGCAAGCTGGATGGCCTGCTCAAGACTGGCGAACTGGTTTAGAATTCGATCGGACAGGGAGAGGTCGATGAGCATGTTCCGCGCAGCAGCCGTCCAGATGCGGTCTGGCACAGACGTGGCCCGCAATATTGAAGCCATGGAAAAACTGGTCGCGGAAGCGGCGGTCAAAGGTGCGCAATATGTGCAGACGCCGGAAGTGACCGGGATCATGCAGCGTGACCGGCCATTGCTCGCACAGTCATTGCGCGATGAGGCCAACGATCCTGTCATGGCTGCTGCGGCGAAGCTCGCCTCGAAACATGGTATCTTCCTTCATATAGGCTCGACCCTGATCAAGGGCGATGACGGAAGATCCTATAATCGCGGCGCGATCTTTGCACCGTCGGGCGAGAAGGTCTCGACCTACGATAAAATCCATATGTTCGATGTCGATCTCGACAATGGTGAGAGCTGGCGCGAATCGGATGCCTGTATTCCGGGCAAGGAAACTGTCGTTGTCGACCTGCCTTTCGCAAAGTTCGGCATGGCTGTCTGTTACGACATCCGCTTTCCGCAATTGTTCCGCGCTCAGGCTCTCGCCGGTGCCAATGTGATTACCGGTCCGGCCGCCTTCACGAGACAGACAGGAGAGGCCCACTGGCACATCTTGCAGCGTGCGCGTGCTATCGAAAATGGTGCATTCCTGATCTCTGCCGCACAGGGCGGTCTGCATGAGGACGGCCGCGAAACCTACGGTCATTCGATCATCGTCTCACCATGGGGCAAGATTCTCGCCGAAGCCGATCACGACGAGCCGGGCGTCATCCTGGCTGATATCGACGTGGCGGAAAGCGCTGCTGCACGCGGCAAGATACCGAACCTGAAGAATGCGCGGGAGTTCGATGTCCGGACTTTTTCCGCGAAGCAGAAAGAGGACGCGTAAATTCCATGATCCGCTTTTCGCTTCATTGCGATCAGGGCCATGAATTCGAGGGCTGGTTTCGCGACAATGCTGATTTCGACCGTCAGTCGGAAATGCAGCTTGTCGCTTGCCCCGTGTGCAATTCGCAAGTCGTTCAGAAGTCGCTGATGGCGCCGGCGGTCTCGACAAGCCGTGGCAAGGAAAAGATTGCCATGGCGCTGGGCGATACGCAAAAGCAGATATTGGACGAAATGCGGGAACTGAGCCGCAAGGTTCGCGAGAATGCGGATTATGTCGGCGACAAATTTGTCGAGGAAGCCCGGAAGATCCATTTCGGCGAGACCGAAACACGTGGTATCTACGGCGAAGCGTCGCGCGAGGATGTGCATTCGCTGCTCGAAGACGGTGTCGACGTTCTGCCGTTGCCGGTATTTCCAGAAGACAAGAACTGATTGCCGTACAGGAGACAAGGCGCATGAAACTGACGGATTCTGCGCCTTTTTTGCTGATCGCAACCGGCACCTTGCTGGGCCTCATCCTGCCACTCGGCAAGATCGCTGCGCAGGCTGGTATTCCGCCTGCCATCTGGACCTTTTTGTTCTCGGCGAGTGCCGGAATCATTCTGTTCGCCGTTCTTCTTCTGCAGGGAAAGAAGATCGGCTTTTCAGGCGGAAGACTGCGTTACTATATCTGTACCGCGCTTATCTCCTATGCCGTGCCCAATCTCCTCATTCTTTCCGCCATTCCGCGCCTTGGCGCGGGGTTTACCGGCATCATGTACACGCTGTCGCCGGTCATCACGCTTGTTCTGTCGATGGGGTTCGGGTTGCGGCGTCCCAATGCACTTGGGATCGGCGGTATCGCTGCCGGGTTTATCGGTGCAGTGATGGTGGCAATGACGCGCGGCGAAGTGGGAAAACCTGCTGATCCATTGTGGATCGCCGCGGCATTGCTCATTCCGGTGTTTCTCGCCATCGGCAATGTCTATCGCACGCTCGACTGGCCGAAGAACTCCGATCCGATCGAGCTTGCTGCCGGAAGCCATCTCGCATCGGCGCTGATGCTTTCTGCGGGGATACTCATATTCACCGGCCAGTTTTCGATCGAGACACTTGCATTCGCCCCATGGGCTGCTTTGGCCCAGTCGATTGCATCGGCGGGCATGTTTGCCCTGTTCTTCCGGCTACAGGCGGTTGGCGGGCCGGTCTATCTTAGCCAGATCGGCTATGTCGCAGCCGCACTGGGGCTTATTTCGGGAACACTTTTTCTCGGCGAACATTATCCGCCGCTGACTTGGGTCGGTGCGCTGGTCATTTGCGCAGGCGTTGCCATGACAACGCGCGCGCAAAGAGGTTGAGATCAGGCGGGGCGTTCGGCAAGCACCATATAGTTCACATCGGTGTCGCGGGAGCGGCTCCAGCTGTCGGCCAGCGGATTATAGGTCACACCAAGCTTGTCGATGAGGCGCAGGCCGCCTTTCGCAAGTGCAGCTTCCAGTTCTTCCGGGCGAACCAGCTTTTCATATTGATGCGTGCCGCGCGGCAGCCAGCGCAGGACATATTCCGCGCCGATGATCGCCAGACCGTAAGCCTTCAGCGTGCGGTTGATCGTGGCGACGAACATCAGTCCACCGGGCTTCACCATTTCGCTGGTCGCGGACATGAACAGGTCCACATCGGCAACGTGTTCGACCACTTCCATGTTGAGCACGACATCGAATTTTTCACCGGCTTCGGCCAGCGCTTCCGCTGTCGTGGCGCGGTAGTCGATATCGAGACCGCTTTGTGCGGCATGGATTTTCGCCACTTCGATATTGGTCGTGGAGGCATCCGCTCCGATCACTGTTGCGCCAAGGCGCGCCATCGGCTCGCAGAGAAGCCCGCCGCCGCAGCCGATATCGAGCAGGCGCAGACCGTCGAAGGGGCGCGGCGCATTGGGATCACGGTTGAATTTGGCGCAGATCTTTTCCTTGATATAGGCAAGCCGCGTCGGATTGAATTTATGCAAGGGACGGAACTTGCCCTGCGGATTCCACCATTCCGCGGCAATGCGCGAAAAATGCTCGATTTCCGAAGCGTCGATGGTGGTGCGGGCGGTCTCGGTCATTTCATTCTCCAGCGGCGGAAGCGTACAGTTCTGCTCTCAAGGTAGTACTCCAAAGTCAAGGAACAAATCAATTTCGCTCTCAAGCGGCCCGATACGAATCGCGGCCTTGCGGAAGCGCGGCATTTTAGCTATGTGACCCCGGGTTTGCCTGTCGCAACAATATAATGTTTGGGCAGGTGTGAGTGTAATTTTTCTAAACAGCGGGACGTAACCTTAAATGGCGCGCATCGTGATGAAATTCGGCGGCACTTCGGTAGCCGATCTGGAACGCATCTATAATGTGGCGCGCCACGTCAAACGCGAGGTCGAGGCAGGCAATCAGGTTGCTGTTGTCGTTTCGGCCATGTCCGGCAAGACCAACGAGCTGGTCGGCTGGGTGCAGAACATGCCGAAAGTATGCGGCGCAAGCTCGCCTTTCTATGATGCCCGCGAGTATGACACCATCGTCGCTTCCGGCGAGCAGGTGACGAGCGGCCTTCTGGCGATTGCGCTTCAATCCATAGGCGTTGATGCGCGTTCGTGGCAGGGCTGGCAGATTCCGATCAAGACCGACAACGCCCATGGCGCTGCCCGTATTCAGGACATCGACGGTTCGGAAATCATCCGCCGCATGGAAATGGGTCAGGTTGCCGTCGTTGCCGGGTTCCAGGGCATCGGCCCTGACAACCGTGTGGCGACGCTTGGGCGTGGCGGTTCTGATACGTCTGCTGTCGCCATTGCTGCCGGTGTGAAGGCGGATCGCTGCGATATCTATACAGATGTCGATGGCGTCTACACCACCGACCCCCGCGTAGAGCCGAAGGCGAAGCGTCTTTCGAAGATTTCCTTCGAGGAAATGCTGGAAATGGCATCGCTTGGTGCCAAGGTTCTGCAGGTGCGTTCGGTCGAACTCGCCATGGTGCACAAGGTGCGCACTTTCGTGCGCTCGAGCTTTACGGACCCAGATGCGCCGGGCATGGGTGATCCGATCAACCCGCCCGGAACCCTTATTTGCGACGAGGATGAAATCGTGGAACAGCAGGTCGTCACAGGTATCGCCTTTGCGAAGGATGAAGCTCAGATTTCGCTGCGGCGCGTGGCCGACCGGCCGGGCGTTTCGGCAGCCATTTTCGGGCCACTCGCCGAAGAGCACATCAATGTCGACATGATCGTGCAGAACGTGTCGGAAGACGGCTCCAAGACCGACATGACCTTCACCATTCCGACCGGCGATGTCGACAAGGCGCTGAAGGTGCTGGACAAGGTCAAGGGCGAGATCGGCTTTGACAATATCCAATCAGAAACCGGCCTTGCCAAGATTTCGGTGATCGGCATCGGTATGCGCAGCCATGCAGGCGTTGCCGCCACTGCCTTCAAGGCACTGGCCGAAAAGGGCATCAATATCCGCGCCATCACAACGTCTGAAATCAAGATTTCGATCCTGATTGACGGCCCTTATGCGGAACTGGCCGTGCGCACACTGCACGCGGTCTATGGCCTCGACAAGTAAGCAGCCAGCTCAGATTCTATTTTCAAACATAGTTGTATGCAGGGCCGCGCAGCCGAAAGGGTGCGCGGCCCTGCAACATTTTGCGAGCAGCGACTATTTGTTCTGGACGCGGGTGTCAAAAATGCTCACAAAGGGATTGGCGTAACGCTTCGCGGGCGGGTATTGGGAATCGGCTGGCGGAACGCACGTCAGCAATTTTGAAGGAGCCCCCGACGATCATGCGTGAGCTGACAACCGGTCCCCGCGTACTGCTAAAGCGGTTGCGCGAATTGATGGCAGAGCCGCTGGAACCGCAGGCGCGCCTCGACCGGATCGTTCGTGAAATCGCCCAGAATATGGTCGCGGAAGTCTGCTCCTTCTATATATTGCGCGCTGACGGCGTCCTTGAGCTTTACGCTACCGAAGGTCTCAATCCGCAGGCAGTCCACCTTGCCCAGCTTCGTCTCGGTCAGGGGCTGGTCGGCACGATTGCCGCAAGCGCCCGTCCCCTCAATCTGACCGATGCGCAAAGCCATCCAGCTTTTGCCTATCTGCCGGAAACGGGCGAAGAAGCCTATAATTCCTTCCTCGGCGTTCCCGTTCTACGCGCTGGCCGCACTTTGGGCGTTCTTGTCGTCCAGAACAAGACCAAGCGGGCATATCGGGAAGACGAGGTCGAAGCACTTGAAACCACCGCTATGGTCCTTGCCGAAATCATCGCGACCGGCGACGGTCTGCGTCTGGCCCGTCCGGGCATAGAGCTTGATCTCGGTCGCCCGATGAGTGTGACAGGACAGGCTTTCAACGACGGTATCGGCCTTGGCCATGTGGTGCTGCATGAGCCGCGCATCGTCGTCACCAATCTTTTCAACGAGGATAGCCAGGCCGAGCTGAACCGGCTGGATGAAGCGCTTGGCAGCCTGCGCATATCCATCGACGACATGCTTTCGCGCCGCGATGTGGCGGTGGAGGGCGAGCATCGCGAAGTGCTCGAAGCCTATCGCATGTTTGCGCATGATCGCGGCTGGGTGCGTCGTCTGGAAGAAGCCATTCACAACGGTCTGACTGCCGAGGCGGCAGTCGAAAAGGTGCAGAGCGACACGCGTGCGCGCATGGTGCATCTGACCGACCCCTATATGCGCGAGCGCCTGTCGGATTTTGACGATCTCGCGAACCGTTTGCTGCGCCAGCTCATGGGACGCGACATCAAGACCATCGCCGAATCGCTGGTCAAGGATGCCATCATCGTCGCGCGTTCCATGGGGGCTGCCGAACTTCTGGATTATCCGCGCGAGCGCTTGCGCGGTGTTGTTCTGGAGGACGGCGCCGCCACGAGCCACGTCGTGATCGTCGCCCGTGCAATGGGCATTCCGGTGGTCGGCCAGGCCAAGGGCATTGTATCCATGGCCGAAAACAACGATGCGGCAATCGTTGACGGCGATGAAGGCATCATGCATCTGCGCCCGCAGTCCGATCTGGAAACGGCTTATGCCGAAAAGGTTCGGTTCCGGGCGCGGCGTCAGGCCCATTATCGGGAATTGCGGGACAAGCCATCCGTCACGAAGGACGGCGTCGATATCTCGCTTCTGATGAATGCCGGGCTTCTCGTCGATCTGCCGCAATTGTCGGCTTCGGGTGCGGCGGGGATCGGTCTGTTTCGCACCGAACTTCAGTTTATGGTGGCTTCGACATTCCCGCGTGCCGAGCAGCAGGAACGTCTTTATCGCTCGGTCATCGAGGCGGCAGGCGACAAGCCGGTGACTTTCCGGACGCTTGATATCGGTGGAGACAAGGTTCTCCCTTACTTCAGTTCGACCGTGCAGGAAGAAAATCCGGCGCTCGGCTGGCGCGCGATCCGCCTGACGCTCGACCGTCCGGGGCTGTTGCGCACCCAGCTACGGGCGCTTCTGAAAGCGGCGGGCGGACGCGAGTTGAAAATCCTGCTGCCGATGATCACGGAAGTCAGTGAAGTGAAGGCCGCGCGCGAGATCATTGATCGTGAAGTCCGTCATTTGTCGCGGTTCGCTCATCAGTTGCCCATGGGGTTGAAACTGGGAGCGATGATCGAGGTACCGTCGCTGCTGTGGCAGCTTGAGGAGCTGATGTCGCTTGTCGATTTCATCTCCGTCGGGTCCAACGATCTGTTCCAGTTCCTGATGGCGACGGATCGCGGCAACTCGCTGATGTCGGGTCGCTTCGATCAGCTTTCGCCTGCATTCCTGCGGGCGTTGCGCTTCATCGTGGAAACCGGCAATCGCCACGGTAAATCGGTTACCCTGTGCGGTGAAATGGCCAGCAGGCCGCTTCCAGCCATGGCGCTGGTAGGCATCGGTTTTCGGTCGATCTCCATGTCGGCGGCGGCAATCGGCCCGGTCAAGGCCATGCTTGATGCGCTGGACGCAAGCAAGCTTACGGCCTTGCTGGCGGAAGAGCTGGATAAGCCGAACAGTGCGCATTCGCTGCGCGAAATGCTGATGAGATTTGCGGAAGACAACGATATTCCGTTATAGCGAAGCAGATCTAGAGCATTTCCAGCAAAAGTGCGAAGCGGTTTTGCGTCGGATAATGCGACAAAACAAATAGTTGGAGCATTTCCAACGGTTCAAAAAAATAGGAAATGCTCTAACTGACTGAACGGCCGCGGTGCAGGATTGTGCGGCGTCTCGTTTTGCATTCTTGCACGCCGCTGATAATTTTTAGGACATGACATGATCGCATTGCCGCAGGACCGGATGGACCAGCTTTTGAAGCGGTTCTCAATGATCGAAAGCCAGATGGCCAACAATCCGGATTCGGAAACCTATGTGAAGCTCGCATCGGAATATTCCGAGCTGCAGGAGGTGGTTGGCAAGATTCGCGAACTGACCGACTCCCGCAAGGAAGCTGTCGATCTGGCGGCCATGCGTGACGATGCCTCCACAGATGCAGAGATGCGTGCACTGGCGCTGGAAGAGCTGCCGGGCGTGGAAAAGCGGATTGAGGGACTGGAGCAGGAAGTCCAGATTCTGCTGCTGCCGAAGGACGCTGCCGACGAGAAGAATGCCATTCTCGAAATTCGTGCGGGTACGGGCGGTCTGGAGGCGGCACTGTTCGCCGGTGACCTGTTCCGCATGTATGAGCGCTATGCTGCCGAAAAAGGCTGGCGGGTCGAGCTGGTCTCGGCCAGCGAAGGCGATGCCGGTGGTTACAAGGAAATCATCGCCACCGTTTCCGGCAAGGGTGTGTTCTCCAAGCTCAAGTTCGAATCGGGCGTGCACCGCGTGCAGCGTGTGCCTGAAACGGAAGCCGGCGGACGCATCCATACATCGGCGGCAACCGTCGCGGTTTTGCCTGAAGCCGAGGATATCGACATTGAGATCCGTAATGAGGATATCCGCATCGATACGATGCGGGCATCGGGCGCCGGTGGCCAGCACGTGAACACGACCGATTCGGCGGTTCGCATTACGCACATCCCGACCGGTATCATGGTCGTTCAGGCTGAAAAATCCCAGCACCAGAACCGCGCACGCGCGATGCAGATTCTCCGTGCACGCCTTTACGACATGGAACGCCAGAAGGCAGACACCGAACGTTCTGAATCACGTCGCAGCCAGGTCGGTTCGGGCGATCGCTCCGAGCGTATCCGCACTTATAATTTCCCGCAGGGACGCGTCACCGATCATCGCATCAACCTGACGCTCTACAAGCTCGACCGGGTTATGGAAGGTGATCTGGACGAACTGGTCGATGCGCTGATTTCCGATCACCAGACCGCACTTCTGACGGAACTGGGGCATTAGAGCGCGTTTCGATCTGATTCGAGCAGATTGGCCAGATCGGCGCTCTAGATATTTGTTTTGAACCGCGCATCTTTTCCGAAAATCGTTTCACACTTTTCGGGATGCGCTCTAAGGGTGAGCGAAATGCGTCTCGACCGCCTGATGGCTGATGCACGGACGAGGCTTCGTGCGGCAGAACTGGATACGCCAGACCTCGATGCACGGCTTCTGGTCGAATGGGCAACCGGCAAGACGCGGCTCGATCTGATATCCGCACCTGAGCAATTGGTTGATTCTGCGGTAATCGAGACGCTTTCCGATGCGCTGGACCGCCGTGAAAAGGGTGAGCCGGTTCACCGGATCATGGGTGTTCGCGAGTTCTTCGGCCTGCCTTTCCGGCTCTCCGCTGCTACGCTTGAACCGCGTCCCGATACGGAAGTGCTGGTGGAGCTGGTCATTCCGGCGCTGGAAGCGCTTGCGGTGCAGAAAAACACGCTTGAACTCCTCGATATGGGGACGGGAACGGGCGCGATCATCATCTCGCTTCTGCATCGCTTCGAGCGCACACACGGCATTGGTCTCGACATGGCGGAGGGGGCGCTTGCAATGGCGCGAATCAATGCTGTCGCCAATGGTGTGGGTGACCGGTTCGCAGCGCTCAAAAGCGACTGGTTTGAAAATGTGAGCGGGCGGTTTCATCTTATCGTCTCAAACCCGCCCTATATTCCGCATGAAGACATTGCGGGACTGTCGCGCGAAGTGCGCGAGCATGACCCATTGGCTGCGCTCGACGGCGGGTCTGATGGACTGAATTTCTACAGAGCCCTTGCACAGAAGGCAGCAGATCACCTATATAAACAAGGAATGGTTGCCGTAGAGATCGGCGCCGGACAATTCCAGGATGTTGAAGCGCTGTTCGAAAGCGCAGGTTTTTCCCTCGCAGGACATGCGAGTGACCTTGGCGGCCACAGAAGGGCCATGCTTTTCGCGTACAAATCAAATACGTAATTTTGATGCGGCGAACCGCTAAAAAACACTTGGAATTTGCGGCGAAGCCGTTTAGTTTCCGGCCACCGTATACAGCCAGAATGGTTTTGCCCGCTGATGGGCGGTGGCGGAAATGCTCCATGACGATTTTTGGTCATGCTCCCCGAAGGTTCTTTGGGGATGGCTTGTGCGGAAGTACACGACTTTCAAGCATAATCTCGAAGAGCAGAGCTTTTCGGAATGGTTATGCATTAATGCAACCGCGGAGTTTCGGTGACCCATAGAGGTACCTAACTCAGGAGCAGTCGATTTGTGGGAAGTTTTTAGGGCGTACTTCCTCCATGGCTCGATAGCGTGAAACCGGCAGCTTTTTGGCTGTGGAGTTTCTACGCCCTTTAATCTGAAAAGAGATGAATATGAGGCCAGCACAGCAGAACAGGCGCATGCGCGGACGGGGGAATAACAATAATAACAACAACAACCGCAAGGGCCCCAATCCTCTGTCGCGCAATTACGAAAGCAATGGCCCGGATGTGAAGATCCGCGGCAATGCGCAACATATTGCAGAAAAATACTCGGCACTTGCGCGGGACGCACAGGCATCTGGCGATCGCGTGATGGCAGAAAATTATCTTCAGCACGCTGAACATTACAACCGCATCATCATGGCGGCCATGGCGCAGAATCCGGTGCCATTCCAGCGCGAGGAAACCTTCGACGATGACGGTGCGGATGATGAGGAAGCAGGTTTCACGCCTGTCGCAGCACAGCCACAGCCCGTCAACGGTTCCGGCCCGCAGCCGGTTATCGAGGGCACGCCTGCCGAGGTCGTTTATGGCGAAGATGGTGGCGAGCCGGTAAAGTCCGGTGAAGGTCGCCAGCAGCCGCGCGAGCGCGACAACCGCGATCGTCGTCTGGGTCGTGGCCGCCGTCCGCAGCGTGAGCGCTTCAACGCTGACGAGCGTTCTGACGAACAGCCGCAGGAAAAACAGGCTCAGCCGGTGGCTGAAGAAGCTCCGGCTGCAGCCGTGGTCGAGCAGGCAGCACCAGTGGCCGCCGAGGCCGCTCCTGTTGCCGATGCATCTTCTGCGGATGAGGCCGCGCCACGTCGCGCCACGCGCCGTCCTGGTCGTCCGCGCCGCGCCGCCAAGGATAGCGGTGATGAGACGCCGGTAACGGAATCTGCGGATTCCGACGCCTGATCGTCCCTGTGTATCAAGTTAAAAATGGCGCGGTTTCCGCGCCATTTTTATTTGGTTCTTCACGTGTCTGTAACCCTTGCCGAAACCCGGCCATCGTCCCATATGCTGTCTTGGAAAGAAGTCCGCCCAGTGTGGGGGCTTCGTCACCATACATCTTCTGGTGCCGCTTGATGGGCCGGAAGGCAAAGGAGACATCATGAATATCGAAAAATATACGGAACGCGTCCGGGGCTTTATCCAGTCTGCACAGACTTTCGCGCTGTCGTCCGGCAACCAGCAATTCACACCCGAACATGTGTTGAAGGTTCTCGTCGATGATGACGAAGGACTTGCCTCGTCCCTGATCGAACGCGCGGGCGGGCGCATTGCCGATGTGCGCATCGGCTTGCAGAGTGCGCTCGAAAAGCTGCCCAAAGTGTCGGGTGGCAACGATCAGCTTTATTTATCGCAGCCGCTTGCCAAGGTCTTCTCGCTTGCCGAGGAGCTTGCCAGCAAGGCCGGTGACAGTTTCGTCACCGTCGAGCGCCTTCTGATGGCGCTGGCGATGGAAAAATCCGCAAAGACGTCTGAAATTCTTTCCGCTGCCGGTGTGACCCCGACGGCGCTCAACAAGGTCATAAAAGATATGCGCAAAGGCCGCACCGCCGATTCGGCGTCCGCTGAAAGCAATTATGATGCGTTGAAGAAATATGCCCGCGATCTGACCGAGGATGCGCGTGCAGGCAAGCTTGATCCGGTGATCGGTCGCGACGAGGAAATCCGCCGCACGATTCAGGTTCTGTCGCGCCGCACCAAGAACAATCCGGTTCTGATCGGCGAGCCGGGCGTCGGCAAGACCGCAATCGCGGAAGGTCTGGCGCTTCGCATCGTCAATGGCGATGTGCCCGAATCCTTGAAGGACAAGCAGTTGATGGCGCTCGATATGGGCGCGCTGATTGCCGGTGCCAAATATCGCGGTGAGTTCGAAGAGCGTCTGAAAGCAGTACTTTCGGAAGTGCAGACGGCTGCCGGCCAGATCATCCTCTTCATCGATGAAATGCATACGCTTGTCGGTGCAGGCAAGTCTGATGGCGCGATGGATGCATCGAACCTTTTGAAGCCTGCTCTTGCACGCGGTGAATTGCACTGCGTTGGCGCGACGACGCTGGAAGAATACCGCAAATATGTCGAGAAGGACGCAGCGCTTGCCCGTCGTTTTCAGCCGGTATTCGTTGATGAACCGACCGTCGAGGACACGATTTCGATCCTGCGTGGCCTGAAGGAAAAATACGAGCAGCATCACAAGGTGCGTGTTTCGGATTCGGCTCTGGTTGCTGCGGCAACCTTGTCGAACCGTTATATCACCGACCGTTTCCTGCCCGATAAGGCCATTGATCTTGTCGATGAGGCGGCATCGCGCCTGCGCATGCAGGTTGATTCCAAGCCGGAAGAGCTGGATGAAATCGACCGTCGCATCATGCAGCTGAAGATCGAGCGCGAAGCGCTGAAGGTTGAAACCGATGCTGCTTCCAAGGATCGTTTCCAGCGCCTCGAAAAGGAGCTGACCGATCTGGAAGAAGAATCGGCGGAACTGACGTCGAAATGGCAGTCTGAAAAGCAGAAGCTCGGACTTGCTGCTGATCTCAAGCGCCAGCTTGAAGAGGCACGCAATGCCCTCGCCATTGCACAGCGAAGCGGTGAATTCCAGAAAGCGGGCGAACTGGCCTATGGCAAGATTCCGCAGCTGGAGAAGCAGCTTGTCGAAGCCGAAAGCCATGAAAACAAGGGCTCTCTGCTTGAAGAGACTGTTACGCCCGACCACGTGGCACAGATTATCTCACGCTGGACCGGTATTCCGGTTGACCGGATGCTGGAAGGCGAGCGTGAGAAGCTGTTGCGCATGGAAGACGAACTTGCGAAGCGGGTCATCGGGCAGGGCGAAGCTGTCCAGGCCATCTCGAAGGCGGTTCGCCGTGCGCGCGCCGGGCTTCAGGACCCTAACCGGCCTATCGGCTCGTTCATCTTCCTCGGCCCAACCGGTGTCGGTAAGACGGAGCTGACCAAGGCGCTCGCCGCGTTCCTCTTCCAGGACGACACGGCCATGGTTCGTATCGACATGTCGGAATTCATGGAAAAGCATTCCGTGAGCCGGTTGATCGGCGCACCTCCCGGCTATGTCGGCTATGAAGAAGGCGGCGTTCTGACGGAAGCCGTTCGGCGCAGGCCCTATCAGGTGATCCTGTTCGACGAGATCGAAAAGGCGCATCCGGATGTGTTCAACGTGCTGTTGCAGGTGCTGGACGACGGACGCCTGACCGACGGACAGGGCCGCACGGTCGATTTCCGCAATACGGTCATCATCATGACCTCGAACCTCGGTGCTGAATATCTCGTCAATCTTGGCGAGAAGGACGATGTCGAGTCGGTTCGTGAGGAAGTAATGGGCGTGGTGCGGGCTGCCTTCCGTCCGGAATTTCTGAACCGTGTCGATGAAATCATCCTGTTCCACCGGCTGCGCCGTGAAGACATGGGTGCGATTGTCGATATCCAGATGCAGCGTCTCCAGATGCTTCTGACCGATCGCAAGATCGTGCTGCAGCTGGAAGAAGATGCACGCGAATGGCTGGCCAACAAGGGTTACGACCCGGCCTATGGTGCACGTCCGTTGAAGCGCGTCATTCAGAAAGAAGTTCAGGATCCGCTCGCCGAGCGCATCCTACTGGGCGACATTCTGGATGGTTCCATCGTCAAGATTACCGCCGGTTCGGACAGGCTCAATTTCCATCCGATTCGTGGTGCGCTTGAGGATGAAGGCCAGAAGATCGACGAGAACGCCTGAACGTTCAAGAGTTGAGGTCATTGGGCGCCGCAACCGGATAGGTTGCGGCGCCATTTTCATGTCTGGCGTGACAAGTTTTCCAGCTTTCCTTCGATGTTGGCCATTTTCATGTCCAGTTCATCTGGCATCTGCTTTATCAGCTAATCAGTTGTTAACCATATTCGCGGCATCCATGGTCTCTCGATCACCCAGGGCATTCTTCATGGCGCATTACACACGCATGCTTCGTTTCGCTTTGTTTGCTTCCGTCGCGGTAACTGCCGTCAACGGTACAGCGCGCGCGGGGGAAGGCAGTTCTGCAGTGGCTACCGAACGCCCGGTACAGCTTGCACAGCTTTATGATCCGGGTGAAGAAATCTATCATGATCGCCGGGTACGGGTCTTTATCGACCAGTATGGCCGCCGCGTTACCATGGATCGTCGCGGGCGTATTCTCAGTGTCGAGGACGCCAATAATTATGACCCGAACGCTTATGACCGTCGGGTTCGCCGCGCACCGCAGCCAGACGACAATTGGACGCTCGATGGTCCAGTCGACGGTGGGGCTCCCTATGACGGTTTCGGCAACGTGCCCGAAGATCCGAACTATTACCCGGACGCTCCGGCAGCACCGCAATATGGCGGCAACCGTGATGGACAGGTGCAACGGTCGGAACTGCCTCCGGCAGGCGATCAATATCCTGACAATACAAGCACCAATTCAGCCAGTGCCAATCCCGGTTATGATGGCCAGCAGGATTATGGCCAGCCGGGTTATGAACAACCAAGGGGTGTTCCCAATCCGAGCGACATGGCTCCGGCAATCGAAATGCCGAAAGGGCAGGGTGCAAAGGAAAAGATCGCAGCCTATCAGATTCTGCTCGACCGCGCCGGTGCATCGCCCGGCGTCATCGACGGTCGTTCGGGCAGCAATGTCGACAAGGCGGCTGCCGCCTATGGCGAGCTGACCGGAAAATCGATCAATCCGACAGACGAAGCGGCGGTCAATGCGGAACTTGAAGCCACAGGTGGCCCAGCCTTCACCGAATACACCATCACCAACGAAGACGTGGGACGGCAATACGTTGCTTCCATCCCGGAAGATTACGCCCACAAGGCGCAGCTTCCGGCGATGGCGTATACCTCGGTCACCGAAATGCTCGGTGAAAAATTTCATATAGACGAGACCTATCTGAAAGAGATCAATCCCGGCGTAAACTTCAATCAGCCGGGTTCGATCGTAAAGATTCCGAACCTCGGCAAGCCTGTCCGGACCAAGGTGGCCCGCATCATCGCCGACAAGGGACGCAAGCAGGTTCGTGGCTATGACGAAGCCGGCAAGCTGGTCGTTGCCTATCCCTCGACCATTGGTTCGTCGGACAATCCGTCACCTTCCGGCGTTGTTCAGGTCGAGCGTATCGCGATCAACCCGAACTACACCTACAATCCGAAGATCAACTTCAAGCAGGGCAATAATGATAAGGTGCTGACCATTCCGCCTGGGCCAAACGGGCCGGTGGGAACAGTCTGGATCGCGCTTTCCAAGCCGACCTACGGCATTCACGGTACGCCCGAGCCATCGAGAATCGGCAAGACGTCAAGCCATGGCTGTGTGCGATTGACCAATTGGGATGCGGAAGAGCTGGCAAAACTGGTGAAAGCTGGCGTAACGGTCGAGTTTACCGAGTAAGCATTCCAGCGAATTCAAAGAGAAAGGCCGGGGCGTTTCCCCCGGCCTTTCTTTTTATCAGCTCTTCGTTGATCCGTTCGAGGCAAGCTTGGTGCCGTTGTCATCACTGTTCAACAGAGTGTCGATGCGATCCCGTTCCTGCTTGAAGGCTTCGAGCTCCTTGCCCGAAAGCGCCTTGTTATCCGGCAGACGAATGCGCAGCGGATCGACCTTGGTGCCGTTCACGATCATTTCGTAGTGAAGATGAGGACCGGTCGAAAGACCCGTCGATCCGACATAACCGATCACCTGTCCCTGCCGCACACGCGCACCGGCGGTAACGCCGCGGGCGATGGCGTTCTGGTGGCTGTAGCTGCTCACATAACCATTGGCATGACGAATCAGGGTCTGGTTGCCATAGCCATTGGTCCAGCCTGCCTTTTCCACGACGCCATTACCGGAAGCGATGATCGGCGTGCCGCGCGGTGCGGCCCAGTCCACGCCGGTATGCATGCGGCTATAGCCAAGGATCGGGTGGCGGCGCATGCCGAACGGTGAGCGGAAGACACCATTGGGAACCGGATTGCGGAGCAGGAACTGTTTCGCGCTTTTGCCGTCGCCGTTGAAGTAGTCGACGCTCCCGTCCGGAGCCTGATAGCGATAGAATTTTCGGGTCGTGCCGCCGAAATTGGCCGAAACATAAAGAAGCTGCGAATCGGCTTCCGGTTTGTCGGGATCGTCCGGCAGCGAGAAGAATGCGTCGATCTGGTCACTCGGCGCAAGCCGTGACTGCAGGTCAACATCGCTTGCGAGCATCTTGACGAGCTGTTCGCGCATCGTCTCCGACATGCCATAAGCGAGCGCGGCCCGGCTGATCCCGTCATAAACACTCGGCAGATTGCCCCGAATGGCCGTCGGCAGGGCATTACCATCAAACGCCGTCTGCAGAAGCGGGGTCTGTTCCGGTTCGTCGGACGGAATATATTGTCCCCTGTCGTTGAGGGCGACCGTCACCAGATGCGTGGTGCGATTATAGATGCTGGCGCGCACGATACGGTCCGTGCCATCCTGCGTCTCGGTGCCGACACGCAAAACGCTGCCTTCCTTGAGGCGCGGCGAGTTCATCAGCTTGGCAAGCGAGTCGGCCATGTTTTCGGCATCGTCGCCGGTATAACCGGCGTCTTCGAGCGCCTGCTTGATATCGGCTGTCTGGCGGAAAGGAATCAGTTCTTCCGAAAAGCCTTCGCCAACCGTCTCGTCATCGCCGCGCTGTGCGACACTGACATTCTCCTGTGTAATCTTCACGCCAAGCGCTGGGCCAAGCGCGAAAGGCGAGTCCGTGCCGCCGAAACGAGCAGGATCGACATAGTGGAGCGATGCAACCTGCACGTCGCCGTCGGTCAGAAGACCACCGGTATCCCGCACAACCTTCTCGACCTCATCCACTGTCAGGTCGCTGGATGCATCGAATGTTGTGCTGTTCATCGGAAAATCGACAACACGCAGACTGACTTCGCTTTCGACCTTGGCGCCGTAAATCTGACCGGCATCGGCAGGCTGCGGTGCCGCAGGTCCTTCCGAAAACACGGTGAGGGCGTTGAAAGCAGGATATTTGCGGCTGGTCGGGTGATCGACGGCGAGAGCCATGCGGACAAATTCGAATGGTCGCGTGCGAATAACTTCGCGTTCACCCACTTTCTGCATCGTCGAAAGATCGAAACGGCGTCGGTCGCGCGCCTTTTGCTGAGAGACAGTGCTGACAAGACGTCCGCCCTTGGTAACAGCGGCTTCGTCGGTCGCACCGGGCATGTCGTTACGGGCAAGGATTTCAGGCGGGGTCGCCAGCTGTTCGCGCCCGTCCAGAGCGGCAAACAATGCAACGCCGATCAGCATGCAGGACGTAACGCCGGTCAGGAAGGTTCCAGCGAGCCAGCGGGCAGAAACTTCACGACGATCTGGTGGCCGCCGCCGTCCGCCTACACTGAGCGGGGGCTCGTCACCCGGATCGAGATTGTTCGGCCCCATCTCTTTCATACTGCTGTAGCCGGTCCTTCTTTATAACTGACCGCACAAAACGT
Source organism: Ochrobactrum sp. BTU2 (assembly GCF_024539785.1). Taxonomy (NCBI): domain Bacteria; kingdom Pseudomonadati; phylum Pseudomonadota; class Alphaproteobacteria; order Hyphomicrobiales; family Brucellaceae; genus Ochrobactrum; species Ochrobactrum sp. BTU2. The sequence continues at coordinate 490 of NZ_JAHWRG010000002.1, read as the reverse complement.
GCTTGAAATCGTTTGTCGGAAAAGCGGACAAACCGCCAATCCGGTATTAAGGTGTCTTCCATTCTGTCGGAAGGCTCCCAAACGGGCATGTGAGTTTTGCCTGCCGAAGAAACGTAAGTCAACGACAAGCCTGCCAGACAACGATTTCCACAATCGCTTGCAAAGTATGGTTCATTGTCGGTTTCAAAAGTTTCGCGGAAATTATTAGGGCAATAAGGCCGGTTTAAGGCCCTCCCAAGTGCGGTTGGTGCAATGAGTGCACTATAATATAAGGCAAATACGTGGAAATCCGACGGCTTGTGGAAAGTTGTCAAAAAAACATCAAAAAACTTCATTGTCGCTGTTGACAGATATGAGGTGTCACCCCTATATACGCCTCCACAACGAGGGCGGCGACGCTGCTAGCGGCAGGTTGGTTCGTCCCTTGGGTTGGTTGAAAGTGTTTGACGGCGACGTTGGGTGTGAGTAGATCGGCGATGTTAGCGGGATG